>CAZKXI010000005.1:11187-181500 GCA_964556755.1 uncultured Eubacteriales bacterium
CGGCGTTGCGGACGAAGTGACTATATCCCAGGCCACCCGGGTGGGACAACTCCCGCATAAGATGAGCGAGTCCTTCTCTCTCCGGGAACCGGCTGGTCCTTGGAACCGTATGGGCCTCCCGGTGATGAGAGACGGCCCTATCGGGAGGGGAGCCGATCCTTGGTCGCTCGACGCCACGGGAGGGCGGTGGATGCCTCAGACAGAAGCGAAGAGGACGAGGACGGCCGCTAGGGCGGCGATAACGGCGAAGAGAAGCGCGATCAGCTTGATCATCATCTCGACTTGACCTCGGGGGCTTTGAGGCGGCCCGTCTTGCGGGCCGCCTCCTTGAGGACGAACTCCATCTGGGCGTTGACGCTGCGCAGGTCGTCGGCCGCCCATTTCTCCAGCGCCGCGTAGACGTCGCCGTCCAGGCGCAGGAGAAACTTCTTCTTCTCGGTCACGCGTACAGCGTCCCGGTGTTGATGATCGGCTGGGCCTCGGACTCCGAGACCAGGGCCACGAGAAGGTTGTTGATCATGGCCGCCTTCTTCTCCTCGTCCAGGTGGACCACATTCTGGCTCTCCAGGCGCTCCAGGGCCATCTCGACCATGCTGACGGCGCCGTCGACGATCTGGCGGCGGGCGGCGATGATGGCCTCGGCGGCCTGGCGGCGGAGCATGACCTGGGCGATCTCGGGGGAATAGGCCAAGTGGGAGATGCGGGCCTCGACCACCCGGATGCCGGAGATATCCAGCCGCTCCTGGACTTGATCGCGCAACTTGGCCGCGATCTCCTCGGTGTTGGCCCGCAGCGACTGCTGGTCCTTCTCGTGCGAGTCGTAGGCGTAGTGGGTGGCCAGCTGGCGGACGGCCGTCTCGCTCTGGATGGCGACGAAGTTCTTGTAGCTGTCGACGTTGAAGACCGCCTTGGCCGTGTCCACGACGTGCCAGACGATGACGGCGGCGATCTCGATAGGATTGCCGCGGGCATCGTTGACCTTGATCTTCTGGCTGTCCAGGTTGACGATCCGCAGGGTCACCCGCTTCTTCATGGCGAAGGGATTCGTCCAATGGAAGCCGGGCTTGTGGGCAGTGCCGACGTACTTGCCGACGAAGGTGAAGACCTTCGACTCGTTGGGGTGGATGATGAAGAAGCCGGGCATGAGCACGGCGAAGGCCAGGCACAGGACCAGGCCGGCGGCCAGCCGGGGGGTGAAGACGTCGTCGGCTTGGCCGATGAAGAGGTAGAGAGCGCCGGCGATCAGAAGCAAGGCCAGTAGGATCATGCCCCAGCCGCTGACTTGAAAGACCTTCTTTTCCTGGATGTCGATCATGGTGATGCCCTCCTGATATGAGAATGATATCACAATGATATTGATCTTGTCAAGCGGAATATCTGCTCGCCGACACGGGTTGAGAGGCGCGGCGGGAGCGTCCGGCGGAACGCGGAAGGCCGGACGACGCCGCGGGGGGGAGGGCGGAAAAGAAGAAGAGGGAAGAGCCCGGCGGGCGTTCGCCCGCCGGGCCCGGAGGGGCGCGTCGATCAGCCGCGAAGCGGGCTCACTCGGGCAGCTTCTTCAGGCAGAGGAACCAGTCCAGGCACTCGTAGTCGCCTCCGGCGCCGTCGACCCTGTCCTTGGCCTGGCCGCAGGAGCCGGGCGGCGGGATGATGACCTTCTGGCCGGGGCGCCAGTCGGCCGGGGTGGCGACCTTGTGCTTGTCCGAGGTCTGCATGGCCACCAGGAGCCGCTTGATCTCGTCGAAGTTGCGGCCGTTGGACAGCGGGTAATAGATGAGGGCCCGGATGGTGGACTCGGGGTCGATGAAGAAGACGGCCCGGACGGCTTGCGTGTTGCTGGCCGTCGGCTGGACCATGCCGAACTTCTTGGCCACGTCCATGGTCAGGTCGGCGATGACGGGGAACTTGACTTCCATATTCTTCATCCCGTTCCACTCGATCTTCTCCTTGATCGTCCGCAGCCAGGCGATGTGGCTGTAGTGGCTGTCGATCGACAGGCCGATCAGCTTGCAGTTGAGGGACTCGAGCTCCTTCTCCATCTTGGCGAAGGTCATGAACTCGGTCGTGCAGACGGGGGTGAAGTCGGCCGGGTGGCTGAACAGGATGACCCACTTGCCCTTGTAGTCGGCCGGGAAGCTGATCTCGCCTTGGGTCGTGACGGCCCGGAAGGCGGGGGCCTTCTCGCCGATCAGCGGGATGCGGGGGGCTTCAGACTTTTCTTCGCACATGAGAGACTCCTTTTGTTGATATGGGAAGGATCGGCCTCCGGGCGTCGGCCCGGAGGTCCGCTCTTCTTCGACGCGCGTATCCTGACCGAAGGTCCGAACTTGGGGGAGAGGGCGCAGACCGAGCAGAGGCCTCGATATTCGACGCTGGCCCTTTCCACGCGGCCCCAGGCCGATGCCTCGGCCGGCACCGGCAGGGGGCCGATCATGGGGGACTCGACGTCCCGGGTCAGGCCGCAGCGCCGGCAGACGAAGTGGTGATGGGGGCGGGGATTGGCGTCCAGCCGGAGGCGATCCCCGGCGGCGCCGAGGCTTGAGATCAGTTCCCGGTCCAGGAACAGGCGCAGCGTCCGGTAGACGGTGTCTAAAGAAATGGCCGGAATTCTCCGCCGCACGCCCCTGAAAACGGCTTCCACATCGGGATGCTCGCGGGAGCGGGCCGCTTCGCGAAAGACCTCCAGCCGCTGGGGGGTGACCTTGAGGCCGGCCCGGCGAAGGGCCTCCCGGAAGGAAACGACAGCGGCTTCCAGCTCCGCAGGATTCACGGCTTGGCTCCCTTGATATCCGAAACTATTATTAGATAGTAGTCTATTCTTATTTAAGAGTCGTGTCAAGCCTTTTCCACAGGGGAAGAAGCTCGTCCGGCGGCCGTCGATCCGCGGTCCGAGCCGGACGGAGCCGGGAGCCCTCCGAGGCTGGAAATCGGGCCTCGGGGATGGTAGAATACCCCCGCTTTGCGCCCCTGCGGAGAGGTGCTGGAGTGGTCTAACAGGAGCGCCTGCTAAGCGCTTGTCCTGGCTTACACCGGGACCGCGGGTTCGAATCCCGCCCTCTCCGTACCTTTCCCCGCACGTTGTCCACGCCCCCCTTTCTCTGTAGGGGGGCAGGGGGGTAGATTCCAGGATTCTTAGATGGGGAACGTGCGGGGCAATCTTGGCGCACGTTGTCCACGCCCCCCTTTCTCTGTAGGGGGGCAGGGGGGTAGATTCCAAATAATTCTAATTAATTCTTGACCTGATGCACGGTGGATGATAAGTTCGAATCACTCGGATCGGGACTCCCCGCCTTAGACATAGCGGCTCGCATGACAAGGGCGGGGCGCGCGTCCAGATCTCTTTCTCCCAAGGAGGAGCTTCATGAAATGCCTATCCCGACCTGGCCCCGTCCCGCTCTGCCCGGCCCCAAGAAACCGCCCCGGGGCCTTGGTTATCTCCATCCTGATTCTTTTCAGCCTGAGCGCCTTGCTGGCCGAGGCGAAGGAGCTCAAGCTGACCGGGACGCCATCGGGCGGCCAACGCCTTGTTCTCACCGCCAACGCGAAAATCATGAGAATCAGCCGCGGATCCGGCGTAACAAGCTACACCCTGTGGCGCAATGGCCAGCCGTTCGTAACGGTGAGGCCTCCCAAGTTCGACGAGAACAACGGCTTGAAAGGAGTCCTGCCTCCCGGTAGCTATGTTCTCAGAACCATGGGCGGATCGGTCACCCTGTTTCTGGACACCGTTTATAAGCCCGAGAAGATCTCGCTGTGGGGGAAGAAAAACGTCCTTGTCGAGCCCCTTGAGGACGGCAATATAGTCGTCCTGGCCTCGCCGGCCATGATCGTCTCCTCCTTCTATGATGGGACGCTGGGGATGGGGATTTATTTTGAATCGACCCGGGTCCTCTATTTCGTCTCCCCGCACAACCGGACGAATCCGGGGCCTAAGGTCATCGGCGGGACCGGGGGGAAGACGCTCGTCGGCCAGACGCTGCCGGCGGGCGTCTATCGTCTGAATCCGGAGCGAGGCAAGGCGGATGGAATCGTTCGGGGCGATGTCGTCATAGAAGTGCGCTAGTCGCCTCGGGGAGCCTTGGCCGGGGAGCGGGCCCGGGGGTATGATGGGGCCATGAAAGAGCGCTTCTACAAGAACGGCCAGAAGATGTTTGAACAGAAAGGCTCGACCTTGACCTGGTTCTTCAAGACCGGCCAGGTGAAGGCCCGAGGCCGGAGCGTCGAGGGCGTCATGCAGGGCCGCTGGGTCTTCTACCGCGAGACCGGCCAGCTCTGGCAGGTCGGCCACTTCAAGGACAACCTCAAGCACGGCGCCTTCGTCCGCTACGACCGGAGTGACCGGGTCGAGTATCAGGAGACCTTCGCCCTCGGCAAGATCGTCAAAAAGCCCAAGTAGGCCGCCGGCCTGGGTTCGTCCCGATCCGCTTTCGCGCCGCCCGCTCTCTTGCGCTCGACCGCGATTGTTATAAGATACTCCCATCATCCCCGCGAGGAGTCGTCCATGAAGCTTCGCCGCCCCGTATCCGCCAGCCTGATTCTCTTGGCCTCCGCCGCCGCGCTGATCGCCTTCGCATCCTGCGCCGCCAAGAAGGAGGCGCCCTTGCCCTCCGGGCTGCCCAAGCCGCCCCAGAGCCTGGCCGAGCTGCGGCCGCTCTTCGCCGACCCGCCGTCCGAGTACCGCAGCGCGCCGCTGTGGGTATGGAACAACCGGGTCAGCTTGGCCGACATCGACGAGCAATTGGCCGACTTCAAGGCCAAGGGCATCGGCGGCGTCTTCGTCCACCCGCGGCCCGGCCTGATCACGCCCTACCTCTCGCAGGAATGGCTCGACCTCTTCAAGCATGCCGTGGCCAAGGGCAAGGAGCTGGGCATGAAGGTCTGGATCTACGACGAGAACTCCTACCCGTCGGGATTCGCCGGCGGCCACGTCCCGGCCGCCATGCCCGACTCGGTCCGGGCCGGCCTGCGCATGACCAAGATGGACGCCCTGCCGGCCGCCTTCGAGACGGAGCCGGTCGTCGTCCTGCGCGCCGCCGGGACGGCGTATGAGGACGTCACAGCGAAGATCAAGGCCGGCGCGCCCGGTCCGGGCCCTTTCATCGTCTTCGACATCAATCGCCAGAAGCCGAGCCCCTGGTATGGCGGCTTCACCTACGTCGACATCATGCGGCCGGAGGTCACGGCCAAGTTCCTGGACGTGACCCTGGGCGCCTACAAAGCCGCGTTCGGCGAGGAGTTCGGGGCGACCGTCCCCGGCTCATTCCAGGACGAGGCCGAGATCAATCCGGCCGGCGGCGCCGGCATGACCGTGGTCAACTGGACCCCGAGGCTGTTCGACGCCTTCCAGGCCAAGTACGGCTACGATCTGCGTCCCGTGCTGCCTTCGCTCTACGAGGACGTCGGCGACTGGAAGGCCGTCCGCCACGACTTCTACGGCCTGCTCCTCGACCTCTTCATCGAGGGCTGGGCCAAGCCCTATCATGACTACGCCGGAGCGGCCAACCTGGCCATGACCGGCCACTACTGGGAGCACGAGTGGCCGCGCCCGGTGGTCGGCCCCGACAACCTGGCCATGGCCGCCTGGGCCCATGTGCCCGGGATCGACATCCTGATGAACGAGTTTGTCCGCGACACGCACGCCCAGTTCGGCAACGCCCGGGCGGTCAAGGAGATTCGCAGCGCGGCCAACCAGATGGGCCTGCCCCAGACCCTGTCCGAGACCTACGGCGCGGGCGGCTGGGACCTGACCTTCTTCGACCAGAAGCGGATCGCCGACTGGGAGCTGGCCCTGGGCGTCAACCTCATCAACCAACACCTCTCCTACGTCACCATCATGGGTGCCCGCAAGCGCGACCACCCGCAGGCGTTCACATACCACGAGCCGTGGTGGGTCGACTATCGGCTCATGGGCGACTACCTCGGCCGCCTGTCCCTGGCCATGATGTCCGGGCGGCAGGACAACCGCATCCTGGTCCTCGAGCCGACCACGACCGCCTGGATGCACTCCCGACCCGGCGGAGACTCCGAGGTCATGAAGGCCATCGGCGCGGACTTCACCGCCCTTGTCGACCGGCTGGAGGCCGCCCAAGTCGAGTATGACTTGGGCAGCGAGGACACGGTCCGGACGCAGGGCCGGGTCAGCGGGACGTCCTTCGTCGTCGGAAAGATGTCCTATGACCTGGTCGTCCTGGCGCCGGGGACGGAGAACCTCGAGAGGACGACCGTCGAGCTTCTCGGCAAGTACCTGGCCAAGGGCGGCCAGGTCCTATCGCTGGGCCCCGCGCCCGCTTGCGTCGGCGGGCGGCCCGACAAGGCCGTCACCGATCTGGCCGCCAAGCACGCCGAAGGCTGGATCCAAGCGACTCCGGCCGAGGCGGCCTCCAAGGCGGCCGAGCTGGTCAAGCCGGCCTATGCCTTCACCGTCGGCGGCGCGCCGGCCGCGATGCCCAATAGGCTCTTCCACCACCGCCGGTCCTTCGCCGACGGCGAGCTGATCTTCCTGGCCAATATCGATCCGGCCGCTGGCATCTCCGGCGACATCGCCGGCCCCGGCCGGTCCTGCGAGGCCTGGGACCCCGTCAGCGGCAAGATCGCGCCTTACCCCGTTCAAGCCGAGGGCGATGGCTTGAAAGCCGCTTTCGACCTTCCGCCCGGCGGCAGCCTGGTGCTGGTTGTCAAGCCCGAGGCCGGCGAGGCCGCGCCCGCTCCGGCCAAGGCCGAGTGGGCCGACGCCGCCCCCGGCGCCAAGACCGCCGTGGCCCGCCTCGAGGACAACATCCTGACCTTGGACTACTGCGACTTGACCTTGAACGGCAAGACCGAGAAGGACCTCTACTTCTACGAGGCCCAGCTGAAGACCTATAGGGCCCACGGCTTGGACCGCAACCCGTGGGACAGCGCCGTCCAATACAAGACCAATATCCTGGACATGGACAAGTTCGCCGCCGACTCGGGCTTCGAGGCGGCCTTCCGCTTCCGGGTCGCGCCCGGCGTGGCCCCGCAAGCCGTGCGGGCGATCGTCGAGCGGCCGGAGCTGTTCAAGGTCTTCCTCAACGGGAAGCCGGTCGATCCCAAGCCGGGCGAATGGAGGATGGACAAGGCTTTCGGAGTCTTTCCGCTGACGGTCAAGCCCGGCGAGAACACCCTGACTCTCAAGGCCGCTCCGTTCACCATTCACAGCGAGCTGGAGTCGGTCTATCTGGTCGGCGACTTCGCCCTCAAGAGCGAGGCCAAGGGCTTCCAGATCGTTCCGCCGGCGGCCTTGACCTTGGGACCTTGGAGCGCGCAGGGGATGCCGATGATGAGCGGCCGGGTGGGCTACACCAAGTCCCTCGAGATCCCGGCCGAGGGGCCCGGCGCGGCCCGCTATCGCGTCGCTCTCGGCTCGTGGCTGGGCTCGCTGGCCGAGGTAACGGTCAACGGCGAGAAGGCCGGCCTGATCGCCTTCGCTCCCTTCGAGATGGACATCACGCCGTTCCTGAAGCCCGGCCGCAATGAGGTCACCGTGGCGGTCGTCGGCACGCTCAAGAACACTCTGGGCCCCCATCACAACAACCCGCCCCTGGGCCGGGCCTGGCCGGGCCAGTTCCAGAAGGGCGCGGAGAAAGGCCGCCCGGCCGGCAAGGACTACTCCGTCGTCGGCTACGGCCTCTTCGAGGATTTCAAGATCGAGAAGACTCTCTAGGAACGGGTTCAGGCCCGGACCGCGAAGCGGCGCCGAAGCTCGAGGACCGTCTCGAAGACGGCCCGCACTTGGGCGTCCGAGACGCGGTCGTCCATATTGATGCAGCAGACCCCGGTCAGGCGGGGATCGCCGGACGCCTCGACTCGCGCCTCGATCTCGCGCCGCACGGCCGCCTCGTCCCAGCCGATGATCTCGACGGGACTGAGGCGGATGTTGAGGAAGATCCGCGGCAGACTCGCCCGGAGCGCTCTCACATCGCCGCCCCAGCCGACATCCAGGAAATCCAGGCCGGGCAGGGACGCGAATTCCTCCGCGAAGCGGTGGGGATCGGCCCCGCAATAGTGGATCCCGAAGGGACGCCGCCGCACGCTCCAATCCGCGTCGATCGGCTTGATGAAGCGGCGGTAATGGTCGGTCGAGATCATCGTCAGAGCGCACTCGGAATGGAGAAAGACGGGATACGCCAGATGCCGGACCGTCCGGTTGACCGAGATCGAAGTCGTCCCCGTCCGGCTTTCGACAGAGGCCGTGAAGCGGTCGATGACCCGGCCGATGCGGGCGAGATAGGCGGCGGCTTCGTCCGGCCGGTCGGCCATGTCCAGGAAGATGTCCTGGCCCCGCAGGTCCAAGGCCAAGTTGAGGACCCCGCCCCAGTTGATGTCGCCTCTGACGAAGCCGAAGCGGCTCTCGAGGGCCGCGATCAAGGCGGCGAAGCGCCGGTAGGCCGGGCTCGCGAAGGCGGCTTCTTCATCGAGGTCGAGATCCGCCCGGGCCGCCGGGACGACGAGCGGCGGGCCGTCCACGGGGTATTCCACCCGGCAGCCCGCCATCTCCGAGAGGAGAAACCCGGCCGCGTTGTGGATGTTGCCAACCCAGGGGATGTCGCGGTCGCGGTCCTCGCCCAAGCCGAGATCGCCGAACTTCTCGTAAAGGATTTGCTCCATCCGCCGCTCGTCCTCGACCCGGCGGACGGGGTGGAAGTAGAAGTCCGGATCGAACGAGAGGCCGGCGTGCCTGTGCCACCAGGAGGGGTGGAAGACGACTTCCACCGGGAGAAGGCCCCTCGGGGCCGCTGTCCGATGCATGTCTCTCCTCCCGCTCCCGCCAGGGCTTACAGGCTCAGCGCCCGGCCCAGTCGATGAGGGCGTTCAGCCAGTCGGGCTCGGCCTGTCCCAAGAAGCTCCACAGCGAGCGCGCTCGGAGCGATGAGCGCAGCGATCGGAGCGGGGGGACGTAATTAGCCCTGGGCTGGATGGCCAATAGAGGAACGTCCTCGCGGAAGGCGTCGGCGTAGGACTCTAACGTCCCGAGACCGGCGACGAAGCCGATCCGCGGCTCGATCAGGGCCGCCGCCAAGGCCGCCTGTCCCACGGCCGGTCCGCGCCCGATGACCGCCACGGGCAGCCCGGCCGGCGCGAAAGCGGCGATGGCCCGGGCGATGTCCCAGCCCATGCCGAAGGCAGGCGCTTGGCCGAGGTAGGTCGTGTAGCGGAGCTCGATCGTCCGGGCTTCTCCGATGCCCCGAGGATCGATGGCCAGGCAGGCGATGCCGGCTTTCAGCAGCGGTCCGACCCGCATCTCGTCGATGGCTGCCGCCTTGCCCTTCTCTCCGATCAGGACGGCCACGGCTTTAGGCTTGCCCTCGGCCGGCCAGAAGAGGACGGGGATCGTCAATCCGGGCTCCGAAGTGAATACGGCCCGAATCCAGCCCTCCTTTCCTCCCAAAGTCTTGATGTCGGGCGGGACAGCGGCCGGCAGGCCGCCGTTCCAGCGAATGTAGGCGGACGGCGATTTGTCCCGCGGCTTCCGCTTGAACATGGCCCGGGCGATGTCGCGCATCGTCGCGGCCCCGGCCGGCGTCTCGCTCAGCACGAACATCTCCGGCGCGTCCGGCGGCTCGGTGGCGTGGTCGGGCTCCGGGACCGGCGACCCGTCGCCTACGCCGCGCAGATACTTGTCGAAGAAGCCCATCACGGTCTCGCGCATCGGCCGGCTGTAGTCGTGGCCGCCGGGAAACATGCGCAGCCAGGCGTCCTGGGAGCGGCCGAACAGGCCCCACAGGGCTTGCATCTTCTCGGCCGACAAGCGCATGCCCTTGGCCGGGAACTCGACATCCTCCTCGGCCCCGATGATGAGCGTGGGGGCCGGGGCCCGCAGGGCCAGCACGTCGGCCCGGTCGCCCAGGTCCAGCGCCCCGGGGACGTGATTGCAGAGGCAGCCGTTGTTGGGGTTGATCTCCATGCTGCTGGAGTAGACGACGCTGGCGGCTGCGGCGAAGCGCGGCTCGGCGGCGAAGGCCCACAGGGTGGCCAAGCCCCCCCCGGAGCAGCCGGTCAGGCCGACGCGGGTCATGTCCGCCTCGGGCCGGGTGGCCAGATAGTCGAGCGTCCGCATCAAGTCCCAGACGTAGACGCTGGTCGCGTTTTGGGAGCCGAGGATCAGCCGCAGGTCGTCGTGCGTCCCGGCCCAGCGACGCTCGATGCGGCGGTCGCCTTCGAAGCTGAAGCCCGGCGAGTCGACGACGATGGCCAGGTAGCCGTGCAGCGCCTGGGCGATCAGCCGTGACTGCACGGTCGGCTCGCTCTTTTTGTAGCCCCAGTGCCCGTGCGGGTTGACGATGACCGGGAGCTTGCGTCCGGCGGCCCCGTCCGGAACGTAGAGGTGCGCGGTGACCGGAAAGCCGGGCCGGCTCTCGAAGACCAGCTTCTCGATCCGGTAGCCTTGGCGCCGAAGGGTGCCGGTGATCCTGGCTTTGAGCGGCGTACGCCGGGGCAGGGGGTCCAAGCCCAGGCTCTTATAGAGCAGGGGCAAGGACGCCGCCCGGCGGGCCTCGAATGCCTCCCGGCTCGCCGGGGCCGGCCAAGCCGCGGCCGCCTTGACCTTATTCTCCAGAAAGGCGTCGACCATGGTCTCGGCCCGGATGCCGGCGGCGCTGAGGAGCGCGTCGTCGTCCAGCTTGGCCGGAAAGGGCGTGTCCGCGCTCGATCCCTGCTTGGCGGCTATGACCTCTTCGAGGGTCTGGAACGGGATGCCCCAGCCGCTCATCAGCTCGGTGGCCTTCGAGGGGCCCGCCCCTTCGCCCCCGGTTCCGGCATCGACGACGACGACGGGCTTGTCTCTTCCCCCGCAGCCGAACAGGCATTCCAAGGCGGCCATCGCGGCCGGGACGTTGAGGTTGTCCATCAGCCGGGCTTGGACCAGGATGATCTGGCCGCGGCCCAGGCTGATCTGGGCCAATCCGCCGTTGCCTCGGACGTCCCAGCCCGGGCTGGGCAGGAAGCGCTGCCGCAGGATGTCCGGGGCCTCGACCGTCTTGAGGCACAGCAGGCCGGCCGGCTCGAAGACCGCCTGCCGGCGGTTCTCGAACCGAAGCGGCGTCGGCAGCCAATCCAGCGAATACCGCCCCCCGACGGCGTAGTCCTGGGCCAGGACGACCAGAGTCAGACCGCGGCGGACTCCGGTCAGCAGCTTGCGGCGGGTGGAAATGTCGTAAAAGCCGTGAAAGTCCGCCGCTCCCGAGGAGATGAGGAGCAGGCCGTAATCCTCGGGCGTCAGCACGGACGGATCGAGGAAGGTCAGGGATTGCCGTCCCGGGTCGATCGGCGGCATCGGCCCGGGCAGGGCGATGGCCCGCGCTGGCAGGATCGAGAGAATCGAGAGGAAGACGAGCCGGCCGAAGCGTCGGGGACGTGTCATCATGGCTGGGGCCTCCCATTGGGGACGAGTTCCGGCGCGGCACGCCGGCGCGGATGGGAATTCCGCGGACTTGGGCTTTTCACGACTGGGGGGATTATATGCGCCGCCGCGCGGCCTGGCAACGCCGGCGGCCTTCCTCCCCTTAGAGCGGCTTCCAGGTGGTTCGCAGGAGGGTCAGCTCCTTGTCGTCCGCGGCCCGGGAGATGCGGTGGAGAAAGGCGGCCGGCTCCGAGCCTTCCAGGCGCTGCAGACGGCTGGCCAGCCGATCTCCGTAGAAAGCCTCGCCCCGGAAGTTGGCCTCGATCGAGACCGGACGGAGGCGGAAAAGAATCTCTTCAGGCAGAGTCTCCAAGGCCCGATGGATGTAGACGGAAGCGGTGACGTGGCGGTTGAGGTCGATGTCGGAGTGGAAGACGGGGAACTCCGCCGTCCCGTCGGCCCGCGAGGGTGCGGGAAGAGAGGGGAAAGAGTCCGCTAAGGCGCGCTTCTCAAGGAGGGGAAAGCCTTCCAGGTGCTCTTCCGTCCGGACAGGGCGGCGGGTCTTCAGGTCGACGATCAGCCAGGACGAGGTGGCCTCGGCGACGGGCCCTGACTCGTCCGAGACCGCGTAGTCGCGTATCGCGAAGAGCGGCTGGCGCCCCGACGGCCAAGTCTCGATGGTCAAGCCCTGGCCCCAGGCGGGATAGCGGAGGAAGCGGACGTGGAAGCGCGACAGGACCCAGGTGACGCCGCGGCGGAACAGGTCGGTCACGGCCAGCCCGCCCGCGGCGGCATGCTCGCCGGCGGCCTCCAGAAGGTACTCGACGAAGACGATGGGCTGGATGCGGCCCGTACCGTCGATGTCGACGGCTCGGACGGCGAAGCTCTTAGTGTGAATGGCATCGATCATGCCGGCCTCCCGGTGCGGGCCCAGTATACGGTTTCGGCCCCTGCCGGGCAAACGGATTCCCGGGGGGGGAGAGCTTCCTGCTCGCGGCCGCGGGGCAACCTTCCCCCGCGCTTTCGACTCTTTGTAGCTGAGCGGCCGCGGGACGGCCCGGGCCGCCTGTCATCGGCTCAGGATGAAGAGCCCGCTTGACGGGAGGGCAGGAGATGAAGCGCTTCCAAGGTCTCATTCTCATGGCGGCGGCGGGTCTTGTTCTGCGAACGTCGCTCGCGGCGGCCGATGCGCGCCTCATGCGGCAGCCGGCGGTTTCCGCCGCAGAGATCGCCTTCGTCTATGCCGGGGACGTTTGGATCGTCCCCAAGGCCGGCGGACTCGCCGTCCGGCTCACGACGTCCCCCGGCGAAGAGTCTTTCCCGCGCTTCTCGCCGGACGGCCGGCTCCTCGCCTATACGGCGAGCTACGACGGCAACGAGGACATCTATGTGGTCCCGGCCGCCGGCGGAATCCCGAAGCGGCTGACGCACCATCCCGCCCCGGACCGGACGCTGGGATGGTCGCCGGACGGAGCCGCGGTCCTCTTCGCCTCGACGATGGCAAGCGGCATCCCGCGGGTCAACCAGCTCTTCCGGGTCCCGCGGCAGGGCGGTCTGCCGGAGAAGCTGCCCGTCCCGTACGGGGAGTTCGGGGCGCTCTCGCCCGACGGCCGAATTCTGGCCTACGTGCCGAACAGCATGGACCTCCGGACGTGGAAGCGCTATCGCGGCGGGTGCGTTTCGCGGATCTGGCTCTTCGAGCCGGGGACGCGCGCCTCGATCGCGGTCGGCGACGAAGGCGCCAGCTCCAGCCAGCCGATGTGGCACGGCTCCACTCTCTACTTTCTCTCCGACCGCGGCTCCCGCGGCCGGGCCAACCTGTGGGCCCGCGACGGCGGATCCGGCCGGCTGCGACAGGTGACGGACTACGAGGATTTCGACGTGAGATTTCCCTCCGTCGGCCCATCGGAGATCGTGTTCGAGATCGGCGGCCGTCTCGAGCTGCTCGACCTCGCGACCGAGAAGGTCCGCGGGGTCAAGGTCGACGTCCGGACCGACGGCGCGACCCTCAAGCCACGGTGGAAGAAAGTCTCGGACCTGATCGCCCGCGGGGCCATCTCCCCCTCGGGGCAGGAGGTGGTCTTCGAAGCGCGCGGCGATCTCTTCCGCCTGTCCGCGGAGCCCGGACCCGTTCAGGATATGACCCGGACCTCGGGCGCCGCCGAACGCTTTCCCGCCTGGTCCCCGGACGGGAAGACGATCGCCTACTGGAGCGACAGGACGGGTGAATACGAGCTGACCGTTCGCCGGGCCGACGGGACGGGCGGCGAGCGCACGGTGACCCGGCTCGGCCCGGGCTTTCGCTACCGCATCTTCTGGTCGCCGGACTCGACCCGGGTCGCCTTCGCGGACCAGGCCATGAACATCGAGCTGTGCGATATCGCGAGCGGGGCGGTCATCCGGATGGATAAGGCCCTGTACCTGTCCGAAAGCCCCCTGGAGCGGTTCACCATGAGCTGGTCCCCCGATGCGCGATGGGTCGCCTTCTCCCGCCCGCTCCCGAACCGGAAGTCGGCCGTCTTCCTCTACGACACGCGGGAGAAGCGGCTGGCGCAGGCCACATCCGGCTTCTGCGACGACTTCTCTCCGGTCTTCGATCCCGAGGGTCAATACCTCTTCTATGGGTCCAGCCGCGGATTTCGACCCGCCTATGGCACGGACGATTCCTGGATCTTCGCCAACACCGACAGGCTGGTGGCCGTTCCCCTCCGGCTCGGCGTCCGGTCGCCGCTGGCGCTTGCCGCCGGCGAGACGGCCGACGGGGAGAGCCCCTCGCCGGTCCGGCCGGGCCCGGCCGGGATCGACCTCGAGGGCTTCGAGGGCCGGGCCGTGATCCTGCCGCCCCGCGAGGGGCGCTACGCCGGCCTCCAGGCGTTCCCGGGGAGGCTCTTCTTCCGCCGGCTGCCCAGGACCGGCTCCGGGGAGGAGAAGACCGCCCTCGCCTTCTACGACATCGCCGAGCGCGCCGAGCGGACGGTCCTCGACGACGCGGACTCCTACGAGATCGCCGCCGGGGGCGGGAAGATTCTGGCCGGGAAAAAGTCGGTCTTCGCCGTGATCGACGCCAAGCCCGGCCAAAAGCTGGACCGCGCCCTCCCGACGTCCGAGATCGAGATGCTTGTCGACCCGATCGCCGAGTGGCGCCAGATCTTCGCCGACGTCTGGCGCTTCGAGCGGGACTTCTTCTACGACCCGAACATGCATGGCGTGGACTGGGCCGCGATGCGCGAGCGCTACGGCGCTCTCCTCGAAGGTTGCGTCACCCGCTATGACGTCAACGACGTTCTGGGAGAGATGCTCGGCGAGCTGAATTCCTCCCATGCCTTCCGGAGCGGGGGAGACTTGGAGGCGGGCGAGCGGAGGGGCATCGGCCTCCTGGGCGCGGATTATGCCCTGGAGAACGGAGCGTTCCGGATCAAGCGCATCTGCCGCGTCGCCCCCTGGGACGCCGACGTCCGCTCTCCCCTTCTCGAGCCCGGCCTCGGCATCTCCGAAGGGGACTACCTGCTGGCCGTCAACGATGCGCGCCTCGAGACGGCCGAGGATCCCTGGGCCGCATTCGACGGCTTGGCCGGGAAGCCCGTCCGGCTCAGGCTGAACAGCCGGCCCTCCTTCGAGGGCGCCCGCGTCGTGACGGTCATGACGCTGGGGAGCGAGGAGCGGCTGCGCCAACTGGACTGGGTCGAGACCAACAGGCTCAAGGTCGAGAAAGCCGGCGGCGGGCGCGTCGGCTATATCTACGTCCCTGACACGGGCGCCTTGGGCAAGCAGGATCTCTACCGGGAGTTCATGGGCCAGCTCGGCAAGGAAGGCCTCGTCATCGACGAGCGCTTCAATGGGGGCGGGGATATTCCCGACCGCTTCATCGATCTGCTGGCCCGGCCCGTGGCCAACTACTGGGCGGTGCGCGACGGCCAGGATTGGCGGTGGCCCTGGGCTTCCGCTCCGGGCCCCAAGGTCATGCTCATCAACGGCTGGAGCTCCTCCGGCGGCGACGCCTTCCCGCACTACTTCCGGCAAGCCGGCCTCGGGCCCCTCGTCGGGCTGCGCACGCACGGCGCCCTGATCGGCACGCTGGGCGCCCCGCCTCTTGTGGATGGCGGGCGCGTCACGGTGCCTACCATCGCCGTCTACTCCACGGACGGCCGGTGGATCATCGAGGGGCGCGGCGTCGACCCGGACATCCGCGTCGTCGACGACCCGGCGAAGATGGTCGAGGGCGGCGATCCGCAGCTCGAACGGGGCCTCGAGGAGGTTCTGCGCCTCCTCAAGGAGAAGCCCCCCGCCGCTCCCGCTCGGCCGGCCTATACGGACCGGTCGGGACGCTGAGATCGGGGCCGGCGAATCAGCCGTGAGCTCCGGATCTAGCGCGCCGCGAGGCGCCGGCGGGCATCCGCGAGCTCGGGGTGGCTTGCGTCGGCGTCCTTCCAGCCCTCCAGGAATTTGGCGTATTCGGACTTGGCCCCGGCACGGTCGCCTTTCTCTTCGAGAACGCGGCCGAGGCGATAGTGATAGAGGGGTGACATCAGGTAGCGGACCTGGTTCGCCGGATCCATGGTCAGGAGCTTGCGGTACTCGGCGACCGCCCGATCGAGATCCCCCTTCTTCCAATAGGCCCGGGCTAGGACATCCTTGAGGAAGGGCTGGTTATAGGATGAGATGTCCGAGATGCGAGCTGTGAGGAAGGTGCGCAGGGTCGCGCCTTCCGCCGCGGTGATCGCGTCGTTGACACGGCCCGCGGCCAGCAATGCCTCCGCCTTGGCCAAGGCCCTTTGGAAGAACATGTCGTCGTTTACCACCGGGTCCAGGGCGGCGGCGAGCGGTTCCGCCCCCGCCAGGGTGGCCAGGGCTTCTTCCGGCCGTCCGCGCGCGATCTGCAGCCGTGCGCTCAAGACGGCTTTCATGGTCCCGGTCATGGCTTGGCGGGCGGGATTGCGCTTGGTGTTGAGGGCGACGAAAGCGTCGAGAACCCGCTGAGCTTCATCGAAGCGGCCCAGGTCAAGATAGACGAGCGACAGCATCCAGTTCGTGACCATGAGGCCGAAGTCGTCCCTCTTCCGTTCGGACTGGGCCTTCAGATCCTCAACCACCGCCGGGGTCCGGTCCCACTGTCCCAGGAAATCGCGGATGTAGGCCCGCAGCCAGACCGCCATCCACTTGGCCGCGGCGCCCGGGGCCACGGCGACCATCTCGTCGAGGCAGCGCAGGGCCTCCGGGTAGTTCTCCTGGAGAGCGTAGACATAGGCCAGGCTGCTCCAGGACTGATAGAAGTCGGGGTGGGCGGCCAGGACCTCCTTATACTTGGCGACGGCATCCTCGAGCCGACCCGTGCGCATATACATCTCGGCGATCGAGTCCTGGGGATTGGGATCTCCCGGATTGGCCGCCGCGTAGCGCTCGAGATAGGGGATGGCCCCGGCCGGATCGCCCATTTTGAGGCAGACATAGGCCGCCTCGTTGAGCGAGAGGCCAAAATCGGGGGCCAGGGCGAGCGCTTTTTCAAGGTTCGCTAAGGCCCGGGGATAGAGCTTGGCGCGGCTGTAGGATAGGCCCAGCTCGTGATAGGCGTCCTTCTCGCCGGGATACTTGACCACCAGCTCCTCGAGGATGCGCCTCTTCTCCGCGCCGTCGCGCTTGACGACTCCGGCATAGGACGCTTCGATATACAGGCGCTCCTTCTCGCTGGCCCGGGAGGAGAAGCGGAGGGCCTTTTCGAGGGCCTCGACCTGGGCTTGCGTATCGCCGAGCTCGATGTCGGCCTTGGCCAGATAAAGGTAGGCGACGGCGAATTCCGGATCGAGGGAGACCGCTTTTTCGAGAGAGCGCTTGGCCTCAACGCTGAAGAATCGCTCGATCTGGTCGCGACCGAGCAGGTAAGCCTGGTAGGCCTCGAGAGAGGACGTCGTGACGTCGGCGATTCGCGGCCCGGCCTTCTCGATCTTCAGCGCCTCCAGGCCGCGGCCGCGGCGGATGTCCCGGCTGATCTCGTCGATCTGGGTCTTGAGGATGCTGGCCGGCCCGTCGCCCCGGGCTTGGGTCGTCCGGAGGGCGCGCTTCGTGGCCGTATCGAAGACCTTCACGTCGGTCACGAAGGCGTCCCCGGCCTTAGTGTAGAAGCCGAGAGCCATCGTCTCGATGCCGGCTCGCCGGCAGACCTCGAAGCCCGCCTCGTCGTCGAGCGCGGCTGAGGGGTCCTTGCCGGCTTGGCGAAGCAGGTCCTTCAGCTCCTGCCAGGTGGTGACCCGGAAGTGGCCCGACTGCTCGAGGCTCGTGATCAAGAGATTAGGGATGGTCTCCTGGAGGTAGTCGAAAGCCGCGTCGCCGGTCTGGTTCTTGAAGGCCATGACGGCGATCGACCGCCGGGCCGAGGCCGGCGCAGGGAGGATCAGCCAGATGGCCAAGGCGGCGAGAGCGGCGAGCCCGAGGACCGCGGGAATCCAGACTTTTCTCGACGGCATCCGGACCGTGATCGACCTCGCCGTGGACGGCTTGCGGAGGGGCAGGGGGGTCGACGTCACCGGCAGGGCCGATTCGATTTGGGCCAGTCCGTTCGCCATCTCGGCCGCGCTGTCGGGCCGCTTCTCGGGCGCCTTGTCGAGGCACCGCAGCACAAGGCGGGCCAGCTCCTCCGGGACCTGAGCGTTGAGGGTCCGCGGGTCGGGCGGGGCCTCGCTCTTCTGCTTGACCGCCACGCTGAGCGGCGTCTCGCCTTCGAAGGGCAGCCGCCCCGTCAGCATCTCGAAAAGGACGATGCCGAGGGCGTAGATGTCCGAGCCGGGCTTGGCCTCCCTTCCGTCCACCTGCTCGGGTGACATGTATTCCGGCGTGCCGATGAGGACGTTGGCGCCCGTGATGCCCTTGCCCTTGACGGATCGGGCGATGCCGAAGTCCATGATCCGGGCGTTGCCGTCCCGGTCGATCATGATGTTCTGCGGCTTCAGGTCGCGGTGGACGACGCCGGCCCGGTGGGCCTCGGCCAAGCCGTCGCAGATTTGGCGGGCGATGCTGACGGCCTTGCCGATGGGCAAGGCCCCGATGCGGTGGATGAGGCTCTTGAGGTCCTCGCCCGGAACGTACTCCATGGTGATGTAGTAGGTCGAGCCCTCGCGGCCGAAGTCGTACATTCGGCAGACGTTGCGATGGGCGATCGTCCTGGCCAGCCGCAGCTCGTTGCGGAAGCGCTCGATGGTCTCCGCGTCGGAAGCGATGTCGGGATGAAGCAGCTTGAGGGCCATCTTCTCCCGGACTTCGGTATCATTGACCTTGTAGACGCGGCCCATGCCGCCCTGGCCCAGATCCTCGATGACCTGGTAGCGGCCTGCGAAGACCTGGCCCGCGGCGAGACCGCCCAGGAAAGGCTCGTCCATGATCCGGGTGGAGGTGAGAGACGGGGCCGCCGCGGGGGCGAGCGCGGCGCCGCAGCTCCCGCAGAACCGCGTCTCGCCGGAATACTCAGCCTGGCAATGGGGACAGCGCATGATCCTCCCTCGACTGCCGGGAAGGATAGCCCTGCCAGACCCTCCTGTCAACGCTTGGCCGTGCCCCATTCGGACCGGAGAGGGACAGAAGCCCTCCGATGATCCCAAGCGGAAACAGGTAGGATGAGAAAGGGAACGCCGCGCACGCGCCGGCGTCCCCGGAAAGGCTTTATTTGTTGTCCTTGAGCTCGGTGCGGACGCTCTCCACGATCTTTTTGATAAGCCCCTCGTCGGCCTTGGCCCCTTCGGGCGGCTCGATCGTGAAGCGCATCGCTCCGTCCTCGAATGTCTGCTCCTCAATCTGGTAGCCTTCGGGCAGCTCTTTCCTCAGCTTGGCCGCGGCCCGCTCGAAATCCGCCGATGTGGCCCCGGCCGAGGTGAAAACGAGCCGGATGGCCCGCTCGCCCGACGCGGCGGCGACGATCCCCTTGGCCGGGCCGCCTTCGCCGATCCAAACGACCGTCCCGCCCTTGGCCTTTTCGCCGCCGACGACCCTGTCGAATTTGAACTCGCCCTGGGCTTTGAGCTCTCCCTCCAGCTTGTTCAGGGTTTCCTCGAGCGCCGAGAGGTCCAGCTTTTTGGCTTTGATCGCCTGGACCTGCTCCTGCAGGGCCTTCACTTTTTCGAGGATGTCCTTGTTCCCGAAGGCTGAATAGGAGGCGATGTTCCGGCCGGGCTCACGGGTTTTGACGACGACCGTCGGGGAGAGAACGCCGGTCTTGGCTTCGCTTTCCGTCTTGCCGTCCTTGACGCTGTAATAGACGATGTTCGGCGCGCCGGTCCCGGACTGGACGGTCCAGGAGGCCCCGGAGCTCGGATGCTTGCCGATCTTCAGCGGGACGCCCTCTCGGAGGACTTGGATCTCGCCGCCCTTGATCTCCAGGCGCAGGGGCTCGCCCTTGGCGACTTGGATCTCCTTGCCGTCCACCATCAGGACGGTTTCGCTGCCGTCCTTTTTCGTGATGACGGTCAGCGGCTTGTCGAGCTTCAGGATTTTGGTCTCGCCGCCCTGGACGATTGTGAGCACGATGGGCCCGTCCTTTTCCTTGGGTTCGACGGCGACTTTGGCCTCGGCCTTCTCGCCGGCCGGCTTTCCCTTTTCCTGGGAGGGCGCGGAGCCGGGGCCGGCGGGCGCCGGCGCGGCGATCGCCGCTTCGGACGCCCGCGGAACGCCGGCGGCCGGCCGGGCCGTTCCGATCGCCAGGACAGCCAGGGCCGCGGCCCCGGCGAGCATGATCCGTGTCTTCATCTTGACCTCCTTGAGTGTCTTTGTTTGTCGGAGAATGGCCGCCAGCCGCTCGGGAAAGGCGGACCGGCCCAGCAGCCCCATGAGGGCCGCGGACGGGTTCCAGCCGGGCTTCGAGGAACGGCGAAAAGAGAGCAGGCTGGCGGCGTATGCGGACGGCTTGATCCCCGCGCGAAGGACAAGCTCGTCGCAGGCGATTTCCTGCTCCCTGCGGAGCCTGCGATAGGCGGCCCAAGCCAGGGGGTTCCACCAGAACAGGGCTAGGCTGGCGCGGACGGCCAGCATGACCAGGAAGTCGGCCCGCTGGATATGGGACAATTCGTGGAAAAGAGCCGAGCAGCGCTCCTCCTCCGGCCATTCTTCCGCCCCCGCGGGCATCAGGATGACCGGCCTCCGCCAGCCCCAGGTCATAGGCACGGGGATTTCCGGATGGCTCTTCAGACGAACCTGGCGCCGTAGCGGGACGATAGCCAAAAAACGCTCGAAAAGGGCGCGCCAGAACGTCTCGGACGCCAAGCGCCCGGCGGCCGACAGCCTGGCCGCGGCGGCAAGTCCCGCGAACAGCCGAAGGATGAGAAGGCCGACTCCGGCCAGCCAAAGGACGGCTGCGGCGGTATCGAGGATGCGGCCGCCTTCGCCCGCGCCGCGGACGGGCTGGTTCGGGATCGAACCCGGAGAGGCGTCCGGACGAACCGGGATCGCCGCCCGGGGAAGCGATCCGGATCCGACCATCGCGGACAGGGAGGGGGGAGGCTCGAGCTCTCCGTCGGTTGCCGGCCCGAAGTCCAGGCTGCGAGCCGGCGTCGGCCGGGCCTGAAGGGGCGCCTCGACGGGCCGCGGGCGGCCGGGACAAAGCGCCGTCCGCCACCCGACGGGGGTCAGCGAAAGGAGGGGCAGGAGGAGCAGGCCGATGAGGGCCGCCGAAAGAATCAGATGGCGGATCGCGGCCGGCCGGCGCCTTGCCGCCGCGGCCGCCAGCAGGGCGAGCGACAGGACGGCGGACGTCTTGATCGCATACTCGGCGGCCAGGCCGATCGATCCCGCGGCGGCGAGCCCAGCCATGTCAGCGTCCTTCCCGGCGCGCCCTTTCGATCAGATCGCTCAACCGGCGGTAGTCGTCCTCGGAAAGATCGTCGCCGGAGATGTCGAGAAGGGCGGCGACGACATCCGCGGCCGAGCCGTCGAAGAAGGTTCTTTTCAAGTCGACCAGGGCGCTGCGCCGGGCCTTTTCCTTGGGCAGAAGGGGGGAGAAGACGTACCGGGGGCCGTCCTGGCGGTGGGCCAGGTGGCCCTTCTGTTCGAGGATGCGCAGAAGAGCCCGCACCGCCGAATATCCCGGCGGCGAGGGCAGCCGCTCGAGTACCTGGACGGCCGTCGCCTCCTTCATCTCATAGATGATGTCCATGATCTGCCGCTCCCGGCGGCTCAACGCTTTGGCGGACTTCATGCGGCCCTCCGCAGGCTTCGGACTTCTATGCTAATAATTTAGCATGCTAAATATTTAGCACTCTCGCCAAGCCTTGTCAAGCTCGAATGCTAAATTTTTAACAGTCACACTTCATCAAACGCTCGCCGGCGCCAATTCGTTACATTTCTCACTTTTAGACCAAAGTGCCATGGAAATCTCGATCCGCGGGGCGTATGTTCCGTGTGAAAGGAGACTTCCCATGGAACACAACAAGCTCGAGGTCACGGTCAAGCGTCTGCGCGTCTACATGGCCCTGCTTTACTTTCTGGTGCTCTACGGCTCCTACTGCATGTACATGCACGAATACCTGATCATGAAGCACCTCAACCAGCCCATCCGGCGCTGGTTCTTCGACGTCTGGTTCGGGATCGGGCCGCTGTCCAAGCTCTACATGGTCATCTCGCTCTACATCACCCTGCACCTGCTTGTGGTCGGCGTCGTGACTTTGCTGAAACGGCGCCGGCGGGCGTAGAATCCTCATGGCGGAGTCGAGGCGGACATGTTGACGTTCTGGCTCAGGCAGCTTCTGGTCTGGGGAGCGGCCGGCCTGACCATCTTCGTCTCCTACCGCCTCTACCGCCGCTACCGGCGCAGGTACCTGCGCGACTGGTTCCTCTTCGTCGTGGTGTTCAACTTCGGGCTGTACGTCGTCGATCTGCTGCAGTCGGTCTTCCCCAGCCTCATCCACGGCGATCAGCCGGCGGTAGCCCACATGGAGATGGCCCTCCATGCCCTGCTCGTCCGGCCTCTGATCTTCGCCGGCCTCCTGCTGTTCCTGCGCTTCGCGGTCGGGCTGTCGGGCCTCCGGCCGAGACGGGGCTGGCGGCTGGCCGCCTTTTTCCTCCTATTGGCGGACCTTCTGGTCCCGGCGTTCCTGGCGACCCGCTTCTTCTTCGGCGGCCGCCGGGACGCCTACGCCGCCTTGATGGTGGCGTCGGACTGGCTGGCCATCGCGGGCTTATACGGCGCCGTGGCCTTCCTGATGGTCCAGACCGAGAGGAACGAGACCGAGCCTCGTCGGCAGATGCTGCGCAACCTGGGGATCATCTTCTTTCTCTGCCAGACCGTGCTGGTCTTCTTCCCCTCCGCGAAGCCGCTCTGGCCGGCCGGGTTCTTCCTCATCCTGCCGCCGCTTCTCTACCTCTGGCGCATCCACGGCGTGCTGCTGGAGGAGCAGCGCGGGAGCCTGCCGACGGACGCGGACCTGGCGCTCTTCCTGCGGGAGTTCGGCTTGACCGAGAGGGAGATCCAAATCGTCGGCCTGATCTGCCGCGGCCGGGACAACCGGGCCCTGGCCGATGAGCTGTATGTCTCCATCCATACCGTGAAGCATCACGTGACGGCGATCTTTCGAAAGCTGAAGGTCAAGAGCCGGCTGCAGCTGGTCAATCTGGCGAGCGGCGCCGGACGCCGGGAGGATTGATCCCCGGATCAGGCGGACGTCCGGGCCGGCGGATGGATCAGGGATCCGCCCGAGACGGCGAAGGTCGCCTTTTCGCTCTCTCATGGGTATATTAAGAGGGCCTATCCATGATCCATCCTCCTCATTCACGCGCCCCCCTGCGGCTGGCCGCGGCCGCGCTCGGGATCGGCTTGGCGGCCTGCGCCGGCTTTCATCCGGCGCCCCCCGGATCGCCGGCGCCGGGCTATACGATCGTCCATGAGGTGAAGAGCGGCTATCAGCGCATCGCCGTCGTCGATACGCCCTCCGGATTCCGGCAGCTCCTCTTCGACGCCCGACTCGACGGCTCCGATCCGATCCAATCGGAGATGAGCCTGGCCGATCCCTCGGCGCTGACCCGCCCCTATCCCCGGTACCTGATGACCGCTCTGCCCGCGGCCGGGAAGCTCGAGCGCGTCCTGATCATCGGGCTGGGAGGGGCCAGCATGCAGCGCTACCTGAGACGGCTCCTCCCGGACCTTGTGATCGAGTCGGTCGAGATCGATCCCGAGGTGCGGCGGGTCGCCGGGGAGTATTTCGGCCTCCGGGAAGACAAGCGGCAGATCGTCCATGTGGAGGACGGAGCGGCCTTCGTAGCCCGGCCGGGACCGGCCTACGACGTCATCTTCCTCGACGCCTTCGGGCCGGCCTCGATCCCGGAGGCGCTGAGGACGAGGGAGTTCCTGGCCGCGGTGAAGTCGCGGCTGAGCGAGGGGGGAGTCGTCTGTGCGAATGTCTGGTTCGGGGCGCCGGAGTACTATGAGGTGATGAAGGCCTATGAGGCGATCTTCCCGGAGCGCTATCTCGTCCGCTGCGGCGAGGGTTCGGCGAACCGGATCATCCTGGCCCTGAAGTCGAAAGCCGGGCTGGGAATGAGAGGCTGGATCAAGAAGGCGGAGGCTTTCGAGAAAGCCCGCCCGACCGGGCTGAATCTCCCGGCGATGCTCAGACAGAGGCCGATCGGGGACAGGGAATCGGGCGCTCCTCCCTCCTAATGAATGAGGGGATTCAGCCACTCGCGGTAGCGGCGAAGGGACTCCGGGGAAGGACGCTGATGGCCGGCTCCTTCCTCGACGACCAGATCGACCTTGACGCCAGATGCCTCGAGCTTTTTCACCAGCTGCTCGGTCACCGCGATCGGGCAATTCCGGTCGCCGCGGCCGTGAAATATAAAGAGGGGCGTGCCCCGGAATTTTTCCTGAAAGCGGTCTTCGAGAAAGTCGGGGTGGCCCTCTCCGGGATAGTAGAGCGGCCCGAGGTTCGGCCTCCCCGAGAATACGGCCAGGGCTCGGAAGCGCTCCGGATGCTCGTAGAACGTCCGGTAGACGCCGTAGCCGCCCATCGAGAAGCCGGTCAGGATGATGCGCTTCTCGTCGATGGGGTAGCTCTCGATGACGGCGGCCATGGCCTCCGCGATGTCCTCCTGGGCGTGATCGCGGGTGAACGCGTTGGACGGGCCGCGACCTCGGGGTCCGAGCTCAATGCAGTCGCCTTCGCTCAGGAAATCGAAGCCGGCGAGATTGGTCTCGTCCGAAGCGCTGCCGTGGAGAAAGACGATCAGCGGATACCTGCGGCTGGCGCGGGGATCGAAGGTGGCCGGGATCCGGACGCAGTACGGTTGAAGGGTGCCGTCCACCTTGGACCGGAAGGCGCGGCGGAGGAATCCCGTGCGTTCCGCGACGGCGTCACGGCCGGATTCGGCGGCGGCGAGATCGGCCTCGAGGCTCGCAAGAGCCAGGCGCTCCTTGGCCGCGGTCTCATAGGGATACTTCTTGCGGAGCGACGCAAAGGTCTCTTCGAGCAGGAAGCGGAGCGTCTCCGCGCTGCCCCGCGAGAGGCGGCTCTCCACGGATTCGAGGCGCCTCTCCAAGGCTCCGGCGTCCTTGGCCGGAAGGATGGTCAAGGCCGACGCGCGGGCGGACTCGTCCCCGCCGGAATAGTCCCGCGGCGAGCTCCAGGAAACCCGATAGCCGCCGGGAGGCGGGTCATCCATCCTGACGTTGAATTTGTGCCGGGTCAATCCGGGTGGGCAAGGGTACTCGACCGATGTCACTCCGAGCCCTTGTCCTTCCCCGCTGAGGAGGTCAAAACGGATGGTTTCCGTTCCCGGCTTTGCGCTGAGAGTAACCGCCCGGGCGGTTAGCGCTTCGCCCCGGCGGAGGTGGTTGCGGTCGAGAGCGACGTAGGTCTGGAGGCCCCGAGAGAGCGCGGGTTCAGCGAAGGAGAGACGAACGTAGCGGCGGGGCTGATTTTCAGCGCCCAAAGCGTCGACGAGAACGCGGTAATAAAAGCGTCCGCCCCGAGAGCCCGCCTTGACGAATCCCAGATTGAAGCCGATCGACTCGGAGAGCCAGGGGTGGTAGGGATGGAGATCCTGCCAGGGGATGAGAAGCTCGAGCGAGATCACGCCGTCGTGGGCGGCGGATTCGGAGCGAGCCTGCGCGCTCATGCGAAGGAAGATCTTGTCGACGTTGAAGTACCAGAAGATGCGGCGAGTCCATTCGAGTTCGGGCCGGTCGACGGCCGAGCAGGCCGCGACGTAGAACTCGGTCGTGGGCGCGTCGCCGGAAAGGGCCCGGCCGATAACCATGTGGAAGCCGTCGCCGTTCTGGTAAGCGCGGTCGTTGGTGGCCAGCTTGTCTCCCCGGGCTTCGACGTAGGCATACAGGAAATCGGTCCCGTAGGCCAGGCGGTAGTGCGCCTCGGGCGGCTGTTCGCCCCCGGTTACGCCTATGGAGTCCACGCTGGCGAAGAGGCGGCGCGGCAGGCGGGAGACGAGAACGGGATCCAGGATGCCGTCAATGAGAGGGGGGGCGGCGAGGAAATCGACGGGAGCGGGAGCCTGCGGGAGGGCCAGGCCGGCTTGCGAGGCGGGCGAGCCCCCCAGGGTTGGGGGGAATGGCGGGGCGACTAAGGCGGGAAAGAGAACGAACAGGGCGGTAACCAGCCGCGGTCCAAAGCGGCGTCTGAGGCTCATCGGGGCACCTCCGGACTCAAATAACTCGAAAAGCGCCTTCTTGATGTAAGACGATGCCGCCAACGAAAGGGTTCCCGTCGTTTCGGGCGACGCGGCTGGATCGAATCGCCCGGGGCGCGAGCCCGGGGTCTCGCTTGGCGCGGACAATCATCCCTCCCGCGAAGAGAAACCCCCGGTCCCGATTTCACGGGTTGACGCGCTCGTGGGTGGGCGTTTGACCCCTCTCGGCGGGTCGGCTAGAATGGGTCCCGCTTCGCGGCCGGATTTTGCGGCCGGAACAGGAGGACCTCCTTGACGGCTCGCATCGGCTTCGACAACGAGAAGTATCTGCGCGAACAGACGGCCGCCATCCTGGACCGCGTCTCCCAGTACCAGAACAAGCTCTACCTCGAGTTCGGCGGCAAGATCCTCTTCGACATGCACGCCTCCCGGGTCCTGCCGGGCTTCGATCCCAACGTCAAGATGCGGCTGCTGCAACAGCTCAAGGACCAGGCCGACATCCTGCTCTGCATCTACGCCGGCGACATCGAGCGCAAGAAGGTCCGGGCCGACTTCGGCATCACCTACGACGTCGACGCCATGAAGCTCATCGACGACCTGGCCGAGTGGGGCGTGGAGGTCGGCGGCGTGGTCATCACCCGCTTCGAGAGCCAGCCCTCGGCCCGCGTCTTCAAGAACAAGCTGGAGCGGCGCGGCCTGCGGGTCTACACCCACGGCTTCACCAAGGGCTATCCGACCGACGTCGAGACCATCGTCAGCGACGCCGGCTACGGGGCCAACGAGCCGATCGAGACGCACAAGCCGCTGGTCGTCGTCACCGGACCCGGGCCGGGCAGCGGCAAGCTGGCCACCTGCCTGTCCCAGCTCTACCACGACTGGCGGCGCGGAGTGAAGGCGGGCTACGCCAAGTTCGAGACCTTCCCGATCTGGAGCATACCCCTCAAGCACCCGGTCAATGTGGCCTACGAGGCGGCTACGGCCGACCTGCGCGACTTCAACCTGGTCGATCCCTTCCACCTCGAGGCCCACAACCAGGTGGCCATCAACTACAACCGGGACGTGGAGGTCTTTCCCGTCCTGCGCCGCATCCTGGAGAAGATCACCGGCGGCGAGGCCGTCTATAAGTCGCCCACGGACATGGGCGTCAACCGGGCCGGATTCGGCATCGTCGACGACGCGGCGGTCCGGGAGGCTGCCCGCCAGGAGCTCATCCGCCGCTACTTCCGCTACCACTGCGAGTTCGCCATGGGCCTCTGCGACAAGGAGACCGTGGAGAGGGCCGAGCTGATCATGCGCGAGATGGAGACCAAGCCCGAGGACCGGCCGGTCGTCCTGCCGGCCCGCCGGGCGGCCGAGGAGGCCCAGGCGTCGGGACGGGCCGAAAAGGGCCACAAGGGCGTCTATGTCGGAGCGGCCCTGGAGCTGCCCGACGGCGCCATCGTCACCGGCAAGAACTCGCCGCTGATGCACGCCGGCTCCAGCCTCATCCTCAACGCCATCAAGCGCCTGGCCGGCATCCCCGACGCGCTGCCCCTGCTTTCGACCTCGGTGATCGACGCCGTGTCGCGGCTCAAGGAGAACATCCTGGGGGCCCGCAGCGCCAACCTCAACGTGGAGGAGGTCCTCATCGGCCTCAGCGTGACCGCCTCGGCGAATCCGGCCGCGGCCCTGGCCCTGGAGAAGCTCAAGGACCTGCGCGGGGCAGACATCCACATGACCCACATCCCCACCCCCGGCGACGAGTCGGGCCTGCGGCGGCTGGGCTTGAGCCTGACCAGCGATCCCAACTTCGCCGGCAAGAACCTCTTCATGGCCTGAGGGATGGGATGACGATCGGACGGGTCCTGACGGAGGCGGCCGCTCATCCCGGCCGGGCCATGCGGGCCTTGGCCGCGGAGCCGCGGGGGCTGCGATCGGGAGTGCGGGTCCTCCTGGCCGCCGGCGCGCTCTACGCCCTGATCTCGCTCGGCCTGGCCGCGGCGGGGGCCATACCCTCCGTTCCGCCGCTGCTGGCCCTGGCCTCCGAGAACTACTACCTCCTTCAAGCCCTCTTCGTCCTGCCGGCTCTCCTCCTGGCTTGGCTGGCCGCGGGCGGGACGGCCTGCCTCCTCAGCCGCAGGGGCCAGGGATCCTATGAAAGCCTGCTGGCGGCTCTGGCGCCCGCTTTGGCCCTGCCGCTGCTCGTCCCCGGATTCTTCGCCGCGGCGCTGGCGGTCTTCCTGGCTCTGGGCGGGCGCCAGAAGGACATCATGGACTTGACGGCCGCGCCCGGCCTCGAGCAGGTCGTGGCCATGGGCTATCCCGTCCTGGCGGCGGCATGGCTCTTGGCCTTGACGATGATCGCGGTCCGATCGGCCCGCCGGATCGGGCGGCTGCGGGCGGCCGCGGCCGGCCTGGCGGCCGGCCTGGTCATGCTGTCCGTGCTGGCCGTCTTCGTCCGGTGAGCCGGGGCCTTCGACGATGGGAGATCGGACTCGAATCGACAAGGGGTAGGCCATGATCGACGCTCAGGAGCACCGCTACGACGACGATCCCGCGATCGGCCCGGCCGACGTCCGCACCCGGCTGAGCGGGGCCTCCTATTTCTTCCTCGGAAACGGACTGATCCAGGCGGCCGTGCAATTCGCTCCGGAGGGTGAGGGCACGCCTCTCGGCCTCCTCCTCATGGACCCCGATCGGCTGGCCAAGAAGCGCGAAGCCCTGACCATGGATGCGGCCTTGGGGCTGGCCGAAACGTCCCTGGAGATCGAAGCCGGCGGCGCGTCTCACAAGCCGGCGGCCCGGGGGCTGCGGGTGTCATGGGAGGAAAGAGAAGGCCTTCCCGCCGTCCGGGCGTGCTGGCCGATGAGCGGCGGAGAGGTGGAGGAGCTCTTCTACTGCCCCGATCCCGCCGCCCCCGTTCTCGTTCGCGAAGTGACCCTGCCCCGCGGCGTCCCCGCCGGCCGAGCCCTTGTGAGAACGGCCGTTCCCGGGACGAAGCGGGAAGCGGCGCCGCGGCCGGCGGCTTCGGGCGTCCCGCGGGTCCTCTTCCGCTACATCCTGGATGCCTCGCGCCGCAAGGTCGAGCTGAGCGTCCTGGAGGAGCCGCCCGACGAGACGCCCGCCCGCGCCTACTGGAAAGGCTTGGCGGCCGTCACCTTCGGCGATCCCCGGCTGGACCGCTTCTTCCGCGCCGCCCGCTGCCAGCTTCCGGCCCTCGTCTCGGCCTCCGGGCGCCAAGACGGCGGCGTCTGGCAATACAACCGGGAGTGGGTCCGCGATCAAGCCGTGATCGCCCCCGCCTTGGCGATGATCGGCGAGACCGGCCGGGCCCGGACGATGATGGCCCGGCTCCTGGATGACTTTGTCACGGACGACGGGGACACGGTCGACTCCAGCCAGCGGCGCGGCCCTGACGAAGCGGAGCTGGACCAGAACGGCTATCTCCTGATGGGCTTGTCACAGTACGCCCTCTGGACCGGCGATCTGGACCTGATTCGCGAGCGATGGGGAAGGATCGCCGCCGCGGCCGAGTTCCCGCTCCGCCCCGTCTTCCGCCACGAGCCGTCGGGCCTTCTGATGAACCGGCGCGAGTACTGGGAGCGCCACCGCATCCACGGCATCGCCGCCGGGCTGGAGCAGATCTACCAGACGTCCGTCTCGGCCGGCCTGGAAGCCGGCGCCGGCCTGGCCCGGTTGACCGGCCATGAGGCCGAGGCCGCCCGCTGGACCTCCGAGAGCCTCCGGCTGCGGCGGGCCATGCTGGAGGACCGCGCCTTCAGGATGCTCGACAACCGGGGCTTCATCAAGCGGCGCGGCCCGGATGGACGGGTTCAGGAGACGATTATCCCGGGGCCCGAAGCGGGGCTCCATCCTTCGGTGCCGCTGGCCGGTCCCGGGCCGCACTTCATCAATCCGGACACCTCGGCGGTCCTGCCGGTCGTCTATGGCCTGGTTCCGGCTGAATCCCCCCTGGCCGTCCTGACGCTGTCCTCGATGGAAGCCCTCTGGAGCCAGTCCTGGCCAGGCGGCGGCTACGGCCGCTACCATGTCTCGTCCGAGCCCGACTCGCCGGGACCCTGGCCCTTCGCCTCCCTCTTCGTGGCCCGCGCCGCGGTCGAGTGCGGCGAGTTCGGCCTCGCCGACAGGGTCCTGGAATGGCTGGATTCCGTTCCGGGCGCGGCCGCTGGATCCTGGTTCGAGTTCTACGGCTCGCGGCCGTCCCCGCCCTGCCCTCAGGTGGGGATCATTCCCTGGACCTGGGCCGAGATGATCCAGCTCATGGTCCACCACATGTTGGGCCTGCGTCCGGGCGAGGGCGGCCTCGCGGTCCGGCCGCGCCTGAGGCCGGGGCTCGGCCCGGTCAGGGCCGATTGGCCCTATCGCGGCGGCCGGCTCCGCCTGGAGATCGAGCCCGACTCGGAAGGGCGCCCGCCCCGGGTGCGGATCGACGGCTCCGTCCAGGGGACGAGGCCCTGATCCATGAGCGTCCCGCCCGACCGGCGCTCCAGCATCCTGATCGCTTCCATCCTGGCCGCTTTCCTGGCCCCGTTCCTCTCCTCCGCCTTGAATATCGCCCTCCCCGCGCTCGGGCGCGAGATGGGCATCGGAGCCGTAACCTTGGGTTGGACCGCGACGTCCTTCCTCCTGGGCGCGGCGGTCTTCCAAATCCCCTTCGGCCGCTTGGCCGACAGCCGCGGCCGAAAGCGCTTCTTCGCCGCCGGGGCCGTCCTCAACGTGGTCTCCTCGGCCCTCTGCGCCTCGGCGGGCTCGGCGTGGCTGCTGATCGCCGCTCGGGCCTTGCAGGGGATCGGAGGGGCGCTTCTGATCAGCACCGGAGTGGCCCTCCTGACGGCGGCCTACCCGGCGGCGCGTCGCGGCCGGGTCTTGGGGATCAACGTGGCCTTCACCTACTCCGGCCTGTCGCTGGGACCCGTCATGGGGGGGATCCTGACCCAGCAGCTGGGCTGGAGGTCGATCTTCGTCGCGGCGGCGCTGCTGTCCCTGATCCTGGTCCTGGCCGCGGCCCGGCTGCCTGACGATCGGAGGGACGACGGGGACCGGAGGTTCGACGGGCCCGGCGCCGTCTTGTTGGGAGGGTCCCTCGTCGGGCTGATCCTCGGGCTTTCCCGGCTGCCCCGCCCGGCCGGCGCCGCTCTCGTCGCCGCGGGCGCGGCCGGCCTCACGGGATTTGCGGCCCGGGAGAAGCGCGCCCCCCGCCCGCTCATCGATCTGGCCCGCTTCCGGGGCCGCCCGGTCTTCGTCTTCTCCAACCTGGCCGCTCTCATCCACTATGCCGCGACGGCGGCGACCGGGTTCCTGCTCAGCCTCTATCTCCAGTATATCAAGGGATTGACGCCCCAGCAGGCCGGGCTGATCCTGATCGCCCAGCCGGCCGTCATGGCCGCTCTCTCGCCTCTGGCCGGCCGCCTCTCGGACCGGATCGAGCCGCGCTGGCTGGCTTCGGGAGGCATGGCCGTCTCGGCGGCCGGTCTCTTCCTGCTGTCGTTCTTGTCCGCATCCACGGCCACGGCCGCGGTGGGCTGCATCCTGGTCGTCCTGGGCGCCGGCTTCTCGCTCTTCTCCTCGCCCAATACCAACGCCGTCATGAGCTCGGTCGGTCCCGGCGACTACGGCCTGGCCTCGGCCGTCCTGGGCACCATGCGTCAGACCGGCCAGATGCTGTCCATGGCGGCGGCCATGCTGCTGTTCGTCCTCTTCTTCGGCGGCGGGTCCGTCACGCCGGCGGTGCACGGCCGCTTCCTGGCCGCCGCCCGCACCGGCTTCCTGCTGTTCGGGCTCCTCTGCGTCGGCGGCGTCTTCGCCTCCCTGGCCCGCGGGCGCATGCACGCGACCGCGACCGACTAGCCGGGCCCATCGCCGGGCCCGCGGGGACGGCTCAAGGGGATCGCCCCGTCGGCGTGGGAAGACAGAGTCGTCCCGAGAGGCGTACAATGAGCCTCCAGAGGAGGAGAATGAGCGGGATGGATGCGCAAGCTTGGATCGGGCGATTGGACCTGAAGCCGCACGCCGAAGGGGGCTGGTTCCGGGAGATCTACCGGGCGGCGGAGGTCCTGCCTCGGGCGGCCCTTCCGGCCCGCTTCACCGGCGACCGGGCCCTGGGGACTTCGATCTACTTTCTCCTCGCGCCCGGAGACGTCTCGCGCTTCCACCGCCTCCGCGCGGATGAGATCTGGCATCTCTACGAGGGCGGCCCGGCCGTCCTTCACATCCTCGGCTCTGACGGGGGCTATGAGCGACTCGTCCTCGGACGCGATCCGGAGCGGGGGCAGGCCCATCAACGGATCATTCCGGCCGGCTGCTGGTTCGCGGCCGAGCTGGACCCCGCCGCGCCGTTTCTGCTGGCCGGCTGCACCACGGCTCCGGGCTTTGACTACGCGGACTTCGAGCTGGCCTCCCGGGCGGACCTCTCGCGGGCTTTCCCGGCCCAGGCGGGCTTGATAGGCCGGTTGACTCCGGAAGACTGAGGCGGGACAATTCCGGTCGATCCCGCGCCATTTGATCTTGGACAGGGGGCAGCCGTGAAGAAGAGGGAGTTCATCAAGTCGGCGGCCGGAGCCTGCCTGGCCTGCGCCGGGAGCGCTTTCTTGGCAGGACAGGAGACCAAGCCCCCGCAAGAGCAGGCCGGGCCCGGGCCGGAAGCCCGCCGGCGCGAGGAGACTTTCAAGAGAGCCTACATCACGACGCTCATGGAGAGCTTGGAGAGAAGCGTCGAGGAGCCGGTCCGGGTCCGGATGATGAACGACTGCGGCCGGGCCTGCGCCCGGCGCGGCGGATTGTTCCAACAGGCCGCGAGCCACCGCGGCGACCTGAAAGGCTTCCTCGGGCGCATGAACGGCCTTCTGGGCCCGGACAGCGCCCGCCTTGTCGACGGGACGACGGTGCTCTGGAGCTACCCTCGCTGCTACTGCGAGCTGGTGGCCTTGGGCCCGGCGCGCCTGCCGGCCGTCTACTGCCAGTGCTCGGTGGGCTGGGTCTTGGAGATGTTCGAAGCCGTCTTGGAGCGGCCGGTCCGGGTTCGCCTCGTCCAATCGATCAAGACCGGCGCCGCCTCGTGCCAGTTCCGCGTCGATATTGCCCCGCCGGCGGGGGATTGATCTTGCCATCTTAATTCCTATATAATTAGTAGGAATTGATCTCGCCTTGCCCCGTCCGCGCCCTTCGGCTATAAGGAGAAGGCCGGGACGGGACCCGGACGCGAGAGAAACAAGGAGTGGCCCGCCATGAAACCTCGCCCGCTCATCGATAACGTCTATGCCGTCGGCGCCGTGGATTGGGATCGCCGCCTGTTCGACGCCCTGATCCCCCTTCCGGACGGGACCAGCTACAACGCCTACTACATCCGCGGCTCGGAGAAGAGCGTCCTGCTCGACGCCGTCGACCCGGCCAAGGCCGGCGTGCTGACCGCGTACCTCGACGAGCTTCCCCCGGTCGACTACGTCGTCGCCCACCACGCCGAGCAGGACCATTCCGGGACCCTGCCCCTGATCCTGGACCGCTATCCCAAGGCCCGGCTGCTCTGCTCCCCCAAAGCCAAGTCGATCCTGATCGACCACCTAGCCCTTGATCCCGAGCGGATCACGACCGTCGAGGACAACGAGACACTGTCCCTCGGCGACAAGACCCTCCAGTTCGTGCATACGCCCTGGGTTCATTGGCCCGAGACCATGTGCACCTACCTGAAGGAGGACCGGATCCTGTTCTCCTGCGACTTCTTCGGCTCCCACCTGGCCCAGTCCGGCCTGTTCGTCAACGACGAGGAGAAGACCTACGAGGCGGCCAAGCGCTACTTCGCCGAGATCATGCTGCCCTTCCGCGCCGCCATCCAGAAGAACCTCGACCGGCTGCGGGAGCTGCCCATCGACATGATCGCCCCCAGCCACGGCCCGGTCCACCGCCGTCCCCAGACCATCCTCCTGGCCTACCGCGACTGGGTCAAGGACACCCCCAAGAACGGGGTCGTGATCGCCTATGTCTCCATGCACGGCAGCACGGAGAAGATGGTTGAGCGCCTGGTCCATGGCTTGGACGCCCGCGGCGTGACCGCTTGCCGCTTCAACATGGGCGACGCCGATATCGGCCAGCTGGCCGTGCGATTGATCGACGCCGCCACCATCGTCCTGGCCGGGCCCGCGGTCCACGCCGGGCTGCATCCCCGGCTGGCCTTCGCCGCCATCCTGGCCAATGCCCTGCGGCCCAAGGCCCGCCTGGCCGGCTTCATTGGCACCTACGGCTGGGGCCAGAAGATGGTCGAGCAGTTGACCGGCTTCATCCCCAACTTGAAGGCCGAGATCCTGCCCCCCATCCTCTTCAAGGGCTTGCCTCGGGAGTCGGACCTGGCGGCGGCGGACGCCATGGCCGCAACCATCGCCGACCGGCACAAAGCCTGGGGGCTATTTTAAGGTTCTTCGCCTATTCCCGGGAGAAAGAGACGGTTCGGGGTGTCGGCCAACGGCGAAATAGCGAGGGCGGCGCCTTTTTCCATAACTCTCCGAGGGAAGCCAACGGCCGCCGAGGGCTGTTTGAGCACGCGACTATCTAACAAGATCGTGATGGAGTGGGCGGTCTTGGGAATCCTCAAGATCGAACATGCGGAGTTCCGCCCTGGCGGGGACTATCGAAGCGACGTCCCGGCTAGGACTTCGCAAGCTCCGCAGGCGCCGAGGAGAGTTGTGGGAAAAGGCGAGTAGAGCCCGAAGCCGCCGGGACGATGCCCCGGACCGTCTCCCCGGAATTGGGCGAAGAACCTTTTAAGCGTCGGCGACGCGGCCGAAGGCCCGCACCGCCCGGTCCACCGCGGCCGCCGTCAGGACCGATCCGTCCCGGGGAGAGTCCACGATCCGCTGTTGGAAAAAAGCGTTGTTCCCCTCGAACCAGAGCGGCCCGGGCGGTCGCGTTCCGCCGGCCCGACCCGCTCGCTCCAGCCCGTCGAGAATGGAGCCGAGGCCGCGCAGGCAGACTCCGGCCGCCGGGTCGACCCCGATGATGAAGCGGTCCTCACCGTGCCGGCTCATGACGAAGGAGAAGCCGAGGCCGCCGGGGGCGTAGACGGCGTCGCGGCGGGCCCACTCCTTGAGCAGGAAGCAGCGCGGATTGTCGACGCTCAGGCCGTCGACCGTGCGGAAGCCCGGCCCTTCCAGGGCGGGCAGGGTGATCCGGAACCGGGGCGACCGCGCGGCGTCGGCCAGGTAGTTCTGATGATCCTCGCCGACCTTTCGCACGGCCCTTTCGTACGCGTCCAGGCCGTGAAAGAGGGCGGGATTATCCATGAGGGGGGCCCCCTCGGCGGCCCTGGCATGCAGGTGCCGCATGAGCTTGAGGCCGGTTGCGATCCTGTTCCGGTTGATCTCCTCCTCGCTGCCCTTGGCTCCGGCAAAGAGGGCCCGCAGAACGCCATAGGGAGTGGCGGCCAGGTCGAGGTCGCGGGGCAGGGTGGAGGAGTCCACGATCTGGGCGTAGGCGGACAGATCCCTCATGGCCGGGTCGAGCCCGCCTCTCTCAATCAAGCGGTGGGCCAGGAAGATCGAGGCCAGGGCGTCGAAGTCCGGCAGGCGGTGAGTGACGAAGGTCAGGCTGCCCTCGGGCGCACGGCCCTCGGGACGTGCGTGGTCCAAGACCAGTTCCGGGTGCTTGACGACCAGGGCGGCGGCGCAGTCCGCTCCGCTGCCGGGATGGTGATGGTCCAAAACGCCGAGGGTCAGGTTCATGCCGACATCCAGCACGATTCGCCCGGGTGTGGTCTCGAAGGGCGTGCCGTAGTCGGCGAACTGGTACTCGACGTGGGGAGCTGTTGGATTCATGGGCGGCTTGACAGGCTTGAATACTCCATCCCCGCGGGCGCGTCAAGCGGCGTGGCCGGGCGCGCTTGTGCCGCAAGAGAAGGGGGGCTATACTATCCCGGATGTATGGCTCGTCCCAAAGGAGGGAGACTATGTCCCGAAATCGCACATCCGCCAAGCGCGTCTCAATCGGGCTGGCGCTGCCGGTTCTGATCGTCCTGGCCGGGCTGGCCGCCGACCGGCCGGCCGCCCAGGGCCCCGTGACTCTGGCCTATCAGTTTCCGGCCGGAGCCTCGCTGTCCTACCAGGAGGCCGGCACCCAGAGCCAGACGATGGACGTCATGGGCCAGTCCATGGTCACCACCAGCACCTCGAGCATGGACTTCACCCTCAAGCCGAAGGGCCTGAAGGGCTCGGACTTCGAGCTGAGCGTGACCATCGATGCGGCGAAATCCGACATCGACTCTCCCCAGGGACCCATGTCCATCGACATGAGCCCGGTCATCGGCAAGGGCTTCGACATGGTCTTGGGCCGGCTGGGCAAGGAGATCGACTGGACCGCGGCGACGGCCCTGAAGATCTCCTCCCCCAACGGCGGCGAGCGCGACATCAGCTCGACCTTCCAGGCCTTCTTCCCCGACCTGCCCGACAAGGCGGTTCAAGTGGGCGATACCTGGCCGAGCGAGGACACCGTCGTCCAGAGGGACGGCGCCGGCGACACCACGATCCACGTCGTCCACCAGAACACCCTGGACGGCTTCGAGACCGTCGACGGCTACGAATGCGCCCGGATCAAGGTCGTCTCGAGCGGGACGATCACGGGCAACCTCGAGCAGCAGGGCATGGGCCTGACCCTGGCCATCAAGTCCGAGGGCAAGGGCGCATACTTCTTCGCCGTCAAGGAGGGCGTCTACGTCAAGTCCGAGGTCAAGGGCAGTCTGAGCGGCTCGGTCGAGATCGGCGCCCCGGCCAACATGAGTATCGCCGTGACCGGCGAGACCACCGGCTTGACCAAGCTCGTCAAGAAGTGAAGGCCGTCCTCGCGATCCTCCTCCTGCTGGCCGCCGTCCTGGGCGCTTGGACCGCGCCCGGGGCGGCCGGCCCGCAGCTCCACCCGCCGGTCCGTGTCCTCGACCTTGACCGCGAGGCCGGCCGCCAGGTCGTGGTCGACAAGGAAGAGGGCCAGTACCTCGGCCATCCCACGACCTGCCTGCTCGAAGACGGCCGGACGATCCTCTGCGTCTATCCCAAAGGGCATGGCAAGGGAGCCATCGTCTACAAGCGCAGCTCCGACGGCGGCCTGACCTGGAGCGATCGCCTGCCGACGCCGCCCAGCTGGGAGACCAGCCTCGAGACGCCGACCATCCACCGCGTGGTCCGGCCCGACGGGGCCAAGCGCCTGATCCTGTTCTCCGGGCTCTACCCGGCCCGCCTGGCCCGCTCCGAGGATGACGGCCGGACCTGGTCCGAGCTGGCCCCGATCGGAGACTGGGGCGGCATCGTGGTCATGGGCAGCGTCGTCGCGGTCGGCGGCGGCAAGGGCCGGTATATGGCCGTCTTCCACGATGACGGGCGCTTCCTGGCCAAGGAAGCCAAGGTCGAGACCCCCCAGGTCATGACCCTGCTGAAGACCTTCTCCGACGACGGCGGGCTGACCTGGTCCGCCCCCGAGGCCATCTACCGCTCCAGCGACATCCATGTCTGCGAGCCCGGGGTGATCCGCTCGCCGGACGGGAAGCGGCTGGCCATGCTGCTCCGCGAGAACCGCCGGCAGCGCAACGCCCAGATCATGTTCTCCGAGGACGAGGGCCGGACCTGGAGCGCTCCGCGGGCCATGCCCGACGCCCTCAACGGCGACCGGCACACGGCCCAGTACGGGCCCGACGGCCGGCTGGCGGTCTCCTTCCGCAGCCTCTCGCCCCAAGGCAAGACGTCGCCCTTCGAGGGCGACTGGGTGGCCTGGGTCGGGACTTTCGAGGATCTCGAAACGGGCCGGCCCGGACAGTACCTGGTCCGGCTGAAGGACAACCTGGTGTCCGGCGACTGCGCGTACCCGGGCGTCGAGATCCTGCCCGACGGGACTTTCGTGGCGACGACCTACGGCCATTGGACGGCCGGAGAACAGCCCTACATCCTGAGCGTCCGCTTCAAGCTGGCCGAGATCGACGAGATAGCCCGGGGCGCTTCCCGCTGATTCCGGCCCGGCCGGGGCGGCGGGCTTCCACGATCTTCTCCACGATCCGGGCGCTGCCCGAGGGGAAAGGGTATCGTCGCAGTGAGGAGGGCCGAACCCAGCGGCGGTCGGGCCGGGCGGCCGGGATTACGGGGATGTCGCACCAGAAAGCGTGCAGCTCCACCTTGTGCGTCGTATAGGAGTGGTCCACGGTGATGAGCGGCCGGACGCCTGCGGGCCGAACCCCGGTCTCTTCTTCGATCTCCCGGACGAGGGCGGCTGTCAGGGATTCGCCCGGGCGGACCTTGCCGCCGGGGAATTCCCAGAGCCCGCCCAGGAGGCCCTCCGGCGGGCGCCGCTGGATGAAGATCCGCCCCTCCCGCTCGATGATCCCCACGACGGCGGTGACGCGGCTATATTCCCTTCGAACCGGGACCGGGATCACCTCCTGGCGGCCGGAGGCATAGGCCCGGCAGTCCGGGCGCAGGGGGCAGTCCAGGCAGAGCGGTCCGGCCGGGCGGCAGATCAGGGCGCCCAGCTCCATCCAGGCCTGGTTGAAGTCGCCGGGGCGCCGGGCCGGGACAAGCGGCGCCAGCCTGGCCAGCCAGGCCTTGTCGTCCCTGGCCGATGAGGCTCCCGGCCGGCCGTGGAGGCGCATCAGGACGCGCCGGACGTTGGCGTCCACCAGGGGCACCCGGCGGCCGAAGGCCAGGCTGGCTATGGCGGCGGCGGTGTAGGGCCCCAATCCGGGCAGAGCGCGGAGGGCTTCTGGATCCTCGGGCAGCCGGCCGCCATGGCGCTCGACCGCGATTCTCGCGGCGCTCCTGAGATCGCGGGCCCGTCGGTAATACCCCAGGCCCTGCCAAGCCTTGAGCGCCTTTTCTTCGGATGCCTGGGCCAGCGAGCCGATGTCGGGGAACAGCCGGAGCCAGCGGATGTAGTAGGGGATGACCGCGGCGACGGTCGTCTGCTGGAGCATGACTTCCGAGACCCATATCGCGTAGGGGTCCCGGGTCTTTCGCCACGGCAGATCACGCTTGCGGCGGGAGTACCAGCGCAACAGGCGCCGGACCGAATCCGCCGATGGGCCGGCCATCTCAGAGGGTGAAGGCCAGGCCGGCCGCGGCCGCGAAGCGGCGAAGCGGCAGCGCCAGGACGGGAAGCTCCAGGGCCTTGCGAATGGCTTTGAGGTCTTCCGCCCCGGCCGGCGTCATGCCCATATAGATGTCGGCCGTTCGGATCTCGGGCGTCTTTTCGTAAGCGCCGGAGGATTGGAAGCTGCCGCGCAGAAAGAGCCGCAGGGAGGGAGAGAGGCGCACGCCGGCTTCCAGCCCGGCGCTCCAGCCGAGCCGCGCCTGGATGGGAAGGTCGAGGGTCATGATGTGATCGCGGAAGAAAAGGGCCCCGTGGCTGCTTCCCATGTATTCGGTGTAGCCGAGCCCGCCCATGCGGCCGGAGGCGAAGACGAGGCGCGGCCCCGCGGTCAGACCCAGCTCCAGGACGCGGCCGACCGGGATGCGGACGTCCAGATCCAGGCCCGCGGCGCCCTGACGAAGGGTCCCATAGGTCGGGAACCAGTCCGTCGACTCGGTGCGGGTCATCTCGACCCCTTCCCAGAACGGGTAGTACCAGTTGGTGTACTTGAAGATCATGCCGTAGGGACCGTTCTCCCCGCCCAGGGGAGATGCGCTCCAGCCGAAGCTCAGGCGCAGGCCGAGGGCCCCGCCCAACGGCACGATCAGGCCGGCCCCCAGGTCCCATCCCGCGGCCGGGTCGACGGTCAGAGTCTGGCCCGCGGTGGAGCCTTCGGGGACATAGCCCGGATGGGGGTTGTACTGGAAGACGTAGGCGCTCGTCCCCCCGGGCAGGCCGGCTCCGGCGGTCAGGAACAGGCGCACCCCGCGACTTTCGGCTCCGGCCGCCGGGATCGAGGCGAGCAAGGCTACAATCAGGGCGAGGACCGGTCTCATTGTCTTCATGGCTCGAGGCATCTATAATGCCGATGGATCGAGGAAAGGTCAATGCCGCCAATCATCCGGCGCTTTCGGCGCCCGCCCGTCCCCCTGGCCGCCGCCGCGGCCTTCAGCCTCATGTTCTTGGCCGCGGCCCCCGAAGTCCGGGCCGAAAAGGGCCGCGCAACCCTGCGGATCTCCAGCGGCGGATCGCTCATCTCGCCCCGCGAGCTCAACGACTATTTGAAGGACTTTGTCCGCTCCTACCAGAGCCTCTATGGTCTGGGCGTCTCCCACGACACGACCCGGACTTTCAGCGGAGCCCGCGACTTCGAGCTGGCGCTGGACGTCCCTCTCCGCCACGGGATGATCCTCAGCGCCGCGGCCGGCCTGATCAGCGCCACTCGCGAAGGCAACTCCTTCACCATCGAGTGGGGCACGGTGGGCGAGGACGTCGTCCGCGACGACCGGATCCGCTGCCTGGACTTCCGGCTGGGCTTGGCTTACGAGCTCCCGCTGGCGCGATGGCTGCGGCTGCGCCCCCATGCCGGAATCGACGCCTATTGGACCTTCTACGACGACGCGGGATCGCGGACCTCGCACTACGAGGGCTGGGGGGACAACGTCCAGTCCTGGACGGCCCAGACCCAGGCGTTCAACCTGGGCGGAACGGTCGGCCTGGCCCTGGACGCGACCGTCTTCAAGAGGCTCGGGCTCTTTCTGGACGCCGGGTACCGCCTGGCCCGGCTGTCGGGCTTCTCGGGAAGCTACCAGGAGACTTACAACGGGGCGGCCGAAGAGGCGGTGGAATTCCGTCTGCTCTACTACGAGGAGAGCGAGGAGTGGCTGGACACGGTCTTCAAGCGCTTCAATCTCCCCGGCGGCTGGGGCGGCGGGACCATCGCCTTCGTCCACGAGGCGGTGATCGACCTGTCCGGCCTCTTTCTCAAAGGCGGCCTGCGCGTCTCGTTCTAGGCCCGCCTACCTCTTCGCGGCGACGGGCGGCGGGGCCAGCCAGTCCTTCTTTTCTTTCGGGAATTCATCCAGGAATGACGCGTCGGCCTTGACCAGCCAGGAATAGCGGTCGTTCTTCAGGACGACCTGCTTCTTCTCGGCGTCGACTGGACCCGCCGCGAGGCGGACGATCTTCTCGGCCGGCTTCTCGGCCGCCGTGTCCTTGGTCCGAATGACGATCTCGGCCGACGGCTTGTCCAGGCCGTAGACGGCCGGCGCCTTCGGCTCGTCGATGTACTCGGCCGCCTCCAGCCCCTCGATCTTGCGCAGGAAGGTGTCGACCTTGGCGCCGTCGGCTTCCTCCTTTTCGGCTTCGTCGAAGTACCACTTCTCATCGGCGGCCTTGTGGACCGAGAGGGCCAAGCCGCCTTTCTTGAGCTCGAGGCGGTCGGCCTGCCAGGAGAAGAAGACGGCCGCCTTGCTCTCGCGCAGGTCGGCCGGCTTGCGGTCCAGGTCGAGGAGGATGTCGGCCTCGGGAACAATGATCTTGTCGGCCTGCGAAGTGGTCGCGTAGGTCTTGTCGCCGGCCTTGTGGAGCCGGAAGACGAGCTCTTGGCTCGCGGCGGGCAGGCTCAGGGTGACGGCGTACTCGGCTTTGTCCAGGCCGTGGGCCTTGAGGTCGGCCGGGGTCTTGGTCTCGGAGACGAACTCCCTGGCCTTCAATCCGGCCAGGGCCTCGAGCAGGCTGGTCATCCGGCTCTCCTTGACCAGGGTCTTCAGGGGCGAGGTGAAGCGCCACTCGCCATCCGCCTTGCGGGCTTCCCAGGCGGAGTCCTTGGCCTTCAGCCGGACGGCGGTCACGTCCTTGGCTTCGAATCGGAAGATATCCTTCTGGCGCAGGTCGATGAGCTTCTTGTCCAGGCTGGACTTGACGGCGCTCGGCAGGAGGACGATGCGGGGATCGCCGGCCTTCTGGGCGTACAAGGTGCCGTCCAGGGAGCTTTCCGGGCCGATCAGGATCCGGATGGGATCGGCCGCGCCTTTGACCGTCAGGGAGGCCTCGCGCTGCGGGATGTCGTACGTCTTGGGATCGCCGCCGGAGGCTTCCACGACCCGCTCGATGCGCAGGTCGGCCAGGGCCGCGGCCAGGCTGTCGGCCTCGTAGGCGTCGGCCTTCGCCTCCAAAGGCCGGCTGACCATCCACTCGCCCGCCTCGTCGCGGCGGAGAGTGAGGACGTCGGCGCCCTGCTGGAGGGAGATGGAGGTGACGTCGGCGGCGGCCACAGCCACCAGCTTCTCGCCCGCGTCGGCGCCCTCCTTGGCCGGCTTCTTGCCGACGAACAGGACCACGGCCAGGAGGCCGAGAAAGACGACGGCCAGGATCAGGGTCGTGCGGGGCTTCACAGCGCCTTCCTCCTCAGCCAGGTGCTCACGCCGTAGGCCAGGACCAGCAGCGGCAGCAGGACGACGGAGAACCAGAAGACCCTCCGCCCCTGGCCCGGTGTGAGCTGGATCGTCCTGGGATTCTGGGTCTTGGGCTGGATGGAGACGAGGTCGGCCTCCTCCGTCAGCCAGTTGGCCGCGTTGAGGAAGAGGTTGCCGTTGCCGTAGGCGTCGAAGTAGCGGTTGCCGGCGAAGTCCGAGTCGCCGAAGACGACCAGGCGCCCTTCCGGAGCGGCCTTCCCGTCCTCCCCCGTCGCGGCTTTGAGGACGGCCAGAGCGGCCAGCGGGATGGGCCCCCGCCGGTCCTTCTTCTCGTCGAAGGCGATCTCCTTGAGGGTCATCTTGGGCTTCAAGACGAAGCCCTTCTTGGCGTAGGCGGAGTCGCCCGTCCGGCCCAGCACCAGGACGCTGTCCACGCCCTCGGGCTTGGGCTCGACCGCGTCGACGGAGCGGGCCAGGGGGTAGACCGTGGCGTAGCGGAAAGCCCGGGTGATGGCGTGCTCGGTCAAGCCGCTCATGACCGGCATCAGGTAGTCGCCGCCGAGCAGCGACGGCCGGTCGAAGACGATGTCGTCCTCCAGCTTGATGCCGTAGGGGGCCAGAAAGCCGGCCAGGCCGGGGGCGGCCTGAGGATCGGCCAAGAGGAGGACGCGGCCGCCCTTCTGGAGATAGGCGGAGAGGGTCTCCCGCTCGGCCGGCGCCAGGTCCTTCTGCGGCCCGGGGACGACGAGCAGGGCGCAGTCATCGGGCAGGGTCCCGGCCAGGGCCAGGGTCTGCTTCTTGACCTCGTAGCCCAGCTTGCCGAGCTCGTCCTTGGCGAAGGAGAAGCCGTTCTCGTCGGCCGTCTCGATGGACTTCTCGCCGTGCCCTTCCAGGAAGAGGATGGTCTTGGTCTTGGCCCGGGTCACCTTGATGACGGCGTTGGTCACGGCCTCCTCGGTCACCTCGGTGATCCGGGTGTCTTTCTCTCCGGACTCGAAGACGATCGTGCCGTCCTGGGTGACCTCGTAGCGCTTGACCAGGCCGGGATTCTTGTCAGGGTCGATGAACTCGTATTTCACCCGGGGCGAGTGGTAGGCGTAGATCTTGAGCAGGTCCTCCAGGCGGGCCCGGCCGTAGTTCCCCTCGCGGAAGAAGCCCTTGACCAGGACGTCCTGCTTGAGGGCCTTGGCCACCGTGATCGACTGGTCCGAGAGGCTGTGGGTCTTGGCCTCGGTGAAGTCGAAGCGCTTGTGGTAGCGGGATCCCAGGACGTTGACCAGGGCCAGGATGCCCAGCGTCAGGACGATGATCAGGGCCAGGTTGGAGGAGTAGAGGAGCGAGCGGCGCCGGAGGCCTTTGCTCAGGTCGCCGGCGTGGAGGACGAAGTAGGCGGCCAGGGCGGCGACCCCCAGGACGGCCAGGAGAGCGGCCAGGAGGGCGCTCTGGGGCCAGACTTTGAGGGCCACGAGGGCCAGCAGCAGCAGGACGAGGCCGGCCGAGTTGAGGTGCTTCTTGATGGCGCTCATGTCTTATCTCCAGCGGCGGGACTGGATGACCGAATGGGTCAGGAACAGCCCGAAGAAGGCGAGACTGGCGTAATAGATGACGTCGGTCGTGTCCAGGATGCCCTGCGTGGCGTTGTCGAAGTGCTGGAAGAAGGAGACGTAGTTGATGACGCCCTTCCAGAAGCCGGCGGCGGCGCCGGAGGCCCAGTTCAGGATCCAGAACAGCAGCAGGGCCCCGAAGGTCAGGATGGCGGCCACGATCTGGTTCTCGGTCAGGGAGGAGAAGAACAGCCCGATGGCCAGGAAGGCGCCGCCCATCAGCCACAGGCCGAGATAGCCGTTGAGGATGGGCAGCAGCTCCGGATTGCCGTAGAAGAAGGCGAAGACGGCCGGCAGGGCCGACAGCGCCAGCATGGCCCCCAGGACCAGGAAGGAGGCCAGGAACTTGCCCAGGACGACCTGGGCCACCGAGACGGGCGAGGTCCAGAGCAGCTCCTCGGTGCCGATCTTCTTCTCCTCGGCGAAAAGCCGCATGGTCAGCAGCGGCACCATCAGCAGGAGGATGACGCTCATGTTGCCGAAGAGCGGGGCGAAGACCATCTGGTTGATGTTCATCTGCTGGGCGTAGTAGGGGTTCTGGGCGGCCTGCAGGGCCTGCGAGTTGAACCACCACAGCAGGCTGTAGAAGAAGAAGCCGGTCAGGACCAGGAACACGGCCATGACCGCGTAGGCGATGGGCGAGGTGAAGGAGGCCCGCAGCTCTTTCTTGATGACGACGCCGACGGCGCTCATTGGTCGACTCCTCCGGAGACGATCTTGAGGTAGAGGTCCTCGATGTTCATGGTCAGCGGCCGCATCTCCAGCAGGCCGAAGCCGCCCTCCACGGTCCGCCGGGCGGCCTCGTCGCGGAGGTCGGAGCCCGGCTTCCACTCGACCCGCAGGCCGTCGGCCTCGGGCTCGGCCGAGGTGACGCCGGGCAGGGCTCGCAGGGCGGCCGCCGCCTCGTCGGGCGAGCGGCGGACCTTGAGGACGACGCCGTCTCTCTTCTCGACCGAGGCGGTCAGGTCGGCCAGCGACCCGGAGGCCTTCAGGCGGCCCTCGTTGATGATGACCACCCCGTCGCAGGTCTGGGTGACCTCGGCCAGGATGTGGGTCGAGAGGATGATGGTCCGATCGCCGCGCAGCGACTGGATCAGGCCGCGGATCTCGCGGATCTGGGCCGGGTCCAGGCCGATGGTCGGCTCGTCCAGGATCAGGACCTGGGGGTCGTGGACCAGGGCCTGGGCGATGCCGACCCGCTGCTTGAAGCCGCGGGAGATGTTCCGGATGAGGCGGCCCTTGACCGGCTCCAGGCCGGTGGACTTGATGACCCGGGCCACGGCGTCCTTCTTCTTCCCGGAAGGGACCTTCTTCAGATCGGCCACGAAGCCGAGATACTCGGTCACGGTCTGGTCCGGGTAGAGGGGCAGGACCTCGGGCAGATAGCCGAGAATCCTCTTGACCCGGTCGGCTTGGGCGAAGACGTCGAATCCTCCGACCGAGGCTTTCCCGTCGCTGGCCGGGAGGAATCCCGTCAAGACGCGCATGGTGGTGGTCTTGCCGGCCGCGTTCGGCCCGAGCAGGCCCCAGATGCGGCCCTTCTCGACCGAGAAGCTCAAGTCGCGGACGGCGACGAGATCACCGTATCTCTTGACCAGATGCTCGACGGCGATCATTCATGAACCTCCTCAAATGATTCTACATCCTCTCGGGCACGGGGATGCCCATCAGGTCCAGAGCCCGGACGAGGACGTCGCGGGCCGAGAGGAGGACCTGGAGGCGGACGGCTTTGAGAGCGGCGTTCTCCTCGTTGAGGACGGGATATTTGTGATAGTAGCCGTTGCAGGCCTGGCAGAGGGAGAAGGCGTACTTGGCCAGGTGGCTGAACTCCAGAGCCTCGACCGCGCGCAGCACCTCGTCGTCGAGCTGGGCGGACAGGGTCAGCAGGCCCCAGGCGTCGCCCCGCTCCTGGTCCGGAAGGGAGGACAGGGCCGGCGGGTGGGCCCGGCCCTCCTCGGCGACCGCCGCCGGCGTCCGCCCCTCCCGCTCCTCGAGCTTGCGGAAGATGCTGTTCAGGCGGACGGCGGTGTACTGGAGGTAGGGGCCGGTCTCGCCCTCGAAGCTGAGGGCCTCGGCGAAGTCGAAGATGATCAGGGCGTTGCGGGTGAACTTGAGCATGAAGTAGCGCAGCGCGCCGCGGGCGATATCGCGGGCCGTGCCCCGCTTGGCCTCCTCCGGCAGATCGGGATTCCGCTTGGCGACCTCGGCGTAGGCGTTGGCCTCCAGCTTATCCAGGAGGTCGTCGGCCTTGACGCCGAGCCCTTTGCGTCCGGAGACCTCGTGGAAGGCCTTGTCCTCGTCCCCGGGAGGGATCGCCGCGCCAAGCTCCTTCATGCTCCGCGGCGAGAGGGCCACCATCTCGTAGGAGAAGTGGGTCGACTTGGCCGCCTGGGACTCGAAGTGAAGGGCCCGCAGGCCCTGGACGACGACCTTTTGGAGGTAGGACTGGCGGGTGTCGATGACGTTGTAGACTCTGGAACCGCCGCCGAAGTGGACGTCCCGCTCGTTGGGCGTCGGGCTGCTGATCCAGACCGTCCGTTCGCCGTCCTGTTCGAACGGCTCGTAGTAGAAGTCTCGCTCCAGGAGACCGAACTTCCACATCTGGTAGGCGATGTCCTTGCCGACATAGGTCACCGTGCCGTTGGAGCGGACGATGATCTTCTCCTTGTCCTCCTCGTCCTCCAGGCGCATGACCCAGCAGCCGGCGTTGGGCCCCTCGCCGGCCAGGGTGATGGCGCCCTCCTGCTTGAGTCGGGCGAAGGCGGCGTCCCAGAAGCGCAGGCCCAGGATGCTGCTCTCGCAGGGCAGGACGTCGTACGAGGCGCCGATCCGCCTCATGGTGGCCAGGTGGGCCCTCAGGATGCGGCGGGAGACGTAGGCGCCCATCGCTCCGGCCTCCCCCCTGCCGTGTTCCACGTCCTTGAGGATCTCGGCCTTGCGGGCCTGGGCGGCGGGGTCGGCCTCCAGCCGGGCGGCCGTCCGGGCGTAAAGGTCCCAGCAGTAATAGTCGAAGCGCTCGATGGCCTCCAGCTCCGGCAGGGACTTCCTCTCGATCTCCAGGAAGCCGAAGACCACGTCCACGACCTGGACGCCGGTGTCGTCGATGTAGTTCTGGGCCTCGACGGCCTCGCCCCGGAAGCGCAGGCAGCGGACCAGGGTGTCGCCCAGGCAGGTGTTGCGGAGATGGCCGATATGGGCGGCCTTGTTGGGATTGATGTTGGTGTGCTCGACGATGACCTTGCGCTCGACCGGCCGCAGCGCGGTCGTGCCGGCGGCGGCCAGGCGGGCGGCGAAGAAGGCGTCCTGGTCCAGGAAGAAGTTGATATACCCGGCCCCGGCGACCTCCATGCGGGCGACGCCGGGCAGCCCGGCCAGCCGGCCCATCATCTCCTGGGCCACGGCCCGCGGGTTGAGCTTCTGGCGCTTGGCCAGGCCGAAAGGCAGGGTCAGGGCCAGGTCGCCCATGCGGGCCTGGGGCGGGACGATGAAGTCGATGTCTTCCGGGGCGATGGGGTAGGCGCCGGCCAGGATCTCCCCGATCCGGGCCCGCAGACGGCTCTTGATGGTGTGCATAGCCGCGGTATTATATCCCAGGTAGGCGCCAAAATAACCTTTGTCTTTGCCCCGGGTCTATGGTTAACTACACCATTCCGTCCGATATCCACCGCTCCGAGGAGTCGTCGATGAAGAAGACCGCCGTCCTCCTGCTCGCCGCGGCCCTGGCCGCCGTCTCCTGTTCCTCCAAGAGGGTCGAAGGGACCAAGCTGGCCGCGGGCACGCCCGCCTACCAGCTGGCCAAGGACATCGCCGCCCTGGCCCCCCAATACGATCCCGACAAGAACGCCGTCCTGATCACGGCCAAGGGCTTCACCGTCACCGCCGGCGACGTCGTCGAGGTCATCCACGGGACGATGGGCAACGGCGCCGCCCAGCTGAAGACCATGCCGGCCGAGCAGCTGAAGACCGCCTTGGGCCGGGCCGCGGTCCAGGTCGGCGAGCGCAAGCTTTTGCTGGCCGCCGCCGCCAAGGCCGGGATGGTCGTCACGCCGGAGGAGATCCAGGCCGTCATGGAGTCCCAATACGCGGGGGCGGGGGGCGAGGCCGCCTTCCAGGAAGCCCTCAAGAGCAACAACGTCGACGTCGCCTTCGTCAAGAAGATGATGGGCGACGACAAGCTGATCCAGAAGTACTTCGAGGACAAGGTCTTCGCCGCCATCAAGATCGGCGACGAGGACCTCCGGAAGGCCTACGCCGAGGACAAGACCGCGACCGTCCGGCACATCCTGCTGCTGACCCAGGGCAAGACGGACGACCAGAAGAAGGAGATCCGGACCAGGATGGAAGGCCTTCTCGAGCGGGTCAAGAAGGGAGAGGACTTCGCCGCCCTGGCCGCGGAGATGAGCGAGGACACCGGGTCCAAGGACAAGGGCGGCCTGATCGAGGACTTTCCCCGCGGCCAGATGGTCAAGCCCTTCGAGGATGCCTCCTTCACCGTGCCCGTCGGCCAGATCAGCGATATCGTCGAGACGGCCTACGGCTACCACATCGTGAAGGTCGAGAGCCGCAAGAAGGAGACCGCGCCGTTCGACGAGGTCAAGGCCCAGCTGACCGAGAGCCTCAAGGGGCAGAGGCAGCAGGCGGCCTACGAGAAGCTCCTGGCGGACCTCAAGGCCGAGGCCAAGTTCAAGGAAGTCAAGGCGGCGGACGCGAAGCCGGCGGAGCCGGCGAAGTAGGGCGCCGCCGACGTCGGCTGCGATCCACGGCCGGAGCCGGCGATCCGGATCGAGCCCGGCCCGTCACGGCTTTGACCGGCCGGCCGGGCGCTGGGGCCAAGGAGGGTGATATGACTTCAAGGCGCCTCGCGTCTTCGGGGCCGGCGGCGGTTCGCCGCTGGGCCGTGGTCCTGGCCGGCATGGCCCTCCTGGGCCGAAGTCTTCCGGCCGAGGCCCAGGTCACCGCCATCAAGGCGGGTCCTGTCATCGACACGGCAAGGGGAGCGCTCCTTCCGCCCCAGGTCATCCTTGTGGAAGGCGGCCGGATCAAGGCCATGGGTCCGGATGAGGCCGTGCCCGAGGGGGCCGCGGTCGTGGACCTGTCCGGCTATCATGTCCTGCCCGGGCTCATCGACGGCCATACCCATGTCTGCGAGATGATCTCCGGCGTGCCGGGATTCTCGGCGAACTACCGGGCCCACTACCTGCTGGAGACGACCCTGGACCGGGCCCTGCAGGGCGTGGCCAACCTGCGGGCTTTCCTGGACGCCGGCTTCACCACCCTGCGCGACATGGGCAACGCCGGCGAGTACGCCGACCTGGCCCTCAAGAAAGCCCTGGCCCTGGGCCGCATCAGCGGGCCCCGCCTGCTGGTCGCGGGCAAGATCATCGCCCCCTTCGCCGGCCAGAACGTGGTCAGCTACGACGCTCCCGACTATGCCCGGCGCGACTACCTCTACGCCGACACCCGCGACGAGATGAAGAAGGCGATCCGCGAGAACATCCACTTCGGCGCGGACTGGATCAAGATCGTCATCGACGACCAGCGCTACATCTACTCCGCCGCGGACGTCCGCTTCATCGTCGAGGAGGCGGCGGCCGCCGGCCTCAAGGTGGCCGCCCACGCCCTGACCGAGAAGGGCATCCGCAACGCCGTGGAAGGGGGCGTCGCCACGATCGAGCACGGCTTTCAGATGCCCGACGACCTCATCCGCCTGGCCAAGGACAAAGGCGTTTGGCTCTGCGGCACGGAGCTGTCGAAGGAGGCCTGGGCGGTCTACGGCGTGACCCAGATCTACGACGGTGTCGTCGACCGGCTGAAGCGGGCCTATAAGCTGGGCCTGCCGATGGGATTCGGCTCGGACCTGATCGTCGATGTGCCGGGGTACTCGCGCGGCGCGGCCGCCCTGACCATCACCCAGTCCTGGGTCGACGCCGGCGTCCCCGCGCCCGACATCCTCAGGGCCATGACCTGGGACGCGGCCCGGATGCTGGGGCTGCAGGACCGTTTGGGAGCCCTGAAGCCCGGCGCGGCGGCGGACATCATCGCCGTGGCCGCCAATCCGCTGGACGACATCAAGGCGCTGCGCGAGGTGGCCTGGGTCATGAAGGCCGGCGTCGTGTCCAAGGACGTCCGCCAGCCGCCCGCTTTGAAATAGCAGACACGTACCGGATTCCATTTCCAGATAGGTACCTATCCTTGGCCCCGACTCTCTTTTCGGCGGTAAAGGCTTGATTATTTCCGTGGATTCTTCGATTCGGCGGTCCGTCGGCGATCGGATTCGGCGGATGTCGGACGCCGGCTGCGAATGAGGATGTCCGCCCGAGAGCTATTCGGGCTTGCCCGCCAGGACGACCACCGAGCTGCCGAAGGGCAGGCGGCGGCGGGAGGCCCACCGCCCCTCCCATCCGAGGAGAGCCGAGAGCACGGCATTGACGGGCTTGGCGGCCGGCGCCAGGTCTGACCGGATCGGCCGCTCCGGGTGATGCTTCGCCGCGCTTTGCTCGGATCTCCTCTTGAGCCAGACGATCGGGAAAGTCGCCATGTAGAAATATGTGGCGTGGAGGGGGATGAATCCCGCCGCCCCGCACTTATCGGTGAGCTCCTTGAGGGTGTAGCGCCGGGCTCCCCTCATGGCGATATCGTGGGGGCCCCGCAAGGATGCGAAGGCCGAATCGGTGATCAGGACCAGGCCGCCGGGCGCGAGGGCGCGGGCCGCTTCACGCAAGACGGCGACGTCGTCGATCACGGCCTGGTGGTAGAGGACATCGAAGAGCGTTATCAGATCGAAGGCGGCGTCGTGGTAGGGGAGGCTGTTGATGTCGACGCGGGCCAGGCCGTCGATCCCGCGCTCCCGGCAGAAGGCGAGAGCGGGGGGGGCGAAATCGCAGCCGAAGACGCGGCCGAAACGGGCCATCCCGGCCACGTTGATTCCCGTGCCGCAGCCCGCGTCCAAAATCCGGATCGGGACGCTTTTGGGGATCGCTCCAGCGAGAAGGCGGAAGGCCAACCGGCGGCGGGATTTGAACCACCAGTGGCGCTCCTCCAGCTCGAAATGGGCCCGGTATTCCTGGGGATTCATAGCTTCAACCTCACGGCAAACGCGGCCGACCCCGATCCCACGCCGGCGGGCCGTTGAAACAGCTCGGCTCGGGCCCGGCCTTTCTCCGTTTTGATCGAAGAAAAGCCGCTTCGAAGCCGAATTCGGTATGTGTCTGAGAACTCAATTCGGTATGGGTCTGCTAATTCTGAGACTGGATTTCCTTGACGGCGTCGCAGACGGCCTTGATCTGGGCCGGCTTGAGGGCCAGGCCGCTGGGCAAATAGAAGCCGCGGGCCCCCAGATCGTCGGCCACGGGACAGTCCGCGCCGGCGTAGTCCGGGTCCCGGGCGAAGAGCGGCTGCCGCTGGACCGGGATGAAGAAGGTCCGGGTGTCGATGCCCCGCTCCTTGAGCTTGGCCAAGAGCGCATCGCGCGGCATCCCGAACTCGTCCTCCACCACCACCGCGTACATCCAGTAGACGCTGCGGGCCCAGGGCTTCTCCGGGGGCCGGGTCAGGCCGGCGACCTTGGCCAGCCGACGGCCGTAGGCCTCGGCCATGCGGCGCTTGATGGCGATGAAGCGGTCGATGGACTGCAGCTGGGCCAGGCCGATGGCCGCCTGGACGTTGGTCATGCGGTAGTTGTAGGCCAGCTCGGTGTGCAAGAAACGGCGGCCCGGGGCGTGGGCCAGGTCTTTGAGGCGGCGGGCTTTTTCGGCCAGGGCCTCGTCATCCGTGACGACCATGCCGCCTTCGCCGGTCGTCAGGATCTTGTTGGCGTAGAAGCTGAAGCAGCCGACCCGGCCCATGGCGCCGCAGAAGCGCGGTCCCTTGCGCCCTCCGAAGCGGTAGATCGCGCCATGAGCTTCGGCCGCGTCCTCGACCACATCCAAGCCGAATTCCCCGGCCAGCCCGAGGATCTCGTCCATGGCGCAGGGGTGCCCGAACAGGTGGACGGGCAGGAGCGCTTTGACCCGCCTTCCGGTGGCCTTATTGCGCAGGATCTTGGCCCGCCGGTCGTACCGGCAGCCCTTCCTCAGAAAATGTTCCACTCGGTTGGGATCCAGGTTGTAGGTCTCGCGGTCGACGTCCAGGATGACCGGCTTGGCCCCCGTATAGAGGACGGCGTAGGGGACCGCGATCATGGTCTGGGAGGGGATGACGACCTCGTCGCCGGGGCCCAAGCCCATGGCCGCCAGGGCCAGGTGTAAGGCCGTCGTGCCGCTGGTCGTGGTCACGGCGTGGCCGACGCCCAGATAATCGGCGAAGGCCGCCTCGAACTTGCCGATGTAGGATCCGGCCGAGGAGATCCAGCCCGTCCGGACGCAATCCGCCACGTAGCGCAGGGTGTTGCGGGCCAGGAGCGGCTCGTTGACGGGGATCATCAGAAGAATTCCTTGTCGTCCGCCCCCGCGTACGGCCCCTGTTTGACCTCGATCATCTTGGAGGGCTCCAGGACCTTGACCGAGTGGCCGCCGCGGGCCAGCAGCACGGCGTCCCCGGGGCGGAGGAAGAAGGCCTTGATCGTCTCGCCCTCGTCGGTGCAGATCGTCACCCGAACCCGGCCTTCCAGGAGGACGAGGACTTCCTGGGTGCGGAAGATCTCCCGCCGGACCAGCCGGTGCCGGTGGCGCTTGACCTCCTTGCCCTTGGGATGGACCAGCATCCCCAGCTGCTGGGAGAACTCGCCGGGGGTGAAGAAGCTGGGTCCCGGCTGGTCGTATTCCCGCCGCAGGAGGATGGCGTAGATCTCGCCGCCCTTCTCGATCCTGGTCAATCCCTTGCTCTTGCTCACGCGAACCCTCCTCTCCCGCACGGTCCCCGGCCGGCCGGGCTCAACGTATCCTGGCGAAGCGCAGCTTGACCGTCAACCAGACATACTTCCACCCCTTGCGGACGAAGTCCCCGAATCTCTGGCCGGTCTTGCCGACGCCCGCTCGCCGTTCGACGCACAGGTAGGGGCTTTCGACGATCTTGAAACCGAGCTTGCGGGCCCGGTAGACGAGGTCAATGAAATATTCCCCGTACCCCCCCCGCAGCGGGACCCTCTCCAGAACCCCGCGGCGGACGGCGATGAAGCCCGAGGTGTAGTCGTGGAAGCCTCGGCCCAGGACGCGCCGGATGAATCCGTTGAGCGTTCGGCTCATGAGATAGGCCATCAGCGTGTCGCCCGAGCCGTGAATGATCCGGACCCCGCCGCCCTCGACAAAGCGGCTGCCGACCGCAACGTCGGCCCCGGCGGCGATGGCCGCCAGAAGGTCTTCGACTTTCGCCGGCGGCATGGAGAAGTCGCAGTCGGACCAGACCACGACGTCCCCCGCGGCCGCGGCGATGCCGGCCCTCAGGGCGGAGGTCAGGCCCCGCTCGGTCGTCCGGTGGATGAGGCGCAGCCGGGGCAGGGAGGCCTGCAGGTCCTGGACGACCCGCCAGGTCCCGTCGGGGGAGTCGTCGTCGACGACGATGACCTCGGTGGAAGGAGGGGTGTGGAGGAGAACCTCGCGGATGAGAGGCTCGATATTGTCCCTCTCGTTATAGGTCGGGAAGACGACGGACACCTCGGGCTTCACGCTCGGCTCTGCTCCTTGGAAGGCCAGGCTATTGTACCCGGGGGAGCCCCGGAAATCCACCCGGCGAATCGCGCCATCCATCATCTTGCCTGAGGGATACAGGTCTTGCCGTCCCCAAGCCCCTCCCTTGCGGTCTCGCCGCGGCGGATGGCCCCCCGTCCGGCTCCCGTCGGCCTCCGGCCGCCTTGATCCTCCCCCCCGGTTATGGTACTTTTACGCTTCGCCTTTCCCGACTTTCGATGAAAGGAACTCATCCATGAAGAAGACCCGGTTCAACGCCCAGCACCGCGCCCTGGGGGCCAAGATGATCGAGTTCTGCGGCTGGGACATGCCCGTCGAGTACGGCGGCCTGATCGAGGAGCACCTGGCTTGCCGCCACGCCGCCGGCCTGTTCGACGTCAGCCACATGGGCGAGATCCACGTCTTCGGCAAGGACGCCTTGGCCTTCGTCCAGCACATCTCCCCGAACGACGCGGCCCGCCTCTCGCCCGGCATGGTCCTCTACACCGGCCTCATGACGGACCGCGGCACCTACGTCGACGACATGCTGATCTACTGCGTCCACCCCGAGTTCTACCTGCTCGTCGTCAACGCCGCCAACACCGACAAGGACTTCGCCTACGTCCAGTCGGTCAAGGGGGGCTACGACATCGTCCTCGACAACGCCTCCGACCGCTACAGCCAGATCGCCCTGCAGGGCCGCCAGGCCATCCCCATCCTGCAGCCGCTGACCAACGTCGACCTGGCCCCCATGCACTCGTTCACCTTCGCCTTCGGCAAGGTGGCCGGCAAGGAATGCCTCATCTCCCGCACCGGCTACACCGGCGAGGACGGCTTCGAGGTCTACACCCTGGACCCCGAGCCGGCCGTCCTCTGGGACGCGATCATGGAGAAGGGCCAGCCGCTGGGGCTGAAGCCGGTCGGACTGGGCGCCCGCGACACCCTCCGCCTGGAGGCCAAGCTGCCTCTTTACGGCAACGACATCGACGACACCACGACGCCGCTCGAGTGCGACTTCAAGTGGATCGTCAAGTTCAAGAAGGGCGACTTCCTGGGCCGCGAGGCCATCGTCCGCCAGAACGAGCAGGGCCTGACCCGCAAGTGGGTCGGCTTCGAGCTCGTCGACAAGGGCATCGCCCGGCCGCACTACCCCGTCTTCGTCGACGGACAGCCCTATGGCCAGGTCGCCTCGGGCACCTTCTCGCCGCTGCTGAAGAAGAGCATCGGCTTCGCCTATCTCCCGATCGCCAAGACCGCGGTCGGGACCGAGTTCGAGATCGGCATCCGCGACAAGCGGGCCAAGGCGGTCGTCGTCCCGACGCCGTTCTACAAGCGCGACTATTGATCGGCTCGATAAAAATAAGCTGACAAGGAGGTCCGGCATGTATCCCCAGAACTTCTACTTCACCAAGGATCACGAGTGGGTGGCGGTCGACGGCGACACGGCCACGATCGGCATCAGCGACTTCGCCCAGAAGCAGCTCGGCGACGTCGTCTTCGTCGAGCTCCCCGAGATCGGCAAGGCCCTGGCCGTCCACCAGGCCATCGGGACCATCGAGTCGGTCAAGGCCGTCTCCGAGGTCTTCGCTCCCGTCGCCGGCGAGGTCATCGAGGCCAACGCCGGGCTGGGCGACGCCCCCGAGTCCGTCAACCAGGACCCCCACGGCAAGGGCTGGATCATCAAGGTCAAGATGGCCGACAAGGCCGACCTGAACGCCCTGATGAAGGCCGCCGACTACGAGAAGTACCTGGAAGGCCTGGCCCACTGAGTCGGCCATGAGCTATATCGCCCTCAGCGACAGCGATAAGAGGGAGATGCTGGCCCGGATCGGAGTCCGGGCGCCGGCCGATCTCTTCGGCTGCATCCCCGAGGGGATGCGCCTGACCCGGCCGCTCGACCTGCCCCCGGCCATGGCCGAGCCCGAGCTCGACCGCCACATGACCGCGGTCGCGGCCAAGAACACCTACGGCGGCTACCTGTCCTTCCTGGGCGCCGGGGTCTACGACCACTTCATCCCCGCGATCGTCGACAGCCTCAGCGCCCGGACCGAGTTCGTCTCGCCGTACACGCCCTACCAGCCGGAAGTCGCCCAAGGCACCCTGCAGGCGATCTTCGAGTACCAGACGCTCATCTGCCAGCTGACCGGCCTGGACGTCTCCAACGCCTCCCTCTACGACGGGGCCCACGCCGCGGCCGAGGCCGTCCTGATGATCCACCGGCTGACCGGCCGCTCCCGCGTCCTGGTCGCCCGCTCCCTCCACCCCCAGTACCGCGAGACGATCCGGACCTATGTCCGCGCTCTCGGCCTGACCGTCGAGGAGATCGGCTACGGCGACTGCGGCGGCCTGAAGTCGGCCGAGCTGAAGGAGAGAATGGGCGACGACGTGGCCGGGCTCCTGGTCCAGTCGCCGAACTTCTTCGGCGTCCTCGAGGACGTCCGGGGCTGCGCCGAGATCGTCCACGCCCGCAAGGGGCTCCTGGTCGCGGTCTCCGCCGAGGCCCTCGCGCTCGGAATCCTGGAAGCGCCCGGCCGGCTGGGCGCCGACATCGCCTGCGGCGAGGCCCAGAGCTTCGGCCTGCCGCCCGCCTTCGGCGGCCCGTCGCTCGGCTTCATGGCCTGCGCCAAGGCCCACCTCCGCCAGCTGCCCGGCCGCATCGCCGGGCAGACCAAGGACGTGGACGGCCGGCGCGGCTTCGTCCTGACGCTTTCCACCCGCGAGCAGCACATCCGGCGCGAGAAGGCCACCTCGAACATCTGCTCCAACCAGGCCTGGTGCGCCCTGCGGGCGGCCATGTTCCTGGAGACGCTGGGCCGGGAGGGCCTGCGCGAGATGGCCCTGCAGAACGCCCACAAGGCCCGCTACGCCGCGGCGGAGCTGACCCGGATCCCCGGCGTCCGGCTCCGCTTCAGCGGCGCTTTCTTCAACGAGTTCGTCCTGGACCTGCCCAAGGACGCGGCCGCCGTCGCGGACGCCCTCAAGGCCAAGGGCATCCTGGGCGGGCTGCCTCTGGGGACCTACGAGCCCGGGGCGGGCCGGGCCCTGCTCGTGGCCGTGACCGAGGTCCGGACGAAGGCCTGCATCGACAGGCTGGCGGCCGCCCTCGAGGAGGTGCTGCGATGACCCGCGAACCGCTCATCTTCGAGCTCAGCGCGAGAGGCAAGCGGGCCTACGCCCTGCCGCCCTTGGACGTCCCCGAGGCCCCCGGCGCCCTGGCCGGGCTGCCGGTTCGGGAAGGCTTGGAAGGCTTCCCGGAGGCGGCCGAGGTCGAGATCGTCCGCCACTTCACCCGCCTATCCCACCAGAACTACTGCGTCGACGAGGGCTTCTATCCTCTGGGGTCGTGCACCATGAAGTACAACCCCAAGATCAACGAGAAGATCGCCGCCCTGCCCGGCTTCGCCGCGGCCCACCCCTACGCTCCCGCCGACACCGTCCAAGGCTGTCTGGAAGTCCTCAAGCGGGCCGAGGATTATCTCTGCGAGATCGCCGGCTTCGAGGCCTTCACCTTGCAGCCGGCGGCCGGCGCGCAAGGCGAGCTGACCGGCATCATGCTGATCCGGGCCGCCCTGGCCAAGCGCGGCGATCCGCGCCAGGTCGTCCTCATCCCGGACTCGGCCCACGGCACCAATCCCAGCAGCGCCCACCTCAGCGGCTATACGGTGCAGGAGATCAAGTCCAATCCCGACGGCGGGATCGACCTGGACGACTTAGCCAAGCGCATGGACGAGAGCGTGGCCGCCCTGATGGTGACCAATCCCAACACGCTGGGCGTGTTCGAATCGAACATCCGCCGGGCGGCCGACATCGTCCACGCCAAGGGCGGCTTCCTCTACATGGACGGGGCCAACATGAACGCCCTGACCGGGATCGCCCGGCCCGGCGACATGGGCGCCGACGTCCTGCACATCAACCTCCACAAGACCTTCTCCACCCCGCACGGCGGCGGCGGCCCCGGCTCCGGACCGGTCGGCGTCGTCAAGGAGCTCGTGCCTTTCCTGCCGACCCCGGTCGTGGTCCGGACGGCGGGCGGGTACGGCTTGGACGAGGCCCGGCCCGATTCCATCGGCCGGGTCCGCGGCTTCTACGGCAACTTCCTGGTCGTGGTCAAGGCCCTGACCTACATCCTGGCTCTGGGGCCCCAGGGGATGCGTGAGATTGCCGAGATCGCCGTCCTCAACGCCAACTACATCCGCAAGAGCCTGGAAGGCGTCTACAACCTGCCCTACGACGCGCCCTCGCTCCACGAGGTCGTCTTCGACGACAAGATCCAGAAGGACGCCCATGGCGTGACCAACCTGGACATCGCCAAGCGTCTGATCGACTACGGCATCCACCCGCCGACGATGTCCTTCCCCCTCATCGTCCACGGCGCCCTGATGATCGAGCCGACCGAGACCGAGAGCAAGCGCGAGCTGGACGGCTTCATCGAGGCGATGAAGACCATCGCCGAGGAAGCCAAGACCGATCCCGGCCTGCTCAAGTCGGCGCCCCACCATTCCTACGTCCGCCGCCTCGACGAGACGGCCGCGGCCCGCAACCCGGTCGTCAAGTGGGAGAGCCCGAAAAGCGAATGAGCCTGCAGAGCCTGATCCTCCATCTCCAGACCTACTGGGCCGGCCAGGGCTGCTACCTGGCTCCGACCTACGACCTCGAGGTCGGGGCCGGGACCATGACCCCGGACACCTTCTTCCGCGTCCTGGGCCCCCGCGCCTGGCGGACGGCCTACGTCCAGCCCTCCCGCCGGCCCACCGACGGCCGCTTCGGCGACAACCCCAACCGGGTCCAGAAGCACCACCAGTTCCAGGTCATCCTCAAGCCCTCGCCCGACGACGTGCAGCGCCTCTATATCGAGAGCCTGCGGGCCCTGGGCATCGACCTGGCCGCCCACGACCTGCGCTTCGACGAGGACGATTGGGAGTCGCCGACCATCGGGGCTTGGGGCGTCGGCTGGCAGGTCATGCTGGACGGATTGGAGATCAGCCAGTTCACCTACTTCCAGCAGGCGGGCGGCATCGACGTCGCTCCGGTGCCGGTCGAGATCACCTACGGCCTGGAGCGGCTGGAGATGTTCCTGGAGGGCCGGGACGACATCTACGACCTGCAGTGGTCCGACGACGTGACCTATCGCGACCTGAGGCTGGAGGAGGAGAAGCAGTTCTCCGAGTACAACTTCAACCAGGCCACGGTCAAGTCCCTGCGCGAGATCTTCGCCCTGGCGGAGAAGGAAGCGGCCCAGCTCGTCGCCCGGGGGCTCTACCTGCCGGCCTACGACCAGTGCCTGAAGTGCTCGCATGCCTTCAACTTGTTGGACGCCCGCGGGGCCATCAGCGTCACCGAGCGGGTCAAGATGATCGCCCAGATCCGGGCTCTGGTCGGCCAGGTGGCCCGGGCCTTCAGCGACCGCGCCGCCGCCCCGCCGCAAGGGACAATCTGATGGAATTCCTGCTCGAGATCCTGACCGAAGAGCTGCCGCCCTCGCACGTCCGCTCGGCCGTGGAGGAGATCAGGGACAAGCTCCCCCGCGAGCTTTCAACGGCCCAGATCCCGGCCGCGAGCCTGCGCCTCTACAGCACGTGCCGCCGCCTGGTCGTCCTGGCCGATGTCCCGGCCGGGCAGCCCGACCGGGACATGGTCGTGACCGGCCCGCCCAAGGCCAACGCCTATGCCGCCGACGGCTCGCCGACGCCGGCCGCGGCCGGGTTCGCCCGGGCCAAGGGCGTCCGGGTCGAGGATCTCCAGGTCTTCACCACGGAGAAAGGGGAGTACATCGGCGTTCGGACCTCCGTCCAGGGCAAGCCGGCGGCGGAGATCCTGCCCCCGCTCATCGGCCGGATCATCTCCTCGCTGACCTTCCCCCGGATGATGCGCTGGGGCACGGGGACGTTCAAGTTCTCCCGGCCGCTGCGGGGCCTGCTCTGCCTCCTGGACGGCCAGCCGCTGCCCTTCGTCTTCGAGGGCCTGACCGCATCGGACACGACCTGCGGCCACAAGATGAGATTTCCCGAGCCTTTCCGGGCCGCCTCGTTCGCCGAGTACCGCGACGGCCTGAGGGCCCGCGGCGTGATCCTGGACATGGACGAGCGCAAGGCCGCCATCCTGGACCAGATCTCGTCCCGCCTGGCGCCGCTGCAGGCGGCGCTCCACCCCGACCCGGCCCTGCTGGACAAGCTGGCCTCGGACGTCGAGTCGCCCTACGTGGTCATGGGCTCGTTCCCCGAAGCCTTCCTGGACCTGCCGCTGGAGGTGCTCAGCACGGCCATGCGCGAGGGCCAGAAGCTGTTCTCGGTCGTCAAGGACGGCCGCCAGCTCCCGCTCTTCCTGGGCTTGGCCGACACCGACGGCGACCCGCGCGGCTTCATCCAGAAGGGCCACGAGCGGGTCCTCAAGGCCCGGCTGGCCGACGCCCGCTTCTTCTGGGAGCAGGACCGCAAGACCCCTCTCCGCAAGCGGGCCGCCGGGCTGAAGGCCGTGCTGTTCCAGGAGAAGCTCGGCACCTACGAGGACAAGGCCCAGCGCCTCAAGAAGCTGGTCGTCTACCTCTGCGACAAGGCCGGCCACAAAGCCCTGGCCAAGGACGCCGCGGCCGCGGCCGAGCTGTGCAAGGCCGATCTATTGACGGACATGGTCCGGGAGTTCCCCGGCCTGCAGGGCGTCGTCGGCGGCCTCTACGCCAAGGCCGAAGGCCTGCCGGAGACGGTGGCCCAGGCCGTGGCCGAGCATTACCGGCCGCAGAGCCTGGAGGACGAGGCGCCCGCCTCGACGGCCGGAGCCCTGCTGTCGCTCGCCGACAAGATCGACTCCATCGTCGGCGTCGTCGGCATCGGCGTCCCGACCTCGGGCTCGAGCGACCCGTTCGGGCTTCGCCGCAACGCCCAGGGCGTCTGCAAGATCGTCCTGGAGCGCAAGCTCAACCTGTCGGTGGCCCGCCTGGTGGACAAGGCGGCCGCGGGGTATGGCGACCGGCTGAAGAAGACCGCGGCCGAGATCCGGGCCGAGCTGGCCGACTACTTCGCCGGGCGCCTGCGCTCGATCTTCGAGCGGCAGGGCTTCCGCTACGACCTGATCAACGCCGCCCTGGGCGCCGGGGTGGACAACCTCCACCAGGCCGCCCTGCGCTTGAAGGCTCTGGACGTCCTGAAGTCCGGCAAGGCCTTCGAGCCGTTCATCCTGATGGCCAAGCGGATCAACAACATCGCCGGCGGCCAGCCGCCCAGCCCGGTCAATGCGGCCCTGCTCCAGGAGAAGGCCGAGAAGGAGCTGCACTCCGCCTTCCTCATCGTCCGGGACAACATCGGACCGATGCTGGCCAAGGGCGACTTCGTCCCGGCCCACAAGATGGCCTTCCGGCTGCAGCCCCTGCTGGACGCCTTCTTCGACAAGGTCCTGGTCATGGCCGAGGAGACGAAGCTGCGGCGGACCCGCATCGGGCTGCTGCAGGGGATCAAGAAGCTGCTCGATCCGATGGCCGACTTCAGCCAGGTGGTGGTGGAGGGGGAGAAGCGCCGCTAGAGCCTCTCCCTCGGCCGACACCCCGAACCGCCCATTCTTCCCGGGGATGGAAAAAAAAAGGTAAGGCCGCGCTTCAGATCGAGAACGTCGAGCCCCGCCCGCCCGTCTCGTCCTTGATCTCGGTCGAGTCGTCCAGGAACTTCTGCTCGTAGGCGATGACCTTGACCAGGGCCCCGGGGTAGTTCATCCCCTTCTTGTCGCCATAGGGCGCGAACTGGACGCCGATCTGATGCTTGAAGCTCTGGCCGATGTTGGGGGCGGACCAGCGGACCCAGCCGTCCATCTTCAGCGGCGCCGGGTCGCCGGGAACCTGGATGCTCAGGTGGAGCCGGGTGTCGAGGGCGATGTCCTCGGCCGCCAGGAAGCGGATGCCGCCGCGGCTGATGTCCAGCATGGGCAGAAACTCCCCGCCGTAGTCGGAGCCCCTCTTGAACAGGCCGCGCTCCCGCTTGTAAGCCACGGTCGCGCCGGGGATGCGGAACCGGGCGCAAGTGCGCTTCTCCAGGCTTTCCTCGGTCATGACATCCTCCCTGGTCAGGTCCTTGCGCGCCCAGCCTTGGACTGCCCTTAAAATATCCCAGCCGGGGCGGGAATGTCAAAGGCTATCCGGACTTTTCGGCGCCGGGCCGATATGTTATAAAGTGTCGTCGGGAGAGGAGAGGTTCATGGCACCCAAAGTCGTGGCGGTCATCATGGCCGGCGGTCAAGGCAGCCGGCTCTATCCGCTGACCAAGATGCGGAGCAAGCCGGCCGTGCCCATCGCCGGGCGCTTCCGCCTGATCGACGTGCCGATCTCCAACTGCATCCACTCCGGATACCGGCGCATCTTCGTCCTGACCCAGTTCGCCTCCCATTCCCTGCACCGCCACATCCTGATCTCCTACCGCTTCGACGCCTTCCACCCCGACTTCGTCAACCTGCTCTCGGCCCAGCAGACCCTGGACAGCCGCGACTGGTACCAGGGCACCGCCGACGCCGTCCGGCAGAACCTGAACTACATCATGGACCAGGGCGACGTCATCCTCATCCTGGCCGGCGACCACCTCTACCGGATGGACTACAGCAAGTTCGTCCAGCACCACATCGAGTCGGGGGCCGAGATCACCATCGCCGGAACGCTGGCGACCGAGGACCAGGCGCCGGATCTCGGGATCATGAAGGTGGATCCGGCCGGCCACATCGTCGAGTTCATCGAGAAGCCCAAGGACCCCGCCGTCATCGCCTCGCTGCGCATCCCCGAATCGGCCTTGGCCGCGGCCGGCCTCTTCCCCTCCGGCCGGACCCACCTGGCCTCGACGGGCATCTACGTCTTCAACCGGGACGTCCTCAAGGCGGTCCTGGAGGCCAACAGCCACGAGGACTTCGGCCGCCAGATCATCCCCGAGGCCATCCGGACGCGCAAGGTGGTGTCCTTCTTCTTCGACGGATACTGGGAGGACATCGGGACGATCCCGGCCTTCTTCGAGGCCAACCTGAACCTGACCGAGCCGCTGCCGAAGTTCAACTTCTACGACGAGGAGCGGCCCATCTTCACTCACGCCCGCTTCCTGCCGGGCTCCAAGATCCTCCAGTCCGACGTCCACGCCTCGATCCTCTGCGAGGGCAGCATCATCAACTGGTCGCGCATCGACCGATCCATCATCGGCGTCCGCTCCCGGATCTCGGAGGGCTGTGTTCTGGACCGGACCGTGGTCATGGGAGCCGACTACTTCGAGTCGGCCGAGGAGAAGGCCCGCCACGAGGCCATGGGCGTGCCGCCGATCGGCATCGGCCGCGACAGCGAGATCCGCAACGCCATCATCGACAAGAACGCCCGCATCGGGCAGGGCGTCCGGCTGATCAACGCCCGCGGCGCGCGGGACGAGAAGGCCGAGTCTTACTGCATCGTCAACGGCATCATCGTGGTGCCGAAGAACGCCGTCATCCCCGACGGAACGGTTCTCTAGTATAATCGCGGAAAGGAGAGACCCATGGAAACGACACCGACCCCCGCTCCCGCCAAGCCCGTCAAGTCCCGCAGCCTCGGCCTGGGATGCCTGGGCGTCCTGGTCCTCGGCCTGGTCATCGCCGCCCTGTGGGGCGTCGGCGCCTATAACGGCCTGGTCAAGCTGGACCAGGCGACCACTTCGGCCTGGTCCCAGGTGGAGAGCGACTACCAGCGCCGCATGGACCTGATCCCCAACCTGGTGGAGACGGTCAAGGGCGCGGCCGAATTCGAGAAGGACACCTTCACGGCCGTGGCCGAGGCCCGGTCCAAGGTCGGCCAGACGAAGATCGACGCCAGCCAGCTGAACAACCCCGAGGCCCTGGCCAAGTTCCAAGCCGCTCAGGACGAGCTGGGCGGGGCCCTGTCGCGCCTCCTCGTGGCGGTCGAGAAGTACCCCGAGCTCAAGGCCACCCAGAACTTCCGCGACCTGCAGTCGCAGATCGAGGGCACCGAGAACCGGATCAAGGTCTCGCGCAACCGCTTCATCGAGGCGGCCCAGGCCTTCAACACCAAGCGGATGAGCTTCCCGACGGTGCTGATCGCCGGCTTCTTCGGCTCACGCTTCGCCGAGAAGGCCTACTTCAAGGCGGCCGAGGGCGCCGAAGTGGCCCCCAAGGTCCAGTTCTGACGTGAGGTCCGGCCGGAAGCTCCTCCCGGGCGGCCTGGCCGTCCTGGCGGTCCTCGTCTCTTCGGCTTTCCCCGTCGGGATAGCCGAAGAGGCCGCGGCTCCCGCGGGACGGGCGGCCCTCTCCGCCGAGGTCCAGATCCCGCGCGCCCCCGATCGCTGGGCGACCGACAAGGCCGGCTTCCTCTCCCCGTCCGCCCTGCGGGATCTGGACGCCTCCCTGGAGGCCTGGGAGAGGTCGACCGGGCACCAGCTCCTCGTCTACATCGATCGCACCACCGGCGGCGACCCGATCGAGGAGTTCGCCGTCAAGGCCTTCGAGGCCTGGCGGGTCGGCCGCAAGGGCCTGGACGACGGCTTGGTCCTCTTCATCATGGCCGACGACCGCAAGATGCGGATCGAGGTCGGCTACGGCCTGGAGGGCGAGGTCACCGATCTGAAGGCCTCCCGGGTCATCAACGACATCCTGGCTCCGGGCTTCCGCAGCGGGGACGTTGACGGAGCCCTGCGCCGGGCCGTGGCCGAGCTGCAGATCCTCGCCGGGGGGGAGGCGCCCGCCGGCCGGGGCGATGGCGGGGAGCGATCTCTCGGCAAGGCCGAGACGTTCTTCGTCATCCTGGCCGGCCTGGTCTTCCTGATCATCCTGATCACAAATCCGTCCCTGGCTCTCTGGCTCCTGATCAACATCCTGTCCGGAGGCGGGGGGGGCGGACGCTCGGGAGGCGGCGGATTCCGGGGCGGGGGCGGGCGCTCGGGCGGCGGCGGCGCCTCGGGCGGCTGGTAAGGAGGGCGGCATGACGCTTTCGGCCAGAGCCAGGCTGCTGAAGAAGATCGACGAGGACCAGGTCAGGGAGGCCATCCGGCTGGCCGAGCTGAAGACGTCCGGCGAGATCCGGGTCTCGCTGTCGCGCTTCTTCTGGGGCCGCGTCGAGCCGGTGGCGCGGCGCTGCTTCGACCGGATGATGATGAAGGAGACCAAGGACCGCAACGGGATCCTCTTCTTCGTCGTCCCCTCCCGCCGCCGCTTCCATGTCATGGGCGACGTCGGCATCCACGCCATGGTCGGGTCGGCCTTCTGGACCGAGCTGGCCGCGGTTCTCTCGGCCCGCTTCCGCAAGGGCCAATTCACCGAGGGCCTGGTCGAGGGGATCGCCTCCGCCGGGGAGAAGCTGGCCGCCTTCTTCCCCTACGCCGGCGCGGCCGACCTCAACGAGCTGCCCGACGACATCGACGTCCGCTGACCGTCAATCCGGACGCCGCTCGGCCTTCTCCAGCGCTCCCCGGAACTTTCTCATGAGCTCTTCATTGAGGTCCAGGGCCGGCTTCGCGTCGGGGGGCAGGAAGGACTTGTAGGGCGTCTTCTTGGCGTAAGCCTCGAACTCCGAGCGGATGGCGCTCAGCTCCTGCGGCCGGGTCAGCAGATCGACGGCCGTCGCGGCGATCGCCTTGGCCCCCGCGTTCAAGCCCTTCCAGGCGGTGCTGCCGTAGCTGCAGGAGACCGAGGACCAGTGGTGGCCGATGGCGCCCGGCACCTGGCCGGGGAAGCGGACGGACGCCGTGGGGGCGACCAGCGAGACGTCCCCCACGTCCGAGGAGCCGCCGCCCAGGCCGTCGCCCCGCGGCTCGCGCAGCGGGTCGACCTTGTCCGGCATCCCCTTCTCTTCGGCCTTCAGCTCCTTCTGCAGGGCCTTGGCGAAGGCCTGCTCCTCCTCGCTCCAGGCCGGCATGCCGACCAGCTCGATATTGCGCTGAAGGAGCTCGGCCAGGCCCTTGTTGGCGTGCATCTGGTGGGCGGCGGCGATCGTCCGGACCGGCTCCAGCTCCGTGCCGGAAGCCAGGGCTCCGGCCTTGGCGCAGTCCAGGACGCGCTGGAAGGTGGACTCGACCAGCTCGTCGGTGTTGCGGACGTAGTACCAGACCGAGGCCCGGTCGGGGACCACGTTGGGAGCCTGGCCGCCCTCCAGGACGACGTAGTGCAGGCGGTGCGAAGGCGGCAGGTGCTCGCGGAGGAAGTTGGAGGCGATATTGGTCAGCTCGACGGCGTCCAGGGCGCTGCGGCCCCCCCAGGCCGATGCCCCGTGGGCGGTCCGGCCCTTGAAGGAGAAGACGGCCGAGATGATGGCGTTGTTGCTGCGGCCGTAGGCCGTTCCGAAGCCGCTGCCGCTGTGGTTGTCGATGACCGCATCGACGCCTTCGAACAGCCCGGCCCGGATCATGAACGGGCGGCTGACGATGATCTCCTCGGCCGGCGAGCCGAAGACCTTGATGGTCCCCGGGAGGCGGTGCCGGACCATGGCCTCCTTGAGGGCGATGGCGGCCGCCGCGGCCGCCGCGGCCATCGTGTTGTGGCCGCAGCCGTGGCCGGGGGCTCCTTCCACGACCGGCTCGCGGACCGGGACGCGGCCCTTCTGCGACAGCATCGGCAGGGCGTCGAACTCGCCCAGAAGCCCGATGACCGGCCGGCCGGAGCCGAAGGTCGCCACGAAGCAGGTCGGCATTCCGGCCAGGCCGCGCTCGACCTTGAAGCCGGCCTTCTCCAGCGTCTCGGCCAGGAGGGCGGAGGAGCGGGTCTCCTGCAGCCCCAGCTCGGCGAAGGACCAGATGGCGTCCGAGACGCGGCCGAATCGCTCGACCGTCTCGGGCCGGCCCAGCCATTCCAGGACGGTCCTCTTCTCCGGCGAGATTCGGGCCTTGGTCTGGGCGGGGGATGAGGGAGCGAGCGTCAGGGCCAGCAGGACGGGCAGCCCGATGCGGACGGCGAGGCGTTGCGGCATGCGGTTCTCCTTGGGTTGGTCTATTCCCCGATGATCTTGACCAGGACCCGCTTCTTGCGGCGGCCGTCGAACTCGCCGTAGAAGATCTGCTCCCAAGGGCCGAAGTCCAGCCGGCCCTCGGTGATGGCGACGACGGCCTCGCGGCCCATGACCTGGCGCTTGAGGTGGGCGTCGGCGTTGTCCTCGCCGACGTTGTGGCGGTAGGAGCCGACGGGCTCGTGCGGGGCCAAGCCCTCCAGCCAGTCGTCGAAGTCGCGGTGCAACCCCGGCTCGTCGTCGTTGACGAAGACCGAGGCGGTGATGTGCATGGCGTTGACCAGGCAGAGCCCCTCGCGGATGCCGCTGGCCCGCAGACACTCTTGGACCTGGGGCGTGATGTTGATAAAGCCGCGGCGGGAGGGGACATTGAACCAAAGCTCTTGGCGGAAGGATCTCATGGCCGGCTCCTCGGGCCAGGGTAATGCAGGCCGCCGGGCCTGTCAATCCGCCTCAGCCCGGCGGCGCGGCTTGCGGGGGGCGCCCGCCTTGACACGGCTCCCGGGCGGACATACGATCCCCCCATCATCGGGCGCGATCCGGGCCGCCTTGGGGACGGGCCGCCCCGGGAGGGAAGGTGGTTCCGTCTTGAGATCTCGCGGCCTTCGTCTCGGCCCTCCCGGGCTTGTCGCCGCGGCCTTCGTCGCCTCTCTCCTCGCAGCGCCCGCCCCCGCGCTCCCGGGCGGCCCGGACGCCTCGCCCGGCTCGCGTCTCTCCGTCAAGCCCTACCGCATTCTGCTGGTCATCGGGGACCAATGGAAAGATCCCCGCGGCGAGCTGATCGCCGAGGGGGGCGAGTTCCAGGACCTGGTCACCCTGCTGAAGTCCTGGGGCGTGCCCTTCGACGTCGCCCGCCTCGATCGAGAGAGGCTGGGCCCCGGCCGCTTCCTGGACGCCGCCGGCCGCCCGCGCTACGGAGCCATCCTCTGGGACGCCGATCCGGCCGGGGCGATCCTGCCGCAGGACTATGGCGCTTTGGACCAAGCCGTGCGCCGTCACCGCATCAGCCTCGTCGCCCTGGCCGATCGGATCAAGGAGCCGGTGATCCAGGGCCTCCTCGGCGTCCGCTACCGGGCTTTCCACCCCCATAGCTCCGACCTCAGGATCGCGGGGCCTCATTTCCTGACCCGCGGCCTCCCCGATCCGCTGGACGCGGGCGACCTGCCGGCCGCCTTCAAGGGCCGAGTCCAGGTTGACGTCGAGGGCGCCGAGGTCCTGGTCCGCCAAGGGGATTGGCCGCAGGCGACGATCAGGACGCTGGACGCGGAGACGCGGGCCATCTGGATCGGCGGCGATCCGGCCCGCATGCTCTCCTACCAGCCCGTCAGGACGCTGCTGAAGCGGGCCTTGACCGAGGCCATCGGCTTTGCCCTGGTCAAGAGCTGGACGGACCGGATCATCCTGGTCATGGACGATCTGGGCGGCGCCCAGAACGCCTGGCTGGAGCATTGGCACTATCCGGCGCTGACCGCGGACCAAGTCCGTCGCTACATCTTGGATCCCCTTCGGACCCATCGAGCCGTGCTGGTCGTCAATGCCGTGCCGGGCTTCGTGGACGACGCGACGCGAAGCGTCATCCCGGCCTGGGGCCCCCCCTTCGTCGACGGCTTCGGGACGCGGCAGGACTACCGCTCGATGAAGGCGGGCCTGGACGAGGGCGTGGCCGCCGGCCTGATCGAGATCCAAAGCCACGGCCTGACTCACATGCAGCCCGACCTGGACTCGCCGCCGGGCCCCTGGTGGGGAACGCCTTTGGACGGCGAACGGGCCGAGGTCGGCTGGTACAGGGAGTTCTTCGACACCCGCCGGAACGCGGAGATCCCGGCCGAGGTCCAGAGCGCCCGTCTGGCCAAGTCGATCGTGTGGCTGAGGGAGCAATTCGAGGTGGAGCCTCTGGCTTTTGCGGCCGGCGGGAACGCGGTCTCCACGTCCTGGGCCAACAACACCTTCCGCCTGGCGGCCCGGGCCGGCTTCGGATGGTATGGCGGCTACCTGGGCGAGGACTTCGCCATCCAGGGCAACGCCAACGGATCAGCCCCTTTCGGCGGCACGGAAGACGTGCCGCTAATTCTGCCGGCTCCGCCCGACGGCCACGACCGGGGGGTGGCCTTGCGGCCGGAAGGCTTCGCCGAAGTCTTCGACGCCTACCCCAAAGCCCGATTCATCGGTCTCAACGAGTACATCGCCTATATTCACGCCGACATCCGGCCGCTCCCGGATGGCTTCGGGCTGGAGGTGGCCGGGCACCCGCGCTTCGGCCGCCGCTTCGCGACCCATCCGGCCGCCTGGGACCTCCACCTCTCGGACTGGCTCATCGAGCGGATGGCCGGCCGGAGCTGGACGTTGGATGTGGATGGCCGGGCCCGGGATTTTCGGCCGGCCGAATGGACGACGGTCGAGCTGCCGCCCGGCCGGGCCGGCCATACCATCAAGATCGCTCCAAGCCAAGGGAGAAAGCCATGAATGAGAACGCCGCCCGGGCCGACGAGTTCAAGGACCGCCTCTTCTCGCTCGACTTCTTTCGCGGGCTGACCATGTTCCTTCTGATCGGGGAGAGCACCCACGTCTACGCCCACCTGGTCGATCCGGCCCTGAAGGGGACCTTCCTCTTCGCCCTCGGCACCCAGTTCGACCACCATCCCTGGGCCGGGCTGCGCTTCTGGGACCTCGTCCAGCCGTTCTTCATGTTCATCGTCGGGGCGGCCATGGCCCTCTCGACGGCCAAGAGAGAGAAGCGGGGGGACGGACGGGCCCTCATCACCCGGCATGTCGTCAAGAGGGCTTTTCTCCTCCTCCTGATCGGCTGGGCCCTCTACTGCATCGAGCCGGGCCGCATCACCTTCCGCTTCCAGAACGTCCTGGCCCAGCTGTCGGTGACGATCCTCATCGCCTATCTCCTGATGCGCCGGCCGGTCAAGGTCCAGCTCCTCTGGAGCTTCGCCTTCATCCTGGCCACGGAGGTCATCTATCGGACCTTCTGGGTGCCGGGCTTCAACCAGCCCTTCGTCCCCGACCATAACTTCGGGGCTTGGTTTGACATGCTGATCTCCGGCGAGCTCTCGGCCGGGCACTGGGTCTCCTTCAACGCCCTGCCGACGGCCGCTCATACCGTCTGGGGCGTCCTGGCCGCCCAGTGGCTGATGGGCCCCAAGCCGGCCCGCTGCAAGGTCCGGCGGCTGGCCGTCTTCGGCGCCCTCGGCGTCGCGGCCGGCTTCGGCCTGACCGCGGTGACCCCGATGATCAAGCGGATCTGCACCAGCTCCTTCGTCGTCGCCTCGGGCGGCTTCTGCCTGTTGATGATGGCCCTCTGCTACTGGGCTTTCGACGTCAAGAAGGTCCGCCGAGGGATCGTCTTCTTCAACATCGTGGGGGTCAACTGCCTGGCCATCTACATCTTCACCCAGACCGGGGCCACGGAGTGGCTCAAGCACCTGGCCCGGCCCTTCACCCAGCTTCTCTTCGGCTGGGCCGGCCGGCTGCCGGCGGAATTCGCCCTGAGCCTGGCCGCCTGGGCCATGCTCTGGTCGATCTGCCTGTGGCTCTACCGCCGGAAGATCCTGATCAAGATCTAGGTACATCGCCCGATTCCGGTAATCGGGTTCCGGGGTACCGGCCCGGCGACGCCCTGCGCGTCCTCGATGAGACGGATGCTTCGTCTGTCTCCGCGAGGGCTGCTTGGTTGAGCCTGCTCCCGAGACTTGATCGGGCCATGGAGTCCTGGCGGGATGTTGTAGGGGGCTTTCCACCTAGGGAGCGGCGACACGGGCTCAACCGGCGCTTCTCCGCCGTTGGCCGGTACCCCGGTCCCCTATGATTACCGGAATCGGGCGAAGAACCGAACTCGGGTGGTTCCGGCGGCGCTATCTCAGACCGGCGGCGACGCGCCTGTAGCCCTCGGCGTTGGGGTGCAGGCCGTCGACGAACAGCGCCTCGTCGATCGTCCCGCCCCGGCCCAAGAGAGCCCGGCCGGGATCCGCGTAGCGGACGCCCATCTCCTTGGCCAGGCGGGCATAGCCCCGGTTGAGGCCCCGGACCCGTTTCTCCAGGCCCCGGCGCGGATAGAGGCCGAGGAGGAGGACGTCGGCCCGCGGCTGCCGGGCCCGCACGGCCTCCAGGAGCCGCCTCATCCCGGCCAGGATGACGATGTCCGAGTCCCGAGACAGATTGTTGGTCCCGATGGAGATCAAGACCTTCTCGGCCTCGTACCCGTCGAGCTCGTCGTGATAGACCCGATAGAGGACGTTCTCGATGAGATCCCAGCCGAAGCCGAGGTTGCGGGTCCCCCAGCCGGCCAGGCGCCCGGCCCAGGAGTCCTCGCCCCGGTGGAGCGGGTGGGCCGGCTCCCCGCCCCAATAGTGGGTGATGGAGTCGCCCAGGAAGACCGTCCTGGGCGCGCTCTCGGCGTTCATCCGCAGGATCTCCTGGTGGCGGGCCTCCCAGTCGTAGAGACCGGGCTCCCGGTATTGCGTGGCCGGAATTGCCGAAGGCTCGGGCCCGGCCGGCTGGGCCAGGATGGCGCGGAGGGCCTTCTCGTAGGCCGCGGCATAGGCCGCCATGCCCCGGTCCGACGGGTGGGTGCCGTCGACCATGTCATCCAGGCCGAGCCCGATCTCCTCCCGGGTCAAGAGGTAGAGGCCGGGCACGCCTTCCCGGCGCAGATCCTCGAAGGCCCGGTGCTGGACGAGATTGACGTCCAGCGGGTCTTGTCTCCGGGCCGCGACGATCGATCCGTCCGAATAGCCGGCGTGGTCGGCCAGCAGGATGGGGACATTCGGCCGGGCCCGGCGCAGGCCGCGCACCGCCCCCTTGATGCGGCGGCCCACCTCCTCCCGGGGAAAGTCGGAAGCGTTCCAGAGATTGGGCAGGCAGTCCAGGACGAATGCGGCCGCGTCGATCTCGCCGATCAGGTCGAGAAGAGCGGGCTCGAGCTGGCCGTTCCCGGAGAAGCCCAGATTGACCAGCGGGCGGTCGAGGGCCCGGCCGAGGATGGCCGTCCAGGCCATGCCCGGCCGCGAAGCGCAGGCGCCGTGGGCGATGCTGGTGCCGTAGACGACGATCGGTTTCTCCCGGCGGGCCGGGAGGACCGACCAGGCGGCCCCTTCCTCGACGCCGATTCTCAGATCGGTCATGGCGTTGTAGAGCGGGAGGTAGAGACGGTATTCGCGGCCCATCTTATGGTAGCGGTCGTGGGGCTCCAACCCGTCGAATCGGTAGAGGACCGTGTCTCCGAAGGCATAGCGGCCCTTGGCCCAGAGCCATCGCCCGTCGGCGTCCTTGGCGTAGAGGTCGACGCCGCTGACGCCGGTGGCGGGCATGTGCGGCATGGCGGCCGGGCCCTCCACTCGGTAGCGGACGTGGATGGACGGGGAGTCGGTCCGGAACCTGACGACAAGGCCGGCCGAATGGCGGGACAGGCTCCAGACTTCGGGACGGACGGACGCCTTGGCCCGATCGGGAAGCCGGGTGAAAGGGACGGACTGTCCGGGCCAAGCTTGGCCCTCGACGACGACCGCTGAGCCGGAGACCGGGTCGCGCCAGGAAAGACGCGGCTCGACCTGGGCGTAAGAGAGATGGGGCAAGGCGACGAGGATGGCAAGGAGGGGGAGCTTCGCGGGGCGCATGGGGGGCCAGTATACGTCCGTTCGGGCGCGTCGTGTAGACCCCCCTCCGCTCCCCGGCGGTTGGGCTTCCGGCCTGCTCGGGATGAGGTCAATGAATATCCGAGACGCACGCCTAGGCCGGGCTGGATGAGGACGCCGCGGCCGGCGGGCGCCTGGCCGCCCGCGTGATCGTCTCGGCGGTCGCTCGGGCACGCCGCTCATCGGTCTCCGACATCGCCACCCCGGCGTATCGGGCCTTGGAGAAAGCCTCTGTCAGAGGGATAAGGGCTGAGAGATCGGGGCGCTTTTCGACCACCGCCTTCGCCCAGTCCGCGGCGGTCTGCCCGGCTGGGCGAGGGAATCCGGACCGGGCCAGGCCGTCCAGGACTCGGTAGTAGAAATGCCGGCGGCGGGCCCTCCGCTCCTTCCTCCCTTCTCTCGCCCGGCGCCTCCAAGCCGCGGCGGCCAGCATGCCGGCGGCCGCCAGGAGTCCCGCCGCCCCGGCGGGCAGGAGCCAGGGCCCCAGTCCCGCGGCCAGCGACCGCAGCAGCGACATCCGGGTCTCGGGATCGTAGCCGACGACGTAGCGGTACCAGCGCGATTCGACGGCGCTGAAGCCGCGGCGGATGCGCCCCCACAGGCCGGCCAGAAGCGACGGCCCGGAGGCGCCCTCCGAATCGGCCGGCGTGGGATCGAAGGCGGTCCAGCCGCGCCCCGGGAGATAGGCCTCGACCCAGGCGTGCGCGTCGCTCTGGCGGACGTCGAAGAAGCTCCCGAACTCGTTCCATTCCGAGGCCAGGAATCCGACGGCCAGCCGGCTGGGAATGTCCAGGCAGCGCAGCAGGAGGACCATGGTCGAGGCGAAGTACTCGCAATTGCCGGCCCTCGTCGTCCAGAGGAAGGCGTCCAAGTCCTGGCGGTTGTCGGACGCGGCCAGGGAGTAGGTCCCGCGGCGGCGCAGCCAGGACTCCACGGCGGCGGCCCGCGCGGCCGGAGTCACGGCCGCGCCGGCGGCTTGCCGGGCTTCCGCCCGCCAGCGCTCCGACAATCCGGCCGTGTCGAGAAAGCGGGTCTTCAGGATGCCGGAGTAGCCCTCGATGCCCTCGCCGAAGGCCGGGGCGTCGCCCGCGGCCCTGACGCGGTAGCGGATCGGAGCGCCGTAGAGGAAAGGGAACGAGACCGTGTCGCCGATGTCGAACGCGGCCGAGCGCGCTCCGGTCTCCAGCGCTCCGATGCCGCCGGCCGCGAAGACCGTCGAGCCGATCATCGGGTAGACCAGGAGCTCTTGAGTGACGGCGGGCCGGGCGGGATCGTAGCCCGGGAAGACGATCCGACCGTCGCGCGACCGCAGGCCCAGCAGCCCGCCGCGGGACTTGAGCAGGCGGCCGCCTTCCTTGACTTGGAAGTCCCCGCCGCCTCGGATCCAGCGGCGTCCGGTGAAGCGGTCGAAGGAGCCGGCCCGTATCCGCAGGGCCTCCGGCCGGACGAAGCCCGGCGGCGGGTCCGGGAAGCCGACCTGCATGGCTCGGGCCGGATTCTTGCGAAGGGGGCCGAAAAATCCCAGGTCGACCCGGTCGGCGAGGCCGGCAAACGAGCGGCGCGGGTCCTGCAGGCGGCTGAGTCCCGAGGCCGCCAGGAGCTGCTGCATGCCGGGGCTGTAAGCGCGCGGCAGGATGGCGAAGAGGAGGCCGGCCAGGAGGAAGGCCCGGCCGGCCAGGGGCGCCAGGGCCCGGCGCGCCCTCCGGGCCGGACGGGATCCGGCCTTGAGCCAATCGTCGAGCCAGGCGCCCGAGGCGGCGAAGAAAGCCGCCCCGAGGGGAAAGTACCAGATGTCCACCGCCTGGCTGGAGGACAGGACGAAGAGGAGGAACAGGCTCAGGAGGAGGCGGGACCGGATGGGTGGGGTCTTGGGCGACCAGAGGTAGGCCGCCGAGACATAGAGAAGGATGACGGCGGTCATGGGGACGAGGCCGAGGGACCGGAATCCGCCCAGGAATGCCAGCAGGAGCACGGCCAGGGCTCCCGCGTCGAAGATCCAGCGAGGGATCGGATGGCGGCCGCGCTTGTCGAAGGCCCAGCCGAGCGGCAGAAGGGCGAGGGCTGCGATCCATGGCCAAACGGCTGGAACAAGGTCCACCAGCCGCAGCGAGGCGATGGCGGCTCCGGCGGTCAGATAGAGGGGCAAGGACGGGCGGGGAGGGCTTCCCGCCCTCGGCTTCGCGACCTGGGCCTGCGGCGCCGCCTCCCGAATCCTCTTGCCCTCCCCGAGCAGGGCCAGGGCCTGGAGGATCGTCTGAAGGTGGAGGAGCCCGCGGCCGTGGCCGATCGTCCCTTCCGGCGTTTCCAGAGCCACTTCGGCCCCGTCGTCGATGAAGAAGCGGGCCAGGGAAGCGGCCTCGCTGATCCTCTCCTCGGTCCCCGGCCCGGGCGCGCCATCAGCCGTGATCGTGACCCGGCGGCCGGCGGCCTGATCGTACTCCAGGACCAGGGGCTTCCCGGTCCGGGCCGTCAGCTTCCAGTGGATCAAGCGCGCGTCCTCGGCCGGGTCGTAATCCCGCACGCCCCGCAGCTCGTCCCCGCGGCCGCGGCAGGGCCGAGGCGCCGAGTCCTGGCGGGCGGACGGGCCGTGCGGCCGGCTTTGGATCTCGAAGAGCCGGGGCAGGACCGTGATGACGGCCTCGCGAAGCTTCCGGTGCCGCTTGAACAAGCCCAAAGGGTGGGACGTCTCGAGGGCCAAATCGCAAGCCCGGACCTTCCCGCGCAGCTTGAAGGTATGGGGCAGCTCGGCCCGGGCCGCGCCGCGTCCGGGAATCCACGGCAGCTCGGCTCGGCCACCGGGGCCCGTGATAGCCAGATGACGCCGCGGCCGGCGGCGCGGGTTGCGGACCTCGACTTCCAGGCGGCATGCCGCATCGAGGAAGATCTGCTCGGGGAATTCGAGCGTCACCACGAGGCCGCCGATGCCGGTCTCCATGGCCGCCGCGGCCAGGGCCGCCATCAGCCCGGCCGCGATGAGGTAGAGCAGATTGTTGCCGCCGACCAGGCCGCCGAAGGCGGTGCCGGCGGCGGCGGCCAGGACCGACAGGCCGAGGCGCGTCCAACGCATGGGCGCGGCCTAGACCGGCACGGGGACGCGGCCCAGGAGATCCTCGATCTCCGCGTCCGACTCGTGGATGCGGACCAGGCCGTAGGAGGGAGAGTCGATGACGATCCGGTGGGCCAGGACCGGCACCGCGACCGCCTGGACATCCTCCGGCCGGATATGGTCGCGTCCCCAAGTCAGGGCTTGGGCTTGGGCCGCCCGGCGCAGAAGCAGGGCGCCGCGCGGGCTGGCTCCGAGCCTGAGGCGCGGATTGTCGCGGGTGCCCCGGACCAAGTCGAGGATGTAATCGAGAAGGCACGGGGCGACCCGGACATCTTCCACCCGTGCCTGCAGCGCGAGGACTTCGGCCGCCGAAAGGACCGGCTCCAGAGCCTGAGCCCGCTCGTAGGGATCGGATCCGCGGATGATCGCGGCCTCGTCGCCGCGGCTGGGGTAGCCGATCTTCAGGCGCAGCAGGAAGCGGTCGAGCTGGGCTTCGGGCAGGGGGAAGGTGCCGTGGTATTCGATCGGATTCTGGGTGGCGATGATCATGAAGGGCGAGGGCAGGGGCCGGGCGGCCCCGTCCACGGACACCCTCAGGTCGCTCATGGCCTCCAGCAGCGCGCTCTGGGTCTTGGGCGTGGTCCGGTTGATCTCGTCGGCCAGGATGATCTGGTGGAAGATCGGGCCGGGCTTGAAGTCGAAGGCGGCCGTCCGGGCGTCATAGACCGAGAGGCCGAGGATGTCCGAGGGCAGGAGGTCGTTGGTGAACTGGATCCTCTTGAAGGAGGCGGCGATGGAGCGGGCCAGGGCCACTCCGAGCAGCGTCTTGCCGATGCCGGGGACGTCCTCGATGAGCAAGTGGCCCCGGGCCAGCAAGGCCGTCACGGCCAGCCGCACGGTCGGCTCGCCGCCGACGAAGACGCTCCGGATCCGGTCGATCAGGGCTTGGATCGAAGGCTCGGGCATGATGGGCCGATTATAAGGGAGTCGGCATCCGTCCTCAAGGCGCCTCTCGGCCCGCGGTTCCGTCCCGCCGCAGGCGCGGGTCGGCGGCCAGGCCGGCCAAGAGGGCCAGATGCAGGACGGCCAGGGCCGCGAACAGCCGGTCGAGTCCGGCCAGGGGGACCAGCACGGCCGCCGTGACCAGGGCCCCGGCGAAGGATCCCAGAAGGTCGGCGGCGTATCCCCGCCCGGCCAGGGCCGGAGATGAGGGAAAGGCATGGGCCAGGACATTGAAGAAGTAGCCTCCCCAAGCCCCCCAAATCGGGAAAAGACAGGCGAATCCGACGGCGCCGAGCCGCTTATCCCACCCGAGCGCGGACAGCCCCAAGAGGAGAACGGCGAGCACGGGGGCCAGGAGAGCCGCCGCCCTGCTTCTCGCCGGCTTGCGGCGGCCCCGCCAGGCCCCGGCCGCCGTGCCGGCCATGAACAGGCCCAGGAGCAGGGCCATGCGGCCGTAGAGCCCCCCGTAGCCGGTCTGGTAGCGGATGAACAACAGAATCTCGGCGGCCATGGCCGTGGCTCCGAGGGCCAGATAGGGGTAGGCGGGAGGCGGGCCGCGATGGCGCCGGGCCCTCCCGATCGAGACGGTCATGGAGAGAAGGATCGGCAGAAGGGCCCCGGCCAGGAGGAGCGGTGCGGGAAGCTTCGCCAGCCCGCCCAGAACGGCCGCATCCGCCCCGCGCGTCTGGGCGCTCCAGAGGCGAGCGTGAAAATAGTAGCTGACCGGGCGGTCGTCGGAATTGATGACGGGGACGGCGGCGCCCAAGGCCGCCCGCAGCCGGTCGATCCGCAGAGGATGCAGCCGGGCTTGCAGCGATTCGCGATGGAAGGAAGCCGTGGCGGTTCGCCGCCTCTCCATCTCGGCGGCCAGCCGGCCGGGATCGACGGTCAAGCTTCCACGAGAGGCGAGAAAGACGGCCGACGGGCCGGGGACGATCTCGATCCGTTCGAACACGGCGGCCAGGGTGGCCCGATGGGCGGCCAGGTAGCCGGCCAAGACCGGGCCGATGTAGTTCTCGGCCGCGCCGGCCCGGAAGGAGAGCACGCCTTGCGGGGCGAGCCGGGCGGCGGCCAAGCGGAAGAACTCGACGGTGTAGAGCCGATTGAGCTGGGCGGTGGCCGGATCCGGCCCGCCGATCAGGATGATGTCGAAGCCGGGGCCCGGCCGGCTCAAGAAAGCCCGGCCGTCGTCGATGGTCAGCCGGACCCGGGGGTCGGCCAGGGCCCGCCGGTCGGAGTCCCCGAGATAAGGCCGGACGGCTTTGACATGGGAGACATCGCTTTCGACGATCTCGACGGACGCCGGATCATAGCGCAGGACCTCGGAGAGAGGTCCGGCCAGGCCGCCGCCCAACAGCAGGACGCGGCCGGCCCGAGGCCTCTGGAGAAGCGCGAAGGCGACGGCTTCCTCGGCGCCGGACCGGTCCGCCGCGGCGAAGGACTTGAGCCCGTTCTCGTAGACGGTCCACTCGTCGGCGGACCGGAGGATTTGAAGCCGTCCCTGGGGACCGTCCCGGGTTAGGGCCAGATCGAAAGGGCGCCAGCGAAGAGCTTGGGAGGGGGCGTCCAGGGCGGCCGGCAGCAGGCTCCAGGCGGCGGCCGCGGCTCCGATCCATAGCGACTTCCTCCCGAAGCGCCAAGGCCGCGCCAGGACCGCGCCCAGGACCCCGATGGCCGATAAGGCCGCGCCGGCCGGCAGGAAAGGGATGAGAAGGCCGTAGGATAGGGCCGCGCCGGCGACGGCGCCGAACGACTCGCGCCGGTAGGCGTCCGCGGGCCCGCTCTCGGCGGCCGCGCGGGCGAAGGCGGCCCCCAGGAGGAAATTCACGGGCAGGGAGGCGGCGGCGGCGAAGGCCGCGATCGGCCCGAATCCCGTGACTTCGCCCGGCAGAAGCCCCAGGACGGGCCCGGACAGCCGGAGCAGGGCGAAGCCCGGCGGGGCCGCGAAGAGGGCGGCCCGAAGACAGGCTTCGGCCGAAGCGCGGCCCAGGCGTCCGCGTCCGGCGGCCCGGCTCCCCAGGCCTCCCCCGAGCAGCCAGAAGGCCAGGACGAAGCCGAGGGAGATCTCGGAGCCGTAGAATTGGGCCGCGAACTCGCGCAGCAGGAAGATCTGCCAGGCCGCGGCCAAAAAGCCCAGCCGGGCGGCTGCCGAGGGGAGCTTCAGGCCCAGAGTCCGGGAATGGGCGTTCGACAGCTTGGGCACGCGCCTCCCTTGAGCCGGTTGGCCCGGATCTCGAAGCCGGATCTTTCGATGACGGCGGTCCGGCACTTCGGACAGTAGGTGTTCTCGCCCTCGTGGCCGGGGACGTTGCCGACGTAGACATAGCGCAGCCCCTCTTCCAGGGCGATGCGGCGGGCCGCCTCCAGCGAGGCGACGGGCGTCGGCGGCAGATTCTTCAGCAGGTACATCGGCTGGAAGCGGCTGAAGTGGACCGGCACGTCGGGCCCGATCTCGCCGGCCGCCCAGCGGGCCATGGCCCGGAGGTCTCTCTCGGCGTCGTTGAGGGTCGGGATGACCAGATAGACGATCTCCAGCCAGACGCCGCTGCGGCGCGCCGTCCGAATGGACTCCAGGACGGGCCGGAGCTCGCCGCGGACATAGGTCTTGTAGAAATCCTCGTTGAAGGCCTTGAGATCGATCTTGATGGCGTCGACCTTGGCCGTCAAGGCCTTGAGGGGCTCAGGCTCGATATGGCCTCCCGTGACCACGACGCTCTTCAGGCCGCGCCGCCGGGCCTCCACCGCGGTGTCGAACATGTACTCGTAGAAGACCGTCGGCTCCGAGTAGGTGAAGGCGATCGATGCGCTGCCGTAGCGGACCGCCGCTTCGGCCGCCGCGGCCGGCGGCAGGTCCATCGCCTCGACCTGCTCCGGCCGCGACTGGGAGATCTCCCAGTTCTGGCAGAACTTGCAGTGGACGTTGCAGCCCGCGGTGGCCAGGGACAGGGCCGTGGTCCGGGGCAGGACGTGGAAGAAGGGCTTCTTCTCGATGGGATCGACGTGCAGGGCGCAGGCCTTGCCGTAGACCAGCGTGTAATAGGTCCCGCCTTGGTTCTCCCTGACCCCGCAGTAGCCCCGCTCCTTGTCGCCCAGCCGGCAGCGGCGGGGGCAGAGGCGGCAGAGGACCTCGCGGTCGGCGAGCTTCTCGTAATAGCGGGCCTCGACCCGGGACAGGTTCGGCCTTTGGCCGAAAGCGCAGGCATCGGCCAAGAGGCGGCCGGCGCCCGCGCTCAAGGCCGCCCCGGCCCCGGCCGACGCGCGGAAGAAGGCCCGCCGCCGCATCAGGCCGCCTCCTCGACCACCCGGATGCCGGCCGGGGAGGCGACGCCCAGGCCCAGCCGCTCGGCCGTGGCCAGATAGCGCGGGGCCCGGCCGTCCTCGCTCAAGGACGGCAGGCCTTTGGCCCGGCGGATTTCCTCGACGATGCCCAGGCCGACCGCGTCCACGGCCACCGGGTCGAAGCCGAAGACGAGCGTGTCGCGCCGCTCGGCCCAGCGGGCGTGGAAATCGGGGCCTTTCTCGGCCTGCACGGTCAGGGCGTCCAGGACCGTCAGCCGGTGCCTGCGCCGGATCGGCGGCGCGTCGAAGAGGTCCGCCACGTAGGGATCGCAGCCGTCGTCGTGATACTTGTTGGGATTGTGGACGGCCCCGAAATAGTTCTTCAGGCCGGCCGTCAGTCCGGCCAAGCCATGGTCCTTGAGGACGGCGAAGCTGATCGATGCCGTCACGGCGGCCGTCTGGATGGCGGAGAAGCGTCCGGCGACCGAGCCATGCTCCAGCGGCTCGGCCTCGTAGCCGACGCCGGCCGTGTCCGTGCCGTAGACGCGGAATTCGCCTCCCGATTCGCTCAGCTTGTACCCGGCTTCGCGCAGCTCTCGGTTGGTCCGGTCCCAGATGATGATCGAGCCCGGCTTCAGGCCGGCCCGGACCAGAAGTCGAGCCAGGGGCAGGGTCGTCTCCGGGGGGGACGTCAGCCGACGGCCGGCGATGGCGTTGATCTTGATGCCGACTCTGTCCGCAGGCCGGAACACGGACGCCAGGCCGGCCGCGGCGCCGGACTGGCCGGTCAGGCGGGCCAGCCCTCTCTCGAACATGGACGCCACCGCCTCGGGGCGCGGGGAGCCATCCGGGGCCCGCAGACCGGGGGCCCGGACGACGACGACCAGGGGGGCGGCCATGCCTTCACGTTAGCCTCCGCCGCCGGGGAAGTCAATAAGACTTGTGGATCGGGGCCCGGGCCCGTATCATAGAGGCGCATCCCGAGACTGGAGCTGACCATGAGAGACTTTCATCGCCCCCTCGCCCTTCTTCTTCTCGCGGCGGCGGCCGCGCTGGCCGGACCGGCCTGGACGGCCGGTCAGACCGTCAAGACTCTCGACCTGCTTCCGAAGATGGCCGGATGGGCATTCTCCGAGGACCCCGTCCTCTACGGGCCCGAATCCCTCTTCGAATACATTGACGGCGCGGCCGAGGCCTTCATCGGCTACGACCTGGTCGACGCCGCGGTCGGCCAGTACAAGATGGAAGGCGGGGCGGGCACCTTGAGCATCGACATCTACGACATGGGCAAGCCGCTGAACGCCTTCGGCATCTACGCCGCCGAGCGCTTCAGCGAGAGCCGCTTCCTGCCCATCGGCGTCCAGGGCTACCTCGAGGAAGGGACCCTCAACTTCCTGGCCGGCCGGTACTACGTCAAGATGATGGCCTATGACGCCGGCGACAAGACCGAGTCCGCGCTGCGGGCGGCCGCCGCCTCGATTCTGGCCAAGATCGGCGATCCGGGCGGCTTTCCGGCCGTTCTCGCGGCCTTCCCGGCCGAGGGCCGGGCGGCCAACGGCGAGAAGTTCATCCTGCGGAGCTTTCTGGGGCTGGAGTTTCTCAAGAACGGTCTGACCGCCGCCTACAAGACCGAGAGCGGCGGCTACGAGGCCTTCGTCATGGATCTGGCCGGAGAGGAGGAAGCGGGCGCGCTTTTGCGGCGCTACCTGGATAAGGCCGCTCCGGGCCAAGCGCTGCCCGAAGCGGGGAAGACGATCGGCTTCAAGGACCCCTACCTCGATCATGTGACGATCGGGCGGGCCGGCCGGTTCCTCTTCGGGACGATGAAGGTCAAGGACGCCGACCGGGCGGCGGCGGACAAGACGGCCGCCGGGCTGGCCTCGGCCCTGGCGGGGAAATAATCGGTACTTCGCCCTTCTCCGGGAAGCGGTTCGGAATATCGTCCCGGCTGCTTGGTTGAGCCTGCACCGAAGTTCAAATCGGAGTGTGGAGTCCCGGCTCGATCTAGTCAGTCGCTGTCCACTTAGAGGAGGCCGACACGGGCTCAACCGGCGCTTCTCCGCCGTTGGCCGACCATAGGCCGTTTTTATCCCCCCGAGGCAGTTGATCCATTACGATCCGATCACGGCCTATGGCTCCGTCGCCCCCGACGGTGTACCCCGAACCGCTTTTCTTCCCGGAGAGTGGCGAAGTACGGAATAATCCGGCGGCGAGAGGGTCAGCCCCGGAAGGCCTTGAGGGCCCGGTAAGCCTTCTCCAAGCGGTCCAGAGCCGCCCGGGCGGAGGCGAGGTCCCCCTCGCGGCCCGCGGCCTCCATGTCCGCCGCCGCCTGCCGCAACGCCGGAAGGCTCAGGTTCGCGGAGGCGCCCTTCAGCCCATGGCCCAGGGCGCGGACGGAGTCCGCGTCGCCGGCCCCGATGGCCGCCTCCAAAGCCTTGGACTTTTCGGCATACTCCTGATCGTAGAGGTCCAGGAGCTCGTCCAGGAAGGCGGCGTCCCCGCCGAGCCGCTCCAGCGCTTCGGCCCGGTCGATGGGGGGGCAATCAGGCTTTTCGGGGGACACGCTTCGCTCCCCGCTTGCGGGCCGGAACGGCATCGGCGCGGACGACCTGGTCACGTCCCAGCCGCTTGGCCTCGTAGAGGGCCAGATCGCCGGACGAGATGATCTTGTCGGGAGTCGGCCGGGCGCGGTCCTGTGTGGAGGAGACGCCCAGCGAGAGGGTGAATCCCAGGGCCTGGCTGCCGTGCTTGACCGGCTTGCGGACGGCGTCCCGGCGCAGGCGCTCGGCGATGCCGACGGCGTGGCTCAGGCCGCAGTTGGGCAGGACGATGAGGATCTCGTCTCCGCCGTAGCGTCCGATCCGGTCGTAGGGGCGGACCTGCTTCTGCAGGCGGCCGGCCAGGGCCGCGAGGACCTTGTCGCCGGCCTGGTGGCCGCACGTGTCGTTGATGGTCTTGAAGTGGTCCACGTCCATCATGATCAGGCTGGTGGGGGTGCCGGCCCGCTCGCCGTGGGACAGCTCCTCCTCCAGGAATTGGAGGATGGTCCGCCGGTTCCAGAGCTTGGTCAGGCCGTCCTTGGTGGCCAGGTCGAAGAGGCGCCGCTGGCTGGCCAGCAGCTTGTCCTCCAGCTCGATGATCCGGCGCCCGGCCTGCAGCCTGGCCCGCAGCTCCTCGAACTTGACCGGCTTGACCATGTAGTCGTCGGCTCCCGCTTCGAGACCGGCGATGACGTCCTCGCTCCTGTCGCGGGACGTCAACAGGATGATGTAGGTGTAGCGCCTGCCCTTGGTCGCCCGCACCCGCCGGCAGAGCTCGAGCCCGTCGGCCCCGGGCATCTCCCAATCCAGCAGGGCCAGCCGCAGGCCGGGGCTCTGCAGGGCCTGCCAGGCCTCGCGGCCGTTGCGGGCGATGACCGCTTCCAGTCCCCAGCTCTCGATGGACTTGGCCAGGATGCGGGCCGAGATCGGATCGTCATCGGCGATCAGGACGCGGGGAGGCCGGGACGGCTTGGGGGGCAATTGTCTTCTCCTCGGTGGGAAAGCTCGCGCGCGGCGTCGCCCGCCCGGGCTCCTGCACTCCCACCGGCGGCCGCGGCCGTTGCCCCATTCTCTCCGAGATCGGCCGGCGGGTCAATCCCCCCGCCGGCGATTGCCACGGCTTGCCGGATTGCCCTACAATACGGCCGTGGAAAAGAAAAAGGCCGTCACCGTCGCCAGCATCCTGCTGTCGCTCTTCCTCATCGGAGTCTTCCTCAGGCTGGCCAAATCCTTCCTCATCCCCTTCGTCCTGGCCTTGTTCATGTACTTCGTCCTGTCGCCGGTCCTCGACCTGCTGACCCGCTGGAAGCTGTCCCGGGGCGTGGCCCTGGGCATCCTCCTGCTGTTCGCCGCCCTGGTCCTCTATCTGTTGGGCATCCTGGCCTTCGAGAGCGGCAAGAGCTTCGCCTCGGAGATCCCCAAGTACGGCCAGAAGTTCAACGACCTGGTGGACTCCCTCCGCCGGGCGCTCGGATTGGGCGAGGCCCGCTGGGACCCCCTGTCCTGGCTGAAGAGCATGGACATCGGCAAGCTCGGCTCCTGGGCCCTGGCCTCTCTGGGCACGTTCCTGTCGTTCCTCTCGAACTTCTTCCTGGTCCTCATCTTCCTGATCTTCATGCTGGCCGGCCGCGGCAAGCTGAACGAGAAGATCCGGCGATCCTTCTCGCCCCACCGGGCGGACCAGATGAACGCCATCATCGACCAGATCGACAGCCGGATCCAGAGGTACCTGGCCATCAAGACGGTCATCAGCTTCGCCTCGGGCCTGCTGACGACGGTCTTCCTGCTGATCTTCGGCGTGGATTTCGCGATCGCCTTCGGCTTCCTGACCTTCCTGCTCAACTACATCCCCAACATCGGCTCCTTCATCTCCAAGCTGGCCCCCTTCCTCATCGCCGCCATCCAGTTCGGCAGCTTCTGGAAGGCGGTCTGGGTCCTGGGCATCCTGACCATCCTGGACGCCATCACTTCGATGATCCTCGAGCCGCGGCTCATGGGCCAGGGCCTGGGGCTGAGCACCCTGGGCATCCTGCTGGCCCTCTTCTTCATGGGCTGGCTGTGGGGCATCCCGGGCATGATTTTGGCCGTGCCGATCATGGCCGTGCTCAAGATCGTCTGCGGCGCCTTCCCCTCGCTGCGCTTCTTCGAAGCGCTCTTGAGCAAATAGCCGGACGAAAGCCGGGCCACGATGCCCCGAACCGCGCTTCCCGGAATGGGGCGAAGAACTAAGATTATTTCTCGACGATGAAGGTCTCGGGCGTCAGCGACTTGATCTTGCGTCCCAGGAAGCTCTTCATGGCCGCCTCCGCCGCCCTCTGCTCGGCGGCCTTGCGCGAAGGCCCCTTGGCCCGGGCCAGGGCCGTCCGCCCGGACAGGACTTCGACGGTGAAGACCCGGTCGTGGTCGGGGCCGGTGCAGGAGACGACCTTGTAGCTGGGCGAGGCCAGGTCCTCTTTCTGGAGATATTCCTGAAGGGCGGACTTGTAGTTGTCGACGGTGTAGCCGGTCGTCTGGACCTTCTGGAACGTCGACTCGACGAGGGGCAGGAAGAAGAAGCGGGCGGCCTCGAAGCCGCCGTCCAGGTAGATGGCTCCGACCACCGCCTCGAAGACGTCGGCCAGGATGTTCGACTTGTGGCGCCCGCCGCTGCGCTCCTCGCCCCGGCCCAGCCGGATGTGCTTGTCCAGGTGGATCTGCTTGGCGAACTCGGACAGGGCCACGGTCGAGGAAGCGGAGGACTTGAGCTTGGACAGCTCGCCTTCCGTCGTGTCGCGGTACGTGGTGTAGAAATAGTCGGCGGTGATCAGGCCGATGACGGAATCGCCCAGGAACTCGAGCAGCTCGTTGTCCCGGCCCCGGCCCTGGTTCTCGTAGGCGAAGGAGCTGTGGGTCAGGGCCTGCTCGCGGAGGTCCTTGTTGCGGAAGATGTAGCGGATCTGCTCTTCGAAGGGGGTGATCCGGCCGGCTTGCGGGGCGCGGGAGGGCTTGGGGCCCTGGGGCTTGGGCTGGGTCGCCGGCCCGGACGGCGGCTGGGATCCGCCCCGGCCTTGGGCCGGCTTGCCCTGCTTGGATTGCCTCGCTTGGGCTCCGCGCCGGCCCCGCGGCTGTTGATGGCGGCGTCCGGGCTGGCCCTCTCGCGGGGAGCTCCCGGCGGGAGCGCCGGCCGGCGGATTCTCCGGAAAAGGACGCGGATCCGGCAGGGCGGGCGGGGCCGGCGGCGGCTCCGGGGAAGTCGGCGACGGGGCGGAGGCGGGTTTGGTTCGGGGCTTGCGGAAGATGCTCATGGCTGTTCCTCGGGAAAGACGATTCGGCCGCCCACGATCGTCCGCACGGCCCGGCCTCGCAGAGACCAGCCGTCGTAAGGGGTGGATCGGCCTTGCGATCGGAACGAGCCGGAGTCGATGACGATCGGGCGATCCAGGTCGAGGATCGTCAGGTCGGCGTCGGCGCCGGCGGACAGGCGGCCCTTGCCCTTCAGGCCGAAGATCGAGGCCGGGCGGGCGGAGAAGAGGGCGACGAAGCGGGCCAGGCCGAGGCGGCCGGGCCGGACAAGGCGGTCGAGGAGGACGGGCACGGCCGTCTCCAGACCGACGATGCCGAAGGGCGCGGCGGCCAGACCGGCCGCCTTCTCGGCCGCGGCGTGGGGGGCATGGTCCGTGGCCAGGGCGTCGATCGTGCCGTCGGCCAGGGCCTCGATCAGGGCCTCGACGTCCTCCTCCGCCCGCAGCGGCGGATTCATCTTGAAGCGGGGGTCTCCGCCTTCCACGTCGGCGTCGGTCAGGGTCAAATGATGGGGCGTCGCTTCCGCGGTGATGGGGACGCCGCGCCGCTTGGCCTCGCGGACGATCCGGGCCGAGCCGGCCGTGCTGAGGTGGGCGATGTGGACGGGCGCGCCCGTGGCTTCGGCCAGGATGGCGTCTCGGGCGACCATGATCTCCTCGGCGGCCGAGGGGATTCCGGGCCATCCCAGGCGGGCCGCCCGGGGCCCCTCGTGGACGATGCCCCCGGCGGCCAGGGACGCGTCCTCGCAGTGGTCGCTGATCACCCGGCCGGCCGCCCGGGCCGCCCGCATGGCCTGCCGCATCAGGGCCGCGCTCTGGATGCAGCGGCCGTCGTCGGAGAAGGCGACCGCGCCCGCCTCGGCCAGGGCGGCCAGGTCGGCCAGCTCGCCGCCGCGCTGGCCGACGGTCAGGGCGGCCACCGGAAAGACGTTGACCGCGGCCTCGGCCGCCGCTCTCTCCAGGATCATCCGGGTGATCTCCGGCCGGTCGTTGACCGGGCTGGTGTTGGGCATGGCGCAGACCGAGGTGAAGCCCCCGGCGGCGGCGGCCCTGGTCCCGGCGGCGATGGTCTCCTTGTGCTCCTGGCCGGGCTGGCGCAGGTGGACGTGGAGATCGATGAATCCCGGCGCCACCACCAGCCCCGCGGCTTCGATGACCCGCGCCTCTCCCGCCTCGATCCGGGGGGCGACCGCGGCGATGCGGCGGCCCTCGATCAGGACGTCGCCGGCCTGGTCGAGGCCGGAGGCGGGATCGATGATCCGGCCGCCGCGGATGAGGAGCCTCAAGACCGCGGCATCCTTGTTCCCGTCCGGGACGCCTTGCGGCCGAGCCCGGCCGGCTCGGCGATCAGGACCTCATCGACCTTGTCCGCCTCGCGCAGGCGCACCTGGACGACTTCGCGGCGGGACGTGGGCAAGACCTTGCCGACATAGTCGGCCCGGATGGGCAGCTCCCGGTGGCCGCGGTCGATGAGGACCAGCAGCTGGACGGTGGCGGCGCGGCCGAAGTCGAAGAGCGAATCCATGGCCGCCCGGATGGTCCGGCCGGTGAACAGGACGTCATCCACCAGGATGACGTCCTTCTTGGCGATGGGGAAGGGCAGGGGAGCGGCCCCGGCCGGCGCTCCGGCCCGGCTCGCGGCCCGGTCGTCGCGGTAGAGAGAGATGTCCAAGGCCGCCACCGGGATGTCGACGCCCTCCATGTCCCGGATCAGGCCGGCGATGCGGCGGGCCAGGGGCAGGCCCCGGGTGGGGATGCCGACGATGACCAGGCTGCGCAGGTCGCGGTTGCGCTCCAGAATCTCGGTGGCCAGCCTCAGCAGGACCCGCCGGATCTTGGCCGAGTCCATGATGGCGGCTTTGATCTTCTCTTTCACGTCGGCCTCCAGGCTCTCTTATACCATCGAAGGGGGGGCGGCCTCAAATGCCGTGGCCCAGCTCGCGGCGCCGGAAGTAGGCCCGGGCCGCCGCGGCGTCGCGGCCGATCTGGGCCCGGAGCGCGGCGGCGTCGTCGAAGCGGGCCTCGTCGCGCAGCTTGCTCAGGAAGGCCAGCCGGGCGCCGGCTCCGTAGAGGTCGCCGCAGTAGTCCAGGACGTGGGTCTCGACGGTCCATTCGTGGCTGTGGAAGGTCGGACGGACTCCGACGCTGGTCACCGACGGCAGGACCCTCTCCTCGACCGCCAGCAGGGTCACGTAGACGCCCCGCGGGACGAGCTCGTTGGGGGTGATCAGGTTGGCCGTGGGGAAGCCGATGCGCCGCCCGCGGCTGGCCCCGGCCACGACGTCGCCCTCCACGGCGTAGGGCCGGCCGAGCAGGGCGTTGGCGGTCTCGATGCGCCCGCTGAGGAGAAGGTCGCGGATGCGGCTGGAGCGGACGATGCGGCCGGCCCGCTTGACGTGGGGGATCGTCCGCACGGCCAGCCCGCCCCGCCGTCCCCAGCGGCGCAGCTCCTCGACTCCCGCGCCCCGCTCGGCCCCGAAGCGGAAGTCGGCGCCCACGACGACGACCCGGGCGGCGAGGCCGGCCAGGAGGACGTCGCGGACGAAGGCCTCGCCGGGCAAGCGGGCGAATTCCAGGCTGAAGGGCAGGACGACGACCGCGTCCAGGCCCATCTCCGAGAGGCCTTCCAAACGCTGCTCGACCGTCTGGAGCATGCACAGCCGGTGGGGGCCGAAGACCTTCTCGGGGTGGGGCGCGAACGTCACCGCCGCGGCCGGCAGACCGCGCCGGGCGGCCTCGGCTTTGAGCCGGGCGAGGATGCGGCGGTGCCCCAGGTGGAGGCCGTCGAAGTTGCCGATGGCCACGGCCAGGGGGGGCTTGGAGAGAGGGAGGCCGGCTAGGGAGCGGAAGATCTGCATGGCGGCCGCCGGTCAGACCTTGAGGATCTCCGCCTTCTGCATATAGCGCATCTTCAGCTCGCTCAGGCCGGCGTCGAGGAAGTCGTACTCCGGCGGCTTGAGGCGGCCTTGGGTCCGGTCCTTGAGCAGGTCCAGCAGGTCGATCAGCCGCTTGGCGAACTCGAGGCTCTCGGCCGGCCCGCCCTTGATCGGATCCTCCAGGACGCCCAGCTTGACCAGGGCCTGGCTGTAGAACGGGAAGACCAGCGAGCTGAAGTCCAAGGGGGGAAGAAACTCCTGCGGCTCTCCGCCGGCGGGCTTGCCCTCCCCGCCGGCCGCCTTCTCGTCGCGATCCTCGTCCATGGCGGCGGTCTCCTTTTCCTCAGGCCAGGGACAGGATACACGAAGCGGATCGGCGCGTCCAGACTTGGCCGGGCCGATGAGCCGTGCTATAAGGGGGCCATGGACGCCAACGACCGCGAGACCGCGGGAGCGAAATTCCAGCGCCTGGTCGACATCCTCGGCGCGCTGCGGGGCCCCGGCGGGTGCCCCTGGGACCGGGAGCAGGACGCCCGCTCCATCGCCGGCTATTTCCTGGAGGAGGTCTACGAGGCGGTCGACGCCCTGTCGCGCGGCGACGACAAGGCGCTGGCCGAGGAGCTGGGCGATGTCCTGATGGAGGTCGTCTTCCTGGCCCGCATCTTCGAGGAGAGGGGGGCCTTCGACGCGGCCGCGGCCCTGGACGGCATCAACGCCAAGATGATCCGCCGCCATCCCCACGTCTTCGGCGGGGAGAGGATCGAGAGCGCGGCCCGGGTCCTGGACGAGTGGGCCCGGAGGAAGAAGGAGGAGAAGAGGCGCACGTCGCCTTTCGAGGGGCTGCCGGAGTCGGCCCCGGCGCTCTTGGGCGCCTTCCTCATGGGCCAGCGGGCCGCCCAGGACGCCTTCGATTGGCCGGCGGCGGCCGCCGCCCTGGCCAAGGTCCGCGAGGAGCTGACCGAGATCGAAGCCGCCCTGGCCGGCGGCGATCCGTCCCGGATCGAAGAGGAGATCGGCGACGCTCTCTTCGCCCTGGCCCAGGCGGCCCGGCTGGCCCGGACCCATCCGGAGATCGCCCTGCGCCGGGCCAACGCCAAGTTCGCCGTCCGCTACGAGGCGCTGAAGGCGGACTTCGCGTCCCGCGGCTTGGAGCTGAAGGACGCCTCCCCGGCCGAGATGGACGCGGCTTGGGAGAGGATCAAGCGCCGGGATTGCGGCGGAGGAACAGGGCCGACTTGACGAACTCGTCCAGGCCGCCGTCCAGGACGCGCTCCGTATCCCCGGTCTCGAGACGGGTCCGCAGATCCTTGATCATGCGGTAGGGGTGGAGGACGTAGGACCGGATCTGGTTGCCCCAGGCGATCTCGGTCTTGGCGTCCTCGAGCTTGTCGATCTTCTCCCGCTTCTTGCGCTGCTCCAGCTCGTAGAGGCGGGCCTTGAGGACCTTCATGGCCGCGGCCTTGTTCTTGTGCTGGGAGCGCTCGTTCTGGCATTGGACGACGATGCCGGTCGGCAGGTGGGTGATGCGGACGGCCGAGTCCGTGGTGTTGACGTGCTGGCCGCCCTTGCCGCCGGACCGGTAGGTGTCGATCTTGAGGTCCTCGGGGTTGACGGCCACCTCGACGTCGTCGTCGATCTCGGGGTAGACGAAGACCGCGGCGAAGGACGTGTGGCGCCGCTTGGCCGCGTCGTAGGGGGAGATGCGGACCAGCCGGTGGACGCCGTTCTCCTGGCTCAGGCGGCCGAAGGCATAGTCGCCCTCGATGCGGATCGTGGCGCTCTTGATGCCCGCCTCCTCGCCCGGCGTCACGTCCAGCGACTCGGTCTTCCAGCCCATCAGCTCGGCGTAGCGCAGGTACATCCGCAGCAGCATCGAGGCCCAGTCCTGCGACTCCGTGCCGCCGGCGCCCGGGTGGATGGTCAGGATGGCGTTGCGGGGATCGTCCACTTCCGTGAACAGGGCCTGCAGCTCGGCCTCGTCCAGGCTCTTGGCGAAGTCGCCCAGGGCCAGCTCGACGTCCTTGGCCACCGGCTCGCCCTCGCGGGCCAGCTCCAGGAGGGTGTCGAGGTCGTCCTTCTTGCCGTAGAGGCGATCCAGGAAGGCGATCTCGCGCTCCAGCCGCTTCTTGCCTTGCTGCAGGGTCATGGACCGCTTCTGGTCCTGCCAGACCGCCGGGTCCGAGAGCTCCTTGGTCAAGGCGTCCATCTCGGCCCGCCGGGCCGTCAGGTCGAGAAAGCCGCGCAGCTCCTCGAACTTGGCGAACAGGCCGCGGGCCTTGGCTTCCAGGTCGGTGAATTGTCCGGTCGTCGTCTCGTTTTGGGGGCTCATGGGCGTCTCTTCATCAGGGCCAGGATGAGGAAGGCGGCGGCCAGGGCGGCCGACGCCGCCGCGAACAGGTCGCCGAAGCGGGCGTAGAAGGTCAGGGCGCCGGAAGGCGTCACGTCGCCGGCGATAAGGGTGGCCTCCTCCAGCCGGCTCTGCCGGACGATCCGGCCGTAGGGGTCGATGAGGCCGCTGATCCCGGTCGTGGCGGCCCTCAGGACGAAGCGGCGGTTCTCCACCGCCCGCAGGACGGCCTGGGCGAAGTGCTGATGGGGAGCGGCGGACGTCCCGTACCAGCCATCGTTGGTGATCGTGACCAGGAAGCGGGCGCCCCTCTTGACGAAGCGGCGGACCTCGTCCGGGAAGATGATCTCGTAGCAGATGGGCGAGGCATAGGGGATGTTCTGGAAGGAATGAAGGGTGCGCCCGCGGCCCGGGACGAGGCTCCCGACGGCCGGGACCATCCTCTCGACGAAGCCCAGCACGGACCGGTAGGGGATGTACTCGCCGAAGGGGACCAAGTGCATCTTGGCGTAGCGCGAGACGGCTCCGTCGGGGGAGATCTGGAGGGCCGTGTTGCGGTAGCCCGGCCGGGTCCCGTCCGGGGAGGTCTCGATGGTTCCCAGGAGCAAGCTGGCGCCCGACTCCCAGGCCAATCCGGCCAGGGCGTTCTCGAACCGCCGGCTGGCTTCGTCCCCGCAGCTGAAGCACATCGGGACGCTCAGCTCCGGCCAGGCGATCAGCCGGGCGCCTTGGCCGAGGGCCTGGCGGGTCAGGCTCACATGCCGGTCGAAGACGGCTTGGGCCTTGTCCGCGCCGGCCCGGCTCCAGTCGATGTCCGGATCGACGTTGCCCTGGATCGCGGCCGCCTTGAAGGTCTCCGGACCGGGGACGACCTTGTGCAGGGCCAGGAAGCCCGAGATGTGGATGGCGGCCAGGGCGATCGTGCCGATGGCGAAGGGCAGCCTCTTCATGTGGGTGACCGAGCCGGCAAACAGCGACTGGAAGAGGACCAGAAGGAAGGAGATGCCGTAGACGCCGGTCACGGCCGCCACTTGGATGAAGGCGGTGTTCTTGAACTGGCTCAGGCCGAGAAGGCCCCAGGGGAAGCCGGTCAGGGCGTGGGTCAGGCCATATTCCAAGGCCACCCAGAGGAAGGGCGCGACGTAAAAAGCCGCCTCGCCCATCTTGCGCCGCAGGATGGCAAAGCCGAGTCCGAAGAGGGCCCAGCTGAGCCCCAGGACGAGGATGAACAGCAGGTAGATGAGGAGGCTCCCGACGAGCGGCAAGCCTCCGTAGTGGCGGGGCACATTGGGGATCCAGGCCAGCAGGATGCCGTAGAAGACGAGGCCGGCCGTCCAGCCCAGAAGGAAGCCCTGCCGCGGCCTGGCCCGGACCAGCAGGAAGAGCAGCGGCAGGAGGGAGATCCAGGCGAAGAACATCAGATTCAGCTTGGGGAAGGCGATGGCCGTCAAGGCGCCGGAGAAGGCCGCCCCGAGCAGGTCGAGCCCCGTCAGCCGTCTGGAAGTGGCATCATGCGACATGGGAGATTCCTCTCGGGAGCGGGGGATGGGCGGTCAGCCCTTGACCAGGAAGTAATCGACGGTCTTCTTCTTGGCCGCCGCGGCCAGCCTGGCCTTGGCTTCCTCGGCCAGGGCCTTGCTCTCGTAGGGGCCGACGCGGACCCGATAGACGGCCTTCTTGTCCCTGGTCAGGGGATCCATGACCAGGACCGGGTACCCGTCCTTCTCCAGTCTGCCGGCCAGCGTCTCGGCATCCGGCTTCTTGTCGCTGGCCGCGACCTGGACGTACCACCCGGCGGCCGACGCGGACGGCTTGGCCTTGGTCTCCGGCTTGTCCGCCGGGGCTTTGACGGCCGGCTTATCAGAGGGCTTGGCGGCGGGCTTGTCGGCCGGTCTTTCCGTCGGCTTGGCCACGGTGGGCGCCGCGGCTTGGCTCTCGCGCTGAGCGGCGGGCTTTTCCGTCGGCTTCGCCTTGGCCGGGACCGGCTCGGCCGGCCGAGCTCCCGCCGCGTCGAGGGCCCCGGTGTCCGCCCCCGCCCGGGCGGATCCGGCCGGCGTCTCGATCCGGACCGCCTTCTCGCCGGCCTTGGCCGCCAAGGCCGTCTTCTTGCTGCCCATGGAGATGCCCAGCAGGAAGACGAAGACGCACAGGCCGATCAGGCCCAGAAAGACGACCACGAGCTGGTGCGTGGCGACCTGGAGCTCACGCTCGCCTTTGGCCATGTCCTCGCTCTCGTCGGGAATTCTTCATACTGATTCCATTATAGAAAGGGCTCTCGGGGAAGTCAACCGAAGACCGGGCCGGCTTGACTTTTGGGGGGCGAAAAACTAAAGTAAGCCTTTCCTCGCAGGAGACTTTCATGATCAAGAACGATATCGCCTTGGCCATCGAGAAGAAGTCGACCTTCAACGCGGCCAAATCCCTGCTGATCGTGGAAGCCGTCCTCGACGCCCTCAAGGACGCCCTGGCCAAGAAGGAAAAAGTGGAGATCCGCGGCTTCGGCAGCTTCAAGGTCATGGCCAAGAAGACCGGCTACGGCCGCGACATCCGCCGCAAGAAGCAGATCCACATCACCGAAGGCAAGCGGATCAAGTTCCGCAGCGGCCAGGAGCTGAAGAACATCCCGTCGGAATGACCGGGGACCGCCCCGGGCCGACGACGGCCGCCATCCGCCGCAGGAGCGTTCCATGTCCCGAACCGCCCGGCCTCTGACCCCCGACGGCCTGCCCACCTATCCCCTCCGCTCCCGCCCCAGCAAGGTCGGCTTGGCGGGCTTCGCCAAGCCGCTGGCGCCCGGAGCCTCGATCGCGGAGCTCCTCGACTCGCTGCCCGGCTTCCTGGCCGCGGCCGACCTGCGCTCCTTCGTCGCCCTCTGCCGGGCCGCCCGCGACCGCGGCAAGCCTCTCGTCTGGGGCCTGGGGGCCCATGTCATCAAGGTCGGGCTGAGCCCGATCCTCATCGATCTGATGCGCGAGGGCTGGATCGGCGGGCTGGCCTTCAACGGGGCCGGCATCATCCACGACTTCGAGATCGCCTTCGCCGGCCGGACTTCCGAAGACGTCGAAGCCCAGATCCAGGAAGGCCGGTTCGGCCTGGCCCGGGAGACGGGCGAGTTGTTGAACCGAGCCATCACCCAAGGCGCCGCCGAAGGGATGGGGCTGGGCGAGTCGGTGGGGCGGATGATCGCCGGCTCGAAGCTCCCCCATCGCGATCTCAGCCTGCTGGGGACCGCGGCCCGCCTGAGAATCCCGGCCTCCGTCCATGTCGCCGTGGGCACCGACATCATCCACGTCCACCCCCAGGCCAGCGGTGAGGCGATCGGCCAAGCCTCTCTGCGCGACTTCTTCCGCTTGGCCGGACTGGTCCGGGAGATGAACGGCGGCGGCGTCTATCTCAATGTCGGCTCGGCCGTGCTGCTGCCCGAGGTCTTCCTGAAGGCCGTGGCTCTCGTCCGGGCCAAGGGCCACCGTCTGGACGGATTCTCGACCGCCGTCTTCGACTTCATGCGGCACTACCGGCCGTCCGAGAACGTGACCAAGAGACCGCTGGGCCGGAAGGGGCGCGGGTTCTACTTCGTCGGGCCGCACGAGATCCTCATCCCGCTTCTCGCCGCCGCCCTCAAAGAGTCGAAGTCGTAACTTTTTCTCCCATCTCCGGGATCAAGGGCGGTTCGGGGTATCGGCCAACGGCGATATCGCCCTGGCGGGGACAGTTGCGGCAACGTCCCAACTAGGGCTGCGCAAGCTTCGCGAGGACGCAGCCTTTTTCCACGGCACTCTGAGGGCACCCAGCCCTGGCGGGGACTATCGCAGCGACGTCCCGGCTAGGGCTACGCAAGCTCCGCGGGCGCCGAGGGATGTTTGAGCACGCGATAATCCTACGGTACCGTGATGGAGTGGGTGGTCATCATGCTCGGTAGATCTTGAATGCGGAGTTCCGCCCTTGCGGTGACGATCGAAGCGACGTCCCGACGAGGACTGCGAAGCGCTTGCAGGCGCCGAAGGGAGCGGTGGGAAAAGGCGGGGTTGCGTCCGAAGCCGCCGGGACGATACCCTGAACCGACCTTCCGGAGAGGGGAGAAGACTTAGGATCGGTACGACTCCTCGAGAAGGAGCGCGTAGACCGCGGCGGCGCGGGCCAGGGTCTCTTCCAGGTCGCCCGACGCGTCGATGACGTAGTCGGCCCGGCGGGCCTTCTCGGCCGGGTCCATCTGGGCCGCCAGCCGGCGCTCGGCGTCCTCCCGGCCCAAGCCATCCCGCTTCATCAGCCTTTCGATCTGCCGGTCCCGCCCGCAGGCGACCACCACGACGCGGTCGAACCAGTCCGCCAGGCCCGTCTCGTAGATCAGGGCGGCTTCGGAGACGAAGACGGCGACGCCGTCCGCCTCGGCTTGCCGGGCCGCCGCTTTCAGGCCGGCCAGGACCAGCGGGTGGGTGACGGCCTCGAGATCCCGCCGGGCCCCCTCATCGGCGAAGACGATCCGGGCCAGCGCCGGGCGGTCGATCCTCCCGTCGGGGCGCACGATCCCGCCGCCGAAGCGTTCGACGACGGCGGCATAGGCCGGCCCGCCCGGATCCATCAGCCGGCGGGCCTCCTCGTCGGCCCGGTGCAGGCGCGCCCCCCGGGAGGCGAAGACGGAGGCGACAACGCTCTTGCCGCAGGCGATGCCGCCGGTCAGGCCGACGCGCAGCATGGGGGGGCCGTCAGGGCTTGGTGACGAACTCGAAGTCCTTGTCGAACCGGACGGCCACGCCCTGCTTCTTTTTCTTCTTATCGGGCTTCTCCAGGCGGATGGTCAGGCCGCCGATGCGCAGCTTGACCTTCTCGCCGTCGGTGGCCTGGGGCGGGATCTCGATGACCAGGTGCAGCTTGGAGCCGACGATGAGGCCGGAGTCGAGGCAGAAGTAGGCTCCCGTGGAGCTGATGTTCTGGAGAGTGGCTTCCTCCCGGAACTTCTTGCCCTGCGGCAGGCGGCCCTCGACGACGGCCCGCAGGGGCAGCTCGAAGCGCCACTCGCGGCGGCGGTTCAGCTCCTCGGCGGTGGCGGCGGAGGCGGCGGCCTTGCGGGGTCGGGTTCGTGGCTTGGCGGCGGCTGGGGTCATGGCGGATTCCCTTGACATGGGATTAGAACAGGGCCGAGTTGATGGCGTAGAGGGCCAGCTGGAGCCGGCTGTGGGTGTCCAGCTTGGCGTAGATGCTCTTGATATGGGAGCGGACCGTGTTCTTGCTGATGAACAGGGTGGCGGCGATCTCGTCGTTGCTGCGGCCCTGGCCGATGAGCTTGAGGACCTGGAACTCGGTCGGGGTCAGCTGGTCGAGCGTCTTCTCCTTCATGTCCCGCCCGACCACGGCGATGATGCGGTCCATGATGCTGCTCATCTTGTCGCGGGGCAGCCAGATCTCGCCCTTGGCGATGACCCGGATGGCCTCCGGCAGCTGATGGGACTGGTCGTTGAGGTCGAAGTAGCCGCGGGCCCCGACGTTGATCAGGCCGACGATCTCCTCGTGCGAGGGGATGTTGCCCATGATCAGCATCTGGGTCTTGATGGGGTCCTGGCTGATCTCCCGGATGGCCTTGCAGATCTCCCGCATGTTGGGCAGCGCTTCGATGCTGGCGAAGAGGATGACCGAAGGCTTGACTTGGCGGAGGGCCTGCATGAACGACTCGATGGTCGTCTTCTCGATGGCCGCGACCGCGATCTCGCGGTCGGCCTCGACGGCCTTGAGGATGCCGGCCAGGATCAGGTCGGAGGGGCAATAGACCAGGACCTTGATGGTCGGGGCCGGGGCGGCCGTCTCGGGCTTCTTCTTGTTCATGCGGGACCCTTCCAGCGAGCGCGATCTTCTCGGTCCGTATCGTAATCAAACCCTCCGGGCGTGTCAATGGAACGGGCCGGGCGGCGGAGGCGGGAGGACGCGGACGGAGGCCGGGCTTGCCGCGGTCAGAGGGCTTCGGGCGAGACGCGGAAGCCCGGGTCGAGGCGCAGGCTGACCAAGCGGCCGGGGCGGCCCGGCGCCGGCGAGGGCTGGACGTCCAGCACGGTCCCCGACAGGGCCAGGCGGAAGGGCGAGCCCAGCAGGACCGTTCGCGGCACGTTGAGGGAGAAGCGGAGCCTGGCCCCCGGCCGGACCGCGGCCTTGAGCCACAGGCAGGCCTGCTCGCTGCTGACCGAGGACAGCCGGGCCGGCTCGACGAACTCGGCCGCCCGGGCGTCGCAGCCGCGGACCATGGCCGGCAGATCGAGGTCGAAGGCCCGTTCGCGGCTCATCCTCTCCTCACGCCTCCGGCTTGATGATGTAGCGGCTGTCGAAGTGGACCGTGACCTTCTGGCCGGCGGCGGGCTGGCGCTTCATCTCGATCATGACCACCCGGCCCTTGATGGCCATCTTGAGGGACTTGTCCACGGACAGCTTCTCCGGCAGATCGATGATCAGCTTCAGGCGGGCGCCGATGGCCACCGGGCTCTTCAGGTTGAAGGTCGAGCCCTGGTGGTTGATGAAGGTCAGGACGGTGGCTTCGCTGAATTCGGCCCCTCGGGCGTCGACGCCCTGAACCTGGGTCGGCAGGGGGAAATGGAATCCCCGTCCGCCTCCGGTCAGAGCCGAAGTCTCGTCGACAAGACCGTTCTTCATCATATCATCGTCCTCGCGATCCTCGGTCGGATCTTTTCATTCTGGCAGGGTCTAGGATGCCATGGCCCCCCGGGGGGGTCAATCACCCCCAAGGGTGATGAAAAGGGTGAAAAACCCCTTCCGGCCGATCCCCCCTCGCCGGCTCGGTTGACTTCCCGGCCCCCGGGGGCTAGAATGACCGGGCATTTCCGCCTGGAGTCCCCCATGAGCCAAGATGATCGTCTGGTCCGCCAGATCACTCCCAAATCGGAGGATTTCTCCCGCTGGTACATCGAGATCGTCCAGAAGGCCGAGCTGGCCGACTACACCCCGATGAAGGGGATGATGGTCATCCGGCCCTACGGCTACGCGATCTGGGAGGCCGTCCAGAGCGGGCTCGACCGGCGGATCAAGGACGCCGGGCACGTCAACGCCTACTTCCCCCTCTTCATCCCGGAGGGCTTCCTGAAGAAGGAGGCCGAGCACGTCCAAGGCTTCTCGCCCGAGGTGGCCTGGGTCACCATCGGCGGCCAGGAGGAGCTGGAGGAGAGGCTGGCCGTCCGCCCGACCTCGGAGGCCATCATCGGCCACATGTATTCCAAGTGGGTCAAGTCCTGGCGCGACCTGCCCGTGCTGATCAACCAGTGGGCCAACATCGTCCGCTGGGAGAAGGTCACCCGGCCCTTCCTGCGGACGACCGAGTTCCTCTGGCAGGAAGGCCACACCTGCCACGAGACGGCCGAGGAGGGCGAGGCCGAGACGCTCCGGATCCTGGCCCTCTACAAGGAGTTCTGCGAGACGGAGCTGGCCATCCCGGTCATCGCCGGGCGCAAGACCCTGCGGGAGAAGTTCGCCGGGGCCCAGATGACCTACGCCATCGAGGCTCTGATGTCCGACGGCAAGGCCCTCCAGATGGGCACCTCCCACAACCTCGGCCAGCACTTCTCCAAGGCCTTCGACATCAAGTTCGAAGACCGCAGCCAGACCCTGCAGTACGTCTGGCAGACCTCTTGGGGCATGACCACCCGGACCATCGGGGCCCTGATCATGTCCCACGGCGACGACTCCGGCCTGCGGCTGCCGCCCCGGATCGCGCCCCAGCAGGCGGTCATCGTCACCATTCCGGCGGCCGGCTGGAGGGAGACCGTCCTGCCCGTGGCCGAGAAGGTCCGGGCGACGCTGCGGGCGGCCGGGATCCGGGTGGACCTGGACGCCCGGGAGGAATTCACTCCGGGCTGGAAGTACGCCGAGTACGAGATGCGGGGCGTCCCGGTCCGGATCGAGATCGGCCCCCGCGACGTCAAGAGCGGCCAGGCGGTCCTGGTCCGGCGCGACCTGAAGAGCAAGGAGACGGTGTCGCTGGAAGCCCTCCCCGGCCGGCTGGCGGCCCTGCTGGATGAGATCCAGGCCAGCCTCCTGGCCCAGGCCCGGGCCTTCCTGGCCGCCAACACCCGGCCGGCCTCGACCTATGACGAGTTCAAGAGCATCTTGGAAGGCCCGCGCGGCTTCGTCCAGGCTCCCTGGTGCGGAGGCGAAGCCTGCGAGGACAGGATCAAGGCGGAGACGATGGCCACCATCCGGGTTCTCCCCATGGACCTGGACGGCACGCCGGTCGGCGGCGGCTGCGTCTGCTGCGGGGAGCCCGGGAAGGCTACGGCGCTCTTCGCCCGGTCCTATTGATCGGGCCCATCACCCAAGGAGAGTGATCATGGCTCAAGAGCCGATTTTCCTCGACCGCAACGAGAACAACTACGGTCCGGCCCCGGCCTGCTACGAGGTCCTCCGCAACGCCAGCCTCGACCAGATGAGCTGGTACTCCAAGGACTTCTCGCGGGGTGTCAAGAGCGCCCTGTCGGAGCGGCTGGCCAAGGACTATGGCGTGCCCGAGTCCATCGTCCTGCTCGGCTACGGCGGCGAGGATATCCTGAAGCAGACCGTCCACTGCTACCTGGCCAAGGGCGACACGATCATGATCCCGACCCACTCCTGGTGGTACTACAAGGCCATCGCGGCCGAGAAGGGCGGGTTCACGGTCGAGTACCCCATGCTGCCCGGCCCCGACGCCTTCGTCTACGACGTCGAGGGGCTGCTCCGGCTGGCCCGCCAGCATGGTCCCCGGGTGGTCCTCATCAGCTCGCCCAACAACCCGACCGGCAACACCCTGGAGCCGGACGCCCTGCGCCGCGTCCTGCACGAGCTGGTCGGCAGCGTCGTGGTTTTGGACGAGGCCTACTGGGGCTTCGGCGGCGCCCGCGTCGACGTCAAGGGGCTGATCAACGACTTCCCCAACCTGATCATCATCCGGACCTTCTCCAAGTACTTCGCCATGGCCGGCGTCCGGATCGGCTACGCCTTCATCGGGCGCGGCCTGACCCAGCTGTCGCAGTTCAGCGCCCGCTACCTGGGCTACAGCCGGCTGAACGAGCGGACGGCCCTGGCCGCCCTCGACGCGCCCGACTACTACGCCGGCATCGCGTCCCGGATGATGGAGGATAAGGAGATGCTCTACGGGGAGATCAACCGCATCCCCGGCTTCAAGGCCTACCGTTCCGACGCCAACTTCATCCTGGCCGACATCCCCCCGGACCACAAGGACGCCCTCAAGGACTTCCTGACCCGGCGCGGCCTGATCATCAAGTTCTTCAAGAACGAGCCCTTCCTGGACTACTGCGTCCGGATCACCATCGGCACCCGGGAGCAGAACCAAGCCCTGGCGGCGGCCCTGGCCGCCTTCGCCCAGGAGAAAGGGATCCGGTGAGCCTCGCCGCCGAGTTCAAGCGGTCGCTGAAGCTGGTCGAGGTCGAGGAGCTCTTCGACCTCTTCCTCTTCCGCCCCCTGGCCTTCCTCCTGGTCAAGGCCATCTACCGGACCCGCATCACGCCCAACCAGATCACCTTCTACTCCATCTCGGTGGGCGTGGGGGCCGGCATCTGCTTCGGAGTCGGCGGCCCCCGGGTGGTCACGATCGGCGTCGCCCTCTACCTCCTGTCCATCGTCCTGGACTGCGCCGACGGGCAGCTGGCCCGGCTGAAGAAGAACGGCACCCGGATGGGCCGCCTCCTCGACGGGCTGGTCGATTACATCACCGAAGCCTCCGTCATGCTCGGCCTGGCCCTGGGCCTGCGGCCCGAGGGCTGGCGGGACGACCGCTGGTGGATCGTGATCGCGGCCATGGTGGCCAGCACCATCTTCCACGCCATGCTCCTGGACTACTACCGGAACCGCTTCCTGAACGTCGTCAACGGCTTTCCGGCCTACGAGGACGAGGACTACCATACCTTCAAGCTGGAGCGGGATGAGCTGAAGGCCTCCGGCCGGCACCCCGTCCGCCGCCGCTTCATCGCCGCCTACCTCTTCTACCTGGAGCTGCAGCGCCGATTGACCCTGCGCCGTCAGATGAGCCACACCATGCGCCAGATCGACCCGCAGGAGTACCGCCGGGCCAACCGGGTCCTCATGCGCTTCTGGACGCTCCTGGGCACCTCCACCCAGATCGTCCTGCTGAGCCTCTGCATCCTGTTCCGGCGCCTGGATATCTTCTTCTGGATGGAGATCGTCGTCCTCAACGTCCTGACGGCGGTCCTGTTCTTCATCCAGACGCGCATCGACATCCGCCTGGAGGGGAGCGTCATCGAGTGAAGGGCGTCATCCTGGCCGCCGGCCTGGCCTCGCGGCTGCGGCCCCTGACCGACTCCACGCCCAAATGCCTTCTGCCTCTGGGCGGCGGCACCCTGCTGGGCCGGACCCTCGACAATCTGGCTTCGGCCGGCCTGCGCGAGGTGGTCCTGGTCACCGGCTACCGGGAAGACCAGATCCGCGCCTACGTCGGCGGCCGCGGGACGGAGATGCGGGTGGAATTCATCACCAATCCCGTCTACGCCTCGACCAACAACATCTATTCCCTGTGGCTGGCCCGCGACGCGGTCCGGGAGTCGGGCCTGGTGCTGCTGGACAGCGACATCCTCTTCGACCCCGCCGTCCTGCCGAAGGTTCTCGGCGCGGGCGCTCCGGCCGCGCTGGCGGTCAAGGCCGGCTGCGAGCTGGGCGAGGAAGAGATCAAGGTCGAGGCGGACGGAGCCGGCCGGGTGCGGGCGATCGGCAAGCACGTCCCGCCGGACCGGGCCATGGGCGAATCGATCGGCATCGAGGCCTTCGCCCCGGCCGCCATGCCGGCGCTCCTGGCGGCCCTGGAAGGCAAGGTCATGGCCGAGGGGCGCCGGGATGTCTTCTACGAGGCCGCCTTCCAGGACATGATCGACCGCGGCGGCGACATCCTGGCCGTCGACATCGGCGGGTCGCTGGCCGTGGAGATCGACACCGTCGAGGACTTTCGCCGGGCCGAGCGCGACGTCCTGCCGCTGCTCCCCGAATCCCGCTGACCGGCTCTCTTTCCCCTCCCGGGAAGAGCGGTCCAGAGGGTCAGCCCGGCTGCTTGGTCGAGCCTTCACCCGTGTTCGACCCGCTCCCGCAGACCGCGGCGGTATGACGATAGCGGCTCGGGCCTCGTCGGTGGCTTCACGGGCTCGCCCTGCGCTTCTCCGCCGGGCTGGCCCTCCGAACCGCTTCTCTTCCCGGTCGGAGAGCGGGGATCAGGATTTTTCGCCCTCGGAGCGGCTGCCGATGAGGGCGGCCAGCTCGCGGGCGGCGTTGAGGGAGGCCGGCTCCTCGCCCAGCCCGGCCCGGATCTCGGCGAATCGCCGCCTCATCCTGTCCCTCTCCCCGGTCGACTCAAGAAGGCGCAGGGCTTCCGCCGTCAGGCGCTCGGCCGTGAAGTCCTTCTGGATAAGCTCTGGGATGACGGGCTCTCCGGCCAGGACGTTGACGATGCTGAAGCTGCGAACGCGGACGAGATGCGAGCCGAGGGCGTAGGTCAGCGGCGAGATGCGGTAGAAGGCCGCCAGCGGGACGCCGAGAAGAGCGGCCTCGAGATTGGCCGTGCCGCAGGCGGAAAGAGCCAAGTCCGAGGCGGCCAAGGCATCGAAAGGATCCCGGTCGACGACGGTCAGGCCGTCCAGATCGGCCGGGATGAAATCCTTCAAGACATCCTCCGCCAGATTGTCCGACTTGATCAGGACGAAGCGGGCGCCCACGGCGGCCTGGATGCGGCGGGCCGATTCTATCAGCACCGGCATATGCCGGGCCACCTCGCCCGCCCGGCTGCCGGGCAGGAGGGCGATCAGCGGCTGGGATGGGGCCAGGCCCAAGCCCCGCCTGACCTCGTCGCGGCCGGCCCTGGCCCGGACGCGCTCTAAGAGCGGCTGGCCGATGTAGCGGGCCGGGATGCCCGCTTCGGCGTAGATTCTCTCCTCGAAGGGGAAGATGAGCAGCATCTTGTCGACCCGGCGGCGGATCGAGCGCAGCCGCCCCGGCCGCCAGGCCCAGACGGTCGGGCTGACGTAGAAGAGGACCGGCACGCCCAGCCTCCTGATCCGCGCCGCCAGGCGCAGGTTGAAGTCGGGCGCGTCGACCAGGACGGCCGCGTCGGGACGGCGACGGCGGACCTCCGCGGTCAACGACCGCCTCAGGCGGAGCAGGCGCGGCAGGTGGCTGACGACTTCGGCCAGGCCCATCAGGGCCAGGTCTTCCATCGGCCGCAGGCGCTCCATCCCGGCGGCCTCCAGGGCCGGCCCGCCGACGCCGAAGACGGCGGCATCCGGGTGATCCTGACGGAAGGCCCGCCATAAGGCGGCCCCGAGGTTGTCGCCGGACTTCTCGCCGGCCACCATGAAGACGAGCGGCCCGCTCACTTGTCGGCCCTGTCGAAGCGGATGATCTCGGGGTTGGCGTCGCCGCTCTGGCCGTAGAAGAACAGCCAGGCGTCGTAGGTGTCCTGGCCGCGATAGAGCCGGAGCGAGGAGCGGGGCGAGCGGCTGACGACGCCGAGCAGGCGGGGGTTGTCGACCGAGCTCAGGGAGCCCTGGGGAACGACGAAGACGCGGGTCACGGAGACGGCCTGGGCTCCCGCCCCGGAGCGAGACGCCGCGGCCGGGCGGGCCGGCCCCCCCGTCGCGCCGCCGTCGGCGGCCAGGACGAGATCCCATTCGCCGTCCTTGGTCATGGGGTCGGGGAAGGGCCGGCGCAGGCAGCGGGCTTCCACCAGATCGTCGACCGTGGCGGGGAAGCGCCCGGGGTTCTTGCGGTTGAAAAGGCGGACCGCCTCGACGTACTGCCGGCCGCGGAAGATGAGCTCGTCTTCGGCCTCCCTCCGGATCTGGGTCTGCCAGACGGGCACGGCGGCCAGCAGCCCGATGGCCAGGATCGCGATCATGGCCATCAGGATGATGAACGTGTAGCCGTCTTGGCGCTTCATCACCAGGTGCCGTAGGGCGTGCCGTCCAAGCCGGTCCGGTCCGAGCCCGAGCGGACGTCGGTGATGCCGGGGACGTAGCCCGGCTCGATGTCGTCGGCTTGGGGCTCCTCGCGGACCTCGACCCAGGTGTCGGCGCTGCCGGTCATGGGGTCCTCGGGCTTCTTGCGCAGGTAGCCCTCGTCGACGAGGGCCTGCAGCGACAGGGGGTACTTGGACTTGTCGGTGTAGTACTGGTCGATGAGCTTGCGGATGGTGAAGAGGCTCTCCTTGAGCGTCGACTCGCGGGCCTTGACGGCCGCGTTCTTGAATTGGGGCAAGGCCAGGCCGACCAGGATGCCGATCATGGTGAAGACGATGATCATCTCGATCAGGGTGAAGCCGCGCTCGCGCATGGGCCCTCCGTCACCAGTCCCGGTATTTCGTGCCGTCGATGGCCGTGCCCCGGCTGCGGGTGTACACGTCGAAGACGTCCTCCTCGCCCCAGGAGGAGGCGTCGGGCGGGTCCTGGGACGAGAGCAGGCCCCACTCTCGGGTCCCCGTCATGGGATCGCGGGGGATGCGCCGGAGAAGCTTGATGATCCGCCCTTCGCCCCCGCCGCGGGCCGAGGAGGCCCGCTCCGGGGCCCGTCCGGACGCGCCGGCGGCGGCGGTCAGGCCGGCCGCGCCGCCGGCTTTCAGCTGGACGCCCTCGACCAGGACCTCCAAGCTCGGCGGATAGCCGCTCTCGGTGTCGTCGGCCTCGATCTTGTTCTCGTCGGCCAGCTGCTTGTAGGCGTCGATGGCCTCGCGGACCAGGCGCAGGCCGCGCCGCAGCTCGATCTCCTTCTCCCGCTTGACGGCCGTCTTGGCCAACGGCAGGGCGGCCCCGGCCAGGATGGCCAGGATGGCCGCCGCCACCGTCATCTCGGCGAGGGTGAAGCCCGCCCGCCGGCGGAAGAAGCTGCGCATGGCGCGCCCCTCCTTGGAGCGCCGAGGTCAGTAGCGGCTGCGGCGCCCGCCGCGATCGCCGCCGCGGTCCGAGCGGCCGCGATAGCCGCCGCCCTCGGGCCGGCCGCCCTCGGAGCGTCCGGCCTCGGGGACGAAGCCCTCGGGCGGCTCGGTCAGGGCCTTCATGCTCAGGCGGATGCGGTTGTCCTCGACGCTGAGGACCTTGACCTCGATGGTCTGGCCCAGCTGGAGGACGTCGCCGACGCTGCGGACGCGCTGGTGGCTGATCTCCGAGACGTGCATCAGCCCGACCAGGTTGGGCATGATCTCGACGAAGGCGCCGTACTCCTCGATCCGCACCACACGGCCGGTATAGGTCTTGCCCACTTCGGCCTCGGCCGTGATGTCGCTGATCATCTGCTTGGCCCGCTCGGCCGCCTCGACGTCGTTGCTGGCGATGACGATCCGCCCGGACTCCTCGATGTCGATCTTGGCCTTGGTTGCGGCCACGATCCGCTTGATGACCTTGCCGGCCGGTCCGATGATCTCGCCGACCTTCTCGGGGTTGACGTAGAGGAAGAAGATGCGCGGGGCGTAGGCGGAGATCTCCGGCCGCGGCGCGGGCAGGGCCTGCTTCATGGTGGCCAGGACCCGGAGCCGGGCGTCGCGGGCCTTGGCCAGCGTCTCGCGGCAGATGTCCAGGGAGATGGCCTCGATCTTCAGGTCGACCTGGATGGCGGTGATGCCCTTCTCCGTGCCGGCGACCTTGAAGTCCATGTCGCCGAAGTGGTCCTCGCCGCCGGCGATGTCGGTCAGGACGGCGTGGCGGTCGCCCTCCTTGACCAGGCCCATGGCCATGCCGGCCGGGATCATGGTCAGGGGGACGCCGGCGTCCATCAGGGCCAGGACGCCGCCGCAGACGGTGGCCATCGAGGAGGAGCCGTTGCTCTCCAGGATGTCCGAGACGATCCGGACGGTGTAGGGGAAGGTGTCGTCGCCGGGGATGCCCGGCAGGATGGCCTTCTCGGCCAGGGCGCCGTGGCCGATCTCGCGCCGGCCGGGCCCGCGCAGGAAGCCGACCTCGCCGACCGAGTAGGGCGGGAAGTTGTAGTGCAGCATGAACCGCTTCTGGGTCTCTTCGCCCAGGCCGTCGATGCGCTGGGCGTCCTCGGTCGTGCCCAGGGTGACCGTGGCCATGGCCTGGGTCTCGCCCCGGGTGAAGAGGGCCGAGCCGTGGGTCCGGGGCAGGAAGCCGGTCTCGATGGTGATCGGCCGGATCTCGTCGAAGGCCCGGCCGTCGGCCCGGACGCCCTCGTCGATGATCATCCGGCGGGTGATCTTCTCCTGCAGCCGCTCGAACAGGTCCTTGGCCGCCTTGCGCTCGTCCTCGTTCTCCTCGGGGATTCGGGCGAGCATGTCGTCCTTGACCTTGTCCACGGCCGCTTCCGCGTTCAGCTTGCCCTTGACCTGGATGGCGGCCTTGAGGGCCGGGCCGAAGGCGGCCTCGATCTCGGCCAGCTTGGCCTCGTCGACGGGCTTGGGCGCGAAGGGGCGCTTGACGATGGCCAGCCGGGCCATGGCGTCCTTCTGCAAGGCGATGATCTGGCGGATCGGCCCCATGGCCGCCTCGAGGGCGCCCATGACCGTGTCCTCGTCGACCTCGCGGCCCGCGGCTTCGATCATGGTGACGCCGCTCTCGGTTCCGACCACGAGCAGGTTGAGGGGGCTGCCCTCGAGCTCCTTGGCCGTGGGGTTGATGACATAGCGGCCCTCGACCCAGCCGACCTTGACGGCCCCGATGGGGGTCGTGAAGGGGATCTCGGACAGGCACAGGGCGGAGGAGGCCCCGATCAGGGCCAGGGTGTCGGGCTCGTTCTCCAGATCGGCCGACAGCAGCATGGCCACGATCTGGGTCTCGTTGTGGTAGCCCTCGGGGAAGAGGGAGCGGACGGGGCGGTCGATGAGGCGCGAGACGAGGATCTCGCGCTCCGTGGGACGGCCCTCGCGCTTGAAGAAGCCGCCGGGGATCTTGCCGGCGGAGTAGGTGTTCTCGCGGTAGTCGACGACCAGGGGCAGGAAGGGCTTGTCCTCGCGGGGCTCCTTCTTGGAGGTGGCGGCCACGAAGACGACGGTGTCGCCGTAGCGGACGAAGGCCGAGCCGTCGGCCTGCCGGCCCATCTTGCCGAGCTCGATGGACAGGATCCGGCTTCCGATTTCCAGACTGAGAGTGTGAGACATGGAATTTCCGCCGTCCGTCACTTGCGCAGGCCGAGCTTGCGGATGAGCTGCTCGTAGCGCTGGACGTCCTCTCTCTTGAGGTACCCGAGCAGCCTCTTGCGCTGGCCGACCAGCCTCATCAGGCCGTTGCGGGAGCTGTGGTCCTTCTTGAAGGAGCCCAGGTGGCGCGTCAGCTGGCTGATGCGGTCGGACAGGAGGGCGATCTGGACTTCGGTGGACCCCGTGTCTTGCGGGTGGCGCTTGTGGGCGCCGACGATGGTGCTTTTCTTTTCTTTGGTTAGCACGGTATTCTCCTTTAAATCGTTGATAATCCTAGCAGACAAAGGAGTCCGTATCAAGATACCGACTCCTCGACGGGAAGGTTAAGGGGGGCAAAGAAGGCTTATTGGCCCAGCGTTTTCTTGCGCTGGACCAGGGTCTGGGCGTACTTGGACTTCAGCCCGCCCTGGGCCGATTTCAGCTCGGCCAGCTTGGTCTCGATGTCGGCCGCCTTCATCTTGTTGATCTTCTTGTTCTTGGCGGCCTTCGGTTTCTCATCAGCCATTTCGGTCTTTCCTTTGTTTGGAGTCTTGTCGATGTTTTATTCCGATATATTCTAGCAGACTTTCCCGCCGACCGCAAACGATTTAAGCCGGGAGTTTTGTCTTGCCGGGCCGGGCGGGATTCGGTTATAGTCGGGTGGCCGTGTACGCCCTCTACTCGCTCCTCCTGCTGTTGGCCCTGGCCGTCATATTCCCCGCCTACGCCATCAAGCTCCGGCTGAAGCGGGGTGAGCCGCTCCGCTTCGCCGAAAGGCTTGGCCATCGGCTGCCCAAGCCCGAGCCGGGCCGGCCCTTCCTCTGGATCCATGCCGTCTCGGTCGGGGAAGTGCTCTCCCTGCAGGGGCTGACGGCGGCTATCAAAGCCCGCCATCCCGAATGGACCCTGGGCGTCTCCGTGCTGACCGAATCGGGCTATCGGATGGCTTTGGACAAGCTTGGAGCCGACCAGGTCTTCTTCGTCCCCCTGGACTTCCGCTTCAGCCTCCGCCGGGTCCTCCGCCGCCTGGATCCATCCTGCCTGGTTCTGGCCGAGTCCGAGTTCTGGCCCCGCCTGCTGCGCGAGACGCGACGATGGGGCGTGCCCATCCTGCTCATCAACGGGCGCGTCTCGACCCGGACGGCGACCCGGATGAGGAAGATCCGCCCCCTGGTCCGCCGGGTCGTCGGGAACATCGGCCGCTTCCTCGTCCAAACCGAGAGAGACAAGGCCCGGCTGGTCGAGGCGGGTTTGGAGGCCGAGCGGATCGAGGTGGCCGGGAACCTGAAGTGCGAGGTCCGGCTGCCGACAGTGACGGTGGAGCAAGCCGCGGCGGCCCGGGCCGAGCTCGGCGTCTCGGAGGAGGAATCTGTCGTCGTGGCCGGATCGATCCATCCCGGAGAGGAGGGGGCGCTGCTCGATGCTCTTCTGGCGGCTCGCCGCGCGGGGCATCCCGCCCGCATGATCCTAGCCCCCCGCCATCCGGACAAGTTCGCGACTCTGGAGAAGGACCGGCCGGGGGACGGGCTCGTCTTTCAGCGGAAGTCCTCCTTCCGCCCCGGGGAGCCTTGGAACGTCCTCATCCTCGACACCATCGGCGAGCTGGCCCGCTCCTACGCCTTGGCCGACTCCGCGTTTATCGGCGGAAGCCTGATCCCTCGCGGGGGCCAGAACCTGCTCGAGCCGGCGTTCTATGGAAAGCCCGTCTTCTTCGGTCCCCACATGGACAATTTCGCCGCTCTGGCCGAGGCCTTTCTCCTTGATGGGGGAGCCCACACCGTGCGCACGGCGGAGGATCTGGAGGCGATGTTCGCCTCGGCCGGGTCCGCCTCGGGCCGGGAGGCCGGCCGCAAGGCCCGGGCCACGCTCGAATCGCTGTCGGGGGCGACGGAGCGGACGCTCTTCGCCATCGAAGAGGAGATGGCCCATGGGCGCGGCGCGGCCGCCTAGAAGATTTCCGCCCCTCCTGTCCCTCCTGCTCGTCTTAGCCGCGCTCGCGGGGCCTTTCGCTTCCCCCTTGGATGCCGGCCGGGCGGCGGCGTCCCTGAACCCTTCCTCCTATCGCCTTGATGAGGGACTTCTCCGGCGTTTCACCCTCGATGTCGGCGCCGTCATCAAGGCTCCGGCCGGCTGGAAGGGGAGCGACTGGGCCGGCTTCGGACTGGCTTCGGCCGCCTCGCTGGCCGTCCTGGTCTGGGACGACGGCCTCTACACCTTTGTCCAGGACCGCAAGACGCCTCTCTCCCGAGATGCCTTTCCCCTCATCACCCGGGCCGGTGACGGCGGCTATGTGGCCGCCGCCCTCGGACTCTTGTATCTCGGCGGGGAAGCCTTCAACAGCGCTTCGCTGCGCCGAACCGCTTTCCTCAGCCTGGAAAGCTTCGCCGCCTCCGGCCTCATCGTCCTGGCCATCAAAACGGTGGTCGGGCGGGCTCGCCCGTACGCCGATGAGGGCCCCTCTTCCTTCCATCCTTTCAGCTTCACCGGCCGCAACGCCTCGTTCGTCTCGGGCCACTCCGCCTCCGCCTTCGCCGTCGCGGCAGTCATTGCGGAGACCTCGCGGAGCGTCCTGGTCGACGTCCTGTCCTACGGCTTGGCCGGATTGGTCGCCGTCTCGCGCGTCCACGAGAGCAAGCACTGGCCTTCCGACGTCGTGGCCGGCTCGCTGCTTGGGCTTTTTGTCGGCTGGAAGATCGCCGACCTGGACGAGAAGCGCGAGGGAGGGGGCGCCCGTTTGGCCTGGACGGCATCCGCCGGCCCCTCCGGCGTGGGGCTGAGCCTGCGATTCTGATTCCGGATTCCGGGCGACTTTTTACAGGGTTCTTCGCCAATTTCCGGGAAGTATAAGCGGTTCGGGGTACACCGTCGGGGGCGACGGAGCCATAGGCCGTGATCGGATCGTAATGGATCAACTGCCTCGGGGGGATAAAAACGGCCTATGGTCGGCCAACGGCGGAGAAGCGCCGGTTGAGCCCTGTCGGTTGCCCCTCGATGGAGAGCTCCTAACACGATCGAGCCGGGACTGAATGGCCCCATCTATACGCCGGCGAAGGCTCAACCAAGCCGTCCTCGCGGAGACAGATGAAGCATCCGTCTCGACGAGGGCTGCGCAAGCTCCGCCGGGCCGACACCCCGAACCGCTCTTCCCGGAATGGGGCGATGAGTCTTTTATTGAGGCCCCGCCTGGCCTCTGCTATCATGGCCGGGAAACCGGATTCGCCAAGGAGGCGCCCATGTCCCGCCCCATCAGCCGCCGTCAATTCCTCAGCCGCACCGGAACCGCCGCGGCCGCCGCCACCCTGGCCGGCGCCGGCCCGCTTCTGCAAGGCTGCGCGGCCGGAAAGAAGTACGATCTCGTCATCGCCGGAGGGCTGGTCTACGACGGCTTGGGCGGCGCTCCGGTTACGGCCGACATCGGCATCGTGGGCCGGGCCATCAAGGACATCGGCCGCATCCCCGCCTCCCGCGGCCGGTCGGCGGTCGAGGCGCGCGGGCTGGCCGTCTGTCCCGGCTTCATCGATGTCCACGACCACTCCGACTACGGCCTCCTGGCCGATCCCAAGGCCGACAGCGCGGTCCGCCAGGGCGTGACGACCCTGATCAGCGGGCAATGCGGCTCGGCGCCCTTCCCCTTGGCCGAGGCGGTCTTGGAGGAGGTCAGGTCCAACGCCAAATCGCAGCTGGGCGTCGACGTCGACTGGCGCGATCTGAAAGGCTTTCTAGCCCGGCTGGAGAGCGGCGGCATGGCCGTCAACTACGCCACCCTGTCGGGCCACGGCTCGCTGCGCGGCGCGGCCATGGGCTTCAACGAAGGGGCCCCGACGCCGGAGCAGATGGAGAAGATGAAGGCGCTCCTGGCCGAGGAGATGGAAGCCGGATCGCTGGGGCTTTCGACCGGATTGGAATACACTCCCAGCGGCTTCGCCGCCGCCGAGGAGATCGCCGCGCTGGCCCGGGTCGTGGCCCCCAAGGGCGGCATCTACGCCACCCATATGCGGGACGAGGGCGACAAGGTCATCGAAGCGATCGAGGAAGCCTTGGCCGCGGCCCGCGCGTCCGGAGCCGCGCTTCAGATCTCCCACTTGAAGGTCGCCTTCCCGCGCAACTGGGGCAAGCTGGACGAGGCCCTGGCCCGCATCGAAGCGGCTCGGGCCGAAGGGCTGGACGTGACGGCCGACCGCTACCCCTACATCGCCGGATCGACCGGCCTGGACATCAACTTCCCGGCCTGGGCCCGCCAGGGGACCACGGACGAGTTCCTGGCCCGGTTGAAGGACCCGGCCCAGGACAAGGCCCTGCGAGCCTATGTCGCCGAGCGCGAGGCCAAGCTCGGCTCGTGGGACAAGGTCGTCATCTCCGGCGTCTTCGAGGAGAAGAACAAGGGCTATGAGGGCCTGGACGTGCTGGAGGCCTCGCGCCGGGCCGGCAAGCCGGCCTACGAGTTCATGCGCGACCTGATCGTCGAGGAGCGCGACAACGTCGACACCGTCATCTTCATGATGACCGAGGACAACCTCCGCCGCATCCTGGCCAAGCCCTATGTCATGATCGGGGCCGACAGCTCCGTCCGTTCGACGGAGGGCCCGCTTTCCAAGGGCAAGCCGCATCCGCGCTGCTTCGGCAGCTTCGTCCGCGTCCTGGGCAAGTATGTCCGGGACGATAAGGTCCTGACCTTGGAGGAGGCCATCCGCAAGATGACCTCGGCGCCCGCGGCCAAGCTCAAGCTCGCGGGCCGCGGCGTGATCCAGGCGGGCGCTCAGGCCGACCTGGTCGTCTTCGATCCCGCGACCGTGGCGGATCGGGCGACTTGGAAGGAGCCGCACCGGTATCCCGCTGGTGTCCCCCATGTCCTGGTCAATGGCCAGCCGGTGATTACGAGAGGCGAGCACACCGGCGCCAAGCCGGGGCGCGTCCTGCGGAAAGGCTCGGCGGCGTGAGGAGCGGGCTCGCAAGCCGGTGCGTGAGCTGGCGGCTAGCCGCGGCTGCCGCGGCCTGGTCGGCCGTGATTCTCCTGTCCGCGGCCCCGGTTCTGCCGGGGCAGGGGACAACGAGGCAGATAGCGGCGGCCAAGAGCGCCGAAGCCGCATCGGCATCATCCGGCCTCGTCCTCCTCGAGCCGGCCGGCGCGCCCTTCATCCTGGCCCTTCGGGCCCTGGATCCCGGCGAGGCCATTCTGGTCCGCTTGAAGAACGACTCGCCCTTCCGGCGGGTTGCCGTCAGCCTCGGCTCCTCGACCCGCGTCCTGGAAGCGGCGGAGGGCGATTCGGCGGGCTCGCCGGCGACCCTGTTGGGCATCGATCTGGGAGTCCAGCCGGGGGATCTGCCGCTAAAGGCCAAGGGCTGGCGTCCCGATGGATCGGAGTCGTCCTTCGAATGGCCCCTGACCATCGGGCGCAAGGAATTCCCTCAGACCCGGCTCCAGGTGGCTCCGGCCATGACCCATCCGCCGGCCGCGCTGCTGGAGACCATCCGCCGCGAATCGGCGCTGGTGGCCGAGATCCTGGGCCGCGTCTCCGCCGAGTGGCTGGCCGAGGGGGCTTTCCAGTCGCCCCTTCCGGACTTCAAGCCCTTTCCCAACTTCGGCCAGCAGCGGATCTATAACAAGGCCGTTGCCTCGGTCCACTCCGGGGTCGACATCGCCGCCCCGCGGGGGACGAAGGCGACGGCGCCGAATGCGGGGCGGATCGTCCTGGCCAACAAGCTCTACTACTCCGGTTGGACGGTTATCATCGACCACGGGCAGGGCGTGTTCACCTACTGTTGCCATTTCGACAAGGTGCTGGTTAAGCGGAACGACACGGTCAAGAAAGGCCAGGTCATCGCCGAAGTGGGCAGCACCGGGCGCTCGACCGGGCCTCACCTGCACTGGAGCGCCCGGATCCTCGCGGCCCGCGTCGATCCCTTCTCGCTCGCGGCCCTGCCGCTCTAATCCAGCTCGATCCCGACCGGGCAGTGGTCCGAGCCGGGGATTTCGGCCCGAATGAAGGCCGCCTTCAGGCGCGGCCGCAGGGCCTTGGAGATCAGGACGTAGTCGATGCGCCAGCCCACGTTCCGGGCCCGGACCCCGCGCATCGGGCTCCACCAGGTGTAGTGGCCGCCGCCCGGCTCAAACTCGCGGAAGGTGTCCAGGAATCCCTTGCCGAGGAAGGCCTCGAAGCCGGCCCTCTCCTCGACCGTGAAGCCGTGCGTCCCCTCGTTGGCCTTGGGGTGGGCCAGGTCGATCTCCCGGTGGGCCACGTTGAAGTCGCCGCAGAAGACGACCGGCTTGCGCCGCTCCAGCTTCTTGAGAAACCGCAGGAAGACCTCGTCCCAGCGCTGCCGGAACGGCAGACGGGTCAGCTCGCGCTGGGAGTTGGGGACGTAGGCGTTGACCAGGAAGAAGTCGGCGTACTCGGCCGTCAGGACGCGGCCTTCGGCGTCGAACTCCTCCGCCCCGAGCCCGTGACGGATGCCGAGAGGGGCCGGCTTCGTGAGGATGACCGTCCCGGCATAGCCCTTCCGGAGGGCCGGGTTCCAGTGGGCCGCGTAAGAGCCCGCCCAGGCCTCGTCGACGTCGTGCGGCTCGGCCCGGGTTTCCTGGAGGCAGAGGATGTCGGGATCATCCGCGGCCAGGTAAGCCCGCAAGTCCCCGCGCCGCAGGACGGCCCGCAGGCCGTTGACGTTCCAGGAGGCGATCTTCACGGGCCGGCCCGCTAGCGCTGGCGGGTCATCCTTTCCTCGACGATGGCCTTGTACTTGTCGCGCAAGCGGGTCTGGGCGCTTTCCAAGGGTATCTCCCGGCCGGCGATGAAGACCCGCTTGATCTTCGACGAGGCCTGGATGATCGGCTTGGTGCAGATGACGATGTCGGCCGACTTGCCCGGCTCGAGGGAGCCGATCCGGTCGTCGAGGCCGAAGATCTTGGCCGGGTGGAGGGTGATGGCCTTGACGGCCTCCTCCTCCGGCAGGCCGTAGGCGACCGACAGCGAGGCCGGCACCGGCAGCCTCCGGACATTGCTGCCTCCCTGGCCGGCGGATTCGCTCAAGGCGAGCAGTATCTTCTTCTCGGCCAGCACGGCCGCCGTGTGGTAGTTGAGGTCGGCCGGCTGCCAGCGGTCGGGCAGGGCGTTGGTCCCGGCCCAGATGACCGGAATCCCGCGGGCGGCGATCTCGTCGGCGTACTTGAGAACCTCGTTGGAGGCCGTGAACAGGATGCCCTTGATCTTGAAGTCGGCCATGAGCCGCAGGGCGATGCGGATCGGGACGCCGCCCTGGGCCACGAAGACGACCGGCCGGCCGCCGTCCAGGACGGCGGCCAAAGCCTCCATCTCGGGGTCGCGGGCGGAATCGCCGGACTTCTTCTTGGCCGCGAAGGCGCGCGCTTTCTCCAGCTTGTCGGTGAAGAAGCGGCTGACGCCTTCCAGAGTCGAGGGGTAGGCGTTGGACTGACGGGCCGAGGTGTTGAAGACCAGGGCCACATCGCGCCGCAGGACCATCTCCTCGGGCAGGTTGCCGTCGAGATGGAGGGCCATGACCCGGCCGTTGATCAGGCGGGCGGTTCCCGCCGCCGTCAGGACCGAAGTCACGCCGTCCACGCGCGCCACCGGGATCGTCTCGTCCTCCGGGTTGAGGGCTTCGAACGGATCCAGGTAGGGAGTGGACAGCCCGATCTCGTTCGTGTCGCTGCCTGCTCCGGGGTAGCCGGTCAAGCCGAGGGCCGTCAGCGGGGCGACCATCCCGGGGTAGACGAAGAGGCCGGAGGCGTCGACGACTCGGGCCCGGGCCGGGACGGAGACCCTCGTCCCGAGCGCGGTGATCTTGCCTTTCTCGATGACCAGGCTGCCGCCGGGGATGGAAGGTCCCGAGACGGGGACGATCGTCCCGCCCTTGATGACTACGGCCTCCTGGGCCGCGGCGGGGGAGACGGAGGCGGCGAGAAGGGCGATAGCCCAGACGGCAAGGAGGGAGATACGGAAAGCAGGGCGATTCATCGGGCGCCTCCCGCAACCGGGGTCACGCCCTGACGGGCGAGATCGAAGAAGACCTCGCCTTCGATGATCGTCAGCAGGCACTTGGCGGTGCTGTCCAGGGGGTACTTGTCGAAGACGGCCACGTCGCCGTCCTTGCCGGCCTCCAGGCTGCCGATGCGGCTCTCCATCTCCAGGGCCTTGGCCGCGTTGATGGTGAACATACGCAGGACGACATCGTCGGGCAGGTCGTTGTACTTCTGGACCTTGGCCGCGTTGAGGTAGAGATAGCGGCCCTCGTCGGGGCTGTCGGAGTTGATGACCACGTTGACCCCGGCCCGGTGGAGGATCTCGAAGCCGTAGGGGCAGCCGTCGTAGGCCTCCTCCTTGAATCCCCACCAGTCCGTCCAGCCGCCGGCGGTGGCGCCGCTGCGGGCGATGACGTCGGCCACCTTATACCCATCGACGCAATGGCTGATCTGGGAGCAGACGACGCCGAACTCCCGGCACAGGCCGAGGAACCAGACGATCTCGTCGGACCGGTAGATGTGGCAGTCGACGGTCATCTTGCCTTCCAGGACCTGCTTGAGGGTTTCCAGCTTGTCGTCCCGGTCCGGGGGCTTGGCCTCGGCCCGGCCCGAGGCGACGGCCTTGTCGTAGGCCTCCCATTTGGCCTTGTACTCCCGGGCGTCCGTGAAGCCCTTGCGGACGACATAGGCCGTGCCCAGCCGGGTCGAGGGCGTCTTGTTCTGCCCGCCGTAGAAGCGCTTGGGGTTCTCGCCCAGGGCCATCTTCAGCTGCGGCCGGATGCCCCGGACCAGGAGATCCTCCAGGGGCCGGGCGTACTTGAGCTTGAGGACGGCGTTGACCGCGCCGAAGACGTTGGCGCTGCCGTGCATCGCCTTGACCGTGGTCACGCCGCCGGAAAGCGTGGTCAGGATCGAGGGATGGTCGGGGACGAGAACATCCTGCATCCAAAGGTGCGGGGTGGACGGATCGGTCGCCTCGTTGACGTCGCTGCCGTCCATGGCGATATGGGTATGGGTGTCGATCAGGCCGGGCAAGATGAAGCGGCCCGTCGTATCGACGACCTTGACGCCGGCCGGAACGGCCACGTCGCGGCCGACGGCGGTGATCTTGCCTCTTTGGATCAGGACGGTCCCGTTCTCGATGACGCCGCGGGTGACCGTCAGGACGGTGCCCCCGCGCAGGGCCAGGTCCTGGGCCGGCAGCGCCGGAGCCAGGAGGAGCAGGGCGAGGAATGCGGATCCGAGCCGATGATGCATACGGGCCTCCGGAAGCGATCGGATTCCGGAATTATCCCGAGCCGAGGCTCCCGCGTCAATCGCTTTCGGCGCTTGCCAAAGCCGCCCCGAACATGACACATTAGGGGCCGGATCCCATGAGCGGCTTTCTCGTCTTCGACTGCGAGACCACGGGGCTGCCCGTCCGCCGCAATATCTCCTACCGGGACGTCGATGGCTGGCCGCGCCTGGTCCAGCTGGCTTGGGCGGTCTTCGATCCTTGGGGCCGGCTTGAGGGCGCGCGGAGCCGCATCGTCCGGCCGCAGGGCTTCGTCATCCCCGAGGCTTCGGCCCTTATTCACGGCATCAGCCAGGAGCGGGCCCTCGCGGAAGGGGAGCCGGCGTCCGATGTCTTGGCGGCTTTCGTCCGCGACTTGGACGAGCCGCTCGACGCGATCATCGCCCACAATCTGGATTACGATCGGAGCGTCACCGGAGCCGAGCTTCTGCGAGCCGGCCTGGAGAGCCGCCTCTTCGACCGGCCGGGCTACTGCACCATGAAGGGGACGACCGACTTGGTCCGCCTGCCCGGGCCTTACGGCTTCAAATGGCCGAAGCTGGACGAGCTGCACGCCTTTCTCTTCGGCGCCTCCTACGAGGGCGCCCACGACGCGGCCCGCGATGTGGAGGCCTGCGCCCGCTGCTTCTTCGAGCTCCGCCGGCGGGGGCACATCCCCTGCCCCTGATCCTCTCCCTTAGTCCACGACCGTGAAGTCGGTCCACTTGCCGGCCAGGAGCCGGTTGTTGGGGCCCCGGACTTCGACCGTGATCTGGAAAGATCCGGTCCGGGGCATCTTCACGTCGATGACCGGGAAGGTGTAGCTGCCTTGATCCCGCAGAGCGATGGAATCCGCCCGGCCGAGGGCGTTCGTCGTGCCTCGCTCCAGGACGACGGCCTTGAAGACGGCGCCCGGGGCGGCGATCTTCTCGTAGCGGATCGTGACGAAGATGGGGGCGATCTCGTTGAGCTTCAAGGAGCCGGACGGCTTCCGGATCTCCGTGATCTCGGCCGTCATGTCCGACGGCTTCCAGGCCGGCGCGGCGGGTCCAGAAGCGACCTGAAGGGAGAGGCGCTTGGTATAGTATGTGTTGTATTCTCCCGGGACGTCGATTCGGGGCAGCCGGATCGCGACGTCCAGGTCCCAGGTCCCGGGCCCCGGCGCGGACAGGGTGACGGGCCCGAAGTCGTAGGTGCCGTTGCCTCTGAGCGGATGCGATTCCAGCCAGGCATTGGGGATATCCTTCCCGGTGGCCGCGTCGATGAAGAGGACCGTGGCCGTGGTGCCCGCGGGGAAGCTCTTGTAGTCGAAAGAGACGTCGAAGCGGACCTTCTCGCCCGGGCCGACCGTCTCCGGGGGCTTGGGGTAGCCGACCCGGACCGGGCCCAGCACGCGCGTCGGCGCGTCGACGACCTCGACCTCGAAATCGAGCGGCTCGGCGACGAAGCCTTCGGTCTTGGCCTTGGCCTGCAGCTTCCAGCGCCCGGGCTGGTCGAAGACGATCTTCTGCGGCTCCGAGACGTAGCGGCTCGATCCGGACATCTGGGGCGACCGCCAGGACCAGTAGCCCGTCCCGCCCTCGACGGCCTGGATCGAGCAGAACAGGTCCGTCTGCGGGAGCATGCTGACGCATTGGACGGTCATGCGGATCGGGATCTGCTCTCCGACCTGGACGGTCTCCGGCGGCTTGGGCGCGTCGACGGACAGGACCTCCAGCCTGGTCCGGGGGATCATCTTGATCTTGAGCGTCGCGTCGGCCATGAAGTGCTGGGACTTGCGGTCCCGGGTCCTCGAGTATCCGTCGACGATGATCTGGTTCTCGGGGAAGATCTCCGTCCCGAAGGCGACCGTGAACGTCGTGTCGAGCCGGCCGGTGCATTTCTTATGTCCCGGCGTCCGGCAGGGGTCCTGCTCGCTCACGCTGTTGTTGATGGAGACATTCCTATCCTCGAAGGGCGCGGTCAGCCGGATGCCGACGATCTTGTCGGAGTCCACGTCGGTGTAGCTGAAGATCACCCGAACTTCGAAGGAATTGCCGGCGATCGCGGTGTTCTCGGTCAGGCTTGTGGTGACGGACAAGCTGCCCCTCTCTTGGGCGATAGATGCGGCCGCGAGTCCGAGAAGTCCCACGATGAGCGCCAGCGGGCTTGCGAGGCGTCGGCTCATGATCCCTCCCATCGAAACCCTTCGGATGGGCCAAGCATAGAGGGATGTTCGGCGCCTTGTCAAGGCGGCGACCGGCGGCAACGGCTTGACAGGGTGGCCAAAAGAGTCTAACTTTTCCGCATCTTTTTTCGGTCCGGAGGGATTCATGAGAAGAGTCGTTTGCGCCGCCGCTTTGATCCTCGCGCTGGCCGGGGGCATCCCCGCCCTGGCCCAAGTTCGGGGCGACGTCACCGGGGCCGTCAAGAACGAAGCCGGCGCTCCGCTTTCGGGCGTCGAGGTCAAGATCAGCGGAGAGTTCCTGCCCGGCGGGCGGACGTTCACCACGACCGCCGACGGGGCCTTCCGCTTCCTCAGCCTGATCCCGGGCCGCTACGTCATCGAGGCCACGGCCCCCGGCATGATCTCGCTGCAGGACAAGTACGAGTTCACCGTGGCCCTGGGCAAGGCCGTCCAGGTGCCGATCGTCCTGGTGGCGGTCGGCAAGGAGACCCGCGAGATTACCGTCCGGGCCCCTTCCCCCGAGATCGACTTGAAGTCCACCCAGGTCGCCTCCAACTGGGAGAAGGAGACCGTGGAGAAGCTGCCCCTGGGCCGATCCTACTCCTCGCTCTTCCAGCTGGCCCCCGGTGTCGCCGACAACCGCGACTTCGCTCCCAACGCCGGCGGCAACAAGCAGGACAACGTCTTCCTGTTCGACGGCTCGAACATCACCAATCCGTTCTTCGGCACCCTGGGCGCCAACTTCTCCGAGATGGACATCGCCGAGTTCAGCATCACCCGGGGAGCCATCAGCGCCGAGTTCGGCCGGGCCGCCGGCATGGTCACCAACGCCATCACCAAGTCCGGCACCAACACGTTCAGCGGCTCGCTCCGCTTCGTGGCCGAGCCGGCCTCCTTCACCGCGCCCAGCAATGATCCGACCCTGGTCACCAAGTACAACCGCTATAACCCGGCCGTGTCGCTGAGCGGGCCGATCATCAAGGACAAGCTGTGGTTCTACGTCTCGGCCAACCTGCCGCGCTCGACCACGACGGGACGCATCAACAACCTGGGCCCTGTGCCCGACGCCCAGTCCGTCAACAACGAGCTGTTCTTCAAGCTCAGCGCCAACCCCCATCCCAACCACTTGATCGTCGCCAGCATCCGCAACGACGACTATAAGGACGAGAACGCCGGCGTCGGCGTCAACGACCATCCCAACGTCTCGACCACGGGCGAGGGCCTCAACCGCATCCTCTTCCTGAGCTGGTCCTGGACGATCTCGCGCAACACCTTCTTCGAGGCCAAGTACGACCACGTCATCAACGACTACTCCAGCGTGCCGAACATTGACCTGGGCTACCAGCCGACGTTCGACCCGAACAACCTGGATAGGATGGGCTACTTCCAGACGGGCGGCTCCTACATCCTGGGCGGCGCCACCACGACCGGCCAGTACGTCGGAGCGGCCTCCGAGTACAATACCCAGAACTTCTTCCGCGACGAGCTGAAGCTGGTCCTGACCCAGTACGCCAGCTTCCTCGGCACCCAGCACATGTTCAAGGCCGGCTTCGGCTTCGATGACGGCGGCGAGTACCTCGAGCGCAAGGCTAATGGCTGGGGCTCGATCATCTACTACTCGGCCCTGTCCTCTTCCGTCGATCCGCTCAAGCGGCCGGGCTTCCGGGCCCGATACTACCCCGAGCAGGCGCCCCAGGATTCGCGGGGCCGGACCTATTCGATCTTCGCCCAGGACCAGATCAGCGTCGGCGACCGGCTGACCTTCACCCTGGGCGTGTTGGCCAACCGCGACGAGTTCAGCGTCCAGACGGCCGGCGAGAAGCTGACCTTCCTGAAGCTCGATTTCGACAAGGAGATCCAGCCGCGCCTGGGGGTGGTCTTCATCCCCAGCCTCAAGCTGGGCGACAAGATCTACGCCAACTACGGCCGCTACAACAACATGGACAACCGCAGCCTGGCCCGGGCGGCGGCGCCGCTGCGGGTCTACCGGTCGGACGCCTTCTTCCTGACCGACGGGACGCTGCTGTCCGACACGCCGCAGGCCTCGGAGACGGGCAAGGTCATCCTGCCGGACCTCGATCCGACCTCGACCGACGAGTTCGTCCTGGGCTACAGCCGGCCGCTGTTCAAGCACTGGACGATGGAAGTCTGGGGCCAGTACCGCAACGTGTCGCACGTCATCGAGGACTACCCGACCACCAATGTCCTGACCTCGCCCGGCAAGTATGTCTACGGCAACCTGGACGGGGACCTCTATGACGTCGACGGCAACGTCGTCTTCGAGGGCGTGGTGGCCAAGCGCCAGTACACCGCCCTCAGCTTCGAGCTGAAGAAGGAGTGGTCCGACCGCTGGTCCCTGACCGCGATGTACACCTGGAGCAAGCTCTACGGCAACTGGGATCTGGACTACTCGTCCGGCGTGTCGCTGTTCTACGCCTCATCCTACATCCAGGACGCGCCCGGGCTCTATATCCAGGATCCCAACCGGACCGGCTACATGTCCGGCGACCGGACCCACGTCTTCAAGATGTTCGGGACCTGGGAGTTTCTGCCCCGGCTGACCGCGGGCGCCTACCTGCGGCTCCAGAGCGGCCGGCCTTGGGAGGCCCGGGGTCGCGACTACTACGGCAACTACTACATGTATCTCGAGCCCGCGGGCGCCAACCGGCTGAAGACGTGGACCAACCTCGACTTCCAGCTGACCTACACCATCCCGCTGGGCGGCCGGTTCCAGGGCATCCTGGAGGCCCGGGTCATGAACGTCTTCGACACCCAGACGGTCATGTCCATCGACGTGCGGCAGGACCAGCCGACCTTCATGGACGCCACGTCCTACGCCGCGCCCCGCAAGTTCGCCCTGACCTTCTACGTGAACTTCTAAGCGGGAGTTCGTTCGTCTATCCGGGGCGGGCGGGCCCCTCTTGAGGGGGGCTGCCCGCCCCTTTTTCGTTTCTGCGGCGATATCCGGGACGGACGGCTCGGGGGATGCTCTCGGGGCGAGGGCCCAGGGCCCGCGTTCAGTCCGTGGCAGCTGATTCCCAGGCTCGTCTATCGGCGGGCTCGAGTCGCTCCCCCGGGGCCGGTCACTTCAGCCAGGCGGCCAGCCAGTCCAGCTTGGTCTTCCACCACAGCTCGGCGTTCTGGGGCTTGCTGACGAAGTGGTCCTCGTCGGGGAAATAGAGCAGCTTGGACGGCACCTTCATCCGCTGCAGGGAGGAGAAGAGCTGCAAGCCCTGCTCCAAGGGCACTCTCAGGTCGTTCTGGCTGTGGATGACCAGGGTCGGGGTCCGGAAATTCTTGATGTAGTAGCTGGGCGACCACTTGGTGTACTGCTCGGGGTTGGTCCAGGGCGTGCCCTGCTGCTCCCACTCCGGGAACCACAGCTCCTCGGTCGATCCCCACATCGAGCGCAGGTCGAAGACGCCGTCGTGCGAGATGAGGCCCTTGAAGGCGTCGGTCTGGCCCAGGATCCAGTTGATGAGGTAGCCGCCGTAGGAGGCCCCGGCGGCGCCGGCCACGGTCTTGGAGATGAAGGGATAGGTCGCCCGCAGGTAGGCCAGGCCCTTCATGATGTCCTGGTAGGGCTTGCCGCCCCAGTCGCCGACGATGGCGTCGGAGAAAGCCTGGCCGTAGCCGGCCGAGGCATGGAAGTTGATCTCGGCCACGACCCAGCCGCGGGCCGCGTACATCTGGGTGTTCCAGCGGTAGTGGAACTCGTCCTTCCAGGGGCCGTGCGGGCCGCCGTGGATGAGCATGACCAGGGGGTAGACCTTCTTGGCGTCGAAGGCCGGCGGCTTGAGCAGCCAGCCATGGACCTTGTCCTTGCCGGCGCCCTCGAACCAGAACTCCTCGGCCGGATTCATCTCCAGCCCGGCCAGAAGCTCCTTGTTGGTCTCGGTGATCCGGCGCCAGGCGGCCGCGGCCGCGTCGAAGGCCCAGACGTCCGCCGGCCGGTCCATGGCCTGCTCGAGCATGACGAAGGTCTTGCCGTCGGGCAGGAGGCTGAGGGCCGAGAACGTCCGGCCGCCCATGATCCGCTCGACCTTGCCCCCGGGAATGGCGACCTTGTAGAGGGCGTTGCGGCCCTTCTCGTCGGCGGTGAAGTAGACGGCCGTGGAGTCGGAGGACCAGACCGTCTCGTCCACCGACACGTCCACGGCCTTGGTCAGGTTGACGGCGGTCTTGGCCGACCGGTCGTAGAGCACGAGGTCCAGCTTGTCGGACTCGTAGCCCGGGCGGGCCATGGCCTTGTAGGCCAGGTACTTGCCGTCGGGGGAGTAGCTGGGCTGGTTGTCGTTGGCCTTGTTCGCGGTGATGGCGACGGCCGGGCCGCCCGAGGCGGGAGCGACAAAGACGTCGTTGTTGGTCCCGATGCCCATCTTGAGCTCGGGATCGACGTTGCGGACGAAGGCGACTTCCTTGCCGTCGGGCGAGAGGGCGTAGTCGAGGTGGCCGCCCAGATCGAGCGGGGGGGCGTCGTAGTCGCCGGTCGTGACGTCCACGGCCTGGCCGCCCGTGGCGGGGGCCACGAAGACGTGGCTGCGGGTGCCGTCGCTCCAGGCGTTCCAATAGCGGTGGAAGAGGGTCTCGTAGATGCGGCCCTTGACCTTGCTCTTCTCCGCCGCTTCCATCATCTTCTTGTTGGACTCGTCGTCGGCCGCCCCGGGAAAGACCGAGGAGGCGAAGGCGATGCTTTGGCCGTCGGCGGACCAGACGACGCCGGTGGCGCCGCCCGAGAGGCTGGTGGCCTGCCAGGGCTCGCCGCCGTCCAGGCTGATCATCCAAACCTGGGGCGAGCCGGCGCGGGTGGAGATGAAGGCCAGCTTCCGGCCGTCGGGAGACCAGCGGGGCGTGTTGTCCCCGCCGGGAGCCGTGGTCAGGCGTCTCGGCTCGCCGCCGGTCGCGGGGACCAGCCAGATGTCGCTGTTGCTGCGGTTGGCCTCCTTGTCCATGACCGTGACGACGTAGGCGATCCACTTGCCGTCGGGTGACGGCTGGGGATCGGTCACCCGCTGGATCCTGATGAAGTCGTCGAAGGTCAGGGGCTTACCGGCCTGGGCCAGGGCCAAGGACGCGGCCAGCGCCAAGCCTAGGATAACGAGTGGGATGCGCTTTCTCATGGGGCTCCTCCGTGATGGGGCTGTCAGAGGCCCGATTATAGTCCAGACGGAAATAGGGGTACAGTATACGTAATTCCCGATTTCCTCTTCTGTGCCTTCGCGGCTCTTGACACGTCACGGCCCTAATTTTCTGTAGGGATTGGAAGCGTAAACAAAAAGTTCGGGAATTATGTATGGTGTCCCCCAATTATTGAACTCTGGGGGCGGAAAATCGTAGATTAGGGTGAACATCGAGGACTTACGCGCGTGACAGAGCCGACCGAGACCAACATCGAGCTCAAGGGGCTTCGCTTCCGCTACGGGGCGGTCCAGGCCCTGGACGGGGTCGATCTGACCATCGGCGGCGGCGCCTGCGGCCTGCTGGGCCCCAACGGCGCCGGCAAGAGCACCCTCCTGCGCATCCTCCTGGGCTTCCTCGTCCCCGACGCGGGCGAGGGCCGCGTCCTCGGCCGCGACATCCGCCGCGACCCCTTCGCCATCCGCCGCCTGGTCGGGTACATGCCGGAGGACGACTGCTTCCTGCCCGGCCTGGACGCCGTCTCCTTCACAGCCTACTTTGGCGAGCTGTCGGGCATGCCCCGCCGCGAGGCGATGAAGCGGGCCCATGACGTCCTCTTCTACGTCGGCTTGGGCGAGGCTCGCTACCGCCAGCTGGAGACCTACTCGGCCGGGATGCGCCAGCGGATCAAGCTGGCCCAGGCCCTGGTCCACGACCCTCAGCTCCTCTTCCTGGACGAGCCGACCGCCAACCTCGATCCCCGCGGCCGGGCCGAGGTCCTGGACTTGATCAAGGAGATATCCTCCCGCAAGGATATCAACGTCCTGATCTCCTCGCATGTCCTCTCCGACATCGAGGCGACCTGCACCGACGTCGTCATCCTCAACAAGGGCCGGGTGGCCGCCCAGGGAAAGCTGGAGGCGCTCAAGCAGGTCGACTTCAGCCTCTTCGAGCTGAAGGTCAAAGGCGAGGCCGATCCCTTCCTGGCCGCCTTGCGCCGGGTCCGCTGCCGGATCGAGGAGACCGAGGACGGGCTATACAAGCTCTACGTGCCGCCCGAGGTGGGCCGGGGCGGAGTCTTCCGGGCGGCCGCGGCCTCCGGGGTTCAGATCCGCCACTTCGTCCAGAGCCAGACCTCCCTGGAGGACCTCTTCGCCCGCACGGTGGGGGTGGACTGATGCCGATCGCCGAGCAGGGCTATCTCCACTGGCAAGGGCGTCCGGCCGCGACCCAGAAGCCCTGGCGGGCCATCAGCCGCCTCGGCATCCGCCTGGCTTTCCGCCGCAAGTTCTTCAAGCTGACGCTGGGCCTGGCCCTGCTCCCGGCCCTGGTCTTCTCCGTCGGCATCTACCTGGCGGAGACGATCGAGAACTTCCAGATCTCCATGGGCGGCCGCCGGCAGATTCTGAGCGTCGATCCGAAGTTCTTCCAGACCTACTTCACCTCGGACTTCCTCTACTTCATGATCATGATGATGATGATCCTGGCCGGCTCGGGCCTCATCGCCGACGATCTCAAGTCGGGCAGCCTGCAGCTCTACTTCGCCCGGCCGCTGCGCAAGCGCGATTACCTGCTCGGCAAGCTGGGCGTGACGGGCTTCTTCGCCCTCCTGGTGACGCTCGTGCCCGGGATCGTCTTCATCCTCCTCAAGGCCATCTTCGCCGGCGGCTTGCAGCTACTGGCAGCCCATCCCTGGCTGCCCCTGTCCGTCATCCTCTACTCGCTCTTCCTGGCCGTCCTCTTCTCCCTGGCCACTCTCTTCTTCTCGGCCCTCAGCAAGAACCGCCGCTTCGCCGGCATCATGCTGTTTCTGGTCTACTTCGGCTCCCAGGTGGCCTACGCCGTCTTCGACGAGATCTTCCGCGTCCCGGAGCTCGGCTGGCTCTCCATCCAGGTCAATCTCCAGCAGGTCGGGGCGGCCCTCTTCGGCGGGAGCCCGCCGGTGAACGCCCCCTGGCCCGTCTCCGCCCTCATCCTGGCCGGGCTGGCCGGAGTGGCGATCTTCTTCCTCTTCAAGCGCATCCGCAGCGTCGAGGTGATCCGGTGAGCCCCGTCATCCGGGCCGAGGGCCTGAGCAAGTGGTATGGCAACGTCCTCGGCCTCTCGGACGTCAGCCTGGAGATCCAGCCGGGGATCGTCGGTCTGCTGGGGCCCAACGGGGCCGGCAAGTCGACCCTCATGAAGCTGCTGACCGGCCAGCTTAAGCCCAGCCTGGGCCGCATCCTCGTCGACGGCCGGCCGGTCTGGAACAACACCGGTCTGTTCGGCCGCTTCGGCTTCTGCCCGGAGGCCGACGCCTTCTACGAGGACATGACCGGCTGGGATTTCGTCTCCCGGCTGCTCCGCCTGTCCGGCTTCCCTCCCGCCGAGGCCGCGTCCCGGGCCGAGAAGGCCTTGGCCTTCGTCGACTTGGCGGCGGACAAGGACCGCCTGATCCGCGGCTACAGCCGGGGCATGCGCCAGCGGGCCAAGCTGGCCCAGGCCATGGCCCACGACCCGGAGATCCTGGTCCTGGACGAGCCGCTCAACGGGCTCGATCCGCTGGGGAAGCGGAAGGTCATCCGGCTGATCAAGGACTATCGCAGCCACGGCCGCACCGTCCTGGTCAGCAGCCATGTCCTGCCCGAGATCGAGGCCTTAACCCGCGAGATCATCCTCATCCACCAGGGCAAGATCCTGGCCCAGGGCGACATCCACGCCATGCGCGATCTGATCGACAAGCACCCCCACGTGGTGGCCGTCCGTTGCGATCGGCCGCGCGATCTGGCGGCCCGGCTGGTGGGGGAGACGGCGGTCGTCGACGTCCGCTTCGAGGGCGACGACGGCGTCGTCATGGAGACCCGCGACCGCGACCGGCTGTTCGGGCTCCTGCCCGGCTTGGCCGCCGACGGAGGGCTGGACATCCGGGAGATCACCTCGCCCGACGACAACCTTCAGGCCGTCTTCGACTATCTGGTGGGAAAATGAGCTCTTGGAGCGCGTTCCGCACCGTCTTCGGCTTCTTCTGGTTCGCCGTCCGCCGCTCCCGCCGGACCCGGCTGATGGCCCTGGCCGGGATCCTCCCGGTCCTGGCCGCCCTGGCCATCCAGGCCGAGCGCTGGTTCCGGGGCTCGGGCGGGCCGAGCGGGCTGGCCCTCTTCTCCAACATGATCCTGGCTTTCTACCTCCAATTCCTGGTCATCATCCTGGCGGTCTTCTACGGCACCTCGGTCCTGTCCGAGGAGGTCGAGGGCAAGACCCTGGCTTACCTGACCACCCGGCCGGTGCCCAAGGCGGCCATCATCCTGGGCAAGTATGCCGCCTATGCGAGCTGGACCGGCATCCTGATCGCCGCCGGCGCGCTTCTCTCCTTCCTCGTCCTCAATGCCGACAGCCTGGCCGATCCGATGGCTTGGGCCCTGCTGGCCCGGACGGCGGCCGTCCTCGTCCTCGGCCTGTGGGCTTACTTGGCCCTCTTCACCTTGGCCGGGGCGGCCCTGAAGAAATCCATGCTCGTCGGGCTTGTCTTCGGCTTCGGCTGGGAGACGATCGTCCAGTACCTGCCGGGCTCGACCCAGAAGCTCACGGTCGTGCACTACCTCAAGTCCATCCTCCGCCCCGACACCCCCAGCCCGCAGGGCTTCAAGTCGTTCCTCTTCGTCCGGCTCGAGCCCAGCCCGCCCCTCCTGTCGATCCTCATCCTCCTCCTGATCACGGCCGCGGCCCTGGCCTTGGCCGTCCGCGTCTTCCGCCGCCGCGAGTACCAGTCCGAGGACTGATTCCCGCCTTGACACTCCGAAGCCGGGAAGGCTACCATCCCGGCCGAGTCCACGAGCTCTTTCGAAGGGAGATCGCCATGAATCTCGGCCGCAAGCTTCTGGTCGTCGCCTGTCTCCCGCTTTTGGCCGCTCCGGCTCCGGCCGCGTCCGGGGGCCAGTACACCAGCTCGCACGGCTATAGCTTCAATAATCCCGTCTCGGCCTTCTGCAACGACCTGACTTGGAACGCCATGAACGCGCGATTGGCCTATAAGGCCATGCTCAAGCGGAAGGGCTACTCCGATTCCCAGATCGAGGCCATGTCGACGAAGCGGATGGTCGAGATTCTGGGCGCCGAGACCGAATCCGGCCCCGTCCCGTCGCCGGCCGTCGCGGCGGCCAGCCGATTCAAGCCGTCCGGGACGAGGCTGTATCTGCCGGACCTGGCTCGAAGCCTGGCCTCCGACGCCGAAGGCCGCCGGGCCCTGCTTCAGGTCTTCGAAGCCGGTCTGAAAGCCTACGAGGAGGGCGCGGCGGAAGCGGGCTTCGTCAATGACCTGGCCGGGGCCATGGCCTACTTCATCGGGGTCTCTTATTATCTCATCCGGGGCGAAGAGCCGGACGAGAAGGGCTTGGACGAAGTCGGCCTGGCCCTGCGCCGGTCCATGGACACGCCGCGGGTGAAAGCCATCTCCGACTCCGAGAAGCAGAGGTTCTACGAGCTGATGATAGGCTTGGGAACGTACTTGGCGGCCGTCTACGGCCAAGCGGCGCGGGACGGGGACGAGAAGGCGGCGGAGGCGGTCCGCAAGGCCGCGGGGGAGAGCTTGAAGGGATTCCTCGGTCTCGAGCCGGCTTCGATCCGGATCACCCGCGCCGGCCTGGAGATAGCCGGCGCTCGCTGACGGCCGGGCTCATCACGCCGCTAAGCGGGATGAGTAGGGGAAAAAAGGTTCTTCTCCCATCTGCGGGAGAGAAGACGGTTCGATGTGTCGGCCAACGGCGAAATCGCGAGGGCGCAGCCTTATTCCACAGATCTCTGAGGGCACCCAGCGGGCGCCGAGGGATGTTTGAGCACGCATTAGTCCCACGGTATCGCGATGGAGTGGGGGGTCTCGAAGGACCTGATCATCAGGCATGCGGAGTTCCGTCCTCGTGGTGACACGCGAAGTGCTGTCACCGCGAGGATGGAAAAGGGCGAGTTGCGCCCGAAGCCGCCGGGACGATGCATCGAACCGTCTCCCGCGAATGGGAGAAGAACCCAAAAAAAAGCCCCGCCCCGGATCCGGGCGGCCGGACGCGGGACGGGGCGGAGAGTCGGAGCCGGTCGCGCCGGGCTACTGCTTGATCTCTTCGGTAGCCGGAGCGGGGGTCTCCGTCGTCGGCGTCTCGTCGATCTTCAGCTCGCCGCCGATCTTGTCCTTGACCTCGGACTCGACGATCTTGCTCAGCTTGACCAAGAGCTCCTCGGGCAGAAGGGCCTTGATGGTGACGTTGTCGGCCCCGGAGCTGATCTCGATCTTGCCCAGCAGCTCGCCGATCTCGGGCTTCTCGCCGGCGGCCAGGGCGCCCATGGACTTGAAGCCGGTCAGCATGTCGGCCAGCTCCTTGTTCTTGCCGGCGTCGGCCGTGACCGCCTTGAAGGCCAGGTCCAGCGTCTTGTTGGCATAGTCCATGTGCATGACCATGGCCTTCAGCGAGGACAGCGAGCTCAGCATGGGCGTCGACTCGACCATCTTCTTGACGTCTTCGGGCTTGAAGGGGATAACGCCCCAGATCATAGCCGTCTTCTTGGCCGTCTTCAGCAGGGCGGCCAGCTCGGGGTTGTCCTTGGCGCTGCCGGCCTTCTTCTTGACCACGTCGCAGACGGCCTTGACGTCGTCGACCGGACCGATGGCGATGTTGGAGGCGTCCAGGAAGGCGCCCATCATCGGTTTCTCGGGGGTCTCGGGGACGGACAGCTCCACTTGAGGCTCCGCCTCGGGGGCGACGTCGGTCCCTTCCACGGGGGGGGTCTGCTCGGCGGGCTTGTCCTCGCCGACCGCGGGCTCCTCGGGCTTGACTTCCTCGGCCTTCTCGATGATCTCGATGGTCGCGATACCCTCGTACTCGCCCTCGATGAACTTGGCCTGGTTCTCCTTCATCTTGGCCAGGAGAGCCGCCTTGTCATACTTGAGGTTGATGATGCCGAAGCCGGAGGGGGAGCTTCCTTCGCCGCCCGTCAGCTTGCCGGTCATTCCCAGGGCCAGGTAGGAGATGTCCTTGCGGGGATCGAGGCCCGTCTTGGTGATGAACTCCTGCAGGCCTTCCGCGTTCTTGGGCTCGGCCAGGGCCTTGGCCACGAACTCGATGGCCATGGCCTTGTTGACGTCGATGAAGACCACGCCCGCGACGTCCTTGGGCATCAGATTCAGGATGTCCTGCACCTTGGCGGCGCCGGGTCCGCCGCCTTTCTGGCAGGCGCCCAAGCTCAGCAATCCCAAGGCCAGGACAAGCGTCCAAACAGCGGCTTTTTTCATGATGAATCCTCCTCTCCCTATCATACGAAATCAACCCTCTCGGGGTTCTCCCCGGAGCATAGCACAGGGCCGCCGGGGGATACAATGGCGGCGCATGCGGCCCCGGGTCCCAGCCATGGCCGCGCGAAGGCCATTTCCCTCATCCGTGGGATGGGGCCGAGGGAGCCCATCCGCGGAGAATGGCACGGGGAAGGAGAGATGGCCTTCGGGGCGGGATTGGTATATATAACCTCCGCGCCTCCGGACAGGGCTCGGCTTTGTCGGGAGGCCGGGAGGATTCCATGCCCGAGCTTTCGCCGCTGCAAGGCCTGATGGAGAGCCGCCGCAGCATCCGCCGCTACTTGGACCGGCCGATCGAGAGGGAGAAGATATTGTCGTGCCTGGAAGCGGCCCGGATCGCCCCTTCCGCCGAGAACGCCCAGACCTGGCGCTTCCTGGTCATCGACGATCCCGGGATCAAAGAGCGCTTCTCTCATGCCGCCTTCTCGGGCCTCTACCGCATGACCCGCTTCGCCGCGCAAGCCCCCGTCCTGGTCCTGATGATGTCCCGGCTCGATATCCTGGCCAACCGGCTCGGCCGCGGTGTCCAGGGCATCCCCTACCACCTGCTCGACATGGGCATCGCCGGCGAGCACTTCGTCCTGCGGGCCGAAGAGCTGGGGCTGGGGACCTGCTGGATCGGCTGGTTCTCCGTGCGGGCCGCCCGGCGATTCTTCCGCATCCCCCGATCCTACAAGATCCTGTCCCTCATGGCCGTCGGATACCCCGCTTCGCGGCCGCCCGGCGCCCGCGTCCGCAAGGCCCTCGACGAGATCGCCCGCTTTAACGGCTTCCGGGAATAGAGCGGTTCTCCGCCCAATCCCGGGAAGGGCGTTTCAGGGCCCAGGCCACGGCTGCTTGGTTGAGCCTGCACCCCGGTTCGGGTCGGGCCGTGGAGTCCTGGCTCGATCATGCTCGCGGCTCTCCATCTCGCGGCGGCCGACACGGGCTCAACCGGCGCTTTTCCGCCGTTGGCCTGGACCCCGAACCGCTTGCCTTCCCGGAAATCAGGGAAGAAAAAAGCCCCCACTTCCGGGCCGGAGGCGGCGCGGGAATGGGGGCTGAGGGGGCGGCGCCGAGGCGCCGTTACTTCTTCTTGTAGTCGGCCGGAACCTGAAGCGACTCGGGCGCGACCGCAGCCGCCTCGATCGACAGGACCTCCGTCCGGAAGGACAGGGCCGGGGCCTTCTCCTCCTCGGGATTGGGCTTCTTCTTCAGGAGATCCTTGCCCAGCTGGCCGAGCCGGCCGCGGATGCCGCCGGCCGCCTCCTCCTGGGCCTCGGCCGGCTTGGCCTTGGGGGCGGGGGCGTAGCGGCCGTCGATCAGGACGGGATAGCCCTTGATCTTGGCCATCTCGCGGGCCATCACCGCGGCATCGGGCTTCATCTTGGAGCCGCCGCTGACGGGATCGAGTCCGGCCAGGATGGCGATCCACTCCGTGCCGAGCACGTCGCGCTGCATCTTGTCCATGTCCAGGCCCATGGCCTTGAGGTAGGCCCGCCCGAAGGCCATCTCCTCGGCCTGGGCGCTCTTGAGGGCCGCCGTCTCCGCGGTCGTCCAGACGTCGGACTCGAGGCGGTCGGTGCCCTTGTCGCCGGTCTTGATGTTCTCCCAGTCCACGGTCCAGCGGACCTGGTGCTCGCGGCAGTCGAAGCCGTTGATGGTCTGGGACTGGCCGGTCGCGGTGACCTTGAGCTCGCTGCGGACGATGCGGATGTCCGACTCGGCCGGGGCTCCCTCGGCCGGCTTCTGGCCGGCCTCGGACAAGGCGGCGTCGCGCTCTTTGACGAACTCCTCGATCGAGCTGACGGTGTAGGTCTTGCGCTTATGGTCGATCTGCGTGATGGTCAGGGCGGGCAGATCGACCAGCTCGCCGGTCCTGCCGGAGCGGAAGATGGTCTTGCCGGCCAGGCCGCCCAGCAGGCCCTTGCCCTTGAACTCGCTGTCCGTCTCGGTCAGCTTGCGGTCCGAGGTCAGTCTCTCGGTGGTCTGCGTGGTGAACGTGCCCAGGGTCTTGAAGGACAGGCTGGACTTGGAGGACTTGACGACCCCGGCGAAGGCCGGAGCCAGCAGGACGAGGGCCGCCAGGGCGGCGATGGCGATGCGCTTCATGTTGTCTACTCCTTTCCTATAGAAACAGTATGATATAAGATCCTCCCCCCTGTCAACCCCGCGGGGACAGGGGGCCGCCGGCGCGACTCGAATCCGGAAGCCCGAGGGACGCCGGGCCGGGACGGAAGGGAATAGTGTAGTCGAGTCGGCCGGCCGGCGCAACGATCCGGGCCGCGCGCCGTTTTATGCTAAAATAGCCGTCCTTCGACCACGGAGATCGATCCATTTTCGAGCCGAGTCCGCAACCCGATCGAGCCGGCCTCCGCCGCCGGGCCGGGCTTTTGGCCCTCTCGGCCGTCCTCCATGGCGTGCTGATCTTCGCCGCCTTCCGGGTCAAGGGGACCTATAAGATCTTCGACTTGAGGGCCTCGGCCCGGGACGCCATCTTGGTCCCCCGTGACGCCGCCCGCTTCCCCGTCGCCGTCCGGCCGTCGCCCGATGCGGGGAGCCGTGCGGCCGGAGGGGCTCCCCCCGCCGAAAAGACGAATCCGTCGGACGCCTTGCCGGGCCGCCAAGCCTCCGCGGCACCCGTGGACGCGGGCGCCGGGCGGCCCGTGACCTCCGGAGACGCCGCCCCGGATTCGGCCGCCGACGGAGCGGCCGGCGGCCGGGGCGTCGCCGGAAGCCTCGGATTCAAGCTGACCTATTCCGCGGCGGACGCCAAGATCAGCCTGTCCAAGCCGGCTTCCGCGATCGAGGACGTCCTCGTCCCGTCCGGGCTGTACCGGGACTATTCCGGGCTGAACCTGTCGGTGGATGGCCCCCGGGCCGGCGGCGGGGGAGCGCGCAGCGTCCGTCAAGCCGTACCGCGGGCCAAGGGTTCGGCCGGCGGGGCCGCGGTGGCCATCAAGCTTCCGAGCCTCGACTTCAAGCCCTGGGCGGGCCAGGTCCTGGAGAAGATCCAGAAGAGCTGGTCCCTGCCGGGCGGTTCGGGATCCGGATGGAAGGGAGAGGTCGGCATCCGGTTGATGGTGGCCAGGGACGGCCAGGTCCTGGGCGCCGATCTGGACGCGCCCTCCAAGATCGACCTCCTCGACCAGGCCGCTCTCAAGGCCGTCGCCGCCGCATCGCCTTTCCCGGCCCTGCCGGACGCCTTCACCCCCACCAGCCTCGAGGTCTACCTTGTCTTCCGATACGGCGATTAAGCGGCTCGTCCGGATCGCGGCCGCCCTGGCCCTGCTGGCGCCGGCTCTCGCGGCCCAGTGGAAAGGCGAGGCGGCGCGCCTGATCGGGGTCGAGAAGAAGTACGCGGAGGCCTCGCGGATGCTGGAGGCCGGCCTGCCCGGCTATCCGGCCGCGGACAAGGCCGATGCGGCCGCCCTGCTGGCCTACTGCCACAGCCGGCTCGCGGACGAAGCCGGCGAGACGCGCTGGATGGTCGAGTTCATGGACGCCTACGGCGGCGGCGACTCGGGCTTCGTCTATATGGGCCTCCTGCCCCAGGCGGACGTCCTCGGCTTCTTGACCCGCTGGAGGGCGCGCTACCCCCGCATCGTCGGCATCTCCCTCGTCAAGGGAGTCGGCGAGGACGTCATCATGCCCGAAGGCATCCTGCCGCTGGCCGTCGAGATGGCCGCCCCGGCCTTCTACAAGTTCTCGGGCGGCGGGGAGGCGGACAAGGCCGGGCAGCTCCTGGCCGGCTTCAACGTCATCGCCCTGGACGCCAACCGGCTGTTCCTGGCTTCCGGCCGCCATACCTACCGCCTGGAAGTCATGTCGGGCCGCCTCGTCCTCAGCCGGACGATCGACCTGGCCGTCGAGGTCGCCTCCTCGCTGCCCCAGTCCGAGGCGGCGGCACCGGGGCAGTCCGCGCGTCCCCTGGAATACTCCTTGACCCTCTACATCGGCGGCGAGCCGGTGATGGAGAGCCGCAAGACGATCCGAACCGTGCCGATGGACCTGGGGATCATGCCGAACCAGAACCCCTTCGGCTTCAAGCCGGACTACGCCGTCCGCAAGGATGATCCGTCCCGCATCGGCGGCGTCAGCGTGCTGAATGCCATCGGCTACGTCTACGGCCTGCTGAAGGACCTGTTCGCCAAACGGGGCAAGAAGGGCGTCCCGCCGCCGAAGGTCGAGACGGTCCAGGACCTGAGCCTGACCTTCGCCTCCAAGGACGCCGACGGGATCGACTACGAGACAAAGATCGGCCTGAAGCTCTCCTCCCGGGCCCTGCCCTACGCCCTCCGGGCGCCGAATCCCGGCTCCGTCCCGTCGCGCTGAACCGCGGGGCCCGCCCTGCGTACGTCTCAAGGGGCCGCCCGGGCTTGTCCGAAAGCCCCCCATCGGCCATAATAGAGAAGCTCGACATGGGAGGGACATCATGCTGCGAGACATCATCAAGAAGGAGATCGTGGAGACGATCACCAGCCCCAAGTTCGTCTTCACCTTCCTGCTCTGCACCGTCCTGATCCTGTTGTCCGTCTACACCGGGATCACCAACTACCAGGCGGAGAAGAAGGAGTACGACGCGGCCGTCGCCCTGAACAAGAAGAACCTGGAGAGCCAGTCCAGCTACCAGAACCTGGCCGGCCTGGGGACCAAGATCAACCGTCCGCCCCAGGTCCTCAGCACCGTCGCTTCGGGCGTCAGCGAGGCGGTCGGCCGGGTGGCCACGGTCAACGTGGCCTACGATCCCAGCCTGGTGGACAGCAAGTACGAGAGCAACCCGGTCTTCTCCATCTTCGGGGCCCTGGATCTCTCGTTCATCGTCAAGATCGTCCTCAGCCTGTTCGCCCTCCTCTTTACCTACGACGCCATCGTCGGCGAGAAGGAGCGGGGGACGCTGAAGCTGACCCTGTCCAACCGGGTGCCGCGCGACCGGCTGATCATGGGCAAGGTCATCGGCGGCTACATCAGCCTGCTCATCCCCCTCATCATCCCGCTCATCCTCAGCCTGCTCATCATGCTCGTCTACCCCAACATCTCCCTGGCCGGGCAGGACTGGGCCCGGCTGCTGTTGATGTTCGCCCTGTTCTTCCTCTACCTCTCGGTCTTCTTCACCCTGGGCATCTTCGTCTCGGCCCGGACGAGCAAGAGCTCGACCAGCTTCCTGGTCCTGCTCTTCATCTGGGTCGTCTTCGTCACGGTCATCCCCAAGGTTGCCGTCCTGGCCGCCTCCCAGATCAAGCCCATCCCCTCGGTCCACGAGATCACGGCCAAAAAGGACGCCTTCCTGCAGCAGATCCAGGTCAGCACGCAGAAGGAGGCCATGGACTGGATCAAGGAGAACCAGCCCAAGACGCCCGGCGAGGACCCCAAGATCTTCCAGGAGAAGATCCGCAAGTACATCGAGAATCTGCAGAGCGAGGCGACCTCCAAGATCGACGCCAACAACGCCGCCCTGGAGCGCGACTACCAGATGAGGCGGCGGGCCCAGGAGCGGCTGGCCGTCAACCTGTCGCGCGTCTCGCCCGCCTCGGCCCTGATGTTCTCCTCGATGAGCCTGGCCCGGACCGGGCTGGAGGAGAATGACCGCTTCGCGGCCTCGATCCGAGCCTATAAGCCGATCTTCACCCAATGGGTCAACCCCAGGATGATGCAGGCCATCGACTTCCAGAACGGCGGGACGACCGGCAAGGTCTCCCTGGCCGACATGCCCCAGCACAGGTTCGAGCCCGAATCTCTGAGCAGGTCGCTGGCCCGGGCCCTGCCGGACTTCCTGGTCATGGCCGGCTTCATCCTGGTCTTCTTTGTCGGAGCCTACGTCTCCTTCCTCAAGTACGACGTCCGCTGAGAGGCTGCTATGCTGGAAACCATTCATCTGACCAAGCGCTACGAGGACGGCTTCCTGGCCGTGGACGACCTGAGCCTGAAGGTCGAGCCGGGCGAGATCTTCTGCATGTTCGGGGCCAACGGGGCCGGCAAGACGACGACCATCAACATGCTTTTGGGCTTCCTAACCCCGAGCTCCGGGATGGCCCTGGTCGAGGGTCTCGACGTGGCCAAGGAGCCGCTCCGGTCCAAGGACCACCTGTCCTTCGTCTCCGAGAACGTCATGCTCTACGGCAGCTTCACCGCCTTCCAGAACCTGGACTACTTCTGCAAGCTGGCCGGCAAGCGGAGCCTGACTCGGGCCGACTACGCCCGGGCCCTGGAGAGCGTCGGCCTGCAGAAGGAGGCCTTCGCCCAGCGGAGCAAGAACTACTCCAAGGGCATGCGCCAGAAGCTGGGCCTGGCCATCGCCCTGCTCAAGGACGCCCCCAATATCCTCCTCGACGAGCCGACCTCCGGCCTCGACCCCAAGTCGGGTCAGGAGTTCCTGGAGCTCCTCGTCCGGATGCGCGACCAGGGCAAGTCGATCTTCATGTCCACCCACGACATCTTCCGGGCCAAGCTGATCGCGGACCGGGTCGGCTTCATGAAGAGAGGCCGGCTGGTCATGCTGAAGACCCGCCGCGAGCTTGAGGGCGAGGATCTGACGGAGCTCTACATCCAGTACATGGACGAGCGGGAATCCTGATCCCGGCGGGGCGAAGCGCTTCGCGGCCTCAGCGAGGGTCGGTGCGCAGGAACGAGGCGTAGGCGGCGGCGAAGACGGCCAGGGCCAGCCCGGTCAAGACCAGAAACGGGATCCAGACCGCCTGCCAGCGCTCCGCGGCCGTCTGCGGCCTGAAGACGAAGCGGGGCATGTCGCTGACGTCGACGGGGGTGTTCCAGGCGTCCCGGGTCGGTTCGTCTCTCTGGATCGCCTCGATCTTCTTGCCGGCGTAGTCCCTGTACTGACTCCACCAGGCCGAGGCCAGCTCCTGGAAGTGAGCTTGGCCCTTCAGCCCCGTGCCCGAGGCGTCGGCGGAGTAGTAGGTGAAGGCGGCCATGGGTGAGACCGTCGAGAGGGCTACCGCGAGATTGGTCTGGGCTTCTTCCTTGAGCCGAAGGTCGTCCTCCAGGGCGGCGGCCTTGGCGCCCTGGATCCGATTGGCCTCATCCCAGCCGGACTGCCCGGCCTTGCGCCACAGACCGTATGCCCGGGCGAAGCCCGCGTCGCGGCCCAGGGCGGCTTCGATCTCGGCCTTGGACATCTTCTCCAGGCCGGCCAAGACCGGGTTATCCCTCAGGACGACGGCCCTCTTCTCGCCGGCCAGGCGATTCCCCAGCGCGTCCCGGTCCACGTCGGTCAGCCGTCTGACCTCGCGGCCGACCTTGATGGCCGAAGGCGCCGGCCGAAGGAGCGATGCGGCGTAGGGGCTGAGATTGGGCAGGACGAGGACGGCCAGAACCCAGACGAACAGGGCTGTCATGATGGAGGAGCCGCTGGCCTGGTGTCGGGCCGAGATCCAGAGACCCAGTCCGTAGAAGAGGGTCAGGTAGACGATCGATCCGGCGGCGATGAGGCCGAGGGCCGTCCAATCCGGCCCGGCCCAGCCGAGCCCCGGGCGGGCCAGAAGGAGAATCAGGCTGAGGACCAGGGAGACAAGAAAGGGGATGAGCAGGGTCGCCACCCCGCCGGCCATCTTGGCCAGGATGACGGTGGACCGCGGCATGGCGTTGGCCAGGATGAGCTTTAAGGTCCCGTCCTCACGCTCGCCGCAGACGGCGTCATAGGACAGGATCAGAGCCGCCAGGCTCATCAAGACGGCGACGATGAAAGTCAGATCGAGGAAGGGAAACATGACCGGCAGGGGATCGTTGTCGAACGATTCCAGCTGGACGTCGTCCGAGAGGCCCCGGACCAGGGCCTGGATCGGGAGCGGCGGCCGGGCCGGCGCGACGACGCCCTGCAGGCGGTTGAAGTGGGCGTAGCTGGCCAGGTAGCGCTCCACGGCGGCCCTCCGCTCGGAGAACTCGGCCTGGCGTCGGGCCGCGTCGCTGGATAAAACGAGGACGGCGGCCGGCAGCAGGGCCAGCAGCAGGACAAAGACGGCCTGGAAACGGAACGAAAGGAAGTGGTTGCGGATCTCTTTCCGGACCATCGCTCCAAACATGCCCTCTCTCCTCATCGCACGTCCGCCTTGGCCACGGCCGCGTAGGCCGCGGCGAAGAGGAGCACGGTGACGGCCAGCAGCCAGGCCGTATCGACGAGACCCCCTTCGGCCAGGACTCGGCCCAGGGATCTGTACCGGTAGTCGAAAGCGGGGATGTCGGTCGAACCGGCCTCCAGGAGGGGCAGAACCCGGTTCTTGTAGCCGATGATCTCCCTCTTCAGCCGGCTCTCCTCGTCGATGCCCGTCCCGGCCGCCTCGGTCGCGGTGGAGGCGAAACCGGCCGCCGGGGAGAGGCGGTTGATCGTCTTGGCCAGCCGGACCAGGCGGCCGAAGCGGACCCTGTAGTCTTCCTCCATGCGGTCAAGCTCGTCGTTGATCGCCGCCAGGTGCGGAGCCCGCCCCTCCGGGTCCGTGTAGGAAAGGAGGATCTCGCGCGACCAGACTTGGTCCCGCTTTTCGGCCAGCGCTTTGACCGAGGGCACGTCGACGAGCTGGCGGGCGGCCAGGGTGCCCAGGTTGGGCAGAACGAAGACGAGCAGGGCCCAGGCCACGAGCAGGATGACGAGAGAGGACGAGGAGCGCCGGGTCAGGGCCGAGACGAACAAGCCGAGGCTGAGAAAGAGGGCGATATAAGCCAGGCTGAGGCCGAGCAGAAAGGCCAGCCGAACGGCCTGGCCGCCGCTCAGTCGGAAGGACGGGGACAGGCCGAGCAAGGCGATCCCGATCATCGTGACCAGGAGGAAAGGGACGGCCAGGCTGGCCAGGCTGCCCAGCCACTTGCCGGCCATCAGCGTCGAGCGGGGCAGAGCGTTGGCCAGCTGGAGCTTTAGGGTCCCGTTCTCCCGCTCCCGGCTGACGAGATCGAAGCCGAAGAGCAGGGCCACGAGCGAGAGGACGATCTTGACCACGTAGACGAAGTCGGGGGCCGGAAAGAAGGCGAAGACGGGATTGCCGCCGCCGCGGCCGGTCCGGGCCTCGATTCCGGTGAGCCCGACCTCGAAGGATCGGGTCATGGCCTCGTCCAGGCCCTTGGCGAAGACCGACAGCGGATTGGGCGGCAGGACCGCGATCGGCTGGCCGGGATCGGGCCGGATCAGCTGGTAGTCGGCCTGCCGGGCCCGGAAGTCGCGGCCCATCACGAAGAGCGAGGTGAAGATCAGGACCGAGGCCAGCAGGATGACGATGAAGAACTTGTAGCTGAGGAGATTCGCGGCGATCTCTTTCCTGACGATGGTCCCGATCATGGCCGCGGCTCAGGCCGGCAGGGGCTCGGACTTCATGTAGTCGATATAGATCTTGACCAGATCTTCGACCTGGAGCTCCTCGCGGGTCCGCTCCATGACCAGCCGGCCCTCCTTCATGATCCCGACCCGGTCGCCGATCTCCTTGGCCCGGAAGATGTCGTGGGTCGACATGAGGATGGCCTTGCCCTCGGCCTTGAGCTCGCGGAGGATGTCCTGGAACTCCTCGGCCGCCTTGGGATCGAGGCCGGAGGTCGGCTCGTCGAGCAGGATCGCCGCGGCATCCTTGATGATGGCGATGGCGATGCCCAGCTTCTGGCGCATGCCCTTGGAGAAGGTCTTGACCCGCTGCTCGAAGGCCTTCTCCTGCAGCGACACCCGGCGCATGACCTGGTAGTACTGCTCCCGGGCCAGGTGGGGCTTGCCGCCCAGCTTGGCGAAGAAGTCCAGGTTCTGGCGGGCCGTGAAGTTGCCGTAGAGCATGACGTTCTCGGAGACGAAGGCGACGTGCCTCTTGGCCTCCAGCGGGTCGCGGGCCACATCGATGCCGTTGATGAGGCAGCGTCCGGTCGTCGGCGGGATGAAGCCCAGGAAGAGGTTGATGGTCGTCGTCTTGCCGGCCCCGTTGGCGCCCAGCAGACAATAGACCTCGCCCGCCCGGACGGTCAGGTGGAGATGGTCCAGGGCCAGGACGCCGTCCTCGTAGCGCATGGACAGGTCGTCGGCCTTGAGAATGACGGATCGTTCGGTCATGGGATGCTCCTCAGGGCGCGCGCCGGGCGGCCTCAGCGGCGGGTCAGCTTGATGCCGAAGACCACGACCCCGACCAGGAGGCCGACCAGGAGCAGGGCCAGCAGGACGACGCCCAGGACGTTGGTCTTGGAGGCCACGTGGACCCGCACGATCTTGTCCTCGGACTCGACCTTGCGGTTGTCGGCGCTGCATTCGGTCTTGATCTTGGGCTCGTAGTCGCCCACGGCCACGTCGGCCGGGGGCAGGAACTGGATGCGGACGACCTCCTCCTTGCCCTGCTCCAGCGCGGCGATCAGGTCGGGGGAGATCTCGGATCGCCAGTTGAGCGGCAGGTCGGCGGCGATGTGAATGTTGTTCAGCGGCCGGGTGCCGGCGTTCTTGACCCTGACCTCCATGTCGACGCTCTGGCCGACCCGGATCTCGTGATAGAGATTGACCGCCTGGACCTCGATCTTGCCCACGCCGCGGGGGATGAGCTCCAGCTTGACGTGGCCCGCCTTGAGGGCGGCGATGTCGGCCGGCTTGACCTCGCCGCGCTCCCGGACGGCCTGCAGGCCCGCGGCTTGCTCGTTGTCCAGGGCCAGGGCGTAGAAGGCCAGGGGCTTGTCGATGACCACTTGGGCGTCGGCGTTCTTGGGCAGATAGAGCTTCAGCTGCAGCTTCATCGAGGTGACGCCCTCGGTGAACTTGATCTGGGACAGGCGGGCCTGGGTGGTCGGGTCGGAGAACTCGTAGTTGACCGGCCGGGGCAGGTTGGCCAGCTCCAGTTTGAAGACGTTGGCCTCGCCGGAGAACTTCTCCAGCGACAGGTCGTAGGTAGCGGTGCTCTCCAGGTCGGCCTCCTGCGAGAACTGGGCCGAGTTGACGGTCACGATGTTGGCGCTGACTCCCTTCTGCAGGTAGACCGAGGTCGTCTCGGACTTGCCGGAGTAGAAGACGCTGACGTCCAGGTTCTCGACGTCCTTGAGCAGCTGGAAGGTCACGTCCCGCTCCGTCTCGAGCGGCATGGAGGAGATCGTCTTCTCGTAGGGATCAGAGATGATCTTGGCCTCCGACTTGAGCGAGACCGAGACGTCCTTGATCTCCTTCATGAAGTCGACCGGGAAGAGGTCCTCGGCCTTGATGGCCAGGTTGTCCAGCTGCTTGAGCTCCTTGGAGGAGTAGCGCAGGGTGACCCGGACGAACTTCTTGCCGCCGGCGTCCTGGAACTTGACGGCGCTGGCCACGTTGATGCGGGCCTCGCTGCCCATGAAGGCGATCAGGGCCTGCTGGAAGTCGACCTGGGCCTGCAGGTAGGCCGTCTGGACCAGGGCGAACTCCTGCTCGGAGGTCAGGCCCTGCTCCTTGAGCTTCAGGGAGCGGTCGAAGTCGCCCTTGGTCTTCTCCTTCTGGAGCTGGGCCTTCTTCAGGGTCAGGAGCTTCATCGTCTGCGACGGCGCTTCCTGGGCGGGCAGGGCGGCGGCCGCCCCGAACAAGAGGAATCCGGCCATGATGGCCGCGGCGAGCTTTCTCATTGGTGGGCCTCCCCGGCGTCGGTGATCTTGATGGCGCGCTTGTCCAGGCTGGTGCCCGTAGCCTTGTCCAGCAGGCCGCGGGCCAGGGTATAGTCGACGAGGGCCCGCAGCTCCGCCGTCTTGGCGGCGGCCAGGTCCCTCTGGTAGGTCAGGACGTAGAAGTTGCTGCTGAGGCCGACCTTGAGCTTGGCCTCCTCGGCCTGCAGCTTCTCCTCGGCCAGCTCGCGGGCCGAGCGGCGGGCCAGGACCCGCTCGTAGTTGGTCTCGACGGCCCGCACGGCGGCCCGGATCTCGATGACCGCGGCCTGCTGGCGCTGCTTCAGGACGGCCGTCTGCTGGTCCAGCCCGGCCTGGGCCTGGGCCCGGGCGGCCCGGGTGAAGACCGTCGACAGCGGGATGTCCAGCGACACGGCCACGGACCAGTTGTCGTACTTGAATCGGAGGGCGTCTTGGACGGCCTGTCCGGAGCCGCTGGAGACACGGCCGATGATGATGCCGGTCAGGGGATTGTCGTCCTGGAAGAGGATCCGGTCGCCGGACAATCCCGGGCTCCAGTAGCGGGTGGTCAGGTTCAGCGCCGGCAGGGTCTGGTTCTTGGCGTAGGCCAGGCTGATCTGCTTGTTGCGGATGCCGAGCGTGGCGGACTGCAGGTCGGGCCGGTTGAGGAGGGCCACGGCCAGGGCTTCCTCCAGGCCGATCTCGGCCGGGACGAGGCGGGGCGTGTCGGAGGGGACGAGATCGGCCGCATCCCGGCTGAAATCGAGGTTCAGCAGGCCGCGCAGGGTGTCGGAGGAGTCCCGGACCAGCATCTCGGCCTGCAGGATGTCGGCCTTGCGGCTGGCCACCTCGGCCTGGGCGCTGATGACCTCCTTGGGAGCCAGGGTGCCGATGGCGGCCTCCTTGCGGCTCTTGTCGAGAAGGTCCTCGGCCAGGGCCAGGGACTGGCGTTGCACGGCCAGCGACTCGATCCGGTAGACCAGCTCCCAGTAGTTGGTCTCGACGGCATAGACCGTCTCCAGCAGGGCCGCCTTGAGGTCGTTGCCGGCGATGTCCCGGTTGTTGCGGGCGATGAGGATCTCCTGGCGGCTGGTCGCCCAGCCGAAATCCTTGAGCAGGGGCTGGGTGTAGGCGAAGGAGAGGCGCCCGCTGTAATAGGGATTGATGGTCTGGAAGGCCGAGTTCGAGTTGTAGCGCTGGGTGGCCATGGACAGGGACAGCGAGCCTCCCAGCGGGGCGTTCTGGCTGATCGTGCCGGTGTAGGAACGGGACTGGTTGGCTACGACCTCGGCCGCGTCGATCCAGGAGTAGGAGGCCGAGTTCTGGCTGTCGTTGTAGTAGTCGAACGACAGCGTGGGCAGGAATTTCTCGCCGGCCTGGACCAGGCCGTGATCGGCCTGACGGAAAGTCAGGACTTGGACCGTGACGCCGAGGTTGCGCCGGACCGCTTGCGCGATGCAGTCCTCCAGGGACATGGCCTGGGTGGCTCGGGCGGACGCGGCCGGCTTGTCCTGGGGGGCCAGGAGCGCCGGCGGTCCGGCCGGCAGGAGGGCCGGCAGCAAGAGCAGGATCGCCGGCAGAGCCGGGCCGAGGCCGTGGGGCCAGCGGAATTTTTTCATGGGCGTGTCTCCGGGCTCGAGTGCTTCATCGAGCCGAACAATTGCACGAATCGTGCCAAGGATTCATACGGCGGGACTCGGGGGAAGTTTCCCTTCCGCCGGGAATCGCATTACCCGCCCCGGGCACACTCTTACCCGAATGACCTGAATTAGCAGACACAAACCGAATTCAGTTTCCAGACACATACCGAATTCGCAGACTGACACTTGCCCGCGTCAAGGCCCATACTCGGTCTGAAGCCGTCGCCTATTGTCTTGCTTGCCCTCGGCTCTTCCGGATGGCATGTTCCTTGCAATTCCACTTCAAGAGGCGAAGTCGTTTGCCGCGCGCTGTTGCGCCAAGGAGCGGGTCATGGTCTTTCATATCGCCAGGAAAGAGTGCCTTAACAACCTGCTTTCGGTGCGCTTCTTGATTGGCCTTCTCCTCTGTGTCGTCCTTATCCCCTTCAGCATCCTGATCAACGTGGACGACTACCGGGACCAACTGGGACAATACAAGGTTGATAAAGACGCGGCTGACAAATCGCTGGCGGAAATTCGAACCTATTCCTATCTCAAGCCCATCGTCGTCTTTCCCCCCGAGCCGCTGGGCATCTTCGGCAAGGGCCTGAGCGCGCAGGTCGGCAACCAGGTTAAAATTCGGCTCGGGGAAGCACCCTTGCTCGCGGAGGGCAAGACCGCGGCCCGGGATAATCCGTTCCTGGCCTCGTTCTTTTCCGTCGACTTCGTCGATATCGTGGCCATCATCTTCTCGCTTCTGGCCCTGCTCTTCAGCTACGACGCGCTGACCCGGGAGAAGGAGGACGGCACGCTCCGCCTCCAGATGGCCAACTCGCTGGGCCGCTCGAAGCTGTTGGCCGGGAAGGTGGTCGGGATTCTGCTGACGCTTCTTCCGGTCATCGTTTTCTGTTTTCTGATCGGGGGCGTCATCATCCTAGTCTCGGGCGAGCTGGCTTTTTCAGCCGGGGAATGGGGCCGCTTGGCCGTGCTGGCCCTGCTCAGCCTGGTTTATCTCGTGGTTTTCGTCTTTTTGGGGCTCCTGGTTTCTTCGCGGACCAGGGATTCGATCACCAGCCTGGTCATCTGCCTGTTTCTTTGGGTCATCCTCGTCTTTCTCGTCCCCAACCTCGCCTCGACCTTCGCCGACAGCTTCGTCCCCATCCAATCCCGCGACAACCTGACGGCCGTCATGCGGGATATGGACAAGTCCCTGCAGGAGAGGTTGGACGTCGAACGCAAGAAGCTGCCCGCGCCCGATTGGTGGATGAGCTGGTACATGAACGGCGGCGATGACGGCGCCCAGGAGCAGTACGGCTGCTCGGCCTCTTATTTCGAGCATACCCGGCAACGGATGACCATCAGCGAGCCGATGCGGATCGACAACGCCGGCCGGAAATGGGGGCCGCAGAAGGCCTACTTGGACAGCCTGGTCTACCAGGCCAGGGCCGCGGACAACCTGGCCCTGTTGTCCCCGGCGGGCATCTTCAGGATGGTCGCCACGGCGGTCTGCGGGACCGACCACCAGGCGCAAAGGAAGCGCCTGGACGACGTCCGCCGTTACCGGGAGGACTTTATCGCTTACTTTAAAAGCAAGAAGATCTTCGAGAAGTTCGAGTACATCACCCCGGTCCCGCCAGCTTCGTTCCGCAGCGCCGACCAGCTCGTGGAGGCCCGCACCGGCGGCAAGTTCAAGTCGCTCGCGGAGTATGACGCCTGGGGGGCCACCCAGACGGATGTGAGGGCCAGATTCCAAATTCTACGGACGGTCAACGTGCGTGGAGAGCAGCCCGATGATTTTCCCTTTCTCAAGGTCACCGACATGCCCCGATTCCCCGAGCGCCCGGTTTCGGTGGCGGGGCTGCTTGAAGGCTCGGTTCTGCGGCTCGGGCTGCTGCTCTTTGAATGCCTGCTTCTCTTCGCTCTGGCCTATGTGGCCTTCATCCGCTACGACGTGAGGTGAGCCGTGTGGAAAGCCGTCCTCAAGCGCGAAATCCAGCATAACCTCTATAGCTTCCGCTTTCTCCTGGCGCTCGTCCTGATCTTGTGCGTCTTCATCGCCGGGTCGCTGTCCTTCATCCGCTCCCACGCCGGCGCCCTGGCCAAGGACCGTGAAGCCCGCGGCATCGCGACCCGAGTCCTCGAGGAAGACGCCGCCAACGCCACCCGCCTGGCCGTGCGCCATCGTAGCTACGACTTCCGTCCCCGCGACAATGCCTTCCTGGCCGACGCCAAGGAAAAATACCTCCCCAATTCGATCGAATACAGCGCCTGGAACGTCTTCGGCTTCCAGAACAAGAGCGGCAGCGCTAATCCCTTCCTGGCCCGCTATGATGAGCTGAGCTGGGTCTTTGCCGCCGCCCTTCTGGTCAGCTTCATTTCCCTTCTCTTCACCTTCGATGCCGTCTCGGGCGAGAAAGAGACGAAAACCCTGTCCCTGGCCTTGGCCAATCCCGTGTCGCGCGGTACGCTCCTCTTCGGCAAGTACGCCAGCGCGGTCCTGTCGGTGATGGCGGCTGTTCTGCCGGGCGTCCTGGTCAGCCTGCTTATCCTGATCATCTCGGGCATCATCGGCTGGAGCTGGACCCTGGGCGCGGAGGTTGCGGCCTTCCTGCTGGCCGCGGGGCTGCTGGCCGCGTCGATGGCCGCCTTCGGTCTGCTCTGCTCGGTCCTGGCCCGCAATTCCAACGTCAGCCTGCTGCTGGGCCTCTCGGTCTGGCTTCTCTTTGCCGTGGTCATCCCCAACTCGAGCGGATTTCTGGCCAAGAAGCTCTATCCGATCGCCAAGGCCGAAGCGGTCGGGGAGAGAGTCAACAGGGTCTACGACGACTTGACCAAGGCTGCCCCCCCGGGAAGCTGGATGTCGGATTCGTCCAACCCGTTCCTTCCTCAGCACGAATTGCGGGCCAATCTGCAGCGCAAACGGCTGCAGGCGCTCAAGTCCATCCGGGATGATTATTTCCGGACCATGTTCCGGCAGTACGAGCGGACGAGACGGTTGACGGCGCTGTCTCCGGTGGCCGCTTTCGAATACCTGGCTGAATCCATCTCCGGCGGCGGCTACCCCCGTTTCCGGCGGGCCTGGGAAGATATCCACGTCTTCCAAGGGCAGTTCCAGGCTTTCTTCACCTCCTTCGACGCGGCGGACCCCAAAAGCCCGCATTGGTACAATCCCAACGAGGATGTCTCTACGACCCGGCAGAAGGTCTCGGTCGACATCGTGCCCCGATTCTCCGAGCGGCCGATGGCGTTGGCCGACCGGCTCGCTCCGGCGCTGCCGCATCTGGGCGTCCTGGCTGCGTCGGCGGGCCTGATTTTTCTGCTCAGCTTCTTTCTCTTCGTCCGCTACGACGTCCGTTGAGCCAGCGTCCGCCGACGTCTACGGAATTCCGATCCCTGTTGATATAATGGCCCTGGGCCCATCATGAAGCTCTTCCACGCCCGCCGCCGCGACGAGAAGCTGCCCCTCCTCGTCTTTCGCGAGTTCGAAGCGGGCGTCAACCTGATCGAAGACTACGACCAGATCGCCCGCAACTTCCTGGGCAAGATTCGGGAGGTCTGTCCCGCCCCCAAGCTCCTCCTGCTCGTCCACGACTCCATCAGCGGGCGCTTCCAGCCGGCCGCCTCCGTGGACGTGGGCGAGGCCGAGGCCCGGGCCGCCGTCATCCCGCGCGACTCGCGGCTGGCCAAGTGGCTCAAGCTCAACGAGACCCACCTGGAGCTCAAGCGGAGTCCCGGCCTGGACGGCTATCTGAGGCCCAAGGAAGCCGGCCTCCTGGCCTCCTTGGGCATCGAGACCGCCTTCCCCCTGATCTCGATGAACCGCCTGATCGGCATCCTCCTGGTCGGCGGCAAGCCCGGCGGCGCCCCCCTGTCCCGGACGGAGATGGCCTTCATCCGGGCCCTTCTGCCCCAGGCCGGCATCGCCCTGGAGAACGCCCTGCTCTTCAAGGAGCAGCGGGAGCGCTTCCGGCGCATGTCGCGGGCCGACCGTCTGGCCACGGTCGGCGAGCTGGCCGCGGGCGCCGCCCACGAGATCCGCAATCCCCTGACCGCCATCCGATCCACCCTTCAATACCTCGAATCCAAGGTCGCCGAGGAGGCCTCCCGGCGGCTGATCGCCTCGGCCCTGCAGGAGACCGGCCGCATCAACGACATCGTCTCGGCCCTGCTGGCCTTCTCCCGCCCGGCCGAGATCGTCCGCGAGCGCCACGATCTGCGCCAGACCCTGGCCGAGAGCTTGGAGCTGGTGGCTTTCCAGGCCCGCTCCAAGGGGGTGACGGCCCACAGCGAGCCGACGGCCGAACCGCTCCCGGTCCTGGGCGACCGCTCCCAGCTCAAGCAGCTCTTCCTGAACGTCTTCCTCAACGCCATCCAGGCCATGCCCGCCGGAGGCGACCTGCGGATCGAGGCCTCGGCCGGGCCGCCCGGCAAGGCCCTGGTCGCCGTCAGCGACACCGGCGAGGGCATCCCCGAGGAGAATCTGGACCGCGTCTTCGACCCCTTCTTCACGACCAAGAAAGGGGGCACGGGCCTGGGCCTGTCCATCTGCTACAACATCGTCAAGTCGCACGGCGGCGACATCGAGGCGCGCCGCCGGCCCGGCTCGGGCACGACGATCCTCATCCATCTGCCGCTCGACGGAAGCGAGGCGCCATGAAGCTCAAGATCCTGATCGTCGACGACGAGCAGGCCATCCGCGACATCTTCTCGCTCCTGCTGGAGGAGAAGGGCTTCGACGTCGCCACGGAGGCCAGCGGCCGCGACGGCCTGGCCCGGGCCCGCTCCTTCGTCCCGGACGTCCTGCTCCTGGACATGAACCTGCCGGACATGACCGGCCTGGACGTGCTGGCCGGAGTGAAGGACACGCTGCCCGCCTGCCGGATCATCGTCGTCACCGCCTTCGGCACGATCCGCAACGCGGTCGAGGCCACCAAGCGGGGCGCCTACGCCTATCTGGAGAAGCCGGTCGACAACGAGGAGCTGCTCCTGCTGATCGAGCGGGCCTTGGAGGTCCGCCGGCTGGAGGCCGAAGTGGCCGGCCTGAAGGCCGAGCTCAGCGCCCGCTACCGCTTCTCGGAGATCGTCGGCACCAGCGCCCCCATGAACTCCATCTTCCAGATGATGGACCGCGTCGCCCGGGTCGACGGGACGGTCCTCCTGACGGGGGAGAGCGGCACCGGCAAGGAGCTCGTGGCCCGGGCCATCCACTACGCCGGCCCGCGGCGCGTCGGCCCCTTCGTCGTCGTCAACTGCGGGGCCATCCCCCGCGACCTGATCGAGTCCGAGTTCTTCGGCCACCAGAAGGGCGCCTTCACCGACGCCAAAGCCGAGACGACGGGCAAGTTCGAGATGGCCCACGGCGGCACCATCTTCCTGGACGAGATCGGCGAGCTGCCCCTGGAGGCCCAGGTCAAGCTGCTGCGGGCCTTGGGAGAGAAAGAGATCGTCAAGGTCGGCGGGAGCCGGACAATTCCGGTTGACGTGAGGGTCATCGCCGCCACCAACAAGGACCTGGACGAGGAGATCCGCAAGGGGACGTTCCGGGAGGATCTCTACTTCCGCCTGGCCGTCCTGTCGCTCCGTCTCCCCCCGCTGCGGGAGAGGCGCGAGGACATCCCGCTCCTGGCCGAGCACTTCCTGCGCCGGTTCGGGCCCGAGCTGGGCCGGGAGGGCGCGACCTTGGAGCCCGAGTTTCTGGAGGGGCTCCTGGGCTATGGCTGGCCGGGCAACGTGCGGGAGCTGGAGAACGTGATCTACGAGGCCATGGTCCACGCCGACGGCGGCCGGCTGGAAGCCGCCCACCTCCCGGCCCGCCTCCGCTCCCGGCCCCGGCTTGAAGGATCCGACGCGGACCCCCGGCCCGGGCGCGACGAGAGATCCGCTCCGGAGACGCTCTTGGATGCGGCCCAGACGGCGGCGGACGGAGCTTCGCGGGCCCTCATCGAGAAAGCCCTTCAGGACGCGGACGGAAACCGCACCCTGGCCGCTCGGCGGCTCGGGATCAGCCGCAAGACGCTCTTCAACAAGATGAAGGCGCTGGGGATGGGCTGAGGAGCCTTCCCCCAGCGCCCTCTTCGACGTCCCTTACTGGATGGAGCTCATGGCCTCCGTCAGCTTGGCCTGAGCGGCTTGGACCTTGGGATCCGAGGCGAACTCGGCGATCTTGCCCATCGAGCCCATCATCTTGCCGGCGATGCTCTGCATCCGGTCGACCAGCGGCTTGAGCTCTTCGGGGGGATTCTCCATGTCCTTGAACTCGGGATACTTGGCTTCGAAGCCCTTGATCTGAGGACCGAGATCCTTGGCCACGACGGTGTAGGCCTCGATGGCCTTGACCACGCCGTCGGCGTCCTTGACGCCTTCCATGGCCGTGGCGAACTTCTCCGTCGCGTCGATGTACTTGGTCATGACTTTCTTGACATCGCCGTACTTGCCGCCCCCGCCCTTGTTGCAGGCGGACACCGACACCAGAAGTACCGCGACGCACAGGAAGACGAGCGCTTTCTTCATGGACTCCTCTCCTCTCACGCAAGACGTGACCCTTTCATATCACAGACGAAAAGCGGAATACAAGCGGGATTTCGGGGCGGGAGGGGGAGGAAGGAGGGGGGGTCAGATCTCGACCTTGAAGAGGCCCTTGAGGCCGAAGCCGAACAAGAGCGAGAGGAGGAAGAAGGCGACCAGCCAGTGCATCCGCCAGCCGAAGTAGCTGAGCCGGGCGGCCGGGTAGGCGGCCTCGATCGAGACGATGCGGGAGCCCTTGGCCAGGGGCTTCTCGCCGGGGTGGAGGAGCTCCGCCCAGCCTCCCCGGCGGACCTTGAGCGGCGTCACCTTGGCCGGCGACGGCCGCCGGACGGACAGGCTCTTCCTCCCGGACTCGCCGCCGACGCGGACGGTCAGGGCGTGAACGCCCGCGGACACGGCCCGCACCCGCCAGTCGACCTCGTGCTCCTCCTCGATCCGCAGCGGGGGCGTCTCGACCTCGATCCCGGCTTCGGCTTCCAGAGCCGGCTCGATCCCCGCCAAGCTGAGCGACGGGTCGACCTTGACCTTGATCAGGGCGGTCTCGCCCGGCTCCAGGGCCCTGGCCCCGAAGCGGGCCTCGAGCTGGAAGAGCACGAGGAGGACGGGGACGAACATGACCAGCATCGGCTTCAGGGCGTGGAGGAAGTAGCGGCCGTTGGCGGCCAGGATGCGTCCCTGCGACCGCATGGTCTGGCCGAAGTCGCTCCTGTAGAGGCGCAGCTCCAGGAGGTGGGCCTTGATGCGGTCCTTCTCCCGCCGGATGCCGGCCTGGTTCGAGGCCTTCTTGAAGACGAGGAGCATGAACAGGCCGACGAGCAGCGAGACGGCGGCCAGCGAGCCCTCCGGGCCGAGGGGGCCCAGGACGGCGAAGAGGGCGTCGAACAGCCCGCCCATGGCCGCGTTCAGAATGCCGATCATGCTCCGCTTCCCTCCGCCGGCCTCAGCCGATGTAGCCGAGACCCTTGAGCTTCTTCTTGATCTCGTCCTCGGAGCCGCCCGCGTCCAGGCCGGCCAGCTCCTTTTCCAGGCAGTGGACGATGAACTCCTCGGCCGAGGCGTAGCCGGCCATCGCGGCGAACTTGCGGACCCGGTCCATGAGGTCCTTGTCGAGCTTGATCTTCTCGCTGGCCATCAGGGCTTCTCCCGGAAGATGGACTGGCCGACGTAGTCGCGGGGCTTCTCGGCCCCGAAGACGTCGGCGATCGTGGCGGTCAGGTCGTAGAGGGCCGGCGCCTCGGCCTCAATCGGCCGGTTCGCCAGCAGGATGCCGGGCAGGGTCTCGGCCGCGCCCATGTGGTCGCCGCTCCACTTGGCCGTGTTGTCCTCGAGGATCTCGCGGGGGATGCGTCCCAGCGGGGAGCCGAAGGAGATCCTGTAGCCCCGGTTGAAGCCGAGGACGATGTCGGGCGCTGCCGCGGCGGCCGCCCCCTTGTAGACGTCCCGGCCCCGGTAGGCCCGCAGGACCACCCGCTCGCCGGTCTTGGGATCCTTGACGGCCTCCAGGGCGGCGCAGATCTCGGCCGTCAGGGCCTCGGCCTCGGCTCCCGGAGCGACCGCGCCCTCGCGCTCCCGGCCGCGGACGTTCAGGTAGAGGGCGTTCAGGCCCAGGCCATAGGCCTTGCTGGCCGGCCAGTCCGTGCTGGGGAATCCGATCCCCGGATCCTCCTTCTTGAAGGAGTTCTTGAAGCGGTGATACCCGGCCTGAAGGAGCCAGGTGTTGAGATTGAAGCTGCGGTAGTAGGGATTGAAGCCGTGGTCGGACATGACCAGGACGATGGTGTCCTTGTCGACCCGGGCCAGGGCCTGGGCCAGGATCCCGTCGGCCTGCCGGTAGGTCTCGAGGATGGTGCCGCCGAAGCGGCCGGCCAGCTTCGGATCGTGGGCCGGGTGAGCCGGGTCCATCAATCGCCAGAACATGTGCTGGCGCTGATCGGTGCTGGAGATGTAGTAGAAGAGCAGGCCGGCGTCGAAGCGGCCGAGCTCGTAGTCGAGCATGGCCCGGCTCTCCTCCAGGACCAGGCCGTCCTGGGCCAGGAACTCCTCCTCGTCCAGCAGGTCGTTGTCCAGGGCCGAGGTGTCGGCCGGGAGGCCCTTGGTGAAGAAGGGCCCGAAGCGCTTCTCCAGCTCGGCCGCGTAGCTCTCCGGCGTGGAGAGCGGCAGGACCGGGTCGGCCGGATCGATGTTGACCGGGCTGACGTAGAGGCTGAAGGTCGGCCGGACCTGCTTGAGATAGAACAGGCAGATGCCGGAGGCGCTCTGGGTCGGGATAAGGGGGTAGCGGACTCTCTTCCAGCCGCTCCACTCCTTCTCCTTGAGGATGAACTCCTGATCCGGCAGGACGATCTTGGCCACGGCGTGGACGGGGTCGAGGATGACCTTGAAGTCGATCTGGGCCTCGGGGGCGCCGACTTTAAACGTGTTGATCGGCCCCGGCAGGCGGGCGTCGATCCGGTCGCCGATGAGGAAGACCTCGTGGACGCGGGCCCCGCCGATGTCCTCGTTGACCGACTTGACCGAGGTCGTGTAGAAGTCGCAGATGCCGTAGTTGCCCTGGATGTCGGGCGTGCCCATGCCGGCCAGCGTCCGCATCTTGGACGGCACGGGCGGGTAGTTCGCCGGCATCTTGAAGACGGTGCTGGGGACGCCGTGGTCCTCCAGGACCTGCCAGAAGGCTGTGCCCTTGCGGAGGTTGCGAATCTCGCCGCCTTTCAGCGGCAGGAGCCACGAGCCCAGCCGGAGCGTCTTGGCCGCCCCTTCGATGGACGAGGCCGAGAACACCGGCATGTAGGTCTTCGGGTCGCGGTGCATGAAGTCGAAGATGCCGTGGCCGCCGGGGCCCGTGCCGGCGATGAAGTTGGACCAGGCGACCGGGCTCTGCGGCGGTATGCTGGTGGCCAGCGGCCGGAAGCCGCCCGCGGCGGCCAGCTTGCGGAAAGCGGGCAGGTAGCCGGCTTCCATCCACTTTCGGGTGATATGGGCGTCCATGCCGTCGAAGCCCAGGATGAGGACCTTGGTCCGGCCCGTCTTGGTCCCGCCCGTGCGCAAAGGGGCGGCCTGGCCGGGGCGGGAGGCCAGGGCGGCCAGGGCCGTCGATCCGGCGGCGGCGCGTAGGAATTGGCGTCGGTCCATGATCTAGGAGCCTTTCTTGGCTTTCTTCCCGGGGGGATTCGCTTCGGAAGGGGCGGCGGCGTCTCGCGGCCCGGCCAGCAGCGACCGGCCGTCCATGTGGGCCGGCACGGGCAGGCCGAAGAGCTCCAGGACCGTGGGGGCGACGTCCATGATCGACGGCGAGGCGGGAGCGCCGGGCAGCTTGTGGCTGGAGAAGAGCACTCCGGGCACGCAGGCCGGGTCGATGCAGTGGTCGCCGCTCCAGCACTTGGTGTTGTCCGAGAAGACCTCGGTGGAGGCGATGCCGGTCACGGACTCCCAGGAGGCGCGCCAGCCTTCGTTATAGCCGACGATCAGGTCGGGGGAATTGTCCCGGTAGGGGCCGGCGTAGATCTCGTCCCGGTCGTAGGCCCGGTTGATGGCCGTCCCGCCGGCGGCATCGTCCCGCAGGCCCGTCAGGCGGGCCTGCAGCTCGCGCCGCAGGGCTTTGGCCTCCTCGCCGGGAGAGACGATGCCTTGGGCCTCGCGGCCTCTCTGGTTGACGTAGACTCCGCCCAGCCCCAGGGCATAGGCCCGGGTTCGGGACCAGTCCACGCCCTTGAACCATTCTTCGCCGCCGGAAGCTCCCTCCTTGAGGGCCAGATAGCCGTGCCGCAGCAGCCAGGCGTTGAGGTTGACGCCGCGGCGGAAGGGCTTGAAGCCGTGGTCGGACATGATGAAGAGCGCGCCGCGGGGGCTCATGGCTGCCCGGACGCGGCCGATCATGGCGTCCATGCGGACGAAGAGGTCTTCCAGGACTTGGGCGCTCATCTCGGCCGGTCCGGACCGGAGGGCCGGGTGGCCCTTGTCCAGGTAGCGCCAGAACATGTGGGACAGGCTGTCGGTCGTCTCGAAGACGCACATGGCGAAGCCGCGCCGGGTCTTGGCCAGGGCGTTGAAGAGCATCCGCTCCCACTCGTCGTGGTTGGCGTAGGTCAGGGCCAGGAAGTCGCGCTCGGAGAGGGCGCCCTCGTTGAGGGCCCAAGTGTCGTTGGCCTCGCCCAGGGTGATGAACGAGCCGAGCAGCTTGGCCAGGTAGACCGAGTAGATGAAGGGGTGCGAGATCGGCAGGGCCGGCTTGGCCGGGTCGATGTTGATCGGCGTGACGTACATCTCGAAGTGCGGCTCGATCTGCGAGACGAGGAATTTGGCGATGCCGCGAATCTTGATGCCCCAGCCGGGCTTGAAGACGAGCGGCACCCAGGGCGAGAACTCGCCCCGCTTCAGCCGCAACCGGCGGCCGGAGACTTCCACCTCGGCCTCGCCGCGGGCCTTGTCCAGGCTGACGCGCATCGGCAGCCGGATCTCGGCCGGCTTGTCCAGCATGGTGTTCTCGGGGCCGGAGAGGAAGGTCTCCACCCGGCCGCCGCGGATCTCGACGGGGATGAAGACGCCGCCCTCGCGCTTGCCGATCTTGGCCGGATCGCTGGTGTAGAAGGCGAAGGTGCCCTGGCTGCCCTTGAGATCGGGCGCGCACATGCCGGACAGGAGGTGGCCTTTGAACGGCTCGGCCGGGAAGGTCAGCGGCACCCGCAGGACGGTGGACAGGATGCCGCGCTCGCCCAGGAGCTTCCAGAAGGGGACGCTGCGCCGCAGGCCCTGGATGACGGGCTTGGACAGGGGGACGCGGTAGCGGCCCAGGCGGAGGGTCCGCTTGGGGGGGCCGATGCGGGCCGAGGATAAGTCGGGAAGGTAAGTCTTGGGGTCGCGGCTGAGAAAGTCGTAGATATTGTGCTTGGAGGGGTTGGCGCCGGTCATGAAGGACGACCAGGCCACCGGCGAGATGGCCGGGGTGGTCGTCTGGAGGCGGCCGTAGAAGCCCTCGGCCTTGAGCTTGGCCAGGTGGGGCAGCTTGCCCTCGGCCATCCATCTCTCGGCCAGCTCCGGGGCCATGCCGTCCAGGCCGACGACCACGACCTGGTCGACTCGACTGCCGCGGTAAGCTCGGCCGCCGCGGACCAGGCGCCAGAGCAGGCGGAAGGGCCAGGACAGAAACGAGAGAACGGCCAGGAAGAAGGTCAGGAACAGGACCAGGAACGAGGAGAGGAAGGCGAATCCGGCCCCGGGGCCGATGTAGGCGGAGAGAGGCGAGCCCAGGGCGAGAAGCGCCGCCGCCGCACCGGCGAGGCGCCGAAGAGACCGCCGGGCCGGGAGGGGCATCAGAATCGATCCATGATGATCTTGGCCGTGTCCTGGATGGCCAGCGAGGGCCCGAAGTCGTTCTTGGCCAGGAAGAAGGCGTCGTCCCATGTGTGCATGCCGTGCAGGCCGGGGGTGCGTCCGAAGATCTCCTTCTTCTTGACCGAGCCCTTGAGGTCGAAGCCGGGCTCGGACACGACGATGAGGTCGGGGCCTTTGGCCGTCAGGGGGCCGGAGTAGATGTCCTTCGCGGCGAAGACCTCGCGGACGACCTTGCGGCCCTGGTATTCGAGCTTTTTGAGCTTGTGGATGATCTGTTCCTTGATCGGCTTGGACTCGCTCAGCTTGACGTGGCCGTTGGGGTAGCGATCGCGGTAGTGGAGGTAGATGCGGTTCGGATCGAGGGCGAAGGCCACGGCCTTGGGCGAGATGTCCTCCAGGCCCTGCGGCTGGCTCTTGGCGAACTTGAGGAAGCGCTCCTTCTCCAGCCAGGCGTTGAGGTAGACCTCCTGCTGGATGGCGCAGAAGCCGTGGTCGGAGAGGAAGAAGATATTCTCGTCGTCGGCCGGCGTCTTGCGGAAGGTGGTGATCAGCTTGTTGATGACCCGGTCGATCTGGCGGTAGTACTCGAGGACGTTCTGGTGGTGGGGATGGTCGGGGTAGATCACCGCCGGCCAGAGGTAGTGGTGCAGGCGGTCGGTCCCGGTGAAGACGACTTCGAAGTAATCCCAGGCGTCCTCCCAGAACATGTTGAGGGCCTTCTGGCGGCCCATCATCGTCTTGATCAGCTCATTCCAGAGGAAGGAGTGGTTCTCGCGGGCCTTGAGGGTGTCGATGTCGATCTGGTAGCCGGCCTGCTCCAGGGGCTGCCTGATGTCCGGGGGGAAGACCGATTTGGCCAGGTCCACGGCCACGAAGCCGGAGACAAGGACGCCGTTGATGGGGCGGGCGGGATAGGTCGAGGGCTGATTGATGACCACGCACCTTTTGCCGCGGCGGCCGAGCTCGTCCCAGAAGACGGGGGCCTTGACGTCGGCGAAGCCGGGATAGCGGATCTCGTAGGACTTGGGCTTGAGGTCGGTGAAGCCGAAGATGCCGTGGGTGCCGGGATTGGTCCCGGTCATGAAGTTGGTCCAGGAGACGGCGGAAACCTCGGGCAGGCTCGCCTTCATCTTGTGAAGGTGGCCGGAGTCGATGATCCGGCCGATCGTGGACATGACGCCTTTCTCGGCCAGGTCCTTGATGAGGCCGTAGGGGACTCCGTCCAGGCCGATGACGCAAACCCGGTTTTCCTTTTTTTTCTTGAGGTTAGCCATGGAAGTCGGCCTATTATAGCACCAACTGTAATGATGTCAAATGAAAAGGGGCATGAAACGCGGGCGAATCGCATGGCCTTTGATTTAAAATACAGAATATAAAATAAATAGACGCTATATATCGGGAGGATGGCTTGATGAGTTTAAGTTATATCCAGATATTACTTGATATCGGTTGGGGCCATGGCTTTCAATACGTTCTTGAGGAAGATCTCCTCCGGCACGGCGCCCTCGAAATGGGTGGTCTCGTTGACGACCGTCTTGGGAACGCCGTAGACGCCGTACTTGTTGGCCAGGTGGGGAAATTCCGTGGACTCGACCATCTCGCCCCGGATCCGGGGCGATTCCAGGGCGAACTGGTGGGCCAGGCGCACGGCCATCCCGCAATAGGGGCAGGTCGGCGTGACGAAGACCTGGATTCGGATGTCCTTGTCCACCGCCTTGAGGGCTTGGCGGGTCGCTTCGGCCAGGCCTGAGTCGCGGCGGGAGACGTCCACGATGCCGTCGATCAGGGTTTGATATTCGTAGCCCGAGGGGATGCCGTAGATACGGATGCCGTAGTCTTCGTCTCCCTGGATGACCGTGGCCGGGATCTTGTCGACGCCGTAGGCCGCGGCGGTCTCCTTGTCCGCCTTGAAGTCGAGGACTTGGAGCTCGATCTTGGGCGAGAGGGCGGCCACCTCCTGCAGGAGCTGCTTGGTCTCCTTGCAGAAGGCGCAGTCCTGGCCGGCCAGGGGGTTGAGCAGCACGAGGCGAGACGGCTCCTGGGTAAAGTGGAGGATCCGGACGCTTCCTGTCAGGTCCTCGAATCGCTTCCGGGTCGCCTCCCGCACTTCGCTATTGAGGATGTCCATCCGAGCCTCCTTGAATTGGGGGACACCATACATAATTCCCGAACTTTCTGTTTACAGTCAAGTGTCAACTTTCGGTAAAATTTCGTCAACAAAAAGTTCGGGAATTATGTATGGTGTCCCCCAATTATGAAGCGGTGGGAGGCGCCGCGGACTTTGACGATGAGGCGGCCGTTTCGGCGCACTCCCCGGACGGGCCCGTACTCGTCTTCGACGCTCGCTCCCGCCGAGACGAGCGGGATCCGCACCTCGGCTTCGACCGCCTCGGGAATCCGGACATCCAGCTGAAGCTCCCCGGGCGTCGCTCGCCAGGCCGTCGCGATCTTCCCGCGGTCCGTCTTCACTGAGGCCTTGGCCCACCGGCAGCCCTCGATCCGAGGCGGCTCGATCACGGCCTTCCCCCATCCGGGCGCGGCGCACCGGAGACCGCCCACGTGCTTGTAAATCCAGGCGTCGACGCTGCCGGACATGATGTGGTTGTGCGAGTTCATGCCGCCGCTGGTGATCTTCTCCCAGCGCTCCCATAGAGTCGTCGCGCCCTCCCGAACCATGTAGCCCCAGCCCGGGTAGCTCGTCTGGGACACGATCCGGAAGGCGGCGTCCGTCCGCCCGCCCCGGCTCAGGGCTTCCAGCAGGAACCTCGTCCCCAGGATTCCCGTATCGAGGTGGCAGTCCTGATCATCCACGACGGCTTTGACCAGCGCCGCGAAGACGCGCTTCCGCTCGGCTCCCGGGACGATGCCCAGCCACAGCGGTAGCGCGTTGGCCGTCTGCCCCGGCAGAAGATCCACCGGCCCCGATCGCGGCACCTCGTACTGCCCGTCCTTCAAGAAGCGGGCGTTAAACGCCCTAGCGACCTCGGCCGCCCTCGCCTCCCATCGCTGCGCCTCCTCCCTCCTCCCCAGCGCCCGCGCCATCCGGCCCAGGAAGATGGTATCGTGAGCGTAGAACCAAGTCGACGTCAGCGCCAGGCTGGCTTTCTTGGGCGCGATGCTCCCCGGCGGGCACCAATCGCCGTACTTGCCCAGGTCCTCGATGATGTGGCCGCTGGCGCTCGAGGCCAGGAAGTCCACATATCGGGCCATGCCCTCGAAATGCTCGGCCAGCGTCTCCTTGTCGCCATAGTACCAGTACAGCAGCCAGGCGATGGTGACGTAAGCCGATCCCCAGGCCGGATCGGCCGGGGCGAACCTGGAAAGGAAAGGCGGCACGAAATCGGGGATGCGCCCCCGCCGGTCCTGCGCGTCGCGTATGTCGCGCAGGAACTTCCGGTAGAAGGCGGCCATGTCGAAGTTCAGGACGGCCGCCTCGGCCGCCAGGTGGGCGTCGGCCATCCAGCCCTGCCGCTCGTCTCTCTGCGGGCAGTCGGTGGGGATGCCCATGAGATTCGACAGCAGGCCGCGCCGGACGTTGCGGTGGATGGCGTTGACGACCGGGCGCCCGCATCCGAAGGTCCCGGTCGACGCGACATCGGTGTGGACGTCGCGGCCCTCGACCTTCAATCCCCTCAGGACCTCTTCGGGTCCGGCCAGCTCGGCGTAGCGGAAGCCGTGCTGGGTGAAGCGCGGCTCGTGGCTCTCCCGCCCCCTTCCCGCGAAGACGTAGACGTCCGTGGCGGCGGCGCCCTGATTAGGGGCCGGATTGATCTCCCCGGCGTCGTCTTTCAGCTCGGCGTGCCTCACGGTGATTCGGGCCCCGGCCGGCCCCCTCCCCGCCAACCGGACCCAGCCCGTGAAGTTGCGCCCGAAGTCGACCACCCTCCGGCCCGCCTCCGGCCTGTCCACCCGCCGCGGCTCGATCGTGGAGCAGACCCGGATCGGCGGCATCGCCTCCCTCTCCAGCCGGGGCCCCGCAACCTCGACAGCCCTCCTCCACCGCTCGGGCTGAAGCGGGATGCGGGCGTCATAGACCTCCCCGTAGTAGAGCCCGTTCTCGCGCAGCGGACCGTGGCCCGCTCGCCAAGACCGGTCGCTGATCGCCAGCAACGTGAAGCCCTCGCCCTTGATCTCGTCTTCGCTCTCGCTCTCGCTCTTGCCCGTGCCCCGGCTCCCGCGCTCTCCCGCGCCCACCTCCGCCAGCACCCGGCAATACAGCTTGGGATCGGCGGCGCCGAAAGCGGGGAAGTGGCGGCCGTTGCCCAGGACGGCCAGCAGCTCGTGCCGCCCGGCCGCCGGGGCCGTGATCTCGAAGTCCGTCAGGAGGGCCCGCTTGCCGTAGTCGGTCGGGGCCGGATCGAGGACCCGGTCGCCGATCTTCTTCCCGTCCCACCAGAGCTCGAAGTAGCCTAAGCCGCAGGCCTCGATCCGCAGCCGCCGCGTCCCCCGCGGGATCTCGACGGCCTTCCAAAAATACGCTCCGAAGGCTTGAATATAGTCCCCCCGGTAGACGCCGGACAGCGTCGTGCCGCGCGTCCGGAAGCGCCGCATCGGCTCGGCCATGGCGATCCACCGCGCCCGCCGCCCGGTCGGTCTCTTCATGTCAGTGCCCCTTGACCAGGAAATAATCGGCCGTCCGAACGCCATAGAGGTACGCGTTCAGCGCCAAGGCGATCGTCCGTGCCGGCAGGCCGGCCGGCTGAGGCGCGGCCAGGTCCACCACCGGCCCGTCGATGCGCCGCCCCCCGGCGTCCGTAATCAGCTTGATCCGCGGCCTGGCGGCCAGCTCCGGCTGCCTGCGGACGGCCATAACCACCCCGATCTCGCCGCCCTGCAGCAGGACCAGCGAGCCGACCGGATAGGGGCCGAGCATGGCGGCAAAGGCCCGCAGCAGCAGGGGATCGAAATCCCGCCCGCTCTTCTCGGCCATCAGGCGCAGGGCCTCGGCGGGCGTGTGCGGCAGGGGCCTATAGACGCGCTTGGAGGTCAGGGCGTCATAGGCGTCGGCGATGCGGACGATGCGGCTGAAGAGGTGGATCGGCCCCCGGCCCGCGCCTCCCGCTCTCCCGGCCGCGGCGATCTCCCTGCGGTGCTCCATGGCCACTTCCAGGGCCTTGACCGGCAAGGCCCGGCCGGCCAAAGCCGGGATCATTCTCTGGGCCCCCAATCGCGACTGCTTGTCCAAGGCGGCCCGCTCCTCCTCATTCAACCTGGCCGGCTTGTCCAGGATCGCCGAAGAGACCTCCAGTGTGCCCAGGTCGTGGAGCAGGGCCGAGACGCCTAGCTCCACCTGGTCCCGTCTCGGGAGATTGAGCCGCCGCCCCAGCGCCGCCGCGTAGACGGCCACATTGACGCCATGGTTGGCGTGGTAGGTCTCGGCGTTCTTCATCGCGGCCAAGCCCAGGCAGAAGCTCTCGTCCTCTTCCAAATGGCGGATCATGGCCTGCATCCAGCGCCGGGCCAGCCCGAGCGAGAATCCGGTCCGGCGCCGCTGGCCCTCCATGATATCCCGCAGGAGGCGGATGCCCAGGAAATAAGCCCGAATCCGGCGCGCCTCCGCGCCCATCTGGTCGGCGGAGGGCCCGCGGGCTTCCAGCGCGACGTGGACGATCCCCGCCTCCTTCAGCTTGGCCGCGGCCGCCTCGAAGGGGATGACGGCTCCCGCCTCCCGGCCCGCCAGCAAGACCACGAAGCGGGTCAGCTCCTCCAGCGTCACCCCGTCCGAGAAAGCCGCCGCGGCCGCGCCCCGCGCCTCGAGCTCGGCGGCCAGCGAGGCGAGGACGCCGCGGTTGGAGGCGTCGGACCGGATCTTGATTCGATTGAAGAACAGGCTCCCCCCATGCAGCCGCAGAACCGCCCCCCCCTGGGCCTGGATGACGAGGGCCAGGCTGCGGAAGAGCGGCCCGACCTGCTCCTGGAGCAGGCGGTTGCTCGGCTCATAGACCTTGGCCGTCCGGAGCACGGTATGGAAGCGGGCCAGGAGATCGCGAACGGCCTCCTGCAGCCTGGCTTCTTCTTCGCGGATCGGCACGTCACTCACCCTTGCGGCGGCTGTCCGCCCCGCCGGCCGTCGCCCTCACCTCGGGATCGGGGTCGGCCAGAAAGGCCTTGAGGATCTTGGCCGCCAGCTCGCTCCCGCTCCCGGCCAGGGCCCGGACCGCCTCGAGCCGGATACCACGGTTTGCCGAATCCCGGAAGCGGGCCAGATAGGTCAAGGCCCGCCGGTCCCCGGTTTTTCCCCACATCTGGATGACGGCCTTGGACAGGAGTGGCCGCGCGTCTCGGACCAGCCCGGCCAGGACCTCGATGTCGCGGGACCCGGCGGCGGCCAGGAACGAGAAGGCTTCGGAGCGGAAGACGCCGTCCTGCATCCCCTCGAAGAGGTCGGCGGCAAGCGGCAAGGCCTGCGGCCCGATCCGGCCGAGATAGGCGAAGAAGGCCGCCGGATCGTCCACCCGGCCGGCCAGGGCTTCTTCCTTGAGGCCGGTCAGCGACACGGCGTCCTTGATGCGCCGGGCCAAGCGCTCCAAGTCCTGGGCCTTGACCGGTCCGCCCTCGGCGCAGTGGGCCAGCAGATCATCCAGCCGGGCTAGCAGCAGGCCGGCGTGGAGGTAATCATGCCGCTGGACCAGCTCCAAGTGGTGCTTGTCGGCGAATTGGAGCATCGAGGCCAGGGCCGAGGGGCGGTCCTCCAGGCAGAGCAGCTCGAAGAAAAGATCGAGGAAGGAGCTCTCGGCCGGAGTGGACCGCTCGGCGCCCAGTGCCGTCTCCAAGAACAGGGCTTCTTCCCGGCTCAGCGGCTCGGCTTCGGAAGCCGGGTTCCGTCCGGCCGGATCCGCGCCCGCTCCGTCCGCGGCGGCTCCGCCCGCGCGGTGCCGGACGACGGCCTGGACATCCTCGGGCCGCAAGTCGATACGGCCCTGGGCCAGCGACGCCGGATCGGGCAGCCTCTCCCACGGCCGCCTGTCGACGGCCCCGATCTTGGCCTCGAGGTACTCATCCGAGTCGACGAAGCCGATGTCCTCGAAATCACGCTCCCAGAGCAGGGCCGCGATGTCGCTCTCGTCGGGGGGAAGCTCGGCCGCCCGGCGCAGGACGCCGAGAAACTCCTCGAACTCCTCCCGGTCCAGCCCGCGGCGAAAGGTCAGGCGCCGCAAGCCGTCCTCGAAGAAGGCATGCGGGAGGCTCTTGGAGAGATTGGCCTCGGCGTAGGCGACGATGCCCTCGAAGAGAAAGGCCGTCGGCTCCACGGCCAGATCCAGCTCCCAGCGCAGATCCAGGAGATCGTGGAGCCGGATCCAGGCCTCCGCCTTTCCCGAGGCCAGGGAGGCGTGCTCCAACGGCAGGATCCTCAGTCCAGCCGCCACCCCGGCCAAAGCGACGAGGAAATCCCTAGTTTTGGCCAGAGCCGCGGCGAAGTCGTCCCCCGAGCCCTGGCGGGCCTGCACACCCATGGCGGAATTGGACTTCTCGGACATGCCGCTCCCTGAAAACCGCCGTTAAAATATGACAGTTTTGTCGAAAAGGCAACTAAGTCCGGGCCGCCAGAACCTCGTTCTCGTAGCGGACCGCATCGGCGATCCAATCGGCTCCGGCCGGCACGCCGTGCCGCAGGCAGTAGGCGTCCCACACGGCGCCGGCCGGCAGCGATTTGGCCTCCTCGCGGAGGGCCAGCCGCCGGAAGCCGTCGCCTTCCCGTTCCGCCTCGCGCAGCCTCGCCTCGGGCAGGAGCAGCCCCGCCAGCAGGCCCTTCTGCGCGGCCCTGGCTCCCGTGACCCAAGCCCCGACCCTGTTGATCGATCCGTCGAAGTAGTCCAGGGCGACGTGGATCCTGTCCAGAGCCTCGCTGCGGGCGATCTCCTCGGTCACCCCCAGGAGGGCGTCGTCCTGGACCGGAACGTGGTCGCTGTCCCAGCGGACGCCGCGGCTGATGTGGAAGACCAGACCGGGCAGGAACGGCAGCAGGGCCGAGACCTTGTCGGCGATCGATTCGGTGGGATGGAAGTGGCCGAGGTCCAGGCAGAGAAGCTTCTGCTTGGCCACGGCGTAAGCGAGATAGAACTCGTGCGATCCGACCACGTAGGACTCCGAGCCGATGCCGAAGAGCTTGCTCTCCAGGGAGTCGCGGACCGCGGCCCCGGGATCGACGGCGAAGATCTCGTCCAGCGACTCGCGCAGGCGGTCGCGGCAGGCGGCCCGGTCCACGGGCGCCTCCTTGGCCCCGTCCGGGATCCAGAGGTTGTGCAGGCAGGGGCTCTGCAGCTCGCGACCCATGAACAGGGCGATGAGGCGGCAGCCCTTGACGTGGTCGATCCAGAAGCGCCGGACGGACCGCTCGGGGTGGCTGAGGGTCAGGCCGTCCGCGGCCATGGAGTGGGCGAAGCAGGTCGAGTTGAAGTCCAGCTTGAGGCCGCGGTCGCGGGCCCAGTCGACCCAGCCGCGGAAATGTTCGGGGGCGATCGCGTCGCGGTCCGCCGGCCGGCCGCGAAAGTCGCCGTAGATGGCGTGCAGGTTCAGGCGGCGCGGGCCGGGGATCAGCGAGAAGGCCTTCTCCAAGTCCAGGCGCAGCTCCTCGATGGTCCGGGCCTTGCCGGGGCGGTGGCCCGTGACCTGGAGGCCGCCGTCCTGCAGGGAGCCGCGGGCGGATTCGAAGCCGCCGACATCGTCGCCCTGCCAACAGTGAAGCGAGAGGGGAATCCCGGCCAGGTCCCGCAGGGCCTTCTCGGTGTCCACGCCGAACGAGGCGTAGATCTCGCGGGCGGACTGGTAGCGCTGCTCGATGCGGTCGGGGGTCATGCGGGGTCTCCTGCCGGGGCGGATGCGTGGCGGACGATCTGGCGGAAGCGGGCGTAGGCCTCGTCCCAAGCGGCCGAGGGGCGGGGCTCGTATGTCTCCAAGCGGAACGAGGCGGCCACCAGGCGGCGGGCCTCGTCCAGGGAGCCGACCAGGCCGAGTGCCAGAGCCTGGCCGATGATGTTGCCGAGAGCGGTGGCTTCCACGGGGCCGGCGACGACCGGGCGGCCGGAGGCGTCGGCGGCGAAGCGGTTGAGGACCCAATTCTGGGAGCCGCCGCCGATGATATGGATCCGCTCGATCGGCTCGGGCGCCACCGAAGCCAGGTCATCCAAGACGGTCCGGTACTTGAGGGCCAGGCTCTCCAGGATGCAGCGGGAGATCGGGCCCTGCCCCCGGGGCGGCTCCTGGCCGGTCCGGCGGCAGAAGCCGGCGATGGCAGCGGGCATGTCCTCGGGATTGAGGAATTCCGGCGCGTCGGGGTCGACGAAGGCGCGGAAGGCGGGGGCCGACTCCGCCAGCCGCTTGAGGTCGTCGTAGCCGACCGGGGCCTCGGCGTTCCAGCGGCGGCGGCACTGCTGCAGAAGCCATAGCCCGGCCACGTTCTTGAGGAAGCGGACCGTTCGGGACATCCCCAGCTCGTTGGTGAAGTTGAGGCCCGCCGTCCGCGGCGTGATGAGCGGGGCGGGCGTCTCGACGCCGACCAGCGACCAGGTGCCCGAGCTGATGTAGGCCCATCGCCCGCCTTGGGCCGGGACGGCGGCCACGGCCGCGGCCGTGTCGTGGCCGGCGGTGGCGGCGATGGCCACGGGCTTCATGCCGGTCTCGCGGGCGACCCGGGGGTGGAGCGAGCCGATGAGGTTTCCCGGCTCGATCGGCTGCTGGACCAAGGACGGCGGCAGGCCGAGATCGGCCAGCAGGTCGCCGGCCCAATCGCGCGTCCTCGGATCGATCATCTGCGAGGTCGAGGAGATGGTCGTCTCGTTGATGGGCGCGCCGGAGAGAAGATAGGTCAGCAGGTCGGGCATGAAGAGGAGGCGGTCGGCGGCGGCCAGCAGGGGGGCGTTGTGGTCCCGGAGCGCCTGGAGCTGGAAGATGGAGTTGAAGGGCAGGAATTGGATGCCGGTGCGCTCGTAGAGGCGCTCTCGTGGCGTCCGGCGCAGGTAAGCTTCCATGGCCGGGATGTTGCGCGGATCGCGGTAGGCGAACGGCAGGCCGAGAAGCGTGCCGTCCGCGGCCTGGAGGCCGAAGTCCACGCCCCAGGTGTCCACGGCCAGGCTCCGGACCGGCGGGAGAGCGGCGGCGCAGGCGGCCAGCCCCCTTTTAAGCTCGCTGAGAAGGGCGTAGACATCCCAATGGAGGCGGCCGAAGAGAGAGATGGGAGCGTTGGGGAAGCGGTGCAGCTCGCGCAGCGCGATGCGTCCGTCGGCCAGGGTGCCGGCGATGGCCCGGCCGCTCTCGGCGCCGATGTCGAAAGCCAGGAGATGCCGCTCTTCCATAGGTCTAGTTATAGGAGTTTGGCGGACGGCGGTCAAATCCTGTATCATCGCCTGCAGGGCGGATCATGGACCTCAAAGACAGGCTGGCTTACCAGAAAAAGGAGCGCGAGGTCCACAGGCGCGGCCGGTCGGTCGAGGATGCCTGGTCGAAGCTCAAGCGCAGCGACGACCTGACGACCAAGGAGAAGCTGGAGAAGCTCATCAACCTGACCGGCGCCGCCAAGCCCAAGTCCAAGGGGGCGGCTCCGGCGGCCCGGCCGGGGCCGGACGAAGAGCGGCCAAGCGGCGCCCGCGAGCCTATCCAGTACTTCGAGAACTCCTATGGCGCCAACGTGCGCTACGGCCGCGTCACGGTCGGCGAAGGCCTGGCCATCGACGGCGAGACCCTCTACTACCTGGGACGGGACGAGGAGCTTCAAGGCTTGGGCCTGGACACGGCGCTCTTCCTCGACCTGGAGACGACCGGGCTGGCCGGCGGCACCGGCACCATCCCGTTCCTGGTCGGGCTGGGCTACTACCGCGGCGGAAAGTTCGTCGTGGCCCAGTACTTCCTGGGCGAGCCGGGCGAGGAGGCCCGGATGATCGAAGAGCTGGCCCGGCTCTTCGAGGAGGGCGGCTTCCGCTCCGTGGTCACCTATAACGGCAAGGCCTTCGACCTGCCCCTTCTCGAAACGCGCTTCGTCCTCAAGCGGCGCCGCTTCAAGCTGGCCGAGCTGCCCCATCTGGACTTCCTCTTCTCGGCCCGCCACCTGTGGCGGCACAAGCACGAGTCCTGCCGGCTCTTCCACCTGGCCCGCGAGGTGGTGGCCGCCGACCGGTCCGAGGACATCCCCGGCGAGGAGATCCCGTACCGCTATTTCGACTACCTGCGGACGGGCGACTTCGGCCAGATCGAGCCCATCCTCTACCACAACCAGGAGGACATCCTGTCGCTTCTGGGGCTGGTCATCAAGGGCGCCAACCTATTCCGGGGCGGCCGCTCTCCCGAGGACGAATGCGCCTGCGAAGATATGGACGCCATGGACATGTTCGGCGTCGGGCGGCTTTTCGAGACGGCCGGCGAGGTCGAGAAGTCGGTCTTCATCTATGAGCGGGCGCTGAGCGGAGGGCTCAAAGGCGGCGTCGAGACGACGGTCAGAAAGAAGCTCTCCCTGCACTATAAGAAGGCCGGGGACACGGATAAGGCGCTGCCCTATTGGCGGGCGCTGAGGGACATGGACCAGCTTTTCGGCTTCCGCGAGCTGGCCATGTACTTCGAGCACCAGGCCCGGGACTTCGCCGAAGCCCTGCGGACGGCCGAGGAAGGGCTGCAGCTGGCCCGGCGGACGGGCGACCCGATGGACGAGGACTTCCAGAAGCGGGTGGCGCGGTTGCAGGGCAAGATCGCCAAACTGGGGGAGGCAGCCGCCGCCCCGACGGTGGGGTCCAGGCCGATGCGGTCACGGGCGAAGAAAGCCTGAACCCTCAGCTCCCGATCTTGGATCCGAATACGGGGCCGCTTATGGAATTTGGCGGATTGGAAGCTGAGGGCGCGCCATTTGCGAAAGGGAGGGCTTTTTGGCATAATAGCCCGGCTTGCAGGCGCGCCCGTAGCTCAGTTGGATAGAGCGCCTGACTACGAATCAGAAGGTCGCAAGTTCGAGTCTTGCCGGGCGCGCTCTTAAATCCCCCATAGAATCCTGTTATATCAACTGTTTAAGGGTCTTCGTGCGCCTCGGTCCATTTCCCGTGTTTTCCCCACTTTGCCCCCCAATTCTGGGTACGCATGACAAAAATCTGCCAAAAATCATGACGCGCGAGTCCCGCTGTCGGAGAGGTTATCCCTTGCCGGTTTTAGAAAGACCCGCAGGCGACCCTCTTTTCATCCCTAGATGTGATGCGTTTTCCGCCATAGCCCTTGCATCTGGGCTACAGCCAATACGTCTTCTTTACGCCGGTGAATCATGCGGTGACAGTTGGCGCATACCGGGACTAGGTCTGTTCTATGAATCCCCCTTCCTGTCCTCTACCGACATTCCCCGAGATATTTTCAATTTTGTTGAAAATGATCAATTGTGGCTTCCCCTGCGCATTTCTAACTGACACATCACTAAGATTCTGTATCCATGATAAGACATCGTTTGCTTATCAGGTTTGGATTGTTAGGCGCAGATTGGCCTCCGGGCTAAGGGGCGCTTCAGAAGATGACCTGCACCCCGCGCAGCTCCCAGGACAGGCGCTCGGGGCAGCGGAGGCGGAGAGTACTATCATTTTAGGCTTCCTTGGGACGCCTCGAATCGACGATGTTCATAAGGTGGCTTGCCAATATGATCATTTCCGCCGCCTCAGAAGGATCAATTGATACCTTTCTGTGGCTGACAGGATTTTTATAGGAGCCGAGTGCCCCTGCGAAGAGATGGCGCAGGTTTTCTTTCTCTGCCGTTATCGAGTCCTTTATTGTTAATGGTCCATTGTGGATATCAAAAGCCTTTCTCATTAGGGTTACACCAACGTCTTCGGGATTCAGATGGCTGGATTCTCGGACATTAATTTCTACTTCTTTAAATGCTTGGAATACAGCGGTTTCATAGTCCCCTCTGATAAAAGCGCCCCATACCTTGCTTAGAATCTGAGGATGCAACAACTTTTTAGGGAGAATGCCGGAACCAATATAGGCTTTAAAGTCATCTTGAGTATCGAGTTTCGATCCACGCCTGGTAATGAATATCCATCCAGAGTCAGATCCCGGTTCTTGGGCGATAAAAACTTCATGCTCAAGCCACATCCAAGCTTCCATTAATGCACGCCCTATTTTGTCTTGATAATCCCGAGGGTAATCTTGAACGGTATGTTGTAAGCCAAAATTGTACCGATTTAATCCGCCCCGCTGGTCCGGCCCTAAAGATTTCAAATATTTTAAAACGAATACAGCGAGCTCTTCGGGCTCTAGTGCAAGGATTGCTTCTGGATCCGGGAGCAAGGAATATATGGACGGCATGGCTTTCTCCTCAACGAGTCTCGCAGCGGCTTACCGCAATCTGGACATTCAACGATGGAGAGGCGAATAGAGAACACTATGCGATCTCTTTCCCGCAGTGAGGACATTTTTTATTCTCGGAGCAAGTCGGCTTTCTCATCTCTTCGAGAAAACCAGCTCCCAGAATTCCTGCGGGGAGCGCAAAAAGCCCGATACCAAGAAAGCTGATGATAGCCCCGAAGATCTTGCCCAAAGGCGTGACAGGAAAGACGTCTCCGTATCCGACCGTGGTTAGGGTTACAACGCCCCACCACATGGAAGCGGGGATGCTTGAGAACTTGTCAGGTTGGGCGTCCCTCTCGGCATAATAAAGAAGACTCGAGGATACTATGAGCAAGATGAGGATTAGGAAAACTGTAACAAGAAGTTCACCGCGCTTGGCCGACAGAACGTTCCCTATGGCTTTGAGGGAACGGGAGTAACGGCCGAGCTTGAAGAGCCGGAATACCCGGAATAGTCTAAGCGCTCGAAGAAACCTCAGGTCAATGGGAAGTAATAGTGGAATGTAGAAAGGGAGGATAGCTAGAAGATCGATTATAAGGAGGGGAGTTAGGGCAAAACGGATTCGTCCGGTAACCGGGCTCGAATATTTTGGATTCTCTGGGCAGGCATAGATCCGGATCAAGTATTCGAGAGAGAAGACGATTATGGAAATAAGCTCGAACGAGTTAAGAGCACGGGCGAACTGTTTTTCAAAGGATGAAATGCTGCTCAGAATGACTGCGATGATATTGAAGAAGATCAATCCAACGATTAAGCGATCGAACCAGTCAATCTTTTGTACCGAGATGTCCTCGTATGAAGCGGTCTCGACTAAAGAATAGAGTCTGCGGCGAATTCTTCCCATGTTTATCGACAACTCGGCGGTTTACAGACTGAATATGCAACGAGACCCTCCTGGCAAGCGGCCCCGAGGGCGGGCGTAACTGGTGTGGATTGGACCGTTGGGCTTGTCGGAGATCCCGATGAGCCGCCCGAGCATGCGACTATGAAAGCGAGTGTAAGAAACGAGATCCCTGTGATAACGATCAGAAGTAAACATCCGCCTCCCGAGACAACTTTTCCAATTTTTCTTTGTCGGCCGCTTTTCGTGAGGGGGATGCCAGTAGATCTTGATATTCGGGATTTTACAGCCGAGATCCCCGATAAACGTCTCCAAGAAAACCCACCTTTATTCATAGCACTTATTAAAAAGAGCTATCATTTCTTTATATAAACTTTTTTTCCCTTGCTGTTAATATAATATCTCCCCCCACGGGGCCCTGTATAGATCGTTCTGTTAACTGGTTGGCTTTTAATCGAGGAGTGAGATTGGCTCGCTTGGGAGGAAGAGGGGTATACTCTCTCAGAAAATATGCTCGTAAACTCATCATGAATTCGTTGAAGATCAGAGAGTTGAATCGCGGGGTTAGTTCTAGTGACCAAAATCTCTACTTCAGTATTTGTTTTCTTATAGTTGAAGGTTGTTGTGACAAGTACTTCACCATTTCTTCCGGTAATAAAGGGAGTCGTAGGATCGGATCCCACAGATGCGCCGTATTGTTTTATTATTTCGTAGCCCAGCTCGCTATATATTGAAGTCATCGTCTCAAAAAGAACCTCAGTCGCATCATGATAAGTCGCAACCCGTCGATATGAATTCATTGAGCAAGAAAAAGAAAGGGTCAACAAAACGCAGACCAACACACCGGAATAAAATGACTTCCGCATGATCTACAACCCCTTAGAGTTTATTCCAAGTCCAGACCACCCTCCCGCAGGTAGGGTTGTAGTCAGGACTTTGGGTGCAAATGTAATGGGGAAAGCCGGGCTCTGTCGGATTGTTTGCAAATAGAATGAGTTTTCGCCGGTTTCATTGACCCGCCTTATGGTCACCCCGGCAGCTGGGATCTCGACTCCGTAGTTTTTATTTCGGTGGATCTCTCGGCGGTCATCGATATCGATGGCGACCAGGGAACCGTCTTGGATCCTGGGGGCCATCGAGTCGCCGTTGGCGAGAAGGCAGATCATCTTCTCTTTGTCCCGATTATGAGTGGCGGCTTTCTTTGGAATAGCTTGTCGGTAGATCATGGCGAAGCCCTGGGTCCATCCCTGAGAGATGATGGCGCAGCAGCTGAGCGAGGAAGGACCCTGTCCTGTTGGGCGATTGCTTTCCGATTGTTCTCTCTCCACCCCATGATGAAGACATCTTAGTATTTACAACTAGTCAATTTCAATGGGGAAAGAAATATAGTAGCAATATGTGAAATTCTCTTGTCGCAAGTTCGAATCTTGCAGCGCTCGCTCTTAGGATTCCATCTAAATCCGGACGTCGCGGGTAGGCACGGTCTCCATTTAATGGCATGTTCAACACATTTCGCCAACGCTGGCCCGGAAAGCGGGCCTAAAGTAAAATGAATATAATCAGCACAATGGAGACCAGCTCAATTGGGGGAGATAATCAAGATGATAAGACGATGCTTGATCCCATTGATATGCATTGCCATCATCGGAAGTAAGAATCGGCTATCATTTCGCTTGGTGATAGGGGAAGCCAAGGAGGTCCATCGATGATTCAAAGAAAACGGAGGACCTCGCTTGCCTCGATGATCTCGGCGAGGCGGCCGGCGGCCAGACTTTAATTCTCTGCCTTCCGCCCGACGCGATCTCGAAGGGGC
>CAZKXI010000006.1:0-102195 GCA_964556755.1 uncultured Eubacteriales bacterium
CCGTCCCCAACGGCCTGACCGAGGTCTCCAACGGCCGCTTCGCCGGCAAGAAGGATCTCGGCGACGGATTCACCCGCTGGGACTGGAAGATCCACTATCCCATCAACAACTACTGCGTCTCGGTCAACATCGGGACCTACGCCCACTTCGCCGACAAGCACGGCGCCCTGAGCCTTGACTTCTGGTGCCTGCCGGAGAGCCTGGACAAGGCCCGCCGGCAGTTCGCCCAGGCCAAGCCGATGATCATGGCCTTCGAGCACGCCTTCGGCCCCTACCCCTTCCCCAAGGACGGCTACAAGCTGATCGAGGTGCCCTACGCCGGCATGGAGCACCAGTCGGCGGTGACCTACGGCAACCGCTTCGCCAACGGCTATCTGGAGCGCGATTGGACCGGAGTCGGGGTCAGCCCCAAGTTCGACTTCATCATCATCCACGAGAGCGCCCATGAGTGGTTCGGCAACAGCGTCACCGCAGCCGACGTGGCCGACGAGTGGATCCACGAGGGCTGGGGCACGTACATGGAGGTCGTCTACGTCGAGCACATGTTCGGCAAGGCCGACGCCCTGAAGTACGTCAACGGCTACAAGAGCAAGGTCCGCAACCAGGAGCCGATCGTCGGCCCGACCGGGGTCAACTACCGGGCCCCGCAGGACATGTACTTCAAGGGGGCCCTCTTCATCCACACCCTGCGCTCGATCGTCGACGACGAGGCCCGCTGGGCCAAGCTGCTGCGCGGCCTGTACGACCGGTTCAAGTACCGCAACATTGCCACCGCCGACGTCCTGGCCTTCTTCGACGCGGAGACGGGCCTCCAGCTGGGCCCGGTTTTCGACCAGTACCTCAAGCGGACGGCCCTCCCGACGCTGGAGCTGAAAGTCGACGAGGCGAGCGGGATCGCGTCTTATCGATGGAAGACCGACGTGGAGGGCTTCGCGATGCCGGTCAAGGTCGGGCGGGAAGGCGCCTGGGTCACGGTCTACCCGACCGTCGGCGAGTGGCGGACGGTGAAGACGGATTTGAAGAAGGCCGATTTCGGCGCCGCCACGGACCTCTATTACATCAACGTCGTTAAAGAGTGATCATTAATTACCAGACACATACCTCATTCAATTCGGTAAGTGTCTGGTAATTATTCGAGGCCGCTACTTCGCGGCGGGGGGCTTGACAAGACGCCCTGTGCGTATTATTAGTATAATACACATAACAAGGAGCCAGGCGTCATGCTCAGATTAAGCATCAACCCCGCGTCGCCGGTACCCGCCTACCAACAAGTCATTCAATCTATTTCAATAGAGATAATTTCGGGGAGGCTCAAGGAAGGCGACCGCCTGCCGCCGATCCGGGAGCTGGCCAAGATTCTCAAGCTCAACCCCAATACCGTCGCAAAGTCATACTACGCCTTGGAGGAGGCGGGCTTCGTCGAAAGCCGCCCCGGCAGCGGCAATTGGGTCAAACCCCGCCCGCCCGACATCGACAGCCTCCGCCGGAGCATGCTCGAAGGGGAGACCAAGGCCTATCTAGAGCGGGCTTTCTCCCTGGGAGCCACCCTGGATGATGTCCGCAGCTCGATCGAAAGGATCGCCCGCCATGAGTGACCCCATCCTGACTGCCGACAAGCTGACCGTTCGATACGGCCGCCGGACGGCCCTGAACGGCGTCTCGGCCGCTTTTGCCGCCGGCGAAGCGGTTGTCGTCGCCGGCTCCAATGGCGCCGGCAAGAGCACCCTGCTGCGATGCCTGGCTGGAGCCATCGTCCCCGACCGCGGCCAAGTGGCCTTCGGACCCGGCTTGAACAAGGCCAAAATCGGCTTCGTCTCCGATCGCCTGAGCCTCTACGAGAGCTGGACGCTGCGCGAAGCCTGGCGGTTCCACAAGGAGGAGTTCGGCATCGCCGCCGCCGAACGCCCGCCCATCGAGGGCTTCTCTCTCGACGAGAGCCGCACGATCCGGCATCTCTCCGTCGGGGAGAGGACGCTTTTCCATCTCTCCCTGATCCTGGCCCAGCGGCCGGCGGTTCTCCTCATCGACGAAGTCATCCACGGTCTGGATCCGTTCCTGCGCGAAAGATTCCTGGAGACCGTGATCGTGGCCATGGACGAGCTGAAGACGGCCGTGATCATGGTCAACCACACTCTATCCGACACGGCCGAGATCCCCGAGCGGGTCCTGTTCATGGACGGCGGCCGGGTTCTTCTCGACGAGCGACGGGAGGCCCTGACGGCCAAGGTCAAGAAGGTCTCCGGCAGCGAAGAAGTCCCGTCCTCCCTGCCTGTCCTCTTTGAGACGGCCTCGGAATACCGCCGGGACGTCTACATCTACCCCTTCCGGGACGACATGCGGCGGGAATCAGGCCCGGCCTTCACGGACATCGGGCTGGACGAGATCGTCAAGGCATTCATCGGAGGCGCTTATGTTCAGAAAAGAGCTCGCTGACGTCCTTAGGCAGACGGCCTGGTTCCTGGCCGCCGCCATCGCGCTGCCGATCCCCTTGATCCTCTTCAAATGGGTGCCGGGTCCCTACCTCGCGGTTCTCATTCCCGTCCTCGGAACGGGACTGGTCTTTTGGTCGCTGTTCCTGGGCGCATCGCTTCTCGGGCGGGAGCGCGGCCAGCAGGCCCTGGAATACTCTCTTTCGCTGCCTCACTCCAGGCTGGGGCTTCTTGCCCGGATGGCCGGGCCGCGACTGCTCACGCTGGCGGCGCTCTGGCTGGCGGCCTGGGTTGCAATGGGGGCGGCGGGCATCCCCGATCCCAATCATATTCTGCCTCTCCTGGCCGTCGGCGTCGGCCTGCCTCTGTTCCTGGTCTCCTTATCGCTATCCGTCTTTATAGAGAATTTTATCGTCCTCTGCCTCGCTTCGATCGCGGGCTGGCTCGCGTCATGGATGGCGATGTCCCGGTTGATTCTCGGAGGGGGGGGTTCGCCCGACAAGCCTGAGCTGGAAGAGTATGATGGCCCTGGCGCGGCCGGATGTTCTCACGTATCAGGGAGGCCTCGCTTTTCTCCTGACGCTGCTCCAGTTCATTCTCCCGGTCCTTCCGTTTCTGGCCGCCCTTCTCCTCTCTTTCGGCCGGTTCGACATCCGCCGATCCCGCCGATTCAACCGGCGCTATGGGATCGTATTCGCCGTGAGCCTGTCCCTCTGTGCCCTGGCCGCCCTTGGGGGCCGCGCGGCCGCCAACGGCGCTGTCCCCCATCTCATCCACGTGACCCAAAACCTGAAGCTCGTCGAATGGAAGTACGGCTCCCCGTCGATGAGGATCCGCGGCCCGGAAAAGAGCCTCAACGTCCGCGTCGAATCCCTCATGTTCTGGTCCGGATGGGATGACGGCTCCGCCCTCTTTGTCTGGGATCAGGACGGCCGTCTCAACCGAATCGATCTGGAGTCGGGCAAGATCGAGCCTCTCCATCAGTTCGACCGGAAGCAGTTCTCCTATTGGAGAGTGCGAACCTACGGATCGACCATAGCCTTTCTTGATAACGGACCCCGCCCGGACGAAATTCAGCTCGTGGCCCTTGATCAAAAGACAAAAAAGGCGGTGTCTACGGCCTTCACCCACGACGCTTTCCGCGCCGGAACGCCGGAGCTTGTCGGCACGGATGTCAGGGACGGAAAGCGATTCTGGATCTGCCGGATTCTCTGGAAGAGCGAGCGCTCCACCCTGCGCCTCTGGGAGGACGGTCGAGTCGAGGAAATCCTGGTCAAGGGCCGGTTGAAGACCTTGAACAATCCCCATCTCCTTAACGGCTTCCTGTTCTTCACGGGCCGCGAGCCGATCGTCGTCCTGCGCGACACGGGTTCTTCATTCGAGCTGAAAAAGGAGTTTCCCGCCGAGGAGACCTTCCAGGTCAAGGAAGGATTCTTCTATTTCCGCACACCTCTGGATGATCCCCCGCCTTCCTTCGTCTATGGAAGGAGAGGGCCCCGGCTGGCCCGGATGAGCCTGGAGACGCTGGAAATCGAAGATATCGGCGAATGGCGGGAAAGCGATGACGCTTGGGGATACACCCATCGCCGCGGGGACCAGACCTACTTCATCGGCGGCTCCCGCAGCCGGATAAATCTCGATGTGTATGCTCTAAGCGAGTCCGGCCTGCGCCTGATACGAAGCTTTCCCGGCTTCGACACCCGGCGCCGGGATACAAGATTCCAGATCTATGACTCCGGGATCGTCATCAGCCAAGGCAAGCGCTTCCGGGTCTACGCCTTCCCCGACCTGAGGGAAATCGAGTATCGGTAAAAGAACGACCCGGTCTCGCCTCGCGGCACGGCGTCTTGACACCCCCCGGGGGGGACGCTAGAGTCTGGCTATGGACTCGCAAGGAAGCCGCCGTTTCGCGTTCTTCGCCCTTCTCCTGGCCGGCGCACTCCCCCTCGCCGCCCTCGTCCAAGTCTCGCCTCCCGTTTCAAGCCCGAACCGTGAGCTCCGGGTCATCGATCTCTCGGGTACACCCTATGAGATGGGCTTGGCGCACGGCACGGCGCTCAAAGCCGAGATCGCCGAGCTCCTCAAGCGCTGGAAAGAGGACCTCGCCCGGACCTACAAGATGCCGGCGGAGGATTTCGTCCGAAAGCTCCTGGCGGCCACGGATTTCAAGCCGGCCATCGAGCGCTGGACCCCCGGCCTCCTGGAGGAGGTTCGGGGCATCGCTGACGGGGCCGGGGTGGATTTCGACATCCTATTCGCCTTTCAGCTGATCGACGAGACCTGGGTCATGGGCCAAGACGCCGCTCGCGAGAAGTGCACCAGCATCGCCGCCGGCCCGCGCGGAGGATCTCCCGCCTTCACCTCCCAGACGATGGACATCCCGGCCTTCTACCATGGCTTCCAAACGCTCCTTCGCGTTCGCGGCGACGGGAAGGGCCCCGAAGCCCTGGTTCTGACTGTCCCGGGAGTCATCGCCTTGAACGGGATGAACGAGCGGGCGGTCGGGGTCTGCGTCAATGCGGTCACCCAGCTTGCCGCCTCGCCCAAGGGTCTCCCCGTCGCCTTCGTCATTCGCGGACTTCTGCGGCAGACGACCTTCGCGGGAGCGGAGGAGTTCCTCCGAGACATTCCGCCCGCCGCGCCGCAGACCTACATGATCGCCGGTCCCGCCGGAGCCGCTTGCTTCGAGCGCTCGGCCGGACGCATGGTCCGATTCGTTCCCTTCGAGGGAGCCGGATTCGTCTTCCACACCAACCATCCCCTGGTCAATGATGACTTGGCCACGCGCTTCGCCGAGTCACTGAAGAAGAGAGGGCAAACCTTGGCCCAATACGGCGCCTTCTGCACCCGCTTCGCCTTCCTCAAGAGGTCGCTTCCCGACAATGGGGCCAGGCTCGACCTGGCCGCGATCAAGGCCCTCTACGCCGACCGGGCCTCCGGCATCAACAACGCCGGCACCTACGCCTGCGTCATCATGATGCTGGGAGAGAAGCCGGAGCTTCACCTCGCGCCCGGCCGTCCCGATCTGGCGCCTTTCCGGGTTTTCGCTTTTTCACCCCGCATGAAAACCGCCCCTTAATCATTGGCAGACCCATGCCGATTGAATCGGTATGGGTCTGAATTGATCGGCCAGAGCCGGGAAACCGGCCAAGCTTTAAGGAGGCCCTGATGAAGCGCGCCATGATCTTCCTTTCGCTTGCAGCGATAGGCCTGGGAATAGCCTCATCCGCGGCAGCCTGGATGGCGGGCCGCCAGGCGCCCAAGATCGCGCCTGTCGGCGAGGTCCAAGGCAAGTATTTCGCCAAGAAGGCCTACGTCCCCAAGCCCCTGCCGGCCTTCGCCGCGACCAAGAGTCTTCTCCCATCGCCCCGCTTCGACGACCAGCCGGGCTATGTGGATATGTATTGGAAGGCCTGGGAGCTGGCCTTCCGAAACTTCCACGAGCCGGCGGCCGGGACGGGATTCGTCTCCGCGTTCATCGACGCCGCCTTCAACCAGAACATCTTCGCCTGGGACACCTGCTTTATGACCATGTTCACCAACGTCGCCCACCCGCTGGTGCCGGGCATCGCGTCGCTGGACAACTTCTACGCCCGCCAGCACGAGGACGGCGAGATCTGCCGCGAGATCGACCGGGCCACGGGCCGGGACTTCGAGGCTTGGGTCAACCCCGGCCGGCCTCTCTATAGCGCCTGGGGCTTCGGCGTGGAGGGCGCCAAGCCGCCGATCCCCATCCGGTATGTCGGTCGGGAAGCGCCGCGCGTCCCCTCCCGGGTGACGCTCGACGGGCTGAATCACCCCATCTTCGCCTGGGCCGAGATGGAGAGCTACCGCGTCACCGGCGACAAGGCCCGCCTGGGCCTGGTCTACGAGCCGCTGGTCCGCTTCTTTCGCTCGCTTCAGGAATACCTGCGCCAGGGCAACGGCCTGTACCTGACGGACTGGGCCAGCATGGACAACTCGCCGCGCAATCCCTGGCTCGACGGGGGTGGGACGGGCATCGATATCTCCTGCGAGATGGTCCTCACCGCCCGCGAGCTGGCGGCGATGGCCCGCTTGATCGGGAGGCCGGAGGAAGAGGCCGCGGCCTTTGAGAGGGAAGCGGGCAAGCTGTCCGATCTCATCAATCGCTGGATGTGGGATCCGCAGAAGTATTTCTATTACGACTTGACCTTGGAGGGGAAGAGGGCCCCGATCAAGACGGTGGCCGGGTATTGGGCTCTGTTGGCCGGAGTCGCCGAGGGGCCGCAAGTCTCCATCATGGTCCGCGAGCTGGACAAGCCGGCGACCTTCGGGCGGCTCCACCCCGTGCCGACCGTGGCCGCCGACCAGCCGGGCTACAATCCCAAGGGCGAGTATTGGAAAGGCTCGGCCTGGGCCCCGACGACGACCATGGTCGTGCGAGGGCTGGAAAAAGCCGGTTACAAGCGAGTCGCGCGCTCGCTGGCGCTGAAGGACCTGGACGTCACCTACCAGGTCTTCGCCAAGACGGGCACCGTCTGGGAGAACTACGCGCCGGATGCGGCCGAGCCGGGCAATCAAGCCAAGAAGGACTTCGTTGGCTGGAGCGGCTTGGCTCCTATCCTCTACCTCCTGGAATACGGGCTGGGGCTGAAGCCCGACGCGCCGGCCAACACCCTGACCTGGGACATCCAGGCGGCCAAGCGCCTGGGCTGCGCCCGGTACCGGTTCAATGGGCATGTCGTCGATCTGGACGCCGAGCCGGGCGAGGGAGAGGGGCGGTGGAATCTCACCATTCGATCCGACGGCCCATTCACCCTGAAGGTGAGCACCATGTACGTCGATCAGACGCTGGCCGTCAAGCGCGGCGACAACCGCTTCTCGCTCTAATTAACGCTAATGAGCAGACACCTGCCGAATCGAATTCGGCAGGTGTCTGCGAATTCGGGGTCCATACTGTTTTTCTCCATGGAGAGCGAGTAGAATCCTACCGATCGGAAAGCCCTTTTGCCCTCGGCCAAGGAGAGCTCCATGGAAACGGTTACGCCATCCCCCGGCCCGGTCGATACGGCCAAGCCCGGCCTGCCGCGCGTCCTGGGCCTTTGGGACGTCGTCATGATCGTCATCGGCGGCGTCATCGGCTCGGGCATCTTCCTGTCCCCTTCCAACATCGCCAGCGCCGTCCCCACGCCCCTGCTCATGCTTGCCGTGTGGGTCGTGGGCGGCCTTTTCAGCTTCTTCGGCGCGGTGGCCTTCGCCGAGCTGGGCGCGGCCATGCCCGAGGCCGGCGGCGTCTACGTCTATCTCCGCGAAGCCTACGGGCCGCTGCTCTCGTTTCTCTTCGGCTGGACTCTATTCCTGGTCATCGACTCCGGAGCCATCGCCACCCTGGCCGTGGCTTTTTCCTCGGAGATCCTGCCCAAGTTCCCCGCCTTCGCCGGCCTCTCCAAGGCCGCCCAGAGCCTGATCGCCGCGGCCTTTATCGCGTTTCTGGGGATCGTCAACTATGTCGGCGTCCGTTGGGGAGCGCGGCTGCAGACGCTCTTGACCGTGATCAAGACGGCCGCCATCGCCATCGTCGTGGCCGTGGCCTTCCTCTTCTCCAAAGGCCAGGGGCAGGCCGCGAACTTCGTCCGGCCCAGTCCCGGCCCGTTCCATATGGGCCTTCTGGGCGCGTTCGGCGTCGGTCTGGTCGCCTCGCTGTGGGCCTACAAGGGCTGGGAATCGGCGACCTACAGCGCCGGCGAAGTCAAGAATCCGCGTCGCAACCTGCCCCTCGGCATCCTCGTCGGCACGATCTCGGTCGTCGTCATCTACGTGGCCGCCAATCTGGCCTACCTCTACATCTTTCCCGTCGGCGAGATCGCCAAGTCCAGCTCCGTCGCCCCCGATCTCATGCGAATCCTGACCGGGCCTTTCGGGGCCTCGCTGATCACGTTCCTCATCCTCTTCTCCATCCTGGGCGCCGCCAACCAGAACATGCTCTGCTCACCGCGGGTCTACTACGCCATGTCCCGCGACGGGCTCTTCTTCAAGAAGGTCGGGGAGGTCCACCCCAAGTTCCTCACGCCCCATGTCTCGATTATCGCCATCACCCTCTGGAGCATCCTGCTGACCCTGACCGGGACGTTCAGCCAGCTCTTCACGTACGTCGTCTTCGGCCAGTGGATCTTCTTCGGCCTGACCGTGGCCGCCGTCATCGTCTTGCGGAAGAAGCGGCCGGATATGCCCCGTCCCTACCGAACTTGGGGCTATCCCGTCACCCCGATCGTCTTCATTCTGGCCGCCCTGTATGTATCGGTGGGCTCCCTGTTGAGCGCCTTTAAAAACGCCATGGCCGGCCTGCTCATTATATGCCTGGGCATCCCCGCCTATCTGTACTGGAGGGGGAAGATGAGGAGGGCGGGCGGCCGATAGTCATTAAGCCTTTCCCGCGTAGGGCTTTTTGCGCCAAGACCCGGGAATTCGGTATCTGTCGGCTAATTCGGGCGCGCGTCCTGCTGGAGCTGGCTATGGCGGATGCCGTAGGCGAAGTAGACCAGCACCCCGGCCAGGAGCCAGCTTCCGAAGTAGATCCACGTGACCTTGGGCAGGCTGGCCATGAGATAGAGGCAGAAGCCGGCCGTGATCAGGGGCGTGACGGGCACGCCCGGAGTCCGGAACTTCCTCTCCACGTCCGGCTGGGTCTTGCGCAGGACGATGACGCCTATGGAGACCACGACGAAGGCGAACAGCGTCCCGATGACGCTGAGCTCGATGATCATGGCCAGCGGAAAGAAGCCGGCGATGGCCGCGGCCGCCAAGCCCGTCATCCAGGTGCAGGTGTGGGGCGTCCGGTGCACGGGATGGATGCGGGCGAAGGCCTGGGGCAGAAGGCCGTCGCGGGCCATGACCATGAAGATGCGGATCTGGCCGTAGAGGGTCACGAGCAGGGTCGAGACCATGCCCAGAATGGCTCCGGTGGCCACCAGCGCCCCGCCCCAGCGGATGCCGAAGCGGCCCAGGGCGGCCGGGAGGGCGTTGCCGGGATCGATCTGCCGGAAGGGCACCATTCCGGTCAGGACGAAAGCCACGGAGACATAGAGGAGGATGACCACCCCGAGGCATATGATCAGCCCCAGCGGGACGTCGCGCTTGGGGTTCTTGGTCTCCTCGGCGGCCGTGGACACGGCGTCGAAGCCGATGTAGGCGAAGAAGATGATGGCCGCGCCGGCCATGACGCCGCCCCAGCCGAGGGGCATGATGGGGGTCAGGTTGGCCAGGCTGACATGGCGGGCCCCCAGAAACAGGAACAGCAGGATGACGGCGATCTTGACGCCGACCATGATGTTGTTGATGCGGGCGCTCTCGCGGACCCCCCTGTAGAGGATCCAGGTGACGAGCAGGGTGATGAGAACCGCCGGCAGATCGATCAGGCCGCCGAAGGCCACGATCTTGCCGGATGCGTCCGTGGCCAGGGGCGGAGTCGTGAGGATCTTGGGCAGGTGGACCCCCGCGCTCTGCAGGAGACCGATGAACGTCTTGGACCAGCCCGAGGCTACGGCGCTGACGGTGACCATATATTCCAGGACCAGATCCCATCCGATGATCCAGGCGATGACCTCCCCGAACGCGGCGTAGGTGTAGGAGTAGGTCGAGCCGGCGATCGGGAACATGCTGGCCAGCTCCGAGTAGGTCAGGGCGCAGAAGCCGCAGGTGATGGCTCCGACGACGAAAGACAGCAAGACGCCCGGGCCGGCCAGGTGGGCGGCCTGCCCGGTGACGACGAAGATGCCCGTGCCAACGACCGCGCCGACGCCCAGCGCGGCCAGATCGAAGGCGGACAGCTTCTTCTTGAGGAGGGTCTTCTCGGAGGCTTCGATGATCTGGGCGGGGGATTTGCGGATCCAGATGTTCTTCATGGGGCCCGGAACTATAGCCCCATCCCCGCGCGCCTGTCAACGAACCTCCAATAGGGGTCAGGTCTCAAGATTCAAGTTTTCTGACAACCTCGGGTTACGCTTATCCGCTCGCGACATCAGTCAGAAGAGAAACTTTGAATCTTAAGACCTGACCCCTATTGGAACCGATAGTGGCCGATGATCGGGTAGGCGAACAGCACGTCGGCCAGGACCTGGCCGGCCCCGATGTTGTGGACGATGAGCGGCCGCTCCGTCCCCTCCGCTCGGCGGTCGACGACCAGGCCGATATGGGTGACGCCGCCGCCCAAGTCCCAGCAGACGATGTCGCCGGGCCGATAGTCCGCCGGCTCGCCCGTGATGGGGAGGACCGCCCCGCGGCGCCCGAAGAACGTCATCAAGTTCGGGACGCGGCGATGGTCGATGTTGGTGTCCGTCCCGGACAGGCCCCACCTCTTGGGGTAGGCGCCGAAGTGGGCGGCCATGTCCTCGTGGACCTCCTTCTGCAGGTCGATGCCCAGGGCCCGATAAGCCCGGATGACGACATCCGTGCAGACGCCGCGGTCGGCAGGCACGTCGCCGTTGGGATAGGAGATGGAGTAATAGCCGGGGTCGTAGACGACCGTCCGCTCCGTCAGGGCGATGGCGGCCGCCGAGAGACGGGCGGAAAAAGGCTCCATCTGTCCGGGCGGCGTCACGGCCTCCGCCGCGCCCCATCCAGGCGCCAGCCCTCCGACCAGCGCCGCGAGCAGGGCCAGAGCTTTCACGTCAACGCCTCCCGCCGGGTCCCGGGACGAGCCAGCGCCCCGCGACAGCCGCACCGCAGTCAGGGCAGCGGCCCCCGGCGCCGATCCGGTTCTCGAGGACCGAGAACCCCGACCTCCGCATGAGGGCCGCGCCACAGGCCGGGCAGAGAGTGGCCTCGCCCTCCCCCGGCACGTTGCCGACATAGACATAGCGCAGGCCCTCGGCCCGACCGATCGCGGCGGCCCGGGCTAGCGTCTCGATCGGCGTCGGCCCGCGGTCGCTCATCACATAATCGGGGTGGAAGCGGCTGATGTGCCAAGGGATGTCGGGCCCGACGCCGGCCAGGAAGCGCGCGATATCGCGCAGCTCGTCCTCGCCGTCGTTGAGGCCCGGGACGACGAGCGTAGTGACCTCGATCCAGACTCCCGCCGCTCGGAGGGCGGCGATCGAGTCCAAGACCGGCTGGAGGCGGGCTCCGCAGACTTTCCGGTAGGTCTCGTCTCGGAAGGCCTTGAGGTCCACGTTGGCCGCGTCCAGCCACGGGCGGGCCGCTTCGACCGCCTCGGCGGTCATGTACCCGTTGCTGACGAAGACGTTGGCCAGCCCGGAGGCGCGGGCGGCGAGCCCGGTGTCGCGGGCGTATTCGAAGAAGATCGTCGGCTCGGTGTAAGTGTAGGAGACGCTGCGGCAGCCCCGCTCGACCGCCAGGGCGACGATCCGCTCGGGCGCGAGGGGACGCCCCGCGGGGACGCCCTCCCCTCCCGCGGAGGATTGGGAGATGCTCCAGTTCTGGCAGAATCCGCATCGGAAGTTGCAGCCGGCCGTGGCGATCGACAGCGACGTCGTGCCGGGAAGGAAGTGGTAGAGGGGCTTCTTCTCGATGGGATCGGCGTTGGCGGCAACGACCGCGCCATAGGCATGGGTGACGAGCGACCCGGCCCGGTTCTCCCGAACGCCGCAGACGCCCCTGCGCCCGAGGGCGACAACACAGCGGTGGGCGCACAGTCCGCAGACGGCCCGGCCGTCGGGACCGGGGGCCCAGAGCGAAGCTTCATGAAGAGAGGGGGATACCATACATAGCTCCCTAGCTCCGGCGACCCAACCCGATTATACCGCTTCCCGCCTCCCGGTCCTCCCGCCGCGGCGGCGCCGGCCCGGACGGTGCTCTCTCCGACGCCGTTCAGGACGTGCGCTTCGGCGATTTCACCGAGCCGCCCGTCCGGATTTTGGGGTTCGCCGCGACGCCGATCTTCGGGCAGAGCGAAGCCAGCCGGCACTCGCCGCACTTCGGCTTGCGGGCCTGGCAGACGGCCCGGCCGTGATTGACCAGGAGGTGGTTGAAGTCCAGCCAATCGGCCTGGGGCACGATGGCCAGGAGGTCGCGCTCGATTCTCTCGGGGATCTTCTCGCGGCTCAGGCCGAGCCGTCCCGAGATGCGAGCCACATGCACGTCCACGGCGATGCCCTCGGCCTTGCCGAAGGCCGAGGACAGGACGATGTTGGCGGTCTTGCGGGCCACGCCGGGCAGGGTCAGCAGCTCGTCCATCGTCTCGGGGACGCGGCCGTGAAAATCGGCCATGATCTTCAGGGCCGCTCCCTGGATGCTCTTGGCCTTGTTGCGGAAGAAGCCCGCGGGCCGGATGTCGGCTTCCAAGGCGGCCCGGTCGGCGCGGGCGAAAGACTCCACCCTGCGGTATTTGCGGAAGAGCCCCGGCGTGATCCGGTTCACCCGCTCGTCCGTGCACTGGGCGGACAGGATCGTGGCCACAAGCAGCTCCCAGGGGGACTCATGGAGCAGGCAGGTTGAAGGGTGGGGGTCCCTCTCGCGCAGGATGCGGACGATCGTAGCGGGGTCAGGTCTCAACATTTGACATTTCCCCTAGATCAATTGGGGTCAGGTCTCAAGATTCGAGTTTTCTGACAGCGCACGTTGGCGTGGAAGCCTTCCCGGGAAGGATAACTTGAATCTTGAGACCTGACCCCTTTCTGATTACGCGCCGATATGGAAGAGGTCCTGGCCCTCGTGCGCGTCCTCGACGTTGTAGTAGTCGGGGAAGCGCTCGAGAAGATCGATCTCGGACTTGAGCATGAAATAGTGGCTGCGCTCGACGCGCGACAGGTAGTCGAGGATGCGCTTGGCCTGGGCGTCCTCGGCCTGGGCCTTGGCGGCCTTGTAGTAGTCCTCGGCCTCCTTCTCCTTGACCATGGCCAGCTTGAAGAGCGACACAACCATGGTGGAGTCGTCGACCGCGGCGGAGGCCCTGGGGCGCTTGGTGGAAGCGGGGACGACCAGCTTGCGCCCCGGAAAATGGTCGCGGAAGACGCGCTCCAGGATGGCCTTGTGCCGGTCCTCTTCCTTGGCCAGAAAGTCCAGCTTCTGGCGCAAGGCCTCGTTGCGGACCCGGCCGTGGAGGTCGCGGTAGATGCCCGCCGCGTCCATCTCGGCCCGGATGGCGATGGGATAGACTTCGGCCGCTTTGATCTTGGGATCCATGGTCATGAAAGCCCTCCTTTCCCTTCTTATCCGAATTATCCGATCATCCGCTCGATGGCCACCCGGGCCCGGGCGGCGATGTCGGGCGGGACGACGACCCGGTGGGCCATCGTCTCCAGCGCCCCGGCCAGCTTGGCCAGGGTGATCTTCCTCATGTTGGCGCAGAAGGCCAGCTCGTGGGCCGGGTAGAAGCGCTTGCCCGGATTCTCCTTGGCCAGGCGGTGGATCATGTTGGCCTCGGTGGCCACGATGACCTCCTCGGCCTCCGTCCGCCGCGCCTCCTTGACCATGCCGCCGGTCGAGAGGGTCTTGTCCGCCAGGGCGTGGACTTCCGGCCGGCACTCCGGGTGGGCCCAGACGACGGCCCGCGGATGCTTCCGCCTGGCCTCCCGCACGTCCTGCGCCCGGATGTTGTTGTGGACATAGCAATGGCCGTCCCAGGCGATGATCGTCTTGGCGGTCTGGGTGGCCGTCCAGGCGGCCAGGTTCTTATCGGGGGCGAAGAGGACCTCGCGGCCCGGCAGGGACTCGACGATCTGGACGGAGTTGGCCGACGTGCAGCAGACGTCGCATTCGGCCTTCACGGCCGCCGACGTGTTGACGTAGCAGACCGCCGGGACGCCGGGGTGCCCGCTCTTCCAGCGGATCATCTCCTCGGCCGTGATCATGTCGGCCATGGGGCAGCCGGCCTTGGGATCGGGGATCAGGACGGTCCGGTCGGGGGCCAGGATGGCGGCCGTCTCGGCCATGAAGTGGACGCCGCAGAAGACGATGACCTCGGCCCCGCCGACTGCGGCGGCCTTGCGGCTGAGCTCCAGGGAGTCGCCCACGAAGTCGGCCGCGTCCTGGACCTCGGCGGCCTGGTAGTTGTGGGCCAGAATGACGGCTCGGCGCTCCTTCTTGAGCCGGGCGATGCGCTCCGGGAGCCCTTCGGGAGGGGCCGCCGCCGAATCCGCCCTCATCGCCTCACCCGGCCAGGGCCGCGCCGCAATGGGTGCAGGCCGGCTTGGACTTATCGGTATAGAGGCCGCAGGCGGGGCACTCGACGAGCTCCAGGCCGCAGGTCTGGCAGGAAGGAATCTTCTCCTCGCTCCCCACGGGGCCTTCGCAGTAAGGGCAGCCGTCCTCGGTCTTGCCCTCGGCCTCGGTCTCCTCGTCGTCGTGATGGCCGTCTCCCCCGTCGGTCGTCACCGCCGGCGCCGCGGGATCGGCCTGGCGGGCCCGGAAGTTGCGGATGGCCAGATGCAGGGCGTCGGCCCCCAGGTTGGAGCAGTGCATCTTGTTCTTGGGCAGCCCGCCCAGCTCCTCGGCCACCTTCTCGTTGGTGATGGCCATGGCCTCGTCCAGGGTCTTGCCCAGGGCCATCTCCGAGACCATGCTGGAGACGGCGATGGCCGCCCCGCAGCCGAAAGTCTGGAACTTGATGTCGGACAGCTTGTCGTCCTTGACCTTGATGTAGAAGGTCATCATGTCCCCGCAGACCGGGTTGCCGACCTGGCCGACTCCGTTCGCGTCGGGCAGCGTGCCGACGTTGCGGGGGTTCGAGAAGTGGTCCATCACCTTATCGGAATAGATCATCGGGCGGTCTCCTTGAGAAACTCCGTGTAGAGCGGCGACATCTTCCGCAGGCGGTCGACGATCGGGGGGAAGACGTCGAGCAGAGAGTCGACGTCGGCTTCCCCGGCGTCGTCCAGGAGGCTGAAGACGATGGAGCCGTTGGCCGCGGCGTGGTCCAGGCCCATGGCCAGCGCGACGTGGGAGGCCTTGAGCGACTTGGAGGTGCAGGCCGAGCCGCTGGAGGCGGCGATGCCCTTCATGTCCAGGCTCAGCAGCATGGCCTCGCCCTCGACGAAGCGAACCGCGAAGCTGGCGTGGTACGGCAGGCGTTCGGTCCGGGAGCCCGTCAGCTGGATGTGAGGGATGCGGGCCGCGAGTCCCTCGATCAGCCGGTCGCGCAGGGCGGCCAGGCGCCGGACGCGCTCCGACAGGGTCGCGCCCGCGATCTCGGCCGCCCGGCCCAGGCCGACGATGGCCGGGACGTTCTCGGTCCCGCTCCGACGGCCGGCCTCCTGGATGCCGCCGTCGATCTGGGGCTGGACCTTGACGCCCTTGCGGACGTAGAGGGCGCCGCTGCCCTTGGGACCGGAGATCTGATCGCCGGCCAGGGACAGGGCGTCCAGGCCGAGAGCCTTGACGTCGAGGGGGACCGACCCGGCCGCGGCCACGGCGTCGGCGTGGACGAGGACGCCCTTAGCCCGAGCCCGGATCTCACGGACGATGGCGGCCAGAGGCTGGACCGTGCCGACTTCGGAGCTGGCCGCCTGGATCGAGACCAGGACCGTGTCCGGGCGGAGGGCCGCCGCCGCGGCCGCCGGATCCACGCGCGCTTCGGAGTCCACGGGGACGCGGGTAGAGACAAAGCCCTGCTTCTCCAGGCTCCGGACCGCGTTGAGGACCGAGCTGTGCTCGATCGCCGAGACGACGATGTGGCCGCCGCCTTGCGGCCGCGCGGCCCGGGCCAGGCCCTTGAGGGCCAGGTTGTTGGCCTCGGAGCCGCAGGAGACGAAGGTGATCTCCTCGGCCTCCGCCCCGACCAGGGCGGCGACCCGTTCGCGGGCCTCGGCCACGGCCTCCTGGGCGGCTTGGCCGTCGGAGTGCAGGCTCTGGGCGTTGCCGCAGCGCTCGCGGAAGAACGGCAGCATGGCGGACAGGACGTCGGGGTGGACCGGGGCGGCCGCGATCCGGTCGAGAGAGACGCGCTTCATGGCGCTGGCGAGGAAGCCCGGGGCTCAGACCGCGACGACTTCCTTGATCTCGGGGACTTCCTTCTTCAGGATGCGCTCGATGCCCATCTTGAGGGTCATCTGGGACATGGGGCAGCCGCCGCAGGCCCCGGTCAGCTTGACCTTGACGACACCGTCCGCTCCGACCTCGATCAGCTTGACGTCGCCGCCATCCATGCGCAGCTGGGGGCGGACCTTGTTCAGCGCCGCTTCGACTTTTTCCTTCATCGTGAGCTCCTTGTGCGGGGCCTCTATCATAGCCCCATCGGGACGCATTATCCAGGGCCGGCGCGGGGCCCGGCCTCTGAACCATATTTTCCTATAGATTTTATAGGATTTAATCCGCGCAAGTCAAGAGCCGGCCGGCGCGCCGGACCATTCCGCCCTCCCGCGGCCGGCGCCCCGTCCCTACGAGCACTTGTTCCAGCCGCAGTTGGGGCAGGTCGGGCACTTCTCGTCGGGCAGGGTCGCCCCGCACTGCTTGCACCGCGAGGCGCCCATGTCCCGCCGCCCCGCCGCGGCCTTGGCTCCGGCCGGCGCGCCGTTCTTGGCGCCGTTGCCGAAGTGCCGCTCCAGGACCTTGGCCACCGCGTCCGGGATGGAGGTCACCAGGCCGCCCTCGGTGAAGACCGGGTCGGAGCCTCCGATGCCCTTGATCTGCGAGACGACCTCCATGGGGTCGACGCCGCTGCGCAGGGCCAGGCTGATCAGGCGGCCGATGGCCTCGGCGTCGGCCATGGTCGAGTAGCCGCTCTTGCCGATCGAGGCGAAGACCTCGAACGGCTTCTGGTTGAAGAAGGTGGTCGTGACGTAGAGGTTGCCGAAGCCGGTCTTGATCTTGTCGGTGATGGAGTTCAGGGTGTCGGGGCGCTCGTCGGGCTGGCGCCGGCCCGGCGCGTCGGCCTTGTTCAGGACCTGCTCCTCGCGGCAGCCGTCGCGGTAGATGGTGATGCCCTTGGTCCCCAGCTCGTAGGCCAGGAGGTAGGCCTTCTCGACGTCCTTCAGCGAGGCCTCGTGCGGCAGGTTGATGGTCTTGGAGACGGAGTTGTCGACGTGCTTCTGGAAGGCGGCCTGCATCCGGATGTGCCACTCGGGCGCGATCTCGTGGGCCGTGACGAAGTAGGGCGGCGGCGTCTCGGAGGGGTGGTCCCGCTTCCACTCCCGGTAGAGCGGGTGGATGTCCTGCAGCTTGGCGTCGATGATGTGGCTGGTGAACTCGAAGGCGAAGACCGGCTCGATGCTGGAGGAGCAGCCGGCGATGCGGGCGATCGTCCCGGTCGGGGCGATGGTGAAGACGGTGGCGTTGCGCATCTTGCCGCCCTTGTAGACGGACTTGGCGATGTTGGGGAAGCTGCCGCGGGAGCGGGCCAGCCGGGCCGAGGCCTCCGCCGCCCGGGTCCGCAGGAAGCCCGCCGCCTTGTCGGCCAGGGCCAGAGCCTCGCCCGAGTCGTAGCGGATCTTCATCCGGATCAGGAGGTCGGCCCAGCCCATGAGGCCCAATCCGATGCGGCGGTTGCCCTTGGTGGTCGCCTCGATCTCGGGCAGCGGGTACTTGTTGACCTCGATGACGTCGTCCAGGAAGCGGACGGCCAGGTCGATGGTCGCCCCCAGGCGGTCCCAGTCGATCAGATCGGGCTTGGCCGGGTCGAAGTAGGCGGCCGCGTTGATCGAGCCCAGGTTGCAGGACTCGTAGGCGTGCAGGGGCTGCTCGCCGCAGGGATTGGTGGCGTCGATCGTCCCCAAGCCCCGGGTCGGGTTGGTCTGGTTGACCCGGTCGATGAAGATCAGGCCGGGGTCGCCGATGGCCCAAGCGGACTCGACGATCATGCGGAAGACCTTGCGGGCGTCCTTGCGCTCGACGGCCTTCTTGCGGTAGGGGTCGAAGATCTCGTAGGTCCCGCCTTTGCGCAGCGCCTCCATGAAGGCGTCGGTGACGGCCACCGAGATGTTGAAGTTGCCGATGCTCTTGCCGTCCCGCTTCATCAGGATGAACTTCTCGATGTCCGGGTGGTCCACCCGCAGGATGCCCATGTTGGCGCCGCGGCGGGTGCCGCCCTGCTTGACCGCCTCGGTGGCGGCGTCGATGACCTTGAGGAAGGAGACCGGGCCGGAGGCGACGCCTTGGGTCCGGTGGACGAAGCTGCCGGAGGGACGCAGGCGGCTGAAGTCGAAGCCGGTCCCGCCGCCCTCCTTGTGGACCAGGGCGGCGTTCTTGACCGTGCCGAAGATGCTCTCCATGGAGTCCTCGATCGGCAGGACGAAGCAGGCGCTCAGGCACATGTCGCGGCCGGCCCCGGTCAGGGTGGGGCTGTTGGGCAGGAACTCGCGGGCCATCATGGCCTCGAAGAAGGCCTTGGACCAGACGGCCTTGTCCCTGGCCGTGCGCTCGGCCGAGGCGATATGCGAGGCGACGCGGCGGAAGAGGTCGGAGGGCGCCTTGTCCAGGAACTCCCCCTTGTCGTTCTTCATGAAGTAGCGGGCCCTGAGGATGCGCAGGGCGTTCTCCGAAAAGCCTTGGGACTCGGTCATGACCTCTTCTCCTTTGCGTCCGGGACGGCGGGAAAGCACGGCCCCGATATTATACGGCGTGTTTCTGCGAACCAGGCGATCCGGCGGCGGCTCCCAAGCCCTGCCACCAGATATGGGGGTATCAACCCTCGACGCCCCCATTATATAGATGTTTAGAGAGAAATCAAGAGCTATTATCTCACGGGGCGATTATGCCACCCGAGACTATTGTTTACGAAATGTAGCCGTTTGTATTAGGGAGTTATGTATGGTGTCCCCCAATTAGGCCGTCGAGGGCGCCGGGGCGGATGACGGTATCCTCGCGGGCGACGCCGGTGGAGACCACGGCTACCTCGGCTTCCACGGCCTCCTCGATGAACCGGACATAGTCCTTGAACGCCCCCGGCAGCGCCTCCCAGGAACGGACCCCGCCTACCGGCTCCTTCCACCCGCGGAGCTTGACGTAGCGGGGCGTGACCTGATCCAGGATCTCGGGCTCGACCGGGAAGCCGTCCAGCGCGGAGCCCTTGTAGTCGTAGCCGACGCAGACGGGGATCTCGTCCATCCCGTCCAGGACGTCGGGCTTGGTCATGACAAGCTTGTCGATGCCGTTGACCCGGCAGGCATAGGCCACGGCCACGGCGTCGAACCAGCCGCAGCGGCGCGGCCGGCCGGTCGTGGCTCCGAACTCGTCGCCGCGGCGGCCGATCGCGCGCCCGGTCTCGTCGCGAAGCTCCGTCGGGAAGGGGCCCGATCCGACCCGGGTGGTGTACGCCTTGACGATCCCCAGCACGGCGTCGATCCGGGTCGGCCCCACGCCCAGCCCGGTGCAGGCCCCTCCGGCCGTCGAGTTCGAGGACGTGACGAAGGGATACGTGCCGTGGTCGAGGTCCAGCAGGGTGCCCTGGGCGCCCTCGAAGAGGATCGACCGCCCGCGCTTCATCTCTCCGGCCAGCAGGGCCGGCACGTCCCGGATCAGCGGCCCGATCGCCGCCGCGTAGCCGGCGTACTCCTCGAAGACGAGGCCGGGATCGATCGGCGGCTGGCCGTGCAGCCCGGCCCAGGCGTTCTTGTCCTTGGCCAGGGCCTCGATCTTGGCCTTCAGGCGGCCGAGGTCGAGCAGGTCCCCGGCCCTCACGCCCCGCCGGGCCGCCTTGTCCTCGTAGGCCGGGCCGATGCCGCGCAGCGTCGTCCCGATCCTGTGCTCGCCCAGGCTCTCCTCGCTGATCTTCTCGATCAGCCGGTGGTAAGGCAGGATGAGGTGAGCGTTGCGGGCGATGGCGATGCAGGTCTTGTCCACCGGCACCAGCTTTCCCAGGGCCTCCAGCTCGTCCAGGAAAGCCTTGGGATCGATCACCACCCCGTTGCCGATGACGCAGAGCGTGCCCGGCCGCAGGATGCCGGAGGGGATGAGGTGCAGCACGACCTTGGTGCCGCCGACATAGACCGTGTGGCCGGCGTTGTGGCCGCCCTGGTAGCGGGCCACGACGTCGAAGGACGGGGTCAGCCAGTCGACGATCTTGCCCTTGCCTTCATCCCCCCACTGGGTGCCGAGAACGATGATGTTGGACATGATGGCCTCTTAAAACTGGGCGGCGGCCTGGACCCGCAGGACGTTGTCCTTGAGGGCCGCGCCCTTCTCCTTCTGCCAATCGTATTCGATCTTGATCTGGATGCCGGCGGCCAGGGCGTAGGCCAGACCGAGGGCCCAGCGACTGTGGTTCCAGGACAGCCCCTCCCCCGCGACCGGCGGATCGAGCGCCCAGCCCGCGCCGTGGAAGGCGTCCTCGCCCTTGGAGGTCTGGTACGAAGCGGACGGGCGGAAAGAGCCGAGGCTCAGCCCCAGCAGGACGTACCAGCCCTCGATGCGGCCGGCCTCGAAGCCGGAGGGGTTGTCGATGTCGGTCCGAACGTACTCGGCCTGGGCGAGAATGTTCTGCGTCGTCCAGCCCGCATCGGCGCCGAAGATGCGAAGCCGGCGGTCTGCGGCGCCGTCCAGGCCCCCCTGGTAGTAGGAGACGGCCGCATCCAGCTCGCGGCTGATGGGCAGGTCCAGCCGCCCGCCCCAGCCCTTGTCGGCGTTGTTGTCCAGCCATTGCTGGCCGCCCGACGGAGAGTCCGCCTCGGCCAGGCCGTTGCCGATGTAGGCCGCGTAGCGGAGGAACTTGACGTCGCCCTGGACCAGGAGCCCGATGTCCCGCCAGCTGCGAGGCCGGGCCTCGATCGTGCCGTAGGGGGCGTCGATGAGGAAGGTCTCGTGGGGGCGGTCGGCCGTGTTGTAGCGGCCGAAGGGGACCAGATACACGCCGGCCCGGGCCTGGACGTAGCCCGACCAGGAGAATCCCGCCCAAGCCTGCTCGATCTCCGGGGCGGCCGGGCCGCGGGAGCGGATCTCCAGGCAGTATCCGAAGGCGGAGGCGGCCGGGGAGGCCGGCGGTCCGTTGGAGATGATCAGGCCGGCCTGGACGTTGCCGAAGGCCGGAGTCGCCCAGGCCGACTGGCTCTGGCCGCGGAGGTACTCGGCGGCCAGATAGCCGTTGAGCTGGACTTGGGCCGCGGCCGCCGCCGGAAAGAGCGCGGCGACGGCCGCCGCGGCCAGAGCCGCCGGGAGAATTGTGAAGCGCCTCACGCGGACGGCTCCCCGGCCAGCCGGCCGAAGTCGAAGCCCTCGGCCAGGATCTCGTCCTTGAAAGCCGCCGCGGGGCGCCGCGCGGCCACAGCCTGGGCCACGGCCTGGGCCCCCGCCTTGGTCCCCATCCACACGGCCCCGGCCAGGCGCCCCTCGCGGAGGACGATCTTGCGATAGACGCCCGACTCGGGATCGGCCCGCCGGATCTCCTCGGCCCCGTCGGCCGGCTCGGGGTTGACCAGGCCCACCGAGACCAGGTCGAGGCCCATGACCTTGAGGGTGTTGGAGGGTACGGTCCCCGCATAGGGCCGCCGCCGGCCGAGCATCGAGGCGGCGGCCGTCCGGGCCTGGTCGAAGGCGGCCGGGATGATGCCGTAGAGGCGGCCGGCGTGCTGGGTGTTGTCGCCCGCGGCGAAGACGCCCGGCGCGCTGGTGGCCATGTCGTCGTCGACGACAAGGCCCCTGTCCACCGTCAACCCGCCGCCGCGGGCCAGGTCCAGGTTGGGCCGGACGCCGGCCGCGATCAGGACGGTTCCGGCGGGGATCGTCTCCCCGCCCTTCAGGCGGACGCCGGACGCCGCCGGATCGCCGGCGATCTCCTCGACCACGACGCCGGTCAGGACGCGGATCCCGCCCGACTCGATCTGGCGGGCCAGGATGGCCGCTCCGGGAGCATCGAGCTGGCGCGGCAACAGGCGGGGGAAGACTTCCAGGACGGTCACGCCGCAGCCTCGGGCCGACAGGGCCCGGGCCATCTCCAGGCCGAGCAGCCCGCCGCCGATGACCGCGACCTGCGGCCGGGAAGCGACTGAAGCGAGGATCGCCTCGGCATCATCGAGGGTTCGCAGGGTGAAGACGCCGGGCTTGCTCGCGCCCCCGATGGGCGGCACGGAGCTGGAGGCCCCATCCGCCAGACAGAGGACGTCGTAGGCTTCCTCTCCGCCGTCGGCCCGCACGACCCGGCGCTCGGCCGGCCGGATGCCGCGAACGCGGCTGGCCAGGCGCAGGTCGATGCGCTGGGCGGCGTACCAGGCCTCGGGGAAGGCAAAGAGCTTGGGCCGGGGCAGCCGTCCGGCCAGATACTCGATCAGATTGGGCCGCGGGTAATAGAGGTGCGGCTCCGCGCCGAAAAGGACGATCTCGGCCGCCGGATCGCCGTCGCGCAGATTCTTGGCGGCGAGGGTTCCGGCCACCCCGTTGCCGATGAAGACGGCCTTCACTCGGCCTTCTCGAAGTAGTCCTTGCCGACGCCGCACTGGGGGCAGACCCAGCTGTCGGGCAGGCTCTCGAAGGGCGTGCCGGGGACGATGCCGTTCTCGGGGTCGCCGACGACGGGGTCGTAGACATAGCCGCAGGCGGTGCATACGTACTTCTGCATGGTCAGGCTCCTTTCAGATGCGGTTCAATTCTCGCCGAGGATACGGCGCTCGTAAGCGGTCTCCAGGGTCAGCTTGTGGGCCCGCTCCTGGGCGGCGAGGCGCTCGAAGAGCTCCCGGGACGCGGGATCGGAGGTCCCGGCCGCCAGGGCGGCATAGAGGGCGGCGGCTCGGGCCTCCTTGCGGGCGGACGCGATGAGGAGGTCCTGCAGGCTCGAAAGGCCGACGAGCGGGGGCTCGGGGAGCGCATCCGTGAGGCCGAGGTCCGCGACTTCACCCGGCAGGGAGAAGGAGGCGCCGGCCGCCATCGAAGCCGCCCAAGCCTCCAGGCGGCGCTTGTGCTCCAGCTCGTCGTCCCGCAAGCCGAGGAGCGTCTCCCGCAATCCGAGGGAGGCGGGCATCTCGGCCAGAGCGGCGTAGGCGGCGGCCGCCTCCTCCTCGCGCCGGACGGCGAAGCGGAAGACATCGGCGGCCGTGCGGAATTCGCTCATCAACGGCGTTCCTTGATTGTTCGCTCCCGGGAATCCAGCGGTTTTGACAACCCATTATAAAGGAAACGTTCATCAAGTCAAAGAAGGTCAAGCAGGGGCTCCGCCTCCAAAAAGACGATTCACCTCGTCTGACAGCGAGGGCAGTAGTGGCTGGAGCGGCCGCCGATCACCGTTCGGCGGATGGGGCCGCCGCAGCGGGGGCAAGGCTCGCCTTCCTTCCCGTAGACGAGGTGCCGCTCCTGGAACGAGCCGAGCTCCCCATCGGCGTCGCGGTAGTCCCGAACCGACGATCCGCCCGCGGCGATGGCCTCGCTGAGGACCTCGCGCAAGGCGCCCCGGAGGCGGTCCGCGCGGGCGCGGGAGAGGCGTGAGGCCGGCGCCAGCGGATGGATCCCCGCCCGAAAGAGGGCCTCGTCGGCGTAGATGTTGCCCACCCCGGCCAGAAAGGCCTGGTCAAGAAGGACGCTTTTGACCCGGCCGCGGCGCGCCCTGAGCCGGGCGGCGAAGTCGTCGGCCTCGATCTCCAGCGGCTCGGGACCGAGGCCGTCCATCTCGGGGCAGGCGGCCAGGCGGTCAAGCGGGCGGCAGCGGACCAGGCCGAACTTGCGGACGTCCTCGAAGTGGAGCTGGCGATCGGGGCCGCGGAAGCCGAGGACCAGATGGACGTGGCGGCCGCGGGGCCGGCCGGGGCGGCTCCAAAGAAAGCGGCCGCTCATCTTCAGGTGGAAGAGCAGGGCCAGGTCGCCGCACTCGAGAACAAGGACCTTACCGCGGCGTCGGACGGCGTCGATAGTCCGGCCGACCAGCTCGGACAGGGGGGCCGAAGGGGCCGACCGGGCCGACCGGCCGCCGCCCCAGCCGGAGCGGCCGGAGAAGCTCGCGGCCGTGCGGGGCGGATAGGCCCGCACGGAGGCGATGCGCAGGCCCAGGACGCGGCGCCGCAGGCTGCGGGCCACGGACTCGACTTCGGGCAGCTCGGGCATGGGCGGATTGTATCAGAATCCGCTCCGGGCCGCCGCCGCCCGGCCACGCTCCGCAACGCTTGCGCCGCGGGGAGCGTTTGGTCTATGATGGTCGCCCCAATACCATGAAAAGCATAGCCGTCTTCCTCCTCGGCTGGCTGGTCCCGGGCCTGGGCCATATCGTCCAGAAGAAATACGCCCGGGGCCTGGCCTTTCTGGCCTGCATCCTGGCCATGACCGGGCTGGGCCTTCTGATGTCGGGCAAGATCTACCCCTGGCAGACCGAGAACCCGCTGACCGTGCTGGCTTTCTTCTCCGACATCGGCAACGGCCTGGTCTACCTCCTGTCGCGCTTCCTGCCCATCGGGCTGGGCGACCTCAAGCTGGTCACCTTCGAGTTCGGCACGGCCTACCTGGCCGGAGCCGGCCTGCTGAACTACCTGGTCGCCCTGGACGCCGCCGACATCGCCGCGGGGAAGAAGTCATGATCCTCGAAAGCCATTTCCTGTCGATGGTCGTCTACGCCGGCCTGGTCGCCGTCGTCCTGGCCCTCCTGCGGCGCAAGGACAAGCCTTCGCGCATCAAGTACGGACTCTTCCTCTTCCTGGCCATGGCCGGCGGCGCGCTGGCCTTCGGCTGGCTGATGTACCTCTTCACCCTTTAGTTCGGGTATGATAGGGGCGTGATCGAGCTCGCGCACGTCTGGGTCCAATACCAGAAGCCCCATTGGGCCCTGTCCGACGTCAGCCTGACCATCGGCCGGGGTGATTTCTGCTACATCACGGGCCCCTCCGGCTCGGGCAAGACGACCCTTCTGAGGACCCTGACCCGGGAGGTGATCCCCACCCACGGCCAGGCCTTCGTGGCCGGCAAGAGCGTCGGCCGCCTGCCCGACCCCAAGGTCCACCTCCTGCGCCGGGTCATGGGCATCGTCTTCCAGGACTTCCGCCTGCTGGCCCACAAGCGGGTCTTCGACAACGTGGCCATCGCCCTGCGGGTCCAGGGCATCCCGCCCCGCGACCTCAAGCGCCGCGTCTTCATCGCCCTCCGCATGGTGGCCATGCACCACCGCATCTGGGACTTCCCCTCCGAGCTGTCCTACGGCGAGCAGCAGCGGGTGGCCGTGGCCCGGGCCGTGGTCAACAACCCGACCATCCTGCTGGCCGACGAGCCGACAGGCAACCTCGACCCGGAGCTGGCCTCGGAGATGATGGGCCTGTTCCAGGAGATCAACCGCCAGGGGACCACCGTCGTCGTCTGCACCCACGACCGCGACCTCATCCGCCGCTTCGACGGCCGCATCATCCTGCTCCACGAGGGCAAGATCCAGCGCCGGGGAGGCCGGGCATGAGCCGCGCCGGCCGCATCCAGCCGCGCTACTTCCTGCGCGAGACGCTGAACAACCTATGGCAGTTCAAGACCCGCCATCTCTTCTCCCTGACCATCATCTGCCTGTCCTCGCTCATCCTGGGCATCTTCCTCTCTCTCTCCAACAACCTGGCCGAGAAGGCCGGCGAGCTGTCCCGCAACGTCAGCGTCGTCTTCGACCTCGGCCCCGACGCCGCGACCGCCGACCGCGACAGGGTCGTGGCCGGGCTGCGCGCCTCGCCCCTGGTCGGCGACGTCCGTCTGGTCCCGGCCGAGGAGGCCCTGGCCCGCTTTCTCAAGGACTTTCCCGATCTGGCCGAGATCGTCGCCAACCTCAAGGACAACCCCTTCCCGGCCACCATCGAAGCGGACCTGCGCCAGCCCGATGTCTCCGCCGACGACGTGGCGCGGCTGATCGCCGAGGCCCGCCTCTCTCCCGCCGTCACCGGCGCCCAGTTCAACCGCGACTGGGCCGACCGGGTCCGGTCCCTGAGCCGGCTGGTCCGCAGCGCCGGATTCTTCCTGGGCGGCATCCTCGTCCTGGCCTCCCTGCTGATCGTCTCCAACGTCATCAAGCTCAACGTCCTGGCCCGCCAGTCGGAGATCGAGCTGCTGCGCCTGGTCGGGGCCACCAACTCCTTTATCCGAGCCCCGTTCCTCCTGGAGGGCGTGGCCATGGGCTTGCTGGGCGGCCTGCTCTCGCTGGGCCTGATCCTGGCCGTGGTCAAGCTCCTGCCCGTCTATCTGGGCGCCTCGATGGGAGCGCTGCAGGAGCTCTTCGGCTTTCGCTATCTGACCCCGGCCCAGGCCGCGGGCCTGGTCTTGGGCGGCGGACTGGTCGGATTCGTCGGAAGCCTCAGCTCGCTCTCCCGCTTCCTGAAAGTCTAGCTCCCGCCTCATCCCAGGGCGCTCGTCAGATCCGCAATATCCTCCCTCCGGATTCCGGCAGTCGCCTCCCGGTCCCCAGGGAGCCGATCCCTCGATTGACAGGGGTCAGGCCGTGCCTTACAATTCGGGCATCATCTCCATGCCTTCCCTTGGCCAGGAATTGAAGCAGGCGCGCGAACGGGCCGCCATGTCCGTGGCCGAGATCGCCCGCCAGACCAAGATCAGCGCCCGCCTCCTGCAGAGCCTGGAAGACGAGCGCTTCGACCTGATGCCCGAGCCCTTCTTCGTCAAGGGGGTCCTGAAGGCCTATGTCCGAGCCGTCGGAGCCGACGAGGCCCGCTTCCTGGACCTCTACCGGGAGATCTTCCCCCCCTCCGGACCGGCCCGGGAAGCGCCCGCCGCCGCCCCGGTCAAGGAGCGCGGGAGCCGGCCGTCCGCCCAGTCCGCCCGCATCCACCGGCCCGAGCTGCAGGACTTCCGGGCCGCCGCCGGCCGGTCGGGTCAGATGCGCCGGCGCGGCCCGCGCCTTCGGCCCTGGGTCCTGGCGATCCTGGTCATCCTCCTGCTGGGCGCCGCGACCGGCCTGGTCCTCCTCTACATCCAGTCCCGATCCAAGCCGGCCCCGACTCTCCCGTCCGCCAGGCCGGAGGTCCAGGCCCCGATCCGCGCCGAGCCGCCGCCCGAGGCGTCGATCGGAGCCCCATCCGGCCTGCCCGCCGGATCGGCCGCGGGTCCGGCCGCCGGATCGCCGGCCGGTGGGAGCGCTCCGGGCGCGGGAGCCCCCGCCGCGGAGAATCTCCCCGCCGACGCTCCGCCCTCTTTCGCCGACGGGCTCAAGCTGGAGCTCCGCTTCAAGGCCGATACCTGGATCCAGGTCGCCGCCGACGGCCGCGTCGTTCTGGACGGCATCCAAGCGGCCGGCCGCACCGCGGACCTCTCGGCCGACCGGGAGTTCGTCATCCAGGTCGGCAACGCCGGCGGCGTCGACTATCTCCTCAATGGCCGGCCCGGCATCCCCTTCGGCGGGGCGGGCGCGGTGAAGACCGACATCCGGATCAACCGGGACACGGCGGCCGCCTTCCTCGGGCGCGGCCCCGAGCCCGGGCCCGCCCCCGAGCCGGCCCCCTAGGCCCGCCATGCCGGAAACCCGCGACGTCCTGAGCCCCAAGAAACGGGGCTCGCGCGTCCTGATCTTCGTCATCCCGCTCCTGATCGTCCTCTACTTCGTCATCGACTACCTGCTCCGCCGGGTCCAGGAGTTCTCCCCGTCCAAGGCCACCGGCATCCTGCTGACCGCGCTCCAGTTCATCGTCCTGCTGCTGGCCCTCATCCTGCTGTTCGTCCTGGGCCGCAACCTGGCCCGCCTCTACCTGGAGCGCAAGCGCAAGGTGGTCGGGGCCCACTTCAAGACCAAGCTGGTCCTCTTCTTCACCGCGCTCTCGTTCATCCCGACCCTGCTGCTCTTCCTCTTCACCAGCGACCTGATCAACCGCAATATCGAGCAGTGGCTGAAGATGGACGTCAACCGGGTGCTCGAGGACACCCGGGCCGTGGCCGACGGCTTCTACGTCACGACGTCGGAGCGGACCCTGCACTTCGCCGTCCAGCTGGAGAAGGAGATGCGGGCCCAAGGCCTGCTGGCCGAGGACAAGCGGGCCGCCCTGGAGGCCTTCGTCCGGACCAAGCTGGCCGAGTACAGGCTGGCCGAGATCGCCGTCTACCGGGGCGAAGAGGAGCTGTTCGTCTACCTGGATCCGAATCTGCCTCTGCAGGACTACAACGAGCTGAAGCTGGACAAGGTCAAGAAGACCCAGTTCGGCGTGCCGCTGGACGAGATCAAGCCCATGGGCACCGGCGAGTTCATCCGCCAGGGCGTCAGCTTCGGGCTGCCGGACGGGACGCCCTACCTGATCACTACCGGCCAGTTCCTGCCCCAGAACTACGCCCAGAAGATCAACGCCGTCAAGGCCTACTTCGACCGCTACAGCCGGGGGCGCCAGCAGAAGGACCTGACCAAGACGACCTACCAGCTGATGCTGGTCCTGGTGACGATGCTGGTCGTCTTCGCCGCCACCTGGATCGGGTTCCACCTGGCCCGCTCCATCACCGTGCCGATCGAGAAGCTGGCTCAGGCCACCCGCGAGGTGTCCCGGGGCAACCTCGGGGTTCGGGTCGAGGACCCGGCCTCGGACGAGATCGGCATCCTGATCGAGTCGTTCAACCAGATGATCGCCGACATCCAGACCGGCCAGGACCGGCTGGCCCAGAAGACGGCCGAGCAGGAGGCCCGCAAGCAGTACATCGAGACCCTGCTCAACACGGTCACCACCGGGGTGATCGCCTTGGACGGCGAGGGCCGCATCACGACCATCAATCCCTCGGCCCGCGACATGCTGTCGCTGCACGCCGCGGCCGAAGTGGCCGGCAAGCCCTACCGCGAAGTCCTTCGCCACGCCCGCTACGCCGAGCTGGCCCAGGGCATCGAGGCCGGGATGAAGGCCCGCTACCGGATCTCGGACCGCGAGATCACCTTCCCTCTCGACGGCCAGCAGCTGACCCTGGCCCTGACGCTGTCGCCGCTCAAGACGCCGGGCGGGGGCTTCAGCGGCCTCCTGGTCGCGCTGGACGACCTGTCGCAGCTGATCATGGGCCAGAAGGTGGCCGCCTGGAAGGAAGTCGCCCAGCGGGTGGCCCACGAGATCAAGAACCCGCTGACGCCCATCCAGCTGAACGCCGAGCGGATCCTCAAGAACCTGGGCCGCTCCGAGCCGGCCGACCCGGCCGCCCTGCAGGAAGGGGCCCGAGTCATCATCCAGGAAGCCCAGACGATCAAGGCCCTGGTCGACGAGTTCTCCGAGTTTGCCCGCCTGCCCAAGCTCAACCTCCAGCCGGCCTCCCTGGCCGAGATCATCGACCAGGCCGCGGCTCTCTTCCGGCCCATCTTCGCCGACGTGGCCTTCGAGGTCGTCATCGATCCGGACGTGCCCGCCCGCCAGCCGCTGGACCCCGAGCCGATGAAGCGGGTCTTCATCAACCTCTTCGACAACGCTATTGACGCCATGTCCAAAAAAGGTAAAATCCTCGTCCGCGCCGGCTTCGACCGCGAGACCCGGTTGGTCAAGGTCGAGATCGAGGACACCGGCCCCGGCATCGCGGTCGAGGACAAGGACAAGCTCTTCCTGCCCCGCTTCTCGACCAAGAAGAAGGGCACCGGACTCGGGCTGGCCATCGTAGCCCAGATCATGAAAGAGCACAGCGGCACCATCGACGTGCGCAACGTCAAACCCCATGGCGCCTGCTTCACCCTCCACCTACCCGCATGAGCCAAGACAAGATCCTGATCATCGACGACGAGGCGAGCATCCGCTCCTCCCTGCAGGGCATCCTCGAGGACGAGGGCTACGCGGTCAAGACCGCGGCCTCCGGCGAGGAGGGCCTGGCCGCCCTCCAGAAGGGCGCTTTCGGCCTGATCCTGCTCGACATCTGGCTGCCCGAGATGAACGGCCTGGACGTCCTGCGCCGGGTCCGGATGATGGACGCCCCCCCCCAGGTCGTGGTCATCTCCGGCCACGGCACGGTCGAGACGGCGGTCAAGGCCACCAAGCTGGGGGCCTTCGACTTCCTGGAGAAGCCGTTGACCTTGGAGAAGGTGGTCCTGACCGTCCAGAACGCGCTCCGCCAGCAGAAGCTGGAGGAAGAGAACCTCCAGCTGCGGGAGAAGACGCGGGCCCGGACCCACCTGGTGGGCCGGAGCCCGGCCATCAGCAAGCTGCGCGAGGAGATCAAGAAGGCCGCCCCGACCGACGGGCGGGTCCTGCTGACGGGCGAGAACGGGACCGGCAAGGAGCTCATCGCCCGCCTCATCCACGACCAGAGCCTGCGCCGCGACAAGAGGTTCGTGGAGATCAACTGCGCGGCCATCCCCGACGAGATGATCGAGGCGGAGCTGTTCGGGGCTATCAAGGGCGCCGCGCCGCACGCGGTCAAGGACAAGATGGGCAAGCTGCTCCAGGCCGACGGCGGGACCCTCTTCCTGGACGAGGTCGGGGACATGAGCCTGCGGACCCAGGCCAAGCTGGTCAAGGCCCTCATCGAGCAGTCCTTCGAGCCGGTCGGGTCGAACGACCCGGTCTCCTTCGACACCCGGATCATCGCCGCCTCGACCAAGTCCATCAAGGACCTGATCGGCAAGGCCCGCTTCCGGGAGGACCTCTACTTCAAGCTCAACGTCATCCCCATGTTCATCCCGCCGCTGCGGGAGCGGACCGAGGACATCCCGCCGCTGATCGACCACTTCCTGCAGGCCTTCGCCGCGGAGTACGGCAAGAAGCCCAAGTCCATGCACCCCGAGGCCCTCAAGGCCTTCCTCAACTACTCCTGGCCGGGCAACGTCAGCGAAGTCATGAACGTCATCGAGCGCTTCGTCATCCTGGTCGAGGAGGAGGAGATCGGCGCCTCGCACCTGGCCCTGCTGGTCGAGACGCGCGAGCGCGAGACGGGGGCCGGCCTGCCCGCCCCCGCCCCGCTGGCCGAGGCCCTGGAGCAGTTCGAGCGGACGACCCTGCACCGGGTCCTGCTGCGGACCAAGTGGGACCTGGCCAAGGCCGCGGCCGAGCTGGACATGACGCCGGAGGCGGTCCAGGCCCGGATCAAGGCCCTCCACATCACCTTCAACGAGTGAGGGCGGGGAAGCCCCGCCATGCCCGCCGACCAGGCCGAAGCCATCACCCTGCGGACCTCGCCGATCGGGGACCAGGACAAGCTCTGCTCCTTCCTGACCCGGGACAAGGGCCTGCTGCGCGGCGTGGCCAAAGGGGCCCGCAAGTTCGGCAACCGCTTCGCCTCCTGCCTGGAGCCGATGTCCCACGTCCGGGTCTTCTTCTACGAGAAGGAGCGCCGCGACCTGGTCACCGTCAGCAACGCCGACCTGGTCGAGTCCTTCTTCGACGTCCAGACCGATCCCCAGACGAGCTGCCTGCTGGCCTATTTCGCCGAGCTGGTCGAGGAGTTCGCCCCGTCCCGGAGTCGAGAGGAGACGCTCTTCCGCCTGCTGCTGGCCGTGCTGCAGGCGCTGCGGGACAAGGGCCGGCCGGACCTGCTGGGCGCCTACTTCGAGGCCTGGCTGCTGCGAATCAACGGCATCCTGCCCGAGGTCGGCCGCTGCAAGGCCTGCCGCAGGGCCGTGGCCGAGGCCGAGGCGGCCTGGCTGTCGCCGCGCCGCGACGGGATCTACTGCGCGGCCTGCGCCCCGTCCCGCAAGGAGGCCGTGGGGCCGGCGATGGCCTCGTTCCTGGCCTGGGCCCGGAAGAATCCTCCGCCCAAGGAGCCGCTCGAGGAGTTCGGCCCGGAGGCGCTGCGCCCGATCCGGGCCGCCCTGCAGGCCATGATCGTCTTCCACCTGGAGCGCGAGCCCCGCACCCTGCGCCACATCCGAGGCTGATCAGAGGTAGATGAGGGCGGCGGAGACGCCGATCCAGAGGGCGATGGCGAGGAGGAAGGGCCGGTCCTTGACGATCATCTCCTCCGGCGTCCCACCCTCGCCCCGGCGGTAAACCAGGTAAAGGTAGCGGAAGATCCCGTACAGGACGAAGGGCGCGGACCACAGCAGGCGCCCGGAGCCGAAACGCTCCCCGGTGGCCTCGTCCATGACGTACAAGGCATAGGCCACGGTCGTGGCCGAGGTCACGACGGCCACCATCTGGTCCAGGAGGGCCGGCGTGTACTCGCGCAGGACGGCCCGATGCTCTCCGCCCCGCTCTTCCAACAGCATCAGCTCATGCCGCCGCTTGCCGACCGCGACCAGCAGGGCCAGAAGGCTCGTGCAGACCAGCAGCCAGGAGGACGGGGCGACGTCCGCCGCGAAGCCCCCCGCCGCCACTCTCAGGACGAAGCCGGATGCGACAAGGAAGACATCCAGGATGACCACCCTCTTGAGGGCCAGGGAATAAGCCGCCTGGAGAAGGACATAGGTCGCGGCGGCCAGCAGGAGGCGCCGGTCCAGGAAAGCCGCGGCCGCCAGCCCGACCGCGCCCAGGACGGCGGCCCATGCCCAAGCCGTGCCCGGACGCAGTCGGCCCGCCGCGATCGGCCGCCGGGCCTTCCTCGGATGGGCCCGGTCGGCCTCCGCGTCCAGGATGTCGTTGACCAGGTAGAGGGCGCCCGAGAGGACGCAGAAGACGCCGAAGGCCGCGGCCGTGCGCAGGGCCGGCTCCGGCCGGAAGAGGACCCGGCCGAAGAGCGGCGCGGCGAAGACGAAGAAGTTCTTGATCCACTGCCCGGGCCGGAGCGAGACGATCAGGTCCTTCATGCCCGTCCCCGGGGCTCAGAACTCGACGTCCCCCCCGGTATAGGTCCCGGCGTTCTTGTTGAGGTAGAGGGCCAGGATCCGGATCAGCATGAAGATGATGCCGCCGGCCATGATCGTGGTGTAGACCGAAAGAAGAAGCCAGTTCAGCCGCGTCCGGGCCTTGGACAGCTCGGTCGGGAAGAGCAGGTCGAAGAAGGTCTTGCCGAAGATCAGGATGAGCAGGGTGACCCCAAGGGCCGAGCGGGTGAAGTATTCCCCGGATTTCAGGGGCGTGATGACCTCGAAGATCAGGGGATAGAGGAGCCACAGGGTGACGGCCCAATAGGCGACCAGGAAGACCGTCTTCCATGTCTTTTTGCTGATCTTTGCCACGGCTTCCTCCCTCGACCGCGCCTACGATAAACCGCCCTCCGGCCGGAGTCAATCTCTTTTTCCCGGTCCGGCCGGCCGATTCGGCTTGAACCCCGCCGGAACATGGGGTATACCTCACCTGACCGCCGAAGCCCATGTTCCATCCTAACGACGCCCGCCCCGTGCCGTTTCTTCCCCTGGCGGCCGGGCTTCTGCCCGTATTCGCCGAGCCGGCCCTCCTTGGCCCCTTTCTCGATCCGCTCCTGGCGGAATTCTTCGGCTCGGCCCGCAGCATCGTCCCGCTGGGGTGGGTCGGCTTCGCCGCCACGGCCGTTTCGGCCCTGGCCATGATCGCGGCCGGAATCCTCTCGGACCGCGGGGCCCGCCTGCGCTTCTGCTCGGGAGGGGCGGCCCTGGCCGGCGCGGCCGCGGTCTTGACGATCCTGGTCCCATCCGGTCCCGCCGGCTACCCCGTCTTCTTCGCCCTGCGGGCCTTAGCCGGCCTGGGGACCGGCGCCTTCGTCCCGGCCGCGTTCTCCCTGGCCGCCGACACGGTCCCCGCCGGCCGCCGGGGCACGGCCTTCGGTCTGATGTCCGTGGCCATGTTGATCGGCCGCCTGACCGGATTCGGCCTGGCCGGATCGCTCGCCGGTCGCTGGCGGACGGCTTACCTCGTCGTCGGAGCGGCCGGGCTGGCCGCCGCCGCCCTCCTGGCCGTCTACCGGGACCCCGCTCGAGGCGGCCGCGAAGAGGAGCTGCGGGGGGCCCTCCTGGAGGGCGCCCGCTACGACTTCCGCATCTCCAAGGCCGACATCGCCGTCCTGGCCCGGAACCGGAGCAACGCCTGGCTGGTCCTCAATTTCGTCGACGTCATCCCGGGTTCCATCGTCCTTTTCCTGATCTTCAAGTACATGAAGGAGATCCACAACGTCGAGGCCGGCTCGGTCAACATGATGCTCCTGGCGGTCTTCGCCGCCGGCGCGGCCGGGGCCCTGGTCTTCGGCCGGCTGGGGGATTGGGGCTTCCGCCGCGACAAGCGGGCCAAGGCGCTGACGGCCCTGTTCTGCAACGTCGTCCCCATCCTCTTCATGGTCCTCTTCTTGGCCAGCCGGGCCCGGGCGCCCGAATCGGGAGGCTGGCAGGCCGCCCTGGCCGCGCCCGGGATGCTGGGGCTGGTCCTGACCGTGGCCGCGGCCCTCTTCGTCAACCAGGGCGTCAATCCCAACTGGTACGGCACGCTGGCCGACATCAACCTGCCCGAGCACCGCGGCACGATGGTCTCGCTGGCCTCGGTCATGGACCTGGCCGGCAACGCCCTCGGCCCGCTCATCGCCTCCTACGCCGCGGCCCTCTGGGATCTGCGGACGGCCATGGGCACCGTGCTCGTCTTCTGGGCCATCAATACCGTCTTTTGGATACCGGTCGTCCGGAGCGTCAGGGGGGATATCGAGCGGTCCCGGGCCTTGCTCCAAGAGCGGGCCGCGGGCATGCGGAAGGAGCCGACATGACGGACGCGCGAGGACCCCTGACCATCCTGCTCAACCCTTCCGCCGGCGGAGGGCTGGCCCGCCGGAATCAGGCCCGCCTGGAGGACGAGCTCCGCCGCCTGCAGATCGCCTATTCCCTAATCGTCACCCAGAGCGAGGACCATCTGCGCGAGATGACCCGCAAGCTGGCCGGGGCCGGCCCCACCGACCGCGTCCTGGTGGGCGCCGGAGGCGATTCGACCTTCCAGATCATGGCCAGCGAGATCCTGGCCGTCCGCCAAGACGCGCCGGCTCCAATCCTGGGCCTGATCGGGCTCGGCTCGTCCAACGACATTCCGGCCGCCTTCGGATTGGCCGGCCTGGAAGAGGCCTGCCGGACGCTCCGTGACGGTCGCGTCCGCGACATCGACGCCGGATGGGTCCTCAAGGACGGCCGCGAGGCCGGCTGCTTCATGGGCCAGGCCAATGTCGGGCTGGGGGCGGCGGTCAACCGCTTCGTCTTCGACCTGGCCGGAAGGCGCCCCGCTTGGGCCCGCCGCCAGACGCTGGCCGGAGTGGCCGGCATCCGCTCGGCCTACCGGGCCAAGGACGTCCCCGTCCGGCTGTCTATCGATTGGAACGGCGGATCGATCGAGGGTCCCTTGACCATCGCCGTCTTCGCCAACACGAAAGTCTGGGCCACGGGGCGGATCATAGCCCCCGGGGCCGATCCCGGCGACGGGCGGCTGGACGCCTGCCTGATCGGGCCCTGCAGCATGCGCCGGCTGGCCCGTCTCTACGCCTTGACCAAGACGGGGGCCCATGTCGGCCAGCCCGAGGTCCGGATCATCCGGGCCCCCGAATTCACCCTTCGGACGGATACCCGCCTGGACGTCCAGACCGACGGGGAGATCATCGAGGGCACCCCGAGCGGCGCCCCGCGGACCATCACCTTCCGGGCCCTGCCGGGAGCTCTGCGGGTTCTGGCGCCGTGACCTTCGACGGGCCGGACGGGCTGCGCTTCGACCTGGACCGGTCGAGCCCCTTCTTCTTCAAGTGCCAGCGCTGCCGGGCCTGCTGCAACAACAAGCGGATCGTCCCCGATGACGGGGAGGTCGCGCGAATGGCCGGGCGGATGGGCCTCTCCGCCGAGGAGACGCGGGCCCGCTTTCTGGATCCCGACGACGGGACGATCCGGCTGAAGCCGGACGGGGATTGCGTCTTCCTGGATGAGCGCGGCTGCGGCATCCATCCGGTCCGACCGCTGGTCTGCCGGCTCTTCCCGCTGGGGCTCGTCCGGGGCGAGGACGGCCGGGAGCGATTCAGCCTGATGCCGCTTCATCCCGACTGCGTCGGCTACCTCGGAGAAGAGGGCACGGTAGCCTCCTATCTTCAATCCGAGGGAGCGGGAGGCGGGAATCCGGCCAAGCCGCCGGCCGGCATCGTGCGCGCGGAGGAAGGGGACGAGCGCCCGTGATTCGCGAAGCCGTCGGTATCGGCCTCCTCACACCGGCAAGTCCAGCAACCCCCTCTACGTCGCCTCGGTCGCCCTGCCCTACCTGAGTCTCAAGGCGGCCGGGCTGTTGGATTGAGGCGGAGCGGCGACTAGAAGAAGTCCGGGGCGAAAAAGGCCAGCACGGCGGCGATCCGCTTCATCTCCCCGTGGCCGGCGCAGCAGGGCTCGGCCGAGCCCCAGATCGAGCCGTTCCTGCGGATCGTGCCGTCGGGCCCGATGCCGCCGATGATCGAGCCGTCCCTGCGGATCGTGCCGTCCGCCTCGATCGCCCCCGTCAGGCTGCCGCCGACGCGGATTCCGCCATCGGGCTCGATCCGGCCGACGAGCGATCCGTCCTTGCGGACCGCGCCGTCCTCCTCGATGCGGCCGGCCAGGCTGCCGTCGATCCGGATCCAGCCGTCCGGATCGATCCTGGCCCACGGCGAGCCGCCGCGGCGAATATCGATGTCGCCCCATCCGCCCGTCCCTATCGAACCGGCAGCAGCCAGAAGAAGCAGGATAATCCCCGACTTGAGCATGGCGCTGATCCTCCCGTCATCCTCAATCTAGCGGAGGGGCCGGCGCGAGTCAAACGGGGCGCCGGCCGCGCCGCCGCCAGGACAAGACAAGCCGCCGCCAAGCCGGCGATTCGGACCGCGGGATTCGGACCATCGGATCGCATCTTCCCCTCCTTGGCGGAATTGTAGGCCCGGCCCGGGATGGATGCAACCCGGGCCGGAGAAGCCCGAGGCCCGACCCCTCGGCGTTGCCGCCCATTCATTCTAACTGGTTGATAATAGTGTCTTTTCATTCCTTGACACCCCGCCGTCGTTTGGGTATTGTAGTCTCCCTTTCGAGCCGGTGCCCACCGCCCCTCACCGCCATCGGCTCATCGAGACCGGACGCATGCCATGGATGGAGACGCGCTCCCGGGCCGCCCCGGGATGGATCCGAACGCCAAGACAATCCGAGGAGGATCGATGAGCAGCCACAAGATCATCTGGACGGAGACCGACGAGGCTCCCTACCTGGCCACTTTCTCCCTTCTCCCCATCATCCAGGGCTTCACCAAGGGAACGGGAGTCGATGTCGAGCTGAGCGACATCTCGCTCGCCGGCCGCATCATCGCGAACTTCCCCGATGATCTGACCGAAGCCCAGCGCATCCCCGACCGGCTGGCCGAGCTGGGCGCGCTGGCCCTGACCCCCGAGGCCAACATCATCAAGCTGCCCAACATCAGCGCCTCGCTGCCGCAGCTGCAGGAGGCCATCGCCGAGCTGCAGGCCCAGGGCTACAAGCTGCCCGACTATCCCGAGAATCCGGCCAACGAAGCGGAGAGGGAGATCCAGGCCCGCTACGCCAAGGTCCTGGGCAGCGCCGTCAACCCGGTCCTCCGCGAGGGCAACTCGGACCGCCGCGCCCCGCTCTCGGTCAAGGCCTTCTCCAGGAAGCACCCCCACAAGCTGGGCGCCTGGAAGCCCGACAACAAGGCCCACGTGGCCCATATGACCGGCGGCGATTTCTACGGGCACGAAAAGTCCGTCACCATCCACAAGGAGAAGCCCTTCCGCATCGAGCTGAAGGGTCGAGACGGCTCCCTCAAGGTCCTCAAGGACGGCCTGACGGCCCTGGAGGGAGAGATCCTGTCCGGGACATTTATGAGCCGCAAGGCCCTGCGGGCCTTCTACGCCGAGCAGATCGCGGCGGCCAAGGCCGAGGGCCTGCTGCTGTCGCTGCACTTGAAGGCGACCATGATGAAGGTCTCCGATCCGATCATGTTCGGCCACGCCGTCTCCGTCTTCTACGAAAAGGCCCTCGCCAAGCATGCCGCCGTCCTGAGGGAAGTCGGCTTCAATCCCAACAACGGCATCGGCGATCTGTACGCCAAGATCAAGGCCCTGCCCGAGGACAAGCGGGCCGAGATCGAAGCCGACATCCAGGCCGTCTACGCCGAGCGCCCCCCTCTGGCCATGGTCGACTCCGATCACGGCATCACCAACCTGCACGTCCCCAGCGACATCATCGTCGACGCCTCCATGCCCGTCGTCGTCCGCGAGTCGGGCCAGATGTGGGGCCCGGACGGGAAGCTGCACGAGACCAAGGCCATGATCCCGGACCGCTGCTACGCCACCACCTACAAGACGATCATCGAGGACTGCCGGGCCCATGGCGCCTTCGACCCGGCCACCATGGGCAGCGTCCCCAACGTCGGTCTGATGGCCCAGAAGGCCGAGGAGTACGGCTCCCATCCGACGACCTTCGAGATTCCCTTCGACGGAACCGTCCGTGTCGTAGCCGCCTGCGACCACGTCCTGATGGAGCACGAGGTCGAGGCGGGCGACATCTGGCGCATGTCCCGGGCCAAGGACGTTCCGATCCGCGACTGGGTCAAGCTGGCCGTCAAGCGGGCCCGAGCCACCGGAGCCCACGCCGTCTTCTGGCTGGACCGCGACCGGGCCCATGACGCCCAGGTCATCGCCAAGGTCAAGGCGTATCTCCAGGACCACGACACGGCCGGCCTGACGATCCTCATCCTGCCCCCCGTCGAAGCCATGAAGTACTCGCTGGGGCGGATCCGCCAAGGGCTGGACACGATCTCGGTGACGGGCAACGTTCTCCGCGATTACCTGACCGACCTCTTCCCCATTCTGGAGATCGGCACCAGCGCCAAGATGCTGTCCATCGTCCCGCTGCTGGCCGGAGGCGGACTGTTCGAGACGGGCGCAGGCGGCTCGGCTCCCAAGCACGTCCAGCAATTCGAGAAGGAGAACTACCTGCGCTGGGATTCCCTGGGCGAGTTCTCGGCCTTCGCCGCCTCGCTGGAGCACCTCGGAGCGGCTTTCGGGAACGCCAAGGCCAAGACCCTGGCTGAAACGCTGGATGCGGCCATCGCCAGGTTCCTGGACAACAACAAGTCCCCCGCCCGCAAGGTCGGCCAGATCGACAACCGGGGCAGCCACTTCTACCTGGCCCTCTACTGGGCCGAGGCCCTGGCCGCCCAGGATGAAGACGCCGAGCTGAAAGCCCGCTTCGCGCCGGTCGCCAAAGCCCTAGGCGAAAACGAAGCCAAGATCGCGGCCGATCTGATCGCGGCCCAAGCCAGGCCGGTGGACATGGGCGGCTACTACCACCCCGACAAGGGGAAGGTCGCCGCGGCCATGCGGCCCTGCGCGACGCTGAACGCGATCATCGACGCGCTTTAAGCCCGGCGGGGGAGCGGCCCGCCGGGCCGCCCCCTTATCCGAAGTATCTCTTCAGCGCGGTCATGGCCTGGATGGTGACCCACTTGCTCGGCCGGCCTTTGCGCTCGATGTCCGCTTGGTAGCGGCCGTTGAAGGTGTTCTCGAGCTTCCACGTCCCGTCATCCGCCTGTTTGGCCAGCAGCGCGTCGACAGCCTCCCGCATCCGCTCGTCCCGGCAGCCCAGGTCGCCAAGGAGGCCGAGGATCTCGACGATATCCGTCTGGTACATCCAGGGAAAGCCCAAGCGCAGCCACCCGGGCCTGGATACGGCGTCCAGATTATGACTTTTCTTGAAGATATGGTGGATGAGCACGTATTCCACGCCCGCCTCGATCGTCCGCCGGACCTCGGCCGATCGGCGTGGCTTGGGGACGGCGGCCAGGGCTTTGAGGGCCTTGACGGCGCCCATGTGGCAGACGTGCCGGCCCCAGCAGGTCGTCCAGCGCTCGTAGGGTGCAGGCGGAGTGGCGGGCCCGTCGCCGTCGTCGAAGCGCTGATGCCGGACGATCCAATCGATCCCGGCCTGGACTCGGGGATCTTCCGACCCACCGAGCCGGATAAGGCTCCAAACCATATTGCCCGTCAGGCAAGGAACGACGCAGGTGGAGAGGCCGCCGCCCTTCTTGCGGGCGGCATCGAAAGCGAACCCGCCGCTCCCGGGGTCCTGGGATTGGGCCAGGATGGACTCGCAGGCCCGCCGGATTCTTTCGTCGCGGCCATCCGCGCCGAGCTGGGCCAGGACGACCAGCTGCCAGACGGTGCCCTTGTACTTGCTCCGATAGAACATCCCCGGCTCGCCCCAGGAGCCGTCCGGATTCTGCCTGGTCAGGATCTTGGCGATGACGCCGGTCTCCATGGCCTCGCGGCCGGCTCTCCCGACGTCCGGGTCGGAGGCGGGTTTTCCCAGGAGATTCGTGAGAGCCAGGCGGCGGACGCCGGGGTTGTCCTCTTCCAGCAGCCACGCCGTGGAGTCGGCTTTCAGAACCGCTTTCCAAGATTCGCCTCTTTTCGTCATCCCGTCCATCCTAATCCCTTCGCGCGCCGCAGCGGGGGCAAAAGGCAAAATCGGATTCGAGGCGCCGGCCGCACATCCGGCAGGCCGAGACGACGCCCAGCCGACGCCCCGGATCCTCGCTGCGCGCGCCGCACTCGTCACAGCGCCAGATGGGATCCCCCTTCCTGACCCGGATGAGGGGGATGAAAAAGAGGCTGAGGTATTGATCCCGGCGTTGAAGACGGCAGGCGGCCCGACCACAGGACGGGCAGGCCCTCGCCTCGCCACCGAGCCTGACGGTCCGCGGCCCGAGGCCGCCGATCAAGAAAAACACACCTTCTCCCGAGCGGTATATTAGCCCGGCCCGGGAGGGAGGGTCAAGGAAACCCGACGGCGGACGGCTTGAAGTCGGCCGCGAGCCATGATATCGTCCCGCCCAGCCCGATGAAAGCGAGCCGCCCGATCCGCCCGGGAATCCCCCCTGAAGCTCGGAGGTTTCCATGCCGTTGAAGAAGCGCTGCGACGGAGTCTACTTGCGCAAGCTGTCCGGGTTCCGCAAGGCCTTCCCCTTCATCATGCCGACCCGTACGGAGTCCGTCATCCTCTACCCCCAGCGGGTTCGCCTCCGCGAGACCCTGGAGTGGCTGGAGAAGTTCAACGCCGGCCGGGAGCGGAGGATCTCCCTCTTCTACGTCGTCCTGGCCGCCAGCGTTCGGACCCTGGCCCTGCGGCCGGACGCCAACCGCTTCGTCTCGGGCCGCCGCATCTATCAGCGAAAGACCATCGACCTGTCCTTCATCGTCAAGCGCGAGCTGACCGAGTCGGCCGCCGAGACCAACGCCAAGATCTCCTTCGACCCCCGCTCGACCATCGCCGACGTCGTCGACAAGGTCTCGGCCATCGTCTACGCCATGAAGGAGAGCAAGACCTCCGGCGACGAGAACCTGACCGACGCCGTGACCAAGCTGCCCCGCTTCATGACCCGGATGTTCGTCGGCCTGCTCAAGACGCTGGATTATTTCAGCCTCCTGCCGAAATCCTTCGTCCGCTCCGACGCCTTCTTCTCCAGCGCCTACCTGGCCAACCTGGGCGGCATCGGCCTGGAGCCGGTCTTCCACCATATGTACGAGTTCGGCAACACGCCCTTCTTCATCGTCGTCGGCAAGCCCAAGAAGGTGCCGGTGGTCAACGAGGCGGGGGGCATCGAGGCCCAGGACGTCATGGACATGAACATCAGCCTGGACGAGCGGGTCACCGACGGGGTCAACTACGCCAAGACGATCGGCCTGCTGACCGACCTGATCGAGCACCCGGCCAAGCTGGAGACACCGCCCGAGAGCCTGCCCGATCCCTACGAGTTCGCCTGAGTCCCGCCGGCCTTCTCCCGTGCCCGCCCGGCTTTGACAATCGGACTCGCCGGTAGGATCATGGAGGGGCGAGGGTTCTCCATGAGGGTAGGGAAAGCGGCTCTCTTATCCGGCGTCGCTCTGACAGCCGCCCTCCTGTCGCCGGCGGAAGCGATAGAGGGGCGGGAGACGCCGCCTTCCGCCGTCGCGATCCGGCAGGCTTCGGCTTCCCTCCCCGCGGGCCAACCTGGAGCCGTTTGGCGGGAGCCTGTGACGGGGATCGAGCTCGTCTGGATCCCGGCCGGGCGGTTCAGGATGGGCTCCGACGAAGAGATGGACGACGAGGGTCCGTCCCACAGCGTCCGGCTCCGCGGATTTTGGATGGGACGGACCGAAGTGACTCAGGGCCAATGGAAGGCCGTCCTGGGCCAGGTCCCGGCCCGATTCAGCCGGAGCGCCCATCATCCGGTCGAGACGGTGGATTGGGAGGATGTCCAGGGATTCATCCGGGCCTTGAGCGCTCGCAGCGGGATCGGCTTTCGGCTGCCCACGGAGGCGGAATGGGAATACGCCTGCCGGGCCGGTCGGGAAGGTCCGGACTGGGGCCCTCTCTTCGACATCGCCTGGTTCGACCAGAACTCCCGAGGCTCGACCCACCCCGTAGGCCGCAAGAAGCCCAACGCTTGGGGGCTCTATGATACGCAGGGAAACGTCTGGGAGTGGTGCCAGGACTGGTATGGGAGATACGACGGCCGCCCGCAAGTCGATCCAGCCGGTCCGGCCTCGGGGGCAGCCCGGGTCATCCGGGGCGGCTGCTGGTCCGTCCCCTTCTACTTCCTGCGGCCGGTCAGCCGGGGAAGCGCCCTGCCTTCCGACCGGGGCGATTATCTCGGCCTCCGTCTGGCCGTCAGCGGGGAGGCCGGGCCCCGCACGGCCGCGGGAGGGAATCACTGAGCCGGAGACCGGAAGCCGCAAGGACGCCCGGTCGACGGCCGCTCGGTCAGGGAGCGTCCGTCCCGCCGGGGCGCTTAACCAGCTTCTGCTTGGAGCCGATGAGAAGGTAGCAGACCGAGCCGACGATCGGCAGCAGGATCACGACCAGGAGCCAGACGATCTTGTCGCTTCCCTTGAACTCGCTTTTCAACAGATCGACCAGCGCGATGAGAAAGAGCGGACCGCCGACCAAGAGGACCAGAATGACGAGCTCCATGATGCCCATAGTCTTTCCCTCCTTGTAGGGAAGATTCGCTTCACTCCGCCGGCGACTCCCGAGACGGTCCGGTCGCCAGGTCCCCCCGGGCGATCCCGCGGGCCCGGGGCGAATGGGCCCCGCAGGACTCCGACTCCACGGCTTCGGCCTCAGCCGCGGGATAGAACCCGAACTCCTGCAGGATCTCGAGCTTGGGGAGCACATTCTGTTCGGGCCGAAAGTGGAGGAAGCCCGGGAAGAGATCGAGGTTCGCTTGGATGAAGTCATAGATGGGACGGTGCGCCGCCCCGATCTCCATCCGGGCGCCCCGGCAGGTCTCGTGCCCGGTGATCATGTACTCCGGAAGCAGATCGGCGCAGAAGGCGAATCCGTCCCGGTCTTTGTACTCTTCGTAGATGGCCGTCTGGGGCAGGAAGCACAGCAGGCTGGGCAGAACCCGGGCGCCCATGGCCCGGAAGCTGATCATCTGGAAGAGGGATTGATGGAAGTCCGCCATCGTCTCGAAAGGATAGCCCCAGACGAAGAAGGTATCGACGCGGGGGAAGATCCGGACGGCCCGCGAGACGACCGCGACGGCCTCCTCGGGCCGAAATCCTTTCTTGGTCCGCTCCAAAATCGCGGCCGATCCCGACTCGATGCCGTAGCGGATCTCGATGCACCCGGCCTCGGCCATGGCCGTCATCGTCTCCTCGTCCGTCAGGTCCACGCGGCCGAAGGTCTTCCACTGGACGGGCAGGCCGCTGCTCTTCAGCCCGGCGCAGAAATCCAGGACCCGCGCTTTCGAAGAGACGAAGAACTCGTCCTGGAACAGGAACAGGTCGGCTCCGGCCTTCTCGTGGACCAGCCTCATCTCGGCGATGATGTTGGTTGTGGAGCGCGAGTAGCTGACCCGGTCCCAGATGGGCGCCACGGAGCAGAAGGTGCATGCGTAAGGACAGCCGCGGGACGTCAGGATGCCGTAGCCGGCATACTTCTTCAGGTCGACCTGATGGAAGGCCGGGAACGGGATCGCGTCGAGATCCCGGATCCGCGGCGGCCGGGGGTTGGCCCGGATGGCGCCGCCGCTCCGGTACCAGATGCCGGGAACGTCCTCGAGCCTCCCCTTCCCCTGCAGGGCCCTGACGAGGAGGGGCGCCGAGATCTCGCCCTCCCCGGCGGCGACGACATCGATCCAGGGAAATCGCTCCATGATCCGGCTCTCGATGGATTTCGGGCCCACCCCGCCCAGGACGACGGTCCGGTCCGGGAAGCGCTCCTTGAAGCCTCGCAGGGCCATCAAGGCGAAAGGAAGCAGGTTGGTCATGACCGAGATCCCGACGATCGCCGCCGGGTCGCAGAGGAACTCGACGATCGACTCGGGGCGGAAGGGATCCTCCCCGCCATAGAGCTGGTAGTCCCGGAAATCGACGGCCAGGCCGGCCTTCTCAAGGGCGGAGGTCAGATAGAGGGGGCCGAGCGGCAGGTGCAGCTCCCTCTCGATCCGGTCCAGGTGCCGGATATAGAGCATATTCAGATTAGCGAGGGTGATGTCCTTCATCGGCCGCCTTGGCGCGCGGGGGGATCCTTCAGCGCGGGGCCTTGCGATAGGCTTCCATCGCTTTCCGGAGGGCCTCCAGGATGGCGCTCTCGGCCTGGGGCTGCTCGACCCGGCCCAGCTCCTCCCCTCCCTCGTTCAGAAAGAGGATCGTGGGGAAGAGGGGGACTTTATGGGCCGCGGCGGCTTTCGCGTCGTCGACCAGGACGGTCAGCAGCTGGCTCTGGAAGATTTCCCCGCGCAGCTCCAGGCCGTACATCTGGCAGATCCGTTCGGCGTTGAGCTCGTGTGGCGCCGCGATCCGCCCGAGAAGGGAAAGCCGGCTGCGGATGAAGAGGACAAGCAGAGGGCGCTTGGCTTCCTTGGCCTCGGCCAGCGCCTCCTCGAGAGACAGCGACTCCCAGGGATAATCGGGCCGGTCGATGCCGATGCCCCGAGTCTGCTGGGGGCGCTCGGCATCGATGCCCCTGGTCGCGGAGATGCCCTGGACCGACGGATATTGGGCGGCTTCGACGCTCAGGGCCGAGGTCGCGGCCACGGCCACGGCGGCCGCGGATCCCTGGAGAAAGTCCCGCCTGGGGATGCCGGACGGGCCGGCCAGGCCCTCGATCATGGCCCGGATCTGAGTCGCGGGAACGGCGGCCAGGATCGCCGACTCGGACTCGGACAGCTCGAGCCCGATCTCCCGGGCGGTCCGGACGGAATCGCCGACGACCGCCTCGGCGATTCGGGCGTCCCGAGCCGCCGCCAAGATAAGCCGCTGGATTCCCGTGGGCAGGCCCTGGATCGTCCGGTTCCCCGGATCGGGTCGCCCGCCGACGATGGTCTTCATGGATGATGAATCGCCCATGGCCTTCCCTCCCTCCCGTCCGGCCGCCGAGGACTCTCGGCCTTCACGCGCTCAGTATACCGCCGCCGCGAAAAATGCGCCAGAGCCCCGCCGCCCGCTCGCTCCCGCAGAGGCCCTAGCCGGCCCCGTCGGTCGGGCTCTTCGCAAAAATGATCTTGACTTGCTTTTTCCGAATCAGTTGACCTATGATAGCCGGCAAATAGGAGGCGAGTATGAAACGCTTTGCTTTTCTTTCCCTCGTTTGTCTTCTTCTCCTCGTCAGCGGCTGCAAGCAGTCCACGACCTCGGACGACTACGACATGACCGGCGCCTGGAGCGGGACTATCCGCATCGCGTCGCTGGGCATCTCCTCGGTCATCAACTTCGCCCTGACCCAGAGCGGCGGGACCGTCACCGGGACCTACACCACCGACCGGGGCCGGACGGGGACGTTCAGCGGGACGCTGTCCGGAGACAAGCTGACCGGCACCATGACCTTCACCGACGCCTGCGCCGGGACCGGCTCGATCGACGGCACCATGAAGAACGCCAACTCCATGGACGGCGCCGGATCGATCACGGACTGCAACGGGACGAACTCCCACACCATCGCCATCACGAGATAAGCCGCCGTCCGGATTGGTCGCGGGGAGGCGTGGGACGGCTCTCGCCTCCTGTCGTCCCTCTCTCCCCGCCACCTCTTTCTCTCCCTCTTCCTCCCCTTTCCGGCCGGCGCCGCGGCGCGGGTGCGCGCGGATGGAGCCGTTGAGGGGAGAGATCGGAAGAGAGGGGAAGCGGGGGACGCGAACGTCAAAGCTTTGGGGATGGTGGAGCTGACCAGGATCGAACTGGCGACCTCTTGAATGCCATTCAAGCGCTCTCCCAACTGAGCTACAGCCCCACCGGGGAAAAGCCCGGGTATATTAACCGAACCGCCGGCAGCCGTCAAGGCTTTCCGCCGGAATCCCCCCGTATTTCCCCTGGAATCCGCCCTCCCCATAATGGGTGGACCGGCGTCCCGGAGGTCTTCCGGGCGCGCCGGAACGGGGATCCGGCTTCGCCGGGGCCAAATTTTCCGCTATAATCGCGCCGGAGGGCGGCATGAGGAAAGAGGATGCCGATGAGGCCCGGGCCCGGGCGGCCGGGATGCTGGAGGAGGCCGGAATCGCTCTGTCCGCGGCGGAGCGCAAGGCCATGGAAGTGGCCGATTTCGGGCTCGGCGACCTGGAGCGCTATGGTCTGCAGATCGTCGTCTACGAGAACAACGACCGCTATTGCGCCAAGGAGCTCGTCCTCTTCCCCCGCCAAACCTGCCCCGAGCACCGCCACCCGCGCTACGCCTGCCCCGGCGCCCCGGCGCCCCGGCCGGGCAAGCAGGAGACCTTCCGCTGTCGCTGGGGCCGCGTCTTCCTCTATGTCGAGGGCCCGCCGACGCCCGGCTTGAGGGCCGTCATCCCCCCCGGCGACGAGGCCTGCTTCAACGTCCGGCACGAGATCGTCCTGGAGCCCGGGGACCAATACACCCTGGCGCCCGAAACCCGCCATTGGTTCCAGGCCGGCGACGAGGGGGCCATCGTCAGCGAGTTCTCCTCGACCAACACGGACGAGCACGACGTCTTCACCGATCCCCGCATCCGGCGCGCCCCCGTCTACGAATGAGCGCTCCGGTCATCGAGATCGGCGTCCCTTTCGAGGAGATCGAAGCCCGGCGCATCCGCGTCGAGAAAGCCAAGCGGTTCGAACGGCCCGACCGGGTGCCCGTGCTGCCGGCCATCGCCCACCGCTTTCTCATCCCCAAGGTCGGCGCCCGCTTCCGGGACTATTACGCCGATCCCGAGACCATGCTGCGGACGCAGATCCTGGCCCAGAAGTGGCTGCTGGAGAACGTCCGGACCGACGCCCACGCCATCACCGGGCCTTGGGTGGGGGCCTGGACGGACTTCCAGAACGCCTTTGAGGCGGGGAGCCTGGGCGTGCCGATCGTCTTCCCCAACGACGACATCCCCTGGGTCGGCCCGGGCTGGGTCAAGGATGAGGCCGATCTGCGCCGGCTGGAGGCCGTGGACTACGTCCGGGGCGGGCTCAACGGACGCCAATTCGAGTACCGGCGGGCCATGATGGCCGTGGCCGAGAGATACCCCGTGAGATTCCAGGGCGGGCCCGTGATCTACCCGGGCCAGGCCCCTCACCTGACCCGGACCTCGGACGGGCCGTTCGGGGTGGCCGGCGACTTGATGGGCGCCACCGAGCTCTTCCTGGCCTGCGCCGAGAGGCCGGATTTCGTCCGCGAGCTTCTGCGGATCGTCACGGAGAAGATGATCGGCTACCTGGACGCCTGCTGGGACGAGGAAGGCCGGACGGGGCGCCGCGACTTGGCCTGGAGCGACGACCTGGCGGTGTCGCTGTCGCGGCCCATGTTCGAGGATCTCGTCCTGCCGTTCAATCGGAGGCTACGGGACCATTTCGACGGCTGGGCCGCGCTGCACATGTGCGGCCGATCGGACCACCTGCTGGAAGTCTTCCGCGACGGCCTGCGGATCGACGAGCTGCAGGGCTTCGGCTGGCAGGTCGACCTGGACCGGATCGCCGAGGTCCTGGGCGGACGGGTCGTGCTGCTGGGCAACGTCGATCCGATGCTCATCCGCCGCGGGACGCCGGAGGACGTGCGCCGGGCGACCCGGCGGGTCATCGAGAAGCTGGCGCCGGCCGGCGGATTCATCGTCCAGGACGGCAACAACATTCCGCCGGACGCGCCGATTCGGAACATCAACGCTATGATGGAAGCGGCCGAAGCCTGGGGCCGGTATGAGTAGCCGCGAGTTTCTGACCCGGCTGTGGAATCTGGACAACGAGGAGCGGCCGGGCTTCCTCATCGGTTACACCGGCCCGAGGCTGAGGGGAGGCGAGCCGGTCCGGAGCGCCCTTTTCTCGACCGAGGGGGCGACATCGGTCCGGGACCGCCTACTCGATCCGGAGAAGTTCCTGGCCGCCCAGCGGGAGGAAATCGCGGGGCAGATGAGATTCAAGGGAGACCTGGTGCCGGCCCTCTGCCCCACGCTCGGCGTCATCGCCATCCCGTCGGCTTTCGGTTGCGAGGTCGTCTGGTGGGAGAAGGACTTCCCCTCGGTTCGGCCCCTGCCGGGCGATAATCCCGAGCGGGTGCGGGACTTGGCGGCGCCCTCGGTCACGGACGGCGTCCTGGGGCGGATCCTGGACTATTCGCGGATGTTCGCGGAGAGAACCGGAGGGCGCGTGCCGGTCCGCCTGGCCGACATCCAGGGCCCCCTCGACAATGCCGCTCTCATCATGGGCCACACCCAGCTCTTCGAAGCCATGCTGATCCGGCCGGCGGAGGTCCATCGCCTGCTGGGGCGGGTCACCGACCTGATGATCGCCTTCGCCAAGGCCCAGCGGGCCTTGGTCAGGGGCCTGGGCGCGGAGTTCGTGCCCAGCGGCTTCCAGCCCTGGATTCCGGACGGGGAAGGACTTTCCATCGCCAACGACGCCGGCGTGATGCTGCCGCCGACCCTGCATGACGAGTTCGCCCTGCCCTACCTCAACCGGCTTTCGGAGGAGTTCGGGGGGCTGTATATCCACTCCTGCGGCAACTGGACGCACCTTTTCCCCAGCTTGGAGAAAGTGCGGCGGCTGAGGGGGCTCGAGTTCGGGGCCAGCGAAACGCCGTTCGGGCCCGTCGCGGAGCGGTTCGGGGGGCGGACCGTTCTGGCCTGCCGGGTCGGCCAGCACAAGGACATCCGCTTTAACGGTATGGCCGACTATGTCGGCCGGATTCTGGCCGGGCGGAAGACCAACCGCGGGCTCTTCATCCACGTCGACATCACCAACGGCCTCGTCGGCGACGACTGGCCCGAGACCGACCTCGGTCAGATCTACGCCCTCCTCAATTAGCAGACACATACCGAATTCAATTCTCAGGCCCGAGCCGAGCGTCGATTCCGCGCCCAGTTGACTTTTCACGAGGGGCCGGAATATTCTTGGCCCATACGAGATCGCCGCAAGGAGGAGATCCATGACCCAGCCCATCGGCGCCGCCAGCCTTGCCGCCCGCCTCGTCGGCCGCAACGGGGAATACCAGGGCAACGAGTACTACATCAAGGGAGACGACTTCATCATCGGCCGGGCCTTCGAGTGCCACCTGATGCTGAACGACAACATGATCTCCTCCAAGCACGCCCGGATCGTGCACGCCAACGACCAGTACGAGCTGCAGGACCTGGGCTCGACCAACGGCACTTTCCTGAACGGCGAGAAGGTCGACAAGAAAGCCCTCCGGACGGGCGATCTGGTCATGCTGGGCGGGCTCGAGTTCGAGTTCGTCCGCCCCGTCGACGTCAGCCGGACCATGGTCGCCACCCCCGAGGCGATGGCCGAGCTGGCCAGGGCCAAGGCGGCCGCCAGTCCCGCCGCGGCTCCTGTCCATGCGACATCCCACCCCGCCGCCGCCGCCGAAGTCGTCAAGATCCCCAAGGCCGGCGGCAGCCTGATCGGGGGACTGATCCCCGGCCTGCTGATGGGCCTGCTCATCTCCTACGTGATCCCCATGCTGGCCGCGGCTTTTCAGATGAACAAGGCCGGAAGCTTGACCGGCTCCGATCTGCTGAACACTCTTCGCAGCTGGGCGGTCGGCTTCCCCGGAATGTACACCCACGAGGGCTGGAAGCTTTTCGGAATCAAGACGGTGCCGGGCATCCTCGTCCTCGTCGGCCTGGCCCTGGGGCCCATCATCGGCGGCTTTTTGGTCCGGCGCCTCAGCCGACGCGGGGCCTTCGGGTCGGCTCTGGCTTTCAGCTTCGGCTACCTGGTTCTCGGCTTCCTCATTCAGGCCGGCGTGCTCAAGTTCGCCATGGCCGGGATCTCGTCCTATTACCCCGGGATCGCCGCCTCGCTGGGCGGCTGGGGCAACATGGGCGTCGTGCTGGCTTACTTCTTCGGCGTCGCCTTCATCCTCAGCTTCATGGGAGCCCTTCTCGGAGGCGGCCGCAAGAATTAGCGGACACATACCGAATTCGGCGGCCCACCGCCTTTCTGTACGCGCGGGATTGAGTTATCGGAAGTAAGGGCGAGAGAGCCGCGTGCCTCCGGCGGGTCTCATCGGGTGATGGGGGGCGTTGTCGAGATATGTTCGCCTTTTAGATGAATCAACGGCGCGATTGTCCCCAATTGAGTATGAGTCTGCCAATTCGATGAGACAGGACGGGATGCCGGCGGGGTATGACTGGGCGACGAGGGTCGCCGGATGGAGGGTGGACGACGGCGCTCTGCGTCTGGACCTCGATACCGCCTGGGGACGGACGGCCCGGCTGGTCTTCGAGCTTCTTGCCCCCGACGTCCTCCGCTGGACCTTCACGCCCAAGGGCGAAGCCGCGCCTCGCCCCACGGAGTCCCTCCTGCCGAGGGACGCGTCCCGCCTCCGCCCCCCGCGTTGGCAGATCCGCCCCGACGCGCAAGGGCTCTCGGTCGTCGGGGCCCGCCTCTCCCCCCGCATCGACTTCTCTCCCTTCGCCATGCGCCTCGTCGATCCCCGTGGACGCCCCCTGCTGGCGGAGAACCCGCGCGACGTCGACGGGCTGGGCCGGCCTTTCGTCCCCCCGCTCGGATTCGTCCGTTCCGGCCGGGCGGTCTCCCGCGTCGTCCAGTCCTTCCACCTCGCCCCCCAGGAGCGCCTCTACGGCTTAGGCGAAAAGTTCACCCGCCTCGACAAGACCGGAGGCCGCTTCACCACTTGGACAAGGGACGCTTTGGGCTCGACCAGCGAGCGCTCGCATAAGGACATCCCGTTTCTCTGGAGCACGTCCGGATGGGGCCTCCTCGTCGACGGCGGGGCGCGCCTCTCCTGGGACCTCGGCGCCCGGAGCACCCAGTCCTTCACTCTGTCGATCGACCACGGCGCCCTGGACGCCTACGCCATCCTCGGCCCCGAACCGGACAAGATCCTGCAGCGGTATGCCGATCTCACCGGCCATGCCCCCGTGCCGCCGCCCTGGAGCCTCGGGCTGTGGGTCTCCTCGGGAGGCACCTATCGGACCCAAGCCGAGATCATCAAGCTCATCGACGGCCTCGCCGCCCACGCCATCCCGGCCGGCGTCGTCCACGTCGATCCGTGGTGGATGCGCTGGCGGCGCTACTGCGACTTCCGCTGGGATAGGGAGGCCTTTCCCGATCCCGACGGCATGATCCGCCGGCTGCATGACCTGGGCCTGAGGCTGTGCCTCTGGGAGCACCCCTACATCTCGGTCGAGAGCGACCTCTTCGAGCTGGGCAAGCGCAAGGGCTTCTTCCTGCGCCGCCCCGACGGCGGCCCCTACGTCATCGACTATGGATTATCGCTGGCCCCCCGGCCGGACGGCCTGGTCCGGCGGGCCCGCCGCGACGATTCCTGGAACGCCCGGGTCGCCATCGTCGACCTGACCCATCCGGACGCCGCGGCCTGGTTCAAGGACCTCCACCGGCCGCTCCTGCGACAGGGCGTGGACGTCTTCAAGACCGACTTCGGCGAGGACATCCCGGAGGACGCCGTCTTCCACGACGGCTCGACCGGGGCGACCCGCCACAACCTGTATCCGCTCCTCTACAACAGGGCCGTGGCGGAGGTCTCCCGCGAGGAAGGCGGCTCCGGCCTCGTCTGGAGCCGCTCCGGGACGGCCGGGAGCCAACGCTATCCCGTAGCCTGGTCGGGCGACCCGGCCGCCGATTGGGACAGCCTGGCCGCCACTATCAGGGGCGGACTGAGCGCCGGCCTCTCCGGCATTCCCTTCTGGAGCCACGACATCGGCGGCTACCGCGGCCGCCCGGCGGCGGACCTCTACGTCCGATGGGCCCAGCTCGGCCTTCTGTCATCGCATAGTCGGATGCACGGCGACGGCCCGCGCGAGCCTTGGGCTTTCGGACCCGAGGCGCTGGCCATCGTCCGCAAGCTCGTCCGCCTTCGCTATCGCCTCTTTCCCTATCTCTCCAGCCTGACCCGCGAAGCGGCGGCCACGGGCCTTCCCGTCCTGCGGGCCATGCCCTTGGCTTTCCCCGGCGACCCTTGCGCGGCGGGCTTCGACCTCCAATACATGCTCGGGCCCTGGCTGCTGGTGGCCCCGGTCGTCGACCCATCGGGCCGAAAAGACGTCTATCTGCCGCGGCCGCAAGAGGCGGGTCGCCGCGGGGAGCGAGCCAGGAGTGCGGGCCGCGCGCGGCTCTCGGGTGACGGCGAGGCGGCCGGAGCGTGGATCGATTTCTGGACGGGTGGGCGCTTCGAAGCCGGCCGGAGCCTGGCGCTTAAAGTCCCGCTCTCCCGCATTCCCATCTTCGTCAGGGCGGGAGCGGTTCTGCCGATGATGCCGGACTCCGCCCGTATCCCGGAAGGCCCGATCCGGAAGCTGACGATCGGGGTCTATGCCGGCGCCGAGTCTTCGTTCACCCTCTTCGAAGACGAGGGGGAGACCCGCTTCGACCTGCGTCGCCAAGGGCATCGCTTCCGGCTGACCTCCGCCGGCTGGCGGCCTGGCCCGGATCTCAGGATTGCCTGGCGCTGAGGTCCGGCGGCTTGAAAGGAGCGCCCATGAGACGAATCTTGATCGTCCTGGCCGGAGCGGCCCTGCTGGCGCAGTGCGCCGCCCGAATGCCGCCGGGGGGAAGGCTCGAGGAAGGGTTCAAGAACCCTCCCACGGAATACAGGCCCCTGGCCTTTTGGGCCTGGCTCAACGGCTACGTCGACAAAGAAAGAATGGTCTATGAGCTGGAGGAAATGAAGAGGCAGGGCATGCGCGGGGCCTTTATCTGGGACGTCGGTGCGCTCGCCGATCCCGGGAAAATGATCCCTGCCGGTCCCGCTTTCCTGGGCGACCAATCGCTGCAAACCATCTCCCTGGCCTTGAAAACCGCGGGCCGGCTTGGCCTGGATCTGGGGATGATCGCCTCCAGCAGCTGGAATGCGGGGGGTGATTGGATCGATGAGACGGATGCCAGCCAGCAGCTGCTCAGCTCAACCCAGATCGTCGAAGGACCGGGCAAGAAGAAAATCAGGCTTGTGAAGCCTGCAAGCCGGGCCGAGGGAGCCAAGGCCTGCGTATGGGTCACCTCAGTCGCCCTGCCCCATTCCCCTACCAAGGAGATCGATTACTCCGGGCCTCAACCGGTTTGTTTGGATGATTTTACGACGGCCGATCAGGCGATCGATTGGGATGTGCCCAAGGGGAGATGGGATGTCATCTCTTTTTTCATGTGCGCGACCGGGCAGAACCTGGAATGCCCTAGTCCAAACTCCAATGGATTGATGATCGACCATTTGAGCCGAAGGGCGACCAGGGTTCATTTCGACACCATCCTGACCAGGCTGGCCCGGGTCAGTACGCCGGAGAGTCCTTTGAAGTTCCTGGAGGTCGACAGCTATGAGGTTTGGCCCGCGAAAGACTGGACCCCCGGCTTCCTTCAGGAGTTCAAAGTCCGATACGGATACGATCCCGTGCCGTTCCTGCCTCTTCTGCAGGGATACAGCAGCAAGAACAGACTAGTCGGAGAGCGGTTCCTGGGAGACTACAGCCGCCTTGTCAGCGACATGATCGTGGAGAACCATTTCGGCCAGTCTGTTGAGATAGCCCATAAGAACGCCATCCAGATGTTCGCCGAAGCCGGCCATGGAGGGTATCCGCGGGTTGATCCGCTGAAAGGGCTTGGAAATTCCGATGTCCCCATGGGGGAATTCTGGAACCGGCAACGGTTCTGGGTGACCCGGGAGGCCGCCAGCGCGGCCCATATCTATGGAAAACAAGTGGTGGCGGCGGAATCGCTGACGGGCTGGAACCACTGGCAGCACGGGCCCGCCGACTATAAGCAACTAATCGACATCGCCTTTTGCCAGGGCCTCAACCAGGTTGTTTTCCACACCTTCGCCCATAATCCCGCCATCGCGGGCCGGCCGGGGTTCGCCTATCATGCCGGGGAGCACCTCAACGTCAACACCACCTGGTGGAATATGGCCCGGCCGTTCATGGATTACCTCAGCCGCTGCTCCTTTCTCTTGCGACAGGGCCATTTCGTCGCCGACGCCTGTCTCTATTATGGGGACCAGGCGCCCAACCTGGTGCCGCCCAAGCGGATCGACCCGAACATCGCCCCGATTTACGGCGAGGACCAGTGCCTGCACTGCGGGCAGCCCAAGCCGGTGAATGTCGGAGCGCTGCCCGGGTATGACTATGACTCCATCAATGCCGACGTCATCACCACCGCCCTGCGGGTGGAAGCCGGAAAGCTGGTGCTGCCGTCCGGAGCTTCCTACCGGGTCATGGCGCTTCCGGACCGGGTGGATATATCCCTTGAAGTCTTAAGGAGCCTTGAGAAGCTGGTATCCGACGGGGCCACCGTGATCGGCCCCAGGCCGGAGAGGACCACCTCGCTGGCGAATTATCCGGAGTGCGACGATGAGGTCAAAGCCATCGCCGGGAGGCTATGGGGCCGGGCCGACGGCATCAAGACATTTTCCAACACCTACGGAAAAGGGAAGGTCTACTGGGGCCGATCGGTGAAAGAGGTGCTGGAAGAGATGCATGTGGGACCGGATCTCGAAGTCCGGGGCATCGACAACAGCCGGTTGATCATCGATTACATCCATCGCCGGACTGAAACGGAAGACATCTATTTCGTTTCCAACAGCAGTCCCAAAGCCCAGCGGATCACATGCGCCTTCAGGGTCGGCTCGAGCAAGGTTCCCGAATTGTGGGATGGGGAAACGGGCCTGATCCAACGGGATGTCAGCTATGAAAAAACGGCCGTCGGGATCCGCCTGGAATTGGCGATGGATCCCCTGTCCTCCCGCTTCGTCGTTTTCAGGGACAGGTCGTCAGGAAGAAACGATCCGGGGCTCCGCGCCGATCTGCAGTTCGGACTTTCGGACGGCCTCGATGAAGCCGCCAAGATCGATATTTCCGAGAGCTGGAAAGTCGGCTTCCATCCCGGAATGGGCGGCCCCGAGGCCTATCAGATGGATCATCTGACCAGCTGGCCGGAGATCGATTCAGCCGGCGTCAAATACTACTCCGGCACCGCAACCTATAGCCGGGAATTCGCGGTTTCCGGGGAGATGCTCGCCAATAAGCCGACGGTTTACATCGCTTTCGGCGACATTCAGGAGACCGCCAGGGTCATCATCAACGGATATGACGCCGGGATTATCTGGACCCCACCCTACCGGGCCGACATCACCGGTCACCTTAAACCGGGAACCAATGAGATCAAGGTTGAGGTCATCAACACCTGGAACAACCGGATCGTGGGGGATCTGAGAAATCCGGACAAGCCCGCCTTCACAAGAACCAACGTGAAGGACAAGTTCAATGAAAAAAGCGCCTTGCTGCCGTCGGGCTTGATGGGCAAGGCCGAGATCATCGTTCTCGCCCCTCAGCGCATCTCAAACAGTTAATCCGACCGCCTTCGTCGTCGAAGCCGCCTTCAGCGCTCGACGATCCGGTACTGATGATAGGCGACGCCGCGATCGCGGTCCAGCAGATAGAGCCGGTCGCCATGAATCCAGATGCCGTCGACGAACTGGCTGACGGGCACCGTCCCCAGAAGCGCCCCCCCGGAATCGAAGACGTCGAGCTGATACATGTCCGTGGTCCGCAGATCCGTATTTCCTTCCACCTTACGGGTTGAGCCCGAGGCGCTGCCCGACATCGAGATGCGGATGACTTCCTCGGGCTTGATCTGCCGACGATAGGTGACCACCCAGACGCGGCCGGCCTTGTCGACCGCAACGCCTTGGGAGCAGCGATTCATGGTCGGCCCCCTGTAGACGGAGGATGTGGCCGTCCTCTCGAACTTGCCCTTCTCGATCACCTTGGTGTCGAAGTTGAGAGGCCGGTCCGCGCTCCAAATGACCCGGCCGTCGGTCCCGTATTTCTCGATTCGGTTCTGGTAGATGAACGCCGCCACCGGGCAGCCGTCGGTCCCGACCGCATAAGAGATGGAATTGCCGACTTGGTTCGTGACCGGCTCCCCGAAGTCGACCGGTTGTCCAAACTCGGCCCGGACCGTCTCCTGGTCGTCGATCACCTTGAGAAGGACCGTGGGCGAGACGACGCCCTCCCGCGGGCTGGATGAGAGCGGCACGCCGGCCAGAAAGGCGCCGTCTTTCATCAAGCGCAAGCCGGAGATGTTTCCCTTGAGGAAACGGATCGTTCGGACCTCGCGGCCCTCGGCGGTCAGGATCGTCAACCGGCGCTGGCTCGCGTCGAAGGCGACCACCCGGTCAGTGGCATCAACGGCCAAGGCGCGGATTGAGGCGAACTCGCCCGGCCCCTGCCCCTTCCGGCCCAGGGACGAGACGAACCTCCCCTCCTTGCTGAACTTTTGGATGCGGGCGTTGGAGCTGTCCGCGATATAGATATTTCCCCGGCTGTCCTCGGCCAGGTCGTTGGGCATATTGAAGGCGAGATTCTCGTCATCGGTATCAGCATCCCCGATGACACGGACGGGCTCGAGCCTCACTTTGGGAGAGGCTCCCCACGATCCAGGGCCGATGTTGTGGACGATCCGAACGCCGTCCTTGATCTCGATCTTCTGCTGAGAGGAGACGCCGGGCAGGATCTGCAGGCTCAGGAAGGCCAGGATTCCGGTGGCGGTCATGATTCGATTCGGCATGTTCATCTCCCGGGCTGCGAACAGCCATTGGATTCCAGCTATTCCGGCTGCGGGCCGGTCCATTCCTATAACGTCAGAGGAGGCTCTCTTGCTTATCCCCTCCGTCCGAAGCGGGCCTGGCGGGTGGTCAGCGGGTCACCTGGATGGAAGCCGTTGCGAATTTTGTCGGGTCGCTCTCGGAAACCGCCCTTATCGTCACGGTCGCGGTTTTGGCGCTGTCCGGGCCAGCGGCGGCATAAGCCTGGAGGCCTCGGACTTTGCCGAAGTCCGTCACGGCCAGGGCATTGGGCAGCTCGACCGTCCAGCCTTTTCCCTCCACGGAAGCCGAGATTCTGTAGATGTCGGCGTTTAAAAAGGGACCGGCATCCGTGGGGTGGAGGGCGGCATCCGCTGGGACGGACCGGCCCGAATTTTTCAGCTCGAAGGCGACTTCGGAGGCTCCCTCGCCGATCTTGACGGACTTGGGCGCCGTCAGGGCGACCCCCCGCTTCTGCGGGCCCGCGCCGTCGAGGGACCGCACGGCCAGGGTGTAGACGAGGATGCCCCTCTCGTCCCGCCGCAAATCCACGACGTAGAAGTGCAGCCGGTTCGGCTCGTCGACCCATTCGCAGCGGCTTCCCGAATCCGTCCCGGCGTGAAAGAGGGCGTCGTTGAGCTGGCGGTAATCGGCGATCGTCCGCATGACCTTCCGGCCGTTCGGCTTGACGTAATCGACCTGGCTGATGTCTTCGGGATGGGCGTCGATGACCCAGATGTAGCTGTTGAAGCCGTTGGGCCCGCCGTTCTGGCCGCGCAAACCGTCCTTGTTCTTGGCGATCAGGACGCCGTTGTCCGGGGTGAACGAGTCATAGCCGATCCGCTGCACGACCTCGGCCGTGTAGAAGGCGTAGCTCGGCCTCCCCGGAGAGAGGGGATTCGCTCCCGGATCGTCGGCGGAGGTCCGGTCACGCGGCTCGGCCCCGTCCAGGCGGACCATTATTCCGGTGAACGTGCCGGGCAGAGGCTCCACGGCCCGGGCCGTGACTTCCGCCACCGCCAAGCCCGACTTGGCCAGGCCTTCACGGCTCAGCCGCAGGAAGGCGTCTTCGGCGATGAACTTGTTCTCGAGGCGATTGCGGACCATGAGCCCGGCCGGCATGGCCGCGCCCTGGATCGGCGGCACGACCCAGCGCCGGTGCGGCCCGCCCGGGCCGTTGAAGCTGCCGCGGTCCATCATGTCCCAGGGGCCGGCCGCAACGCGCCGATAGGGCTGGACATAGGGATTGTTGTTGAGGTCCGGCAGGTCGAAGGCGAAATGGCCCAGCTCGTGGGTGATGGTGCCCGAGTTCTCGCCCTGCCGCATCGAGGACAGGCCCCACTGCCGCGAGCCGGCCAGCCAGCTCGTCCACTCGACGTAGCGGGTCGGGATCCAGCGCGGCAGGGCCGGATTGGGATTGCCCCACTCGGGCGGGATGTCCTCCTTGCCGTTGAACTTCATCTCGCCGAACTCCTGCCAGACGCCGGTCTCGTCGTAGCCGGCGTACATGCGCAGGACAGCGTCGAATGTCTTGGGGATCTCGGCCCCCGCGGCCGCCGTCCAGAGGGCGTCGCAGTCCCGCTCCATGCGGCCGTCGGGCCGGCTCCCGTCCGGAGCCGAGGCGTTCTGGCCGAACTCGTTCAGCCCGTAGTGCCAGAGCGGCTTGGGCATGCGGTAGGGGCCGAACCATTCCACCTCGGTGATTCCGAACTGGCCCCGCGACTGCTCCATCCAGTAGCCGTTGATGGTCTGACCGTGGTTGACAGGCCCCGGCTTCATGAAGAAGTCGGCGTAGAAGCGGGGCACGTCGGCCCGGGCGATGGGATCGATCTGGGGGTTGCCGAAGGGATCGGAGCCCTTGGGCAGGGTGATGACGAAGGGCTGGTCGGAGAAGTCGATGGCCACCACGGCCAGCTTGAAGCCGCGCTCGGGCTTGAGCGCGGGATCGGCCCAATCGCGGCCCGGGATGGGGCGATAATCGGCCCAAGTCATGTCGTCCTGATCCTGGACCCGCTGCGGATCGATGGGCGGACGAAGGCGGCCCTGCTCCGGCCCGGGGGCTCCGGGGAGCAAGGCCAACAGCCATAAGGCCGGGACGAGAGAGATAATAAGAAAGGCGGGCTTCCTCGGCATGATCCGGTCTCTCCTCGAGGGACGGCCCGATCTTATACCGATTCCCAGCCTCTTGGCCAGACGCCAGTCTCCGGAGCTCTTTCCGGGAAGGCGCGATGCTTCAGCTCTTCGCGGCGAAGGAAAAATGCTGCTGGACGACGACCCAGCGCCCGTTCCGCTTCTCCAGGACGCCGGTCCAGCGGGTGTTCTCCCAATTGGCCGGCTGGCCCTTCCACTCGTTGATGTCATCCAGCAGGCAGTAGAACCAGCTTGTGTCCCCCTTCTTCGACAGCGTGATCCTGAGGTCCCGGATTTCGAAGCGGACGGCCTTGAAGTCCGGGCTGCCCCAGAACGACTCCGCCTTGCGGAACTCCCCGATGCCTTTGATCGCTTCGCCGTCGGGGTGCACTTCGAGAAAGTCCGCGTCGTCGGCGATGACGTCATAGAGGAGGCGGAAATCCTTGTTCTTGGCCCAGCCGATGCCTTCGCGCAAAGCCTGGGCGATCGGCCAGCGCTCGTCCGCGCCGGGGATGCCGGAGAGGGCCGCCCGGTTGGGACCGGCCGGCCGGGCCGCTCGCGATTCGAGCTTGCGGGCCACGGCCTCGCAAACCTCCTTGACCGGCGCGCTTTCGAATCCGTCGCCGGGGGGAGGCCCGCCGCCTCGGGGGCCGATCAGGATGCGATCGCCGATCCAAGCCACCTGCTTGGGGAAGAGGTCCTCCCCCAGAGGGCGCCCGAGAAGGCCCGAGGCTTCGACGACGAAGTTGCCCGTGCAAAAGGACGCGATCAGCAACCCGGCGGCGTGGGCGTCCTTAAGGAAATCCAGGACCACGGGGTTGAGGTTGAGCTTCCGGAACTGAGGCCCGCTCGGGATGATGACGGCATCATAGCCGGAAAAGTCCTTCAGATCCGGGATGAGGATGTCGCTGCGCAGAACGACATCCCGTTTCTTGTTGTAGCAGCCCCGGTATTCGACGTCGACGCCCACCCTCTTCTGGGCCCAGCCGCGGGACTCGATCTCGGCCTGGAGCGGGAAGTAGGCGTCCCCGAACCACTCGCCCAACAGGACGAGGACGTTCGCGGGCGGCGGGGGCCCGCCCGCGGGGAGACGGTCGCCTTCGCTTGACCTTCGATCGATGACCGCGGGCGGCATCCCGGGGAGCAGGAGCCGGAGGTCCTTGTAGTATTGGCGGACCAGGTCGATTTTTCCCGGCGCGTCGCTTTCGAGCCGGATCGGCAGATGGCCTAGGGCGATGTGATCCGGTTGGAAGACCTCCTGCAGGTACTTCGACATGTTCGGCTCGAGCGGGAACCAATAGTGGAGAACGGCCAGGTCGAGAGGGGCGCTCTCCAGCCCGATGCCCTTGAAGACATCCGGCTTTCCGTTGGAGTCCCCTTCGTGGAAAATTCGTCGCCCGCCGATTTCGAAAAGGTACATGAGGTTCATGGGGGAATCCCGGTCGCCGCTGTGGAGCGTCCGGACGGCGGTGACCGGGATTCCAGCCGCCGTCAGCCGCCGGAAATCCCCGGGCTCGAGGTCGATCGAGATGACCCGGGATTCGAGCCTCGACCAATCGGACGAGGCCTGGCGCAGCTCCGCGACCGCGTCCGCGGGGGCGGCCAGAACGACGTCCGGCCGCGATTCCAGGAAGCGGACGGCAACGCCGGGAGCGAAATGGTCGGGATGGTTGTGGGTGACGAGAACGAGCTTAACGCCGTCGTAGGGCGTTTCGCCTTTGATGACTTTCTCGAGCGTTTCAGGGGTCGGGGCCCGATATTCGGGATTCGGCCTGTCGAACAGGGCGTCGATCAGGACTTTCGTCCCGCCCGATGCGACGAGCACGCCCATGTTGGCGACATACGTGAGCCCAAGCGGCGCCCGCGGGCCGGCCGAGCTCAACCGCCCCGTGTTGTCGGCCGCCCCGGCCTTCTCCCGAAAAGGAGTCAGGATGCCCGCATCGACCCACCAGATGTCGCCCGCGCGGGTGAAGAACAGGCATGTCCCGTCCGGGGAGAGAATGGGGCAGTTCTCGTTGTCCTTGGTGTTGACGGCCTCCCCCATGTTCATCAGGGGCGACCAGGCGCCGTCGGCTCGGCGGAAGCTGATATGGAGGTCGCCCCGCCCGAATCCTCCGGGACGATCGACCGAGACGATGAGGAAGGATTCATCCGGCGCAATCAGAGCATCCCCTTCGAATCCGGGACTGTTGATCGCCTCACCGAGGTTCTCCACTTCCCGATAAGCTCCTCCCTGAAGCCGGGCGCGATAGATGTCGGCGGCGCCTCGGCCGCCCGGCCGCTGGGACTGGAAGTAGAGCGTGCCGTCCCTGGTCAAGGCCGGATAGTATTCGTTCGCATCGGAATGGATGGGCGGGCCCGGGTTTCTCGGCGGGCCCCATTCTCCCCCGTTCCTGTCGACGACCCAGATGTCGAAGTCCCGCTTGGGCGCGCCGGTCCCTTCCGCGGGACGGTTGGAACAGAAATAGAGCTTCTTTCCATCGGGGGTGATGAAGAGGTCGACGTCGCTGTAGCTCCCCGAGAAGGACGCCGGCCGCGGGGGCGTCCAGCTTTCGCCCGCCCGGCTCATGACCATGATCGTCCAGCGGCCCTGTGAATCCTGAATCGTGAAGTAGAACTCGCGGCCGTTCGGCGTGAAGACCGAGTTCAGCTCCTTCTTCTCGGTCGAGACGACGCCGGGCGCGAAGAGCACCGGATGCGATCCGGGAGGCTTCTGCCCGAGATAGGCGCCTTCCGGAAGCGGCGCGACGGGGCCGTCCTCCGTCGCGCCCGCGGCCTGCAGGAGCGCGGCAATCTCCCCGAATCCCTCTCTCTTGGAGATGCTCCAAGGCGTGCTGCCATAGGCGTTCTTCACCTGCAGCGGAGCGCGGGCGGCGATCAGGGACTCGACAGCCGCCCGGTGGCCATTGAGGCAAGCCAAGTGCAGGGCCGTGCTGCCGTGGTCATCCCTGTCATCGACGAGCGCTCCGGCGGCCAGCAGCCGCCCGACGATCTCGGACCGCCCCTCGCCGGCGGCCGTCAGGAGCGGCGTGTCGCCCGATCCATCCCGGATGTCGAGCCGCGCTCCGGCCGCCAAGAGCCGTTCGACGAGCCCGCTCCGGCCGCCGCGGACGGCCATGTGGAGCGGCGTCATGCCCATGGCGTTGCCGTGAGCATTGACGTCGGCCCCGAGGTCGAGGAGGCGATCCGCCCATTCCTCCAAGCCGCCGAAGACGGCGAAATCCAGGGGTCTCAGCCCGTTCCCGTCGGGCTTCTCGATATCGGCCCCGCGCTCCAGGAGGTAGGCGAAGATCTCCCCGCTTTTCGACATGATCGACTGGGCCAGGGGAGTCTGGCCCCTCTCCCCGGGCGAGTTCAGCCGGGATGGATCCGCGGCCAGCAGGGCCTTGACGGCGGCCAGGTCGCCCTTCTGGACGGCATCATGAATCGTCTGGGCGGCGCCGGGCTGGGGCAGAGAAGCGAAAACAAGAAAAGCCAAAGCCGTCACTCCCGCGCGCTGGATCATGGGGCACCTCCTGCTCCCCTATGGTACGCTTTATCTGGGCTAAAGCGCACTGTCCGCCCCAATCCGAGCCGAGGGATCCTGCGCCTCCCGACGACCCGAAGAGGAGAGCCTTCGGGGGCCTTGTTTTGGGAAGGCAAATCGGTCATGATAACCGTCGAATCTCAGAAAAGGTTGAAGGCATTGAGCGTCAAGCCGCGTTCGGTCATCATCGGTTCGGGCTCCTGCATCCCGGAGCGCCGGGCTTCCAACGCCTCGTTCCTGGGGGCCGAGTTCTACGACGCCTCCGGGGCCAGGCTGGCCAAGTCCAACCAGGAGACGATAAGCAAGCTGGAGGAGATCACCGGCATCGCCGAGCGGCGCTACGCCGCGGACGGCCAGAACGCCTCCGATCTGGCCGCCCTGGCCGCCGAGGACGCCCTGGCCAGCTCCGGCGTCGACCGGGAGAGCCTCGACTACCTCATCGTGGCTCACGATTTCGGAGATGTTCGGGCCGACAATCCCCGCTCCGATTTCGTGCCCAGCCTGGCGGCCCGGATCAAGCACCGCTTGGGCATCGTCAATCCCAAGACCGTCGCTTACGATCTGGCCTTCGGCTGCCCGGGCTGGCTGCAGGGGATCATCCAGGCCGACTACTACCTGCGATCCGGGAGCGTCCGGCGGGCCATGGTCATCGGGACCGAGACCCTCTCCCGCGTCTCCGACCCGCATGACCGCGACTCCATGATCTATGCCGACGGGGCCGGGGCGACGATCCTGGAAGCCGTCGAGAGCGAGCGGCCGGTCGGCATCCTATCCCACGCCGTCCGCTCGGACACCATCGACCACGCTTACATGCTCTGGATGCAGAAGTCCTATGGCCCTTCCGGCGACGACCGCTTGTATCTCAAGATGGACGGCCACAAGCTCTACGAGTACGCCCTCAAGACGGTCCCCCTGGTGCTCCTGGAGTGCCTGGAGGAAGCCGGCCTCAAGCTCGGCGATATCCGCAAGGTCCTCATCCACCAGGCCAACGAGAAGATGGACGAGGCCATCCTGAAGCGGGCCTTCAAGCTGGCCGGGATCGCCGAGCCGCCGGCCGACATCATGCCCATGACCATCGGCTGGCTGGGCAACAGCTCGGTGGCCACCCTGCCGACGCTCTACGACCTCATGGCCAAGGGCCGGCTGGACGGGCACCCCCTGCCGCACGGAGCCGACATCCTCTTCGCCTCGGTCGGCGCCGGCATGAACATCAACGCCGTGGCTTACCGCCTGCCCTAGCCGCGGCGGGCGCCGTCGCGGTCATCGGGCCGGATGATGCCGCAGATAGGAAATCGGCCCGAAATCTGCTATCTTGGGGGGCCGATCCTCCCGATAGGAGCACGCCCATGACGCACAAGCAGTGGCCCGCCCCGCCGGCCCTGTCCATCGACGCCAAGAAGAGCTACACGGCCGTCATCGAGACCGCCCGCGGCGCGATCGAGCTGGCCCTGGCGCCTCAGCACGCCCCCAAGACCGTCAACAACTTCGTCTTCCTGGCCCGGGAAGGATTCTACGACGGGGTCAAGTTCCATCGGGTCATCGCCGACTTCATGATCCAGGGCGGCGATCCCACCGGCACCGGCTGCGGCGGACCCGGCTACAAGTTCGGCGATGAATTCGCGGGCAACCCCCTCAAGCACGAGACCGGGGTGATCTCCATGGCCAACGCCGGCCCGGGCACCAACGGCAGCCAGTTCTTCATCACCCATTCGCCCCAGCCGCACCTGAACGGAAAGCACACCGTCTTCGGCAAGGTGGTCAAGGGCCAGGACGTCGTCGACGCCATCCGGGCAGGCGACGCTATGATCCGCGTGACCATCCGCGAGGAGTAGGCCGGCTCGCCTGCTCCCTCTTCAGGCCAGGGCCGCTTCGGCCATGGCCGCCACGTTGCGGGGCGGGACGTTGGGCAGCAGCGCCTCGTGGCTGGGGCTGCAGATCCAGCGCGGCCCGAAAAGCCCCCGCAGGCGGCCGACCTCGGCTTTGACCTCTTCCGGCGTCCCATTGACCAGCAGGTCCTGCGTATCGACGCCGCCCAGGAAGGCGATCTTCCCCCCGAACTCGGCCGCCAGCCGCTCGGCTTCCATCCTCCCGGCCCGGGCCTGGAGCGGGTGCAGGCACTCCACGCCCGCCTCGATCAGCCTGGGGATGACCCGGTAGATGGATCCGCAGGAGTGGAGGATGACCTGGTATCCCGCGGCGTGGGCTTGATCGGTCAGCCGCCGGAACCAGGGCAGGACGAAGGCGTCGAAATGACGGGGGCTGATGAGGCAGTCGATCTGGGTGCCGAAGTCGTTGCCGAAGAAATAGCCGTCCATCAGCGACCCGGCCGCGGCGAAGAACCGCCGGTTGGCTTCCAGGTAGAACTCGCAGACCCGAGCCGTCACCGCATGGATGACTTCGGGGTGGGTCTGCATCTTGATGAAATAGGCTTCCATCCCCAACAGGTCCATGACGTTGTGGAAGAAGGGAGCCCAAAACCCGCTGGCCCGGTAGAAGGGCCCGGCGGATTCGAGGTCCGCCAGGCATTCGGAGAAGTCCAGCCAATCGGGGTCCGGCCAGTCGAATCGCTCGACGTCGGCCGCCGTCTCGGCTGAGGCCAGCGGCCCCGCCTGGCCGTGGAACCGCTTGAACGCGGCGGCGTCGAAGAGGCCGCGCCCCTGCGGATCCCGGTAGCTCGAGGCCCGGAATTGGGGCGTGATCCAGCGGAGATCGTCGCCCAGCTTCAGCCGCAGATCCTCTTCGCTCCCCGTCCCGAAGTAGGCATGGAGCAGCGGCCAGGTGTCGGGATGGGGATGGCCGAGCCAGAAGCCCGTCCGGGGCGCGGCCCGGCCGGCGATGATCGCGGCGACGATCTCGCGTCCGGTCATGAACCGCTTTTCCGGGCGACCGCCGCCGCGGCGGTCCGCGGGGCCAGGTGCTTCAAGGCGTTCGCCAGCAGCCGGGCCGCCATCACCGGCTGCAGGCCCGCCGCTTCGTCCTTGAGCCCGGCCAGCAACGGCAGCCCGAAGAACAGGATCCGGCCCTGGCCCAGCCGGGCCGCCAGGCCGGCCGCGCCGATATTGCGGTCGTGGTCGCGCCCGTAGCCGATGAAGACCTCGACGTCGCGGCCCTCGACCGCGATGCCCGATGTCCCGTCGACGGGGATCTGATAGTCGCTCTTAAGGGCTTGGTCGGACGGCAGGCCGTCCAGGACGGGGTGCTTGCGGGCGAAGCACCAGGAGCCCATCCAAGCCGCCCGGGACTCGCCGACCAGGGCCCTGAATTGGAAGGCGCCCGCCTCGGCCAGCCGCCGGGCGTAGGCCTCCACCGCTTCCGGCCCTTCGGGCAGGACCAGCAGCGAGGCGCCGCGACGGACCCTGGCCAGCACGGCCTCGTCCAGGGCCACGGGGCGGGCGTAGGCGCCCCACAGCAGGCCCGTCTTGTCGCGGTAGGGCTTGCCCCCGCAATTGACGGCAACCACCCGGCCTCCCGCGACGACCTTGATGGCGCTGAACTTGGCGTAGTTGATCTTGCGGCCCGGCACGGTGATGCGCACGACGCCGTCGGGCGCGGCGACGTCAAAGGCCCTTTCGACGGCCTTGCGGATGCCCCCCGCCGCCGCGGCGATGTCGAAGTCTTGGAGCACGGTCCGGCCGTTGACGGCCACGTCGAAGACGCGCTGGCCCGCCCCGCTCAGGGTCACCTCGGCGAAGCGGAGGGTGACCCGGGCCGGCCCCTTGGGCAGGCCGTCGAAGGTGAATTCGAGGTTCTCGCGATCGCCCCAGCTTTCCGAGCGGAACAGCTCGTCGTCGTCGGTGCCCTCGATCTCCATGGCCGGGTCGATGTCCGGCGAGGTCCAGCCGTAGAGCAGCCGCTCGCCGGCGACGTAGAGGTCGTAGTCGCGGGCCGAATCGCAGGCTTCGAAGGCGACCGCCGGGAAGAGCGCCTGGAGGGCGGCCAGAGCCTTCGGTCCGGCTCCCAGGACGGCGGCCCGGCTCGGGAGCGGGGCGGCCGGCCCGGCCGGATCGACGACCGGAACCTCCTCCACCCAGGCCGCCGCCGGCGACCCCTCGACGGCCGCGAAGACGCGGTAGACGCCCTCGAATTCGAGGGCCGGCGTCTCGATCCCGGCCTTGACCGGATAGACGAAGCGGTCCTTGCGGAAGGCCGGGATGTCGAACGTGCCGAGCTCGGTCCGGGCGTAGTGCGGGTCCTCCAGCCAGATCCTCATCCGGGCTCCGGCCGGCTGGCCGGTCTCGTTGAGCAGATAGGCGTCCAGGATCGCCCGCTCCCCCAGCCCGGCCACGGCCGACCGCGGCTTGATGACCGGCCTCAGCGGGGCCATGCGCCGGGCCATGAGCTGGGGATTGCCCTTGAACCGGCGCAGGTTGTCGACCAGGCCGGAGTGGTTCTCGATCGCGGTCGACTCCCAGCCGCTGACCACCAGGAGGTCGTTGGACTCGGCCAGCTTGGCCGTCTCGAGGACCCGGCCCCAGAAGTCGTAGGCCTTGTCCCCGACGGCCAGGAAGAGCTTCTCGGCCGAGGGGAAGGCGTCCCGGAAGTCCCAGCGGGCCAGGAACTTCTCGTAGGCGGCCAAAACGTCCTCGTGGTCCTCAAGGTCGTAGCTTCGCCCGCCGCGGCGCTTGATCTCGCGGACCAGCCCGGCGTGGTTGTCGGGCGTGCCGGCGCCGAGCATCTCGCCCCAGGCGACGATCTCCTTGTCGACGAGGCTGCGATGGGTGAAGTCCTCGGGCCCCTTGTAGAGGGCGTCCGTCCAGACGCCGGGCCCGCCCACGGTGTGCTCGTCGCGCCAGCCCGAGGCGCCGTCGCCGCCGTCGGCCAGGACGGTCTCGTCATAAGGCCTCATCCAGGCTTGATTGGCCGGCGGGATGCCCGACTTGAGAAGGACGATCCGGCTGGGGTCCTCGGCGTGGACGCGGCGGAGCAGCCGGGCGATGCGGGGATTGCGCAGGTCCGGATGGATCTCGTTCTGCAGCTCGTAGGCAGCCAGGGACGGCCGGCTGCGGTTGGCCCGGACCATGCGCAGGATCTTCTCCTCCATGAAGCGCTCGGCGAAGGAGGCGGCCTCGCCCTTGGCCCCGCTCCAGTCCAGCCGCCCCGCGGGAGATTTGGCGTAGAGAGGGAAGGACTCCCCCAGAGCGGACTGCCCTCCGCCCGGCTCCATGATCCGCAGCAGCCCGAGTCTGTCCTGGGCGTCGAGGACCTCGGCCCGGCCGATCGCCCGGTGGGAGTGGAGCATGGTCAAGCCGAGCGTCTTGGCCGACCAGACCTCGCGCTCGGCCAGCTCGGGCGTCGGCCACAGGCCGTTGTATCCCCAGAAGCCCCAGGAGATGGCCGAGACGGGCCGGATGCGGCGGCCGTTGAGCCGCAAGACGGCGTTCGTCCCCAGGCCATCGGCTTCGATCCAGCGGAAGCCGAAGGAGGTCTCGGCCTGGTCCGTCCAAAGCGCCGGCGGAGCGGGGGAAGCGGCAGCTGTGACCGCGGTTGACGCGGGCGCCACGGCCCCGGGGCCGTGGATCCTGGCCCGCAGGGCGTAGAGCTTCGGCGCCTCGAGGTCCCAGAGGGCGGCGGGGGCGGCCTCGAGGGCATCGGAGGCCTCCAGGCCGGCCCCGGCCGGAATCGCGAAGGGCCGGGTCCGGGAAGCGATCACGGCGCCGCCGGACGGGTCGACGATCTCGAAAACAAGATCGCCCCGGACCTCCGCGTCGGTCGTGTTGCGGAGGCGGGCGAAGGCCTTGATCTTCCGGGCCTGGGGCGTGTTCAAAGCCCAGGTCTCCTCGATGAAGACGGGGTCGTGGGCCGTCATTCGGAGGCCGCCGTCCAATCCGCCGAAGCCGTGGCCGGCGTGGAACGAGGCCGCTCCCCAAGTCAGGAGCTTCGTGTCGGCCCAATCCAGGCGGCCGCCCGGATTGGTGATCCGGATGGCCAGGAGGTTTCTCTGGCCGGGCAGCACGGCGCCGCTGACGTCGCAGGCAAACGGCGTCTCACCGACGATATCGTATCCGACCAGCTTGCCGTTGAGGAAGACCTCGGCCCGCAGCCGCGCCCCCCGGATGTGGAGCCGGACGACCCGGCCGGAGAAGCGGGGCGGGACGACGATCTCCTTCCACCACCAGGAGACGCCGTGATAGGCCCCGTTGAGCGCGTCGGCGTCGGTCCGCTCGAACCAGTACTCGTCGCGGTAGGGCCGCCGCCCCGTCTCGCCCCAATAATGCTCCTCGACGGTGGACGGCAGGGTCACGGCGACGCCGGCCGAGCGGTGCAGGACGCTCCAGCCCCCGGTCGGGATGTTCAGGGGCAGCTTCTTCGGATCAGCCTCGGCGGGCAGGAAGAGCGGATCGGCCTGCCAGGCCGCGTCGCGGTCCAGCCACAGCCGCCAGCCGATGTCGGCGATCGGCAGCGTCTCCTGGGCCGGAGCCGGCGCCGGCAGAGCGGCCAGGGCCGCGGCCAGAGCCAGTCCGAGGGCGGTCAAGGCGCGTGATGGGATCGGCATGCTCTTCCTCCGGCTCCCGCATTATATCCGCTTTTTCAGGCCCGTGAAATTCGGGCGGGCGGACGCCCGCCGGCGCCTCAACGGAAGTCGCGGACGGCCTCGACCATGGCCGCGATATTCCGCGGCGGCACGTGGGGCATGATGTTGTGGACCTGGTTGAAGACGAATCCGCCGCCGGGGGCGAAGGTCTCGATCCGGCCGCGGATGTGATCCCGGATCTCCTCCGGCGTCCCCTCCGGAAGGACGCGCTGGGTGTCGCAGCCGCCCCCCCAGAAGCACAGGTCGCGACCGAACTCCCTCTTCATCCAGGCCGGTTCCATGCCGCGGGCGCTGGTCTGGACGGGATTGATGATCTCGACCCCGATCTCGACGAGGTCGGGCAGGATGGCCGCGATCGAGCCGCAGGAGTGGAGGAAGATGCGCAGGCCCGACTCGCGCCGGATCTTGTCGTAGAGGATCTTCTGGCGCGGCTTGAAGACCTCGCGGTAGAGGCGGGGCGAGATCTCCAGGGCGTTCTGGGACCCGAAGTCGTCGCCCATCTGGATGATGTCGACCAGGCCGTCCACGGCCGGCAGGATTCTGTCCAGGTTGGCCAGGTGCATCTCCAGCAGCTTGTCGAGGAGAGCCGCCGCCTTGGCCGGGCTCTCGACGAGGTCGACCAGGAACTGCTCCATGGAGCAGAGATATTGCCCCCACTCGAGCAGATTGCCGCCGAAGGCGACCATCACGGCGTAGTCGGTCGTCCGGCGCAGGTCGCCGGCCCGCCGGGTGATCTCGGCCAAGTGGCCGGGGGTGAGCGGCTGGTGATAGGGCGGGCAGGAGAGGGCCGACCAGGTCACCTGGCCCATCAGCTCGGGCAGCCGGTCGAGAGCGGCCGGGTCGCCGTCCCAATCTCGCAGGGGGAAGCGCGTCTGGCTCAGGTAGAAGGCGCCCCGCGGCATGGCCCCGATCGGAGAGCCGTCAGCGTCCCGTGCGATAGAGCCGCCGTCACCATCGGGCTCGATGGGCAGAAAGGCCGGGATGCGGGCGGCTTGACCGTCGGGCAGGGTGAAGGGCTTCCAGTCGGCGTCCTCGGTCAGGAAGACGCGTCCCAGGTCCACGACGTCGGCATCCCAGTAGTCGAGGACGGCCTGTTCGGGCTGGGCCAGCTGTTGGACGGCGTCGTAGACGTCGATGGACCCGGACGCGATCCCGAGGTGTCGCTTGAGCTTGCCGTAGGCGGCCGCCGTGATCCCCGTCGAGCGCATGGCCCCCAGATCGATCGGCACCCGGTCGGGCTCGCGGTGGTCGATAGCGGCGAGAACTCTCTCCCGGCGGGTCATCTCGGCCTCCCGCGATCCTACTTCTTGTTGGCCGCCTTGAGGGAAGCCAGCAAAGTCTCGATGTCGGCCGGGGTCAGGCCCTTGGCGCCGGCTTTGAGGAAGCCGCCGAAAGCGGCGATCTCGGCATCGCTGGCCGGAAAGCCGGTGTTCTCTCCCGAGTCGGTGCTGGTCGCGACGGCCTTGCCGTCGGGATCGAGAGCCGCGAACCAGGGGATGCCGGCCTTTTCGGAGGCGGGAAAGGCCTTCTTGCTGTCCATGCCGCCGGCCATCCGGTCCTGGTCGATCTTAATGTCGACAAAGGCCTTCTTGAGCAGCGCGGCGACCTCGGGCTGGGCCATCCAGGCTTCCAGCCTCTTGCACCACCCGCACCAGGGGGCGCCGTAGTGGAGAAAGACGCGGCGGCCGGAGGCCTTGGCCTCGGCCAAACCCTTGTCCAATACGGCCTTGGCCTCGAGGGCCGGCGCCTTGTGGGCGTTGAGGAAATCGAGGACCTTCTTGGGATCGTGGCCCTGGCCGGACTCGAGGCTGCTCGTCTCCTGGTTGACGACGACGCGCCCGGCCGCGTCGAGGACGGTCAGGTAGGGAACGCCGCCGCCGGGCTTCTTGAATCCCTCGGCCCCCGCCTTGTACAGATCGGCCAGGTCGATGTTCTTGTCAAATTTGCCGATATCGACCATGACGACGTCATATTCATAGAGGAGGGTCTTGGCGATGGCCCGGTCCTCCTTGAACAGCTTGTGAAGGAGGCGACACCAGCCGCACCAGTTGCCGCCCCACTGGATGAGGACTCGGCGGTTCTCTCGGCCGGCTCGGACGAGGGCGGCGGCGACATCGGCCTTGGCGTCGGCCTTCTCGTCATAGATGGGGGCCGCCGGCTGGGCGGCGGGCTTGGGCGCGGCCTGCGGAGCGGCGCCGGCTTGAGTCGCGGGGACCGAGGCGACCTGGGCATAGGCGGCGGCCGGGATGGCGGCGGCGAACAAGACGACGGCGATCACCGAGGCTCTCTTCTTCATGGCGAGGCTCCTCACTGCGTTTTCCGGGACATCTTACCAGAAATCCGGCTTCCTCGCCCTTCCGAGCGAGAAGTCTTCGGGACGGGGCCTATTCAACGATCATTCGGGCACGGTCCTCGCCGGGCTCGACGAGATCATCGGGGGGGAAAAAGCTCGACGCACCGGAACCGCCCAGAGCGCTCGAGGCGATAGGTTCTGATCTCGAAAGGGGCGAAGGCGGCCTCGAAGCCGTCCCCCTCGGCACGCCGGGATCCGGCTGAAGCGAAAGAGATGCTCGCCTTCGTCTTCCGGCCCGTCGACTCCTGAAGCCGAACGATCAGGGCTTGACCATCCTCGGACCTTCTGCAGGCCAGAAGCCGGAGGCCGGGAGTCGAGACGGAGAGAAGCGGCGCTGAAGCATCCGAAGCGGTCTCCCTCGCCGCCCTCCCCGACTCGGCCGGGCCAAACGGCAGGTGGGCGTAGACGGCCGGCGGGGCGCAGAGCCAATCGGCCAGCCCCGGCAGGGAGCGTCTCACGTCCATGGGACTCCCGACCGTCAGGGCCAGCCGGATGTCGTGAACGCCCTGGTCGGCCCGCTTCCATACCCGCTCCGTACCCAGCGCGAACCCCCTCTCGTGGCAATAGGCCGAGCCGCGCAGGACGGAGAGCCGGATCTCGCCCTCGGCGAAGGAGACGCCATGCAGGCCCGCATGGGCGACGCCGAAGGCCGCCGGACGGCCGTCGAGCGGCCCCTCGGCCAGACACCAGCGTCCATGGACGTATTCGTCCCCGTCCGCCGGCCGCACGACCGCTCCGCCCGGGACTTCGCAGCAAAGGCCGCCGGCCGCTCGGAAGGAAGTCGGGAAGCCCAGCTTCAGGCGCGCCCCGGCCTCGTTCCATTGGATCCTCAGCCGCAGCTCCACGACCGGCCAGGAGGGGTAGAAGATCGTCTGGATGAGGACGGAGCTGTTCTTGTATCTCGTCACGGACTCCAGGATGGTCCGGACGGGTCCGCGCTCGACGATCCGGGCCGGCCTCCCGGGCTTGAATTCACCCAGGATCCGGTCGTAGCGCCGGCGGCCGGTTCCCCAGGAGTCGCCGTCGTCTTCCATGACATGGAGCATGGGGAAAGGCCCGGCCGTCATGCCGAGGCCGCGCGTCCGCAGAAAAGCCGAGCGGCCCGTCCGGCGGTGGGAGCCCAGCCACAGTCCATCCGCCTCCTTCCAGGGATGAACGGATCCGTCCGCGCCGATCGCCTTCCATCCGGGCGCGCGGAACAGCCGGACTTCGCCGGACGTCTCCGGGGCCGGCGGCGCCGGCGTCGCCCCCTCGACGGGCCGGATCTCGTAGAAGGCCGCGCCCAGGCCGGGGAGCCGGCCCATGAACGCGATCTTGCGCCGCCAGCCGTTGAACGGAAGGAGCGCTTCGGACTGCTCCTCCTGGCAGACGACGTCCCGGCCGCCAGCGTCGCAGAGCCGCGAGCGCCACAGGCCCTTCCACTTGGGCCTGTGCTCGATCATAAGCTCGGCTTCCACGGGCACCCGGGCCAGGGCGGGATTGACGTTGAGGACCGTCAGGGGGATCTCGACCGGCTCGCTCCGGCCGCGGGCGAACGAAGCGGCCGCTTCCAGCCGCAGGCAGCGGGCCTCGGCCTCCGACTTGCCGTAGAGGTCCAGGGCGTCGCGCTCGGCCGCCTCGACGCAGGTCCCCGGCAGGATGTCGTGGAAATCGTTGAACAGGTGGGCCCGCCAGGCTCCGCCCAGCCTGTCTTCGGGATAGTCCAAGCCCCGCGTCCACCAGGCCGCCGCCCGCAGGGCCTCGGTCTGGACGAGGAGGCCCAGGTTGGCCAGGGCCCGCCTCTTGATGCGGGACAGCGAGGTGTAGCAGCCCGTAAAGCAGCGCTGCAGATCGCCCCGGACGACGGGCGCTTTCCGTCCGGCCTCGGATACGGCCGCCAGAAAGCGCTCGGGCGTGCTATGGAAGATCCGGACTCGGCGCTCCCCCGCCGCGAGAGCGTCGATGCGGACGAGATCCCGCCGGGTCGGTCCGCCGCCGTGATCGCCGATGCCCCAGAAGACCGGCACGTCACGGTTCTTCTCCAGGGCCAGCTCGACACCGGACTTCAGCCGCTCCTCGATGTTGTCGTATTCGGTGTGATAGAGCCCGACCGCGATCCGGCAGGCCAGGATCTCCGAGCCGTCGGCGCCGCGCCAGCGGTAGAGGTCCGAGGGCAGATCCAGCTCGCCGGGCTGCGGACGCATGTGGATGTACATCTTGTAGCCCGCCTGCTTGAGGACCTGGGGCAGGCCGGCCCCGTGGCCGAAGGCGTCGAAGCTCCAGGCCACCCGGGGCGCGACGCCGAAGCGGTCTTGAAAGTAGCGCCGACCCTCGGCGATCTGACGGATGATCGACTCGATGCCCGGCAAGTTCACGTCGGGCTGGAGGTTCCAGCCTCCGGCCACCACCCAGCGCCCGGCTTGGACGAGCCTGGCGATGCGCCGGAAGAGATCCGGGTCCAGCCGCTCCACCCAGCGGTAGAGGACGGCCTCGTTGTGGCAGAAGATCAGGCGGGGATGCTCGGCCAGCAGCCCGACCGCGACCCGGAACGTGGAGAGGGCCTCGGAAGCCCCTTCTTCCCAGCGCCACTGCCAGACGGGGTCGAGATGGGCGTTGCAGATCAAGTGGACGGCCGGCCGCCGCCCCGCGCGAGCCCGGGCTGTCGCTGTCATCGTCCCTCCCGGACTCCGCCCTCCTGCCCGCGAGGACGGACGTCCGGGCCCATTCTAGCCGGTCGCCCCGGCCGTTTCCAGCCCGGGGCGCGGGATTCGCTTGCGGCCGGGAGGCGATTTGCGTACCCTACGCCGTCGGAGAAGGCGATATGTGGAATGCGATCACAGGGCCGACCCTCTTGCTGGACCCGGACCGGGTGAGGCGGAACATCGGCCGCATGGCCGAGAAAGCCGCCCGCGCGAGCCTCCGGTTCCGGCCTCATTTCAAGACCCACCAGTCCGCCGCCGTGGGCGAATGGTTCCGGCCCTTCGGCGTCAAGGCCATCACGGTCTCGTCCGTCGAGATGGCCGAGTACTTCGCCGCCCACGGCTGGAGCGACATCACCATCGCGTTTCCGGTCAATATCCGCGAGATCGCCGCCCTAGACCGGCTGGCCGGCCGGATCAGGCTTGGATTGCTCCTGGAAGCCGAGGAGGCGGTCCCCGCCCTGGCCGAGGGGCTGACCGCGCCCGCCGATGTCTGGCTGAAGATCGACGTCGGAGCCGGGCGCGCGGGCATCCCCTGGACCCGGCCCGAGGAGGCTTTGGCCCTGGCCCGCCTGGTCCGGGACGTCCCCCGCCTTCATCTGCGCGGCCTGCTGACCCATGCCGGGCACTCCTACCGGGCCGGATCGCCCGACGGCATCCGCTCGGTCCACCGCGACCAGATGGAGCGCCTGCGAGCCGTCCGGTCCCGCCTGGCCGCCGACGGGATGGCCGGAGTGGAGCTCTCGATCGGCGATACGCCGACCTGCCGCCTCGTCGACGACCTGTCCGGAGCCGACGAGATCCGGCCCGGCAACTTCGTCCTCTTCGACCTGATGCAGCTCGGGCTGGGGACGTGCCGCGAGGAGGATGTGGCCGCGGTCCTGGCCTGCCCGGTGGTCTCCGTCCAGCGGGATAGAGGCCGGATGCTCGTCCACGGCGGGGCGATCCACCTGACCGAAGCCTCGCTCCCCGGGAGCGCGGGTCCGGTGTACGGCCGCGCCGTCCGGCTCGACGAAGCCGGCTGGTCGCCTCTCCGCGGGTCGGCCGTCATGACGTCGTTGTCGCAAGAGCACGGCCTTGTCGGCGCCGATGAGGAGGCCCTCCGCTCCTTCCGGGTCGGGGACCTTGTAGGTATCATGCCCGTCCACTCCTGCCTGACGGTCCGGGCCATGAGGTCCTTCCGGACTCTGGCCGGCGACGTCCTCGAGACGCTTTGACAGGTCCCCGTTGCAGCCGGGCCGCGCTTCCGTCCGGAGGATTCGATCGGCGGTCTGTGGAAGAACGCGCCCCGGCCGGCGTCTAACAGAAGGGAGGGGCTTGCTCGGCTCTCCCGACGCGGCCTGCCGCGGGCCGAAATCCGGACGGAAGGGGGCCGGGCGATTGTAATCCCGGCCTCGAACGGGTATCATGTCCCGCTCACCCGCCTTTCCGGCCCATCCCTACGGAGCGTGTTGAAATCGATATGAAGAAGACGATCCCGACCCTTCTCGCCCTCGCCCTCCTCTCCGGCCTGGCCTCGGCCCAGGTCAAGGCCGTCCGCGTCTCGCCCGGCCCCAAGATCGACGGCAAGCTGGACGAGGCCGCCTGGCAGGCGGCCCCGGTTTTCACCGACTTCCGCATGGTCGAGCCGACGCCGGGCCAGGACCCGACCGAGCGGACCGAGCTGCGGGTCGTCTTCGACGACGACGCCATCTACATCGGCATCGTCTGCCTCGACCGCGAGCCCAAGCGGATCGCGGCCAATACGATGGCCCACGACGGCGGATCCTCCGGCGGCCAGATGTACGGCAACTACCACCGGGCCTCCGGCGCCTCCAACGACCAGATCCAGATCCTGCTCGATCCGTTCCAGGACAAGCGGACGGCCTACGTCTTCACCGTCAATCCCAAGGGCGCCCGCGGCGAAGGCCTGGTCTACGCCGGCAGCACCAGCCTCAACTGGGACGGCATCTGGGACGCCGAGGCCCGCATCGACGGCCGGGGCTGGAGCGCCGAGATGCGCATCCCCTTCAAGACGCTGTCCTTCAAGCCGGGCCTGACCACCTGGGGCATCAACCTGGAGCGAGCCATCGCCCGCAAGCAGGAGACCATCCGCCTGTCCGGTCTGACCCGGGACGCCAACTTCAGCAACCCCAACGAGGCCGCCTCGCTGGAGGGCATCGAGAACATCCGCCAGGGGCTGGGCATCACCTTCCGGCCCTACGCCCTGGCCGCCCGGACCAAGGACCACGCCGCCGGGACCGGGGCCGAGCTCTCGGCCGACGCCGGCTTCGACGTCTACAAGAGCATCACCCCCAACCTGGTCGCGGTGGCCTCCTACAACATGGACTTCGCCGAGACCGAGGTCGACGAGCGGCGGATCAACCTGACCCGCTTCCCGATGTTCTTTCCGGAGAAGCGGATGTTCTTCCTGGAGGGCTCGGAGAACTTCAGCTTCAGCTCCTCGGTCAGCTTCACCCCCTTCTTCAGCCGCACCGTCGGCCTGCTCAACGGCGAGCAGACGCCCCTGACCTTCGGAACCAAGCTCTACGGCAAGGTCGGCAGCACCAACATCTCGCTCATCGACGTCCAGACCGGCGCCGTCGGCGACCTGTCGAGCCAGAACCTCCTGGCCGCCCGCATCACCCAGAACATCTTCGACCAGAGCAAGGTCGGCTTCATCTTCACCAACGGCAGCCCGACCGGAGAGCGCAACTCGCTGGCCGGCCTGGACTTCAACTACTCCTCGTCCAAGTTCCTGGGCAACAAGAACCTCATGCTGGCCGCCTGGGGCGTCTACAACTGGAACGAGAGGACGACCGGCGGCCATGAGGGCTTCGGCTTCCGGGCCGATTTCCCCAACGACCTGTGGAGCTTCCGCTCGACCTACGCCTACTACGGCAAGGCCCTCGATCCCGGCATCGGATTCCTGATGCGGGACAGCATCCAGACGGCCTGGGCCATGTTCGGCTTCCAGCCCCGCCCCAAAGGCGGGCTGTTCGGCGGCTGGGTCCGCCAGTTCTACTTCAACGCCAGCTTCGACTACTACTGGGACCTGGAAGGGATCCTGGAGACCCGGACGATCAATTTCACCCCCTTGTCCTTCCGGACCGAGAGCGGGGAGACGATCGGCTTCGCCATCAACGCCGTCCGCGACGTCCTGCCCTACAACTTCGAGGTCTCCGAGGGCATCGTCATCCCCATGGGCGCTTACGACTACACCAACTTCGCGGCCTCCCTCTCGACGGCCGAGCGCCGCCCTGTCTCGGCTGAAGCCACCTGGAGGCTCGGGGAGTTCTACTCGGGCCATTACAACGACGTCAACCTGGGGCTGAACGTCAAGGTCAACGGGACCGTCAACCTGTCCCTGGACGCCAACCTGGTCCGCGGCCGGATGCCGGACGGGGATTTCAAGGAGAATGTCTACCAGGTCAAGGCCGACATCTTCCTCTCGCCCGACCTGGGCTGGATGAACTACATCCAGTACGACGACATGTCCAACGCCCTGGGCTGGAGCTCGCGGCTGCGCTGGCGCATCTCGCCCGGCAACGAGCTCTACTTCGTCTTCAACAAGAACTGGGTCCAGACCTGGAACCCGACCAGCCGCTACTTGGCCCAGCAGGAGCGGAGCGTCATCAAGGTGACCCTCTCGGTCCGGCCCTAGGCAAGGACCCAGGACGGCGAACCCGCGCGAGCCGGGCCGGTTGAATTCCGGCCCGGAATGGACTAGAAGGTAGGGCATCCCCCGCAAGGAGGCCCGCCATGGGCATTTTCTCGAAGCTGGCCGACGCGGTCACGGGCAACTGGGTCAAGATCCATCTGCAATGGTCCGAGCCCGCCCTGGGCAAGCCGATCGAGGTCCGCATCCAGGCCGACAATCTCAAGAGCGACCATGACGCCGAGGGCGTGTACGTCCAGGTCCTGGCCGAAGAGCGGGTCAAGGTGCCCGAGGTCCATGTCGCCGAGATGGTCAACGGCGTCCTCCAGGAGAAGGTCAAGGACATCGAGAACGCCGTCATCACCTTCGACCAGAAGCTCCCGATCGCCGGCCCCCAATCCCTGAAGGCCGGCCAGGCCTACGAGTGGTCCGGGACGGTGACGCTGCCGGCCGACGCCCGGCCGACCTACATCGGCCTCAACGCCTCCCACTCCTGGAAGATCAGGGCCGGGCTGGACGTCAAGGGCAACGATCCCGACAGCGGCTGGGCCTCGATCACCCTCGGACATTGACGGCGGAGCAGCCGGAGCCGCTGGCCTCCGGGAGATTTCCGGGGAGAGGCGGGAAAGGCGTCGCATGAGGAGAGATTCTCGTATCCGACGGGCTCGTGCGGCTGCCATAAGCGCGGCTTTATCTCTTGCCGCGGCATCCCCCGTGTTGATGAGCCGACCTCAAGCGGCGGAGCGACGCCCCGTCGGCCTAGCCGCCCTGACGCCGCTGACGTCCTGGGAGAAGGCCGCCCCGGGCGTCTGGCGGGCCAAGGCCGGCGACGTCGGACGCGAGCTTCGCTACACCAGCCTGGCCGCCGAGCCTCCCCGGCTGGAGGCCTTGGCCAGGCGGTCCGAGCGGGACTTTCCCTTCGCCAAGGAGCCGATCGCCTTCGAGCGCACGGCCGACGGCAAGATCGTCCTCCGGATTCCCTGCCGCCCGGCCGAGCATCTCTATGGCTTCGGGCTCCAATTCGACGGCCTGGATCGCAGCCAGGCGGTCCTGACCCTCAACGTCGACCACTGGGGCAAGGGCAGCGGCAGGACCCATGCCCCGGTCCCCTTCTATGTCTCCAGTCGAGGCTACGGCGTCTTCTTCGATACCGCCCGTTTCCTCAAGATCTACGCCCGGGTCGGCAACCGCAAGGACTCCCCGCGCAACCCGTCTCCCGTCGACCGCAACCCTCCGCCCGGGGAGACGCCCGAGCCCTGGCAGGCCCAGCCGCGCTCCGACGCGGTCGAGGCCCTCGTGGACGGCCCCGGAGCCGAGATCGTCGTCCTGGCCGGCGCCACCATGACGGACGTCGTGGAGCGCTACAATCTCCTCTGCGGCGGAGGCGCCCTGCCGCCGCTTTGGGGGCTGGGCTTCTGGCACCGAGTCCACGCCGAAGCCGGCGAGGCGCGCGTCCAGGCGGAAGTCGCGGAGTTCCAGAAGCGCGGCATCCCGCTCGACGTGATCGGCCTGGAGCCGGGCTGGATGACCAAGTCCTATCCCTGCACCTTCGAATGGCAGAGGAAGCGCTTCCCCGACCCGGCCGGCTTCGCCGCGGGGCTCCTGAGGAGGGGCATCCGGCTCAACCTTTGGGAGAATCCCTACGTCTCGCCGGAGAGCCGGCTCTACGAGACTCTCTTCCCTTTGTCCGGGTCCCACATGGTCTGGCTGGGGCTTGTCCCCGACTACACGATCCCGGCGGCCCGGCAGGCGCTCCTGGAACAGCACCGAACCGATCACGTCGAGATCGGCGTCAGCGGCTACAAGATCGACGAGGTGGACGGCTATGATGTCTGGCTGTGGCCGGACCACGCCTCCTTTCCCTCGGGCACGCCGGCCCCGGTCATGCGCCAGGCCTACGGCCTGATGATGCAGGACCTGATCTTCAAGGGCCTGTTCAAGGCCCGCAACCTCCGCACCTACGGCCTCGTCCGGGCCAGCAACGGGGCCGCCTCCGGCTATCCGTTCGCGATCTACAGCGACGCCTACGACCTGAGGGAGTACATCACCGGGATCGGGGCCGCGGGGATCTCGGGCCTCCTTTGGACGCCCGAGATCCGGGACGCCGGGAACGAGCACGACTGGCTCGACCGCATGCAGCTCGTGGGCTTCTCGGCCCTGGCCCAGCTGAACGCCTGGGCCTCGGGGACGACGCCATGGCATTTCCCGGCCGCGGCGGACAAGGTCAAGGCCGCCCTCGAGCTGCGGATGCGGCTCCTGCCCTACCTCTACAGCGCTTTCGCGGCCTATCATTTCGAGGGCGCCCCGCCGTTGCGGCCGATGCTGCTCGAGGATGCCTCCCTGGCCCTGGTCGAGGACCAGTTCATGTTCGGTCCCTCGATCCTGGTCGCGCCTTTCCACGGCCGGGCGGAATGGTCCCGCGAAGTCGCTCTGCCCGGGGGCGATTGGTACGACTTCGACACGGGCGCCGCCGTGAAGGGCGGAGGCCGCATCCGGGCCGCCTCCGAGACGGGGCGGATTCCCCTCTACGTCCGCGAAGGCTCGCTGATCCCCCTGCTGAAGGAGCCCGTGAAGAACACGGGGGGAGCCTACGGGAAGCCGCTCGAAGTCCGCTTTTACGGCCGCCAAGGGGGGCTGTTCGATCTCTACGAGGACGACGGCAAGACGTTCGACTATGAGAAGGGCCGGTACCGCATCCGCCGACTGGCGGTGTCCAAGGATGTCAGCGGCGTCTTCGTCCTGACCGAGACGATCCTCAAGGACGGCGCCCCGCCGATGTTCGGCCAAGCCGAATTGAGAGTCATGTCCGCAGGCCGATGAGCCCGGTTCCCGTCAATCGCCGACGATCAGGCGCACCGGACCCAACAGGCCGGAGACGGGGTTGCCGCGGTAGCGGGTGGGAATCGTCCCGTAGTGGTTGGCCAGGGTATTGCAGACCAGGACTTCCAGGAGATTGTCTCCCGACCGGACGAGAGGCCCCACCTCGAATCGCCAGGGCGGCGCGACGCGAACGCCCACCCGCCGACCGTTAAGGAACAGCTCGGCCGACGAGGCCACGCCGCCCAGATCAATCGCCGCGCTTCCGGGCTCCTCGTCCGCCGGCCAAACAAACGATGTCCGGTAGAGAACCCCTCCCGAGTAGGTCGCCAGGCCCTCTCTCCGAGACCAATCCCCCAGGCCCATCTCGCCCTCGCCGCACTCGAATTCCACCGGCTCCGGCAGAGCCGCGCCGCCGTAGCGGCCCCGCTCCTGCCGGATCCTCAGGAAGATCTCGGCCTCTCCGGACGCCGGGGGATTCAGGGCGAAGCGCCGGCGCACCGCTCCGTCCGCGGCCGGCGCGCCCGGCCCGGCCTGGAGCGGGCGGCCATCCGCCCAGGCTTCCACTTCGCCGATCGCGGTCACTGTGAGGGCCCGCAAGCCCGGCGCGGCGTCGAAACGATACCAGCCGGCGGGACGCGTCTCCTCCGGCCGGGCATCGAAGGGCAGGATCCCCGGCGCATCGAACCAGCTCATGGCCAGGCCGCCCGGCTTTCTGCGGGGCGGCGAGAAGCCCGGCTCGACGACGAGAAACGAGCCCTCTCCCGGGGCATCATAGCGCATCAGGACCGGATTCGGTCCGGCCCGGAGGTCGATGGGAGCCGTAAAGTCCGCGATCCGCCGGCCATCGATCCAGGCCGCGGCCGGCTTCAAGCCGCTGATCATGATCTTCGCCGGCATGGCCTTGGGAGCGGCGATGCTCGTCCACAAGTAATAGCTCGCCCCGTCCGGCTCGGCCTCGCGGACGATCCGCGTCCACTCTTGTCTGGGGCGGCCCAGCCGGATGAACTCGTCCGAGACGGATTCCTTCAGGCCGTGATAGCCCTGATGGCCGGGGTCTTCCGCAACACCCCAGCGCCAGGACATGTCGTAGGGGGCCCAGACGAGCTCCCCGGCCCCGACCCGGATGGGATGGGAGGAGTCAATGGCGCGGGCCGCGGCGAGCCGGGCCTCCATCTCGTCCCCTCCGGTGCCCGCCGGCACCGGCCCCAGCTTCCAGAAGACGGGACCGAACGAGCTTGTCTGCTCCCTCCAGCCGGCGGATTCATCGTCGGCCGCGGGAGGAGGCCCTTCGGCGCCCGAAGCCGCCGTGTACCGGAAGCGTCTCGCCTCGGCCCCGATGACCGCAGGCATGGGCGGCCAGCGGTAATCGCCCCAGCGGTTGTCGAGCTTCGGCTTGATCCGGACGGTCCAGGGGCCGGAGACGTCATAGGCTCGCGGCGGACGGGAGGGAAGCCCCTTCTCGATCTCGGCCCGGCCGGGGCCGAAGACGATGATCTGGATCTCGGACGCCTCAAGGGGAAGGCGTAGTCGCGTGCCGATATCGTCCTGCGACTCGACCGCCAGCGGTTTGGTCTTCCCCGTCCACGGATCCCAAAGCTCGGCCCGGCCCGTCGCGCGAAAGCGGACGGAAGTCCCCTTGGCCGGGCCGCAGAGGCCGTAGATGTCGCGCGGCCCGGCCCGGCGATGGACAAAATAGACAGATTCGCCGGCCCGCCGGACGAAGTCGATGTCGGCTCCGACAAGCTTGCGGACCAGCGGAGCGACATCCGCGGCCGCGGGGACCACCGCCGTGACGCCTCCCGCCTCTCCCTGCCGGACGTACGGCTCGGTCAGCAAGGCGGCCTGTTGCGCGTCCATCCCGAAGGTCGCGGTGACCAGCTCATCGAGCCGGGCATCGCCGCGGCCGGACCGGTCGGACGCCTCCGGGAGGGCGCCCACGGCGATCACCTTCCCGCCCGCCGCGGATAGAGCGACCGCCTTTTCCATGATCCCGGCCCGGACCGCCTTCATGGCCGGCAAGACCAGGGCGCGGTACGATTCGCCCGCGACTTTCAAGGCCCCGTCACGGACCTCGGCCCGCAGCACGGATTCAAAGTCGATGAAGTCGAAGTCCAGGCCTTCGGCGTAGAGTCCTCGCCCAGCGGCAAAGGCCGTCTCCACCGCCTTGGCGCCGTCCATCCCGGCTTCGACGGGCGCCACCGGGTAGAGGATCGCCGTGTCGCAGACATGCCGCCCCTGCGACAACAGGTAGCTCAGCCGCTCGACCGCGGCCATGAAGCCGCTTAAGTGCTCCCAGTACGGCATCCGCCAGTGGTTGTCGGGCGGCGCCCACTCCCACCAGCCGCCGTGGGTCGAGTAGTAGAGGCCGTGCAGGGACAGCAGGTTGTGTCCCAGGAGGTAGTTGGCGAACGTGGCGTCGGCCAGCGCGGCGGGGGAAGTGCCCCAGCCGCTGCTGTGGAAGCCCTCCAGCCAGACCCGAGGACGCTCGTAGAGATGGGCGATGGAGGAGGCGACCTTGGCCTTGATGACGTCCTTGGCCAGGACGGGCTGGTCGCAGCCCGGGCCCTGGTTCCAGCGCTGGGTCCGGAAATAGTCGCCGAACTCGGCTACGTCCAGGCCGCGGCCGCCGTGGTCGCAGCCGTAGATCATGCCGCGGGCCTGGTGCCACTCATAGACGGGCTTGAAGAAGCCCTCCTCGGCCAGGGCCACCCGGACATCATTGTAGTCCAGCCGGATCTTCGGCGTCCTCGGCCCGACGTCGACGAACAGCCCGGCCAGCTCGGGCCGCAGGTCGTAGCCTTTACGGGCCGTGAAGGCGGCGGCCAGCCTGTCGCTCCAGATCTTCCCGGGCAGGCGAAAGTCGAGCTCGTCGGAAAAGAAGAAGTTCAGCGCCCTCCCGGCCTGGCCGGGGAGGTTTCTCTCGAACGGCTCGAAGAAATGGCGGATGTAGATCCGGCCGGAGTCGGGGTGCGTCGGATCGAGGGACGGGACGACTCGCTCCGGGAAAACGACGACGACGCGCCAGTCTCCCGCCGGAGCCAGCCAGGTCAGGCGGCCGTCGCGGACCGAAGCGGCCAGGTCGAGCGGCTTGCGATCGACGGGCCTATCGGCCTTGCCCCCGACGGCCGTTACGGCCAGCCAGCCGGATGGCAGGGCCCAGTCGAGCTTCCCGCCATCCGCGACGGCGCGGGTCTCCTGCCGCAGCTCCGAGCCGACGAGGTCCGGGTTCTCGGCCGCGGCCGCATCCATGGCCCAGCCCTGGCCCAGGCCGAGGGTGTAGTCGCTCAAGGAGATCGACATGCCGCGCCGGGAAGCTTCCTTGGCGAACCAGCGGACAAGCTCCCACCAGGCCGGGGAATAGAGCGGCGGGTCGCTGGGCATGGACAGGCCGTAGGAGACGCCGCCCTTGTCGGTATGGGCGTAGTTGATCTGCAGCCCGGTGATGCCGCGGCCGGCGAGCTGATCGAGCTGCCAGAGCAGTCGTTCTTTGGTCAGGGGGTCGCCGACCCACCAATAAAAAGCGACTTCGCCGTACCCGCGGGGCGGCTTGACGAAGCCGGGGAGAACGTCGAGGTCGGGGGCGTGTGACGGAACGCCGGCCGTCTGCGCCACGCAAAACGAGACGCCTCCCGCATCAACGCCAAGCCCGGACACGGCCGCCACGGCGGCTCCGGCGCAGAGAGCTCCGAAAAGGACGATTCGCGGTCGCTTCACGCGGCCCCTCCCGTCCCGCATTTTATTCTCCGTCCATCCCGACGATCAGCCGGCCGAGAGCCGCTGCTTCGACAATGGCCTTCCAGGCGATCGTCGCGGCGGGCCCGTCGATGGTCACGAGCAGGTAGCCGCGGTGCTTTTCGTCGTGGAACTCCCCAGCCACCCGATTGTCCGCATAGGTCCCGGCCTAAGCACGGGCCGCGCTCGTAGCGGATCATCGCCACATCAGACTTCGCCCTTGGCCGGCAGGTTCTTATACCAGGTGAAGTAGAGGATCCCCGCCAACGAGGCGGCCGCGGCCGACCAAATCCCGAATTGGCGCCAGTTGCGCATGAAAGCGTAGAACGGCAGGAGGGCCAGGCTGAACTGGAAGACGGCCGTGATCAGGCCGTTGAGCATGTCCATCCGGGGCATCTTGTCACGGGCCGGCACGAGGCCCCGCCGGACCGCTTCGCGCCGGACCGGTCCCCAAAATCCGAACGGCCGGACTTTGGCATAGAAAGCGACCAGGACGTCCATCGGCGCCGGACGAGTCAAAGACGTGACGACGGCCGTCGTCAGAAGGCAAAGGCCCATGTCCAGGGCCAGCGAGGCGCTGGCGTGAAGGCCGCGGAGGAAGACGACCCGCAGGCCGACCAGTCCGGCCGACACACCCATGCTCCAGACGAAGGCCCGGGCCCCGAACCGCCAATAATGCCAGCGCAGAGTGGCCGGGACGAGGATCACCGTGACCACGATAAAGACCATCGACTCCCAGGCGGTGATGATGTTGGAGAACGACAGGCTCATGAGGAAGCCGATCCCGACCGCGGCCGCCGAGGCCGCCCGGCCCCAGCGGAGAAGCTGCTTCGGGGACAGGCTCTTGGCGAAGTACCGCTTGATGAAGTCGTTGAGGATGACCGAGCTGGTGACGTTGATCATGGCGCTGATGGTCGACATCAGGGCGGCCAGGAGGACGGCCATGAAGAAGCCCCGCAGCCCGACCGGAAGCCTCTGCAGGACCAGGGGCATGATCCGCTCGGCGTCGAAGCCGGCCGGGCTGCCCAGGTAGAAGACGCCCAGGATCATGAAGGCGCAGCCCAGGATCCAGCGGAGGTTGTAGCCGACCGTCCACATCCCGGCCGCCATCTGGGCGTCCCGGGGCGAGCGGGTGGTCAGGAAGAACTGGAAGTCCCAGACATTCGGCCCGCTGAGGACCCGGAAGACCATCCATAGGAAGCCGGCCGCCAGGATGGGGCCGAACAGGTTGAAGTGCTGGTAGGCGGGGGCGGTCTGGGCCAGAAACGACGGCCACATCTTCCAGACCGGCGTCAGGGAGAACCAGCCCGGATCGCGGGCGATGAAGCCGGCCGGTGAGGGCTTGGCGAAGACCATGACGGCCAGAATAACCGCCCCGATCCCGATCAGGATGGTCTGGAAGACGTCGGTCAGGATGACCCCGAAGAAGCCGCCCAAGGTGACATAGAGGCCGACCACGGCCAGGACGATCAGGCTGGCCTCCCAGCGGGGCAGGGGCAGGAATTCCGCGGCGAACTTGCCCGTCCCGACGCTGATGAACATGAGGTTGCAGATCATCAGGACGAGCAGAAAGATGGCCGCCGCCAGCCTGGCCGCTTCGGTCTCCCGGCCCGGGCCGAAGCGGGTCTCGTTCCACTCGGCGAAGGTCATGACCCCCGAGCGGCGGATGTACTTAGCCTGGAAGGCCATGTAGAAGCAGATGATGAACCAGCCCCAGAAGATGTGAGTGGCCCAGATCGACTTAAGCCCGAGGTAGAAGATGATCCCGATCAGCGACATCGTGCCGCCGATGTCGATGTAGCTGGAGCATCCGGACAGCCCCAGCATCCACCAGGGGATGTTGCGGTCGGCCAGGTAGTAGGAATCCAGCTCCCGGCTGGCCCGCTTCCGCACCGAGACGCCGATCGCGGCGACGATCACGAGATAGGCGACGATGATGGCCAGATCGACGGGGTGGAGGCTCATGGCCGATGTCTATACCAAACCCGCGCCGGCTGTCAACGCGCGCCGGGAGGGCGCGAGGGGCCGGGAAGGGCGGCCGGGCGGTCGGGGTCCGACGAGCATGAGGAAGACCCCCCGGCGCAATGATCGGCGGCGCGGGAGATGATTCCGCGCTCGTCTTTACAGTCCCTCTCCGTTCGTCTATCATGGACCGTTCTTCCAACCGGACCTTCCACTCACGAGAAGGAGGAATCGCCCCTCGGCCTGTCTCCGCGGCCGCCCCTGGGGCTGAATGTCCGCCATGTCTTCAAAGCCGAGAAGCTGCCTTTGCCGAGCCGCCCTGGCCCTCTGCTTCGGCCTGGCCATCGGTCCGCCGCACGTCCTCCCGGCCGCGCCGGCCGCTCCGGCCGCTCCGGCCACCCGAATCTATCTCGGCCGGGAGCTCGCGCCGCTCCTCCTGGCCCCTCTGACCGAGCTGGCCCAACGCCGCCCCGAGCTGGGCCTCGAAGTCGTCGCCCGGAGCGGCTCCGATCTGCGACGCGAGATCGCCGCCGGATCGTCGCGGGGGCTCCTCCTCGTCTCCGGCCCGACGGAGCTCGTCTCTCTCGATCAAGCCGGGCGGATCGCCCCGGGCTCGGCCGTCCGGCTGGCGGAGGTCCCGCTGGGCGTCTTCGTGCGGGCCGCCTCGGCCGCCAAGAACCTGACCGGCCTGGGCGCCTTGGCCGGCCCTGCCTTCACCCGCATCGGGATCGCTTCGCGGGCTTCGGGAGCCGTCGGGACGGAGTCCGAGCAGGCTCTTCACAAGGCCGGTGTCTGGGAGGCCGTCCGGCCCAAGCTGGTCCCCCTGCCGCCCGAAGAGCTGATCCCGGCCGCCGCCCGCGGGGAGGTCGACGCCTCCCTGGCCGGCATGACCCAGGCCGACGCCTCGGTCAGGGCCGCCTGGATCCTCCCCGGCCGCCTGCACGATCCGCTGGCCGTTACGGCCGTCCGGCTGAAAGGCACGCCCGAGACGGCCAGCCTGCGGGCCGCCGTCGGGTTCCTGCGCTCGGCCGAAGCCAGGGACCAGTTGCTCAAAGCCGGGGCCCGGCTTCCCGCGCCGGACCGGCCGTCCGGAGGCGAGCTCTTCTTCTACTGCGGGGCCGGGCTTCGCGAGGCGGCCGAGGAGCTGATCGCCGAGTTCGGGAAAGCCACCGGCATCCGCGTCCGCCCCACCTACACGGGCTCGGGCTGCCTGCTGGCCCAGATCGCGATCTCCGAGAGCGGCGACCTCTATATGCCGGGCGAGCAGTTCTACATGGACCAGGCCGTGGGGCGCGGCTTCATCCGGGAGCACCAGGTGGTCACCTACTTCATCCCGGTCATCATGGTCGGCAAGGGCAACCCGAAAGGCATCCGCGGCCTGGCCGATCTTCTGCGACCGGGCCTGCGGCTCGGCGTCGGCGAGAAGGAATCGACGGCCATCGGCGCCTTCACCCCGAAGCTGCTGGCCGCGGCCAAGATATCCTACGACGCCCTGCGGAAGAACGTGGTGGCCTCCTTTGCCACGGCTCCGGAGATGGGCAACGCCGTCAAGCTGGGCGCGGTCGACGCGGCCATCCAATGGGACGCCGTCGCCTCCTGGTACCTGGACGGGGCCGACGTGATCGCCTTCCCGACCGGCCCCGAGACGATCTCCCCCGTCCCCCTGGGCGTCCTCAAGTTCAGCCGCCGGCCGGAGACGGCCCGCTCCTTCCTGAAGTTCGCCCTCTCGCCGGTCGGGCGGGCCATCTTCGAGAGACACGGCCATTCCATCGATCCCGCCCGTCCGACATTCAGGCCGAAGTCATGAGCTCCGACCGGTCCGTCCCGACGCCTTCCCGCCTGCGGTCCGTCTGGGCCGGCTTTCTCTTCTTCTACGTCGGCTTCATCCTGCTGGTCATCCTGGCCAACGTCTTCTGGCTGGGCCGGCCGGCCGCGGGCGAAGGCGGGTCGCCGTGGACCTACCTCTGGTCGCGGCCCGACCTGCGGGCCGGGCTGTGGTCCTCGATCCGCCTGAGCCTCATCACGGCCACGATCACCTCCTGCCTGGCCACCCTCCTGGCCATCCCCTCGGCCTACGCCCTGTCCCGCTTCCGCTTCCGCGGCGCGGCCTTCATCGACACGGTCATCGACCTGCCGATCGTGATCCCGCCGCTGATCGCCGGCGTGGCCCTGCTGATCTTCTTCCGCCAGTTCCCGGTCGGCCGCTTCATCGAGAGCCACATCGCGCCCGTCGTCTATACCCGGACGGGGATCGTGGTGGCCCAGTTCTTCGTCGCCTCGGCCTTCGCCATCCGGGCCGTCAAGGCGGCCTTCGACGGCGTCAACCCCCGCTTCGAGATGGTCGCCCGCAGCCTGGGGGACGGCCCTTTTCGGGCCTTCCGGCGGGTGGCCCTGCCGCTGGCCCGCAACGGCATCGTGGCCGGCTTCATCATGACCTGGGCCCGGGCCATGGGCGAGTTCGGACCGATCATGATGCTGGCCGGGGCCACCCCGGGCAAGACCGACGTCCTTTCGGTCGCGGCCTTCCTCAACATGTCCTCCGGCCGGGTCGAAGCCTCCATCGCCATCGTCGTCCTGATGATCGGGCTGGCGGCCGGGGCCCTGGTGGCCTTCAAGAAGCTGGGCGGGCAGGGGTATCTCTGGTGATCTCCGTCCGCGGCCTGAGCCTGACCCTGGGCGAGTTCGTCCTGCGGGACATCGGCCTGGAGGTCGCGGAGGGCGAGTATTTCGTCCTGTTGGGCCCGACCGGCGCCGGCAAGACCGTCCTGCTCGAGTGCATCGTCGGACTGCACCGGCCGGCCTCCGGGGCGGTCCGGCTGGACGGTATCGACGTCACGGCCGCGCCGCCGGAGCGGCGGGGCATCGCCTACGTGCCGCAGGACTATTGCCTCTTTCCCAACCTCACCGGGCGGCAGAACATCGCCTATGGCCTGGCCGGCCGCGGCCGGAGCAAGGCCGAGATCGAGGCCCGCGTGGACGAGCTGGCCGATTGGCTGGACGTCCGTCCGCTCCTCGACCGGCGGCCGCTGACCCTCAGCGGCGGCGAGAAGCAGCGGATCGCCTTGGCTCGGGCTTTGGCCGTCCGGCCCCGCCTTCTTCTGCTCGACGAGCCCCTGGCCGCCGTCGATCCCTCGACCCGGGACGCGGTCTGCGGCGAGCTGAAGAGGATCCAGCGGGAGGGCCGGACGACCGTCATCCATGTCTGTCACAACTTCGACGAGGCTCTGGCGGTCGCCGACCGGATCGGGGTCATGCGCCGGGGCCGGATCGTCCAGACCGGAGCGCCGCGGGAGATCTTCCGCCGCCCGGCTTCGGCCTTCGTGGCCCGCTTCACCGGGGCGGCCAACCTCCTGCCGGCGGCCTGGGCCGACGGCCTGGCCCGGACGGGGGAGCTGAGCATCCCGGTCAGGGAGCGCAAGTCCGGCCGCGGCTGGGTCGTGTTCCGGCCCGAGGACATCGAAGTCCGGCCCGGGAACGGGACGGCGGCGGACGGAGGCGGGGCCGGAGGTATCCGGCTGCGTGGCGTCGTGTCCGCGATCTCCGATCGCGGGCCCTACCTGCGGCTCGAGATCCGGACCGGCGAGGGGACATTCGTGGCGGCGGCGGCGCCGGAGGGCGGCGGGATCTCCAGCTTGGCCGAAGGCTTGGAAGCCGAGGTTGGCTTGATCTTCGAGCGGGCCGTTCTCATCGACGAGACCGCCGGCGGCGTCGCCGACGAACCGGGGGAAGATCGAGTTTCATAGCCAGCGGCCGCTCCGGGCCTGCAGATGTGATCCGCGTTCACAAGCGGCAAGGAGAATGACATGAACCGACATCATCCGGCGCGACCTATCATCGGCGCCCTCTTCATCCCCGTCCTGGCCCTGGCCACCCTGGCCTTCGGGACCGAGGACCGCGGTAAGCTCTATATCGTGGGCATGGGCACGGCCCCGGACCTGATCACCCTGCGGGCGATGGAAGCCGTCCGGTCCGCCGACGTCATCGTCCTGCACGACGAGCAGGGGAATGAGGATTGGAAGCCGCTCATCGGAGCCAAGGAAGTCTGGATCCTGCCCCGCTATCGCTTCATCTACCTGGGCGTCAAGCCCGAGGCATTGGCCGAGGCCGAGGGTCGGGCCTTGGCCGAGGAGAACGACAAAGCCCGCGGGGACATGATCGCGAAGATCCGCGGCGCCCTGGAGGCGGGCCGAACCGTGGCCGTCTTGGAGAGCGGCGACCCGACAATGTACGGCGTGACCTGGTACTTGGAAGCGCTGCCGCCCGACACCCCTTCCGAGATCATCCCGGGAGTGGGGGCGCTGCAGGCCGCCGCGGCCGCCGTGAAGGCGAATCTTCCCTACGGCTGGGACACCAGCGCCGTCGTCATGACCATGGCCGACTGGGAAGGCCGGTCCGACGTCAACAAGAAGCTCATGGCCGCCGGCTCGACCATGGCCTTCTACACCATGCACCTCGACTACGGCAAGCTGTTCGCCCAGCTGCGGCGCTTCTACCCGGCCGACACGCCCGTTGCGGTCGTCTCCTTCGCCGGCGACCGCGAGAAGCAGAAGGTCCAGCGCAGCACGGTCGGCCGCTTCTTCCAAGACATCCGTCCGGCCGATCTGCCGGCCGACGCCCACATGCTCCTCGTCGGCAAGTTCCTGACGGCCGGACAAGCCCGCAAGGACGGCCTGGAGAGCGGCCGGGCCTTCATCGAGAGCATGCGCTACCCGAACCGGGTCCCCAAGAAGGACTGAGACCCGGCCCCGGCCTCAGCGGATCCGGCGCGGCGTCTCGCCGCCGTCCCAAGTCAGCCGGATCTTGAGATTCTCCCCGTTGCCGGTGATGACGTTCTTGACCGTGTAGGCCAGAGGCCGGCCGGAGAGCTCCTTCTCGATCCGGACGTTGACCGAGCCGCCGGCCGGGAGGGTCATCCGGGACGGGGCGCCGGACGGGCCGTCGATCAGGACGAGCGGCAGATCGGAGCCGTTGGCGACGTTGAACCAGACGGCCTTGTCGTCGGAGTGATGCGGCCGGGATACCGTCACGGCGGCGGCGACAAGCGGCCGCACCAGCCCCTCGTCCCCCGTCAGCTGATCGCCGGCCCAGACCGCCGTGCGGCGGGCGAAGAGCGCCTCGCGCAGGGCGTCCAGGCTCCGCTCCTTGGCGAAGACCAGGGTCATGACCCGGTGCTTGTGCTCGGGCGGCAGGTACTGCTCGCTGACGGCGCCGTGGGCGTCGCTGTCGCCGAGAATGGCCAGCCTGTTGTCCCGGGCGAAGTCCAGGACCAGCGGATAGGCGCTGTGGTCGTTGTAATACTCGATGCCGTGCAGCCAGCCCCTGGCGATCCAGTCCTTGTGGAGGGGATACAGCTTGGGGATGCCGTCCGGCTCCTGCTGCTTCCAGCCGGGGTGGTTGTAGAAGACGAAGGCGCCCTGCCCGACGGCCGCCGCGACGGCGTCCCCCGGCTCGGGCGTGTCCAAGGCCGCCGCGTCGGTCAGAAAGATGGCGTTGATATGGCCGGGCGGCATGGCCCGGGTGATCTCGGCCCCGCGGATGAGGAGGACGCCCCTCTCGGCCGCCCTGTCCCGGGCGATCTCCCAGCCGGCCTCATGCCGGACAGGGACATAGTCCTTGTGGGGCAGATACTCCAGATGGTCGGTGATCGCCAAGGCGTCCAGGCCGTCGCGCCAGGCTTCCTCGACGCGCATCGTCGGCCACACGTCGCCGTCGGAGAAGATGGTGTGGGTGTGGAAGTCCGCTTTCAGGGTCAGGTAGCCCGGGATGTCGGGCATGCGGAGGGTCCGGCGCTGGCCCGCCAGGGGGGCGGCCGCCAGAAGCAGGAAAGCCGCCGCCGGGACGGCGAGCCGACGACGCATGGAGACAAAGGCCGGGGAGGAGATCTTCATGCCCGCCAGTCTATGTCCGGCCGGAGTCGGCGTCAACCGCCCCGGACGTCTATACAAAACGGCGGCCTCATGCTATCATACAAGGTCAAAAGAGGCATGCCCCATGGTTCAAAAGAGGAACTCCTCCCTTAAGAATATCGTCTTCTGGCTGGCGGCGGGAGCCGTCATCATCTTCCTCTGGTCGGTCCTCCAGACTCCGGCCATGGTCAAGACCGAGATCACCTTCAGCCAGTTCATGAACGAGGTCGAGGGCAACAAGGTCGAGGAGGTGACGATCACCGGCTCCCAGCTGCGAGGCCAGTACCGCGACGGGACGACCTTCAAGACCGTCCTGCCGCCCCAGTATGACGACCTGATCAAGATCCTCCGCGCCAGCGGCGTGGCCATCATCGTCAAGGACGCGACCAAGGCGCCCTGGTACTCCTACCTCTTCAGCTGGTTCCCCTTCGTCCTGCTGATCCTGTTCTGGGTCTTCTTCATGCGCCAGATGCAGTCCGGCGGCAACAAGGCCATGGCCTTCGGCAAGAGCCGGGCCAAGCTCTTCTCCAACCAGCAGAAGAAGGTCACCTTCAAGGACGTGGCCGGCGTCGAGGAGGCCAAGGAGGAGCTCAACGAGATCGTCGGCTTCCTCAAGGAGCCGCAGCGGTTCCAGAAGCTGGGCGGCCGCATCCCCAAGGGCGTCCTGCTCGTCGGCGCCCCGGGCACGGGCAAGACCCTCCTGGCCCGGGCCGTGGCCGGCGAGGCCGACGTGCCCTTCTTCTCCATCAGCGGCTCCGACTTCGTCGAGATGTTCGTCGGCGTCGGGGCCTCGCGGGTCCGCGACCTGTTCGAGAACGGCAAGAAGCACGCCCCCTGCCTGATCTTTATCGACGAGATCGACGCCGTCGGGCGCCAGCGCGGGGCCGGCTTGGGCGGCGGCCATGACGAGCGCGAGCAGACCCTCAACCAGCTCCTGGTCGAGATGGACGGCTTCGACTCCAACGAGGGCATCATCCTGATCGCGGCCACCAACCGGCCCGATATCCTGGACAGCGCCCTGCTGCGGCCGGGCCGCTTCGACCGCCGGGTCGTCGTCAACATGCCGGACGTCAAGGGCCGCGAGGAGATCCTCAAGGTCCACGTCCGCAAGATCCCCCTGGACCAGGACGCCGACCTCAAGATCCTGGCCCGCTCGACGCCCGGCTTCTCCGGGGCCGACCTGGCCAACATGGTCAACGAGGCGGCCCTCAACGGGGCCCGGACGGGGCAGGCCACGGTGACCATGAAGGACCTGGAGTACGCCAAGGACAAGGTCCTCATGGGCGTCGAGCGCAAGAGCATGATCATCTCCGACGAGGAGAAGCGCAGCACGGCCTACCACGAGGCCGGCCACGCCCTGATCGCCGCCCTCATCCCCGAGGCCGACCCCATCCACAAGGTGACCATCATCCCCCGCGGCATGGCCCTGGGCCTGACCCAGCAGCTGCCGCTGGACGACCGCTACACCTACAGCAAGGGCTACCTGGAAGCGCAGCTCTCGGTCCTGCTGGCCGGCCGGGTGGCCGAGACCCTCTTCCTCAACCAGACGACCACCGGCGCCTCCAACGACTTCGAGAAGGGCACCGAGATCGCCCGCCGCATGGTCTGCCAGTGGGGCATGTCGGACCTCGGGCCCCTGACCTTCGGCGAGCGGGAGGACATGATCTTCCTGGGCCGCGAGCTGACCGCCCACAAGAACTTCAGCGAGAAGACGGCCGAGATGATCGACGAGGAAGTCAAGAAGATCATCCACCGCAACTATGAGAGGACCCGCAGCCTGCTCGAGAGCCACCGGGCCCAGCTGGAGGCGGTGGCCAAGCTGCTTCTGGAGAAGGAGGTCCTGTCCTCCGAGGAGATCGCGGCCATCCTCAAGCCCGCCGACGAGGCGCCCGCGGCCCCCGCCGCGCCGCCCCAAGCCGATCCCCAACCCGCCCAAGCGTGAGAGGTGAGACGAGAAGCCCTTTTCCGGATCAAAGGCGCGGACAACCCGCTGTCCGCCCGGACCTGGATCATGGGCATCGTCAACGTCACCCCTGACTCCTTCTCGGACGGCGGGCTCCACTTGGATCCCGGACGGGCCGTCGAGCGCGGCCTGGAGATGCTGGAGGAAGGGGCCGACATCCTGGATGTCGGGGGCGAGAGCACCCGGCCGGGGGCCGAGCCCGTCCCGGCGGAGGAAGAGCTGCGGCGCATCCTTCCCGTCGTCAAGGCCTTGCGGGCCGCCGCGCCGGCCTTGCTCTCGGTCGACACCTCCAAGGCCGAAGTGGCCGCGGCCGTCCTGGACGAGGGCGCCGACATCATCAACGACATCGACGCCGTCCGCTTGGAGCCCCGCCTGCTGCGGAGCGTCGCCGACGCGGGCGCGGGCTTGATCCTGATGCACATGAAAGGCACGCCCCGGACCATGCAGATCCAGCCCCACTACCAGGACGTCGTGGCCGAGGTGAGGGAGTTCCTCGGCCAGCGCTTGGACGTGGCCCAAGCCTACGGAGTCGCTCCGGAGTCGGTCGTGCTCGATCCCGGGATCGGATTCGGCAAGCGGCTGGAGGACAACCTGGTCCTCCTGCGGAGCCTGGACGGCCTGGCCGGGCTGGGCCGGCCTCTCCTGGTCGGCGTCTCGCGCAAGTCGTTTATCGGCAAGATCCTCAACGCCCAGCCCCAGGACCGCCTGGAAGGCACCATCGCCGCCTCGGTCCTGGCCCTGGCCGGAGGCGCCCACATCCTCCGCGTCCACGACGTCCGGGCCGTCAAGCGGGCGGCCCTGGTCGCCGACGCCATCCTCGCCGGCGAGCCCTCCGCCCCGCCGGGCGAGCGACGGGAGCCGCGCTATGCTCAATGACGTCCTCAACGCCCTGCACCGGTTCAACCTGGTCGACTTCCTGGACATCCTGGTCGTCGCCTTTCTCATCTACGTCTTCCTCCTGCTGATCAAGAGCACCCGGGCCTATCCCATGGCGGTGGGCATCGGCTTCGTCGGCCTGCTGCTGCTGGTGACCCGCTGGGGCCGTCTCAACGTCTCCAACTGGGTCCTGCAGAACCTGGCCAGCTACTTGATCATCGCCGTCATCGTCCTGTTCCAGGCCGAGATCCGCCGCTTCCTGACCGGGCTGGGGTCGCGCTCCTTCCGCAAGCCGCTGGCCATCCGCTCGCTGCAGGACAAGGCCGAGGACCTGCGCATGGCCGTGGACTACATGGCCCAGCGCAAGATCGGGGCCCTGGTCGCGATCGAGAATGAGATCTCCCTGGCCAACTACGCCGACCGCGGGATCAAGATCGAGGCGATCCTGTCCAAGGACCTCCTGGTCAGCCTGTTCTTCCCCCATTCGCCGATGCACGACGGGGCCGTCCTGGTACGCGGCGGGACGGTAGTCGCGGCCGGCTGCCTGCTGCCCTTGCCGGCGGTCCACAACCTCGGCGCCGACGCCCAGACCCGGACCCGCCACCTGGCCGCCATCGGGCTGTCGCAGGAGACGGACGCGGCCGTGGTCGTGGTCTCCGAGGAGACCGGCGGCATCTCCCTGGCCCTGCGCGGCGTGCTCCAGTCCATGCCCGACGCCGACGCCCTCAAGGACAAGCTTCTCGAATACCTCCAGAGATGAGACCATGCTCAAGGACCTGATCACCCGCAACGGACTCCTCAAGCTGCTGTCCTTCGTCCTGGCCGTCGTCCTCTGGATCACCCTGATCCCGGAGGAGAAGACCTTCGGCGAGCGGACCTTGGCCGTCCCCCTGGAGACGCGCAACATCCCGCCGGACATGGAGCTGGTGGAGAAGTCCGTCTCGATCGTCGACGTCACCGTTCAGGCCACCAACCGGCTGCTGGGCCAGATCACGGCCAACGACCTGACCGCCGTCCTGGACCTCAAGAACGCCGCGGCCGGGCAGGAGGACTACGCCCTGGACGCCTCCATGGTCGTCGTCCCGCCCAACGTCAAGGCGGTGCGCGTCTACCCGACCAAGGCGCCCATCAAGCTGGAGCCGGCCAGCGAGATCGAGATGGCCGTGGCGGTCTCGATCCAGGGCCAGGTCAAGGAAGGGTACCGCATCGAGTCCTATGAAGTGGCGCCCAGCAAGGTCAAGGTCCGGGGCCCGGCCAGCAAGTTCCGGCCGCGCGACGGGCTGCGGACGGGGCCGGTGGTCGTGGACGGACTGGCGGAGCCGTTCGAGATCGAGACGGACATCCTCCTGCCGCGGCCCGATCTGCGCCTCGCCAACGGAACGGCCAAGGCCCGGGTCCGGGTGTCGATCGTCAAGAAGTGAGGGCCGGCCCGATCCGCCCGCTCTGGCCGTAGCCGTAGCCGGGGCCGGGCGCATCCGCTATAATCCCACCGGAGAAAGAGACTCCGCTATGAAAACGCTCTTCGGGACCGACGGCATCCGGGCCGTGGCCGGCGAATATCCCCTTGATGCGGCCTGCGTGGCCGAGCTGGGCCGCTCCCTGGTCGGGCTGCTGAAGCGGGAGGGGCTGCCGCCCGAGATCCTGGTCGGACGCGACACCCGGGAGTCGGGCGAGTGGATCGAGGCGGCCTTCCTGCGCGGCATCGCCGACGGGGGCGGCGCGGGGCACAGCGCCGGGGTCATCCCGACCTCGGGCGTCGCCTACCTGACCATGAGCAACGACTTCTCGGCCGGGGCGGTCATCTCGGCCTCCCACAATCCCTACCGCGACAACGGCATCAAGATCTTCTCCCATCGCGGCTTCAAGATCCCCGACGCGTGGGAGGAGGCGCTGGAGGCGCCGCTGCTGAGGCGCGGGACGGCCGGGACGGAAGACGGGGCCGGCCACGGGACCGAGCCGCGGGCCGATGGGGAGGCCGGAGGGCGGGTCGAGCGGCGGCTGATCGACCAGTACGAGCGCTTCCTGGCCGGGCGGCCGGCCGCACGGCGGCGGAGCGAGCCCTACAAGATCGTACTGGACTGCGCCAATGGGGCCGCCTCGCGCATCGCCCCGGAAGTCTTTCGGGCGGCCGGCTGCCGGGTCATCGCCATCCACGCCGGGCCGGACGGCCGCAACATCAACGCCGGCTGCGGAACGCTCCACCCCCGGAGCCTGGCCGAGGCGGTCGTCCGGGAGAGGGCCGACCTGGGCGTGGCCTATGACGGCGACGCGGACCGGGCCCTATGGTCGGACGCGGCCGGGCGTCTGCTCAACGGCGACCACACCCTGTTCGGGCTGGCCCGCTTCATGGCCGGCCGGGGGACGCTGAAGGCCGGCGCGGTCGTAGCCACCAGCATGAGCAACCTGGGCCTGGAGAAGGCTCTGGCGAAGCTGGGGCTGGATCTGGTCCGGACTCGGGTCGGGGATAAGTACGTCCTGGAGAAGATGCTCGAGCTGGGGGCCAACCTGGGCGGCGAGCGCTCCGGCCACACCATCCTGCTCGACGATTGTCCGACCGGGGACGGCATCCTGACCAGCCTGCGGGTCTTGGAGGCCATGGACGCGGCCGGGGTGGGGCTGGACGGGCTGACGGCCGGGCTTGTCGAATTTCCCCAGGTCCTGCTCAATGTCCGGGTCAAGGCCAAGCCCGAGCTGGCCGGCCTTCCGGAAGTGGCGGCCGCCGTGGCCGAAGTCGAGCGGGCCGTCGCCGGCCGGGGCCGGCTGGATGTGCGCTACAGCGGGACCGAGCCGCTGGCCCGGGTCATGCTGGAGGGCGAGGACCAGGCCGAAGTCGAAGCCCTGGCCGGCCGCATCGCCGACGCTATCCGGCGCGCCATCGGCGCCCCCGACCAGAAATAGGGGTACAGTATACGTAATTCCCTATTTTCTTTTACTCACCACCCCGTTGCTAATGGCTCGACGATAGCAACAGGTCCATCTCTCCTATCGGGAGGCATCGATTAGAATAATTCGGTGAGCAGTATGACCCGCCTGGTGAGCAATCTCCGCTCAACAACCGGATCGGAACCTGCCTCAAGCCGCGAGAGATCGCGCCGAGAATGGTTTGGCACGATAGAAATTGGGAATTACGTATACTGTACCCCTATTTACGGGTCTGCTATCATAGACTCAGGAGTCACCCATGCGCCTATCCGTCAACGTCGACCACTTCGCCACTCTCCGCCAGGCCCGCCGCTCCAACGAGCCGGAGCCGGTCCTGGCCGCCCTGCTGGCCGAGCAGGCCGGGGCCGACGGCGTCACGGCCCATATCCGGGGCGACCGCCGTCACATCAACGAGCGGGACCTCAAGCTCCTGAGGGCCCTGATCAAGACCAAGCTGACCGTCGAGATGGCGGCCACCGACGAGATGAAGGGCGTGGCTCTGGCCATCCGGCCGGACGTCGTCTGCCTGGTGCCCGAGAGGCCCGAGGAGCTGACGACCACAGGCGGCCTGGATGTCGCCGCCAACCGCAAGGCGCTGGGACCGCACGCCGCGGCGCTGGCCAAGGCCGGCATCCGGGTCTGCGTCTTCGTCGACCCCGAGCCGCGCCAGATCACGGCCGTGGCCGGCCTGGGCATCCCCCAGATCGAGCTCCACACGGGCCTGTACGCCAAGGCCGGGAAGGCGGCGGCCCGTGAGAAGGCCCTGGCGGATGTGCGCAAGGCGGCCGCCTGGGGGGCCAAGCACGGCTTGGAGGTAACGGCCGGACACGACATCGACTACCGCAACGCCGGGCCGGTTGTGGCCATCCCCCAGATCAGCGAGCTGAGCATCGGCTTCGCTATCGTGGCCAGGGCCGCCATCGTCGGGATCGGTCAGGCCGTCCGGGAGATGAGCGACCTCCTCAAAGGGGTCAGGTCTTAAGATTCAAGCTTTCGCGGGGCTTAACGGGCCCAGATGACTCGGATGGGACGGAAAAGGCCATGGACATTTCGATCAATCCGCTCCGTCTGAGGGAGAGCCTCGAGGAGCTGGCTCAGATCGGGCGTGATCCGCAGGGCGGCCTCTCCCGGCCGGCGCTCGGTCCGGCCGACCGGGAAGCCCGGGCTTGGCTGAGGGGCCGGTTCGAAGCGGCCGGCCTGCGCTATCGCTGCGACGGAGCGGGCAATCAATTCGGCTTCTCGGGGGAGGGCGCCCCGGTCGTTATGGCCGGCTCTCACCTCGACACGGTCCGCAACGGCGGCGCTTTTGACGGCGCAGCGGGCGTTTTGGCCGCTTTGGAGGCCGTTCAGAGCCTACGAGAGGCCGGACTGAAACCGGCTAAGCCGTTGGCGGTCGCGTCCTTCACCGACGAGGAAGGCAGCCTGGCCGGCGATTTTCTCGGAAGCCGGGCCTTTACCGGCACCCTGGACCGGGAGCTCCTGGCGGGAGCGGTCGCGGCGCCTGGATCGCCGGTCGCCGAGGCCCTCGCCGCAGCGGGGCTGTCGATGGAAAGCGTCCTGGGCGCGGCGGCGGAGGCCTTCCCGGTCGCGGCTTTCCTCGAGCTTCATGTGGAACAGGGCCCGGTCCTCGACGACGAGGGGGTCCCCGTCGGGCTGGTTGACGTCATCTCCGGCAAGCGCTATTGGGCGTGCACCTTCCAGGGCGAGGCGGGGCACGCCGGAACCGTGCCGCTGGAGCTGCGCCGCGATGCGCTCTTGGGCCTGGCCGACTTTGCCCTGCGGGCGACCCGGCACGTCGCGACCCGTCACTATGGAAGCCTCGTCACCGTCGGGAGAGCCCAGATCCAGCCCGGAATCTTCTCCGTCATCCCGGAGCGGGCCGACTTCTCGCTCGATTACCGCAGCCGGTCGCCGGAGGCGCTGGCGGCTCTCGACGCCGAGCTGAGGGACTTGGCCGGGGAGATCGCGGCCACGAGAGGCCTGAAGTTCGGGTCCCGGCTCATCGACGCCACGCATCCCGTGATCGTGCCGGAGAGCCTGCGCTCCATCTTGAAGAGCGCCTGCGCGGCCCGGGGCTATGGGCACCTGGACCTGCCCAGCGGGGCCGGACACGATGCCCAGATCCTGGCCGCCGTGGCGCCGACCGCGATGATCTTCGTCCCGAGCCCGGACGGGATCAGCCACGCGCCCGAGGAATCGCTCCGTTGGGACGATCTGGAGAAGGGCGCCAACATCCTCCTCGACGCCCTCATCGCTCTTGCCCAGAATTAGCAGACACATACGAATTCCGCTGCTCATCAGCTTTTCTCCAATCTGATACTGACGTTTCTTATCGGACTGGCTCAAACGACAAGGCCAACGAATTCGAGCATGATGAAAACGAATACTGAGCCAGTCTTGAGATGAATACTTTGTCAATTCACCGAAGGGTTCGGTATGAGCCTGCTAGTCTTCGGGAGAGAAGCGGGTGGAGCGGCCCTGCTTGAGCTCGCCGCGGCGCCTCTTGTCCTCGAGCATCTTCTGCTTGGCCCGCTTGGAGCGCTTGCGCTTCTGCCGCCGGATCTTCTCGATCCGGGCCTGCTCCGCGCTCTCCTCGCCCTTCTGCTTGGCCTCGATCTTGTCGGCCAGGATGCGTCGGGCCAGGAAGCGGTTGAGTCCCTGGGTCCGCTCCAGCTGGCACTTGACCTCGATCCCGGTGGGGACGTGCTTGAGGTAGACGCACGTCTCGACTTTGTTGACGTTCTGGCCGCCCTTGCCCTGCGAACGGACGAACTTCTCCACGAGATCGGCCTCCCGCAGGCCGAGCCTCTCCATGCGCTCGCGCAGGGCGGCTTCCTTGTCGGAGCGGACCGGATACTGGGGCATGCCGATAGGATATCGCGAAACACCGCCGCTCTCAACCGCCGCTCCGTTGACGCCCCTCGGTGAAAGCACTACACTCCCTCCCTGACCCGAGGAGGCCCGCCATGTCCAAGCCGATCCGCATCGCCGCCGCCGCTCTCTTCCTGGCCGCCGCCGCGGCCGGGGCATTCGCCCAGCCGCCCGCTGCCGCCGCCCAAGCCCCCAAGCTCCTGACCGTGGCCGAAGCCACCGACTACAAGCAGACGTCCCTGCACGCCGACGTGGTGGCCTTCATCCGCGAGCTGCAGAAGATGAGCCCTCTCCTTCGGGTCGAGACGCTGTGCGTCTCGACCGAGGGCAAGGACGTGCCCCTGGTCATCGTCGGCAATCCCCTGCCCGCCTCTCCCCTCGAGCCGCGCCAGCTGGGCAAGCCGGTCGTCTACATTCAGGCCAACATCCACGCCGGCGAAGTCGAGGGCAAGGAAGCCGCGCTGATGCTGATGCGCGACATCCTGACCGCGGCCAAGCCGCCCTACCTGGACAAGCTGGTCCTGCTGGTGGCGCCCGTCTTCAACGCCGACGGGAACGACAAGATCGATCCCAAGAGCCGCCCCGGCCAGGTGGGCCCGGAGATGGGTCAGGGCGTCCGTTACAACGGCCAGGGCCTCGACCTCAACCGCGACGCCCTCAAGGCCGAAAGCCCCGAGGTCCAGGGCCTCCTGCTCCGTGTCCTCAACGCCTGGGATCCCGTCCTGGTCGTCGACTGCCACACCACCGACGGCGCCTGGCACGAGCAGACGGTGACCTACTCCTGGCCGCTCAACCCCAACGGCGACGCCGCCCTGCTGGAGTACCAGCGCTCCAAGATGATGCCGGCCGTCGACAAGATCATGAAGGATAAGTACGGCGTCCTGGGCCTGGGCTACGGCGGCTATCGCGACTCGCGCGATCCGTCCAAGGGCTGGATGACCTTCGAGCCCCAGCCTCGCTACATCACCAACTACGCCGGCATCCGCAACCGGATGTCCATCCTGATCGAGAACTACGTCCACGCCGACTTCCGGACCCGGGTCAAGGGCAACTACGCCTGCCTGCGCGCCATCCTGGACTATTTCTCGGCCAACGCCGCCGAGGTCGTCCGGCTGACCGGAGAGGCCGACGCCCGAACCTCGGCCCGCGGCCTGGCCCCGTCCGAGAAGGACCAGTTCGGCGTCGAGTTCGACGTCCGGCCTCTGCCCCAGCCGATCACGGTCCTGGGCTACGTCATGGAGCCCGTCCCGCAAGCCCCCGCGCCGGGCGCTCCGCCCGCGGGCGCTCCTCCGGCCCAGGCCAAGCCGGCCGGAGCGGGCG
>CAZKXI010000006.1:102295-138738 GCA_964556755.1 uncultured Eubacteriales bacterium
GGCGCTCCGCCCGCGGGCGCTCCTCCGGCCCAGGCCAAGCCGGCCGGAGCGGGCGGCCCTCCCCCGGGCATGGGGATGCCGCGGCAGATGATGCGTCGCACCGACAAGAAGATCACCCACGTTATTCCCTACTGGGCCGACTTCTTCGTCAAGCGGTCGGTGCCGCTGCCGGCCGGGTACATCCTGACCCTTCCGTCCAAGGAAGTCGTGGACAAGCTCCTCCTGCATGGCCTGCTGGTCGAGCGCTTGACGGAGCCCGCCACGCTCGAGGTCACAGCCTTCAAGCTCAGGGAGATCAAGGGGGCGGAGAGGATCTACCAGGGGCACCGCATCAACACGGTCAAGGGCGAGTACGTCGCCGTGACCCGGACCTTCCCGGCCGGATCGGTCTACGTCAGCCTGGCCCAGCCCCTGGCCACCGTGGCCGCCTACCTGCTGGAGCCGGAGTCCGATGACGGGCTGCTGGCTTGGAACTATTTCGACCGCGAGATCGTGCCGCAGTGGAGCCGGGAGCTGGCCACCTACCCGGTCTACAAGCTGATGAAGCCGGCGGTATTGACCAAGCAGACGCTGCGCTGAGAGGCGGCGCGCCCCGGCCAGGCCCCCGGTCCCGGCGGGGGGCTACTTCTTCTTGCGCTTGGCGGCGACGAGATACTTGCCGCAGTTCTCGCAGACGTAGATGTCGTTGCTGCCCTCGATGGCCGAGCTCATCTCGGTCGAGACGCTGATGTAGCATCCCTGGCAGACGCCCTCGTCCACCTCGGCCACGGCGAAGCCGTAGCGCTCGATAAGCTTGTCGAAGCGGGTCAGAAGCGCCTCGTCCAGCTCCTCGCGGATCAGGGCCGCTTGGCCGGCCAGGGTCTTGGCTTGGGCCTTGGGCGCCTTCCGCTTCTTCATCTCGAGCTCCTGCAGCTTCTTCAGCAGCCCGGCCCGGCTGACGATCTTGTCCTCCTGGGGCAGACGCAGCTCGATCTCGGACAGGGCCGCGTAGAGCTCGTTCTTGTCGGCGGCCTTGAAGATCCGCTCGCGGAACTCCGGCTTGCGCAGGAAGCTGGCCAGGCCGGCGAAGAGATGGTTGAACAGGCCGGGCAGACTGGGATTCCAGATGATGAGGATGATGAGGTGGACTTTCTTCTTATCGCCGGCCTCGAAGTCCAGTCCGGCGGCCGAGCGGCCGGCGGCGATGGCCATATCGCCACCGGTGTCCACTCGGGCGTGAGGAACGGCGATGCCGTCGCCCAGTGCCGTGGAGACGAGGTTCTCGCGGTCGATCAGACGGGTCAGCAGGACCTTCTTGTTGGCGATGAGCTTTTGCTTGGCCAGGACGTCGAGGAGCTCCTCGATGGCTTGGACCTTGTCCTTGGACTTGAGGTCGTGAATGACTTGGGGGGGCTTGAGGTAATCCGAGAAGTGGGAGATCTCCGAGGGGTCTTTCTTGTCCATGCACGCTCCGTAGTCCCTTATATTACAGGCCTCCCGCCCTCGGGTCAACCGAATGGGCCCTCGAAATCGGTCCTCGAGAGGAAGGCCCCTCGAATCGGCCGACGGCCGCGGCTGGAATCTGGAGCGGCCAGGCCCGCGAGAAACAGGAACGGCCCGCGCCGCTCGTCAACGACCGCGGTCGCCGCTCGGGCTTGATCGCCTGACCCTTTGAACCAGGCCGTAGGTTTCGGCGACTCCCTTGATCCCCACGGCTCGCGAAGCCATGGCCGCCCCTGCCTCGGCCGCATCGTTGGCGCCCGCCCCCTCCATCAGGGCTTTAAAAGCCACCGCGGCGAAGACATCGCCGCAGCCGGTCGTATCGACCGTCTCGGCCGCCCGCGGGGACGCGATCATCCGGCTCCCCTCGGCCGGGGTCATGGCCAGCACGCCCTCCTTGCCCATGGTCACGAACAAAGCCCTTACGCCCAGATCGAAGATCCGCCGGGCGAGAGCTTCGATCTCGCCGCGCTCCGGCCAGCGCTCGGGCCGGCCGATCATGCAAGCGGCCTCCTGCCGATTGGCCTGCAGGTAGTCGGCCCCGCGGACCCAGTCCGGCCATTCGGGGATGGCCACGTAGTCCCGGTGAGCCCCGACGACCTTGGCCAGGGCATAGGAATGGACGTCGATCCAGACGGGACAGGCGGCTTGAGACCGGATCGTACGCCAGTCCTCGAGCCGAAGATCGAAGCCGGAGTTAAAGACGAGAAAAAGCCCGTCCAGACCGGTCAAGCCGGGCAAGACGGCAGCGGGATCCAACGGCGGCACGACGGAGCGGAGGACTTCCTCGCGCTCCTTGAGCGTCTCGCCGTAGCGGAGCTCGACGACGTTGCCGGGGCCGGGGACGCAGCGCAGGCCGTCGCGGCGCAGGGTCGGCCAGGCGGCGATAAGAGACTCGACGCCCTCCCGCAGCTGCTCGCCGCAGGAAGTGAACAAGCGGACCCCGTCGCCCAGCCCGCACCAGACCGCGGCTTGATAGAGGACGCCGCCGATCATGGAGAAGGACCGGCCGTCATCGTAGAGGATGCGGTCGGAGGTGATGGTCCCGAGGAGCCCGAATTCGGTCATGGCCGAGGCTCCATCGTATGCGAGCCGAGGATCGATTGCAAGGCGCCGGCCGCCTCGGCTATTCCCAAGCCCGCGGCCCTCTGTTACCATGGGACCGAGGAGACGGCGCCATGGGCATCCTGAGGAGAATTCTGGGCTCGGTATTCGTCATCATCGCCTTCGTCGGCGGCTGGCAGGCCCGCGGCTGGATACGGCCGGCGGGAAAGCCGGGCGCCACCGCGACCAAAGCCGTCTCGCCCGTCCTCCTGCCCGGCCTGCCCGATGTCCGCCAGTCCACGGTCTACTCCTGCGGCGCCTCGGCCCTCCAGGCCGTCCTCCAATACTACGGCATCGAGGCCCGGGAAGACGCCTTGATGAAGGAATGCCGGACGACGGCGGCCCTCGGCACTCAGCCGGAGCCGATGATGAAGGCGGCCCGGGCCAGGGGGCTGCAGGCCACATTGAAAGAGGGACTGACCCTCAACGCCTTGGAATCAGCCCTATGGCAGAGAATTCCGGTCATCTGCGCCATCCAGGCCTGGGCCGAGACGGATAAGCCGGGCTTCTCCTGGGCCAAGGCCTGGGAGGACGGGCATTATGTCATCGTCATCGGCATCGACGATAAGTACGTTTACGTCGAGGACCCCTCCCTGCTGGGATCGCGCGGCACCATCCCGCGGCAGGAGTTCTTGGAGCGCTGGCACGATTACGAAGGAAAACCGCCCTTCGACAAGACCGACCGGGCCTACCGGGCCATGGGCATCTTCATCGAGGGGCCGGCGCCCGCCCCCCCGGCGGCCTTCACCCCCGTCGAATAGGGGTCAGGTCTTAAGATTCGAGTTTTCTGATAACGCGCCTTATCGCGACGCCAGAATGTGTCGCCGAGTCTCCCCTATCTCGGCCCACCCCCTAGTCTAAATACCCGTGCCGAAGTATTTCCCAATCTCCGCTGCTAGCCCTCATTCTCCTTCAAATATATGTGACCCCGGCATCATGGGGAATCACGCTCCTGAAACGTTACCGTTTGTTGTTAAAATGTAAACAAAATAGTTCGGGAGTTATGTATGGTGTCCCCCTATCTTATGGGGAAGTGGTGCGGGGTGCGCTCTTCGCTGCGGTCGGTGGCCGGGGGCGGCTCCGGCGAAAAGGACGAGATCTCGGCTCTCAGCTCCGGCGTCATCGCGACATCCGCCGCGGCCAGGGCGGCCCGCAGCTGGTCGACATCCCGAGCGCCGATGATCGGCGCCGTCACGGCCGGGTGGCTGCCGACCCAAGCGATGGCCAGGGAAGCCGGGTGGACGCCCAGGCGCGCGGCGACGCCGGCCAATCGGTCGGCCGCTTCCAGCATCCAGCCGTCCCCATAGCGGACCTGGTAGATCTTGTGCTCCGTCATCCGTCCCTCGGACGGCCGCCGGCCGACCCCGTACTTGCCGCTCAACAGGCCTCCGGCCAGGGGGCTGTAGGTGATGACGCCCAGGCCCTCGGCCAGGGCCATCGGCAGGATCTCGGCCTCGGCCTGCCGCTTGAGCAGGTTGTACATCGGCTGCAGGACCATCAAAGGGGCCCAGCCGCGCAGGGCCGCAAGGCCCAGGGCCTTCTCGACCTGCCAGGCGGCGAAGTTGCTGGCCGCCGGGTACAGGATCTTGCCCTGCCGGACCAGGTCGTCCAGGCCCCGCAGAGTCTCCTCCAGCGGCGTGCGCTCATCGAAGCGGTGGATGAAGTAGACGTCGACCCGGTCCGTGTCCAGGCGCCGCAAGCTGCCCTCCACGGCCCGCGCCAGATGGAGGCGCGAGGCTCCCCCGGCGTTCGTCCCATCGCCCGTCGGGAAGTAGAACTTGCTGGTGATGACGACGTCCTCGCGGCAGCCGCGGATGAGGCGGCCGAGGATCGTCTCCGAAGCCCCGCCGGCGTAGAGGTCGGCGCAGTCAAAGAAGTTGATCCCGGCTTCGCGGCAAGCCCGGAAGAGGGCCTCCGACTCCGCCTCGCCGGCCTCCTTGCCGAAGGTCATCGTCCCGAAGCACAGGGGCGAGACCCGCACACCCGTCCGGCCCAGAAAGCGAAGCTCCATCGGCCGGCGCCTTCGCCTACTCGACGCCGGTCATGACGTTCAGGCCGAGCGACTTGGCGCTCTTGCCCAGCGTCGCGTTGACCACCGTCGTCCCCTTGCGGGCTTGAGTCATGGCGCCGTCTTCGGCGGACATGTTGACGATGATCTGCCAGCCGTCGGCCTTGAGCGCCTCGACGTACTTGGCGTAGTCGGCCTCCTCGACGCCGTCAAAGCCGATGGTCCAGGTCTTGCCCTGGCCTTGGCTCCCGCGCAGGGTGGCGGTGATCTTGCCGCCCTCGAATCTCGGCACGTCGCCGGGGATGTCCTCAGGCCACTTGTTGCCCCCGGACGAAAGCTCCGCCGTGCCGTCCCCGGACTTGACGGTCAGCTTGTCCCCTTCGAGGGAGACATCGGCCTGGCCCTCGTCGGTCTTGATCGACATCTTGCCTCCCTTGAGGTCGATGTCGGCCTTGCCGCCGGAAGCCTTCTCCAGGGCGTTCTCGATCATCTTCTCGGCCCGCTTCTCGCTGGCCCGCTGGCAGGCGCCGGTCAGGACCAAGGCCGCGGCGACGACGAGCAGAAGGGCCAGAAAACCCGCGCTTCTTCGGCTGGGACGCATATTCACTCTCCTTTGATCGCTCGTGGGTCCATTGTACCGCTAAGAATCGGGAGACGCCATAGAGAGCCGCCGGATTCATCCCCCCGCGCGTTTGACCGGGCCGCCCCTTTCGTCTACGATAATCGGGTCCGAGGATTCGCAAGGAGCTTTTCCCATGAAGAGAATTCCCTTCTATCTGCTGGCCTCCCTTCTGCTGTCGTCCGTCCCCTTCGCCGCCGCTCAGACCCCGGCCAAGGCCGAAGCCCCCATCCTGCTGACCTCCTGCGGCCAGAGCCCCGGCGTCGGCATGCTCAGCGTCATCCTCAGGAAAGTCGGCCTCGTCTATGACCTCAACCCGCTGGCCGCCCCGGCCGACCTCAAGGCCAAGCCCTACAAGACCCTGATCGTGGTCATGGGCGCCAGCCTCAAGGGCATGGGCGCCGCCGGCATCGCCATCGAGGACGAGCTGAAGCGGACGGGCGCCCTCATCGACGAGGCCCGCAAGCTGAAGATGAAGGTCATCGGGGCCCACATCGAGGGCATGAAGCGGCGGGCCCAGGGCGCCGACGCCGGCGATACGACCGACGAGCAGTCGATCGATGCCGTGGCCCCCCGGGCCGACATCCTCCTCGTCTGGAAGGACGGCAACACGGACGGCCGCTTCACCGCCATCGCCAAAGCCAAGAAGCTGGCCTTGATCGAGTTCGCCAAGCAGCTCGATATGGTCAAGGAGTGCGAGACGATCTTCAAGTGAGTCGGACGTAGCCGGCCCTCTCCAGGACCTTGAAGTAGCTCTCGATGTCCTTCGGCCCGACCGCGGGCAGGTGCGCGGCCGCGGCGTTGCGGATGCGCAGGAGGCTGCGCCGGCCGTCGATCAGGTTGCGGATGTCGCTCTCGGACCGCCCCAGGGAATAGGCCGGGGCATCCTTCATCTCGCGCCGGGCCGCGGCAAAGGCCTGGGCGTCGAAGAGGCCCCTCATCTTGTCCGTGGGCACGGGGACGATCTTGCCCAGGCGGATCTCCTCGGCCGTCAGGGTGATCTTCTGGGGAGCGACTTGGGCCTCCGCGCAGCCAAGCCGGTAGATCGACTCCAGGCCTCTTGCCGCGGGGACGCTGGCCCCCGCCAGGGCCGCGATCTGGGCCCGGAGGATGGACTCCGGCCGGCTTTCGCCCTTGAGGAAGAAGCGGATCGAGTCGAGGGCGTCCTGCTCGTAGAGAAAAGCCTGGGTCAGGATGTTGTCGGCCTCGCGGTAGGCCTCGTGCAGCCGGCCGGGCAGGGCCTCCCGGATGAGCGCTTCGGCCCGCGCCTTCTCGCGGCCGATCCTCTCCCAGCCGCGGGCCCCGACCTCCTCGGCCATCCGCTCGACCTCGGCCGGACCGGCCCCGGCCAGGACGATCGCCGAGGCGGCCGAGATGACGGCCACCCGCTTCAGCTGGGTCGAATCCGACTTGTCGGGCGTGTCGCCGCTGGTGTGGTACCACTGGTCGGGCCAGACGATCATGAAGGCCGATGGCACCCGGACCCCGCCGTGGGTGAAGATCTGATGGTCCGAGCCGCCCGAGAAGGGATCGATGACGTAGTAGAAGGGATCGCGCGAGCCGGTCGGCGACCAGACGGGCAGGTAGGCCTCCTTGCCCTCATTATTGCGCTGGGTGGTGCCCATCCACTCGTAGAAGGCGCGGACGACGTCGTTCAGGTAGGTCGGCAGCGACCAGGGCGACTGGATCAGCTCCAGCAAGCTCTGGTTCTTGATCAGGCCCTCGCCGACCATATCGTGGTTGATATTGGCGAAGAAGCGGCGGCTGATCTCGGGATGCATCCGGATGTAGGCCATGGTCCCCGAGATCTCCGGCACGAAGAGGAAGCGGACCGAGCGCCGCAGGGGGGGGATGGCCTTGTCGTCCATCAGCTTGCGGAGCGTCCGGGCCGTCTCCAGGATGGCCACGCAGCCGCTGATGTTGTCGTTGGCCCCCTGCTTGGCCACGCCCTCGTAGAGGTGCGCGGTAAAGACGAGCTCCTCGCCGGGGAATTCGGCCCCCGTGATGACCGCCTCCACCATCTGCTCTTTGGCTTCGACCATCTGCGTCTCGGAGATAGCCCGGACCTCGATGGCCGCGCCCCGCTCCAGCTGATCGCGCAGGTCTTGGCCCTGGCGTGTGGAGACCATGAAGCCGACGGTCGGCTTCATCCCGGATGCGGCCTCGCCCCGGCCGCCCAGGGAGCTCCAGCCGACCTCGTCGGGGTCAAACTCCGGATGGCTCGAGGCATAGCCGATCACGGCCAAAGCGCCGTATTTCTCGACGCCTAGGCGCTGGCCGGCGCCCGGCGATCCGTTGACCAGGATGATCTTGCCCTTGACGTCCTTGCCCTCGTAATAGCGGTCCTGGTTGCCGGGGCCGACGTAGATGAGCGGCCCGCTGACGTCCATGGTTGCCGAGCCCTGGCAGAGCGAGGCGGCGATCTCCTTGAGGTCGGCGATCTTGCGCAGCTGGGGCTTGGTGATCCACAGCTCGCCGCGGACGGCGTCCCAGACCTTGCCCGAGCGTGTCGGCAGGTCGATGATCCGGCAGTCGGGAATGCCGTACTCCTTGAGCTTCTCGACAAGGAGCTTGGGCTCGAAGTAGCCGTCTCGATACTCCTCAGCCTTGCGGTTGCGGTTGACGCCGGCGATGAGGATCTCGTTCTGCAGGGCTAGGTCGCCGGAGGCCTCGTTGACGATGGCCCGCATCAGCGGCAGCGGAAGCAGGGTGCGGGGGATGCCCTCGGCCGGCTGAGCGGAGAGGACGGGAGCCAGGACGGCCAGGGCGGCCGCCGCCGCGGCCAGGATCTTGAGAAGACGCTTCATGGCGAGCCTCCGGTGGAGCATTACCGGCCATTCTACCCGCAGAGCGGCCGGGCGATCAAACCGATCCTCTTTTTAGACGGCCGCTGCTCCCTCTTCTTCCGAATGAGCAGACACATGCCGGATTCAATTCCGTAGGTGTCCGCAAATGATTGACAGGCGGGCGGGAGCGGAATAACGTAAGGCCAAGGAGCCCGCCATGCCCTTCACCCCGGCCGACGCCGCCCGCATCCGCATTACCGGCGTGGACATCTTCGTCTACGACCTGCCCCTCCACCAGCCTTTCCGCATCGCCATCGGAACGATGGAGGCGGCCAACGACGTCCTTATCCGCCTGCGCACCGACGCCGGCCTGACCGGCTTGGGCGAGGCCTGCCCTTTCCCGCCCATCACGGGCGAGACCCAAGCCACCAACATCGCCGCCGCCCAAGCTCTGCGCGAGGTCGTCATCGGGCGCAACCCCCTGGAGATCGAGACCCTCTTGCGTAAGTACGGCGCTTTTCCCCACTCCAATCCCAGCCTGACGGCCGCCTTCGACACGGCCTGCCACGACATCCTGGGCCAAGCCGCCGGTCTGCCTCTCTACCGCCTCTGGGGCGGCGACAAGACGGACTTCGAGACCGACATCACGGCCGACCTGGACACCCCGGCGGCCATGGCCGAGCGGGCGGTCGGGTTCGTCGCGGCCGGCTTCTCGATGATCAAGATCAAAGTCGGCCAGGGCCGGGAGGTCGATCTGGAGCGGCTGCGGGCCATCCGCGACGCCGTCGGCGGGGGCATCCGGCTGCAGATCGACGCCAACCAAGGCTGGTCCCCGTCCGCGGCCAAGGAGACGCTCAAGAAGATGTTCGCCTTCGACATCCTCTTCTGCGAGCAGCCCGTCCTGGCCTCGGACACCGACGGGTTGCGCGATGTCCGCCGGGCCAGTCCCATCCCGATCATGGCCGACGAGGCCGTCTACGGCCCGGCCGACGCCGCCCGCCTCATCAAGGCCGAGGCCTGCGACTCGATCAACATCAAGCTGATGAAGGCGGGCAGTCTGACCGCCATGCGCAAGATCGCCCACACCGCCGAAGCCGCCAACGTGCCCTGCATGGTCGGCTGCATGCTCGAGTCGCGCCTGGCCCTGACGGCGGCCGCCCACGTCGCGGCCTCCCACGCCAACATCCTCTGGGCCGACCTGGACGGCCACAGCTCACACAAGGTCGATCCGGTGGTCGGAGGCATGGGCTTCTCCCGCGGCCGGGTCACGCTGCCCGAGGGGCCCGGCCTGGGCGCCTCGATCGACCCGGCCTTCCTGGCCGGCCTGGCCCGAGTCTGAGGCCGCACAGCCTCGGTCGCGGAGGCCCGGGCGGCGGAGCGGACGGCCTCGGCGCGCCGGAGGAGGGACGCGGGGCCGGATCTACTTCGGGAGCTTGACCAAGCCCGACACGGTCTGAAAGAAGTCGCCGTGCATGGCGCCGGAGGCGATCAGGTCGCCGTCGGCCAGGGGGATCGCGGCGCCGGCCGAGAACCGGGCCCCCGATCCCAGCCTCCGCTCGCCGACCAGGCTTCCGTCGTCCGCCAGGCGAAGCACATAGACGCAGGCCGGTCCCTCCCCCTCCCCAGCGAAGGTCCCCGCCACCAGGAAGCCGCCCTGGCCATCCGCCTCGATCCGGGCGGCCTCTTCCTCCCCCGCCGCGCCAAAGGCTTTCTCCCAGACGCTCTCGCCCCGGGCGTCGACCCGGACCACGAAGACATCGGAGCCGCCGGCGCCCGAGGATTGCGTCATCCCGGCCGCAACCAGCCCGCCGTCGGGCAGCCCGGCCAGCCAGGCCCCGCTCTCCTTTTGCCGGCCGCCGAAGTGACGGACCCAAGAGAGGGCCCCGCCCGCGTCGAATCGGGCCAGCCACAGGTCCTTGAATCCCGTCCCCGGGTTGAGGACCTCCCCGGTCGCCGCGACGCCGCCGTCGTCCGTCCAGATGGCGCGGGCGATATAGAGCTCCCGCGATTCGCCGGGATCGAGCTGGACGGAGGCCGCCACTTCGCCCGTTGAATCCACTGTCCAAACGAAAAGCCTGGTCCCTGAAGCGCCGAGAATCTCAAAGCGGCCCTCCGCGGCGGCCCGCACGCCGAAGACGGAGCGGTCGGGGCTCTCCGGCCCCAGCGCCTTTTCCCACTCCGCCTTTCCATTTTCATCCAGCTTGAGCAGGAAAGCCCGGGTGCCCCCCTCGAGAGAGACCGCCGGTCTTGACTCCCCCGCGGCCAAGAATCCGCCGCCGGGGATGGCGGCCAAGGCCGTCACGTATTCCCACATCTCGCCGCCGTAGCGGTTCTGCCATATCAGGCGCCCGGCGGAATCAATCCGCGCGACATAGGCGTCGACATCGGCCCCGCCGGCCGTGCCATGTCCTCCGACCAGAGCGCCGCCCCCGCCGTCGGGGATCGCGGCTCGAACGATGGTGATGTCGCCGAGCTCCAGCCGGGCCTCCCAGATCGGCGCCGGGCCGCCATCGGCAGCGGCGAACGAGACCGGCTCGGCCTTCGTCTCCGCCGCGGAGGAGGCGCCGCGCGAACCGCTCCAGGGAGACTTGAAGGACAGGAGGATCAGCCCCAGGAGAAGGAAAGCGAGTGGCGTCAGCAGCAGGACGGCCAGAAGGCGATCGCTCTTGGGGCGGATGCGCTTGCCGCGGGCATCCTCTCCCGCGGGCTCGGTGATGCCGGTGAACATCCGGGGCTCGTCGATCCGCGCCACTCCGGCCGCGTCCAGGGCCTTGACCAACCGGCCGGCCCCGCCGACCGCGTCGCCTCCCAGCTGGTCGGTGACCCAGATGAAGACGCTCGATCCATCCGCGCGGCGAAGTCCGAGCCCCCCGTAAGCGGAGCCGCCGAGGATCAGAGCCCGCCCCGCGCTGCCTATCCGAGCGCTCCCCCGCCCGGCCAAGGCGCCCAGCCAGGAGGCGATGATCAGCCACTTGGGCGGCTTCAGGACCAGAGGCTGATAGCTCTTCATGGTCGAGAACGGGATCCGGGTCTCTTGCCGGCCTTGGCCGATGGTCAGCCCGGTCTCGCTCCAGGAGAGGCAGGACTCGGCATAGCGGGCGTTGCGGAAGAGAAGCCAGACGCCCGTGAAGGCCAGTGGCCAGCAGACCGCCGCCAGCATCCAGCCCTGGGTCAGCCCCTGCACCGCGCCTCCCAGCACCAGCATGGGGATGGCGAAGAAGGGCCCGAAGAGGAGGAAGGAGGCGAAGTCCCCCAGGACGATCCGCCAGCGCCGGTACTGCAGGGCGTTCTTGCGCCGGCGCGGCCAGGGGATGACGATGTAGGCGGCCAAGCCCAGGAGGAGGATGGGCAGGCTGAAGCGGCGGTAGGGGCGAAAGATGCGGGCCGGGGGTTTGGGCGAATGGCTCAGCCCGGAGCCGAACTGGAAGTCATCCGAAGTGAAAGCGTGGTAGGTCAGGCTGAAGTAGGAGGGGCCCGCGGCGGAATTCAACGCCAAGTAGGCCTGCTGGCCGTTGCGGGTCCATGGGTGGGCCAGCCCGGCCAAGGGCGGCTCGTCGATCGAGAAGTGGACGTCGCGGGGATAGTAAGCCTGGTCGTGCTCGGACTTGCTGACGCGGCTCCGCCATTCCTGGGGCATCGGATTCGCTGTCGAGGCCTGCCGCACGCCGGCCAGGAACGACTCCCAGTCGGCCCCGGACACCTCGATCCGCTGATCCCTGGTGACCTCCGCGATGTACTGATCGAGCGGGAGCTGGGCCAGGTACTGGCCTCTCTCGGTCAAGCCCGACTCGTCCTTCTGCTCGGCGGCCATATCGACCGGCTCGATCGTCAGGAAAGGCTTCAGCGACGCGAACAGCGCCAGGACCAGGGCGGCGCTGACGGCGGCCAAAAGAATCCAGCGGCGGATGGCTTCCATTCTCCCTCTCCCTAGCCCTCTTCTCTAGGCTCGGCGGGGCGCGCCCCGCCCGCTGTCATCATAGAATCCGCTTCAATTCTTCCAGAAGCCGGTCGATATGGGCCGGCGCGTGGGTGGAGAAGACGGTGGCCCGGAGGACGCCTCCCTCGGGGGCTCCGGCGTAGGACAGGCGGGGCAGGACGATCCCGCGCCGGGAAAGCTCCGCCTGGACGCGGGCCATCTCCGCGGCCGGAGACAAAGACCAAGTCGCGATGGGGACCGGCGAATCGCCGACCGGAAGCCCCAAGGCCCTCAGTCCCGCTTTGAGGCGAAGGGCGTTGCTTCGCAGCGCCTCCCGCCACTCGGGATGAGCGGCGAGAAGCTCCAATCCCTTGCTCGAGGCCGCGGCGATGGGGGTCGGGATCGGGGTCGTTCCCGTGTACGCCGAGACTCCGCCGCGGACACGCTCCGCCGCGGCCGAGGGGAGAGGGAGGAATCCGCCGTACCCGCCGAAGGCCTTGCTCAGCGTCCCGGCCGCCAGGAGGTCGGGGCCGGGGGCAAGCCCGAAGTGCTCCAGCGTCCCGCGGCCCGTCGGACCGAGGACGCCGACGCCGTGGGAGTCGTCGACGGCCAGGATGCCGCCGCGGCGTCGGGCGGCGGCCAGAAGCTCGGGCAGCGGAGCCAAGAGGCCGTAAGTCGGGAAGACGCCGTCGGTCAGGACCAGAGGCCGCCCTCCCGCCGGGAGATGCGCCTCGAGCCGCGTCTCCAGGTCGGCCGCATCGCGATGGCGATAAGCGATGACGGGCCGGCCGGCGGCGCGAATGCCGTCCCGCAGGCTGAAGTGGGCGTGCTCGTCCAGGAAGGCGGCGTCCCAGGCCGCTCCGGCGGCGCCGGATAGAAACAGCCCGCTCATGTAGCCCGAGGGATACGTCACCGCGTCCTCGGCGCCGAAGAAGCCGGCCAGCCTTCGCTCGAGCTCGAGGAGAACGGCGTTGCTTCCAAAGCCGGCCCGGATGGTGGCCGAGTGGGTTCCCAGGCGGAAGGCCTCGATCCCGGCCCGGAGGACTTCGGGATGCCCCTGCAGGCCGAAATACCCGGTGCCCCCGAAATAGAGGACGGTCCGGCCGTCGATGATCGTCTCCGGTCCGGGCGGACCCTGCATCACGGATGGCACGGCATCATCATATTCAAGAAGGGGTCAGGTCTCAACATTCAACATTTCTCCCTCCAGCCGCCCGTCTGGGGCCGAGGAAAGCGCAGAGAGATCTGTTGAATGTTGAGACCTGACCCCTTATGATTAGGCTTCCTGGATTTCAACGAGAGGAGCTGCCGCCGATGAGCATGACCGCCTCGGCCTCCATCATCCTGGCGGCGATGGTGGCCGGCTACGCCGTCGCCAAGATCCTGAAGCTGTCGACCGAGCTGTCGATGCTGGCCGCCGCCCTGGTCGGGGCGCTGGCCGGCGGGGCCGGCCTCCCGGCCCGCCACATCGTCGAGGGCGCCTTCACCTACCTCGACATCTGCCTGATCTTCATCACCGCCACCCTGTTCATGAACCTGCTCAAGGAATCCGGCGGGGTGGCCTTCGCCGTCCGCCGCATCCTGGTCCGCTTCCACCGCCGCAAGGCCGTCCTGTTCGTGATGCTGGCCTTCCTCCTCCTCATCCCCGGCGCCTTGACCGGGGCCGGCAGCGTCACGGTCCTCATCGTCGGCGGCATGGTGGCCACCATCCTCGGCTACATGGGCCTGCCCAAGGCCAAGGCGGCGGCCATCGTCTTCATCATCGCCGGCCTCAGCGCGGCCGCCCCCCCCGTCAGCCTGTGGGCCATGCTGACCGCGGCCGGGGTCAACATGCCCTACGTCGGCTTCTTCCTGCCGCTTCTCGTCCCCTGCGTCGTGCTGGCCCTGCTGACCATCTTCATCCTGGGCTGGAAGGCCAAGCCGGCCGACCTGGACCAGGCCTTAAAGGAGCTGCCCGAAGCGCCGGCCCAGATGGGCTGGCTCCGCCTCGCCGCCCCCTTCCTGGTCTTCTTCGCCCTGGTCGTGGCCGGCCGGGCTTGGCCCTTCTCCTTCCCCATCCTCGGCCTGCCGATCATCTTCGCCGCCGCCGCCCTGGTCACGGTCCTGCTCTCGCCCCGGCGCCTGCCCGTCCTGGAGATCGCCCGGGCCACCGTCCAGCAGCTCCTGCCGCTCATCGGCACCTTGACCTGCGCCGGCATCCTGGTCCAGATCATGACCCTGACCGGAGTGCGGGGCCTCATCGCTATCACCGTGGTCACGCTGCCGCTGCTGGCCGTCATCCTGACCCTCTTCCTGACCCTGCCTGTCTCCGAGGCCGTCCTGATGTGGGGCGCGGCCCCCGTGCTGGGTGTGCCGTTGGTCCTGCTCTTCAACACCCTAAACATGAATCCCGTCGTGGCCCTGGCCGGGATGAGCATCATCTGGCCCCTGGGCGACGCCATCCCGCCCACGGCCATCATCGGCCGCCTGACGGTGGAGACGGTCGGCTTGCGCGAGTCCTACGGTCGCTTCCTGAGGGCCTGCCTGGTGCCGGCCGTCCTGATCGCCGTCGTCGGAACGCTGATGGTCTTCTTCAGCCGCCAGCTGGCCTTCCTGACGGTCTTTTAAGGAGAGCCGCCATGATCGTCACGATCCTCTATTACATCCTGGTGGCCGCCACGGCCGCTCTCATCGTCTGGAACATCTTCAAGTCCAAGAAGTGGCAGGAAGAGGTCCTCTATGTCGTCGTCCTCATCCCCTTCCTGCTCCGCCTTCTCCGCCTGAAGTGAGGCCGTCATGATGCGCAAGATCCTCATCCTCGCCCTGGGCGCCGCGTTGGCCGTCGCGGCCGGCCTGGAGTTCCACGCCATCCGAACGCTTCCGGAGCCGCTGGTGCTCGGCCCCGGCGTGACCGGAGTTAAAAGCCTCTCGGAATACTTCCCGCCGCTCAAGGGCACGGTCAACGACTGCTCCCTCTACGTCCTCGAGGGGCAGCAGCCCGGCGGCACCTTCCTCATCCTGGGCGGCTCCCATCCCGAGGAGCCGTCCGCCCGCCTGGCCGCCTGGATCCTGGCCGAGAACGGGACCGTGAGCCAGGGCCGCTTGATCGTCGTCCCCTCGGCCAACCGCAGCGGGACCAAGGTCACCCGGCCCGGCGGCGCCTATCCCGCCAGCTACACCATCCCCACGGCCTTCGGCGGCCGGACCTTCCGCATGGGCGACCGCTGGGCCAGCCCACTGGACCAGTGGCCCGACCCCGAAGTCTTCATCCACTACCCTTCCAAGCAGAACCTGGCCTACATGGACGTCCGCAACTTCAACCGGGCCTGGCCGGGCCGGCCCGACGGCACCCTGATCGAGAAGACCTGCCACGCCTTCATCGAGATGATCCGCAAGGAGAAGGTCGACGTCGTCATCGACCTCCACGAGGCCGAGCTCCAGTACCCCGTCATCAGCACGATCGTGGCCCACCAGAAGGGCGCCGACCTGGCGGCCATGGCGGCCATGGTTATCTCGGGCGAGGAGTTCAAGATCGGCGTCGAGTACTCGCCCAAGGCGCTGCGCGGGCTGTCGCACCGCGAGATTGGGGACGCCACGGACGCGGTCTCCCTGCTTCTCGAGACGCCCGAGCCTTTCCTGGATGCCACCCGCGGCCGGACCGACGCCAAGCTCCTGCTGACGGGCCAGGACGAGTTCGTGGTCCGGGCCGGCAAGCGAGGCCTGCTGTTCGAAAAGATCGACGAAAAGGGCTGGCCCATCGACGTCCGGGTCGGGCGCCAGACCTCGACCATCCTGACGCTCATGGACCTCTGGTCGCAGGACCACCCCGACCGGGCCGTCCTGGTCGCGGACGTGCCCCGCTACGCCGAGATCATCGCCAAGGGCACGGGAGCTTTCCTCAAGGACCCCCAAGCGGCCGATCCCGCCCGCGTCCGGTACGAATAGGTCCGCGCCTCCCGGGCCGGGGTCAATAGCGCCAGCCCAGGAAGGCCCGGGCCACGATGTTCATGACGATCGGCACGGCCCAGATGAGAGCGGTCGCCCGGACCCTGGCGGATCGGGTCTTGCGGCTCAGGACGAAGATGATGGCGGCGAAGAACTCGAAGTAGCCGAAGACGAAGATCAGCCAGATTCCGCCCCAGGAGCGGTTCCAAAAGGGGTATTCCCAGACCAGATGGCCGCCCAGGTTGAGCAGGACCTCGATGAAGACGCAGAAGGCCGAATAGCCGACGGCCCAGAACCATCGATTCGGCAGGCCCAAGACCCTCTTCTTCGGATCGTCGTCGAGGGAGTGGTAGTAGACCAGCCCGCACAGGGCGAACATGAACATGATCTCGATGTTCCAGCCGACCATGGTCCGCAGGGCCGTATCGCCGGGAGCCGTCCAGAAGGCCGAGCGCCCGGTCAGGACGAGCACCCAGCCGTTCCAGGTCTCGTTGAAGAAGTCCATCCCGAAGAGCGTCAGCCCGGCCAGCACCGCGTCCCAGTTTCCGGACCGGCGGGCCTCCTTGGTCTCGCGGGCATAGACATAGAAGACGATGGCCAGAAGAGGGATGGCGTACCATTTGATCATGGTCCAGTCCCACAAGCCCGACAGGGCGGCCACGGAAGCTTGGGTCATGGCGATCCTCCCCGAGTCTCGAAGATGGCCTCACTCTAGCGGCTCGACGGCGGGAGTGTCAAGGGAGACGGAGGGGGGACGGCGGATCGGCCGGGACGCTTGCGGCCCGGTTTGACTTGCCGCGGATGCGGGCGGTATAGTGGCGCCAGATCACGGGAGGGCGCCATGAAGAGTCTCCGCATCCTGACGCTGGGAATCCTGTTCGCCGCCTTTGCCGCCGTCCTGCCGCGGGCCGGCCAAGAGGCGCCGTTGGCCGCGGCCGAGAAGTCTCTGGCCGACCAGATCAACAAGCTCCGCACCGACGCCGGCCTGCCGGCCGTGGAGATCTCGACCTCGCTGACCCACGTCGCCCGGGCCCACGTCGCGGATCTCAACGGCAACCATCCCGACACCGGCGAGGACGGCCGCGGCGAGGATTGCAATCTGCACAGCTGGTCCAACCGCGGCGCCTGGACGGCCGTCTGCTACACCGACGACCACGAGTACCAGGCTCTGATGCACTCCAAGCCGCGGGAGCTGACGGCCTACACCGCCAACGGCTACGAGATCGCCTCGTTCTACAGCGGCGGCATGACCCCCGAGACGGCCGTGGCCTCCTGGACCGGCAGCCCCGACCACTTGGCCGTCATCGTCAGCACGGGCATCTGGGAGCCCCACCCCTGGAAGGCCATGGGCGTCGGCATCTCGGGCAGCTACGCCTGCGTCTGGTTCGGCGAGATCGCCGACCCGGCCGGTTCCTTGGCGGCGGCGCCCGCGACTCAGGTCACCGTCCAGGACTACCCCGACGTCCACGGCTACGCCGGAGGCCTGGCCCTCGACATCATCGACGCCACCCTCTCGGGATCGCAGCCCCTCAAGCTCGTCCTGAGCAAGACGGGCCGCGATACGGCCGACCTGACGCGCTGCCGCTACAGCATCCAGCAGAGGACGGCCCAGGGAGGGTGGAAGTACATCTTCCACAGCCACCGGGGCTTCTTCCAGGACCTGAGCCTGGCCCCCGGCGAATCCCGCCGGTGGAGCTGGGACCGGCGGGTGGACGAGGGCCAGGCGGCGCCCGTCCCCGGCAAGTACCGGATCAAGTTCAAGGCGCCCGCCTTCACCTCCGACCTCATCTTCCGCGAGTTCGAGATCCTGCGCTGAGGCCGGGGCGTCCGGCCCTCAGCCGCGCTGCTTGATCTCGAACTCCTGGCTCAGCTCGGGCGGAGTCTGGCCCGGGAGCTTGACGGTCAGCTTGTACCGGCCCACGCCGGCCTGGCTGAAGCCCCTCGTGTCGAAGCGGTTCCAGGACCACTCGTAGGCCTGCCCGGCGGCGATCGTCCCGGGATGGAAGCCCCGGGTCCCGGAATCGTAGAAGCTGTGCCAGCCGTCCTCCCTCTGGATGGCGACGGAGTAGGACGCCCCGCTGATCGTGATGCTGTGGGTGTTGTGGTTGATCAGCTTGAAGGTCGCGTCCATCACGTTGAGGTAGGTAGCCTTCAAATCCAGGCTGAAGCCGCCCTGCGTGTCGGGCGTATCGGTCGCGGTGACGGGCCCGCTCGGCTGCCGGATGAGGAAGCGGACGGCGGGCTGCTTGTCGCCGAGGCGGAAGACAAGCCGGTAGTAGCCCGGCTCCACCTGGCGGCCATTGTCGTTCTTCTGGTTCCAGGTCAGGGTCAGCATCTCGCCGTAGTCCAGGCTCTGGTTATCGGCCCGCGAGCGCGGAGTCAGGGACTTCGTATAGACCGTTCTCAGGGAGACGCCCTCGTCCGCCGTGGCGACCTCCTTGCGGACCTCCCAGGCGGCTCCGGTCAAGGGCATGGCCACCGAGGTCGCCTGGCTCAGCCGGGTGACGCCGGCGAAGACGTCCTGGCCGCTGTCGTATTCCAGCTGGGACAGGCCCAGATCCAGCTCCACCCCGGCGGTCGTATTGCGCATCAGGACCGTGCCCCTGTCGCCGGCGATGAAGCCGAAGTCCTTGTCCAGCATCCAGATGGCGTTCAGCCGGTCCGAGACCGGCCGGTAGGTCTTGGCCTCCGGCCCGGGCTGCAGGCGGATGACCGACCCGCCATCCCCGGCGAACCAGCCGTCGTTCTTGCCGAAGAGCCACAGGCCGCGCAGGGAGCCGTCATTGAGGTTGAAGGCGTACTGGCGGATCCCGGCCTTCTGGTAGGTCGCGTTGTTCGGCGAGAAGGTGTAGACCGTCTTGCCGGAAAGGTAATGGGCTTTCCCCCCGGGGACGGTGAAGAGACGGCTGCCCGGGGAGGTCGCGATGCCGTCCAGGACCGGGGAGTTATAGAAAGCCTTGGCCGGGTGGACCTTCAGGTCCAGGTTGACGTAGACGCTGTCGGTCCGCGGCGGATCCAGATGGGTCTTGTAGCTGCAGGCGATGAGGTAGACGCTCCTCTCGGGATCGGCCGCGATGTCGCTGACGCGGCTCAGCCGGCTCTGGGTGACGCCGCTGGTGGACCAGATCTCGGAGGACTTGTCGGCCCAGGTCCGGCCGTCCCAGCGGTAGAGATGCCCCTCCTCGCCCGCGGCCAGGCCGTCCTGAAGGCCGAGGAAGTCGATGGCCGTGAGCTTGGTCCCCCGGATCCCTTCCTCGGTGAACAGCTTCCAGGAGCGCCCGTCGAAGCGGTAGAGGCGGCCGTAATTATTGGACGTGTTGTAGCCCACGGCCCAGCCGTTCTCGGCCGTGAACATGTGGATGTCCATCAGCCTGACCCCGTCGGGCAGCTCCACCTTGAAGGGCGTGAACGTCTTCCCGTCCCACTTCAGGATGGTGCCGTTGTCGCCGGCGAACCAGACCGATTTCTTGGACGAGGCGTGGACGGCGTTGAGGTTGTCCACAGTCGGCCGGCTGTCCATCTTGATCCAAGGCTGGTCCTGGCTTGCGGCCTGCCCGGCGGAGACCGGGGCGGCCGGCGGGGCGGCCGCGATCAAGACGGCGGCGCAGACGATCACCAGCAGGGAAAGCGTGGTCCTTCTCATCGTGATCCCTCCTCGAGGCTCCCCGCGGGGGAATCCTCCCGATGAGCCCCGTATACCACAGGCCTCATCGGGAGGTCAATCGAGCCGGCCGCCGACGGCGCCGGAGGCGGAGACGAGGAGAGGGGCGGAGCGTCAGGACCGGAAGCGGTAGCCGACGCCGTAGACCGTCAGGATGTGGCGGGGCGAAGCCGGGTCGTCCTCGATCTTCTGCCGCAGCTTGGCGATGTGCTGGTCGAGGGTCCGGGTCGTGCCCTCGTAGCGGACGCCCCAGATCTCGTCCAGGAGGGTGAAGCGCTCGACCACCTCCCCGTCGTGGCGGAGGAAGAAGCGCAGCAGCTCGATCTCGCGCGGCGTCACGGCGAAGACCCGGCCGGCCTTGGACCCCGCCAGCGTCTTGGGGTCCACCCGGACGTCGCCGAACGCGATCGGGGCGAGGTCCTTGGCCCCGGCGGCCCGGGCCGAAGCCCGTCGCAGGGCCGCCCGGACCCGGGCCAGCAGCTCGGCCACGCCGAACGGCTTGACGATGTAGTCGTCCGCGCCCATCTCCAGCCCGACCACCTTGTCCACCTCCTGGCCTTTGGCGGTCAGCATGAGGATGGGCGTCAGGGGGTCCGAGCGCCGGATCTCGCGGCAGACGTCCAGGCCGCTTCTCTCCGGGATCATGATATCGAGCAGGATGAGCGAAGGGCGCTCGGCCTTGTAGGCGGCCAGGGCCGCCCGTCCGTCGCGGGCCGCGGCCGCGGCGAATCCCTCCCCTTCCAGCAGATCGACCAGCCCGGTCAGGATGGCGGGATCGTCCTCGACCACCAGGATCCTCTCGCGGCTCATGAGAGGCCGGCCTCCGGCAGGATGATGCGGAAGAGGCTGCCGCCCCCCGCCCGCGGCAGGCAGACGACATCGCCCCCCAGATCGCGCAGGAGGCGCCGGGCGATGGTCAAGCCCAAACCCGAGCCGCGAACGGGCGCGGTCAGGGCCCGGTCGACGCGGTAGAACTCCTTGAAGATCCTCTCCCGCTCGGCGGCCGGGACGCCGGGGCCCCGGTCGAGGACTTCGACGAAGATCCTCCCGGATTCGCGGCGCGCCTCGACCTCGATGCTCTTGACGGCGCCGGCGTACTTCTCGGCGTTGGACAGCAGGTTGAGGATGGCCTGCTTGACCGCCTCCTCGTCGGCCTCGACGAAGGCGCCGCCCGTCGCGTCGCGGAAGGCGACCTGGAAGCCGGCCGGCTCCAGCCGGGTCCGCTCGCTCTCGACGACCGCCCCGGCCAGGATGCCGAGGTCGAACCGCCGCCGGTCGTAGGTCCGGCGGCCCTTCTCCATGCGGGAGAAGTCCAGGACGTTGTTGATCAGGCGGGTCAGGCGCTCGGTCTCGGCCGCCATCAGACCGAGATAGCTCTTCTGCTTTGCGGGATCGGGCTGGCGGCCGTCCTTGAGCATCTCGGAGAACATCCGGATGGAGGTCAGCGGCGTCTTCAGCTCGTGCGAGACGTTGGCGACGAAGGTGGTCTTTTGTCGGGCCAGGGCCATCTCGCTGCGCACGGTCGAGAGCACGAGGCTTCCGCCGGCCGCGATGAGGGAGGCCAGGGCCAAGACCACGGCGATGGTCAGCCAGCGGGTCGTCCGGGCCCGCGAAGCCAGGGCCCCCGGGTCCGCGGGGTAGGCGGCCGCCTCCCAGCGGGGGAGCAGCTCGCTGATCTCGCGTGCCGCCGCCGGCCTCCGCCAGTCCCTCTCCGCCTCCCCCGCCGGCTGGAGCAGCGGCCGGCCGTTCTCGTCCAGGACGGTCAGGATGCGGGCCGGCGAGTCGACGTCCGGAAGGCCCCTCAGAAGGTCCGCCTTGGCCGCGCCGTCCTCCAGAAGGCAGCCGACGATGCGGCCCGAGTCCAGCCGCTTCCAGAACAGCCAGCCGAGCCGCTCCTCGATGAAGCGCGGGATGAGGCCCGCTTCGCGGCCGGCCGCGATCTGGCTGAATCGGCGCGGCTCGGAGATGTAGATGGACTCGGCCCGCGGCGCCGCGGCGGCCGGAGCGGGCGCCGGGCCGGAAGGACGGACGTTTCTCGTCTCGGACTTCTGCCCCATACGGGCCGCCTCGTCGTAGACCCTCTTGCGGGCTTCGCCGCTCTGCTCGAACTCGGACAAGGCCCGCTGCTCGGCCTGGAGATCCTCGATCCGCGACGGGACGCTCTTGCTCTCTCCGCCCTTCGGCGCTTCGGCGGCCGCCGGAGGCGCGGCCTCGGCCCGGCGCGTCGAGAGAGACAGCCCCCGGACCGGAAGGGTCGGCTCAGGCGCCTCCGTCTTGTCCTTGCCGACGGCGCCCGTGATCTGGTCCTGGTAGAGAAGGGCGGCATTCTGATAGTAAGGGATGGCCGCCGCGTCGGTGACGAAGTCCCGGTTCCAGTTGAGGAAGGCCAGGTCCTCCAAAGTCCCGTAGGAGGCCCGCGTCGGCCAGAGGATCTTCAAGTCGGCGGAGAGGAGGAACGGCACGCCGACAAGGGGAACGGCCTTCTTCCAGGCCTGAAGAGCGGCTTGCGGCGCGGCCCCGGGATCGTTTGGAACGGAGGCGGAAAGCGTCGCCTCCAGGCGGGCCAGGTTCTCCCGGATCATGGTCACGGCCAGGCCCAGCTCGGCGTCCAAGCCCTGGGCCAGGCGCTTCTCGAGGTAGGCTTCTTCCCGGCCCAGGGAGCGCAGGGACAGAAAGGCCAGGATGGCGCAGGGAACCAGCACGGCGGCGACGAAGACGAGCCGCAAGTGCCTCGAGATCTTCATGCTCCCTCGCGCCCTATTATAGCCTTATCGCCTCCGGCCGGGTCAAAGCCGTCTCTTCCGCGGCCCGCCCGGCATGACGGAGGCCCGCTCCCTGGGGAACGGGCCTCCCGCGGGCCGCGGGCGGCCACGCGCTATCGCCGGCTTCCCTGCGGCGCCGGCGAGAGCATCGACAGCTCCTGGCGGATGACCCGGATTCTCGTCTCCGGCCCGTCGCCCTTCAAAGCCTCGCCGTCCTCCTCGTCCTGGGCAAAGGCGGCCAGGTGGGCCACGGCCCGGTCCAGGACAAGCGCCTGGACGTTGACGGTCGCATCCAGACAGGTGTGCTCGAAGCCCAGGTCTAGGCCCTTCTTGATCTCATACGTCTTGGCCGCCAGGGCCTTGAGGAAGCCAGCTGCCGCCTCTTGCTTCAGGACCTCGACGCCGCGCCGCCCCTGGGCCGCCAGGGCCGAAGAGCGCAGGATCTTGGGCCACTGCTTCTGGAAGAGGGCCGGATCGGCGAAGATGTCGGCGCTGACGATCCGGCCGCCGAGGGCGATGACCACACCGACCGTGTCCTTCATCAGCCGGGGAATGGCCGCCATGCGGCCCTCGATCGCGGCGATGGCCTTCTTGGCCTCGTCCGACTCGTAGGCGTCCTGGTAGGCGCTGGTGGGAGAGGCGGCCCCGACCCGGGCGTTCTGCTCGGCCACCTTGTCCCAGATCTCGGACTGGGCCGCGGCCCCCTTGGCCGCCGCCTTGGCCCTCAGATCGAAGGTCCCGATGTTGTTCTTGGTCGTGAAGCCCGAGGAGACGGCGGTCCAGCGGCCGTGCTCGACGCAGAAGACCGGGGCGACCAGGTTGCGGGTGCCCGGACCGAGGAGCAGGTCCGAGGCCAGGATGCGGTCCTGCTTGGCCCCGGTCAGGATCTCGCCGCCCATCAGGTAGATCGTCCGCTTCGACAGGTTGGAGATGCGGACCTGGGGGACGCGGCCGCCGTCGAGCTCGGCGATCTCGATCCAGCGGTTCTTGACGGCCTCGTCGAGCATGACCCAGTCCTTGGCCGCCGGAGCATCCACCCGGTAGATGGGGACGATGCTCAGGCCCTGGTGGCTGACCGGCCGGCCCACTTCCAAAACCTTGATCAGGCTGGCGACGGGCCCGTCCGGACCGGCGGCCGGCGCCGGGCCGGACGCGAAAAGCCCCATGCCCAGAGCCAGGCAGGCCAGGAGCGCCCGCCGGCCCATGCCCTTGGTTACCTTGTCCGTCTCGTTCTTCATGGTGTTTGACCTCCGTCGGGGAAAGGATAGGGCGGACCGGGGCGGCGATTGTCACCCAAGGGCAAAACGATTGTAAAAACATCATCCCCCTGCTCTTGTTGCCGTGAGGCGGGCGGGACTAAAATAAGCCCAAGAGAGGCGCTCATGGCCCATCGGTTCCTTCGTCTTTTAGGCCGGGGTGTCGTCTTGTGTCTGGCCCTCTGCCCCGGCCGGGCCGCCGCCCTTCAGGAAGGGCCCGATCCGGCCGGCCGCATCGACCGGCTCATGAAGGCAAGCTACGCGGCGGACGCCCCGGGAGCGTCCGTTCTCATCGCCCACAAGGGTAAGGTGATTCTTCGCCGGGGGTATGGATTGGCGAATTTGGAACACGCCAGCCCCGCCTCGCCGGAGACAGTCTTCCGCATCGCTTCGCTGACCAAGATCTTCACGGCCGCCGCGATTCTAGCGCTCGTGGATGGCGGCCGCCTCGGGCTCGAGGATCCGGTTTCGGCTTATCTTGATCCGATGCCGTGGCCCAAGGGCGTTCCCGCCATCCGGGACCTGCTCGGCCACACCTCGGGCGTCCCCGATTATCTCGACCGCCCCGACAGCATGCGATGGGCTAGGGACGAAAGGACCTTGCGGGAGCTGATTTCGGCCTTCAAGGACCGGGCTCCGGATTTCGCCCCGGGCGAGCGGAACGCCTACAGCAACTCCAACTACATCCTGCTGGGAGCCGTCCTGGAGCGAGCTACGGGAAAGGCCCTGGCCGAAGCGCTCCGCGAGCTGGTCCTGGAGCCGCTCGGCCTCCGGCGGACATACTTCGACGGAGAGGCCGCCCTGATCCCCAGCCGGGCCGCCGGGTACGAGCCGGCCCGCGGCGCCGACGGATCCCCGGACTGGACGCGGTTCCGCAACGTGCGCTACTTCTCCCTCTCGAGCTTGAGCGCCGCGGGGGGCATGCTCTCGACCATCGATGATCTCTACGCTCTCTACCAGAGCATGGTCGACGGCCGGCTCTTCCGGCCGGAGACTCTGGCGAGGTCCCTGGAGCCCGTTCATCTCTCCGGCGGACAGTCGGCCGGCGCCGCCGTGGGCGGATGGCAGATCGAGCGCCTCGTGGGCCGGACGGCCTATATGAAAGGCGGGTCCTTGCCCGGTACGTGCGCATGGCTTCTCTTTGTGCCCCAGGAGGATCTGTGCGTCGCCCTTCTCAGCAACCGCAGCGCGGGGCAGCCTCGCTGCGGCGCTTTGGCGATCGAGATCGCCCGACTGGCCCTCGCCCCGGCCGGCCCGCCGCGGAACGGCGGTTGATTTCCCGGGAAGGCCGGGCTAAACTCCCCCGGAAGCCGCCGTGGGCCAAGATTGTCTCGACCGCTTGCGCTCAGGGGACGAGTCCGCCTTCCAGGCCTTGGTCGCCGAGCATCAGAACCGGGTCGTCAACGTCTGCTTCCGCTTTCTGCGCAACGAGGAGGACGCCCGCGACGTCGCCCAGGACGTTTTCCTGGACGTCTACCGGGCCCTGCCGGCTTTTCGGGGCGAAGCGGCCCTGTCGACCTGGATCCACCGTATCGCCGTCACCAAATCGCTGGACGCCCTGCGCCGGAGCAAGAGGAAGAAGCGCCTGGAATCCGGGGGGACCGTGGGAAGCTCCGAGGACGTCGAGCGGGAAGCCGTGGATACGGGGCCGGATCCCGGGCGGGCCCTGGAGGACGGGGAGCGGGCGGACCTCCTGCGGCGGGCCGTCGCCGCCCTGCCCCGCAAGCAGAGGATCGCGGTGACCTTGTCCAAGTACGAGGGGATGAGCAGCGCCGAGATCGCCGGCATCCTGGACACGACTCCGGGGGCCGTCGACTCGCTCGTCCATCGGGCCCAGGCGGCTCTCCGCCGCAGGCTGGCCAAAGCCCTGGGGCGCAGTCTCCCGGGAGAAGCGGAAAGCGACCCGACAGAAATTCCGGCAGGAGGCGTCTAAGTGAGAGAAGGGAGAGAGGATTCCCCCAAGAGCTCAGGCGATATGTCCAGAAAAAAGGTCGTCGAACGGGAAGTCGAAGCAACTCTTCGTTGCTTCGAGACCGAGCCCCGCCTCGCCGACGACCCGGGATTCTATGCCGCGCTGCGCCGGCGCATCCGGGCCGAGGAAAGCGCCCGGCCGGAGCGCGCCCTTCCCTTCCGGCGCCGCGTTCTCATCCCCGCCCTTATGGTCCTGATGGTCGTCCTCAACATCGTCACGGCGCTGGCAGTGACCAGGACGCGGCGGACGGAGACTCTGGCCCGGGAACAGGGCCTGACCGCGCTCGTCCAGACCTACGCCGCCGATCAGGCTGGGCTGACTTCCTACTTGAAATGAGGACCGCCATGAACACGCTCCTCAAGCCCCCGCACCGCCGCTGGCTCCTGGCCCTGCTGATCGTCCTCAATATCGCCACCCTGGCCGCTATCTGGCTGACGGTTATCCGTCGGCCGTTCAGGGGCGGCCCGCCGGCGGACGAAGCCGGCGGCCCGGAGGAGGTCCAGAGCTTTCTGCGCCGGGAGCTGGGATTGTCCAGCGACCAGGCCGCGGCTTTCGACGCCATTCGGGACCGTTTCGTCGAAGCCGCCCGGCCGACCCATGAGGAGATCCGCAAGCTGAAAGAAGAGGCCCTGGCCGAGATGTTCAAGCCCGAGCCCGATCGAGCCGTCTTGGGAGCCCTGACCTCGCGGATCGGGGTCCTGCGGGGCGAGGAGGAAAGGCTGCTGTCCCTTCACTTCCTCGACCTGATGGCCTCGCTCCGGCCGGAACAGAGGCCAAAGTTCCAGTCCATCCTGCGCGAGTTCATGATCCGGATCGGGGCCCTGGAGCCGGACGGACCGCCCAGCCCGTCGGGCCAGCCCGATCGGCGGGGGAGGATTCCGCCGCCGGCTCGGCCCCGGTGACGCTCCCGGCCACCACGAATCCCGACTTGTCCGAGTCGCGTCCCGATCCGCGCAGGCGCCTTGCTCCCGGGGAGTCGTCCCCTCTCATGACCGAGAGACGGCCGGTCGGACTTCTTCTGAGGTCCAGGAGTGAGGACCGTCTTAAAGGCCGTCAGTTTTTCTCCCTATCGGCATCTAATGAAGAGGAGCAGATATCTTCCGTTCAAAGGACCCCGGGTCCTGGGAGAAGAAGCCATGGATCCCAAGCTGAAGAAAAAGAAGAAGGCCCGGCGGCTGAAGGTCGGCATTCCCGTCCTGGCGGCCGCGGCCCTGCTCGTCTTCCTTCTCGTCCGGAGCGGGCGGTCCGAGCCCGTCGAGTACAACCTCGATCCGCTGACCCGAGGCCCGATTGAGGACACGATCGCCGCTTCGGGAACGCTGGCCCCCACCGACACCGTCGAGATCGGAAGCCAGGTCTCGGGCAAGATCATTAAGCTCCATGCCGACTACAACTCCCGGATTCGGGCCGGCCAAATCGTCGCCGAGCTGGATCAGGAGAAGCTCCGCGGCGCCGTGGCCGTGGCCGAGGCCAACCTGGCCAGCGCCAAGGCCGGCGTCGAGAAATCCAAGGCCGCCCTGGCCGCGGCTCGGACGAAGAACGAGCGGAGCGCGGCCCTCTTCGCCGAGAGCCTCCTCTCGCCGGAGGACAAGGAATCAGCGGACGCCCAGCTTCTGGCGGCTCAGGTCGCCTTGAGGCAGGCCGAAAACAGCCTCTCCCAGTCCGAGGCCTCCCTGCGTCAGGCCAAGCTTGACCTGTCGCACGCCGTCATCATCTCCCCGATCGACGGCACCGTCCTGGAGAGGTCCGTCAACCTGGGCCAGACCGTGGCCGCCGCCATGACGACACCGGTGCTGTTCAAGGTGGCTGCCGATCTGACCCGGCTGAAGCTGCAGTGCAGCATCGATGAGGCCGATATCGGCTCCGTCCGGGAAGGCCAGGACGTTCGCTTTACCGTCGATGCGGTCGAGGACCGGACCTTCGCCGGCAAGGTCCAGCAGGTCCGCTATGCCGCGGTGAACACGTCCAACGTGGTGACCTATACCACGATCATCCTGGCCGACAACTCGGAGCTGCTCCTTCGGCCGGGCATGACGGCGACCGTGACGCTCGTCACGGCCCAGGCCGACGATGTCTTCCGGGTCCTCACCTCGGCTCTCAAGTACAATCCGCCGACGGCGCCGGCCGAGCTGGCCGCCGAGGCCGCCAAGCTCCGGGCCGCCTCGCGGCGGGCCGGCGCGATCTACGTCATGGGCGATGACGGAAGCCTGCGGCTCGTCCCGGTCCGGACCGGGATCGCCTCCAAGTCGACGACCGAGGTCTCCGGCGACGGGCTGGCGGCGGGGATGAAAGTCGTCACCGCCCTCAAAGGGGCGACGACCTCGACCGCCAACACCGATAGGATGCCGATGTTTGACGGGCCTCCCCCGGGCGGCGGCGGCCCTCCCCCGCCGGGACGGTAAGACGGGATCTTCGGAGCCCCCGGGCCGGCCAAGGCCCGGGCCCCCGCTTCGGCCCCCGTGATCTCCCTTTTCCGCCTAGGGCATCCGTCATTTTTAAGCTATAATTTCCCTTCGTTCGTTTCCATGAGGAGTCTCCATGCGCGCATATGATTCGATCGCCCTGGGCGTCCCCGACGTCCTTCTGCCCCGCCAGGACCTCGACCCGGCCAAGTGGGCCGTCATCGCCTGCGATCAGTACACCTCCGAGCCCGAGTATTGGGCCCGGGCGGCCGAGATCGTCGGCGAGGCCCCTTCGACGCTCCACCTGATCTACCCCGAGGTCTTCCTCCACGAGCCCGAGGCCGCAAAGAGCGCCCGCATCGCCCGCATCCGGGCGACCATGTCCCGCTACCTGGCCGAGGGGATCTTCCGCTCGGAGGAGGGACTGATCTACGTCGAGCGCACCAGCGGAGATCACACCCGGCGCGGCCTGGTCGCCTGCCTCGACCTGGAGGCCTACGACTTTCGCCGGGGCTCCTCCACGCTCATCCGGGCCACCGAGGGCACCATCCTCGACCGCATCCCGCCCCGGGTCCGCATCCGCGAGGGCGCGGCCTTGGAGTCGCCCCATATCATGGTCCTCATCGACGACCCGGCGGACGCCGTCCTGGGCCCGCTGGCCGCGGCCAAGGCCCGCCTGCCGCGCCTGTACGACTTCGAGCTGATGCTCGGATCGGGGCGCCTGGCCGGGTACCGGGTGGCCGATCCCGAGGCCGAGGCGGGGATCGTCCGGGCCTTGTCCGCCCTGGCCGATCCGGCCGCCTTCGCCGCCAAGTACGGGCTGCCCGAAGGCACGCCCGTCCTCCTCTACGCCATGGGAGACGGCAACCATTCCCTGGCCACGGCCAAGACCATCTGGGAGGCGGCCAAGGCGCAGGCCGCCGATCAGAAAGCCGTCCTCGCCTCGCCGCTGCGCTACGCCATGGTCGAGATCGTGAACCTCCACGACCCGGCCCTGGTCTTCGAGCCCATCCACCGGGTCGTCTTCGGCATGGCCCCGGGGCGCGACCTTCTGGCCGAGGCCAAGGCCCATTTCGGCGGCCGGGCCGAGTACGCGCCGATGTGCTGCCCGAACGTCATGCGGGAGGAGGTCGAGGCGCAGACCGGACGGCCGCACCGCATCGGCATCGCGACCGCCGCGGGCGCCGGCCTGCTGGAGATCTCGGCCCCCGGCTCGAACCTGCCGGTCGGGTCGCTGCAGGGCTTCCTGGACGCTTTCCTTCAGGGCGGCGGCGCCCGGGAGATCGACTACGTCCACGGCGCCGAAAGCGCCATCGGATTGGGCGCCAAGCCGGGGAACATGGGCTTCATCCTGCCGGCCATGCGCAAGGAAGAGCTGTTCCGGACGGTCATCCTGGACGGCGTCACGCCGCGCAAGACCTTCTCCATGGGCGAAGCCTGGGAGAAGCGCTTCTACATGGAGGCGCGTCGCCTGGGATAGCTCAGACGAGCCGGCGGCGGACCGCGATCCAGGCCAGGCCGGCCGCGGCCAGCCCGGCGAAGAGAATCGCCGCGGCGCCGCGCGTCAAAGATCCCCCCGCTTGCCCCGCTCCCGCCGCCAGGGCCGGCGAGGGCAGCGGCGCCGGATCCCAGGGCAGGCCGTAGCGGTCGCACAGCCCCTTGACGAAGAGAAGGTGGATGACCGGCACGCCCCGGTCCGCCCAGGCCTGGATCAGGCCGCGGCGGTCGACCGGCGGGATGATGACGTCGGCCGCCGCGTTCGTTCCGGGCCGCAGCTTCAGAACGTCGGCGCTGCCGCCCATGTCCACCCAGCTTCCCCCCACGTTGATGAAGGCCTTGACCGGCGCCCCGGCGGCCCAGGCTTCCCAGAGCTTCATCCGGGCCTCGACGGCGGCCGGCAGCGGGCCGGCTTCGAGGAACGCCCCGCCCCAGGCCTCGATGCGGCGGCGAAGATGGGCCCGGCCTTCCGGCGCCATGTCCCGTCCCGCGTCGCCCTCGCCGCCCAGCGAAGCGGCCAGGATCGGAACGTCCAAGACGCCGGCCCGGTTGAGGCTTTCCAGGATATCGAGCCCCGTCCAGCGGGGGTCGTTGGCCCCCCAGTTGGAAGCGCCCAAGGATACGATCGGCAGGGCCCGCAAGCCCATGGCCTGACAGGCGCAGAGGGAGGCCACGACAAGGCCGGGGAAGGAGCTGGAGGCTCCGATGGCCACCGCGTCTCCCCGCGCGACACCCGCCTCCCTCAGCATCCGGACCAGGGCGCCCGCGAAGGCCGGGTTGGTCGCCGTCCGCTTGGCTTCCAGATGGCCGAGCGAGGTCGTCGTCGGGGAGGCCTCGAGGCCGATCAGGGCCGTCCGGTTGATGTCCGCGCGCTCGTCGATGGGCGGCCCGGCTGCCGCCCTCGCCTCCCGGAGCGCCGCCAAAGCCCGCTCCATCAGCCGCACGGCGTCCGCTTCGTCCTCGACCGCAAGCGGGCCGGAGCCCGTCCTTCCGGCCGGAAGGGCGGACCAAGACGCGATGAAGATCAGGCCCAGGACGCCCAGAACGAGGACGGGGAGGTCGGGATGACGGATCGGCCGGTGAACGCCCATCTCAGCCTCCCAGGAGCAGGCTCGTCAGGGCCGCCGCCAGGGCCGTGGCCGCCGCCAGCGAAGCCAGAGTCGGGAGAATCTTCTGGCGGACGAGCGTGTTGGCCAGCAGACCCGGAATCACCCAGCCGATGACCCGGAGGTCCACCGACGCGGCGAAGAGGCGGGGCCAAAGGAGGATCCAGCCTTGGCCGATCAATCCTCCGGCGAAGAGCATGAAGACGAAGCGGCGGCGGCCGAAGAGCAGCAGCCAGCGCGAGAGGAGGCGATAGAGAGCGACCGCCAGCAAGGCGGCCGTCACGGTGGCCGCGATGCGCCAAGGCTCGCCGATATAGAGGGCCAGATAGGCGGGGACGATGATGCCGCCCGGTAGAATGCCGACAAGCTCCGTCCACAGAAGCGCTACGGCCAATCCCAGCAGAATCGAGCCGGCCATCAGAGCGCCTCCCCGCAGGAAGCCCAATGCTCGACCAGGCCGGTCCCGGCGCCGACGATGTTGCCCAGGCCGATCAGGCAGGCGGGACCGCCGGCCAGGCGAGCCGCTTCGACCGTCAGGCGGGCCGGATCGGAGCCGGTGAAGGCCAGAACGGCCCGGCAGCGGCCCAGACGCCGCAGACGGCGACCGACGGGACGGGCATGGTCGCCCACGGCCACGACGCCGGCATAGCCGTCGAAGAAGCCGGACGCGGCGGCCTCCAGCCACTGCCGGGTCCGATCGGCCCGATCAGCCCGCAGGGCCAGCACCGCCACCCGGCCCGCCGGGAGCCCGGGGCGGGACCGAGACAGCCGCTCGAGAGCGGCGGCCGAGGATTCGGGCTCGTTGGCGGCAAAGAGGCTGACCGCCCAAGCCGGACTGGAAAGGCCCGGCTGACCGAGGCGCCAGGCCCTGAGGCCTCCGAAGTCCGGCCGGGCGGCGGCCATGCCCGCGGCCACATGGACCCCATCCGCGCCGCAGAAGGCGGCTACGGCGCGGGCCAGCCGGATATTGGCGCCGAACTCCAGCGGCGACTCCGGCTCGCCGTCCGCGGCATCGGATGCCTCAGACGAGGCGGGAGGGACCGCGATCAGACGGCACCGCTCCCGGGCGGCCGCCTCCCGGAACGCCGGCAGGATCTCTTCTTCGGGCATGAAGACGGTCGCGCCGGAGATAAAAGCCTTTCCCAGCGTCGCGGCGATCTCCGGCCTCGTCCGGCCCATCTCCTCGCGGTGGTCGATCCGGGCATTGGTGACCGCCAGGACTCCCGGGCGCAGAATCTGGCGGGATTCGGTCCGCAGCGTCTCCGGCCCGATGCTCATCATCTCGGCCACGAGCGACCGGCAGCCCATCCGGACGGCCGACCGCAGCACGGCCTTCTGCTCCAGGATGGAAGGCGGTCCGGAGCGGCGGATCTCGATCTCCCCCCCGTCCGGCCCGATGAGGACCGGCCGCGACCCCGTGACCTTGGCCAGGACGGAGCGCCCGTCCGCGCGCAGGGCCGCGGCAATCAGCCGGGTGACGCTGGACTTGCCTCGCGTCCCGGTGACGGCGATTCGCAGCGGCACGCGGCGGCGGAAGGCGTCCAATCCGAGGCGCTCGAGAGATAAGGCGGCAGCGCCGGCGGCGGCTAAGGCGGCGGGAGCGGTCCATTCCAGCATGGGAGTCGGGCTCGGACCATCATTCTAGCCGCCCTCGGCGAGGACTTCCAGTCCGATGGTGCAAAAAAAAAGAGGCGAAGGAGCTTGGGTCTCCTTCGCCTCCCCACTGAAAGGAAGAGAGTTGAAAGGTTGGCACTCGGGAGGTGCCTTTGCCCCTTAAGAATGCACAATTCGTGCCAACACGGAACTCTTCGGAGGCATTTTTCCCCCTGGAAAGAAGGGAGATCACTTCCTTTGGGGCCAAAACCGTGTAAAGGAATTTACGAGGCGATAATTTTTTTTACGCCGCCGGGCCGCGCCCCCAGTTTTCGCGCGACCCGGCGGTGACTCGAAGGAGAGAGGGAAAGAGCCCCCGGCCTTCTGTTCCCACTCAATAGGACCGGATCTCCGGCTGGTTTTTCCCACTCGGCTGAAATTATTTCCTCTCGGCCTGATGGGGGGAGATGCGGGACATGGTCGGGCGGCTATGCTATATTGCCCTGGAGCCGCTGACTTTTATGGAACCCGGGACGCTCGTTCTCACCGAGAAGCTGATCGCGGAAGTCGCGGCCTGCGTCCGTTCCGTCCTGGCTCATCGCTTTCCCGCCATGCCGGTCCCTCAGCGCCAGGACGTCGAGCAGGAGGTTCTGCTGAAGCTCTGCCGGATGGCGGAAAACGGGAAAAAGATCGGCCATCTGAAGTCATACCTTTGGAGGGTCGTGTTCACAACGGCCCTGGACATATTGGATCAGGGGCAGGGGACCCTCTCGTTGGAGGAGTGCCTGGAGCGGGACGGCTCCGGGGCCCTGCCCGGAGCGCTAATCGCGCCCCCCGAGGAGGCGGCGATGGAATGCCGGAGCCATCTGGAAGGCCTCCTTCTCCGGCTGCCCGAAAAGCGCCGCATCGCGGTCAAGCTCCACCTCCTGGGGTGGGACCTCGAGCGGTCGGCCGCTTGGCTGGGCTGGTCGAAGGCCAAGGTCCGCCACCTGCTCTACCGCGGGCTGGCCCAGCTGAGGTCCCTGAGCCGCCCGGACCGGCCGCCGGCCGAGGAGAGATAGCGTGAGGAAGACGGACTGCCCGTCGAGAGAGGCGTTGGAGAGGTCCTTCCGGACCGACGCGGCCCTCGAGGAGCGCGAACGGATGATCGACCACGCCCTGGTCTGCCCCGCCTGCCGGGCCAGGATGGAAATCCTCATTGATGTCCGGTGCGAGATCGTGTCCCGCGGCCGGTCCTTTCGATCCTTGGCCCGATCCAGTCGTAAAGAGCTGAAGGCCCGAGCCGGGTCTCCAGCGGCCGCGGGGCGCCGCCCCCGCCGCGCCTGGCTCAAGCCCGCCGCGGCACTGGGGGGCCTGCTGGTCGTAGCCCTGGCGACGGTCCTCCTCATCGGCCCCTTGGCCCAAAGGGACGGCGTCCTGCGCGACGGCGAAGCGAGCGGCCTGGTGCTGATCAGCCCCGGGGGCGAGATCAAGGGACCTCCCGCGGAATTCCGCTGGGACGGGCCGATGGAAGCCAACTCCTACTTTATCGAAGTGATCGACGACCGTCTGGCGGTCATCATCCCCCAAACGGGAATCGTCGAGCGCTTCTACAGCCTCCCCATCGGCTACGAGAGCCGGTTTGTGCCGGGCCGGACCTATATCTGGAGCCTCACGGCCACCGACGATGAGGGACGGACGATCGGCACGGCCCAGCGGACCTTTTCCATCCGCTCCGACCGCTAGTCGCCCAACAAAACGAAGGCCGCCCAGACGAACGGGGGCTCGCCGCGGGCGATCGCCTCGGTCTTGGCAAGGCGCAGAGCCCGGCTCTTCGTCATCCCTTGCCTCCAAGCCCGGTAGAACGCCCTCATGAACCGGGCCGTGGACCGGTCGTTGACGCTCCAGAGGCTTAAGAGCAGGGACCGGGCCCCGGCCGCGAAGAAGGATGACGTCAATCCCAGCAGGCCGTTCCCCTTGCCCAGCTCCAAGCCGCCGGTCCGGCAGCCTGAGAGCACGACCAGCTCCCCCCGGAAGCCGAGAGACTCGATCTCGGCCGGCTGCAGGAGCCCGTCCTCGGAGGCGTCGGGCTCCCCCCTCAGCCGCATGGCCGAGCGCCACCAGCTTCCATTTTGAAAGAAGCCGTGGGCGGCGATGTGGAGGACCCGGTAATCCCCGGACGGCAGGGCCTTGAGGCGGCGCTCCGAAGCGGCCCGGCCGGTCAAGACGGTCCGCCCGGCCCGCGCAAACATGCGGCCGATCGTCCGGACTTCGGCGGCGGCGAAGGGCAGGGCCGGGAACCGCATCGGCCCTCCCTCGGCCGGGGTCCAGATCCGGAAAGGCTCCGAGGCGGCCAGCCCCAGGAAATCCATCCGGTAGCCGGCCGGGCCGCCCCGCCGCCTCAGATCGAGCAGGAAAGCCGCGGAGGCGGCATAACTGACCTCAAAATCCTCGACCAGGAACCGGTTTCCCCCCGAATCATCAGGCAGCGCCTCGAACGGGAGATAGTGGAGGGGACCGTCGGGGACGACGATCAGGCGCCGAATCCCGCTCCGGAGACGGCTCTCGAAGGGGCCCAGGAGGACCCGCCGCAGATCCCTGCCGCCGGCCCAACCGAGGAATCGGCGCGGCTTCCGGCTGGTCAGAAACCGCAGGTATCCGCCGGTCATACGGCGCAGCTCGTTCTCGTCCGGAAGCGCCGCGTCGACAAGGCCGTCCCGACTCAGAAAAAAAGCCCGGGATCCGTCGGGCGTGACGACGAATTCCAGGAGAGCCGTCGATCCGTCTTGGACGAGCGCTTCCAGGTCCTCCATCGTCGCGGGAGGAGGGCCGGCGGGCGCGTCTCCGCCGCCGGGCGATGCCGTTGGGCTCCTTTTCAGCAGCAGGCTCAGGCGCCGGCTCTCGGCCGCTCCCAGGCGCCGCAGGCGGGCGGCCACAGCCGCCGGAGTCGCCTCCGGGTCCAGCAGGCCGGCTTGAACGCGGCTGACGCCGCCGTCGGAATCCCGAGCCGAGGAGAAGCGATCCCGGACCGAATCCGCCGGGCCGGGAGCCGGGCGTCGCAAGCCCATCCGGGCCCCCCGAGCCTTAGAGCGGTCGGCCCACAGGAAAGCCGCCCGCCGGGCTTCCGGACCGGGCGCCGCCCCGCGCCGTTCCGATAGAAGCAGCCGGATGATCTCCTCGTAGAGGCCGATCTTGTCCCGCAGCAAGGACGAAAGGAAGTCCCGCCGGGGAAAGCGCGAGGCGGTCTCCTCGACGGCCTCGATGGCCAGCCGGAAGCGCTCGGCCGCGGCGGTTCCGTCGCCGAGCTTCTCGGCCGTGCGGGCCAGCCCCAGGAGGGCCTGCCAGCGGACATCCAGAAGGTCCGTCTCCTCGGCTCGGGTCAGGGCGTCCCGGAAGAGCGCTTTGGCCCCGGCCGCGTCGCCGGCGTCCAAAAGCGCCCGCCCCGCCATGGACAATACTAGGGCGTCCCGCCGCCGGGTCGTCTCCCGGGCTTCCGTCGGGTCTCCCGGAGCGGGCGCGAAGAGGCCCTTCAAGCGGCGGAGGAACTCCCGCCTTCTTGGCTCCGGATCCCTCGGACTGAAATGCCAGACTTCGGGTCCCAAGTCGATCCGGTGGGTCCCGCCGGCGGCATCGACGACGAATTTGTCCGTCTGGGTCAAGGCATGACAGTCCCAAAGCACGGTCTTGTCGGCCTGGAAGGACTCGTGATTGCTCCCGTTAAAGGCATACACGATCCGGAAGGCGAAGCAGCGATCCACCCGGATTCGGCGGGCCTCATTCGTATTGACTCCCGATTCACATCCTTCGAGGATCAGCCGCCACAGCCGGGCGGAGCCGATGCGGACGAAGCGATCATTAATGTAGACAGCCGACTTCAAGCCGATGAAAGCCAGGTCGTGTCCCGTCCATTCCACGTCGGGGCTGTCTCGCTGTTCGACGCCGCCATAGGAGTCGCGAAAGACGAAGCCGGTGATGTCGACGGGCGCCCGGACGATGAGGATGTTCGAGCCCGGATCCAGCGAGCCGTAGATCACCGCCCCGAAGAGGTTCCGGGAGCGCAGCGTCAGGGGCTTGTCCAGGACGAGGTCCCGCTCGAAATAGAAGCCGTCGTCCACCTCGACGATATCTCCCGGGCGGGCGGCCGCCACGCCCAGGGAGATGAGGGGATAGTCTTGGGGGACGCGGATAGTCCGGGGGAAGGTCTCGGGGCCGGCCGTGAGCGGGACGGCCGGCAGCAGCCAGCCGAGGGCGGCGCACAGGGCGCTCCTCAGAATCTGGGCGACAAGTCCGGTCCGCGGCTCCCTCTTCATAGGATCGGCGCTCCCGCCGGAATGGAGGGCCGATTCTACCAGAAGCCGCGGCCAGGGGGAAAGGAGAGG
>CAZKXI010000006.1:138838-154205 GCA_964556755.1 uncultured Eubacteriales bacterium
AAAGGTCCGGGGGGAACGCCTAACCGTTCCCCCCGGCGCCGGCTCCCACCGGGAACCGGCGGCCCTGTCTCGGCCGAATCAGATGCGGGCGGAGCCCTCGTCCTTGGCCAACAGATAGTCGATGGACCGGCTGATGGCGTTGAGGTCGAGAGGCTTGGCGAAGAAATGTCCGATCCTCAGACGGCCGAGGATGGACGGGTCGACGAGCTCGGCGTGGGCTGAGATGAGGATGACCTCGCCGCGGTAGCCCCGCCGGCGCATCTCGGTCACGAGCTCGACGCCATCCTTCCCGGGAAGCCGAAGATCGGCAATGACCAGGTCGAAGGCGCCCTTGGACTTGTCCAGAGCCTCCTCGGCGTCCTTGGCCGCCGTGACGCGGTACTTGTCCTTCAGAAGGAGCAGGAAGGTCTTGCGGATGGTCTCCTCGTCGTCCACCAGGAGTATCTTCTTGCCTAACATGATGAGATCCTTTCTCTTGTAGCTCGCCTATGAATATTGCCAGATTCGTGCCAATCCGAGGGTGCGAATTCCAGGGAAACACGGCCGCGGCCGCGGGCCGGCCTAAAGGGTTTTTACGCCCCCGGTAAAGATTCTTGGGGGCTAGCCGACTTCCAAGCCGTAGTCCTTGATCTTCTTGTCCAGGGTCGGGCGGCTGATCTGGAGGATCTGGCTGGCCCGGGTCTTGCTGCCCTTGACCGAAGTCAGGACGTAGCCGATGTACTCCTTCTCCACTTCCTCGAGCGAGGTCAGGGCCCGGGCGAAGAGCTTGCGGTCCTCGGCGTCCAGGGGCAGGTTCTCCTTGAGCACGACGTCGCCCTTGGCCAGGATGACGGCCCGGGTCAGGGCGTTCTCCAGCTCCCGGACGTTGCCCTTCCAGGGCATCTCGGACAGCCATTTCATGACGTCGGCCGGCACCTTGCGGACGTTCTTGCGCAGCTCGCGGTTGATCTTCTCCAGCAGGTAGGCGACCAGATCCGGGATGTCCTCCTTGCGGTCGCGCAGGGCCGGCAGATGGATCTCGACGACCTTGAGCCGGTAGTAGAGGTCCTCCCGGAACTTGCCGCCTTCGATCAGCGTCCGCAGGCTGTGGTTGGTGGCGGCGATGATGCGGGCCTCGGTCTTGAGAACCTTCTCCCCGCCCACCTTCATGAAGTCGCGCGTCTCGATGACCCGCAGCAGCTTGGACTGCAGGCCGGGCGAGACGTCGCCGATCTCGTCCAGGAACAGGGTCCCCCGCCCGGCGATCTCGAACTTGCCCTTGGTCTCGCAGTGGGCGTCGGTGAAGGCGCCCTTGACGTGGCCGAAGAGCTCCGACTCGAGCAGGGTGTCCTGGATGGCCGAGCAGTTGATGACGATGAAGGGCTCGTCGCGAAGCGGGCTGTTGTAGTGGATGGCCTTGGCCACCAGCTCCTTGCCCGTCCCGCTCTCGCCCTGGATGAGGACGTTGGTCCGGGTCCCGGCCACCGAGCCGATCAGCTTGAAGACGTCCCGCATGGGCGCCGAGCGGCCGATGATGTTGTCGATCTGGTATTCCTTGGTCCGCTCCTGGATGAGGTAGCTGACCTTCTCTTCCAAAGCCCGGACCTGGAAGGCCTTGTCCACGGTCAGGTCCAGAGCCACATAGTCGAGGGGCTTGACCAGATACTCGAAGGCCCCCCGCTTGACCGCCTCGACGGTGGTCTTCATGTCGTCGTAGGCGGTCATGATGACCACCGCGGCCGGGTGGCCGGACTCCTTGAGCCGCCGCAGGACCTCCAGCCCGTCGATATCGGGCAGGCGGATGTCGCACAGGACCACGTCCGGGGCCGCCTCGGCCGCGGCCGCCAGGCCGGCCTCGCCGTCCTCGGCCGAGCGGACCTCGAAGCCCTGCTTGGCCAGGTGGGCGGCCAGGGTCTTGCGGATCAGGGCGTCGTCGTCGATGATGAGGATCGATTTCATGGCTCTCCCTCGAAAGGCAGGTCGATCTCGAAGGCCGCCCCCGGGCCGTCGGAGGGGGCCACCCGGATGGTCCCCCGGTGCTGCTCCACGATCTTGCGGGCGTTGGCCAGGCCCAAGCCGAAGCCCTGCGGCTTGGTGGTGAAGAAGGGCTCGAAGATGGTGTCCCGGTCCTTCTCCGGGACGCCCGGGCCGTCGTCGGAGATCAGGACGCGCAGGCGGCGGCCGGCCTCGGTCTCGGCCAGGCCGGTGGCCAGGACGATCCGACCGCCCTCGCCGAGGGCCTCCAGGGAGTTGCGCAGGATATTGACGAAGACCTGCCGCAGCCGGTCGCCGTCGACGACGATCTCGGGCAGGCCCGCGGCGTAGCGGCGGGAGACGGCGATGGACTTGGCGGCCAGGACGTCCTTGAGCAGCTTGAGGCTCTCGTCCAGGATCTGCTCGATGCCGAAGCGGGCCTTCTGCAGGTCCGAGACCCGAGTGAAGTTGAGCAGCTCCTTGATGAACCGCTCGATCTGGGCGATGCCCTCCTCAGACAGGCTCATGTGCTCCTGCTCGACCTCGTCGAGGTGGAGGGAGCTGCGGACCTTCTGGATGTTGAGCTTGACCGAGGTCAGCGGGTTGCGGATCTCGTGGGCGATGGTCGCGGCCATGCGGCCGATCTGGGCCAGCTTCTCGGATTGGACCAGCCGGCGGTTGGCCTCCTCGATGGCCTCCAGGGTCTGGCGCAGCTTGTCGCTCATGTCGTTGAAGCCGCGGGCCAGCTGGCCGATCTCGTCCCGCGAGTCGATGGCGATGCGGTGGCTGAACTCGCCGCGGGCGATGCGGACCGTCCCGTCGGCCAGCTCCTTGATGGGGCGGGTGACGCGGCGGGCCAGGACGGTAGCCCCCAGCACCCCGATCAGCAGCCCACCCAGACCGATCAGGATGAGGACCAGCCGGGTCCGCTCGACCTGGCGGTCGAGAGGCTCCAGCGACAGGCCCAGCTTGACCGAGCCCCAGGTCTGGTCGGAGCCGCGGATGAAGATGGGAACCTCGACCTCCAGAACCCTCCGGATGCGCTTGGCGACATAGACGTCCTTGGCCTGGGCGTAAGGCTCGACCGCTCCGGCGACGTCCCGCAGCTGGCTGGTCTGGGCCAGGGCCCGGTCGGCGGCGATGTCGCGGGAGGCCACCAGGCTGGTGCCGTAGCGGTCGAAGAAGACGATGTACAGGCGGTTGTCGTCGACCTGGGAGTCCACGTCGGCCTGGAGGGCTTCCACGTCCCAGACCACCAGCGACCGCTGGTTGACCTCGGCCAGGTTGGAGGCGGTCAGAAGGGCCCGCGAGCGGAACTCGTCGAAGATGCTGGCGATCTCCCGCTTCTGGATGACCCAGATGATGGCCCCGACCAGAAAGAGGACCAGGCCGGCGATCCACAGGGTGAAGCGCTTTTGGATCGAGAGGCGCAGCTTCATGGCCGCGGCTCCCGGCGGTCGAGCCACAGCTCGCGCCCGTCCAGATAGCCCCAGCCGAGGGCCGGCGGCCTCAGGCCCCGGACGGCTCCCCGCACGGCCATCCGCTCCTCCTCGGTGAAGAGGGGAACGGCCGGCTGGTCCTGCTTCAGGACGGCGTCCATCGTCTTGAACAGGGCGATCCGCCGCGACCAGCTCTTCTCCGCCGCGGCTTCCTCCAGGAGCGAAGCCAGGCGCGGCGAGTCGTAGCGGGCCAAGAGGCGCTCGGGCTCGCCGCCGGAGCCGAAAAGCGGACGCAGCAGGCCGTCCGCGTCGGGCACGGCCAGGGACCGGACGGTCAGCGCGAGATAGGGCGTGAGCACGGCGCCCAGGTCCTCGACGGAGCGGATCGAGCGGACTTCGGCCCGGATGCCGGCCGCGGCCAGCTGAGCGGCGATCGTCCGGACGGAGCGCGTGGCGGTATCGGAGCGCGGGCCGATGGCGAAGAGGAAGACCGCCGGGAAGGGGCGTTCGGCCGAGTAGCCCAGCTCCTCCAGGAGCCGGCGGGCCCGTTCCGGCTCGAAGACCGGCACTTCCTCCGGCGGCGGGAAGCCGGGCAGCCCGGAGGGCAGGAAGCTCGCGGTCGGCCGCCGGACCTTGTCCGGCCCGCGAAGGGCCTCGATCAGCCTGTCGCGGTCGATGGCCGACGCCACGGCCCTGCGGACAGCCGGACGGTCGAAGGGGGCCCGATGGCAGCTCAGCGTCAGATAGGCGGCGGCGTAGGGCCCGCCCAGGAAAGCCTGGCAGCCGGAGTTGGCCATGCGCTCGGACTGGAAAGGCAGGACGTCCACGTCACCGGCCATGAACTGATCGACCGTGAAGTGGGGGCTGTACTCCAGGACGTCGAGGTACGCCTTGCGGCCGTGGTAGCCGGGGAAGCGCTCGAGGCTGACGCCGACGATGTCCAGCTTGGGGCTGCGGATCCAGGAGGCGAAGCGGAAGGCCCCCGTGCCGGAAGGCTTGTCGAAGAAGCCGGATCCTTCCTCGGCCAGCCTGTCGCGGGGCAGGATGGCGCAGAAGCTCATGCTCAGCAGGTAGAGCGAGGCGATCGCGGGCCCGTTCCACGTCACTTCGAAGACGTACTTCTCCGGGACCCGGAATCCGGCCACATCCGCGGTCAGGCCGTCCCGGAAAGCCAGGCCGCCGGCCACCCTGGCGGCCAGAAGGAGCCCATGGGGCGACCGGGTCTCCCGCCGCAGGACCCGCTCCAAGGAAGCCTTGACGTCCAGGGCCTCGAGATCCCGCCCGTGGTGGAAGCGGACGCCCCTCTTGAGGATGAAGGACATCCGGCGGCCGTCCTCGGAGATCATCCAGTACTCGGCCAGGGACGGGGCCAGCTCGAGCCGGCTGTCCAGCCGGACCAGTCCCTCGAAGATCTGCTGGACGGGGAACGTCCAGGAGGAAGTGGCGGGATCGAGGCTGGGCGGAGAGGCCGGGACCCTGTCGCGGATCCTGATCCGGCCGCCGCTGCGAGGCTCCTCGCGGCCGGCTCCCGGAAAGGAGCCCGCCGTGGCCAGCACGGCCAGCCCGGCCGCGGCCAAGGCCAAGAGCTTGAAGGCGGGAGCACGACTCATGCTTTCTGGTTGAAGAGCAATCTTTATGCCAGGGCAAGACCCGCCCCGATCCGCCTGGCAGCGGCGCCGGATGGATTCCGCCCTGCTCTTATTGTAGTGGAAAGTAAAGATTATTTACAATCCGGACGTCAGGGCCGCTCGGAGGCAGCGATGGCCTTCTGGAGGACGCGCATGATATTGCCCCCCCAGAGCTTGGCGATATCCCTCTCGTGGTAGCCTCGACGCAGCAGCTCCATGGTCACTCGATACATCTGGCTGGCGTCGGCGCAATCGGCCAGCCCGCCGCCCCCGTCGAAGTCCGTGCCGAAGCCGGCGTAGTCGATGCCGACGAGCCGGACGATGTGGTCGACATGGTCGACCAGGTCCTTGACCGTGGCCCGCTGGCGCGGGAACCGCTGGTTGATCGTCTGGAACTCCTGCATGGCCTTGGCCCGAAGCGCCTCATCGGCCAGCCCGCGCAGATTGCGCTGGGGGCCGTACTTGGCCTCCAGGTCCTTGAGGGCCTTGTCCCGCTCCGGATCCGCCTGCGGCGCGCGGAGATAGTCGCCCAGGAAGCAGAGCTGGACGACGCCGCCCTTCTTGGCCAGGGCCTTGATCATCTCGTCGTCGAGGTTGCGGGGATTGTCGCAGAGGGCCCGGCAGCAGGAATGGGAGGCGAAGATCGGCGTCCGGGAAGCCGCCAGGACGTCGTAGAAGGACTTGTCCGAGATGTGCGAGACGTCGACCATGATGCCGCGCTTGTTGCACTCGGCCACGACCTGGCGGCCGAACTCGGACAGGCCCTTGTCCTCGGGGTTGCGCCGCTCGGTGCCGGAATCGCAGATCTGGTTGTCGGCCGAGTGGCACAGGGTGATGTAGCGGATGCCCTTCTTGGCGTAGGCGCCGACCAGGCTCAAGTCCAGGCCGATGGGATATCCGTTCTCCATGCCCAGGAAGGCGACGCGCTTGCCGGCCGCCTTGATCCGATAGGCGTCCGCGGGCGTCGTGGCCTTCTCGACCAGGTCGGGGTACTTGGCGCACATGGCGTCCACGGCCGCGATCATCTTGTCGGCCATGTCCCTGACCCGGGCGTAAGCCGTCTCGCTCAGCTCGCCCTGGCCGGTGAAGACGCCGAAGAAGAGGGCGTCCAGGCCGCCCTCCTTCATCCGCGGCAGGTCGACAAGCCCGCTGCCCGGCTTGCCGGTCTCGTGGCGCACCCCCATGTCGAAGGAGGAGCGCAGCAGCATCATCGGCGTGTCGCAATGGGTATCGACCGAGAGGATGCGGGCATGCAGGGCCCGGGCCCTGGCTTCCAGCGAGGCCTCGTCCAGGGCCACGGGTGCGCCGGCGCAGGCGGACAGGCCGGCGATCGAGAGGACGACGAGGGCCGCGGCGGCCCGGCGGTTGCGCTTAGCCATGGGAGCCTCCTTGAAAGGGGGGATTATAGCAGATTCGGGTCCCAGGCGGGCCGGGCTCACGCCCGGGCCAGGATATACCAGCTCTCCGGCTCGGGGCGGCGGACGCCGCGGAAGTCGATCACCCGATATCCCTTCCGGACGAGGATTTGGAAGGCCTCGCGGGTGGCCAGACGCCAGTCCAGCGGGATGCGCCGGACCGCGGGATCGTCCACGTCGGTCTCCCGCAGCATCAGGTAGAAGTCCCTCGGAATGCGGATCAGGGCGAAGGGGCCTTCGGGGTGAAGGGCCGCGCCGGCGACGGTCTCGAGCTCGAGGGGGCCGGAACGCCCGGCGACGATCCGCCTCTCCGCCGGCAGGACGGGGGGCGTCGCCTCCAGGAGATCGGCCAAGTCGTAGGCGGGGCGCCGGGGGGGCGACTGGAGGTCCCAGTCCATAAAGAAGCGATCCGAGGGCACATCCAAGCGGTTCAGGCGTCCGCCGTATTCGCCGTAGGTCGCCGTCCGGTAGTCCAGGACGGACATGCCGAAGTGGTGGATGTTGCGGTAGGCGTTGACCCCGGTCAGCGGATCGAAGGTGCAGACGACGTGCCGCAGGCCGAAAGCCGCCCGCAGGACGTCGCGCTGATACTCCTTGATGGCCACCCCCAGGCCGGCCCCCTGGCAGGACGTCCTGACGCCCGTGTACTGGGCGTAGAACCAGAGATTGTCGGGCGAGCGGAAGCCGACGGCCTTGTCGCGGATGCCGACGAAGCCGTAGGAGAAGCCGGCCAGCCGCTCATCGGTCTCCGGCCACGTCCCCTCCGGCCCGGCTTCGTAGGCGGCCAAGAAGAGCGAGCTGCCGTCGTGCAGGAAGCTCTCGCACATGAGGTTGCGCGTCCCGGCCATGTGGTCCTGGGGAAAGCCCCAGATCTCGTCCCGGAGCCTGTCGTACTTGGCGTAGTCGGCGGTCTCGGAGGACGTCTCGACCCTGATCCGGAAGGTCCGGCCGGCGCCGGCATGGAGGCGGGGGGCGGGGAGGAATTCCTTCATGGATCGTCCTTCCGCCCGGGATTGTAGTCCATCCGGCCGGGAAAAGACAGACGCGCCCCTCCCCGCCGATCGCCCCCCCCCCGCCGCCCGGGGAAGGCCCGGCCCCGGACCGTTTGCCCAAGGAAGGAATCCGGATTGTCTAAAACGCTCCGAGACGGATATAATAGGACGCTCCCCAGCCAAGATTCCGCCATGCCCAAAAGAGAGCTTCCGCCTCACCTGCGAGGGAAGAGGATCGACGTCGTCGTCAATCCGAACTCCGCCCGGCGGAAATGGTGCCGGTCGCCCAAGCTGCGGGCCTATATGCAGGAGCGGTTCCCGGGCCGGGTCCACGACCAGTTCACCGGCAAGTCCGACATGATCGGGAAGGTGGCCCGGCTGAGCGCCGACACCGACGTCATCCTGGCCCTGGGCGGGGACGGCACCCTGGCCGACATCATGCAGGGCATCGTCGACGCCGGCCGCCAGAAGGACATCCTCCTGGGCATCATCCCCCTCGGCAGCGGCAACGCCGTGCGCGAGTCTCTGCACATCCCCAAGGCCCTGCGTCCGGCCTTGAAAGCCTTTTACCGGGGGCGTCCGCGGCCGATCGACCTCATCGACATCGACGGCCGGATCGCCAGCATCGTCAGCATCGGAGCGACCGGGCTGGTGACCCACACCAAGGCCAAGGGCACCGTCCCGGGCTTGGCCGGGCACCTCCTGGCCTCGGCCCGGCTGGCCTGGCACCCGCGCGAGTATTTCGAGATCGAGCTCCGCGACGGGAGAGACGACAAGGGCCAGCCCTTCGGCCGCAAGGTGCTCAACCTCAAGGTCTATGACTGCATCGTCAACAAAGCCAACCACTTCGGCTACAGCTGGGTCATCGCGCCCAAGGCCAAGATCGACGACGGCTTCCTCGACGTCACGGTCTTCGACATCCGGGCCTACAACTACCTGCTCAACTTCCCCCTCATCTACCTGGGCCACTACCAGAGGTATCTCAAGCATTTCAAGGCCCGGCAGGTCATCATCCGGGGCGAAATGCTGCATGCCCAGTACAACGGAGAGATCCTGCCGCCCTGCGGGCGGCTGGAGATGAAGGTGATGCCGGGGGCCCTGCGGGTCATCCGGCCCTTCTGAGGCGCTCCTTCCCTGCTCGGCCTTCGCTTGCCGCCGGCCTCAAACAGCCCCTGGGGTGTCGGACTCCCTGCGCCGGGCCGCAAGCCGGGACGGCGACTCAATCGGCGGCGAGGGTCGAGGTGATCTGGAAGTCCGGCGGGAAGGCCAAGTGGGCCTTGACGGCGCACTGGTCGGCCGCCTTGATCACGGCGTCCTTGTACTTGGCCGGGAAGCCGGCCGGCAGGCGGATCTCGATCTTGACCATCTCGATCAGCTTGGACTTGGGCCCGCGCTCCATCGTCTGGACCAGGGTCAAGCCCTCGGTCGGGATCTTGCGCTCCTGGCAGAAGGCCAGGACATAGTACCCGGCGCAAGTGGCCAGCGAGGCCAGGAAGAGGTCGAACGGCGACGGGGCGGAGTTGGCCCCCCCGGCGTGCACGGGCTGGTCGGTGGGGATGGTGAAGCCGCGCCACTGGGCTTCCACCCGGCTGCCGCCGGGCAGGCGGACGAGGATCTGGTTATCGGTCATGGTCGGACTCCTTTCGTTCGTCGGGGACGCCCTTGGCGAAGAGGGCCAGAAGAAAGCGCCGGTCACGGGCGGTCATGGCCAGCCTGCCCAGCAAGTCGCGGGTCAGGGCCGCGACGTGAACCCTGTTGCCGGGATGGATGAAGCGCTTGGCCTCGAGCTGCCTCAGGATGAGGTCGATGGCCGCGTCCTGCTCCGGACGGGGCAGAGGCGGCTCTCCGGTCGGAGAGGGCGGCCGGGCCGCCGTGAAGAGGGCGTGGAGGGTCAACAGGACGGCGCCGCCGAGATTGAAGGACGGCTGGCGCCCGGCTTGGGGAATGGCGTAGACGAGGTTGGCCCGCTCGATCTCCTCGGACAGCAGACCGGTCCGCTCGTTGCCGAAGAGGAGGGCGATCCGGGTTCCCGCGGGCAGAGCGCCGACCATCCGGACGGCCTCCTCCAGGGGAACGACCGTGGCGTGGCGGCGGAGCCGGGCGGTGGAAGCCAGGACGAAGTCGCGGTCGGCCAGGGCCTCGTCGAGGGAGCCCGATATGCGGGCCGCGCCGAGGATGTCCTCGGCGTGGACGGCCGTGCGGCGCGCTTCGGGCGAGAGGGGGCCGCGGAGAACGAGACGCAGGTCGGCGAAGCCGGTGTTCTTCATGGCCCTGGCCGCCAGGCCGATGTTCTCCGGATTGCCGGGGCGGACGAGCACGACCGCCGCGGCGCGGGAAGGCCCGGGCGAAGGGGGGGATTCGGAAGAGACGCGCCTTCGGGTCATGCTCTCGGCTCCACGGACCCCATTATAAGGTCTTCCGCGGGTTCCCGGAACGGGGCCGTATTCGGGGGGAGGCGAGCCGGGCTTGTCCCGCGGGGCGGGCAAGAGAGGCTCGGCGGGTCCCGGCCATGGGGATGGGGCTGAGCCGGGGGATCAGCGGGCGAAGCCCGAAGCGGCCAAGCCGCCGATCACGGCCCAATAGAGGACCGACCGAACGGGACTGGAGGTCAGCGGGCAGGTCCCGGTCCGGCAGCCCACCAGCTTGAAGTAGAGGAAGCCGACCAGGGCGCCGGCGGCGACTCCGATCAAAGTGATCATCAGGACTCTCCGTTGGGACTGCGGCATTAGTATTGCTTAATCTTTATATAATATATATATTATATTGTCAAGCCCAGGGTCGGGATTGACCCTCCCCGCGGATGGAATATAATACCCTCCCATCCCGAGGGAAGGAACCGGATATGCCCGACCGCAAGAGACTGGAGACCCTGTTCGAGAAGTACGGCTTCTTCGACTACCGCTGGATCGACGCCTCCTCCATTGTGGTCGCTCAATGGGTCCGGATGAAGTGCTTGTTCGGCTGTCCGGACTACGGCAAGGCGGCCTGCTGTCCGCCCAACGCGCCCCCGGTGGAGGAATGCGAGAGATTCTTCCGGGAATACAAGACGGCTGCGGTCTTCCATTTCGAGAAGGCCGTGGACAAGCCGGAGGACCGGCACGACTGGAGCCGGGGCATCAACGCCCGCCTCCTGGAGCTGGAGCGAGACGTCTTCCTGAGCGGCTCCGTCAAGGCCTTCCTGCTGTATATGGACAGCTGCGGGATCTGCTCGACCTGCGCCGGATCCAAGGCCGCCTGCAAGGACCCCAAGCGGTCCAGGCCTTCGCCGGACGCCCTGGCCATGGACGTCTACGCGACGGTCCTGCGGGCCGGCTACCCGATCGAGGTCTTGGCCGACTATAAGAAGACCATGAACCGCTACGCCTTCCTGCTCGTCGAGTAGGAGCCCGCCGGACGACCGGTCCTCCGGCGGCGGCCGCGGCCGCCGGCCGTCGGCCCGGCCCAAGGAGCCATGCCATGTGGTGGGAAGAGAAGATCATGCGCACCTTCCGCTGCCGCCTGCGGCAGGTGCCCGGGACGCTGGGCCGCTTCCTCTCCCGGCTGGGCGAAGGCGGCGGCGACATCGGCGAGATCCGGGTCGTGCGCCAGGGCGCCGGCCAGGTCGAGCGCGACATCGTCGTCTTCGCCGACTCGCCGGCCCACATGGACCGGCTCGTCGAGCTGGCCGGGCAGGTCGTCGACGTCGAGCTGCTCGAGGTCCGCGACGACGTGCTGGAGATGCACCAGGGCGGCAAGATCGCCATCCGCAGCCGCTACAAGATCGACAGCCTGGAGGTCCTGCGCCGGGTCTACACGCCCGGCGTGGCCGAAGTCTGCCTGCGGATCAAGGACGACCCCGCCCTGGCCCGCCGCTATACCGCCATCCGCCACTTCGTGGCCATCGTCACCGACGGGACGGCCGTCCTCGGGCTGGGCGACATCGGGCCGCAGGCGGCCATGCCGGTCATGGAGGGCAAGGCCAGCCTGATGGAGACCCTCTGCGGGCTGTCGGGCGTTCCGGTCCTGCTCTCGACCCAGGACGTCGACGTCATCGTCGAGGCCGTGGCCGCTATCGCCCCGACGTTCAGCGCCATTCAGCTGGAGGACATCTCGGCCCCCCGCTGCTTCGACATCGAGAGCCGCCTCCAGGAGCGCCTGGACATCCCGGTCATGCACGACGACCAGCACGGGACCGCCTGCGTCGTCACGGCCGCGCTGCTCAACGCCGAGCGCACCGCGGCCCGCAAGCCGCTGGCCGACAGCCGCATCGGCATCGTCGGCCTGGGCGCGGCGGGGATGGCCATCTCCAAGATGCTGATGTTCCTGACCGGGCGCCCGGTGGCCGGGGCCGACCTCTCGGCGGCGGCGCGGGAGCGGCTGGCCCGAGCCGGCGGCCGGCCGGCGGAGCTGGGCGAGATCATGGCCTCTTCGGACGTCGTGGTCGCGGTGACGGGCGCGGCCGGTCTGATCAAGCCGCCCATGATCCGGCCCGGCCAGATCATCCTGGCCCTGTCCAATCCGGTCCCCGAGATCGAGCCCGACGCGGCCCGGCAGGCGGGCGCCGCCTTCGCGGCCGACGGCAAGTCCGTCAACAACGTGCTGGGCTTTCCCGGCATCTTCCGCGGCGCGGTCGACGCCAACGTCCGCCGCATCACCCAGGACATGCTGATCGCGGCGGCCCGGGCCATCGCCGGCTCGGCCCGGCCCGGCGAGATCGTGCCCAGCCCCCTCGACCGGTCCCTCCACCCGCGGGTCGCCCGGGCCGTGGCCAGGGTGGCCCTGGACAAGGGCCTCAATCGCGACGATCTGACCGGCTATTTCGACGACTAATTAGCAGACGCTGACCGATCTCTACTTCCAGACGCGTACCGAATGGAGTTCGGGGTGTGTTTGCTCATTCAATCCAGGACGGTTCGGGTGGCGATGACGTCCACTCCCGTCCCCAAGACGTTGGAGATCAACACCTGACCGCGGCGGACCGGGGCCTCCGGCCGCAGGCCGGCGATCGCCTCCAGGATGGGAAAGACGCGCTCGCGCGGCACCGGTCCCGACAGACGAACCGAGACCAACCTCGCCTCCGTCCCCAAGAGCGGCACGGAAGTCGCCAGGTTCCGCATCGGGTGGCGGATTTCGCTCTCGGCGAAGGTGACGCCCTTGTCGCACTCGTTGCCCCGGACCTGAAGCCGTCCGTCGTCATCGAGCACGTCCAGCTCGCAGCCGGCCGGACAGAGAAGGCAGGTCAGCCGGTCATTCATGGCCCGTCACCTCGATATCCTCATCGACCGGGATCTTCAAGACCAGCTTCTGCATCTCCGAAGGCACGGCCCGGGCCAGGATTCGCCGCCCGAAGACCCGGCCGCTGGCCGCGCCGCGGGCCTCGATCCTGAGGCCCCGTACGGGGCGAGCGACGCGGAAGGACAGCTCCGCCCCCTCCGCGCCCCTCCGAATCGCCTGCGGAAGGACATAGCGGATATTCCCCGCCGCGGTCACCCGGACGGTCGGCGCCGGCTTCCGCCGGCCAAGGACATAGTCGGCCGCGCTCCGGCCGGCGGCGAATCCCTCAAAGGAAGCCCCATCCGCCACATCATGGATGTGGAGGACGTTCCCGCAGGAGAAGATCCCCTCGCGGGAGGTCATAAGCGTCTCGTCCACGACGGCCCCGCCCGTCGCCGGGGACAAGGCCAGGCCCGCTCCGCGGCTCAGCTCATTCTCGGGGATCAGGCCGACCGACAGGAGCAGGGTATCGCAGGGCTCGACCTCTTCCGTCCCGGCCACGGCCCGCAGGCCCTCATCGACCCGGGCCGTGACCACGGCGGAGACGCGATCCCGGCCGCGAATCTCGACGACCGTCCGCGACAAGCGCAGGGGAATGCCGAAGTCTTTCAAGCACTGGCGGACGTTGCGCTCCAGCCCGCCGGGCCAGGGCAGGATCTCCAGGACGCCCTTGACCCGAATCCCCTCGAAGGTCAGCCGGCGGGCCATGATCAGCCCGATATCGCCGGAGCCGAGGATGACGGCTTCGCGGCCGAGGCGGAGGTTCTGCAGATTGACCAAGGCCTGGGCGCTTCCCGCCGTCCAGACTCCGGCCGGCCGCGTCCCCGGGATGCCGATCATCTCCCGCGTCCGCTCCCGGCAGCCCATGGCCAGGACTACCGCCGCGGCTTGAACCAGCCGGTAGCCTTCCGGGCCGTTCAGGCGCAGCAGCCGTCCAGGCCCGAGGTCGAGGACCATCGTCCCCGCGCTGACGGCGATTCCCTCGCGAACCGCCTCCTCGGCCAGCCGCTCGGCGTACTCCGGCCCGGAGATCGACTCTCCATATAGGAAGAGCCCGAAGCCGTCGTGCACGCACTGGTTGAGGATGCCGCCCAGGCGCTGGTCGCGCTCGATGATCAGCACGTCGGCGGCCCCGGCCCGCTTGGCTCCAAGAGCTGCCGCCAGTCCGGCCGGGCCTCCGCCGATCACGACGACGCCGCGGCTTTCGACGGGGACGGACTCGCCGGCGTCTCGGCCCGGCTCGCCGGTCACGGCTTGATCCTCCCGAGGAACAGCTCCGATCCGCGCCCCCGCTTGCTGACGTCTTCCACGGCTTCCCCTTCCCGCATCATCATCTCGACGAGGCGTGGCCCGCAGAAGCCGCCCTGGCAGCGGCCCATGCCGCAGCGGGTTCGGCGCTTGACAGCGTCCAAGGTCCTGGCCCCGAACGGATTGCGGAGAGCGCTCCGCACCTCGGCCCGGGTGACGTGCTCACAGCGGCAGACCATCTCGCTCCAGGCGGGATCGGCCGCCGCGCGCCCGGCCCGCTCCGCGTCGTCCATGCGGGTGAAGCGGGGCAAGGCGGATCGCCCCCCCTTAAAGTCCGGCCTCTCCTCGAGATTGTCCCGGCCTCCGATCATCGCGGCGATCCGGCGGGCGATGGCCGGGGCCGCGGTCAAGCCCGGCGACTCGATGCCGAGCAGGTTGATCCAGCGCGGATGGGCCTCGCTCTCTTCGATCACAAAGTCGGCGGGGCCCGAGCCGCTCCGCGGATCGACCAGCTTGGGCCTGAGGCCGGCATAGGCGTGGATGAAAGGAATGCCGGCCAGCCCCGGGACCAGGGCCAGGGCTTCGGCCCGCAGCTTCTCCGCTACGGACCGCGTGGTTGCCGTGTCATGCTTGTCCGCGACCGCTTCCGAGCCGGGGCCCAGCAGGAGGTGCCCTTCCATGGTCGGGGTCAGATGGACGCCCAGGAAGGAATCGCCGCGCGGCGGCGCCGGATAGATCGGCATATTCAGGATAGAGTCCGCGCCCTTGTCGGTGATGAGATATTCGCCCCGGGCGGGGAAGACGCGGGGAACAGGTATTCCGGCCAGGCGGGCGACATCGTCCGCAGCGAGCCCGGCGGCGTTGACGACCCAGCGCGCCGTGAACGCGCCGCGCGGCGTGGCGAGACCGAATGCCTCCGGCCCGACGGCGACCGAGGTCACGGCCGCATTCAGGACGACCCGGGCCCCGTTGGCCGCTGCGCTCTCGCCCAGGGCGATGGTCAGCTCGTAGGGCGAGACGATCCCCGTTCGGGGCGAGAGGAGGGCTCGAAGTCCCCGCACGCCCGGCGCCAGGCGATCGATGGCGGATCGATCGACCAGCTCCAGCTCAGCCGCGCCGTTGCGCCGGCCCTGATCCAGGAGCTCCTCCAGGCGAGGGACGTCGCCCGCATCCAGGGCTACGACCAGCTTTCCCGTGACGCGGTGCGGGACGCCGAGCTCGCCGGCCAGGCGATAGACGAGGTCCACCCCTTCGACGTTGAGGCGGGCCTTGAGGGAGCCGGGGGGCACGTTGAAGCCGGCATGGATGACGCCGCTGTTGCCCTTGCTGATGCCCTCGGCCAAGTCCGATTCCCGCTCCAGAAGAACGATGCGGAGGCGATAGCGGGACAGCTCCCGCAGGACGGCGCAGCCGACGACGCCGCCGCCGATGACCGCGAC
>CAZKXI010000007.1:0-143759 GCA_964556755.1 uncultured Eubacteriales bacterium
ATGGCAACACCCATCATAGCCCATGGTGTCACCAATCATTATGAACGAGAACAGCAGGGGTCAGGTCTCAAGTTTCAAGTTTTCTCATGACGCCTATGACAGGAACTGAGCGCCGTTCGGGGGATAACTTGAATCTTGAGACCTGACCCCTAAAGGCTGACCATGATCGGTTCGGGCTCCTCCTCGTACACGAGGGCCAGGCCTGGGTAGACGAATCGCCGCTGGTAGACCTCCAACCCGACGATCAATGCGGCCATGGCCGGCAGCAAGACCGCGAATTGTCCCGGGCTCATGAAGAGAGTCTTCTCGGATGAGACTATTAGGCCCCACCCGGCCAGGAAGCCCAGCCCGTAGGGCAGCCATCGCACATAGAGCTTGGCCTTGCCCGGGACGACTCGGCAGGCGAAGGGGATGCGGGTGTATCCCCAGAAAAGAGCCTCGGCCAGCAAGGCCAGCCAGGCCAGAACATAAAGCGCATGCAGGGCCGCCGGACCCGCGCCCCAAGAGCGGGCGTAGAACGCGGCCGTGGCCGCGGTTACCGGCATTAAAATTCCCAAAGCCGTGACCTTTTTAACCGCCCTGAAGTAAGGTCGGAGATCACGCCGCTCGGTTAGTCGGAAGGTCCAATTGGCTTCGGCGGCATAGGGGACATTGAAGGCCGCCCGTAAGCCCAGCAGCAGGAAGGAGCCCAAGGCCAGCGGCGCGCCCAAGACCCCGAACCCGGCTGCGGCCGGGCCCGCCCAATTCGCTCTCCGCAGGCCGACGATCAGCAGAACCGCGCCCAGGGAAATGGCCAAAGATCCGGCCAGACGGGTCTTGTGTAGAACGCTCTTGCGGATCGTCCCGGTGATGAAATGGAAGACGGCCTTCTCCGGCTGGCTCCTGAAGAGGACGCGGTCCCATCCCCTGGCCAGAGCTCTCCCCAAGCCTCGTCCCGAGCCCGATCTTCGGGTCCGGACCTCCCCCGCCGTGCGCCGCAGGCGCCGCAGGGCCAGGGTCATGGTCAGCCAGCAGGCCAGGGCCAGGAGAAGAAGAACGGCCAGCCCGATGTTCGCTCCAGCCGTATAGAAATCGGAGGAGCGGCCAATCAGGCACTCGTACATCGAGACGAACCAGATCGGCGGCCAGGCCAGGAGAGCGGCCGGCCGGCCCTCCTTCATCCCGGCCACCTGCTCGAGCAGACTCTGGACCGCTGCCAGGTCGGTCAGGGTCAGGATCACGACCGCGGCCACGCCGAGGATCAACCCGAACCTCAAAAGAAGCGAGACCGTGCGGAAGATCCTCCCGCCCAGGACGGCCAAGAGGACGGCCTCCATGAGAAAGGAGGCCAGGAAGACGAACGTGTAGGCCGCGGCCTGGGCCGCGACATGGGCCGCCGCATAGCTCAGCAGGCTTCCGATCGTGTCCCCGTTCCAGCGGGGCAGGAAGACGCAGATGGCGAACACCGAGAAGAGCGAGGCGGCCGCCGTATAGGCCGCTACGAAGACGGCGAAAGCCCCGAACTTGGCGGCCGTGATGGTCCGGGGCCGCACGGGCAGCGGGGTGAGGTTCAGGTGGTCGCGCGCATCGGGGAACAAGACATCCCATTCCAGGACCACGGCCAGCCCGAGGAAGATCATGAAGAGACTCAGAAAAGCCGTCTTCTCCAGCCAGGACTGGCCGAGGTCCTCGACGAACATGTATTGACCGAAGAGCGTGGTGGTCAGGATCCAGCCCGCGGCCGCGACCATGGCCAGCAAAATGTAGACCTTCTCCTTCATCTGGTCCTCGAAGGCGAAGACGTCGTTCTGGAAGAGGCGCTGGAAGAAGTGGCGGCCCAGGACGAGGGTTTGGCGGGCCGGCCCGCCCAGGCGGCCGGCCCAATATTCGAAAGCGAAGAGGCGGGCCATCGGCCTCACCCCTTCATCACCGCGACGATGTCGCGGGCCATGGCGTCGGTGTCCGTCTGGGCCGTCAGCTGGCTGAAGATCTCGACCAGCGAAGGCAGCTTCATCAGCTCCCGCAGATGGACCACCGAGTCGTCGGCCACCACCCGGCCTTGATGGAGGATGATGACCTTGCTACAGATCTTCTCGGTCACCTCCAGCACGTGCGAGGAGTAGAGGACGATCTTGCCCTCACCGGCCAGTCGGGCGATCAGGTCGCGGATAATCAGGCCGGTCGTCACGTCCAGGCCCGAGAGGGGCTCGTCCAGGAGCAGGACGTCGGGGTCGTGGAGCAGAGCCGCAGCCAGGAGGACTTTCTGCCGCATGCCCTTGGAGTAGGCGCCGACAGCGTTGTCCCGTTCGGCGTCCAGGTCGAAGGCCCTCAGGAAAGCCCGAGCCTTCCTATAGAGGGCGTCTTCGGGAATGTCACGCAGGCGCCCGACGAGCATCAGGTAATCGAGGCCGCTGAGATGGGGGTAGATCTCGGCCTGCTCGGGGACATAGCCGAGCCGCCGGCGGAAGGCATGGAGGTCCCGGCGGATCTCCCGGCCTTCATAGAGGATCTCGCCGGATGTGGGCTCCAGCAACCCGGCCAGCATCTTGATGGTCGTCGACTTGCCGGCGCCGTTGGGGCCCAGATAGCCCAGCACCTCGCCGGGACGGATGGTGAAGCTGACGTTGTCGACGGCCGGGAGGACGCTGTAGCGCTTGGTCACACCGCGCAGCTCGATCATGCCCGGCCCTCCTTCTCACCGCATCGGGAGTCCCCGCCTCTCTTTCAGCAAGCGGCGTGCCATCCGGCTCCAGGGGAGAAACAGCAGGACGCCGACTCCAGCGTGTAAAACATGTATACATCCGGCTCGGCGCCCGTCCTCCGCCGGGACGACGGTCCGCCGATCGCGAAACCGCTCAAGGCCCGGCTCTGCCCGGCCGCGAGCGGGATGCCCTCGCCCTCACAGGGCATCCTCCGAACCGAGGCTTGGCCTTTCTACTCCACGTCGTCCGGATCGGGCAGGATCGATGCCGGCGCGGTCCATGTCTTCCCGTCGACCACCAGGGCCACGGTATAATCCCCCGCCGGGGCCTCCGGTCCGCCGGCCGCGCCGAAGCGGCTTCTTCGGGCCGCGGCGGCCTGCTTCTCGGCAGCCGTCAGGTCGCGACGCATATTCCAGACGACCGTGTTCAGCCCGGCCTCGGCCGTCCCCTTGATCTCGCTGACGACGGAAGCGCCTTTCAAGATCTGGACTTTAACCTCGCCCTTCGGTTGCGTCTTCAGATAGTAGCGGATCGCCATCCCGGCCGGCTCGCTGACGCCGCCCAGGTTGTTGCCGGCCGCCTCGGGCCTCAGCCCGCGGTTCCAGCGGATGCGCGGCTCGATGGAGCAGAGGTGGACGTCCCGGGCCAGAGCCTGGGGCGTCATGTCCTCGAGGGCCGCGATGTCGGCGATCCAGATGGAGCGGCCGTGGGTGCCGACGATCAGGTCGCGGTCGCGGGGATGGATCTTGAGGTCGTGGACGGGAACGGTCGGCATGTTGGCCCGCAGCGACGACCAGGATGCGCCCCCGTCCAGGCTGGCCCAGACGCCGAACTCCGTCCCGACGAAGAGCAGGAGAGGATTGCGGGGGTCCTCGCGGATGACGTTGATCGGCCCGGGCGGCAGGTTGCCGGCGATGGAAATCCAGGTCTGGCCGAAATCGGCGGTCTTGTAAAGATACGGGCGGAAGTCATCGTTGCGATAGCCGCTGTAGGCGACATAGGCGGTGCCGGGCTGGGACGAGGACGCTTCGACGCGGCTGACCCAATAGCCCGGGTTGCCGGCGATCTTGTCGCTGGCCTTCGTCCACTTGGCCCCGTCGTCCTGGGTGACCCAGACCAGCCCGTCGTCGGTGCCGACCCAGAGCAGGCCGGGCTGGAGGGGCGATTCGTCGAAGGTCGTGATGGTGCAGTACTGGATGTTGGCGTCGCCGCCGGTGCCGTTGGGGAGCTTGGCCGGGTCGTTGGTCGTCAGGTCGCCGCTGATCTCCGTCCAGGACTCGCCCCGGTTGGTCGACTTGACCACGATGTTGCCGCAGTGGTAGACGACGTCGGAATCGAAGCGCGAGACGTGGACGGGGGCGTTCCAGTTGAAGCGCTTCATGGCCCCGCCCCGATAGGCGATGCTCTTGCTGCGGCCGGTCTTGAGGTCCAGGCGGGCCAGCGGCCCGAACTGGCTCTCGGTGTAGAGGTAGCGGTTGGTCGTCTTGTCGAAGACGTTGTACATGCCGTCGCCGCCGCCGACCGTGGTCCAGTCCTCGAAGTCGATGGGGACCCCGCCCTTGCCGGTGCTGGGCCCGATAAGCGAGCCGTTGTCCTGCAGGCCGCCGGAGACCCGGTACGGCTGGGACATGTCGTAGTCCAGGGCGTAGAGCTGGCCGACGGCCAGGTGGTCGGGCCGGTGCCAGGCCTTGCCGCCGTCGAAGGTCACGCCCAGGCCGTGGTCGTAGCCCAGGAGCATGTGCCGGGAGTCGGCCGGGTCGATCCACAGGGCGTGGTTGTCGCCGCCGAAGCGGAAGGGCGAAGCCCAGGTGCGGCCGCCGTTTCGCGACTCCTGAACGCCGACCGACAGGGCGTAGACATGCTGGTCGTCGTTGGGATCGACGATGATGTCGGCGTAGTAGTAGCCCGGGTTGGCCGAGATGGCCTGCCTCTCCGGGCTGACCTTGCGCCAGGTGGCCCCGGCGTCCTCGGTCCGGTAGACCTCGCCGTCGATCATGCCGGCGCTGGACTTGCCCAGAAGAATCTCCTGCCAGCGGGCCTCGGTCGTCATCCCGGGCTTGTTGGCGTTCTCGATGACGGCGTAGAGGATGTCCGGATTCTTGGGGTAGAGAGTCAGCCCGATGCGGCCGAGGATGCCGGTCGGCAGCCCGCCGGCCAGCTTGGTCCAAGTCTTGCCGCCGTCGACCGACTTGTGGATGCCCGAGCCGGGCCCGCCGACCTGGTAGGTCCAGGGCAAGCGCAGCTTGTCGTACATCGCGGCGTAGAGGATGTCCGGGTTTCGGGGATCGAGCACGATGTCGACCGCGCCGGTCCGGTTGTCGACGAATAGGACCTTGTCCCAGGTCTTGCCCCCGTCGCTGGTCTTGTAGACGCCGCGCTCGGGATTCTCGCTGTAGAGATGGCCCAAGGCAGCCACGTAGACCACGTCGGGATTCGTCGGATGGACAAGCAGGCGGGGGATGTGATGGGACTCCGGAAGGCCCACGTTCTTCCAGGTCTTGCCGGCGTCGACGGACTTGTAGACGCCGTCGCCCCAGTAGGTCGAGCGCGAGCAGTTGGCCTCGCCCGATCCGAGATAGAGGATGTCGGGCTGGCTGGGGGCCACCGCGATCGCCCCGATGGAGAAGGCGCTCTCGCGGTCGAAGATAGGCTCGAAGGTCTGGCCATGATTGACCGTCTTCCAAAGCCCGCCGGATCCGGCCGCGGCGTAGAACGTGCCGGGCTGCTGCAGAGGCACCGCGAAGGCCACGAAGCGGCCGCCCTGCGAGGAGGGGCCGATCGGCCGATAGGTCACGGACTTGAACAGATCGGCCGCGGCCGGAGCCTGGCCCGGCAGAAGGCCCGACAGGGCCAGCGGGATGACGAGCGCCGCGAGGGCGATCGGGCGAAGGAGCCTCTTGGGGTGGCGCATGCGGGACCTCCTTGGAATCCGACTCGAGCCGAGAGTCCCTCCATACCACAGGCTGGAAAGCCCGGTCAACTCGCCGGGTCAAGGGGGGGGCCGGCAAGGAGCCGGCAGGCCTCTTTCTCCAAGCGTCGTTTCTTGATATGCTGATCCGCATCCAGGGAGGCCCGGCATGTCCTTGATCGATCTCCGGCTCTCGCGGCGCGCCCTCGAGGCCTTTGCTCTCCACGACCGGGGCGGCGCCCCGGATGACAGCTCCCTGGCGGCCGATCTGCGAACCGCCCGCGCGTGGGTCCAATCGGCGTCATCCGCCCGGCCCGATCGAAAGCCCTTTCTGGCGTCGGAAATCACGGCCCTTTCCCTCATCCAGGACTGCCAGCGCGAGATCATCGCATGGCACAGCCGGACGGACGATCCATCCAGCCCGGCCGGGGCTTGGGCCGGCCTGGCCGCCGCTCGCGGAGCCGAAGCCGCGGACGAGCTGAGCCGGCGCATGGTGGAGGAGTTTCCCCCGCCGGCCGCTCGCGAGAAGGGATTCCAGGCCCAAGCCTATCTCGACGGCCCTCCCGGCGGCGAGCCGGGGCGATGGAGGGAGCTGCAGGCGGCTTGGCTCCTTCGGTTGGCCAATCTCAATCCCGCTTTGGGCTCCCTGCGCGAGCTCATCCATGACGATCCCCTGGCCGCGACGGCGGCCTACTCCGGCGTTCTGGAGGATGCGCGGGCCTATTTCGACAGCCGGCCGATCGCCGGACCCGGTGGGGAGAACCTGATCGACTTTCTGGCCGGACCAGCCCTGGCTCATCCCGATTCGCTGGCCGGGCAGCTGGACTTCATCCGCGGCTATTGGGCCCCCTACCTCGGCGACCTCCTGTCGCGGCTCCTTCGGGCCATCGATTTCCTGCGCGAGGAGAGCAAGCCTTCCTTCGCCGGGCCCGGCCCGGCCCGCGTTCCGTCTTTCGGCCCGGACTCCCTGTCCGGCTCGCTGGGCCTCTTCGGCGGCTCCCGCCGTCCGGGCGATCCGGAGCCCGAGCGATTCAGTCCCGACCTGGACTGGATGCCCAACCTCGTCCTCATGGCCAAGAACACCTACGTCTGGCTGGACCAGCTGTCGCGCCGTCACGGACGGCCCATCCACCGGCTGGACCAGATCCCCGACTCCGAGCTCGACGCTCTCCGCGAGGCCGGCATCACCGGCCTATGGCTGATCGGCCTGTGGGAACGAAGCCGGGCCTCGCGGCGGATCAAGCAGATGATGGGCAATCCCGAGGCCGTCGCTTCAGCCTATTCCCTCTACGACTACGCCATCGCCGAAGATCTGGGCGGCGAATCGGCGCTGTGGGACCTCAAGGCCCGAGCCGCCGCCCGCGGCATCCGCCTGGCCTCCGACATGGTCCCCAACCACATGGGCATCGACTCGCGCTGGGTCATCGAGCACCCCGACCGGTTCGTCAGCCTGCCCCATCCCCCCTATCCGGCCTACGGCTTCAACGGCCCCGACCTGTCCGAGGACGGGCGGGCCGGCATCCAGATTGAGGACCATTACTTCGACCGCAGCGACGCGGCCGTCGTCTTCAAGCGCTGGGACAAGCGGACCGGCGAGACCCGCTACATCTACCACGGCAACGACGGCACCAGCTTCCCCTGGAACGACACCGCCCAGCTCGACTACCTCAAGCCCGAGGTCCGGGAGGCGGTCATCCGGACCATCCTGGACGTGGCCCGGCGCTTCCCCATCATCCGCTTCGACGCGGCCATGACCCTGGCCCGGCGCCATCTGCAGCGGCTGTGGTATCCCGAGCCCGGCGAGGGCGGCGCGATCCCCTCGCGGGCCGAGCACGGCCTGAGCCGGGAGGCCTTCGACGCCGCCGTGCCCGAGGAGTTCTGGCGGGAGGTGGTCGACCGCGTCGCGGCCGAGGCCCCCGACACGCTCCTGCTGGCCGAGGCCTTCTGGCTGATGGAAGGCTACTTCGTCCGGACCCTGGGCATGCACCGGGTCTACAACAGCGCCTTCATGCACATGCTGCGGGACGAGGACAACGCCAAGTTCCGCCGGGTCATCAAGAACACCCTGGAGTTCGACCCCGAGGTGCTCCGCCGCTACGTCAATTTCATGAACAATCCCGACGAGAAGACGGCCATCGACCAGTTCGGGGACGGCGACAAGTATTATGGCGTCTGCACTCTTCTGGCCACCCTGCCCGGCCTGCCGATGGTCGGGCACGGCCAGATCGAGGGCCTGGCCGAGAAGTACGGCATGGAATACCGGCGGGCCTACCTGGACGAAGCGCCCAAGCCCTGGCTCCTGGAGGGCCACGCCCGGCGCATCTTTCCCCTCTTTCACAAGCGCCGCCTTTTCGCGGGGGCGGCCCGCTTCCTCCTCTACGATTTCTACCGGCCCGAAGGCGGCGTCGATGAGAACGTCTTGGCCTATTCCAACCAGGCCGGCGGCGAAGGCTCGCTGGTCGTCTACCACAACCGGTACGCCGAGACGAGAGGCTGGATCCGGACCGCCGCCGCCTATGCGGCCAAGGTCGGCGCCGGCGGCAGCAAGGTCCTGGTCCATAAAACCCTGGCCGACGGGCTGGCCCTCTCCGGTCAGCCGGGCACCTGGGTCGTCTTCCGCGACCAGGTCTCCGGCTTGGAATATATCCGCAACAGCCGGGAGATGAGCGAGAAAGGGCTGTTCCTGGAGCTCCATGCCTACGAGTGCCGGGTCTTCCTCGACTTCCGCGAGATTCCGGACGAGGATCGGGGCTGGCTTGGCCGCGTGGCCGAGGAGCTCCGCGGCGGCGGCGTGCCGAGTCTGGAGGCGGCGGTGCGAGAGCTCCGCACGCGGGCGGCCCGTCGGGCCTTCCTCGACCTCCTCCATCCCGGATTTCTGGATTGGCTGGAATCCCCATCCGGCGGCGAGGGGGATGCGGGCGAGGCCGGCCGTCAGATCGAGGAAAAGACCTCGGCCCTCATCCGCGCCGTCAACGAGGCTATCAAGCCCAACGCCTTAAATGAGGCCGCTTTCGCGGAGCGCATTCGTCGGGACTTCGAGGCCGTCCTCCGCCTGCCGGCCGATCTCGCGGCTGGACGCGAGCCGTCCTCCTCACCGATGGGGGCCCGGCTGGCCCGGCCGTCGCTATTCGCCTGGGCGGCACTGCGGGCCTTGGGTCCAGCCCGGGCCGCCGAGCTCGGGCTGGACGCCGCCCTGGCCGAATCCTGGCTCGAGCCGGCCGGCGACGGGCTCAAGGCCCGTCAGGCGGTCCACGCGGTCCGGGGCCTGGCCGGATGGGGCGGCCTTGCCGCCTCCGAAGCGAGCCCCGAAGCCGCGGCTCGCGGACTCGTCGAGTGGATGCGGACCGACCCGGACATCCGGGCCGCTCTCCTCGTCAATGAGCATCAGGGCGTCGAGTATTTCCACCAGGAATCCTTCGACCGGCTTCTCTGGTGGCTGGATGCGGCCTCAGCCGCCGATCCGGCCTGGGCGCCGTTGCGCGGGGCCGTCCCGATCCTGCGGGATGCCGCGGCCCGCTCGGGCTTTCGACTGGACCGGCTCTAGACTCCCCGTTCGGCGCCGCGATAACGGCCCGGAACCGCGCTTATTTTGTCCTCCGGGTCCCGAAGCCGAAGGCCCGGCAGCTCTTGCAGGCGTTCACGCAAGCGTTGCAGGCGAAGCAGTCGGGCCGCAGCTTGGCGTCCTTTAAGATCTCGGGCACCGCGGCGCAGGGCGTTCCGGCCGTGCACACGCCGCAGTCGGTGCAGTCCGATTTCTTCAACGTCACCCGGAACAGGGCGATCTGTTCCAGCCAGTGGGTCAGGAGGCCGATGGGACAGACCAGGTGGCAGAAGGGCCGGTAGACCTTGAGAGCCAGGAGGACCGTCAGGAGCAAAGGCAGGTAGTGGAGCAAGCCGGCCCAGAAGGACGGCTGGGCGCCGAATTCGAAGCCGTGAAAGGCGTTGATGGGGTCGTAGATCGAGAGAGCCGCTTTCTGCCCTTCGACCACGGTGTGGTAGATGCCCTTGCCGCTGACGAAGGCGAAGGCCAGGAAAAGGCCCGTCCGGACGATCTGGCTGAAGGTGAAGTTCCACTTGATCCGCTTGATCTTCAGGCCGTCGGCCAGCATGGCCGTCAGCTCCTGCACCGCGCCGACCGGACAAACCCAGCCGCAGAAGAGCTTCGGGCCGACGAGCGTCAGGACGACGATCACGGCCAGGGTCACGACCAGCGGCATGCCAAAGCCGTAGAGGATCGACTTGGTCGCGGCGCAGACCGGGGACGGATGCATGGAGAAGCCCTTGAAGGCCTTGACCGGCAGGTTGGCCGCGATTCCGAAAAGAAAAGTCGAGACGAGCAGGAGCGGGATCTTGACGGCCGTCCGCATCTTCCGGGTCAGCAGCAGGACCAGGGCGATCAGACCCAAAGCCAGCATGGCGATGTATTTGGGGCGGCCAAGGACGGTGAGAAAAGTCGCCGCCGCGCGGCCCTTTCCCTGGCCTTGCTGGGCGGCCGGCAGGAACGCGGGCAGCATCAGCAGCGCTGCCGTCAGGGACAGGACGATTCTCTTCGCTTTCATGGGCTCCTCCTCGCGGGTATGCGGGCGGATTCTACCGATTCGAAGCCGGTCTGACAAGCTCGTCGGACCGTCAGTTGACGAACCAAACCCGGACCTGATCGAAGGTGCCGCTCCCGGTCGAGGCCGTCCAGCTATAATAATTCAGGGGATCGTTGTATTCCTTCTTCACATACTCGGCCGAGGCGGAAGCCGCGGCGGCGGAACGGAAGACGACCTCCACCCTCCCGGCGGCGGACTTGGAGCTCTCCAGCGGAATCCCGCTCAGGCGGATGACGGTCCGCTGCTCCCCTCCCGGGGAAGAGACCGAGTTGGTGATCGATAGCTCAACGACCGTGCGGCCGTCCTCCGAAACCCGGCCCGAGACCGAGCCCGCGTAGGTGATGACGGGATCGGGATTCTGGGCCGTCGGCGTTCCCTTCTCGGCATAGGAGTAGGAGGCGGCAAAGCTCGTCCCCGTCCAGCGCAGAGGATATTTGCGGCGGAGGTTCTGCCGGGTGAACCAGTCGTAGTTGCCGGCCGTGAACTCGTTGGTCGAGTGCTCCAGCTTGGAGCCCTGGCCCGGGAACTTCCCGTAGACCGTGGCCTGCACGCCGAGGCAGGAGCGAAGCAAGTCGAGAATCGGGGCGCGATCCACGACGGGCTTCTTCTCCGCCGGCGGGGCCGCCGGCTTGGGCGGGACGGGCGGCGCGGTCAGAGTCAGGGTGAACGGCTCGGAGCGGACCAGGATGCCGCCCATGTCGAGGCCGATCACGCAGCTCGCCTCGAGCGGGCGTCCGGCCTGGCCCAGGCGGCCGGCCGCTTCGGCCAGGGCGGCGGTCAGGTTCAAGCTCAAGTCCGTTCGCTCTCCCGGTTGAATGGTGACGGCGGATGCGTGGCGCCGATCGCCGGCCGTGATAAGGACCACGGCCTCGGGGCTTGACCAGAGGCGGCACGGGTAGGCCGCGTCTCCATAGTTGCCCGACTCGTCCGCTTGGACGAGGACGGCATGGAAGCCCAGGCGGCGGCTCTCGGGATTGAAGCTTTCGATGACCACCCGCATGCGCGGCATATAGAGATCGATCATCTTGACCTCGGCCTCAATGGCCGCCGGGATGAGGGCCAGGGCTTGCCCGGTGGCCGTGGGAGAGGAGACGGTGTGGCTGCCGTCGCGCAGGCGCTGGGCGGCGGCGAAGAGGCCGTTGGGCGTGTTGTAGAAGCCCACCCCGCCGCCGGCGGGATCGAACTTGTAGAACTCCAGCCGCGGCGCGGGATAGGCGGCCGCCCCGTTGGCCGGATCGACGAGATCGCCCGTCGCTCCATCCTTGCCGACGATGGTGTCCTTGGAGAAGAAGTGCCGGTTGGTGAAGAGAGCCAGCCCGTGCATCAGGACGCCGGGATCCCGGACGTCCTTGAGCAGGGCGCGGACCGCTTCGGGCGCCGCTCCGGCGGCGCAGCGCGAGACGACCTCGGCGGTAACGTAGTCCTCATAGGGGTCCCCGGCCAGGGTCTTGGGCCACCAGGCGCCAGGGTGGGCGTCGTTGCGGACGTGGGCCGGCAGGGTCATATCGGCCAACAGGTGGAGGCATTCGCCCAGCGACCGCCAGACGGCGCCGAACTCCCTGCCCCGGTCGGGATCGCCGATCTCCAGCTCGTCGATGAAGTCGAGCCCCTGCATGCCTCGGAACCACGAATAGGGCGAGGCCGAAGTCGCCCATGTCTTGGCGTCCATACGGGGATTGTGGCCCATCAAGATGGGCGACATCCAGGGGTCCAGGGCATCGGTCAGGTAGGAAGCGAGCACGCCGTTCTCGACGTCGTAAGCCCGGGCCAGGGGGTCGTAGAAGTGACGCATGGCCATGAAGGATTCCGGTTCGTCGGCCGTGTAGCCGCCCTCCTCCACCCACCAGGCAAAGGGCGATCGGACCAAGCCTTCTTCTATGAAGGTCGCCGTCACGCCCGGCCAGAGCGGCTCGTGGCGGTGCCAGGAGCCGGACCGGGTCACGGTCTTGGATTCCATCTGGAACAGGCGGCTTGCAGCCGGCAGCCCGTAGCGTTCCAGGGTCGGGCGGAAGTCGTAGTGCCGCAGGATCGGGTCCTTGGCCGCGGCCTGGATGAAGCGGCTGAGGGCGACGGCGTTCAGGCGGCGATGCGGACCTCCGCCGGGACCGTCATTGCCGTAGCCGAAGGCGGCCGCCGGAGCTGCGGCCAGGGCCAAGACCAGAGACAGAGCCAAGCCGAAGGCCGGGACTGGGAGGGGGCTCTTCCTCGCGCTCATGCAGCGGATTATTCATTCAGATCCGGGATTGTCAAGCCTGGGTGGAAGAGGACGACATGAGAGGGATAGGGGGATCGCCGGGAAGCGACGCATCCCCGCCCGCGAAGGAGCCCCTTCCGTTCGGGACTGCGGTCAATCCAGCAGGGCGATCGAGATAGCCACCCCCGCGACCATCATGATGTTCTTGAAGAGCGGCTCGTAGGTGGTCATGGCCGCCTGGGTCTCGGCTTTCTTCTCGGCATCCGTCCACCCGATCAGAGCGTTCGAGGGGAAGCAGGGCCCGATCTCGTTTCCGGTCTTCCAGCGCTGAATGTTGTTGTACTCGAGCAGGCAGGCCAGGCTCAGGCAGTAGTTGTCCTGGGGCGTGCTGCCGGTCCCCGGGTCCGAGACCCCGAAAACGGCGTAGTCGATGACATAGTCCTCCACAAGGACGCCGTCGGGATTGTCCCCCACGGCCAGAGTCCGTATCTCGGCCATCCGGGCCGCGAAAGACGCGGGATCATTGGCGTCGAGAGCGGCCACGGCCCGATCCAGGCGGTTTTTGATCTCGTCCAGTATCCAGACGGCCTGCAGGAAATGGGTGCTGCAATTGGCCAGGCGGCCCAGATACTGGAGGGCTCCGGCCGCGGCAGCAGCGGAGGCTTGCACCGATCCGAGCTGCTCGGCCCACGCCCGGGCTTTGATCATGGACTCGAAGAGGCCGATCGTCTCGTTGAAGATGCTGTTGGCCAGAGTCAGGCCCATCAGCTTGAGAACCCCGTTGAGGCCCTTGGAGACGTAGAGGCCGACTTTCTCCTCGATCGTCCCCTTGAGCTTGTCGTCGCCGGGCCCGCCGAAGATGCCGAGGGCCGAGCCGGCGTAACCCATGACGACATTCAGGGCGACGTGAAGGCTGGTCTCGAAAGTGTAGACGCTGCCCATGAAGCGGCGGACCTCGTCGCCGTATTGGAAGAACGAGGTCGAGCCCTTGAGCGGGTAGACCAGGGCCGCCCGCCTCGCTTCTCCGGCATAGCCGGCCCAATTCGACGGGAAGATCCAGACGAAGGCCTCCTGGCGCGACGAGTCGGGATGCGTGATCTGAACCGTGAACTTCGTCGGCCGGCTGATCTGGGAGGCCTGATACTCGATCCCGAATTCGGGACGGGTGATGTAGGGGGCGGTGACGAGACCCGAGCCGCGGGCGTATTGGCGGCCAACCATCACGCCGTCGCGGTACACTTCGATCTGGTTGGCCCGGTCGAGGGAGGTAAAGTAGAGCTTGTCGGCGCCGGCTTTGAGGATGAAGATGTTGTCGCTGGCCTCTGTCATGTCCCAGGAGCGCTGGACGCCGCCGAAGAGAACGCCCCGGGGATAGTCCCCGGGGGCGGGCGTAAACTTGCCCCAGACCGCTTTGAGGCTTCCCTTGCTCCAGTCCAGCCAATCGTTCGGCTCGAAATACCATTCCATCCCGTTGCTTTGATTCCGTATCTTGACGCTCTTGACGTGCCAATCCGGCCGGTTGCCGGTGTCGTCATGGCGGAGGGTGATGAACTCGATCTTGTCCAGGCTGGACGAGTCGGCGATGCCGACGGCCTGGCCTTGATGGGACCTGAAGACATCGGTCCGGCCACTCTCGAAGGGGTCGTCGTTGGCCTCGGAGATGGCGTTGTAAAGGGCGAATTCCGTCGTCCCGGTCCGCTCGCCATCGGCGTTGAGCGGTCCGTAGAGGGAGACGTAGACCCAGGCGTCGGTCCCCGCCCCGTCCGGTGTTCCCGTCGTAATCTCGATGTCGTAGCCGGCTTGCTTGGCCAGGCCCACTGAGACAGGGCCGCTGCGCTTGGTCCCTCCGTAGCTGATGGTTTTGGGAACGTTCACGATCCGGGTGAGGCTTCCCGTCGCCCCCTTGTCATCCGTGACCGTCAGCGTCGCCTCCTGGGCGCCGCTGCCCGCGAACTCATGGCTGAAGAGCGGCGAGGTTGCCGGATAGTCTTTAACGACGCGATTGAACCGCCAGGAGTACGAGACAATGCGGCCGTCGGGATCGCTGGAGGCCGAGGCATCGAGCACGACCGGGACGTCCCACTGGGCGTTCTCAGCCCGGGGCGGGACCTTGAACCTGGCCACCGGAGGCTGATTGACCGGACGGGCCCGGAGCGGGACCTCGAACATCTGCGATAAGCCGCCCAGCGACACGGTCGCCCAAGTCGTATCCGGGTGCGGTGGCGAATGCCACAGCCTTCCGTCCAGACGGCCGGTGCTGATCGAGACCGAGGCCCCGGCCGGCGTGTAGGAGATCGTCGCGTCGGAGTCGGGATAGACCGGGCTGGGCGTGACGCTGAAGGTCGCGTTCAGCCAGCCGCTGGACTGAAGACGCGGGATGGGCAGGAGGAGGGACGCGTTCCGGCTCCGATCGGCGCTCCGGAAGGGCAGAAAGAGGTGAACGTCGTTGTGGATGTGCCGGATCCTGTCCCGGGCATAGCTCATCAGATCCCAGGTCGAGTCGTCAAACGGGTAATAGGCGGATACCGCGCCAGAGACGGAATCCAGCGCCGCGACCAGCGGACGCCGGGTCTTGGCCCGGGGAGGGATCTTGGCCCCCGGAGCATAGATCTCCTCCTGGTCCCAGAAGAAGAGCTTGCCGTCGATGAGCCCGGGCGGCGAGTTCACCTGGGCATTGAAGGCGCTCTCGATCTGCGTCCGGGCCAGCGAAGGCAGGGCGAAAGAGACGATAAAATCCCGTGGCCGCGGGCCATGGCGGTTGACAAAAGCCAGAAGCCGCCCCGCCGGGTCGAGGCCTGTCCACGCCACCGGATCGGTCTTGGGATCGAGGACCGTTTGAGCCAGCTTGGCCCCGGCCGCGTCGAAGACGGCGATGATGATCTTCTCCCCGTCGATCTTGCCTATGTGCCGGGTGTTGATGCCGGCGATAAGCCGGAGACCGTTCGGGGAATTCCATATGTAGGAGAAATCGACTGTGGCAAAAGGCTTCGGCTCGCTCAAGCCAAAGTCGGCCCGGCCGAGGAAGATGGCCCGGCCGTCGGCTTGGAGAAGCATGAACTTGAAGGCCGGACCAAACAGGCTTTGAACGTCTTCGGCCAGCAAGACCGGAAATCCCTCATAGTCGAGCTTGTCCGTTCGCCCGCGGCCGATCCGCTTGTCTAAGAATTCGACCATCTCAGCGGAAAACGTCCGGCTGGCCCAGAGGTCTGTCTTGCCGATGGGATCGTAGAGAACGGGGCGGCGGGCGTTCCAGTCGGCGGCCTGTGAGACGAGGAGCAGGAACTTGTCCCCAATCGTGGCCAGGAAGCGGACGTGCCTGACGTTGAAGACGTGGCCGAAGACCTCCGAGCCGTCGGCCATGTCCAGCAGGCGATCGCCCGCTACAGCCAGGAAGCGGCCGGCCCGGCCTAGAATTCCGGACCGGCCGTAGGCCACCCGTTCTCCAGTCCGAGCATTCAGGATGTGAAGCCCCATCGAATTCGCGGCCGGCTGGCTCTCGGCGGCCATGAAGGCGACCCGATCGCCCTGCAAGACGATCTCCTCTCCCACGGAAACATAGGCTTTCCGCCAGCCCAGCGTCAGCTGACCCTCGACCAGGCACTCCACGATCTCCGTACCGGGGCCGACGACGCGATGGATGATCAGGTAGTCCCGCGATGCGACCATGCGCTGGATGCGCCCCTCCAGGGTCAAGCCGCCGAAATGGGTAAAGGGGTCGGCCACGGCTTGGCCGAAGACGGGCCCCGCCAGGGCCAAGACAACGCCCGCCATCCAAGCCCGACTCCTGGACATGGCTCTCCTCCCCGCTGCCTTATAAATAATCCCGGGAGCATGGCAAGTCAATGATGCCCAGGGGCCGGGGATCGGGGCGAGTCGGCCAACCGATGGTCGCGAACGTCCCCCGCCGGATCTTCCGCAAGAGAGCCGGGCAGGCCCGCCGGCTGTCGGAAACGACCGCCGCACCTTGGGCGGGCATCAATATCGTCTTCCCGGGGCAGCTCGGACCGAGAGCCTGGCGCGGCTCATTCTTTAAGGTTTGGCTCCCTTACGGGGAACGGCACCGCAGCCGTAAGGTCAGCGCGGGGGAAGAGCCACGCCCGTCCCGGCCGGGGCCAGGCCGGGAATCCCCACCGGCAGCTTTCCGCCTATCGCGATCTCGCCGAAGACGGCTTTGGCGGCCGCCGTCTGCATCTGGGGCTGGTTGCGGTAGAGGCAAAGATAGGCGTCGATGTCCGGGAAATCGCGCAGGAAGTAGGGGCTGCCGAAGGACAGCACGATGACCGGCTTGTCCCCGGCCGCCAGCAGGCGGACGAGCTCGATGTGGCGCGGATCGAGGCCGACGCTGCCCTTCCAAGCGCTGAGGCTGGAAAAGAGCGCCACAAGATAGGCGTCCGCCCCGGCCGACTGCAGGACGGCCTCGTAGAGGGAGTCGCGTCCCGTGTCGCCATCGGCATAGAAGACCTGCGCCCCGGCGCTCCGGGCTTTCACCGCGTTGGCGAAGGCCCGCCCGGCGTAATAGTCGCCCTTGTCGCTGCTGAGCGAGAAGACGGCCAGCTTCTTCGCGGATGTGGGCAGAGGCAGGGCGGCGTTCTCATTCTTGACCAGGGTCACGGCTGCCTCGAAAGTCCTGGCGGCCTGCTCGGTGAAGGCCTTGGTCCCCAGCCTGGACGGGAGCGAAGCGACATCCACCAGGCGTTGTCGATGAAGGCCCAGCCGGGCCTTGGCCTCCAGGATGCGGCGGACGGAGGCGTCGATCCGCTCCCGGCTCAGGACGCCCTGGCGAGCCGCCGCTCGAAGCGAATCGACGACGGTCTCCGGCTCGAGAGGCAGCAGGACGATATCGCAGCCGGCTTTAATAGCCTTGAGGGCGGCATCGGCGGGGGCATAGGCATTGGCCACACCGCCCATCTCCATCGCATCGGTGACGATAAGGCCCTGAAAGCCCATTTCGCCGCGCAGGAGGCCCGTCAGGATGGCGGGCGAGAGGGTCGCGGGGAGGCCGGGCGTCGGATCGAGGGCGGGCACCGTCAGATGCGAGACCATGATGGCGCCGACGCCGGCCGCGATGAGGGCCCTGTAAGGAGCCAGCTCGACCTTGTCCAGGCGAGCCCGGTCGGCCTTGATCACCGGCAGGAGGATGTGGGAGTCCTGGTCCGTATCGCCGTGTCCGGGGAAATGCTTGGCCGTCGCCAGCAGGCCGTTCTCCTGGCAGCCGCGGGCGAAGGCGGCCGCGATGCGGGCCACCAAAGCTGGATCCTCGCCTACGGCCCGGGTGTTGATGATGGGGTTGTCGGGATTGATGTTGACATCGACGACGGGGGCGTAGGTCATGTGAAGGCCGACGGCCCGGGCCTCCAGAGCCGTCGTCCGGCCCATGGCATAGGCCAGGTCCTCGCGGCCGGAGGCGCCCAGGCCCATGATCGTGGGAAAGAGCGTCGCGCCGCTGATCTGATTGCCGGCGCCCCTTTCCAGGTCCGAGCCCATGAGCAAGGGCACGTCGGAGGCGGATTGCAGGGCGTTGTTGAGGATGGCCGTCTCGTAAGCCTCGCCCAGAAAGATGGCCAGGCCGCCGATCTTATGCTTGGAGACGAGGCGCTTGAGGTAGGCCAGCTGGTCGCCGTCGGCCGGCAGGAACTCCCCCGAATAGCGGCAGCCGATCATCTGGGCGACCTTGTCCTCCAGGCTCAGCCGCCGCATGGTCTTCTCGACCCAGCGGACGGCGTCGGGCGTCAGGGCGGCGGACAAGGACAAAGCCGGCTGGACGGAGGAGGAAGAGGAAGAGGCGAACGAGGACGCAGGGACGGCCGTCGGGGAAAGCGGCCCGGCGAGGGCCAAAGCCGAAGCCGCCAGGACCAAGCGGAAGAGCCGACGGGGGGATTCTTTCATGGCGGGCCCATCCTAGCCTCGGCCCCGGAGCGGTGTCAAGAAATCAGAAGCGCAGCGAGAGACAGGTCAGGCCGCCGTCCATCTTGCGCATCTCGCTCGTGGCGACCTCGAGGATCGGCAGGCCAAGGCGCTCGAGCTTGCGCCGGGCACGCGGGAAGCCGGCCGGGACAAGAAGGATTCCGTTGATGGATAAGGTATTGGCCGCGTACTCGTCGCCGGGATCGAGTGCGAGGAGATGGAAATCGGCAAACGCGGGACCGGACTCGAATCCCGCCGCGACGACCAGATGCCGTCCCCCAAGCGAATTGAGGCTCGACTTGAGGTGCAGTCCGGCTCCGACGGGAACAGAGATTCCCTCATACCCGTGCTTGTCGAGGATGCGGGCCAGCTGGCGGGCGCCTTCCTCGTCGGTCCGGTCCGAGCGGCCTATGAAGAACCGGTTCCCGACGCGCAGGACATCTCCCCCTTCAAGCGTCCCGGGTGGCTCGATCCGGGCGATCGGGAGAGAAGCTTCCAGGGCCGATGCAATGGACGCGGTCTCCCCGCGCCGGGACGGAGCGCCCGGCCGCGTGATCACGGCGACTTCGGGCATCACGACCGCCGCGTCCTCGACGAAATAGGCGTCGGGGCAGCCTGGCAGAGGCGGCAGGACCGTCACGTCGAGACCGAGCGATCGGAGAGTCTTGACGTAGGCGGCATGCTGGGCGAGAAGCAGCGGCAAGTCGGGCCGGCCGAGGCGGGATGTGGTCAGGCCGTCGGCCGCGTCCGGCCCCGGCGTCCGGACGACGGCCCGCGTGAAAACGGCGCCGGACGACTTATCCCAGGACATAGCGCAGGATGAACAGGAGCGAGAAGACGTAGACCAAGACGTGGACCCGACGGCCTTTCCCCGACGCCAGCTTGAGCAGGGCGTAGGAGATGAAGCCGAAGGCGATGCCCTCGGCGATGCTCTGGGTCAATGGCGTGATGACGATGGCCAGGAAGGCGGGCACGGCTTCGCTGAGGTCGTCCCAGTCGATGAAGCGGACGGAGCGCATCATCAGGTAGCCGACCAGGATGAGGGCCGGGGCGATGGCCGGGCGCAGGACCGAGCCGCCCAGATTGACTTCGCCGGCGATCATCTCGGCCAGGGGGCTGAAGAAGAGGGCGGCCAGGAAAAGGGCGGCGGTGACCACGTTGGCCAGGCCGGTCCGGGCGCCGGCCGCGATCCCGGTGGTGCTCTCGATGTAGCTGGAGACGGTCGAGGTCCCGAGCAAGGTCCCCTCCACGGTACCGATGGCATCGGCCAGGATGGCCCGGCCGGCCCGCGGCAGGCGGCCGTTTCTCATGAACCCGGCCGGCTGGCTGACCCCGATGAGGGTGCCGACGCAGTCGAACATGTCCAGGAAGAAGAAGACGAAGAGCACCGAGAAGAAGCCCATGTTCAGGGCGCCCGGGATGTCGAGCTTGAGAAGGGTCGGGGCCAGGCTGGGCGGGGCGGCCACGAGGCCTCGAAACTTCATGACGCCCAGAGCCACGCCGGCGGCCGCCGTGCCCAGGACGCCCAGCAGGATGGCGCCCTTGATCCGGCGGGCCATCAGCACGACGCTGAAGGCCGTCCCGGCCAAGACCAGCAGGACGGGCTTGGCGGTCAGGTCGCCCAGGCCGATGTAGGTCCCGGGGCTGGAGACGACGATGCCGCCGTATTCCAGGCCGATCAGGGCGATCAGCAGGCCGATGCCGACGGCGATCGCGTGCTTGAGCCCGTCGGGCACGGCCGCCACCAGCTTCTCGTAGAATCCGGCCAGCGAGAGGGCGATCTGCAGGAGCCCGGCCAGGAAGACGGCCCCCAGGGCCGCCTGCCAGGAGTAGCCCATGACGCCGCAGACGACGACGGCAAAGAAGACGTTGTGGCCCATGGCCGGGGCCTGGGCGATGGGGTAGTTGGCCAGCAGGCCCATGAGCAGAGTGGCCAGGGCCGAGGCCAGGCAGGTCGCCGTCAGGACGGCGCCCCGGTCCATGCCAGCCGCGGACAGGATGGCCGGCTGGACGAAGATGATGTAGGACATGGTCATGAACGTCGTCGCCCCGCCCAGGATCTCGGTGCGGACGTTCGTGCCCAGCTCGGTCAAATGGAAGAAGCGATCCAGCCGCGAAGCCATGGCGCGCCCTCGATGCCGGGCCTACTTCTTGTACTTGATCAGGCTGTAGACGGCCACGTCGGGGTGGGCCTTGCGGATGGCCTTGAGCCCGTCCAGGAAGACCAGCTCCACGGCCGCGCCGAAGCCGACCGGGACGCCGCGCAGCATCTTGACCAGGTTGATGGCGGCGATGGAGGAGGATCCGGTGGCGATCAGGTCGTCGATGATAAGGACCCTCTGGCCGGGCTTGACCGCGTCGGCGTGCATCTCGAAGAACTCCACCGCGTACTCGTTGGGGGCCTGGACGCAGACGGTCGCCCGCGGCAGCTTGCCCTTCTTGCGGATGACGGCCAGGCCGCGCTTGAGGTCGCGGGCCACGGGGGCGGCGAAGAGGTAGCCGCGGGACTCGATGCCGACGATGAGGTCCGGCTTCTTGAATCGGGCCCAGCCGGACAGGCAGTCGACGACTTCCTTGTAGGCCTTGGCGTCGGCCACGAGCGGGGTGATGTCCTTGAATCCGACGCCGGGCTTGGGATAGTCCTTAACCTCCAGAATTTTCTTCTTCAGCGGGGCGGTGTTCATGACAACTCTCCTTGCCAAGCGGGGCTAATTTATCGCAATTCCACCACGTCTTCAATCGATACGGATGAGCCGGGTTTCGTCGGGCTCGACCTTGATCGAGACCCGGATCGCGCGCATCGGGAAGTCGATCTTCTCGGCCCATTCCACCAGAATGACGCCCTCGCCTACATAGTCCTCGAAGCCCAGGTCCCGGATTTCCGCCCCGCCGCCCAATCGGTACAGATCGAGATGGTAGATGGGCACCCTGGCCTGATAGACGTTCATCAAGGTGAAGGTCGGGCTGCAGACCTGGCCGATGTCCTTCAGCCCCAGTCCGGCCGCGATGCCCTTGGCGAACACGGTCTTGCCGGCGCCCAGCTCGCCGACCAGAAAGACGACCTCGTCGCCCTTGAAGGTCCGGGCCCACCGGGCCGCGAAATACCGGGTCTCCTTCTCGCTGCGGGAACGATAGATGCTTTCGGATGATAAAGGCTTCCGGGCCCTGGCCGCCTTCTTTCGCGCCGACGGCTCGGCCCGGAGAGCGATCGTCCTTTTCGCTCCCTCCGGCCCGCGCTCTCGGGGCTTCCTCACTTGGCCGCGTCCTCCAGCGATTTGACCGCCGCCGGCAGGAAGCGGATGAGATCGCCGGCGATGAGGGACCTCTCCCCCAGCTTGGCCGCCGCCAGATCGCCGCTCAGGCCGTGGACGTAGACGGCGGCCCGGACGGCGCTCAGGACATCCTTGGCCTGGACCATAAGGGATCCGATCAGGCCGCTCAGGACGTCGCCCGATCCGCCCGTGGCCATGCCGGGATTTCCGGTCGGGTTGATGAAAACCCGTCCGTCCGGCGCCGCGACCAGCGTCCGGTGGCCCTTCAGGACCAGGATGACGCCGTGCTCGCGGGCGAACGCGGGCGCCAGCTCGAGCCGCTTGGCCAGGACTCCCTCCGTTGCCTCCCCCGTCAAACGGGCGAACTCGCCGGGATGCGGCGTCAGGACGGGCGGGCGAGCCATCTTCTTGAGGACGTCCCGGCGGCCCGCGACGATGTTCAAGCCATCGGCGTCAAGGACCACAGGTCCCTTGAGCCGGGGCAAAAGAGCCAGCACGAGCTCGGCCGTAGAGGGATCCGTCCCGAGGCCGGGGCCGAGGACGACGCCGTCCTTTCCTTTGAGGATCTTGTCGAGAACGGGTAGGGCCCCGGCCGAGACGGCTCCGCCCGGCGTCTCGGGCAAGGGCTCGGTCATCAGCTCGGCCATGCCTCGAGCCACCGTCGTGACGGCCCGCGCCGCGGTGGCGACCGTAACAAGGCCCGCCCCCGCGCGCAGGGCGGCTTTCCCGGCGAGCACCGCGGCCCCCGTCTTGCCCATCGATCCGCCCAGGATCAAGACGTGGCCGTAAGCGCCTTTGTGGCCGTCGCGCCGGCGGGGGGCGAAGGCGGCCAGAATGTCGGCGGGCTCCGTCAGACTCAGCTTGAAGTCGGGCGACTCTATAAGGTACTTCGGGATGCCGATGTCGACAACGACCATCCGGCCGACGCATTCGGAAGCCGGCGCGAAGACGTGCCCGATCTTGGGCGCGGCCAGGGCCACGGTCAGATCCGCCCTCACGGCGGGGCCGATAAGGGCGAAAGTATCGGATGACAAGCCCGAGGGGATATCCACGGCGACCTTGAAGCCGCGGGCCTTATTGATGTCCTCGATGGCCGTGGCGAAGAGGCCCGAAGCCGCCCTTTCCAGCCCCGTGCCGAAGATAGCGTCTACGACGATCGAGGCGTTTTGCAGCGTCGGCCTCTGCTTCTTCCAGCACAGCTCGGTCGAGGCGTCGACGATCTCGACGCCGCTCTTCTCGGCCGCGGACAGGTTGAGGGCCGCGTCGCCCTTGACCTCATCCCTCGCAGCCAATAGCAGGACGACCGGCTTGCCGCCCTTCTGCCGCAGGTGGCGGGCCGCGACCAGCCCGTCGCCGCCGTTGTTGCCCTTGCCGGCCGCGACCACGATCCGCTCGCGGGACGGATCGGGAAAGCGCTTCAGGATCTCGGCCACGATCCGCAGGCCGGCGTTCTCCATCAGCACGGGGCCGGGAATGCCGACGTCCTCGATGGTCGTCCGGTCGACGGCCCGCATCTGCTGGGAAGTCAATATTTTCATGATGAATCCGGAGAGGATTCTATCATATTCATCCGAGCCCCGAGAATGCCGCGGCAGGGGGGTGAAGGGAAGGAATCCGGGCGGCGAAAGCCCGTTCCTTGGGAAAAATCGGGCCGCCTCGGTTAGAATGGTTGAGGACAAGGATGACGGCGATTCTTAACCGCGGCTTCGAATACAGCGACAGGATCGTTCCGGCGGACGAGGGGGTCTTCTTGTCGGATTTCTATGCCCGGCGCTATCCCCATTCGACCGACGCCGAATGGCGCGAGCATATCCTTTCCGGCCGCGTCACCCGCAACGGGCGGCCGGCGCGACCCAATGACATCCTGAAGCGCGGCGACGTCCTCGTCTACAGCCGTCCGCCTTGGGAGGAGCCCGACGCACCGCTCGACTTCGCCGTTCTCCATGAGGACTGTGATCTCGTCGTCCTGAACAAGCCTTCGGGACTGCCGGTCCTGCCCGGCGGGAACTTCCTGGAGCACACCCTCCTCCATCTGGCCCGTCGGCGCTTTGGACCGGAATGCTCCCCCCTGCACCGCCTCGGCCGCGGCACGTCAGGGGCCATCCTCTTCACACTGAACGAGCGAGCGGCTCGTTTCCTGACCCGGGCCATGGTGGAACGTCGAATCACGAAGGTCTATCTGGCCAAGGCTTCGGGGCTCGTCTCCCCCGATTCCTTCACGATCGACGCCCCGATCGGCCCCGTTCCCGTCGGCCAAGGCGGGACCATCAACGCATATTCCCCCACCGGCCGCGCCGCCGTCAGCCATGTGCGCCTCATCAGACGCCTGATCGACGAGGAGGCCTCGATCCTGGAGGTGACCATCCCCACCGGCCGTCCCCACCAAATCCGCATCCACCTGGCCTATGCCGGCCATCCCCTCGTCGGCGATCCTCTCTACGCCTCGGGCGGCCTGCCGGGCCCGGTCTCAGAAGTCGAGAAAGCCGCCCGTCCCGGCGACGGCGGATATCTCCTCCATTCTTGGAAGATACGGTTTCCCCACCCGGACGGAACCGGCGAGATCGAGGTCGTCGCCCCTCCCCCGTCCGCCTTGAATCCGGACGCCTCAGCGGGCTGACCCAGTGGCGGCTTCATGTCGCGCCTGCCGCTATCGTTCCGCGCGGCCAAGCGCCTGGCCGCAGCCCGGATTGACAAATCATCCGGCCGGGTGTTTGATTCCGTGGGTGGATTCGCGCCTTCTTCCCCAGGAGGAAACGATGAAAGAAAACCCGCGCCGCGAGTTCCTCAAGAAGAGCCTGGCCGGCGTCGCCGGCGCCGCCTTCGCCCCGGTCGCCTGGAAGCCCGCCCTGGCCGGGACGCCCCGCGATCCCGCCGCTCCCGCCCTGCCAACCCGCATTCTAGGCCGGACCCAGCTCCAGATCCCACTGATCAGCATGGGCTGCGGCGAAGCCTCCGGCGTCGGCCTCATTCGGCAGGCCTACGACGCCGGCGTCAAGCTGTTCTTCTCGGCCACCTACTACGGCCGGGGGAACAACGAGCGGCTGGCGGGCGAAGCCCTGAGAGGCCTGCCCCGCGACTCCTTCCTCGTCGGCACCGCGGCCTCGCCCGAGGGCTTCAATCCCCGCGAGGGCGCCCTGCCCAAGGGCTACACGGCCGCGAGCTTCCGGAAGACCGCCGAGGAGGCCCTGGCTCGGTTCGGCTTCGATCACGTCGATATCCTCATGCTGCCGTTCGCGGCCAAGAAAGCCTTCATCCAGGCCGAGCCTATCCTGGAGGCCCTGCTCAAGCTCAAGGAGCAGGGCAAGACCCGCTTCCTGGGCATCGCCACGCACGACCCCTTCGAAGAAGCCCTGCAGGCCGCCGTCGAAGCCAAGGTCTATGACATGGCCATGGTCGCCTACAACTACAAGAGCGCCGACGGGGAAAAGTTGAGGCGGGCCATGGCCGCCGCGGCTGCATCCGGCCTGGGCCTGGTGGCCATGAAGACCACCGCCGGCGCCGCCCGCGACAAGAGCCGGACCACGCCGTTGAACACCGATGCCGCCCTCAAGTGGGTCCTGCGCGAGAAGGCCGTCGCCAGCATCGTCTCCGGCATGTCCAACGAGAGCGAGCTGAGGAAGAATCTGGCGATGGTCCAGAACATCGCCATGTCCGAGCAGGAATGGAAGGATCTCGGCCTGGAGAGCCTCAAATCCGAGGCCGGCCTCTACTGCCAGCAGTGCCGGCAGTGCCTGCCCCAATGCCCGCACGGACTGGACATTCCCACCCTGATGCGCAGCTACATGTACGCCTACGGCTACCGCAATCTCGAGCACGCCCGCCAGGCCCTTGATTCGGCCGGGGTCACCGGCCGGCCCTGCGACGCCTGTGCGGTCTGCCGCGTCGAATGCGCCTCCGGCTTCGACATCAAGGACCGGGTCCAAGACATCGTCCGCCTGGGCGCGGTGCCGCCGGAATTTTTAAAGGCCTGACGGCGGCGCCAGCGGGCCGTCCGTCCTATTGTCGGCGCCTTCGTTTCGTGATATTTTAACCGGTACTTTTCGGGTTCCCCGCGTATACCCATAGGAGGTCTCATATGTCCATCAAGATCGGCATCAACGGTTTCGGGCGCATCGGCCGCAACGTCCTGCGGGCCGCCGCCGGCGACCCGTCCCTGGAGTTCGTGGCCGTCAACGACATCACCGACGCCAAGACCCTGGCCCACCTGCTCAAATACGACTCCGTCCTGGGCCGCTACAAGGGCACCGTGGAAGCCGCCGCCGACGCCATCATCGTCGACGGCCGGCCGGTCAAGGTCCTGGCCGCCAAGGACCCGGCCGAGCTGCCCTGGAAGAGCCTCGGCGTGGATGTGGTCATCGAGTCGACCGGCAAGTTCACCAAGCGGCCCGACGTTATGAAGCACATAGAAAAGGGCGGGGCCCGCAAGGTCATCGTCTCGGCCCCGGCCACCGATCCCGACATCACCATCGTCCTGGGCGTCAACGACAAGGCCTACGACCCGGCCAAGCACCACATGCTCTCGAACGCCTCCTGCACCACCAACTGCCTGGCCCCGGTGGCCAAGGTCCTGCACGAGTCCTTCGGCATCGAGAAGGCTTTCATGACCACCATCCACTCCTACACCAACGACCAGAAGATCCTCGACGCCCCCCATAAGGACCTCCGCCGGGCCCGCTCGGCCGCCGTGTCCCAGATCCCGACCACCACCGGCGCCGCCAAGGCCGTGGGCCTCGTGCTGCCCGACCTCAAGGGCAAGATCGACGGCATCGCCATCCGCGTCCCGACTCCCAACGTCTCCATCGTCGATCTGGTCGCGGTGATGAAGAAGCCGGTCACCGACAAGGACGTCAACGCCGCCCTCCAGGCCGCCTCCGAGGGCGCCCTCAAGGGCATCCTCGGCTACACCGAGGAGCCGCTGGTGTCGGTCGACTTCATGTCCGACCCGCACTCCTCCATCGTCGACGGCCTGTCGACCAAGGTCCTGGGCGACAATCTGCTCAAGGTCATGTCCTGGTACGACAACGAGTGGGGCTACTCCTGCCGCCTGGTCGACCTGGTCCGCCTGATCGGCAAGTGACGCCGATGCGGTTCATCGAAGACCTGGACGTCAAGGGCAAGACCGTCTTCCTCCGGGTGGACTTCAACGTCCCCCTCAACGAGGACGGCACGATCCGCAATGACAAGCGGATCAAGGCCTCGCTGCCGGCCATCACCTACCTGCTGGGCAAGGAGGCCAAGCTGGTCCTGGCCTCCCACCTGGGGCGGCCCAAGGGCAAGCCCGACCCGAAGATGAGCCTGGCCCCGGTCGCCGCGCGCCTGTCCGAGCTCATCGGCCGCGACGTGGTGATGGCCCCGGACGTGGCGGGGCCGGCCGTGGACGCGCTGAAGGCCTCGCTCAAGCCCGGCCAGGCCCTCCTCCTGGAGAACGTCCGCTTCCACCCCGGGGAGACCAAGAACGACCCGGCCCTGTCACAAGCCCTGGCCCAGGGCGTCGACATCTTCGTCAACGACGCCTTCGGCTCCAGCCACCGGGCCCACGCTTCGGTCGTCGGCATCGTCGATTACGTGCCCGCGGCGGCCGCCGGCTACCTGATGAAGAAGGAAGTCGACAACCTGCGCAAGGCCATCGTCTCGCCGGCCAAGCCCTACGTGGCCATCCTGGGCGGCGCCAAGACCGAGGACAAGATCCCGGTCATCGAGACTCTCCTGGACAAGGCCGACACGATCCTCATCGGCGGGGCCATGGCCTACACCTTCTTCCTGGCCCAGGGCCGCGCCGTGGGCGCCTCGCTGGTCGAGCCCGACAAGGTCGAGATCGCCAAGGACATCCTGAAGAAGGCGGAGGAGAAGGGCGTGCGGTTCCTGCTGCCCCTCGACAACCTGATGACCCGGTCGATCGCCTCCGGGATGGTGGACAGGATCCAGGAAGGATTCCCCTTCCCGGCCGACTTGATGGGCGTGGACATCGGGCCCAAGACCGTGGCCCTCTACGCCGGGGTCATCGCCCAGGCCAAGACCATCTTCTGGAACGGGCCGCTGGGCGTCTTCGAGACGCCCGCCTTCGCCCAGGGCACCCTCAAGATCGCCGAGGCGGTCGCCGCCTCGGGCGCCGTCTCGATCATCGGCGGCGGCGACTCCATCGCCGCGGTCGACAAAGCCGGGGTCAGCGCCAAGATCACCCACATCTCCACGGGCGGCGGGGCCAGCCTGGAGTTCGTGGCCAATCAGACGCTGCCCGGCATCGAAGCCCTGGACAAGAAGGCCTGATATGCGCCGCCGGATCGCCCCTTTCATCGCCGGCAACTGGAAGATGCATAAGACCCTTCCGGAAGCCGCGGCCCTGGCCGGGGCGGTCCGCCAAGCCGCCGCGGATCTTCGCCCCGCGACCCTGGTCATCCTGCCGCCGTTTACCGCCTTGGCCGATTGCGGCCGCATCCTGGCCGGTTCGGGCGTCGGTCTGGGAGCCCAGAACCTCCACTGGGAGGATCACGGCGCCTTCACCGGGGAGATCTCGGCCTCCCTGCTGCTCGACGCGGGCTGCGCCTACGCGGCCGTCGGCCATTCCGAGCGCCGGCACATCTTCGGCGAGAGCGACGAGGACGCCGGCCGCAAGGTCCGGGCCGCCGTCCAGGCGGGTCTGCGCCCCATCCTGTGCGTGGGCGAGACGCTGGAAGAGCGGGAGGCCGGGCGGACCTTCGAAGTCGTCGGTCGCCAGCTGGACGCGGGGCTCGAAGGCCTCGACGCCGCCGGACGGGCGCGCGCCATCCTGGCCTATGAGCCCGTCTGGGCCATCGGGACAGGCCGCACCGCCTCTCCCGAGCAGGCCGGGGAGGTCCACGCCTTCATCCGGGCCCGCTTGGCGGAGGGGGCTGGAAATGAAGCCTCCGATTGTGCTATCATTCTCTACGGCGGGTCGGTTAAGCCCGCCAATGCCTATTCCCTGTTCAAAGAGCGGGACATCGACGGATTCCTCGTCGGTGGGGCGTCCCTTGAGGCGGATTCCTTTGTCCGCATCGCCGGGGAGGCCGTCAGGGCATACAAGGAAGTCCAGTGACCGCGCTTCTGACCGTCATCCACGTGATCATCTGCATCGTCCTGATCCTGGCCGTCCTGCTCCAGTCCGGAAAAGCGGCCGACCTGGCCGGCGCCTTCGGCGGCGGCGGCAGCCAGACCGCCTTCGGTCCCCGCGGCTCGGCCACCCTGCTGTCCAAGGTCACCACGATCGGCGCGATCCTGTTCATGGTGACTTCGCTCAACCTATGGATCCTGGCCGGCCGCGAGGGCAAATCCGCCGTCAGCGGCGTGGATGCCCCGGCCCAGACGACCCAGGCGCCCGCAGCCCCTGGGGCCAAGGCGCCCGAGACCAAAACCGAGGCCAACCCTGGCGGCGCTCAGACGCCCGCCGAAAAGCCCGCCGAGAAGCCCGCGGACAAGGCTCCGGCGGCCGCGACTACGCCCTCAACGACGCCGGCTCCCGCGCCGGCGGCCAAGAAATAGCGCCCCGCGCGACATGCCGAAGTGGTGGAATTGGCAGACACGCTAGCTTGAGGGGCTAGTGAGCCTTATACGCTCGTAGGGGTTCGAGTCCCCTCTTCGGCATTCCCCCTCCCCCGGGCCAAGGACAGCCTCCGAAGAGGCATCGGCCCGCATCACCGTCTTCCGAGCTCCGGACTGACGTGGGCCAGCCGTTTGAATCCTAACGCCCGCGCGGGGCGGCCGGCTTCATCCCGTACTCCTTGGGCGGCTCGGCTCCCAGCAGGTGCCTGACGAAGTAGTCCCAGCGCCGCCGGACCATGTACGGCTCACTGCCGAAGCCGTGGCTCCGGTTCGGGAAGAGGATCAGGTCGAAGTCCTTATTGGCCTTGATCAGGGCATCCACGACCAGAAGCGTCAGGTAGGGCGGGACGTTGCCGTCCATCGTGCCGTGGGCCAGCAGCAGCTTGCCCTTGAGCTTGGCGGCGTGGTTCTGATTGGCCTGGTCGTCGTAGCTCGTCGTCCCGTCGGCGTTCTTGGTCAGCAGCCCCTGCCACTTCTCGCCCCAGTCGTCCTCGTAACCACGCTGATCGTGATTGCCGGCCTGCGATACTCCGACCTTGAAGAAGTCGGGATAGCGGAACATCGCGTCGCAGGTCGCGTAGCCGCCGCCCGAGTGGCCGTAGATGCCGACCCGGTCGAGGTCCATCCAGGGGTAAAGGGCGGCCAGCTGCTTGACCGCCGCGATCTGGTCCGGGAGGGTGTTGTCGCCCATGTTGGCGTAGTAGAAGTCATGGAAGGCTTTAGAGCGGCCCGGCGTGCCCAGGCCGTCCAGGTGGACGACGACAAAGCCCAGCTCGGCCAAGGCCTGGGCGTCGCCCCGGGCGGGGCCGAAGGCACGGGTGCCGATCGTCCCGGACTGCGGCCCGGGGTAGATGTAGACGACGACCGGGTACTTCCGGCCCGGATCGAATCCGGTCGGCTTGAACATCAGGCCATAGAGGTCGGTGGCCCCATCGCGGGCCTTGACGGTGAAGGGAAGACAGGGCTTCCAGCCGGCGGCTAGAAGCGGACCGATGTCGGCCTTCTCAAGACTAAGGACGAGCTTGCCGTCGGCCCCGCGAAGGACCGTCGTCGGCGGAACATCGGGCTTCGAATAGGAATCCACGAAGAAGCGCCCCGTCGGCGAGAGGGAGACTTCATGGTCGGCGTCCTCGGGTGTCAGCAGGGCCAGTCCCTTGCCGTCGAAGCCGACCTTGTAGAGGTGGCGGAAATAGGGGTCGCGGCTCTTTTCCCGGCCTTGGGCCAGGAAGAAAATCTGGCGGGTCTTCTCGTCCAGGCGGACGATCCGGGTGACGAGGCCCTCGCCGGTCGTCACCGCGTTCTTGAGCTTTCCGGTTTTGGCGTCATAGAGGTAGAGGCAGCCCCAGCCGCTGCGCTCCGAGAACCACAGAATCTCGTCCGAGGCGCCCAGGTACCGCCACAGCGGATCGGTGTGGCCGGATTCGAAGTAGGTGTCCGTCTTCTCCTCGAAGATGTCCCGGACATCTCCCGTCTCGATGTCGGCCTCCCGGACCGTGGCGACCTTGTGGTCGCGGGAGCTGGAGATGAAGATCATCTTCGAGCCGTCAGGGCTCCACTGGACGTCCTCGAAGATCCCGCCGCCCGACTTGATGTCGTCGGTGGAGGTGGAGCGGTGCTGGTCCGGCGGCATCTTCAGCCGCACCACCCTCGGGCCGTCGATGTGGATGACCACCCGCTGAATGGTCGTCACCACCTCGTCGCCCGGGAGAGGATATTTCCAGGCCTGCAGGACGGGGTGGCCGACCTTGGTCTCGACCAGGTACATCTCCCCCACGCCGCGCTGATCCTGTTGGAAGGTGGCGATCTTCTTGGAGTCGGGCGACCAGAGCAGAACCGGCCGGTCGCTCCGCGTCCAGCCGGCGTTGTCGGTCGCGTAGCCGAAGTCCTTGACCCCGTCGGTCGTCAGGGCCCGCTCGGTGCCTGTCCCGGCCTCCCGAATCCAGAGGTCATCCTCCTTGATGAAGGCCGTCCACTTGCCGTCGGGGGACGTCGCGGCGGAGACGCCGAATCCCCCCATGGGGCCCGGCGCGGGCGCCGCCAAAGCGGCCGACGCCTTGTCCTCCCGGCAGACGGCCGTTGCGACGTCATAGATCCAGCGCTTGCCCGCGGCGGCAAAAGAGAACGTCTTGCCGTCGGCCGCCCTATCGAAAGTCGCGAACGGCAGCTTCCCCGGCTCGATGGCCCGGCCCGAAGCACGGGACAGCGCGGCGGCCAGCTTGACCGCGTCGAAGGCCGGGCCCTTTCTCTTCTTGGCCGGGTCGACCAGGACGAATTCGGACGTCCCGGGGCCGGTCGAGACGCGGTACCAGAAGCGGTCGCCGGCCATCCAACTCGGCCGCACGCCCGAGCGCAGGACGAGCGGAGCCAAAGCGGCGGACATCATCGACTCGGCTCGGGCGTAGTCGGCGGCCGTCAACGCCGCGGGCTTCCAGGGCGTCTGGGCCGAAGCGGGGAGCACGGCCCCGATCGACAGGATGAGAATCCAGGGAAGAAGAACGGGCAGGGAGCGCTTGGTCATGATCCGCCTCCTCGGTTTCGCGGGGTCCGGATGCCCTCGCGGGATCAGCCGTTCGGCCGCGGCAAGAGCATAGTCATCCCGCCCGGAGGGTGTCAAGGACGAGCCGTGATCGTCCGTTGGCGACGAAGATCCCGGCGAGACGGAGAATTGAAGCCCGTCGCAATCGGCCTAGATGCACTCCCAGCGGTCCAGCTTGCCCCGCAGATAGGATTTGCGCTCTTCGAAGATGAGGGCCTGGCGCTCGATGACCGCTTCCGCCTCCTCTCCGCTCATGCCCTTGACCTCCTCGACGTAGGCCGCCGTGCGTCCGAAGTAGAGGGGCAGCATGATGTTGACCAGCTGATGCCGGTTGCGCGACCAGTTGTGGAACGTGTAGGCGAAGTCGTAGACGATGCCGGCCCACAGGTTCGGCCCGAAGTCGACCGCCCCCCCCTGGGCCTTGGGGCGGCAGGCCTCGACCAAGCCGTCGTAGTGCTCGGGCGTCAGGATCTCGCGGTAGAGGGAGGCGAACTGCTCGAAGCCCTCCTTGAACTCGCGGACCAAGCGCCCCTCGTTGACGGTCAGGGGCGGGATCGTCCCGCCGTTGGACAAGCCGTCGAACAGGGGCACTTCCTGCGAGCCCTGGACGGGGATCCAGTGGGGCTCGTAGTCGCTCATCATGAAGAAGAGGGTCGAGACGACCTGGCGGAACATCATCTCCAGGTCGGAGCCGGGGTCCTTGGCGTCGTGGATCTTGAGGCCGAGGCCGGTCTGGCCGACGCGGCTGGCCTCGTTGAGGGCCACCGTCGTCATCCAGATGTCGATGCCGAAGCGGGCGATGTCCGTCATCCAGACGTCCTTGCTCAGGTAGATCTCGGCCATGCGCCCGGAGAAGCCGAAGTCGCCGCCGATCGGCTGCCGCAGGCGCCTCCCGTAGAGGGCCCGGGTCATGGGGTAGACGATGTGGTTGGTGATGGTGCCGTCGTACTTGTGCCGGGCATAGAGAGGGGCGACGAAATCCGCCTTGTCCTCCAGCACCGGCCGGGCCAGGGCCTGGACCCACTCGGGGGTGACGCTGCGCAGGTCGGCGTCCATGACGACCACCGAGCGGGCCTTCATCATCCGGGCCGCCTCGAAGACGGCCCGGAACGAGGTTCCCTTGCCCGGCAGTCCCCGGTAGATGAAGATGAAGCGCTGGACGTCCTCGGGACAGACGGCCTTCTCCGCCGCGACCCGGGTGTCGTCGGTGCTCCCGCCGTCGGAGATGAGGATGGCCTTCCTCAGCTCCGGAAAGTGCCGGCTCAGGCCCTGAGCGGCCTGGGTGACGACGTGGGCGATGGTGTCCTCGTTGTTGTAGCAGGGCAGCCCGACCAGGATGTCGGCTTGGCCGAAGCGCTTGATCCAGCCGGCCACCCGCTCCCGCAGGGCTGACTCGTACGGCTTGAAGGCCATGGGACGCCCCTCCTTAAGCGTTGTCGTCCGCCACCAGGTCCCGGAGCTCCGCCAAGAATCCGGGATTGGCCGCCGTGATGCGGTTCCAGTTGGGCAGCATCCGGGGCCCGATCGGCTCCTTGAGGAACCGCTCCGAGGCAGCCGCGAAAGCCTTGAAGAAGATCTCGACGTAGCTCTCCTCGTCGTGGCGATCGAACTCGAAGTCGTTGATCATGGCCTCGGCATGGTAGTTGGCGATCAGGTCCTCGGCGGTCTTGAGGTAGTTCTTCTGGATGGTCTTGAGAAGGCCGAAGTTGAGAACGACGCCCTCGGCGGCCAGATTCTTCAAGACGTTGGTCGAGATGTCCAGGACCATCTTGTGCAGGCCGGCCCCCGAGTCCTTGGCCGACAGCGACTGGTGCTTATGGTCGTAGTTCTCCGCGATCTCCACCTGGCAGACGCGCTTGGTGGCGATGTTGCGGTAGATCTCGTAGAGCGTCGTCACCTCCAAGCCCCAGTCCCCGGGAAAGCGGATGACCCGGGTCAGGTCGATGTCCAGGGCGAACTCGCCGGCCAGGGGGTAGCGGAAGGAGTTCAGGTAGTGGATGAAGGGATGGGCGCCGATGATGTTCTCGACGGACTTGAAGAGCGGCAGGACGAAGAGGCGGGTGACGCGGCCGTGCAGCTTGCGGGTGTAGCGGGCGTAGAAGCCCTTGCTGAAGAGGAACGTCAGGTTCGGGTTGGCCACCGGGTAGATCAGCCGGGCCAGCATCTCCTTGTTGAAGGTCTTGATGTCGGAGTCGTGCAGGGCCAAGGTCTTGGCCTCGTCCAGGGCCAAGGCCAGCCCGAAGGAGGCCCAGCAGGACTTGCCCTTGCCGTCGGGCCCCAGCCACAGCCCGCCCGACTCCAGCTTGGCCAGCAGCCGGCGCAGTCCGGGATTGTCCATCCACAGCACCGTGAACGGGAGGGGATGATCGCGGAGCGAGGCCCTCGCCTCGCGCATCTCCCGGGCCGTGGCTCCGCCCAGGGCCAGGATGATCCGGTTCACGAACCGGATATCCCGGTAGACCTCCAGGATGCCCTGCATGGCCGGCCGGACAAAGTCGCTGTGAAGGGCCGGGATGACCACGGTCGTCCGCTCGGTCTTGCCGATCTCCTCCAGCTCGGCCTCGATCTTGGCCAAGCCTCGGTCGCCGAGGATGTGGAGCGTGGTGATGTTGCGCTCTTGGTAGAAGTCGGACATGGGTCACCTCCCGTGATGAAGGACGTCGAACAGGGCCGCGGCCCAGCCTTCGGGGCCGGGACATGGCGCCCTCAGAGCCGCCGGCAGGGCCTCGGCCAGGTCCGGATCGAGAGAACCGTCCGGACGGGGGATCAGAACGGCCAAGTCCGCCCGGGCCAGCATCGGCAGATCATTGGCCGAGTCTCCCAGGGCCACGGTCCGGGACTCTTTCTCCGTGCGGTAGAAGGGGGCCAGGAGATCGAAGGCCGTTCCCTTGTCGGCCCGGCCCTTGAGGTGGGGGAAGCGCCCTCCCCCCACCACGCTCCATCCGGACCGGCCCGCCTCGGCCCGCAGGTCGTCGAGAAGCCCCTCCCCCGCCTCGGGCAGGATGAGGGGCAGGTCGAAGCGCCTCAGCCGGGCCAGCCCGGCCGCTTCCTCGGGCAGGCCGGTCAGAGCCGCGACCTGCCGGACGGTCAGGTCCCTGAGGGTTTGGATCGCGGCTCCGCGCCGGAGGTTGAAGGCGGCAAGAAATTCGATCAGTCGAGCGGCGGGCGCGCCCAGATCGAAGCGGTAATAGTCCCCCTCCCGAACGGATCCCGCGGGTGGAAGGGCGGCTTGCCGCACGGCCAGGTAGGCGGCTCCCCCGTTCTCCGTCGAGAACGACTCGCCGGGTCCGATCGCCCGGACATAAGGGACCGTCTCCTCGGCGGTCTTGCTGGTCATGACGATGAGGGGAATGCCCCGCGAACGGATCGCTTCCAGAGCCGGACCGGCCCCGGCGAAGCCGTAGGTTCGGGCGTCCAGAAGGGTCCCGTCCAGATCGGAGAAGAGAATATATCTTCGGTCGGCCATAGGCGATGCAGCGAATCCGCGGCACGGATCCGGAGGTCGTCGAGCTCCGAAGGCGCGGGGAACGGTGGCCCGAAGCCCGGGCTGCCCCCGGCCATTCTAGCCGACGGGCCTCTCGACCGTCAAACCATTTTTGGCCGGACTCAGGCCTTGGAGGCGACCCAAAGCGAGAAGTCCGTCTCGCTCATGGCGCCCGTGGCGCGGCCGATCTCGAAGCCGCCCTTCATGACTAAAAAAGTCGGCACGGCCTGGATCTTGAAGGCCGCCGCGAGCTCGCGGTGGAGGTCCGTCTCGATCTTGAGGACCATGAGGCTCCCGGCCCTCCGCTTGGCCAGGCCCGCGACGATCGGGGCCATCATGTGGCAAGGCATGCAGGTGGGAGAGGAGAAGTCGACGAGCAGGGGCAGCTGGGCCGTCTGGATGAGGGCCACGGCCTGCTCGGGCGTCGGCTCGATGACGGAGCCGGGCGCGGGCAGCGGGCTCTTGCAGCGCCCGCAGACGACCGCTTTGCGGCCCGGATCGGCGGGATAGGCGTTGGTGGCGCCGCACTGGAAACAGGACACCTTGATCTTGTCGGCCATGGGCTCAATCCTTTCGAGAGGCTCTCCGTCATTATACCCGCCGGCAACCCGCCGATCCAGGACTCCCGACTTGACAACGCTCCGCCGCGACGCTAAGAGTTAGTCACGATCCAAACAGGAAGGAGGGCTCGTGAGAAAACTTCTGTTCGTTCTGTCGGCTTGTCTATCCTTAGCGGCCGCCGCGGGAGCGGCCCCCTGGGCCGTGGTGGCCGGCACCGCCAACATGTCCATTCACGTCATTGATCTGGGCGCGAATCCGCCGCGGGCCTATGGTCCGTTTCTCCAAGGCTCCCTGGGCGCGCCCGAAGGCGGGCTCTTCGACGTCGCCATGACTCCGGACGGCCGCTACGCTCTCCTCTCGAACTTCAATGGGCAAGAGATCTACAAAGTCGACCTGGCCAATCCCCTCAATCCCACCCTGGCCGGGACGATCCGGGTTGCCGAGATGAATCCCGAGGACATCGCCATCTCGGCGGACGGGAAGGTCGCCATCGTCTCGGACGGGGGCGACAGCACCGCCCTCCTCTTCATCGACATCGCCTCGTTCGCCGGGTACTCGATCTACTCTCTCCAGACGATCGGCGCGACGGCCATGGCTGTCTCCATCGGGCCCGATGGAACCGTCTACGTCTGCGACTACGAGAACGACCGCTTGATCTACGGACCCGTCAACGCGGCGGGGACGGGACTGACCCGCGAACAGTGGGTCGCCACGGGAGACAAGCCGACCAATGTCACGGTCTCCCCGGACGGCGCGACGGTTCTTGTCCCCTGCGCCGGCGACGGCCGGGTCATGTCCTTTCACCTGGGGGCTGCCGCTCTGTCGCCGGTCATGAGCTTGGCCGTCTCCGGCTATCCCCAGTCCATCGCCTTCGTTCCCGGCCAAGCGGGGGCCTGCGTCGGAACGGCTCATTACACAGGCGATAAGCTCTACCGGATCTCCGTCTCCCCGGCCGGAGCCATCGCCTCGCTTGGCTATGTAGGTCTGATGACAAACGACAACGGCTGGTTTTACGGCGTCGACTCGGTCTCCGTCTCTCCCAACGGCGCTTTCGCCGTCGTGGGCCACATGACGAGCTATGTGTTCGGCTCCTACCTCAACGTCCAGCTGGTCGGCTTATCGGACATGGCTGTCTCCTGGGTGGAGACGAACGAGGTGCCGGTCGGCTCGGCCTGCTTCGAGACCGCTGCCTGCGCCCCGGAGAACGTCCAGCTGGCCCGGCTCTCGAACGACTACATCTTCTATAAGGAGACGGTCAACCGGCTGACGTGGCAGGCGGGCTCGGCCAACTACGCCCCGATCGTCAAGCACCGAATCTTTCGGAAACTGAGCACGGAGCCGGACGCCGCCTACGTTCTCATCGCCGAGGTCGCTACGCCGACCGCGCAATACGACGATCGCAACCTGAGCCGGGGCTCGTCCTACGTCTACCGCCTGACGGCCGTCAACGACAGGGGCAGTGAATCCACCCCGGTCGAAGTCCGCAACTAGGAGGACGACCATGAAGAAGACGGCATTCGGCGCCCTGCTCCTCTTCGCTTTGGTGGCTTCAGCCTCCGCCCTTGACCTCCGTCTGGGGCTGCAGCTCGGCCCCCGCCTGTTCACCAACGCCTCGATTAAGGACGTCTATGGGACCGGCTTGTGCCTTTACCCCCACGCTCAAGTCCAACTGGGACGGCTCTTCGCCGGGGCCGGCTACGAGCTGGGATTCAAGCGCACAGGCACGATCGGCTTCTACGACGAGACGACCACGCTGAGCCTGAGCGGCCTGCAAGCTTTCGCCGGCTACGCCTATGATCTCAAGAAGCTCACCCCCTACGCCCTGGCCGGCTTGGGACTCTACGGCTACGAGCAGACGGTCGACAGCCCGGCCGAGCAGCCGGTCAAGGAGACCAAGCTCGGCTTCTTCGCCGCGGCGGGGGCGCGCATGGAAGTCTTGAGGGGGATCTCCGCCTCGGCCGAAATCCGCTTCGTCGGGCTCAGCGTCCAGCCCTACGAGGACAAGGTCGGCCTCGGGGGGATCAGAATTCTGCTCGGGCTGAGCTACGCCCTGGGACTCTGATCCGCAATCTTTCGAGCCGGGTGAAAGCGGCGGGTCGACCCGCCGCGATCTCTCCCCTCAGCGCCCGGCCGCGGTCTTGGCTTTCGGCTTGGTCGCCAGCAGCAGCTTCCGGCGCTCCTCGATCGGAAAGCGCTCGATGGCGTAGCGGAGGGTCGTCCGGGGGATTCGCGGGCCGTTGTCCAGCAGGAAACGCCGCAAGCGGGGCATGTCCTTCTTGCCCGCTTCCCGAAGCATCCAGCCGGTCGCCTTCTGCAGGAGATCGTCCTCGGTTCCGAACATCGCCTCGGCCGTCCGGTAGGCCTGGTCCAGGAATTTTCCATGCCGGGCCAGGGGGACGTAAGCCACGATGGAAGCCCGGCGGACCCAACGGTTGCGATGGCGCGTCCACTCGTAGACCTCGTCCGCCAGCTCGGGATGCCTCTCGATCAATCCGCCCAAAGCCTCCGGGCAGAGGATGTCCACCGCGGCCCAATTGTCGCAGTAGTCCTTGGCCAGCCAAGCTTTAATCCGGCGAGCCACGGCGGGAGTGAACTCCTTCTTGAACGACAGCAGGAGGACGATGGCGGCCGCCTTGGCCTCGTATTTCTTCTTCGGCAGGAGGATCTCGGCCAAAGCCAGGGCATCCTCCAGCGTCCAAGCCGGGCGGATGCGCCCGGCGACCTCCAGCGTCAGCGCCCTCATGTCGGCCGTCGTCAGGCCGTAGAACTCGACCTGCTCGCGAAAGTAGCGGCGGGCTCCGGCCGCCCGGACCGGATCGGCGCCTTTATCCAGGCCGGCAACGATCTCGGCCGCGATCTTCTCCGGCTTCGGTTTGGCTGGATTCATGGCTTCCTCCCCCCGGCATTATATCTTCGAGGACCGCCGATTTCGAGCCGGGGGTTTGACAAGCGGGCCGGCCTGGCCGACAATGGCCGCGGACGGCGGCCGGGCCGGGATCCGGCGGCTCCCGCGGCCTCGGCCGCGGCGATCGGGGCGGCGGCAGAGATCGCGGTCTTGCCGGCGCCATGGAAAGACGGTCCCGGGAAGGGGGACCCCGCCCCAGCCGGGCGCAAACCCGACCCCTGGCCGCAAGACGAAAGCTCAACGACACGCCGGATCCCGGCCCGTCCCCCGCTCCCGTCCGCCTCCATCCCGATGGATCTTCAACGCGCTCTCGCCGCCCCCCGCCGCTACCGCGGGCAGATCGAGCGCCTCTTCGACCGGACCCTCTTCGACCCCGCCCGCCGGGCCCTCATTCAAGACGGCGTCGGGCTGGACGCCCTCTTCGACGGCCAGCGCGGGATCGCCCGGCGTTTGGCCCGGGCCGCCGCCGCGGGCCGCTACGCCTTCGAGCCGGGCCGCATCCGCCGCATCCGTGTCGACGGCAAGGAGCGGGAGGTCTTCGACTTCCGGCTGACCGATCGCATCGTCCACGCCGTCATGGCCGCGATCGTGGAGGAAGCCTCGCGGCCGCTCCTCTCCGACCGTCTCTTCTCCTACCGCAGGGGCGTATCCTGGGCCGATGCCGCGGCCGGATTCGCCGCCTTCGTCCGCCGCCACCGCCGGGAGAATCCCGACCCAAGAGCGCGCGGGCTGCACGTGATCCATAGGGACATCGATTCCTACACCGACTCCATTCCCGTCGGACCCGGCTCGCCGCTCTGGGAGATGCTGGCCGGAATCCTGGGCGGACGCGACGCCGCGAGCCTTCCCGGCTGGGCGACTCTCCGGGAAGTGGTCCGGCCTCTGGTTCTGTGGCCGGGAGGCGGTCTGGGCCGTCTTCTGCGCGGCGTTCCAACGGGGCAGCCCATCTCCTGCGTCCTGTTCAATCTCTACCTGCATGGCTTGGATCGCCGCCTGGAGTCCGTCCCCGGCGGCTTCTATGCCCGGTACTCGGACGATATCCTGTTCGCCCACCCGGACCCGGCCCGAGCGCGCGAGGCGGACGACGTCATCCGCGGCGAGGCGGCCCGGCTCGGCCTGCGGCTGAAGGAGGAGAAGGGCCGGGATGTCTTCCTCAACCAAGCAGCCCGGCCGGGATCGGGACCGGAAACGGGTCGCTTCGCCGGCGGCGCCGCCGTCGCGTTCCTGGGCACGGACATCCACGCCGATGGGACCATCGGCCTGGGGCGCGAGGCGGCCCGATCGCTTCTTCGCGACCTGGCGGATCGGGCGGAGCGCACGGCCCGCGCGGCGAGGGCCTCCTCCCCCGACGAGAGGGGACGGACCGTTTGCGCGGTCCTCAACCGGGCTCTGCGCCCCGAGCCGGCCCCCCTGAGGCAGCGCTCGACGGATATCCTGCGGCGCCTGGCGACGAACCGTCCCCAGCTGCGGCAGCTCGATTACCGGATCGCCCTCCTGGCCTTGCGGGCGGCCACGGGGCTGCGCGGCCCGCGGGCCTTCAGAGCGGTTCCTTACGGGCGAATCCGCCGCGACTGGGGATTGGGCTCGCTTCTCCACGACCGCAACCTCGGCCGGAGGAGCCGCTAATGGAAGCCGTCCGAGACTGGCTCCGTCGGGCCGCCCGGAGGGCCGACCGCTCCCCCGGGCTGGAGGAGGCGCTCCTGGGCGGCCGCTTCCGCCGTTACGCCCTGCATCGCCTTCGCTTCTTCGCCGGCCGGACGGCGATCTCGGCCGGGCTTCACGCGGTCCGCATCCTGCTGGCCTTCCGCCTCTTCAATCCCGGCGACTTCGGCCTCGTCCTGGCGGCCGAGGCGGCCGCGGCCCTGATCTCGTCTTTCTGGTGGGGCGCGTTGGAGCCCATGAGGGAGAGCGTCCGCGAGTCCTTCGCGGCCGGAAAGCCGCGGCGGGCCGAGGCCCGCATCGAGAGCGGCCTGACCCGATCCGCGCGCTGGGCTCTCCCGATCGGCGCGGCGGGAGCGGCTTGGCCGATCCTGAGACACCTGGCGACGGGCGCGGCCGGCCCCTCCGACCTCTTCCTCCTGGCCATCCTCGGGCGACTGGCGGCCGACATCGTCCTTCGCTGCTACCATTCCGGCGTCTTCGCCGTGCGCCGCGTCTATCGGCCCTTCTGGTCCTTGGCCGGGCTGGAGGTGCTTGCTTTCGGCGGCGGCCTAGCCCTTTGGCCCCTCGTCGGAGCCTGGGCCCTGCCGGCGGCATCCCTGCTCTCGGCCGCCGCTTCGGCGTCTCTGAGCTTGGCTTTCACGGCTCGAGCTTACCGGCATCTCGGCATCCGGCCCAGGTTGGCCCTCCGCCCGCGCCCTGTCTCCCGGCGCCGGGGCGAGCCCTCGGGGAGAGAAGGCTGGACCTCCGGCCTGGCCTACGCCCTGATGCGCACGGACGGCGTCTTTCTCCTGGCCCTTCTGGCCGGAGGACGGCGCGGATTTTCGCCGATGACCGCCCTTGTTCTGGCGGCCTCGCCCCTTATCCGGGCCGGATTCGACTGGACCCAGCTCTTCTACTTCGATCTCAAGAGGCTGGATCGGCCTCTGCTCCGGTCGCTGGGCGACTCGTTCGAGCGCCGCCTGTCCCTGGCCTCCATCCCGATCGGCTTGGCCGCCTGGGCCGGTGCCTTGGCCCTGGCCAGAATCTTCTTGGGGCGAGTCCCGGCGGATATGGCCCTGGCCGCCGCGGGATTCTTCCTCGTCCGCTCCCTCGCCTCGGCCTTCGAGATGCGCGCTTACGCCCGGCGCGCCTACGGCCATCTGTTCGGGGCCGGATCGCTCATCCTAGCCGGTGCAACGGCCTCAGGCTTCCTGGGCCGCGATGCCGTGGCGGCCGTTCTAACGGCCGGAGCGGGCTTCCTGGCCGCCGCCGTCCTCCTCATGGGAAGCCTCCGAGGCCATTCCGCCGCGCGCGGAGCTGCTCTAAAAACGGCCCTCACCCTCCCCGATTGGGCCCTCAGCCTGCGCCGCGTGGAAGGGCCCGTGGCAGTCGGGCGGGCTTGTTTCGGGCCCGGAACGCCTCATCGCGGCTTGGACGATCCCGACGGTTGGCTGGCGGAAGACCGCTGGGCTCATCGCCGGATCGCCGAAGCCGCCGCCCGCCGGATCGGCCGGGCCGGGGAGGCGGCCTGCGGGGGACGCGGCCGGGTGCTCTGGTTCGTCTCGCCTCCAAGCCTCGCTCCCGGGCGCGACTGGCTCCTGGCCGAAGGGATGGGCCTGATGGAGAGCGTCGACTTCGCCGGACCGTTTAATAATGGCGCCGCGGCCGCCGTCTGGTTGGCGGAATCGGGCTGGCTGGGTTCCAAGGCCGGGCTCAGCCGGCCGCGGGACCCCTCGGACCTCGTCGAAGCGGCCGGACGCTTCCGAGCGGCTTTTCCCGGAGGATGCGTCCTCGGACCGGGGCGGAGCGCAGAAGCGGAATGGAAACGCCTCCCGCGACAGGCCCGCCGCGACATATGGCGCGATGCCCTGGCTTTCGTCGAATCCGAGAAGCCGGGCTTTGCGCGGGCTTACGATGTGAGCGCGGCCCTGGAAGGCGGATCGATCCGCCTGGTCTTCGCCGCGCCGGCCGGGGCCGACCCCGCCTCTCGCCGGGGCTGGCGCGCCTTCATCCGGCGCCGCAATACCGAGACGCTCTTGGGAAGATCCCCGGCGCTCCCCCGTTGATCGGGGCCCCGCGATCTCCCCGCGCCGCGCCCATCGGTCGGCGGCTTAGCGCCGGACGCCGCCTCCCTGCCCGCCGGCCCCGGCCGCGGCGGCCTTAGCCCCGGACTGCTCCTTGTCCTTGTTCAGCTCCCACATGTCCACGGTCTGGGAGAAGTCGCCTAGCAGCCACTTGCAGAAGTAGTCGGCCCGGAACCAGGTCCAGTAGTCGGACATGTCGCCGTAGCCGTGCCGCTGGCCGGGGAAGAGGAAGAAGTCGAAGCGCTTGTTGGCCCGGATCAGGGCGTTGGCCAGGCGGTAGGTGTTGCCGGGGTGGACGTTGTTGTCGATGTCGCCGGTGGTCAGGAGGAGATGGCCCTTGAGGTTGCGGGCCAGCTCGGAGTTCTTCTCGATGGCGTACTCGAACTTGACGTTGCCCTTGTCGTCCGTGACTTCCTTGACCCCGTGGTGCTTCTCGCTCCACCAGCGATTGTAGATGTTGTTCTCGTGGTTGCCGGAGGAGGACACCCCGACCTTGAAGAAGTCGGGGTAGACCAGGAGCGCGGCCGCCGTCATGAAGCCGCCCCCGCTGTGGCCGAAGATGCCGACCTTGCCGCTGTCGATGAAGGGGAACCTCAGGGCCAGCTGCTCGATGCAGCGCTTCTTGTCGGCCAGGCCGTAGTCGCGCAGATTGCCGTAGCCGTAGTTGTGGTACCACTTGGAGCGCTGGGGATTGCCGCCGCGGTTGCCGACTTCGACGACGATGAAGCCGAACTGGGCCAGATGCTGGCTGGCGCTGCGCGGGACGAAGGTCTTGGAGACGCTCTCGGTCTGGGGGCCCGGATAGACGTAGAGGATGACCGGGTAGGTCTTCCGGGGATCGAAGTCGAAGGGCTTGTACAGGACCCCGAATAGGTCGGTGACGCCGTCGTCGGCCTTGACCTGGAACGGCTCCGGATACTGGAAGCCGGCCTCGAGCAGAGCCGTCACGTCGGTGGCCTCGAGGGGCAGCAGCAGGCCGCCCTGGGCATCCCGGAGCTCGGACCGGGGCGCCTGATCGACCCGGCTGGAGCTGTCCACGATCCAGCGGCCGGACTCGCTCATCTGGGCCGAGTGGTTGGCGTCGCCCGGATTGAGGAGCTTCAGGCCGCTGCCGTCCAGATTGACCCGATAGAGGTGGGCGTAGTAGGGGTCCTCGCCGGGCTCGCGGCCCCAGGCGTTGAAGTACAGGACGCGGGCCTTCTCGTCCACGTGCTGGACGCCGGCCCCGACGAACTCGCCCGAGGTGATCTGCCCCTTGAGCTTGCCCGTCCCGTCGTAGAGGTAGTAGTGGCCCCAGCCGTCGCGCTCGGACCACCAGATGATCTCCTGGCCGCCGCTGACCAGGCGCGGCGTCTGGACGTCGACGTAGGTATTGAGGACTTCTTCGAAGAGAGGCTTGACCTCGCCCTTCACCGTGTCGACCGTGCTCAGGTCATACCGGTGCAGGTCGCGGCTCTGGCGCCCCAGGTACAGGAGGTCCGACCGGTCGCCCAGCCAGGTGGCCGGCGGCGGGTAGTCGCGGTCCATCTCCGAGGGCTTGCGGGGGGCGGTGAAGACCGACAGGGTCTGGTCCTTGTACTTGTCCGCCTTGACCTGGACCTTGGCCTTGGAGGCGACGTCGAAGATCCACAGCTCGGGCTGCGGCTGGGCCTCCTCGCCGGGCATGGCGTACTTATAGGTCTCCAAGGTCGGCCGCGGGTTGGACAGGGCGTTGATGACCCACAGGGCCCCGACCTTGCGCTCGTCTTCCCGCTCGATGGAGAACTTGCTGGAGTCCTTGGACCAGATGACGCCGGCGGCCGGGACGCGGTAGTCCTTGCGGTCCTTCTCGTCCTTCTGGAACGTCTTCTTGTCCTCATCCGAGAGGGTCCGGGTCCAGCTGTAGTACTCCTCGCCGTCGGTCGTCAGCTGGACTTCCTTGACCTCCTTGTCGTCGGCCTTCTTCCAGGCCTTCTTGAAATTCTCGGCGTCCATCATATAGAGGTTGGAGCCCCGGCCGAAGACGACCGTCTTCTCGTCGGGCGAGACCGAGGCCCAGCGGGGCCGCGTCTCGGGAGCCTTATAGTCCTCCAGCACGGTCAAGCGCCCGGAGGCCAGGTCATACTCGAACCACAGGGTCTTGGTCTTGCTCTCCGGCTCCTTGGGCTTCTCGGCTTCCTTCTTGTCCTGATCCTTCTTCTGGGTATCCTGCTCCTTTTCCTTCTCCTTCTCCTTGTCCTCGAACTCCTTGCCGACGTCGCCGGCCTTCTTGAGGGCCTCGCCGACGCGGACGTCGGCATCCTTGGGCAGCTCGAGGTCGAAGCGGAGGGCCGTGTCGTTCTTGATGAACTTGATGGTCCGGATCGGCAGATGCTGGGCGTCATAGGGGAAGAGGGTCGTCTTGGTCAGCAGGGCGGCCATCTTGGCGTTGTCGAAGAGAGGCTTCCGGCTCTTGGCGGCCGGGTCGACGATCCACCACTGGCGGCCGCGGCTGGTCTCGTAGGAGTACCAGAAGCGCTCGCCCGATCCCAGCCAGCGCGGCTGGACCTGCCCGTCGAAGACGAGCTTGCCGACCTTGGCCGCGGTCCAGCGCGAGGCCAGCTCGTAGTTGGCCTTGCCGGACGGGACGGCCTGGACGCCGGCGTTGGCCAGCGACACGGCGACCAGGACGAGGGCCAGGGCGATCATGCGGACAGAGCGTTTCATGGAGCCTCCTGGGAGAAGGGATGGGGGATGCGGGCGGGATCAGCGATCATGCCGCATGACTATAGCCTCAGCGGGGGTGGAAAATCAATCCGGCGAAGCCGGGGGGGAGTCAAAGAAAGAGAGAACGACCGACTTCAGCAGAGAGTGAGGAGAGGATGACCGACCCGGCCCGGGGGGATGGGACCCGCTCCCCCGCCCTTTTCCTACGGGGAAGTCCGAAGATCCCATCCCCCGCGCGCCCGGCCCCTTCCGGCGGCGAATCCTTCCCACGAGGTCACCGCACCATCACCAAGCCCGGCCGGTCGGGGCGGCCGCCTTCTCCCGAGGCGGCTAAGAACGACCGCACTTAATACATAGGCCGCGGCCCCGGCTTTGTCAACACGAGATCGCAGGAGGGGGAAGATTATTTTGGCTATTCCCCGGACGCCCGCGGGGCTCAGCCGAAAGTGCGGCCGAGGAGGAGCATGGTCTCGAGCCAGGCCCCGGTCAGGAAGAAGACGCCGGAAAGGAGATAGGCGGCGGCGAAAATCTTCAGCCCCCCGCCCAACGCCTTGCGCCGCGATTGGAAGCCGAAGCGGCGGTAAGCCAGGATCCAGAGGACCAGGCAGAGGGCGGCGCAGATGGTCACGAAATACCCGCCGAACTCGGTCAGCCAGACCGAGCCGACCTGGAATCCGGCCGGAGCTTTGGCCAGGGCCGCTCCCTGGGCGAAGCGCCCGTAGGGGTAGAGCAGGAGCGGCAGCAGGGTGACCGTCCGAACGATCATGGTGAAGTCGGCCACAACCCAGTTGTTGAATAGGATAAGGAACGTGGCTTGGGTGGCCCGGCCCTTGAAAAGGGCGCTCATCAACCGAGGACGCTCCCATTCCTTATACTTGCGCAGGACCGCGCCGTAGATGGGGACCTTATACTCGAGGTTTCGGCTGAGCTCGCCGATCCGGGTCGTTCGCAGACGGACCGCGTCCGTCCATCCGCGCCGAGCCGCGGCGTAGCCGGCGGCGGTCCCGCCCAGGTAGACGACGAGCATCCCCAAGACGATCCATCGGGTCTTCTTCAACAGGACACCGAAGCCCATATCGCCTCCGTGGCTGCCGCGCCGTTCCGATGCCGCGGGGAGAAGCGCGCGCCCGGAGAGATTCGAACTCCCGACCCTTTGGTTCGAAGCCAAATGCTCTATCCAGCTGAGCTACGGGCGCGCCCCGAAGCGCGACTCATCATAGGGGGTTGATCCGGGGAAATCAAGCGGCGGGGCGCCGCCGGGCCGGTTCCCGCTCGGCCCCCCTCAGCCGCGGACGAAATGCGGCATCGCCGCCGGGATCTCCAGGGCCAGCTCGACGAAGCCGGCGTAGGCCCCAGCGGCATACCAGGGCGCCTGGTAGATGAGCTTCCGAACGCCCTTCTTCTCGATGGTGTAGACGTTGGCGCGGCCGGATGCCAGCATCTCCCGCAGCTTGGACCGTGACGGCTCGGGATGGCAGTCGAGGACGTTGGTCCCGATGAGCGCCGCCCCGCCGTCGGCGGCGAAAGTCAGGCGGGCTCTCTCGTTCATCTCCAGGATGATCCCGGCCCGGTCGCAGACTGTGACGGCGCCGGGCAGCTCCTTCCACCAGGACGAGGCATCCATGGCCGTCTCCCCTCTCACCGCGCGCCGGGGGCGGCGTAGTAGTCGATCATGTCGCTGAGAGCTTGGCGGCAGACGGCGCAGAACTCCCGCTTGGGATTGCCGATCATGATGCAGACCATCTGGGGGCGGTAGAGCCCCTTGGCGGCGTAGCCGGCTCCCTCAAAGACGCCGACCTTGTCACGCAGGCCCTCGTACGTCTTGCGGCTGGCTTCGATCCGGTCCTGCAGGGCCTTGTCCTCGGCCGCCGCTTTCTCCTGGAGGGCTTTGACCGCCGCTTCGTCCGCTCCGGCCTTTTTAGCCTGGGCGACAGTCTCGGCCAGCGCCTTGCGGCGAGCCTGCCGTTCCGCCATCAAGGCCTCCTGATCGTCCTTGCCGTATTCGGTGGGGATGCCGATCCCGGGCGACAGGAGATTCTTCCATTTGACGTTGGCCGGATCCAGCATGGCCGTGATATTGGGCTCGAAAGGCTCCACGCCCTTGGGATAGAAGTCGTTGTAGGAGACCTCGCTGGCGTAGTACTCGTCGGCCAAGCCGCCGAAGGAGTGGCCCATCTCGTGCAGGAAGACCTCCAAGCTGCGGGCGTGGTCGGTCGTGGTCACGCAGTAATCGAAGGCGATCGAGCCGCCGCCGTAGCGGGCGCTGTCGACCAGGACGACGATGGCGTCGTAGGGCACCTGGGCCGCGATCTCGTGCATCAGGTGGTCCCGCTCGATGAGCATGTAGCGGTCCAGGTCGAAGGCATTGAAGGACGCTTCCAGGACGGTCTTGCGGTAGGCCCTCTGTCGCGGCTCGTCCATGGACGCCTCGGGCGAGGGGCGGAAGACGGCCCGGATGCTGATCCGGCCCCGGGCGCTTCTATAGGGCTCCGTCGCGAACAGGGTTTGGGTCATCCGGTCGACGTCGGCCTTGAACTTGTCCCGTCCGGACGCCGTGTAGCCCTCGGCCAGAAAGACCAGGTCCAGAGTCGAGCGCGGATCGCCGGCCACGGCCGGCTCGTAGATCCAGTCGCCGGCGGCCGCCGCCTCCCGGATGATGTGGTAATCGGCCGGATCGACGGTCCGGCTGAAGATGGGATGGAGGAGGTTCTTCTTGTCCCGGGCCTCGATGACGAAGAGGACCGGGCGCTTCGGCTCCGGGAAGCGGAGACTGCGCTGGAAGACACGCTTGACTCCCTCCAGGGCCGGCGTCGTGGTCTTGTACTCGGCGTACATGGTGTCGAATCCCCGCGAGTAGATCAGGGCGTTGGATGCGATGTCATAGACCTTCAGGACGTAGCGGCCGTAGCCGAACGGATCGACGAGCGCCGTGCGGGTCTCGGGCCAGAGCGGCTCCTCGTAGATCGCGTCGATGGTCAGCGATTCGCCGGCCGCGTCGCCGGCCTGATAGAGGTCGACCCGCAGGGCCTTGTCGGTGAACCAGGCGTCGTATCCGGCCGGCCCGCCCGCCCAGCCGAGTCCCGCGGCCGCCAGGAGCCCTAGGGCCAGCCAAGCCGCTTGACGAATCTTCATGGTCGCCTCCATGGGGGAAAGTCGCGCGATCAAGACGCCCTATGATCTCCAAAGTCCCGCCGGGGCGCAAGCCCCGGCTCGGGACGAGTCAGATGGGACCCGGCGAGGGGCTCTTCGGCAAGGTCAGCCTCTTGATCAGGACGGTGGCGTAGGACCCCCGGGGCAGGGAGAAGGACAGGGTCAGGCGGCGGCGGCCGGGGTGGAGCTCGTCTTCGCCGGTCTCGAGGACGACCGGATTCTCCGGCACGATCGCCGCCGGCCGGGGAAAGGACTTGAAATAGACCCGGTGCAGGGCCCGGGTCCGGAAGTCGCCGAGCTTCAGGCCGCGCTCCTGGAGGATGCCGAGGAAGAGATCGCGCGTCCGGTCGTCGGGAAAGTCCATGCGGGCGGCGCAGGTCGGCAGGTCAAGCGCGAGGAGCCGGGCCGCGGACGAAGCCTGCTCTTCGGCCCAGAAGAGATAGTCGCCCTCGGCGCCCGGAACCGGGACGGGATGGGGCGCCGCTTCCCTCACCACCCGCCGGAGAAGCTCGTTCCAGAGGTGCGACTGGAAGGAGGAGTAGCGCATCGAGATCTCTTCCTGGGGCAGCTTGTGAAGGGCCTTGACCTGCTCCGTGGGATGGGCGGCCAGGAATTCGAAGATGAGCCTCTCCTCCCGGCCGCGGGCCAGCTCGAGGCAGCGCGGCCAATCCTTCCAGCGGTTGAAGAGCTCGCGCCGGCGGATCTTCTCCGGCCCCCCCATCCCGGGCGCCGTCGAGGTCAGGAAGACCTGCAGGGCGCCGTTCCAATGCCGGCGGAGGATCTTCTCGGCGAAGAAGCCCCGCTCGGGATCGTAGCTGCGAAATCTCTGATCATCGAAATAGTTGGGGAAGCCCGTCCGGCGGGCTTCATCCAGGGCCCCCTCGACGGGCTCCGTCGCGGCCAGGTCCCTCAGGACGACCCGGAAGGCGTTGCCGCGCAGCAGGTCGGGGCCCATGGGCCGGTCCATGAAGCCGGACGCCTCCAGGCGGAAGCCGTCCTCCTCGCGGCTGAAGTCGCGCCCGTCCCGCACGGCGATGAACTGCCGAGTGACCCCGTGCTTATCCTTCTTGCCGCCATAGGAGACGGCCGCCGGGGAGACGCCGCAGGTCCTGGCCAAGCGGCGGAGAAGGTCCAAGGTCGTCCAGCCGGTCTTGGCCAGGCGATAGACGCGGTAAGGGCCGGAAGGGACGAGCGGCAGGTCGGCCTTCTCCTCGACGATGAAGTCCTCCGGCCTGGCCTTGATCACGGCAGCATTATATAGGATCGGCCGGACCGGGTCCGCCTCTTTCTGGAAGGGGGCGTTTCAGATCAGCTCCCCAGGCCCGGCCCGCCACCGTCTTGCCAAACGGCCCTCTCTTTGGTAAAATACCCCATCTCGATAGGAATATTAATGCGGGTTTCCCTTCCCGCCGCAAAGGACTCTCCTCCATGGCTCGCATGAAAAGATCGATGTGGATTCTGGTCGTCCTGGGAGCTTTGCTCCTGACCCTCATCGCCGCCCGAGCCTTCAGGCGGACCAAGGTTCCGTCCGTCACCCTGGAGGCGCGCACGGCCTCCGAGACCGTTCTGGCCTCGGGCCGCATGGTCGGAGAGAAGACCATCCCCCTGTCCTTCAACCGGCCCGGACGCATCGCCGAGGAGCTGGCCAAGGACGGTGACCGGGTCAAGGCGGGCCAAGCGCTCATGCGCCAGGACACCGCCATCGAGGAGACGGTCCTGACCCAGCGGCGGGCGGCCTTGGCCGCGGCCCGCCTGAACCTGGAGAAGCTCGGCACGACCGACCGGATCGACCTGGAGCAGAGGCTCCGCCAGGCCAGGGCCTCGGCCGCGTACGCCGCTGAATATTACAAGCGCCAGGCCGAGCTCCTGGGCAAAGGCTCGATCACGCCCCTGCAATTCGAGCAGGTCAAGCGGGACAAGGAGCTGGCCGAATCGGCCCTCGAATCGGCCTCCAGCCAGCTGAGGGCCCTCGAGACGACCCTGCGCCCCCTGGCCGAGATCCAGGTGGCCCAGGCTGAGTCCGACCTGCGGCGGGCCGAGATCGACCTTCGCGAGACGGTCCTGCGGGCCCCTCTTGACGGCCGGATCGTCGAGCACTCGGCCCACAAGGGCGAGTTCGTCGCCGGCGGGGCCAAGGTCATCACTTTCATCCCGGCCTCAGAGCGCTCGTATGTCGAGGTCCAGGTCGAAGAGGCCAGCTTGGCCCGGCTGGCGATCGGGCAGAAGGCCGCGGTCGCCTCGCCCGCCTTCCCCGGGCGGACCTACCCGGCGGTCGTCGAGCGGATCGCCCCGATCGTGGACACCCAGCGGGGGACCTTCGCCCTGCGGCTGATCCTGGACGCCGCCTATGAAGAGCTTCTCCCGGAGTCCTCGGTCTCCGTCCAGATCGTGGTCGGCAGCGCTCCGGCCGCGCTGCTTCTGGAGCAGCGATTCCTGGTCCGGGAGAGCGGGGCATCCTACGCCTACACCGTCGTCGACGGACGCGCCCGGCGGATCGAGATCAAGGCCGACGACGTCGGCGGCGGGCTCTTCTCCGTCACGTCGGGCCTGAAGGCCGGCGACCGGGTCCTGCGGCCCCAGGGCCTGAAGGAAGGGGCCAAGGTCAAGCCCGTCCCCGAGGCCCGCTGATTCAGCTATGTTCAATCTCTCCGTCGCGCTCCGCTTCCTCAAAGAGGGCCGGGCCCAGACCCTCATGATCCTGGTCGGAATCACCCTGGGCATCGCCGTCCAGGTCTTTCTCAACTCCCTGATCGTCGACCTGCAGAGGAGCCTGGTGGAGGACACCGTCGGCCGCTCGCCGCACATCACGGCCGAGATGCCGGACGACGTCCCGGATGGGGGGCTCCTGCCGGCCGACGGGCGAGTCTCCACGGCCCGGATCGTGACCAACCGGGGCAGTCTCAAGCCCATCCGCGGCTGGCCGACCATCGACCGGCAGCTGGCTGAGCTGGGCGCCTTCAAGGCCGTCAATCCGGTGGCCCAGGGCTCGGGCTTCATCCTCCAGGGCGACAAGTCCCTGCCCGTCATCCTCCGCGGCTTCGACCTGGAGCGGGCCGACGCCCTCTACGACATCCGCCGTCGTCTGGTCGCCGGCCGCTTCGAGGTCGGCGGCAACGGCGTCCTGATCGGCCGCCAGCTGGCCGAGAAGCTCCGGGCCGGCGTCGGCGACTCGATCCGCATCACCGTGCCTTCGGGAGCCGGCGACGTCTTCCCCATCAACGGCATCTTCGACCTGGACAACAAGTCGCTCAACGAGAGCTGGGTCGTCATCTCCCTCAGCCGGGCCCAGATCCTCTACGGCCTCGACCAGGGCCTGACCCTGATCGAGCTGCAGGTGCCGGACGTCTTCGCGGCCGAGGGCTGGGCGGCCGATCTGCGGCGGACCTTCCCCGGCCTGCAGTGGCTGAGCTGGCAGGAGACCAACGCCCAGCTGTTGGCCGCCCTGCAGGGCCAGGGCTCGTCCTCCTACCTGATCCAGCTGTTCGTCCTGCTCTCGGTCACCCTGGCCATCGCCTCGGTCCTGGCCATCTCCGTCGTCCAGCGCCAGCGGCAGATCGGCATCCTCAAGGCCCTGGGCATGAAGACCCGCCAGATCAGCCGCGTCTTCATCATCCAGGGCGGCATCCTGGGCCTGGTCGGATCGATCCTGGGAGGCCTGGCGGGCTGGGGCATGGTCCAGGCCTTCGTCCTGGCCCAAAGGGCCAACCCCTCGGCCACCCTGACCGCCATCTCCGTCCGCTTCGGCGCGGTGATCTTGTCCGTGGCCATCGCCACCCTGGCCGGCACCCTGGCCGCCTTCGTTCCGGCCCGGCGGGCGGCCAAGCTCAATCCGATCGAGGTGATCCGCAATGGGTGACCTGCAGCTGCGCGGCCTGAGGAAGGTCTACGGGACGACCGTCAGGACCGAGGCCCTGCGCGGCATCGACCTGGACGTGCCGGCCGGGGAGTACCTGGGCATCATCGGCCGCTCGGGATCGGGCAAGAGCACCCTGCTCAACATCCTCGGCACGCTGGACCGGCCGACCTCGGGCCGGATGAGCTTCGCCGGCCAGGACCTCTTCGCCGCCGACGACGACGCCTTGGCGGACTTCCGCAGCCGGACCCTGGGCTTCATCTTCCAGTTCCACCACCTGCTGCCCGAGTTCAACGCCCTGGAGAACGTGCTCCTGCCCTACCGCATCCGGCACGGCCGGGCCGACGCGGCCGTCACCCGCCGGGCCAAGGAGCTTCTGGACCGGGTCGGAGTCGGAAGCCGCATGGGCAACCGGGCCAACAAGCTCTCGGGCGGCGAGCAGCAGCGGGTGGCCGTCGCCCGCTCCCTGATCAACCAGCCCCGCATCATCTTGGCCGACGAGCCGACGGGAAACCTCGACACCGACACGACCGAGGCGGTCAAGGAGCTGCTGCGGTCCATCAACCGCGAGCTCAAGACGACCTTCATCATCGTCACCCACGACCGGCACATCGCGGCCGGGTGCGACCGGGTCGTCGAGATCGAGGACGGGGCCATCAAGCGCGACTTCCTGCCGGCCGAGGCGGGCGATCAGGAGAGCTGGAGGCAGCTGGCGCCCTGCATCTGCCGCGAGCGGCAGCGCGGCTTCGAGCCCCCGGCCGCCGGACTCCCCCCGCGGGATTGACCTCTCCCCCGGCCCGGCCCCGCCGCTGGCGCGGCCCTTTCTCCCTGTGCTATAAAGGCGGCGGGAAAGGAGCCCGCCATGAAAGTGACATCCCGCCTCGCGCTGACTGTCCTGTCCGCCGTCTTCCTCGCCGCATGCGCCGCGCCGAGGCCCGTCGAGGCGCCCGCCCGGGAAGCCGAGCTCGCCGTCGTGCCCAAGCCCGTCTCCCTCGAGCGCCAAAGCGGCTCCTTCCTGATCACCTCGGCCTGCCGGATCGCCGTGCCCGAAGGCGATCGCGAAGCCGAGGCGACCGGCCGCTACCTGGCCGCGGAGCTGCGCCGGGCCTTCGGGCTGGATGTCCCCGTCTCCGACCGGCCGCCCGTGGAGGCCTCGTCGATCATCTTCCTGCGGCGCGGCGGAAGCCCCGCCGCGGGGGCCGAAGGCTACGGGCTGTCGGTGACGCCCGCCGCGGTCTCGATCGAGGCGCCGGAGTCGGCCGGGCTCTTCTACGGCGTCCAGACGCTGCTCCAGCTCCTGCCTCCCGAGGCCTACGGCACGGCCGGCTCGGCCGGCGGGCCGGCCGTCGTCCCCTGCGTCAAGATCGAGGATCGGCCGCGCTTCTCCTGGCGCGGCCTTCAGCTGGACGTCTGCCGGCACTTCTTCCCCAAGGAGTTCGTCAAGCGCTATCTCGACTATATGGCCATGCACAAGCTGAACACGTTCCACTGGCACCTGACCGACGATCAGGGCTGGCGGATCGAGATCAAGAAGCACCCCCGCCTGACGGAAGTCGGCGCCTGGCGCGTGGACCGGGAGGACCTCCATTGGAACAGCCGGCCGGCCCAGAAGCCGGGCGAGAAGGCGACCTACGGCGGGTTCTACACTCAGGACGACATCCGCGAGGTCCTGGCCTACGCCGCGGAGCGCCACATCACCGTGGTGCCGGAGATCGAGATGCCCGGGCACTGCACGTCCGCCCTGGCCGCCTATCCCGAGCTGTCCTGCACCGGCGGCCCGTTCACCTTGCCGCCGGGCGGGCTGTGGCCGATCAGCGACGTCTTCTGCCCCGGCAACGAGGCCGTCTTCGCCTTCCTGGAGGACGTGTTGGACGAGGTCCTGGCCCTCTTCCCCAGCAAGATCATCCACATAGGCGGCGACGAGGTCGACAAGGCCCGCTGGAGGGTCTGTCCCAAGTGCCAGGCCCGGATGAAGGCCGAAGGCTTGAAGACCGAGGAGGAGCTGCAGAGCTGGTTCGTCCGCCGCATCGAGGCCTACCTCAACGCCCGCGGCCGGACGCTGTTGGGCTGGGACGAGATCCTGGAGGGTGGACTGGCCCCCAACGCCGCGGTCATGTCCTGGCGGGGATTCGAGGGCGGCGTGGCCGCGGCCAAGGCCGGCCATCCCGTGGTCATGACTCCGACGGCCTTCTGCTATTACGACTACCTGCAGGGCGATCCGGCTCTGGAGCCGCAGGGCATCGGCGGCTACGTTCCCCTGAGCAAGGCCTACGCCTTCGAGCCCGTGCCGGAAGGGCTGACGCCCGAGGAGGCCGGCCGCATCATCGGCGGCCAGGCCAACCTCTGGACGGAGTACATTGCGACGCCCGCCCACGCCGAGTACATGCTCTTCCCGCGCACGGCCGCCCTGGCCGAGACGGTCTGGACGCCCGCCGCCGGCAAGAGCTGGCCCGATTTCCTGCGCCGCCTGACCGTCCAGCTGCGGCGCTACGACCGAATGGGAGCGAGCTACGCCCGCAGCCTGTTCGCCGTCAAGATGGAGGCCTTGCCGGAGCCCGGAAGCGGCCGCCTGAGGCTGGCCCTGACGACCGAGAGCGACCGGCCGGACATCCGCTACACCCTCGACGGGAAGGATCCGGTGCCCGGCTCCAAGGCCTATGAAGGCCCGATGACGATCGGCCAGTCGGCCGTGATCCGGGCCGCCGTCTTCGCCGGCGGCAAGCGCCAGGGGCCGGTCAGCGAGACCCGCTTCCTGTCGCATCTGGCGCTGGGCAAGGAGCCCCGGCTGTCCTACGCGTTCAGGCCCCGCTACAGCGGCGGCGGCCCTTTGGGCCTTGTGGACGGATTGCGGGGCGGAAAATCCCATACGGACGGCCGCTGGCAGGGCTTTGAGGGAGACGATCTGGCGGCGGTGCTGGACCTGGGCGCCTCGCGGCGCATCGAGTCCATTACCGTCGGATTCCTCCAGAACACTCCGAGCTGGGCTTTCCTGCCCCGCTCGGTGGAGGCGGCCCTATCGGACGACGGGAAGACGTTCCGGGCCCTGCCGGCCGTGGAAGGATTCGAGGCGACGGACCGGGACGGGAGCGTCCTCCTGAAAGACGTCAAGATCGCGGCCGCCGGCGCGGCGGCTCGCTACATCCGGGTCACGGCCAAGTCGATCGGCCGCTGCCCCGCCTGGCATTCGGGGGCGGGCGGGAAGGCCTGGCTCTTCGCCGACGAGATTATCGTCGAATAGTCCCGGCGTCTCCCGCGCCCGCGCCCGCCAAGCGGCGCAGCCGGAGCGTGCCGTAGGTCATGCGATTGTAGGTCCGGCCGATGAGCAGGTCGTCTTCCCGACCAAAGGTCAGGATCTCCCTCCCGCCGGGGCCGTTCAGGTCGACGATGACCTCGCCTTCAGCCCTGTCGAAGCGCCAGCTTCCGGTCACGGTCCGCTTCCGGCCCCAGCCGGTCCTATAGGCCATGGCCGCGTCTCCATTCCGCTCCAACGTCAGCTGGAAGCCGCGAACGCGTCGCGCATCGCCGGGATCGACGGCCGCTCCGGTGAGAGTCCATGTGCCGGCGAGCTCCCCGCGCCGCTCACCGGCCGGACCGTCCAAGCGGGGCCTTTCGTCCCCCGCAACACCGCCGCGGCCGCTCGTGACGCGGCCCTCCGCGGGGGGCTTCGTCGCTCCGCCGGCCGTTCTTTCCGCGCCTGAGGCGACACGCCCGTCCATGGTCCGGCCGTCGATCCGGCCATCCGTTCGGGTCCCCGCCCCGCCGGTTTGTCCCTGAGTCAGCTCCCGGGGAACTTGGGGGGTGAAGTAGATGCGGCGCACATCGTTGGCCGGCACTTCTCCTCCGCCCTCAAGCTCATAGACCAGCCGCGTTGAGCTGAAGTCGATGATCCGGCCCTCGACTTGGCGGTTGTCCTTGGTGAAGATGGAAGGCTCGTGATTCCCGACCCTGTCCCGCTCCGCGGGATAGTTCCAGGCTTCCGCCTCGTAGTTGACCAGGAAGATATCATCCAGCCCGAACTCGCCGCTCTTGGCCGTCTCGAGGACCAGGCGGGTGCTGGAGATGTCGATGATCTTGTCGATGACGAGGCGGCCGTCACGCAGGTAAATGGCGGCTTCGCCGGGACGCAACCGGCCCGCAACGGCCTCCTGGGCCATCGTCCGCGGCTGGCTCTGTCCGGCCGCCTTCTGCGACTCTCCGGTCGTGGTCCGCGGCGGCCTCTGGCCGCCGGCCGTCTGGGCCGCGGCCGCGACGGCCAGCCCGGCCAGAACGATGATCCATAAAGAGAACCGATGCCTTCCGCTCATGGCGTCCTCCCGATCCGAGACGATCCGCCGGCCCGCCGCTCAGCGGCGGCGAAGGCGGAGAACGCCGAAGGCGTCCTTATCGTAGACGATGCCGATCAGGAGCTCGCCGTCGCGGCCGAAGGTCATGGCTTCCCGCTGGCGCCCGGAGGTGATGTTCACGACGACGATGGCGTTGTCGCCCGGCTTGAAGCTCCAGGAGCCCGTCTCGTTGAGGGTATCGCCGCCGCGGGTCTGGCCCGTCAGGCGGGCCCCGCCGTCGGCCCGCAGCTGGAGCTGCAGTCCGCGGCCGCCGGCTACATTGGTCCAGGTGCCGACGACTTGATCCATCACCCCGCCGCCCCCGCCCTGCCTCTGGCCCTGCCCGGCCAGCCCGGAGGGAACCTGCCGGGAGAAGTAGATGCGGCGGATCCGGCCGGGCGCGACCTTCTCGCCGCTTCGCAGCTCATAGACCAGCTGGGCCGAGCTGAAGTCGACGATCCGGCCGGCGATCACCCCGCCGTCGCGGAGGAAGATGTAGTGCTCGTTGGTCTCCAGCTGCTCGCGCTCCTCGGGAAAGTCCCAACCCTCGTTGATGTAGTTGACCATCCAGACGTCGCGCAGGGCGAACTCCCCGCTGTTGGCCGTCTCGAGGACCAGACGGGTGCTGGAGATGTCGGTGATCCGGTCGACGAAGAGATCGCCGCTCCGGAGGTAGATGGCCGCCTCGCCGGCCCGCAGCCGGGCTTGGCCGAGGTTCGTGGCGACTTGAGTATTGCCGCCCGTCACGCGGGTTTTTTGGCCGACCCGGCCCTGGGCCGAGGCGTCGACGGCGGCCGCGGCCAGGATCAGGCCGCCGGCCAAGAGGATGGAAAGCGCTTTCTTGCTCATGGGAACCTCCCGATTCAATATTGCCCTCCCGTATTTTATCACAACCGGGGGACGATGGAGGGCTTGTAAACCTGCTATAATGGGCCGCGTGAGAGACCGATCCATCATTGCCGCGGCCGCCGCTCTAGCCCTGTTCCTCGCTCCTGAGCTCCTGGCCGCCCAGGCTGATCCGCCCGTCCGTCCGGAATGGGCGGTCTCGGCCCGCTCGCTTGCGCATCCCTTGGCGCTACCCTCGCCCGGCGCCGAGACCACCGCAGACCCGGCTTTCCTGGGCCCCGTCCTGGCGGGCCGGACGGTCGCGGCCCTGGGCGAGAGCGGCCACGGCATGTCCGAGCCTGCGTCCGTCAAGACGCGCCTGGTCCGCTATCTGCACGAAGCCTTGGGCTACGACGTCATCGCCTTCGAAAGCTCGCTCTTCGAGTGCTGGGCGGCGGACCGCCGGGCCGCCGAGGAGGACGCCGAGACGACCTTGAGGGACGCCCTCTTCGGCGTCTGGCACAGCCGCGACGTCCTCGAGCTCTTTCAGTACATCAGGGCCACGAAAGCCACGAGCCGCCCGCTCGTCCTGGCCGGCTTCGACGTCCAGATCAGCTCGGCCCGCGGCGCGGCCCGGAGGCCGCGGATTCTCCGCGAAGCCATCGCCCCGCTCGATCCCGTCTACGCGGCGGAAGTGGAGAGTCGGGACGCCCAATTCGTGGCCCGGTATGATGAATCGGAGTGGCGGACCGCCCATGCGGCGGCCTTCCGGACCTTCTACGCCAACCTGGCCTGGTGGGCCGCGGCTCGGGCCCCCGAGCTGGAGGCCGCCCACCCGGAAGCGCCCGAGCTGCCCGCCGTCCTGCGCCAGACGGCCCGCTCCATGGTCTCCTTCATCGACGAGATGGAGAGCGGCGGCGCCGCCAGGACCGACGCCCGCGAGGCCGGGATGGCCGACAACGTCCTGGCCCTGGCCCGGGAGATCTATCCCGGCCGCAAAGTCCTCCTTTGGGGCCACAACGCCCATTTCAGCCGCGACTCCGGCGGCCCCGAGCTCGGCTCCGCTCGGCCCATGGGGGCCCGGCTGGGCCGGGCCATGGGCTCGGAATACTACGCCGTCGGCCTGTTCGCCGGGCGGGGCGAAGCCTGCTGGAACGACCGCACTCCCTACCTCCTGACGCCGCCCAAGGATGACGGACTGGAAGCCGTGCTTCTGGCCGCCGGCCGCCCGGCCTTGTTCGTTGACCTGGCCGGGGCCGCTCCGGTCGCGTGGAACGCCTGGATGTCCAGCCTCCTGCCGGCCAAGAGCTGGGGCTATTGGGACACCGAGATCGTCCCCCGCCGGCGATTCGACGGCCTGATCTTTCTGCGCGACGTCAGCCGGCCGGACTACCTGGATATCGAGCCGCCGGGGGGACGGGAGTCTCCGGCCCCTCTCGATCTCGCTCTGGATTGAGACGCGGGCCGAGCCAAGGAGATCTTCCATGTCGATCCAAGCCCCGTTTCCCGACCTGAACGAGCTGGCGGCCATGATCGGCGAAGCCGGCCGGCGCCTCTCGGAGATCGGCGCCAGCGAGGGGGCCGCCGGCAACATCTCGATCTACATCGGCTGGCCGGTCGAGCCCCGCCGCCTCTTCCCCCACGGCGAGCCGATCGCCCTGCCGACGGCCGTCCCCGAGCTGGCCCAGGGCGCTCTCCTCGTGACCGGCTCGGGCCGCCGCCTCCGCGAGGCCATCCAGGACCCGGCCGCCAACCTCGGCTTCGTCACCATCGACGAGGGCGGGCGGACCGGCCGGCTCTACACCTCGCCGCGCCGCCTCTTCGATCGCCTGACCAGCGAGCTCAATTCGCACCTGGCCATCCACCGCGACCAGGTCGGGGGCGCCGCCGCCAACTTCCACGCCGTGGTCCACGCCCAGCCGTTCTCGCTGACCTATTTGAGCCATATCCCCGCCTACCGTGACGAGGCCTTCCTCAACCGGCGCCTGCTGCGCTGGCAGCCGGAGGCCATCGTCAACCTCCCGGAGGGCTTGGGCTGCCTCCCCTTCCTCGTGCCGGGCTCGGCCGAGCTGATGGCCTCCACGGTCGAGTCCCTGCGGGCCCACCGCATCACGATCTGGAGCAAGCACGGCGTCGTGGCCCGCTCGGACCAGTCGGTCAAGCGGGCCGTCGACCGGATCGAGTACGCCGAGACGGCGGCCCGCTACGAGCGCGCCGACCTGGACGGCGGCGGCCGGGGCCAGGGGCTCACGGACGAGGAGATCCGGACGGTGGCCCGGGCCTTCGGGATCGAGCAGAAGCTCTTCTGACGCCGTCCGGGAGCGGCTCAAGCCAAGGGCGCGGCCAGCGGATCGTCGGCCAGGAGAAAGTCCGAGACGCGGAGGCCGTACTTGTCGGCGTCCAGGGGCATGAGGATCGAGCGCCGGAACGCCCGGCCCGCGTCGTCCATCTCCGCCAGATCGACCACCGGCCCGTCCCTCATATCGCCCCGCGCGTCGGTGATCAGCTTGACCCGGGGCCTGGCCAACTGCCCGGGACGGGGATTGGCGCCGACCACGACCCCGATCTCCGCCGTGTCCAGGACGACCAGGGAGCCGATGGGGTGGATCCCGATCATGTGGACGAAGGCCTTGAGGATGAGCGGATCGAACTCCTCCTCGCCGCGCTCCCGCATCATGCGGATGGCCTCGCCCGGGGTGAAGGTCTTGGGCCGGTAGACGCGCTTGGTGGTGATGGCGTCATAGTAGTCCACGACCTTGACGATCTTGCTGAAGAGGGAGGTCTTGTAACGCCAGGCGTACTTGGGGTAGCCCTCGAACTTGGGCGTGATGTGGTGCTCCAGGGCGACCATGATCGCCGGCACGGGGATCTGCTGGGTGGCCCGGGTGTGGATCAAGCGGGCCGCCCCGCGGTGCGGATGCTTCTCGATGGTCGCCCGCTCCTCGGCGTCGAGCCGGCCCGGCTTGTCGAGGACCTCGGCCGGAATCTCGAACTTGCCCACGTCGTGGAGACAGGCTCCGATGCCGAGGCTGATGAGGTCGGGGCGCGACAGCCCCAGCCGCCGGCCCAGGGCCAGCGACAGGACGCAGACGTTCACCGAATGGTTCAGGGTGTAGTCCTCGAAGTTCTTGACGCTGGTCATGCCGAACAGGACCGACTCGTCCAGCGACAGCAGGTTGCAGACGGCCTGGATGTAGCGCTTGGTCACGTGGAGGTTCAAGACGCCTTGCCGGGCGTCGAAGATGTCCTTGAGGTGGTAGATGCCCAGGAAGTAGGTGGGGACCGCTTTGCCTTCGGCCGAGGCGCCCAGAGCGGCCGAGCGGACCTTCTCCAGCCGGATGTGGGGGAAGGCGGCGATCTCGAACTCCTGGGACAGCCGCTCGAAGGGATCGGTCTTGGCGATCTCGCTCTTGCTCAGGAAGGCCACGAAGCGCTGGAACTCGTCGCCCGTGATGCCCGGTCGCAGAACGATCATCCCCAGCTCGCGGCGCTGGAACTCGTCGCGGACGTACTGGTAGACGGGAAAGCTGACCAGGTTGAACTTGAGCCGGATGCGGTTGATGAAGACGCGGCCGTCCTGAATCCGTATCTGAACCTCGCCGCCCTGGCTGACGTTTCGCAGGCCGGCGAGGAAGCCGTCCATCCGCTCCTGGTACTGGCGGTTGTTGGGCTGATAGACCTTGGCCAGCTTGTAGACGACATGGAAGCCGATGAAGACGTCCATCGCCTCCTGCGGGGAGACGGGGGAAGACACCTCGGGCCGGCTCACAGCGGCCCCCTCTCGAGGTCCGCCGGAGCCGATCCGGCCAGGGCCTCCCGGCAGGCCTGACGGGCGCCGCGCGAGCCGCGGCGAGAGCCCTCGGCCAGGATGCGCGCCGCGGCTTCGCCGGGGGCGGCTTTCAAAGCCCGCGCGGCGCCGAGCTGGACGGCCCGCAGCCCGGCCCTTCCGAAGAAAGCCCTTCGCCGGAGGAGGCCGGCCAAGGCCTGGAAGGCCTCGTCGGCGCCGCTTCGCGCCAGGGCCAGCAGGAGAGCCGAGGTCTCCGCCTCGCCGCGCCGGGAAAACGCCTTCTCCTCTACGAGGCCGATCAAGCTCCGCACGGTCTCCGCATCCCCTTCCAGCCTCGCGAGCCTGGCCGCCTCGATCCGGATCGCTCGGTCGGGGTCCCGGAGAAGCCGGGCCAAGATGCGCTGGGCGGCGGGATCGGGGATGGCGCCCAAGACCTGAACGGCCTTGAGGCGGACGGACGCTTCCTCGCCGGAGAGAACCTCCTCCAAGGCGGGGATGGATCGCGGATCGCGAGTCACGGCCAGGGCGGCCAGGATGGCCTTGGCGGCCTCCGGGCCGGAGCTCCGGGCTTGGCCGGCCAGGGCGGCCGGATCCAGGCGGGCCATCCTCTCGAAATAGCCCGAAGCGGGCTTTCTCAGCTCGGGCCTCGGGGCCTGCTCGTAGATGTCCGCGGCCAGGGGGAGCATGGCCGGTCCGCGCAGGGCCAGGTATTCGAAGAGGCGGTCGGGATCGGGAATCCGGCCCTCGGCCGCCGCGGTCCGCACGTCCGGCCAAGGGGCCTTGGCCCCGAGCCCGGCCCGAAGCTTCGCGAAGGCCTTGAGCCGCTCGGGCCCGGCGGCCTCCAGCTGGCGGGACAGGGGCTCCATCATCTTGGCCAGGCGGACGGCCGAGGCGAAGTCGAGGCTCTGGATCTGGAGGATGTGGTGGCCCTCGAGGTAGGCCAGGATGTCGGCGAAGGCCTCGGGCCTCTCCTCGACTTGGAGGAGCTCGAAGACCAGGTCCATGAAGTCCTTCTCCTCGTAGGCCCGCCGCTCCTCGCCCAGCAGGGTCTCGAGGCGCTTCAGATCCTCTTCGTCGAGGTCGGGATAGTCGTCCGCCCCCGGCGCCGGCGATTCCTCGAGCCGGGGCGGCAGGCCGGCCCCGGCGGCGCCCCGGTCCCGCAGAACCTTCAAAGCCGCCTCGCCGTCCTCGGCCCGCAGCTCCAGCCGGCCGCGGTAGAGGTCTTCCTTCCGGACGTGGAAGGCGGGCGGGATCTTGTGGTCCACCGGAATCTTGGACTCCAGGAACTCGTCGGAAGCATAGTAGCGGATGCCGACGAAATCCCTCTGCCACAGCGCGTCGACGATGTCGCTGGACTCCAGGGGCAGGAGGGCCACGTTCTTGACCAGGGCCAGGAACTCGGCGATCTCCTCGGACGTGATCCCGGGCAGGAAGGTCAGGGTCTTCAGGCCGTCCTTGAAGAAGAGATAGGGCAGGCTGTGGATGACGTTCTCGTCCTGCCAGACAGGATGCCCCCCGTAGAGGAAGGCGCCCTGCCGGACTTCCACCTCCAGCTCGCCGATCAAAGCCAGGCAGGCCTGGAGCTTGGAAGTCAGCTCGCCCCGGAAGCGGACGACCATCTCATTGTGCTCGGGGAAGAGCTTGAAGGCCGAAACGGCCCGGCTGAGAGCCAGGAAGACGTCCTTGACGGAAGAGAGCGCCGTCGCGGCCGGATCTTGGCTCCCGGCCCGCGCCCGACCCTCCCGACCGATTCCTGACTCGGCCATCTCTGGCCCTATGCTAGCATGAGACTCCCGGGGAAGGGAATCCCCCCGGTCCCGCTTGACCCGGCGGCCCTTCGGCCCTAGAATTCCCGGCGCCCGAGGAGCCCCCATGAACCTGACCCTTCTCGACTGGGCCATCGTCGCCGCCGTCTTCGTCTTCATCGTCGCCTCGGTCATGGCCAGCAAGAGCCTGATGCGGAGCGTCTCGGACTTCCTGGCCGCCGGCCGGACCGGCGGGCGCTACCTCATCAGCCTGTCGCAGGGCACGGCCGCCCTGGGGGCCATCACCATCGTCGGCATGCTGGAGATGAACTTCATCGCCGGCTTCACCCTGCGCTGGTGGGAGATGCTGATGACCGTGGTCCTGGTGGCCATCAGCGTCTCCGGCTGGGTCCTGTACCGCTTCCGGCAGACCCGCTGCCTGACCATGGCCCAGTTCTTCGAGGTCCGCTACAGCCGCGGCTTCCGGGTCTTCGCCGGCGGCCTGGCCTTCCTCTCGGGCCTCATCAACTTCGGCATCTTTCCCGCCGTCAGCGCCCGCTTCTTCATCTACTTCTGCGGCCTGCCGGCGACGGTCGGCATCCTCGGCCTGGAGGTCTCGACCTTCGCCCTGATCATGGTCGTGGTCATCGCCGTGCCGCTCTATTTCGTCCTCAGCGGCGGCCAGATCGCGGTCATGATCACCGACTTCCTGCAGGGCGTCTTCACCAACGTCGTCTTCATCGTCATCGTCGTCGTCCTGATGCTCAAGGTCGACTGGGCCCACATCTTCGCGGCCGTGTCGCTGGCCCCGCCGGACGCCTCGCTGGTCAATCCCTTCCGGACGGGCAGCACCAAGGACTACAACTTCTGGTACTTTCTGATCGGGATGATCGGGGTCATCTACGGCAAGCTGTCCTGGCAGGGCACCCAGGCCTACAACGCCTCGGCCAAGAGCGCCCACGAGGCCAAGATGGGCGATGTCCTGATGAACTGGAGAAACATCCCGCAGTGGGGCCTCTTCCTCGTCTTCGTGCCCGTCGTCGCCTACACCTTCCTCCATCACCCGGACTTCGCCGGCGCGGCGGCCGGAGCCCAAGCGACCATCGCCGGAGCCGGCAACGCCGCCCTGCGGAGCCAGCTGACCGTGCCCATCGTCCTCAGCCGGCTGCTCCCGGTCGGCCTGATGGGGGCCTTCGCCGCGGTCATGCTGGCCGCCTCCATCGCCTGCCACGAGACGTATCTGCACTCGTGGGGAGCCATCTTCATCCAGGATGTCCTCCTGCCGCTGCGCCGCAAGCCCTTCGAGCCGCGAGCCCACATCCGGATGCTCAAGCTGTCGATCGTGGCGGTGGCGGTCTTCGTCTTCTTCTTCAGCCTGCTCTTCCAGCAGAGCGAGTACATCTTCCTCTTCTTCGCCGTGACGGGAGCCATCTTCGCCGGCGGCAGCGGAGCCGTCATCATCGGCGGGCTGTACTGGAAGCGGGGCACCACGGCCGCCGCCTGGGCGGCCATGCTGACCGGCATGGTCACGGCGGTCGGGGGCATCGTCGTCCGCCAGCTCAACCCGGCTTTCCCCGTCAACGGCCAGATGGCCTGGGGCCTGGCCATGGCCTCCTCGCTCGTCGTCTACGTCGTCGTCTCGCTGTTGACCAGCCGCGGCCGGACCTTCGACATGGATCGCATGCTGCACCGGGGACGGTACGAGATCGCGGGCGAGACGAAGATTGTCGAGGCCGTGCCGGTCAAGGGATGGAAGGTGCTGGGCATGGGCCGGGAGTTTACCCCGTTCGACAAGGTCATCTACGTCGCGACCTATGCCTGGACGCTGTCCTGGTTCGTCGTCTTCGTCGTCGGCACGGCCCTCAACCTGTCCGGCGCGGTGGGAACGGCGCCCTGGATGTCCTTCTGGAAGACGTATGTCCTGATCTACCTGGCCGCCTCCATCGTCGTCATCCTGTGGTTCGCCGCCGGCGGCTTCATCAACCTGCGGGACATGATCCGCCAGCTCCGGACGATGTCGCGCGACCACACCGACTCCGGCTTCGTCAATAAATAGGGGTACGGTATACGTAAATCCCCATTTCCCTCCGCTTCCAACGCATCGGATGTCAGGCTAAATAAGATGGGGGTGAACGTAGTCTCCCTTTTCTAAACGCATCGCGCGGGGAAAGCCGGGGCATCACGCTTTTTAGAAAATAGGGAATTACGTATACTGTACCCCTATTTCGGGAGATAAAGCCAATGAGCCATGGCCGGTTCAGCCCCGACGGGCGCGAGTACCTGATCACCAACGTCGCCACGCCGATGCCCTGGATCAACTACATCCACAACGGCCGTTACTTCGCGACGATCTCGGCCAACGGCGGCGGGATCAGCTACTTTAAAAGTCCCCTTCACGGCCGAGTGACCCGCTACCGGATCAACGACGTGCCGCCCGACCGCCCGGGCAAGTACGTCTACGTCAAGGACCGTGAATCGGGCTCCCTCCGGAGCCTGACCTGGCAGCCGGTCGGGGGGGATCCCTCCCCCTACCGCGCCGTTCATGGCTTCGGCTATACCCGCATCGAATCCGAGGTGGACGGCATCGCGTCCTCCATCCTCTTCCTCGTGCCCCCCGATGACGACCGCGAGGTCTGGCAAGCCCGGCTGACGAATGCGAGCGGCCGGCAGCGCCGCCTGGCCGTCACCGGCTACGTCGAGCTGGCCCTCGGACACGCCCTGGTGGATCTCATCAACCAATGCGACGACCAGCACTTCAACCGTGTCCATTTCGACTCCGCCCGCAACGCCCTCTTCGCCACCAAAACCTATTGGGTCACCGAGACGCGCGGCACCCAGCAGCAGGAGAACAAGGAGTGGGACCAGTGGGCTTTCTTCACCGTCAACGCTCCCATCCTCTCCTACGAGACCCGGCGCGAGCGCTTCATCGGCCCTTACCGGACGGAGTCGAATCCGGTGGCGCTGGAGGCTCTCTCGCTCGGCTCACGGGACACCGATTTCGGCAACGCCATCGGGGCCCTCCAGGTCGAAGTCGACCTGGCGCCCGGCGAAAGCCGCGACCTCGTCTTCTCCCTGGGCGTCATCCCCAAGGCCTCCTTCGAGGCCGATCGCGACGCGCGCCTGGCCCGCTATCGCGACGCGGCCTCGGTCGACGCCGCTCTGGCCGCCATCCGGAGCGGCTGGGACGATTTCCTGGGCCGGATGAGAGCCGACACCCCGGATGCCCGTGCCAACGTCTTCCTCAATGGCTGGTCCCCCTACCAGGCCAAGGTCGCCTTCGACGTCGGCCGGGTGGCCAGCTTCTACTATTGGGGCATCGGCCGCGGCTTCGGCTACCGCGATACAGCCCAGGACACCATCGCCATCGTCGCCGCCGACCGGGCCAAAGCCCGCGAGCGGATCGGTCTCCTGGCCCGGCAGATGCGGCAGGACGGCCGCGTCTACCACCACTTCCACGGCGACGGGCAGGGCGAATTCACCAAGCACTGCGACGACCCGCTGTGGCTCATTCTGGCCGTGGACGAGTACATCAGGGAAACGGGCGATTTCGCCGTTCTCGAGGAGAGCGAAGCCTTCCTCGACGCTCCGGCGGGGAGCCTCCTCGACCACCTGCTGGCGGTCGTCCGCTTCGCCCGCGGCAACGTCGGCAAGCACGGTCTGCCGGTGTTCGGCCGCGGCGACTGGAACGACACGCTGGACTATATCGGGGGGCCGGACGGGGGCGAGAGCGTCTGGGGCGGGATGTTCGCCGCCGCGATGCTCGACCGCCTGGACGGGCTCTTGCGGGCGGGCGGCCGCGCCGCCGGGGCGGCCGAGGTCCGCGCCGCCCGCGACCACTTTCGGCGGGCCGTCGAGGAGCACGGCTGGGACGGCGAGTGGTACATCCGCGCCTTCGGCGAGAATGATCGCCGCATCGGCTCGCGCGAGAATGTCTTCGGCAAGATCTTCATCAACACCCAAAGCTGGGCCGTGATCGCGGGATTGCCCGACCGCGATCGCCTGGTCTCGGCCATGGACTCGGCCCGGCGCCTCCTGGACGGCCCCTACGGCCCCAAGATCTGCGCTCCGGCCTTTCGAGAGATCGACCCCAGAATCGGGCTGATCACCCGCTGTGTCTGGGGCAAGAAGGAGAACGGCGCCGTCTTCAATCACCCTACCGCCTGGCTCATTCAGGCGGAATGCCTCCTGGGGCGGGGCGCGCAGGCCTGGGCGTATTACAAGAAGCTTCTCCCGGACCGGTTGGATTCCGATCTTTACGCGGCCGAGCCCTACGTCTACTCGCAGTACATCACCAGCGAGGAGCACGGCGAGCCGGGACGCGCCAGCCACTCCTGGCAGACGGGCACCGCGGCGTGGATGTACCGGGTCGCCTATGACCACATCCTGGGCGTGCGGCCGACCTACCGGGGGCTTCTCATCGATCCGGCCATCCCGTCCGATTGGAAGCGCTATCGGGTCGAACGCGTCTTCCGCGGCACGCGCTATCTCATAGACATCGAGAATCCGGACGGAGTCGAGTCGGGCGTCAAGGCCGTCTATATCGACGGCCGCCCTATCGAGGGGGCTGTCCTTCCCCTTACCGCCGGGCCGGAGTGCCGCGTCCGGGTCGTCCTGGGCCGCTAAGCCCTGCGGCCCGGGCGGGCGCTACCTCGACCGGTTCTTCGTCGACCTGAAGGGCCGCATCCTCAACATCCGCGACGGCTTCATCTACGCCGAGTTCAAGGATGAGGAGGATCTTCCCTACCTGGTCAAGCTCCGCATCGACGAGAAGCTGGGCGGCCGCTGATCCGGGCGCCGAAACTCAGATGATCTCCAGCCCGTCGCGGTCGGGCAGCTTGGGGAACTTGGCGTGCGGCTCGGTCTGGTACCAGAAGGCCACCGAAGCGATGTCGTCCTGCAGGGGCAGGTAGCGGCCGCCGGAGCGCCAGCCCAGGGCCTGGATGGTCACCTTGAGGTCCTTCTCGAAGCGCACCGGATCCATGATGTGCCAGCGGTAGAGGCCGAACCTCTGCATGACCTGGTAATGGCCGTCGCCGCGGATGACCTGCGGCAGGCCGGCGTAGGGCGTGGTGAACTCGTGGTACTGGATCGTGCCGTCCGGCGCCTTGGCGTCGAAGTCGTAGGAGCCGCAGAAGTAGTCCTCGGTTCCGGTGTAGGCGATGGTCGGGAACTTGGAGTCGCCGTCCATGAAGAACTTCAGCTCGCCCTCGCCCCACCAGCCGTTGTTGTGGACGCCCCAGGCCATATAGGTGCCGACGTAGTGGCCCCAGCCTTTGACGCCGTCGAGGATCGTGTAGTCCGTCTTGTACGGCAGCGGGTTGGTCCGCCGGAACTGGGCGTGGAAGTAGGCGGCGTCGTCGGGGACGTCGGTCAGGGCGTAGTTGACCTGGTAATAGACGGTGAACTGGTTCGTCGTGGGCGCCTCGTTGGGCCGGGGCTTCGCGGCGACGTTCTCGATGGTCATCTTGAAGCCCTTGCGGAAGGGCATCTCCCAGTAGCAGTTGAAGGCGCTGCCGGGATTGACGCAGACGGGCAGAGAGGAGATCTGGGCGTACTGGCCCCAGCCGCAGGCGAAGAAGTCGCCGACGGGGCACTCGACCGATGGCTCGGCCTCGCCGTCCCAGTAGATGCGCAGGATGGCGAAGCGCCAGGTGCCGGCCGGGGTCAGCCAAATCTGCTGGATGGCCCCCTCGCCCTTGACGTCGGCCATGACGAAGGTCTCGCCGGCCGGGACGCGGACATAGGGCGAGACTTTCCAGCCCTGGCCCAGGTCGCGGGCGGCGCTCATGGCCGGGCCGTCGATGGACATGGCCGCCTTGCCTTTCTCGCCGGTGAAGTTCTCGGGCGAGATGGAGCGGGTGACGGCTTTGGACAGGCGGCTGAGGCTGCTCAGGCCCATGCCCAGCCCGCTGAAGCCCTTGGGCTTCTCCTGGGCCGAGACGACGAGCGAAGCCGCCGCCAGGAGGATGAGAATCTTGACCAGGGGTCGCTTCATGGGAGCCTCCGGAAATGGGTTTCGATGCTTGGAGTTATATTTTCCGGGGAGGGAAAAGTCAACCGAAATGGGTCTACCGGAAACCGAAATAGGGGTACAGTATACGCAATTCCCTATTTAGAAGGTCATTCTGGCTCGCGAAGTGAGGGGGGAAAGGCCGGGAGGAATCATTTCAACTCATCCTCATCCGCCGAGAGAGCTCGACTCGGGATATTGAACCTTTCGTTTCTCGCCCGCTATTCTCCTCGCTGTCTCCATTTCAGGAAATCGGGAATTACGTACACTGTACCCCTATTTTGGGCCCCTCTTTTGTGGTAGTTTTTTCCCAGGAGCAGCCATGCGACGCCATCCCGACAACCCCATTCTGACCCGGTTCGACATCCCCGACATCCCGGAGCGGCCCCGGGACCCGTTCCACCCCCCGCTCCTGCACGACGTCACCTCGGTCTTCAACCCAGGAGCGATCGATCGCCGGGAGACCAACAGCCGGCTGATTACCCTCCTGCTACGGGTGCAGGACCGCTCGCGCGAGACTTACATCGTCCCCGCTCACAGCCCAGACGGCATCTCATTTCAAGTCGAGCCGAGAATCGTCGAGCTCAAAGGATTGGAGAGAATCGGCGCTCGCGTCTATCACGTCTACGACCCCCGCATCACCTGGATTGACGGTGCCTATCATATTCTCCTCGCCATGGACATGGAAGACGGCTGTCAGCTCGGGCTTGCCCGGACTGAGCACTTCGAGGAATTCGAATTCCTCGGCCAGGTCTCCGACGAGGACATCCGCAACGGCGTCCTGTTCCCCGAGAAAGTCGGAGGACGCTACCTCCGCATGGACCGGCCCAACAGGGCCCGCCACGCCGGCGGGCCGACCTCCGGCAGCGCCATCTGGCTCTCCGAGAGCGACGATCTCCTGGCATGGAAGCCGGTCGCGCCGCTGATCCAGGGCCGCTTCCACTTCTGGGACGAGTTCATCGGCTCCGGACCGCCTCCCGTCAAGACGCGCGAAGGCTGGCTGCACATCTACCATGGCGTCGCGGGGCACTTCGGCAGCGCCAGCATCTACCAGGCCGGCGTCCTGCTCCTCGACCTGGAGGATCCTTCCAAGGTCCTCGGACGCTGCCGCCGCAACATCCTGGAGCCGCGCGAGCCCTACGAGCTGGCCGGCCAGGTGCCCAATGTCGTCTTCCCCAGCGGCCTCGTCGTGGACAGGACCGATGCGGACGGCTTCGCCGCCGCCGACAGCCCGGTCAAGGTCTATTATGGCGCGGCGGACACCGCGGTCGGGCTGGCCGAGACGACCATCGCGGAGCTGCTCGACGCCTGCGCCGAAGACGAAATAGGGGTACAGCATACGTAATTCCCTATTTCCGGCCCCTCGGGTGAATTGAGAGCCGAGGTCCATTGGGTGTGGATGAACAGGGTTGGAGAGGCCATCTTCGCTATGTCGGAGTATCCGGCATGCGGCGGGAGAATGGGGGACTCGGATAAGCCAGCGAACAAATAGGGAATTGCGTATACTGTACCCCTATTAACACCTTGGAAGCGACGAAAGTGTCTGAAAATTCGAGAGACAGAGTCCGGAGGGCCATCCATTTCGGCCGGCCCGACCGAGCTCCGATCTCGCATGCCGTCCTGCCGGCGGCCCAGCTGCGCCACGGCCCGGCCCTGGCCGAGATTCTGCGGGAGTTCCGGGACGACTTCGGCTGGGACTACGCCGCCGACCTGCCCTTGGAACAGTTTCCGCCCCAATACGCGCCCGGCCTGAACAAGGACGACTTCGGCACGACGTGGCGGGTCGAGACGGCCGGCGTCTGCGGCATTCCCGTCGCCTTTCCCATCCCCGACCTGGATCGCTACGACGCTTACCCCTGGCCGGCCGACTTCTCCGCCGGCCCCCCGTCCGGCCGCCAGTACGGCGGCCATAAGGCCGGATATGACGAGCGCTGGTACGCCCGCGGCGGCTGGTTCACCTACTTCGAGCAGCTCCAGCAGCTGGTCGGCATGGAAGCCTTCCTGGTCGAGCTGGCCGCCGAGCGTCCGGCTCTTCTCCGCCTGATGGACGACCTGCTGGCCTTCAATCTCCGCTGGATCGACCGCTGGCTGGACCTGGAGTACGACGGCCTGCATTTCGGCGACGACTGGGGAGGCCAGACCTCGCTCCTCATCCGCCCGGCCCAGTGGCGGCGGCTCTTCAAGCCCCGCTACGCGGAGATGTTCGGCCGGGTCAAGGCCGCCGGCCGCGACGTCTGGTTCCACAGCGACGGATTCATCAACGACATCGCCGGCGACCTGGCCGACATCGGGGTGGACGTCCTCAACTTCCAGGTCGCCGTGACGGGGCACGACTGGGCGGCCCGCCACCTCCGCGGCCGGATGGCCGTCCGCACGGATATCGACCGCCAGTCCGTCCTGCCTTTCGGCTCGCCGGCCCAAGTCCGCGAAGAGGTCGCCCGGACCTTCGAATCCTGCGGCACAGCCGACGGGGGGCTGATCGCTTGCGGCGAGATCGGTCCGGACGTGCCCCTGGAGAACGTGCGGGCGATGTATCAGGCTTTCCGCGACTTCGGCAGCCGCTGATCCTCTCGAGAGTGGAAAGGAGAGGGAGGGAGAGAGAGCCGCCTCGAAGACTCAGGATAGGGGGCGTCCCGCGCCCGGTCGGCCGCGGCGCCGGGGACAGTAGAAGAACAGGTCGAAGACGGCCAGGATGGCGAGGATGCCGGCCTCGGCGGCGGCCACCGGGGCGTTCAAGCGCACCCGGACCTCCCGGACCGCGAGGCTGCGCCTGAGGGCATAGCGGACCGCATAAGAGTCTTCCTCCGGAAAAGCCGAGCGATCGCGCCCCAGGAACCGCGGCAAGATCGTGATCCCCTTCTCGACCCGGGTCGTCTTCCAGACCAGGTTGGTGCGCGGATCTCGCTGGAAGACAAGCTCGCGGGTCAGGGTCGGGACGGCGAAGGCGGCCGCCGCCGCCAGGAGCAGCAACAGGCCGCCGGCCCGCTTCCGGCAGCGCCGGACGGCCCGCCGCGTCTCAGGGCTTAAGGGAGGCTTCATGGCTTGAGTCCGCCGCCCCCCATCATACGCTATTCCGGAGCCGGAGAGAACGTCCCCGGCGTCGCCTTGACGTCGCCCCGCCATCGCCCCCGGCCCCGCCGGGCGGACCGGCGCCGGGCCCCTTCCGTCCTTGACAAGGCCGCCCGCACGGTCTAGAATATGATTTGTAATGATTTCAAATAGAGACGAGGCGCGCCGCCGGCTGACGGCCGCGGGCATCAAGCCGACCTTCCAGAGGACCGTCATCCTGGAAGCCATCCAGGGCCGCCGCGGCCACCCCGCCGTCCGCGACCTCCACGAGAGGCTGGTCCGCGACGTACCGACCCTGTCCAAGACCACCCTCTATTCGACCCTGGAGCTCTTCGCCCGCCTCGGCCTGATCGCGGCTCTCTATATCGATCCGGCCGAGGTCCGCTACGACGGGCTTCCGGCTCCCCACCACCACTTCGCCTGCACCGCCTGCGGCCGCATCTTCGACATCGACATCGCCTGCGCCACCGGCCAGTGCGGCCGCATCCACGGCCACCGCATCGACGAGGTCCACGGCTACTTCAAGGGCCTCTGCCGCGACTGCCTGGCGGCCGGCCGCTCCCCCCGACCCGCAACCGATCCACGCCTTCAATCCCCAAGGAGGAAAGCCCATGCCTAACGTCACATCCGCGCTGCAAGTCTTCAAGTGCCCGACCTGCGGCAACATCGTCGAGGTCCTGCACGCCGGCGGCGGCGAGCTGGTCTGCTGCGGCCAGCCCATGCAGCTCCTGGCGGAGAACACCGTCGACGCGTCCAAGGAGAAGCACGTCCCGGTCCTCGAGAAGACCGCCGACGGCTGGCTGGTCAAGGTCGGCGCCGTGCCCCACCCGATGGAGGACAAGCACCACATCGAGTGGATCGAGCTCATCGCCGACGGCAAGGCCTACCGCGAGTTTCTCAAGCCGGGCCAGGCCCCCGAGGCCCGCTTCTGCCTCCAGGCCTCGACGGTGACCGCCCGCGAGTACTGCAACCTGCACGGGCTTTGGAAAGCCTGATCCCCCCGCCAAGGAGAGAGCCATGCCCAAGTCGATCAAGGGAAGCCAGACCGAGAGGAACCTGCTGGCCGCCTTCGCCGGCGAGTCGCAGGCCCGCAACCGCTATTCCTACTTCGCCTCGGCCGCCAAGAAGGCCGGCTTCGAGCAGATCGCGGCCGTCTTCCTGGAGACCGCCGACAACGAGAAGGAGCACGCCAAGCGCTTCTTCAAGCTCCTCGAGGGCGGCGAGGTCGAGATCACAGCCGCCTATCCGGCCGGGGTCATCGGCGACACGGCCCAGAACCTGAGAGCCGCGGCCGACGGCGAGAAGATGGAGTGGACGACGATCTACGCCGACTTCGCCGGCACGGCCGAGAGGGAGGGCTACCCCGAGGTCGCCACCGCCTTCAAGATGATCGCCAAGGTCGAGCTGGAGCACGAGAAGCGCTACCGGGCCCTGCTGGACAACGTCCAGTCCGGGCGCGTCTTCAAGAAGGGCAAGGCCGAGCGGTGGGTCTGCCGCAACTGCGGCTACGTCCACGAAGGCCCCGAGGCCCCCGGCCTCTGCCCCGCCTGCCAGCACCCGCAGGCGTTCTTCGAAGTGAAGGCCGAGAACTACTGAGTCAGACGATGCGGGGCCGCAGGACGACGGCCCCAAGCCCCTCCAAGGCCCGCCGGACGTCGGCCCACATGGCCTCGCCCCGGTAGGCCCCGATGATCGAGCCGCCCGAGCCGGCGTACTTGGCTGAAGCCCCGCAGGCGCGGGCGGCCTCGATCATCTCCTGATTGGCCGGGCTGATCCCCTGGATCGAGCGGCGCAGCTCGAAGTTCTCGTCCATCAGCCGAATGAAGGTCTCTTGGTCACCGTCCAGGAGAGCCCTCCTCCCTCGCTCGGCCAGCCGGCCGAGATCCCGCAGCACGCCGATGGTGAAGCCGTCGCCGCGGTCGACCTTGACCCGGATCTCGCTCAGGACCCGCCCCGAGACCTTGCCCAGGGCAGGCTTGTAGGCCAGATAGAGCGCCGGCAGGAGCGCCGGGTCGAGCGGCTCGTAGCGGCCGTGCCCGGTCGTCCGCAGCAGGGCCTCGTCCAGGTCCATGTAGACGCAGCCCTCGTAGACCTGGACGACCCGGTCCATGAAGCCGGCGTTGATGTCCAGCTCGTCCCGCTCGGCGCTGAGGATGAGGGACGGCTGGACCTCCCGCGGGATGTCCAGTCCGTAGAAGGCCATCAGGGCCCGCAGGGTGGCGGTGATGATGGCGCTGGACCCGGCCAGCCCGATCTGGCGGGGGATGTCCGACTCGTAGCGCAGGGTGAAGCCGCGGGCCGGCAGCCGCAGGCCGCTGTCGCGGGCGTAGTCGTGGAGCTTCTTGACGGCCGCCTTGACCAGGCGGACGCCGCCGTAATAGCCGTAGAGGAACGTGCCCCGGGCGAACTCGTCCAGGCTGGCGTAGCGCTCCTCGTCCTCGGCCGCCGGCACGATGACGATCTCGGCGCTCTCCTCCAGGGTCACCCGGGCCCGGAAGTTGCGGACCGAGACGGCGATGATGCGGCCGAAGTAGCCGTCGGAGGGATTGCCCAGCAGCCCGGCCCGGGCGTAGGCGACGCCCTCGGTCATAGGGCCTTGGCTTCCAGGCCGGCCAGGACGCCGCGGAAGTACCCGTTCGACTCGGCCGCGCCGGGCAGCGGGTCCCGCTCGTCCTTCTCGCACTCCAGGCTGACCGTCCCGGTATAGCCCAGGGCCATCAAGGTCCGGAAGAGCTTGGGGATGTCGATGACCCCGCGGCCGGCCTCGACCGTGGTCCCCTTGGTCGTGTCCGCCGAGACGTCCTTGCTGTGGATGTCCAGCAGGCGGTCGAAGCAGTGCTCGGCTGACACGGCCGGGTCGATGCCGCAGCGCATGGTGTGCCCGATGTCCATGCACAGGCCGAGGCGCGGGTCGCGCGTCTGGATGCGGGCGTAGATGCTCTCGGGCGAGGGGAAGAGCTTGTCCTCGGGGCCGTGGTTGTGGATGGCCAGCTTGACGTTGGTCCGGGTGATCCACTCCTCCACCTTCGGCAGCAGCTCGAGCTCGGGCACGCCGACGATCAGCTCCATGTTGGCGTCCTTGGCGAACTGGAAGGTCTGGGCCACGTCCGCCTCCGACTTCAAGTAGACGACGCCGCAGGCGTAGACCTCGATGCCGCGGGCGCGGGCCTTGGCCCGGAAGGAGCGGATGCCGCCGATCGTCTCCTTCGGAGACAGGTGCATGTCCTTGACCGAGAGGCGGGTCAGGCCCAGCGTCTTGGTCATTTCCAGGGCCTCATCGGCCTTGAAGGCCCGGAAGGAGTAGGAGGCCAGACCCAGGCGCAGTCCCGGCACGGGCGGTACGGCGGGGCGAGCGACCGGCCGTCCGGCGGCCGGCGCCGCCTGGCCCAGGCCGGCCGCGCCCAGGGCGGCCGCGGCGGCGCCCAGGCCTTTGAGAAATCCGCGGCGGTCGGTCCGATTGTCCATGATCATCGCTCCTTTCCATCCGGAGGGGACGGCGCACCTATTTATACTCGGCCGGCCGATCACGGTCAACGCGGAAAACCGCCTTGCCAGGACGGCTCGCCTCTGTCATGATCTCGGGCCGGAGGTCGATATGCGACAGATCGCTTTCCAAGATCGCTTACCTTGCGAGAAGGCGGGAACCGGGCGTCGAGAAGGCGCCGCGGGGGCGGCGGGACGCACGGCTCGTGCGGCGATCCTCGCCTGGCTCCTGATCGCGGCGGTTGCGGCCTGCTCGGGCGGAGTCGACTCCCCCGCCGCGGTTGAAGCCCAGCCGGTGAACGCCCCCTCCTCCGGCCCGATGGCCCGGGCCAACGCCCTGACGGCGGCCGAGAAATCCGACGGCTGGACCCTGCTCTTCGACGGCCGGACATTCGCCGGCTGGCGGGGCCTCGGCTACGATACGGTGCCGGCCGAGCACTGGACCATCGAGGACGGGGCCATCAAGAAGATCGCCACGCGGGACGTCCCTCTGCAGGCGGACGGGCAGCCCGCCAAGGGCGGCGATCTGATGACCGAGGAGGCTTTCACGGACTTCGAGCTGGCCTTCGAATGGAAGATCTCGCCGGGCGGGAACAGCGGGGTCAAGTACAACGTGTCCGAGGAGATGTCGGTCGGCCAGACCGCCAATCATGCCGCCCTGGGCTTCGAGTACCAGGTTCTCGACGACCTCCTCCACGCCGACGCCAAGAACGGACCCCACCGGACCGCCGGCGCGCTCTACGACCTTGTGCCGCCCGGCCCCGGCAAGGCTCTCAAGCCGGCCGGCGAGTGGAATGGCGCCCGGATCGTCTTCCGGGGCGGGCATGGCGAGCACTGGCTGAACGGGAGAAAGATCCTCGAGTACGATCTGGGCTCGCCGGACTTCAAGGCCCAGCTGGCCAAGAGCAAGTACGCCCCTATCGCCGGCTTCGCCGACAGGCGGCCCGGGCATATCGTCCTGCAGGACCACACCGATGCCGCCTGGTTTCGGAATATCAAGCTGAAGAGATAGGGGGACACCATACATAACTCCCGAACTTTTCGTTTACGCTCACGGTAAACGGACGGCGACGCCCTCCATCACGACCTGGCTTATTGTCCCCCAACGGTCAATGGCTTGTGTAGCCCGGACCCTTCTGGAGGCGGATGGACCAAGACAGGGGGCACGGCATACGCACTCTCCTCTTCCCGTGGCCCCAAGGAATCGATCTGGGATTCGCGTTATTGTTCACGCATCTCCCGGCTTGGCTCCAATCATGAAGTCGAAATTCGGGATTTACGTATACTGTACCCCTATTTCCAGAGCGAGCGGGGGTACTCGCCGGCTTCGACCAGGGCCTGCAGCTCGGCCATGACCTTCGGCTTGTCCTCCCGGTAGGTCACGCCGAACCAGCGGGCGGTCGTCGGCAGGACGGCGACCGTGGCTTGGCCGCACCGGACCATCTCGTTGACGACCAGAGGGATATACATCTCGGCCTTGGGGTCCTGGCCGCGCCGGCGCAGGAACTCGGCGAAGGCGGCCCGGGCCCGCTCGAAGTAGAGGGGCGTGAAGCCCCAGAAATTCATCGATACGACCGTCGATTCGGGCAGGACGAGCGGTTCCCCATCCGCCGAGCGGTCGACGATCGCCGGGCCGTGCCGCTCGATCTTGGTCCGCTCGACGATGCCGGTCAGCAGGCCGTCGGGACCGACCTCGCACACGCCGCGGGCCACGCTGCCGTGGTCCGAGAGCGTTGACCGCAGGCCATACCCGACGACCGAAAACCGGCTGTCGTCCGCCGCCAGGCCACCCAGGAAGGCGGCCATGCGAACGAAGGCATCGCGACCGTAGAAGTCGTCGGCGTTGATCACCGCGAAGGGCTCGCGGACCTTGGGCGCGGCCATGAGGACCGCATGGGACGTCCCCCACGGCTTGGTCCGGCCGGCGGGCACGCTGAAGCCGGGCGGCAGGTCGTCCAGCTCCTGGAAGACCGCCTCGATCGGCATCCGGGCGCCGAGCCGCGCCGCCAGGACCTGCCGGAAATCGGCTTCGATGTCCCGGCGAATGATGAAGACCGCCTTGCCAAACCCCGCCCGCAGGGCGTCGAAGACGGAATAGTCGATGATCGTCTCGCCCGAAGGGCCGACCCGGTCCATCTGCTTGAGGCTTCCGTAGCGGCTGCCGATGCCGGCGGCCAGGACGACCAACGTGGGCTTCATGTTCCTCTCCGCAACCAAAATAGGGCCCCCAACGTATCATAGATCGGGAGGCCCGGACAACGTTTGACGCCCCCGGAAGGCCATGGTATCTTAAGCCTCCCTCGAGTCATACTCATGCGATGCTCTACCTGCGGCGCCGAGAACAGCGGCGACAGCCGTTTCTGCAGCCAGTGCGCCGCCCCCCTGACGCCCTTCGCCGCCACACCCCTGCCCGAAGGCCAGACCCTGGTGGCCGCCTTCGAGAATCTCGAGCGCGGCACCCTCTTCGCCGGTCGCTACGAGATCATCGAGGAGCTGGGCAAGGGCGGCATGGGCTCGGTCTATAAGGCCTTCGACCAGAAGCTGCGCGAGGTCGTGGCCCTCAAGATCATCAAGCCCGAGATCGGATTCAACACGGCGGCCATCGAGCGGTTCAAGAACGAGCTCAAGAACGCCCGCAAGATCGCCCACCGCAACGTCTGCCGGCTCTACGACCTCGGCGAGGCCGGCCTGGTCCACTTCCTGACCATGGAGTACGTCGAGGGCGAGGACCTCAAGAAGTTCATCCGCCGGGCCGGACCGATCGGGGCCGGGCGGGCCGCGGCCATCGCCCGCCAGGTGGCCGAAGGGCTGGCCGAAGCCCACCGGGTCGGCGTCGTTCACCGCGACCTCAAGCCCCAGAACATCATGATCGACCACGACGGGCGGGCTCGGATCATGGACTTCGGCCTGTCCCGCTTCCTCGAAGCCGAGGGCGTGACCAATCCCGGCGTCATGCTCGGCACGCCCGAGTACATGTCGCCCGAGCAGGTCGAGCTGAAGGACGTCGACGCCCGCTCGGACCTCTACGCCGTCGGCATCATCCTCTTCGAGATGGTCACGGGCAAGGTCCCCTTCGAGGGCCAGACCCCCCTGGCCGTGGCCATCAAGCACCGCAGCGAGGCCCCGCCCGACGCCCGCGACACCAATCCCCTGGTGCCCGAGCCTCTGGTCCGGATCATCTACCGCTGCCTGCAGAAGAGCCCGGCCGCCCGCTACCCCGACGCCACGGCCCTGGCGGAGGATTTGGCCGCCCTGGAAGGCGAGATGCCGACCCTGGTTCGGGAGATCTCCGGGGCCCAGTCCCGGCCGGGATCGGGCCTCCGGCCGGCCCGCGACGAGGCCGCCCCCCCGTCCGACAAAGCCGCTCTCAAGGCCGCCCGCCGCAAGTCCCGCCGCACGATGTGGCTGATCCTCCTGCTGGGCATTATGTTCATCCCGCCCCTCTACAAGGCCGTCAATCGCTTGGCGGAGCAGGGGCTGCCTCAGCCCTCGCGGCCCGGCGACGCGGTCGTCGTCAGGGCCGATCGGACGGGCCCCGGCTCCGCCACGTCCCGAGGCGGGGACGTCGGCCTCTCGGACTTGGGCCGGGTCAGCGGCCTCATCACCAAGTACGTTTCATCCTCCGATCCCAAGGACCTGGACGAAGCCAAGAAGGTCATGGTGGCGATCAAGCCCTTCCTGCCCGAGAAGGGCCCCTACGTCGAAGCCTGGAAGAACCTGTCCCAGGAGATCGACCACTTCAGCTCCTCCCCTCCCCCCGTTCCATCAGCGCCCGAGACGCGCCGAGGCGATGGCCGGCCCAAGGCCGGTCTGGAATCCTCGGCGGCGATGCAGGGCGACATGGAGACCCTGATGTCCATGGTCTCCGAGCGCGAGGCGGCCCTGTCCTCCCGCAACGCCATGGGCGCGGCCAAGGCCGTGGCCAAGAGGGCCGGGGCCAGCGACGCCAATATGCTCTTCCACCTGGCCCGCTACGAGGAGAGCAACGCCGAAGAGGCGTTCCAGAAGAACGACTACTCCGGGGCCAAGGCGCTCTTCCAGGTCTTGGAGAGGACTTACGCCCTGGCCGCCTTCCGAAACGGCGACGAGGCCGGGATCAGCGCCCTCGGGCAGTATGTGGCCGGCCTCAAAGCCCAGGCGGGAGCCTCCAAGAGGGGCGATCCCTGGCTGCTCAACGTGGCCGGCGAGACCGAGAAGCAGGCCGGGGAGTTCCTGGCCCGCAAGGATCTGACCAACGCCGGCGGGGCCTACCTCCGGGCCGCTTTCCTCTACCAGAAGGTCAAGAACGCGGCGCCCTCCGCCGCGGCTCCGGCCCGCTAGAATCCCTCACTCGAAGCGCGGATTGACGACGTTCGAGTACATCGAGCCGAAGGTGAAGTTCAGCCCCAGGTTGAGGCTGAAGGAGTAGGTCGTGGCCTGGTCCTTGCGCATCAGCAGGATCTGCTCCAGGGTGGCGCCTTCTATGGGCAGGGAGATCTGGTCGTGGATGGCGGCGTAGCTTCCTCCGGCCCAGAAGGACAGCCCCTTGAAGAGACGGACGGAGACGCCGGCGGAGACATCCAGCCGGTTGAGGGACAAGTCGTTCATATAGTGTCCGAAGCGAACCGTGGCGTTGGCGTTGCCCCAGGGCTGGAGAAACTCCAGGTTCAGCGACAGGCTCTGCCGCAGCAGGGTCTCGTCGGTCTTCTCGTAGATGGTCAGCTCGCGATAGCGGTAGCTGTTGACGCCCAGCCGGTACTGCAGGTAGAGCTGCCGACGGGTCGATTCCACGTAGGGGAAGAAGCTGTACTCGACCGCCAGGGAGGGGATCACGCCCAGGCGGATGTTGTTGTAGGAGGCCGAGCTGACCGTCAGCCATGCCCCGGCGGACCAGTGGGAGCCGAGGCTTTTGACGGCCAGGGCGTTGAAGGACTCCTGCTCGGTGGAGCTCTCGTAGATCTCCTCGTCCACGGTGTACTTGGAGGCATCGAAGCGCCCGCTGACGCTTGTCCGGATCTTCCATTCCGGGGTCACCCGGCTGGCCGAGAAATTGCCCTCGAAGGCCCCGCCGAGGCGGGTCTTGACGCCGCTGGCCCGGCCCGATCCATAGAGGCTGAAGACCCAGAAATCCCATTTGTCCCGGACGGTTTGGGGCAGCGGCAGGCCGCCGCGGTCGTAGGTCACGTTGAGGTTGCCGGCCAGGGGCGTGCGCGAGACGAAGGGCGCCAAGCCCTGCTTGAGGGTTCGGACGAAATCCTCCCGGATATCGCTGGACACATCGGTCTTGTTGGAGAAGAATCGCAGGGTCAGGTTCAAGTCGGCGAAGGCGCCCAGGCCGATGAAGGCCAGGACGTATTCCGATCCCCCGCTTCCGGTGGGCTGGCGGGTGACCAGAACATGGACGTCGGCGTCGGCCCGGTCCCGGACGTAGTTGACGAAGGGCACTTCGGTCCGGATGTAATCCCACTGCAGGTCGCGGCCGTCGAGGAAGACGCGCGGCGCCTTCAGCCGGATCTCCTCCTGCGGATCGGGCTTGGGCCCGGGCTGGGCGAAGACGGGGAGGCTCCAGGCCGACGCGGCCAGGACGACGACAAGGCCGGCTCTCAACGGGCTCATGGCCTTGGTCCGAAAGCGGGATGGGATCATTTCAAGCAGTCTTACCAGAAAGCGCAGGGGCTGTAAAGCGCTTCGACGAGGCCGGGGCCTCGACATGGACGGGCGCCGGGCCGGAGAACGGAAGCGGCCCGGCCGCGGCGCTCACGCCGCGGCCGAGCCGCCTTGAATTCGGTATGTGTCTGCTAATTCCTATTTGCGGACCCGGACCGGGTAGGCCGGGCGGACCGGGGTGACGGGCGGATTCTTGGCCAGCTCGTCCAGGGCGATCTTGATGGCCCTGTCCAGCTGGGGGTCGCGGCCGGCCAGCACGTCAGCCGGGGTCTGCTCGACCTCGACGTCGGGCGGCACGCCCTCGTTCTCCACGATCCATCCTTCCTCGGTCCAGATGGCCACGTTCGGCGCCGTCACTCCCCCCCCGTCCATCAGGACCGGGAAGCCCAGGGTGCCGACCAGGCCGCCCCAGGTCCGCTTGCCGACCAGGGGGCCCATCTTGAACTTGCGCCACATATACGGCAGCATGTCGCCGCCGGAGCCGGCCATCTCGTTGATGATCATGACCTTGGGCCCCTGGATGGAGGCGCTGGGCGTCTTGAGGTCCTCGCCGTAGCGCATGTTCCAGTAGGATTGGACCGGCTTGCGGAGGTGGTCGATGTAGTAGTCGGCCAGCGAGCCGCCGCCGTTGAAGCGCTCGTCGACGATGATAGCCGGCTTGTCCGCCTGAGGGAAGAAGTACCGCTTGAAGGAGATCCACCCCGAGGTGGACGTGTCGGGGACGTAGACGTAGGCGACCTTGCCGCCGCTGGCCTTCTCCACGTGGCGCAGGTTGCCCTCGACCCAGTCGCGGTTGCGCAGCGGCATCTCGTTGGCGATGGGGACCACGGTCACCGTCCGGGCCTGGGCGCCATCCGGCCGCGGGCCGACGGTGATCTCGACGGCCTTGCCGGCGGTGTTCTCGAAGGCGGCATAGAGATTCGATCCGGGGGCCTTGAGGTCCGCGCCATTCACCGCCAGCAGGTATTCGCCCGCCCGAACGTCCACTCCGGGCTCGGTCAGGGGCGAGCGCAGCTGGGGATTCCAGTTCAGGCCGCCCAGGACCCTGACGATCCGGTAGCGGCCGCCGTCGACGGCGAAGTCGGCCCCCAGGAGCCCGCCCGGTACGTTGACCGGGGCGGACGGCATGTCCCCGCCGAAGACCCGGTGGTGGCCGACGGCCAGCTCCGAACACATCCACTGGATGACCCGGTTGAGGTCGTTGCGGCAGGCCAGATCGTCCAGGAACGCCTCGTACTTCTTCTTCATGGCCGGCCAATCGGCGCCGTGCATGTTGGTGGCGTAGAAATAGTCGCGGTTGATGCGCCAAGCCTCGTCGAAGATCTGGCGCCACTCGACCGCCGGCACGACCCTGACCTCGACGGCGTCCAGGTTCAAGCGGCCCTGGCCGGGCTGCGGCTTGCCGACGACTCCCGTCAGGAAGTAGGCGCCGCCGGGCCCGGCATAGAGGATCTTCTTGCGGTCGGCCGTCAGGGAGAACCCGAAGACGCCGGGCAGCAGGACCTCGTCCTTGCGGGTCTTGAAGTCGTACTTGTGGAGAGAGGCCCCGGGGGCGGCGAGTGATCCCGTGTCGGGCGCGCTCTCCAAGTAGAAGATCTGGCCGGCATCGCCCGCCGCCAGGCCGGAGTACCTCCCCGCGGGCACGGGCAGCGCCAGGATGCGGTGGTCGAGGCCTTCGAAATCGATCTTCAGCCCTTCCGAACCGGCCGCGGCCGCCGCCTTGACCGCGGGCTCCGCCGCCTTGACGGGCGGGGCCGGAGCGGCCTTCTCCTCGTCGCTCTCCTTGACCAGCGGATTGGGCGCCTCCTTGGTCAGGGCGGCCAGATAGATCGAGCTGGTCATGCGCATATCGGCGTTGGATTGGTCGAACCACTGCCGGACCGGGCCGGCGTCGGTGGAAGCGAGGAAATAGAGGTACTTGCCGGACGCGTCGAAGACCGGCTCGGCCGCGTCGCTGAGTCCGTCGGTGATCGGGTAGGACTTGTCCTGTTCGAGCGAGTAGACGAAGACGCGCCGGAAGTAGGTGGCGGTCGAGACGGTGTAGGCGATCCACTTGGAGTCCGGCGACCAGGAGCCCTGGACGGCCTTCAGGTTGGCCGGTCCGAAGAGCCGGTCGGCGGCGATCTTCTTGGCCGCGCCGGTCTTGACGTCCAGCCAGTAGAGGCTCCAGGAGTTGTCGGTGAAGGCGATCTTCCCCGAGTCGGGCGACCAGGACAGCCTCTCATAGAAGCCGGAGCCGCCGAGCTTGAAGGCCCGGACCGGGCCCTTGCCGTCCTGCGGCCGGAGGTGGATCTCGTACTCGCCCGAGGCATCGGACAGGTAGGCGATCGAGCGGCCGTCGGGCGACCAGATCGGTTCCCGCTCGTGGGCGCCCGGCGTCTGGGTCAGGTTGCGGGGATCGCCCTTCTCGGCCGGGACGGTGACGATCTCGCCGCGGAACGCCAAGGCCACGCGCTGGCCGGAGGGCGAAGGATCGCCCGCGCGGACCCAGCGGGCCCCCTTGGCGAAGCGCTCGCGCAGCTCGGGCAGGTCGGTGGCCACTCCGATCTTGAGGGTCTCCGAGGCGCCCTTGGCCGGGTCATAGATATGGAGCCGGCCGGCTTGCTCATAGATGATGCGGCCGTCGCCGGCCGAGGCGCTGAGGACGGGGAAGTCCTTATGATCGGTCAGGCGGCGCACCGCCTTGGTCTTGGGCTCGTAGGAGTAGAGGTTGATCTCGCCGTCCCTGTCCGAGCGGAAGTAGACCTTGTCCCCGATCCACATGGGCTGGGGGTCGTTGGACCGGCCGGCCGGCTGGGGGATCTTCTCGAACGAGGCGTCGGCCAGGTCCTGGATCCAAATGACGGAGTTGCGGCCGCCGCGGTAGTTCTTCCACTGGGTGAAGGCGTCGGGCAAGGGGTTGTAGGCGACCTTCTTCCCGTCGGGCGAGAGGGAGGCCCGGAAGGCGTTGGGCACCCGGAGCTTGACCGGGAAGCCGCCCTCCAGATCGACCGTGTACACCTGGCCCAACGCGCCCGTATAGCTGTCCCGGGGCGAGATGAAGAGAACGGACTTGCCGTCCGGCGTGAAGCCCTGGACCGCGTCGGGCATGGGGTGCCAGGTCAGGCGACGGGGCACGCCGCCGGCCGTCGGCACGACATAGACGTCGGTGTTGCCGTCATATTGGGCCGAGAAGGCCAACAGGCTGCCGTCCGGCGAGAAGAACGGATTGGCCTCCAGGCCCAGATCGGACGTCAGCCGGCGGACGCTCTTGCCGTCACGGCCGGCGACCCAGAGGTCGTTGGCGTAGTGGAAAGCGATGTGATCGCGGCTGATGGCCGGCTGGGTCAGCATCCGGGTATCGCGGACGTCGATCGCGAACGAGGTCGACAGAGCGGCGGCTAAAAGCATGGCCGCGGCCAAGGAAACGCGGATCGATCGGCTTCGCATGCGGTCCTCCTTCGAACGGGCTCAGCAGGCCGGATGGCCTTAATTGAACAAGGCCTCCAGGGCCTGATACTTCTCATGGACCGATTCCACGCCCTTGAGCATGCCGTCATGGTCGTGGCCGTCGGCGGCTGCGGAGAGAGCCTTGGCCGCATCGACGAGGGCGCCGGCCGCGGTCTTGAAAGCCTCGGCCTTGCCGGCTTGGCGGGCCGGCAGGGAAGCCTTGGCCACCGCCTCGGCCTTGGCCAACAAGTCGGCCGCGGCGCCCCGGATCCTGTCGTACTGCTTCTCGGCGGCGTACGTGTGAACGATCGGGTAAAGGGCTTGATGGAAAGCGCCGATCTCGGGCAGCACCGGGCGGATAACCCGGCCCAAGCCCTCATACTTCATATGCAGGGCCTCAGCGGCGGCCAATAGGGCGGCATCGTCCGAGCCCGCGGCGGCCTTGACATAGTCATCGACGGACTTGCGGAAAGCTTCCAGGCCTTCCTTCCACTTGGCTTCCCTCTCGTGCAGGATGGCCGGCAGCTTGGCCGCGTAGACGGGCGCCGCCAGCTCCTGAATCTTGGCCGTGAAGCCGCGCAGCGCGGCATAGTCCTTCGCCGGATAAGCGTCGTGCCAGATCGGCAGGATGACCTCGTGAAAGGCCGCATGCTCGGGGACGGAAGCCGAGGTCTCGGTCTTCTTCTCCTGGGCTTGCGCTAGGCCGGCCAGGCCGGCGGCGGCCAGGGTCGCTATGAAGGCGGCGATCAGCTTCTTGCTCATGGACGATTCCCTCTCCTTGGTGATGTCGGTGAGCTCGTATTATCGGCGCTCTCAACCCATTTGACAAGGGCCCGATCCGCCTCGATCCGCCTCTCGTGAGGAGCGAGACGCCCCGAGGACGAATCCCGGGAGCGCGCCCCCGCGCCGCCGTCTCCCCCGCCCCCGGGGGATCGGCGACCGCGCTCCGGCTACTTGCGCAGCAGCCGGACGGTCTTGATCTCGTAGGGCTTCAGGGGGATGGTCAGAGCCTTCCCTTCGCCGAGGGGCCCGCCCAGAGGCCGTTCAATGAGATCGACCTCGGTCGCGATCGCTTCCCAGGGCAGGTCCAGCCTGGCCTCGGTCTCCCGGCCTTCGGCTTCGTAGAGGCGTACGATCCAGCCCCGCTCGTAATAGCCGGTCTCCTTCTTCAGGGCCGCGAGGACGACGTTGGCGGGCCCGGCCTGGACGAAGGACGTCTCGGCGGGCAGGGCGCCTGCGTGGGCCATGGGCGCGTGAGCCAGGAGCGGAGCGTTGAACTCATGCCCGCGGCGGAGGGTGCCGCCGGCTTTCCAATCCCCCTTGTGGGGATAGAGGGCCAGCCGGGCCTGTTGGGCGCCTCGATCGGCCTCCGGATCGGGGTAGGTGGCTCCATGCCACAGCGAGACGGCGGCTTCCGAGCCTCTGACGTCGAAGCCGTATTTGCCGTCGTTGAGGATTCCCACCCCATAGGCGCCGCTCTTGTCGCCGACGTCGATCCAGCGCAGGGCCGGCGCTTCGGTCCCGTCGGCCGGGCGGGTGATCGTGCCGTAGGGGATCTCGAACTCGGCCGAGGACGCGTCCAAGGCCAGCGGGAAGGCGGCCTTGATCATGACGTTGCGCTCCTGCCAGTCGCCGCCGACGCGGATGTCGACCCTCGGGACGCCGCGGACGAGGGCGATCTCCTGGACGAAGGAGGAGCCGCGGAAGGAGGACCGGATGCGCAAGACGCCGCGGACGGGGCCGGCCTCGATGACTTCGACCTTGCTCCCGCCCTCCCCTATCGCGGCCAGCGTCTGCTTGAGCCCCAGCTCCCAAGCCGACATATTCTCGGGCTCGTCGGCGACGGCCCGCAGATAGGCGGGCGATCGGAGGACCTCGCGGCCCGAGGTCTTGTCGAAAAGGCTCGTCAGGCGCCCCGTCCGGGCGTCGACGGCCAGGCGAAAGAACTCGTTCTCCAGGCCGGCGGCCTTGACGGCCACGGGGCGGGAGGGCTTGGCGGGCGCCCGGCGCTCGACCCGGTAGAGCTTGTAGCCGAGCGAGGGGACGTCCTCGGCCACGAAGAGGAGGCGCGAAGCGGTCCGGCCCTGGCCGTCGATCTCCTTGACGATCTGAGACGGGACTTCCGCGCCCCCGGCGTCGACGACGCGCAGAGGCCCCTCGACCGGGAAGGGAAGGCCGGCCGTGACGACGTCGCTGCGGAGCCAGGTCAGCGGATTGTAGATGACCAGCGGCTGGCCCTCGCCCCGGGTGTCGATGGCGGCGGAGATCGTCTCCAGCGAGAAGTCCAGGGCCCGGCGGCCGCGCTCGCGGGCCTGGGCGTAGAAGGCCAGGGCCTCGTCATAGACGGGGCCGATGCTCGAGCCGTCCAGGATGTCGTGGAACTGGTTGCGCAGGACGATCTTCCAGGCTTCCTCGATGTCCCGCTCGGGATAGTAGTCGCGATACCCGCCGGCCGCGGCCAGGGTGGAGAACTTCTCGGCCGTGGTCAGCAGGCTCTCCATCTCCCGGTTGGCCCTCTTGGTCTCGGCTTGAGTGGTGTAGCAGGCCGGAAAGGTGAAGTTCAGCTCGCGCGAGACCACGGGAAGACGGGGGCCGGCGGCCTCGACGATCTTGAAGAAGGCTTCGGGAGTGGCGAACTCGAGGCGGGGATGCTCGGGATCCCGTCGCAGGGCTCGGATCGCCTCCAGGTCGGAGTCGCGGGGTCCTCCGCCGTGGTCGCCGGCCCCGTAGAGGATCATGAAGTCCCGCAGCGGGCCCTGCCCGGCGGCCTGGAGGAGCGTGGAGCGGATCCCGTCCTTGAGGGAGACGTTGTACCAGCCCTGCGGCACATAGCAGAGGACCTTGGTTGCGTCGCGGCCCTGCCACCAGAAGGCCGGCGTGGCGTCGGGGGCGCAGCGGCCGAAGACGTAATAGGAGATGCCGGCCTTGGCCAGGATCTGGGGCAGCTGCCAGCTATGGCCGAAGGAATCGGGGTTCCAGCCGACCTTGACGTCGACGCCGAAGCTGTCCAGGAAATAGCGCTTGCCGAAGAGCAGCTGGCGGGCCAGGGACTCCCCGTCCGGCATGTTGAGGTCGGGCTCGGCCCACATCCCCCCCACAGGAATCCAAGTCCCCTGCCGGATCCTCTCCTTGATGGCGGCGAAGAGGGCCGGGTCGGCCTTGGCCACCGCCTCGTAGACGGCCGGCTGGCTCTGGGCGAAGGTCAGGCCCGGCATCTTGTCCATCTGGGCCAGGGTGCCCCGGAAGGTCTGCAGGGCCACGTCGAGAACCGACTCTTCCCAGCGCCACAGCCAGCTGAGGTCGATGTGGGCGTGCCCGACGAGGCGGGCGGTCAGATCCGAGGGCCGAGGCGCGGCGGGCTGGCCCGAAGCCTGCCCCGGGGCCAAGGCGGCCGGGAGGAAGGCCAGGACGGCGATGCAGACGGACAGACGACGGCACGGGGACATGGCGGACTCCCTTCCGGCCCGGCGCCGCCGGGCCTTTAGAACTCGAATCCGGCGGCGATCCCGATGTTGAACAGGCTGGGCTTGTTGAGCGACAGCCAGTCCGTGGCCTTGATCGCGTCGCGCAGGTTCTTGTCGAGGATGTTGTTGTACTCGAAGTGGGGCCGAACGTAGAAGCCGCCGGCGAAGGTGTAGGTCAGGCCGGCCTCCAGGACGACGGCCGAGAGCGTCCCGGAGTCGTAGGGCACGTAGTATTCGTTGAACTTGGCGTTGGCGAAGGCGAAGCGGACGGCGCCGGCCAGGGTCAGCCCCTCGGCCACGTCCGATTCATAGGCCAGGCCGACGTCGCCGACATAGCCGCCCTTGTTGTCGATGACGTCGATGTAGTGGTTGGTCTCCAGGCTGAAGTCGCCCAGGGCGTAGGCGACGCCGACCTCGATCTCGCCGGTCGTCGGGGACCAGTCGGGGTCCTGATTGGGGTAGGCGTAGATGTTGAAGGCCGGGGAGATGGTGAACCCGCCCGCCTCGAATTCGTAGGACAGGCGGTAGTCGATCTCGTTGAACTGGCCGGCGTTGGCCTCGCCCGAGTTGAGGACATAATTGCCCCAGAGGGCGAAGGTCAGGCCGCCCCATCCGACCCATGCGCTCGGCTGCAGGACCGCTCCCTCGCTCCAGGCCAGCGACCGCCAGATGTACTTGGAGTTGGCGTCGAGCTCGAAGCCGGCCGTCCAGGCCGGGCCCTCCGACTCTTGGGCGAAGGACGCCGCGGCGGACAAGGACAGAAGGACCAAACCGACGACGACGGAACGGGAGATGGGCATGGGACCTGCGCCTCCTGGGACGGAAATCCTGAACCGGCTCATCATAGTGAAAGCCCGACCGGGGGTCAATAAAAGATAGGGGGATATCGTCCAGGGGCGTTCCCTATTTGATGATCGAGGCGGCGACGGCGTTGGCCAGGCGGCTGCGCATGGCGATGATCGAGCCTCCGTCGTCGGGGTGGACGCGGTTGGTCAGGAAGATGACGGCCGTCTGGGTCTCCGGATCGAGCCAGAGGGAGGTTCCGGTATAGCCGGAGTGGCCGTACGATCCCGGGGCGAACACGTCGCCGGCAACGCTGGCGTAGGCCGAGCTGAGGTCCCAGCCCAGGCCGCGGCCCTTGTCCGGCGCCTTCGGGTAGACCGAGGTCATGCGCGCGACGGTCAGGGGCGAGAGGATCCGACGGCCCTTGTACTCGCCCCGGCCCAGCATCATCTGGGAGAAGACGGCCAGGTCGTCGGCCGTCGAGAAGAGGCCGGCGTTGCCGGAGACGCCGCCCTGGGCCCGGGCCAGCGGGTCGTGGACGACGCCGCGCAGGGGCTTCCCCTCATAGACCTGGGTCGGCACGACGAGCGGCAGGAATTCGGCCGGCGGATTGTAGAAGGTGTGGGCCATGCCCAGGGGCTTGAAGATCTCCTCGGCCGAGAAATCGGCGACGCTGCGGCGGGCGATCTTCTTGACGATGGCGGCCAGGGTGATGTAGTTGAGGCAGGAGTAGGTAAACCTCTCGCCGGGCGGGCTTTCCTTGGGCAGGCTGCCGATGTGGATGACCAGCGACTCGACCGGAACCGGCGTGCCGTACTTCTTCTCCACCTCGGGGGCATCGGTATAGGGCGGCAGGCCCGAGGTGTGGGTCATCAGGTGCCACAGCCGGATGTCCTCCCCCGGCTTCCCATCCGGGCCCTGGATGGGCGCGAACTCGGGGATGTAGTCCTTGACCTTCTCGTAGAGCGACAGCTCGCCCCTCTCGGCCAGGATCATCACCGAGGTGGCCGTGGCGATGGGCTTGGTCAGGGAGGCCAGGTCGAAGATCATGTCCGCCGTCATCGGCAGGCGCTCCGGCACCGTCTGGCTGTCCCCGAAGGCCTCCCGCAGGACCACCTTGCCCTTGCGCTGGACGAGGACCACGGCCCCCGGGAAGTCCTTGCGGTCGACCGCCTCGCGGACGATGGCCGAGACGCGCTTGAGCCGGTCCGGATCCATGCCCGCATCGCGGATGCTGCCGCCGGGCAAGCCCTTGCCGCCGCACGCGGCGGCGGCCCAGACGGCCAGCGCGGACAGGACGGCGGCCCAGCCGGGCGCGAGGCGGGAGCGGTGGAGCGGCTTCAAGGGCGCTGTTCGCGAACGGCGAAGACCGGGCAGGGCGCGTGGCGGATGACCTTCTCGGCCACGGAGCCGAGGAGCAGGTGATGCCAGCCGGTGTGGCCGTGGGTGGCGATGACGATCAGCTCGACCTTCTCCTCCTCGGCGATCCGGATGATCTCCTTGGCCGGATGGCCGTGGCCGAGCAGGGCCCGGGCCGCCATACCGGCCGGAACGGCCGTCTTGAGCAGCTCGTCCAGCTTGGCCTCGGCGTCCTTGTGCAGGATGCCCTCGTACTCCGGGACCTCGAACTCGAAGTTGGGATCGGTCGGCTTGGGCGGCAGGATGGGGATGACGTTGGCCACCAGCAGCTCGGCCTTGAAGAGGCCGGCCAGGTCGGTCGCGGCGGCCAGCCCCCGGAGCGAGGCCTCGGAGAAGTCCGTCGGGCAGAGTATCTTCTTGATGGCCAGCATCGGCCCTTCCTTTCCGCGGCTTCATCGCGCCGCGCCCGCGGCCCTTGTTTAGCACAGCCCTCCGAGCCCTGTCAATTTGGGTCGACAAGGCCGTGTTGACGGACGAAGGAGGTTCGGCGAGAATGAGGCTGGAGCGCCGCATGAAAAGAACCCTCCTCGGCCTGTCTCTCGCCTTCCTCCTCCTGGCCTTCGGGACCGCCTGCAAGAAGACGGTCACCACTCCCGGGGGAAGCCTGACCTTCAGCGGCCGCGTCACCCGCAACGGCCAGGGCGCGGCGGGGATCACGGTCTATCTCTCCTGGAAGACGTCGAGGGCCGCGACCACGGGCGCCGACGGGACCTTCAGCTTCGGCGACGTCGAGGGCAGCCAATTCTTCCTGACGCCGTCTCTTCCCGCGACGGGCTTCTCCCCCTCCAACTTCGAGCTGACGACGACCTCGCGCAGCGACCTCGACTTCCAGATCACCGCGCCCGCCTACGGCGCCGCCGTCGGGCGCCAGATGGCCGATTTTCTCCTGAGAAACCAGGGCGGCACGCCGGTCAGCCTGACGCAATTCCACGGCAGCGTCGTGCTGGTCGACTTCTCCGCCTCCTGGTGCGGGCCCTGCCGCAGCGAGGCGGCTCGCCTGGAGGCTCTCTTCGACGAGTATAAGGACCGCGGCCTGGTCATCCTGACCATCCTCATCGACGGCGCTTCGGCGGCCGAATGGGCGGCCCAATACGGACTCTCTTTCCCGGTCTTGGAGGATGCCGGCAACGCCCAGTGGGGCATCTACGGCGAAGGCTACATCCCGCTCAACATGATCCTCGACCGCAACCTGACCATCCGCTACAAGCAAAGCGGATTCAGCGAGGCGGCCATCATGGCCGAGATCGAGAAGTACCTCTGATCAGTAGCGGACCACGGCTTCCAGGCGCAGGCCGGTAAACGGCGGCAAGGCCTTGCAGACCCCGCCGGCGCACTTGGTCGACCCCTTGCTCGATCCGACGAAGGCGCGCAGATAGAGGAACGTGCCGGCCTTCCACTCCAGCTGGGCCCCGGCCCATCGACTGCGGCCGGTCAGGGCTTCGACCGACGGCTCGCTGGACCTCTCATAGAGCAGGGCCGCCACCCAGCGCGGCGAGGCGTGCAGGGACAGCCCGGCCCGGTCCTCGGAATAGGCGTATTCGGCCCCCCGGAACTCCTTGCGCTTCCAGTCCGCCTCCAGGCTCCATCGCCCCCCCAGCGGAAGCGAGGCGTTGATCTGGCCGTGAACGGTGTCGCCGTCGGTGGCCAGGAAGGCGACCGAGTCGGCCTCCTCCCTCCGCCATCCGGCCAGGACATGGACGTAACCGCCGCCGCCGAGCTTCTTCTCCCAGCCTCCGTAGACGTGGAAGATAGCCCGCCGGTAGGCCCCGAAGAGATCGTGCCGCTCCGGCGCGTCGCGAATCCAGGACAATCGGATGTACGCCAGCGCCTCCGCCTCGGGCCAGAAGCGGTCCAGGCGCAGGGCGGCCGCCGCGACGCCGGTGCGGTCCTCGTCGAACTGGTCGGCCAGGATGTCCAGCTCCTCCCCCTCCAAGATCGGCGGCCGGGCGTACTCGAAGCTGAAGTCGCGGTAGTCCTTGACCTCCAGGAGGGCCCCGATCCGGCTCGTCCGATAGGAGGCTTGAAGGTAAAGGCCGTGCCCGGAGACCGGCTCCTCGGCTCCGAGGACCGAGCGGCGGATGAGCGAGAGCTCGCCGTAGAAGGAGGCGCCGCCCAGAAGGGACGGGATCTCCATCGTCAGCGAGCCGAGGCCGGCCGAGCGGCTCTCGTATTCCGCGCCCGGCTCCAGGCCCGCCGCCACGGCGTTGAAGCCGAGACGGGCGTTGCCCCAGGCCCGCCACCGGACGGCGCCTCCGGCCACGCGATCCCGCACGGAAGCGTCCTCCTCCCGCTCGATCCAGCCGCCGAAGACCTGCCCCTCCCACCGGCCCGATCCGAAGGAGGCCCGGCCGCCCCGCACGGTCGTGTCGACGACGTGCTCCAGCCCTTCCCTCTCGAAGATCTTCAGGACGCTGAAGACCATCCCCCGACCCAGCGACAAGTGGAAGTCTCCCAGGCGGGCGCTCCAGCCCCGTCCGGTCTGCTCCAGGAAGACCTTGGCCAGCCGGAAATCGGCCGCGGCCGGAGAGAAGTCCAAGCCGGCGTCGGCCCTGAGGCCGATCAGCGCGCCCTTGCGGGACAAGGTCAGGTCCAGCTGGTTGAGGACCTGCGAGGACCTTCCCTCCCGCCCCGCGATTGCCGCATCGTCGGTGAAGCGGCGGAAGAGGAAGGATTCGCTGATCCCCGGAGACAGCCTCGGGGCGGGAGCGGATTCCGTCGCCCGCTCGGGCCGGGCCAGGAGCGCGGCCAGCCTCTCCTCCAGGCCCGTCTCGTCGCCCGGGCTGTATCCCTGGTGGACATGGGCGATCCGGCCGCCCTTGTCGATCAGGACCGTGAACGGAAGCGTCAGGCGGGGATTGTACAGGGCCACGACCCTCGACTCGGAGTCGAGCAGAACGGGCATGGTATAGCCGTAGCGGCGGACGAAAGCGGCCACCCCGGCGGCCGAAGCGGGCGCGTCGACGCTGACCGCCAGCACCGTGACGCCGCGGTCGGCGTAGGCGTCGGCCAGCTTCTGCAGGTGGGGCAGCTCCTTGGCGCAGGGCAGGCACCAAGTGGCCCAAAAGCTGATCAGGACCGGGCCCCTCTGCCAAAGGTCGCCGAGACGGACCTCGCCCCCCGACAAATCCTTGAGGGAGAAATCGTAGGCCTGCTGGGCCGCGGCCGGCAGCGGCCAAGCCGCCAGGACCGCCGCCGCGAGGAAAGCCGAAGCGCGCCGCCCCATCGGCCGATCCATTCTCAGAGCGTCCGGACGGCGGCCTCGATCCGCTCCAGGGCCTGCTCCAGCCGCGAGCGCGGGCAGGCCATGTTCATCCGCAGAAATCCTCCGAGCTCGGGCCCGAATTTCAGGCCGTCGTCCAGCTGGACGCGGGCCTTCTCCAGAAAGAAGGAGAAGACGGCCTCGGGAGCCAGCCCCAGACCGCGGGCATCCACCAGCGCCAAGTAGGTTCCCTGCGGCCGCAGGAAGCCCAGAGGCGGCAGGCGCTGCCGGAAGAAGGCCTCGGCCAGGTCCAGATTGGCCTCCAGGTAAGCCATCAGCTCGTCCCGCCACGGCCCTCCCTCGGCGTAGGCGGCCTCCATGGCCTGGGCCCCGAAGACGTTGCCGATGTCGAAGCCGGCCTCCTCGGCTTCCTGCCGCAGACGCCTCCTCAGCCGGTCGTCGGCGACGACGGCGAAGGAGGCGCCCAGCCCGGCCGTGTTGAAGGTCTTGCTGGGCGATTGGAGGGTGATCGTCCGCGCCAGAGAATCGGGGCCGAGCGAGGCGAACGGCGTCTGGACATGGCCGCGGAAGACGAGGTCGGAGTGGATCTCGTCGGAGACGACCATCCAATCCCGCTCCCGGCAGACTCCGGCCAGATCCTCCAGCTCGCCGCGTGTCCAGATCCGTCCGACCGGATTGTGGGGGCTGCACAGGATCAGGGCCCGGGTCCGGCCGTCGGCCTGGCGGCGCAGGTCCTCCAAGTCCATGGTCCAGCCCCGGCCGTCGAAGCGAAGGGGATTGCGGACGAGGCGGCGGCCCTGGGCCTCCACGACCGGATAGAACGGATGGTAGACCGGCGTCTGGATGACGATCTTGTCGCCGGGGCGGGTCAGGGCCCGGACGCAGGCGTAGAGCGAGGGCACCACACCCGGCAGGCGGACGAGCCACTCGCGGCTTATCGGCCAGCTCTGGCGCTCGGTCAGCCAGCGGACGACCGGATCCCAGGCTTCCTTGGGATAGAGCGGGTAGCCGTAGACGGCGTGAGCCGCCCGGCGCAGGACGGCCTCGGCCACGGCCGGCGGGGCGGCGAAATCCATGTCCGCCACCCACATCGGGATGACGTCGTCCCGGCCATAGAACCGCTTGGCCGCGTCCCACTTCAGGGAGCGGGTGCCGCGCCGCTCGACCGGGGCGTCAAAGTCGAAGGCCATGGATCACTCTCCGCGGCCGACACGGCCGTCCTGGACGATGCGCCAGACCGCGCCGTCCTGGCCCTTGTAGGCGGCCTCGAACAGGCCCCCGGTCGCGCGGACCTCGGGCGGGAAGGCGAAGCCCTTGATCTTGAAGTCCTTGTCCTTCAAGCCGAGCGACTTCCAATCGGAGGCGAAGCTTCCCTTCTCGGCCCGCAGGGCCCACTGCCGGTAGTAGATCCGCCTCAGGGCCCATCGCGCTTCGTCTTCGGGACGCTTCTTGACGGCCTCCCGGGCCTGTCCGGCGGGCGATCCGGAGAACTGGACGAAGCCCCACATCTCGGGATAGTGGATGTTGATCAGGCCGGTGGGCGCCCAGACCCAGTTGTCCTCGGGCAGCGGCTTGCCCTGGGCGTCGGCCCTCTTGGCGTAGGCTCCGCCCTCGGCGTCCAGCCGGTATTCGACACGGGAGAAGTTGACCCGCCAGCGGTCGCCGGGCTTGGGCGAGGCCTTCGGCGAGGCGGCTTCCTTGAGAATGTCCCACGGCAGGGCGATCTCGATGAACCAGGCCTTGTCCTTGTCGCCGGGATTGTTGAGCGTGCCCGACAGCTTGACGGCCGTCTTCAGCCCCCGGATGTCCCAGGCATGGATGGCCGGGCCGCCGTCGCGGTACGGCTTGACCAGGAGCAAGTCCCAGACGGTGTTGAGGGCGTTCATCTCCAGCTCGTAGTACTCGTGCGTGTCGCCGTCGGGATCGATGAAGACCTCGAAGTCGTTGTCCTGGAAGATGATGGAGTCGCGATCCGTCAGGGTGGCCCACAGGTCGGGCTCCTCAAGGTAGGCGGCGATATAGAAGCATTGGTCGTCCCAGAGCATCTTGACCATGGTCCTCAGGCGCGGCTTGGGCTTGAGGGCGCCCTCGATGTCGACAAACGGCACGGTCCAGGGAGCCTTGTCCCAGACCGGCTCGTCCACCTCGCCGTCGATGACGACGGGAGAGGCGGCCCGGGCGCAGAGGTACGTAGGCGGGGCGTAGGGGATCTTGGGCTCGGGGATGGGGCCCGGCCCGGCGGCCGAAAGGGCGACGGCCGCGGCCAGGGCGGTCAGCGCGAGCAGGCGATGGCGCATGAGGGACCTCCATCAAGGGGTCCCATTCTACTCCGCCCCGGCAATAAATAAAAAGGCACTTCGCCCGATTCCGGGAAGGGCGGTTCGGCGCACACCGTCGCCCCCGACGGTGTACCCCGAACCGCCTAGCCTTCCCGGAAATTGGCGAAAGATAAAAAGAACCTCTTTTTAGAAGCCCGGGTAGAAGGTGATCTGGAAATAGGCCGGTCGGTCGGGCCGGTCCATGGGCTTGACGTAGCTGGCGCCCAGGATGAGGAAGCCGAACAGGTTGGCCCGGGCCCCGATACCGTAGCTGCGCAGCGGCTTGAGCTGGCCGCCCGAGGCCCAAAACGGCGTGTAGGTCGGATCCGCCTCGCCGGAGTACCAGGCGATCCCGGCGTCGAAGAAGGCGAACATGTCGATGGGGAAGATGCCGTAGTAGCCGCGGCCGAGTCCGAGCAGGCCGAACAGCGGGAAGCGCAGCTCGAAGTTGGCCAGGGCCATGGTGTTGCCGTAGAGCCGGTTGTAGTCGAACTTCTCGTTGGCCTCGAAGGAGTTGTAGTTGTAGCCGCGGACGGTGGTCTCGTAGCCGAGATACATCGGCCACAGCCGGTCGTCGGAGGAGCCCATCCCGTAGCGGCCGTAGTAGACCAGGCGGGCGGCCAGGGTGAAGGGCTTGACCGGAACGATGTACTTCCGGTAGTCGGCCAGGACGGTGGTGTACTTCAGCGTTCCGAAGGTCGGCGTGACCTCCAATCGGTAGCTCTGGCCGACGACCGGGGCCGTGGCCCCGAAGAGGGAGCTGTCATAGACCAGGGCCGCCCCGACATAGGGCATGAAGAGGGTGTCGGCCGACTCCAGGTCGTACTCGTCGCGCGACAGCAGGAAGCCGTCGTAGTAGGAGTAGGCGTACTCGTAGTAGGTGTTGGCGAAGTCGACCCAGCGGAGCCCGCCGTTGACCTCGAAGCGCCGGAAGGCGTTGAAGGGGTAGGAAGCGAAGGAGCCCAGGTCGTAGTAGATCTGGCGGTAGATCAGCTGCTGCTCGATATAGGCGAATTCGCCGTCGACGTAGTCGTAGTTGTAGCCGTAGTAGCCGTACTGATAGGGGATGCGCTGGGCGACCAGGCCGAAGTTGGTCCGGCGGGTGGTGTTGAAGTAGGCCACCTGGAAGGCCGAGTCGATGATCCGGCTGGAGACCTGGGCCTGGGCCATGATGGTGTGGCGGCCGAGCATGTCGCTGAACAGGAAACCCACGCCGCCGCCGGCGTACGTCCCGTAGCGTCCGGTGCTCATGCCGATGGAGGGCGGGGCGATGTAGTCCAGGCCGATCTTGGACTCGTAGGGCTGGCTGGTGAAGGCGGCCGCGTCCGGCAGCCCGTAGAGCGGGTTGCGCAGCAGGCCGAGGACTTCCGAGCCGGACCTCTCCAAGGGCGGCAGGAAGGCCGGCGTCGTCGCGACCTCGACGTCGCGCACCGGGGTTCCGGCCAGGCGGCTCTTGTCCAGGGAGAAGATGCTGTAGGTCCCGTCCAGGTAGACGGAGTAGAGCGCGTCGCCGCTCCGGGAGGCGATGGAGAGAGCCGGGCTGAGGCTGGTGATGCCGCTGACCCCCGTGTAGAGGTCGGTGACCTGGAATTGGGCGCCGGAAGCGACCTCGACCCTGTAGACGTTGGAGATGCCGCCGCGGTCGGAGACGAAGAAGACGCTGGCCGAGTCCGCCGACCACTGCGGATTGATGGACTTGCCCTGCAGGAAGCCGCCCAGGGGCTTGATCTCCCCGCTCACGGGGTCGAGCAGGGCCAAGCGTGAGCCACCGAGATGGAGGATGGCCAGGTCGGATCCGAAGCGCTCGGTGACGAAGGCGATCCAGCGGCCGTCGGGGGACCAGGCCGGGTGGAGATCGCCGTAGACGTCGGAGGTCAGGGCCTTGAGCTCCTTGGTGACCAGGTCGAAGACGTAGAGGTCGGACGTGCCGCCGGTCAGGGCGGTGAAGGCGATCCGCTTGCCGTCGGGCGCCCAGGTGGGGTTGAGGATCTCGCCCAGCTGCGGGAGGCGGATGTCCTCCTTCTCCAAGCGCCGGCCGTCGGCGTCCAGGAAGGCCAGGACGGGCTTGCCGGCCGAGACCGCCCCGAAGGCGAAGCGGCTCCCGTCGGCGCTCCACGACCCCGCCGAGCCGATGAACTGGATGCTCTGGAAGTGGGGGTCGATGGCCGTCGAGGTGATCTTGCGGGTCACCTTGCCCGTGGCCGAGTCGCCCATGAACATGTCGATGGAGAAGAGATCGCGGGACGAGATGAAGAGGAAGCGCTTGCCGTCGGGGCTGAGGGAGGGGGCGATGTTGTAGGGGTCGTCCAGGGTGCCTTGCAGCAGCAGCTTGCCCAGATCGGCCGGCTTGCGGGTGGCCTTGCCCACCGCCTCGTAGTCCTTGCGCATCGCGGCCTGCCAGTCCAGCCCCAGCTGCTTGACGCTGATGCCGAGCTGCTTCTCGATGGCCTTCTCGTAGTCGAAGCCGCGGATGACGTCCTTCATCAGCCGGGCCACGGCCAGGTCGCCGTACTTGCCCCCGATGTAGGCCCAGACGGCCTGGCCGAAGCGGTAAGGAAAGTACTTGTAGTAGTTGTACAGGTCCTTGATGGTCGGGAACTTCTTGCGGTTCAGCAGGTCGCGCATCCACATCGCGGTGTGGGCGTCGACCGGACCGATGGAGAAGTACTCGGCCGCGCCCTCGATCATCCACAGGGGGGCCCGCTCGAGGCCGCTGGCCGACTGCATGTTGTAGTTCGGGCCCGGCCCGGCGGCCATGTCGTATTGGAAGGCGTGGACCAGCTCGTGGCCGATGACGTGGTCGGTGTCCTCCAGGGTCCCGCCGAAGGGCAGGATGATGCGCCGCTTGAGCGACTCGGTGACGCCGCCGGTGCCCTCGCTCATGACCTCGTTGAGGGCCGTGGTCTGCTCGAACTGGGGATGGCTGGCGTACATGATCAGCGCCTGCCGGCCGCGGAGCTGGTGGTCAAACAGGCGCTCGAAGCGCTTGTACCAGCGCTCGGCCATCTGCCCGGCCATGCGGATGGTCTTCTCCTCCTCGGGGTAGTAGTAGATGTCGAAGTGCTCGGTCTTGAGGACCTGGTACTCGAACCTCTCGTATTGGACCTTGTTGCGGCCGAAGTACTGGCCGAAGGCCGAGGGGGCCCAAGCCGCCGCCAGGAGGGCCAACACGGCCGGCACGGCGATGCGGAGTCTCGTCGATCTATCCCTGAGTCGCATTCTTCTCTCCTGCCCTGATTATGTCTATTCCTATAGGATTTGTCAATTTAAAGCCTTTCAGACCAAGCCATGCTCCCATGCCGCCAGCATCAAGATTCGTGCCAGGAGGCGCCCCCTGGACGCCCGGTCGGACGATCCCCGGGCCGTCCCCGGGCCAGGACACCTGTCGCGTCTTGGGCTCACGGCGCCTTCCCGGCCACGACCTCGATCTCTCCCATCAGGATCCCGGAAGACGTCCCCCCGGGAAGCGGGGCCCCGGGCTGCCCGCCGCCGACCGAGATCTCGAAAAAGCCCGGCTCGATCGTCTGCTTCAGGCCGGCGTCCCAGAGCGACAGCTGGGCGGGCTCGATCCTGAAGGTCACGGTCCGAGTCTCGCCGGGATTGAGCAGGATCCGCTTGAAGCCCTGCAGGGACCGCAGCGGCACGGGCACGGAAGCCTGCTTGTCCCGGACGTAGAGCTGGACGACCTCCTCTCCGGCCCGCGTGCCCGCGTTGCGGACGTCGGCCCGGACTTCGAAGCCCTCCCCCGCCGTCGCCCGGGCCGGCATCTCCAGCCGGCCATACTCGAACCGGGTATAGCTGAGGCCGTAGCCGAAGGGGTAGAGGGGGCGGCCCTCGAAGAAGCGATAGGTGCGGCCCTTCATGGCGTAGTCGGAGAAAGGCGGCAGGTCGGCCGCGGAGCCCGGGAAGGTCACCGGAAGGCGTCCGGCCGGATTGTAGTCGCCGAAGAGGACGTCGGCCAGGGCGCTGCCGGCCGCCTGCCCCGGATACCAGGCTTCCAGGATGGCCGGCACGCCGGACGACGCCCCGTCCACGGCCAGGGGGCTGCCGTTGAGCAGGACCAGGACCGTCGGCCGGCCAAGCTTGACGACGGCCTCCATCAGCTCCCGCTGGATCGAGGGCAGGTCCAGGCTCAGCCGGTCGCCGCCGGCGAAGCCCTCCACCGGGACGTCCATCTCCTCGCCTTCCAGGCGAGGCGACAGGCCGAGACAGAGGATGACCGCGTCCGCGTCCCGGGCCGCGTCCAGGGCTTCGCGGCGCAGGCCCCGGCCCGGCATGCGCCAGAGCAGGCGGATCGAGGCGTCGCCGGCCCGGCAGGAGTAGTCCAGGCGGATCTGGTAGGGCGTGCCGCCGCGAAGCGTCAGCGGCTTGGCCGTCCGGCGCGGGTGGTGGCTGCCGTCGAACTCGACCAGCAGCTTGTTCTCGAAGTAGAGCTTGAAGGCGTTGAAGCCCTCGCCGCCCAGATAATACTCGCCGCTCTCCGGCGGCACGAGCAAGCCCGTCCAGCGGATGGAGAAGTCGTCTGGGTCGAACCGCTCCGAAGGGGCCCCGTCCCACCACTCGAAGTCGATCTTCTTGTCGATGCGCAGGAAGGCCGGGTCGCCGCGGAACTCGCGGTTGGGGTAATACTCGCCGCGCAGCCCGTTGGTCCGGCGCCCCTGGGCCATGATCATGAGGTAGGAGGAGGGCACCGCTTCCAGCCCCGGAAGGCCCGGCGCCGGGTCGCAGCCGCGGGCGTAGGCGACCTCGGTCCGTGGCGCCACCTTGTCCAGGATGCCCTGAAGCGGCGTGACGGGATTGGAGGGCGTGCCGTTGTAGTTGCCCAACAGGACCTCGACGTCGGCGGCGTTGGGGCCGATGACCGCGATCTTGCGGAGACCCTTGGCCAGCGGCAGCAGCCCGCCCTCGTTGCGGAGAAGGACGATCGACTTGCGGGCCGCTTCCAGGGCCAGGCGCCGGTGGGCCTCGCTGTCCACGATGCTCGGGGGGATGGCGGCGTAGGGCACCCGCTCGGGCGGATCGAAGAAGCCCAGGCGGAAGCGGGCCCGGAACAGCCGCTTGACCGAGACGTCCAAGTCCTTCTCGTCGATCAGGCCGCGCTGGACGGCCTCCAGGAGGCCGGCGAACTCGGTGCCGCAGTTGAGGTCGGTGCCGGCCTTGACGGCCATGGCCGCCGCTTCGGCCGCGTCGGAAGCCTGACGGTGGCCCGTCCGGATGTCGTTGATCGCGTCGCAGTCCGAGACGACATAGCCGCCGAAGCCCCACTCGCGGCGCAGGATTCCGTTCAAGAGGCGGTCGCTGCCGCAGCACGGACGGCCGTCATAGGCGTTATAGGCGCACATGACCGAGTAGGCCCGGCCCTCCTCGACCGCGGCCCGGAAGTGGGGCAGATAGGACTCGCGCAAGTCGCGCTCGCCGGCCAGGGCCTCGAAGCCGTGGCGGTCGGGCTCGGGACCGCTGTGGACGGCGAAGTGCTTGGGCGTCGCGACCGTCTTGAGGTAGCGGGGGTCGTCGCCCTGCAGGCCGCGGATGAAGGCCACCGCCATCCGGCCGGTCAGGTAGGGGTCCTCGCCGTAGGTCTCCATCCCCCTCCCCCAGCGGGGGTCGCGGAAGAGGTTGATGTTCGGCGACCAGAAGGTCAGCCCCTGGTAGATTCCGCGCAGGCCGCGGCGGACGGCCTCGTGGTGCTTGGCCCGAGCCTCGTCCGAGATGGCCGTGGCCACCCGGCCCAGCAGCTCGGCGTCCCAAGTCGCGGCCAGCCCGATGGCCTGCGGGAAGACCGTGGCCAGCCCGGCCCGGGCCACGCCGTGCAGGCCCTCGTTCCACCAGTTGTAGGCCGGCACGCCCAGCCGCTCGATGGCCGGGGCCGCGTGCATCATCTGGCCGACTTTCTCCTCGAGCGTCAGCCGCGAGACCAGGTCGTCCACGCGCTGGTCCAGAGGCACATCGGGGTCCCGGAAGACGATCCGGTCCGGGACGGACCGGCGGCAGGCGGAGGCCCCCCCGGCGGCCAGGACCAGAATCACCGCGGCCGCAAGCTCGCGCTTCCGGGAAGACGTCATGGGGCCTCCTCGGGCGGACGCCGCCGCCCCCTCACCAGATAACGCCGTAATCGTCCCCGTAGTTGCTCGATCCGCCCCAGATGGTGCCGTGGGCCTGGTCGAGGAAGAGGGCGTTGAGGGGGCCCGAGGTGGCCCGCCGGACGGCCAGGGCGTAGCCCATGGCCTTGAGCTTCTCGCGCACCTCGACCGGCACCTTCTCGCTGATCTCGAGCCGGCCGGGGATGCTCTTATGGTCGTCAAAAGAGCTGCGCATCTGGAAGCTGTTGACGTTGGCCGCCTCGCAGGCTTCCTGGATGTTCATTCCGAACTCGACCACGTTGAGGAACAGCTGCAGCAGGTTCTGGTCCTGGGTGTCGCCGCCCTGGACGGCGAAGGACAGGAACGGCTTGCCGTCCTTGAGGGCCAGCCCCGGGGTCAGGGTGACCCGGGGCCGCTTCCCGGGAGCGATGACGTTGAAGGGCCCGTCGACCTCGTCCAGGACGAAGCTCTGGGCCCGCTGACTCAGCCCGATACCGGTCCGGCCGGCGATGACCGCCGGGACCCAGCCGCCGCTGGGCGTCACCGAGACGACCCAGCCCTTCTCGTCGGCCGCCTGGATGGAGGTCGTGCCGGCGAAGAAGCCTTCCGTCCCGGCCGCCGGATCGATCTTGACGGCGCCGGGGAGAGGCCACTGCTGGAGGTAGCGAAGGAAGGGATTGCTCTGACCCTGAAAGGGATAGGGATCCCCCGGCTTGGCCTCGGGATCGTTGCGGTCCGGATCGACGAGCTTGAGGCGCTCGCGGGCATAGTCCTTGGACAGGAGCCCCGCCAGCGGCTCTTCGGGCGGGCGGTAGGGATCGCCGTAGTAGAAGTCGCGGTCGGCGAAGGCCAAGTGCATGACCTGGCAGAGAGTGTGGATATAGGGCGCGGTGTTGTATCCCAAGCCCTTGAGGTCGAGCGACTCGAGCATGTTGAGGGCTTGCAGCATGACCGGGCCCTGGGTCCAGGTGTTGAGCTTGAAGACCTCGATGCCCTTGTAGTCCGTCTTGACGGGCTCCTCGATCAGCACCCGCCAGCCGGCCAGGTCCTCCAAGGTCAGGAGGGCGCCTTCCTCGCGGGCGCCGCGGACGAGCTCGCGGGCGATGTCCCCGCGGTAGAAGCGCTCGTAGGCCGCCTCGATGGCTTCGGCTCGGGACTTGCCGTCGGCCCGGGCTTCCTTCTCGGCCGCGACCAGCTTGCGCAGCGTATCGGCCAGGTCGGGCTGGCGGAAGACCTCGCCCGCGACCGGCCCCTCGGGGGCGCCGCCGATGCGGGGCAGGAGGACCAGGCGCGACATGCGCCAGGACTTCAGCTTGTCCTTGTTCCGCTCGATCGAGGCCGCGGTCTCCCGGTCCATGGGGTAGCCGTCGGCCATCTGGATGGCCGGGGCAAGGACGTCCTTGAGGGACAGGGTCCCGAACTCGGCCAGCATGGTCAGCAGGCCGCCCGGAGTGCCGGGCGTAATCGCCGACAGCGGGCCGGTCGCGGGCGGATAGGCCAGACCCTTGGACTTGTAGAATTCCGGCGTGGCTCCGGTCGGGGCGACGCCCAGCCCGTTGATGGCCACGACCTTGCGGGTCCGGGGATTGTAGATCAGGGCCTGCGTCTCGCCGCCCCAGCTGAGGGTGTCCCACATGGTGCTGACGGCGGCCAGCATGGCGCAGGCGGCGTCGACGGCGTTGCCGCCCCGCTCGAACATCATGGCCCCGGCCGTGGCGGCCAGGGGCTTGCCCGTGATGGCCGCCCAGTGGCGGCCGTGGAGGACCGGCTTGGCGGTCGACCGCTGGGCCGGGAGGGAGGCGGCCAGGGCCGCCGCGCACGCGATGCCTGCCACAAGGAGCCTGCCTTTCATGATGCGCCGATTGTATGCGTTTCGGCGTCGCAAGGCAAAGCGCCCGCTGTCAGCCCTTGACCTGGTCCTTGGCCGCCTTCTTCAGCTTGTCGTTGGCCATGATGGCCACGTCGACGCGGCGATTCTGCTGCTTGCCGGCGGCGGTGGCGTTGTCGGCGATGGGCTGCGACTCGCCGTAGCCCTGGGTCGTGAAGCGGGTCGAGAGGACCTTCTGCATGGCCAAGTAGGAGGAGACCGACTGGGCCCGGCTCTGGGACAGGCGGAGGTTGTAGTCGTCGGCGCCGGAGGAGTCGGTGTGGCCCTCGATCAGGATGTTGGTGTCGGGATATTTATTGAGGATGACGGCCAGCTTGGCCAGATTCTCCTGGCTGACCGGGCGCAGGTCGTACCTGTCCACGTCGAAGAGCAGGCCGCTGTCGAAGGTGATCTTGATGCCCTCGCCGACCCGCTCGACCTTGGCCCCGGCGATGTCCTTGCGGATCTCGGCCGCCTGCTTGTCCATGTAGCTTCCGATGATGGCCCCGGCCGCGCCGCCCACGGCGCCGCCGATGATGGCCCCGACCAGGGTGTTGCCGGCCGCGCGGCCGATGACCCCGCCGAGCACGGTTCCGGCGGCGCCGCCGATGATGGCGCCCTGGCCGGTCTTGCTCATCGAGGCGCAGCCGCTGAGGCCGATAACCAGGAGAGCGACGATGGAGCCCGCGATCACTTTGCGCATGGGGGTCCTCCCTTCCAGAAGATGGCTCGATGATACCACCGAGCGGAGGCGGAGGCCAGCCCCCGGCCTGGGGCGCGGGCGGGGAGAGGATCGGGGGGGCCCGGGGTGTTAAGACTTGTCCGGGTCCGTCTTCTCCACGACGATGGTCATCTTGGTGACCAGGGCGGCGATGGCCCCCACGGCGGCCAGGACCGGCGCCAGGGCGGCTCCGACCAGGCCGAGGGTCAGGGGGATCTCCAGGAAGGTCTTGCCGCTCTCGTCCTTCAGGATGATGCGGCGGATGTTGCCCTCGTGGAGGAGCTCCTTCATCTTGTTCAGGATCTCGCCGCCGTTGAGCTTGAACTCCTCGGTCCGGCCGCGGGCACCCTTGTTCTCTTCGTTCGGTTCGGGCATCTGCTTTCTCCTTCGTCTCTGAGATACGAAATTCCCGCGCCCGGAGTTCAGATGGGGGACACCATACATAACTCCCGAATACAAAAGGAGACGCTAAGCGTCAACTTGAGTTTCCAAAAGTGTCTACAGGTGAGGGATCGAAGTGGGGGCGTTCCCCCATGGATTACCCAGCTTGTCCGACTTCTTGGCCAATTCCCCGACGAGCGCCTGAATCTCCGGCTGGGCCGGATCGAGCTTGAGGGAAGCCTTCAAGACCGTCAGCGCCTCCCGGACCCGGCCCAGGCGGGCGTAGCAGCGCCCCAGGTCGCCGAGCAGGGCGGTGTCGCTGTCGAAGACCCGGTTTCCCGACTCCAGCGCCGTGGCCGCTTCGTCCAACCGCCCGAGCGCCATCAGGGCCCGGCCCCGGACGTGGAAATACCTCAAGCGCAGGGGAGCCTCATCCTTGACGCGATCGATAACCGTCAGGGCCAGCTCGCTCTCGCCGCGGTCGACGAGGAAGGAGGCGTATTCGGGAATCGCGGCGGCGTAAGTCGGATTGAGGCTGTAGGCCTTGGCGTAGTACGCGGCGGCCCGATCGCCGGCCCCGGCCTTGGCATATTGGCCGGCCAGGGCATAGAAATGCAGGAATTCGCCGGCCCGGGGCAAGGTCCGGGCATAGGCTGCCGGCCGGCTGATGCCGCCGTCGGCCGTGACGATGAGCTGCGCTTTCTTAGAGTCCCTCTCGGCTCCGGAGCCGTCGACAAGGGCCAGGCTCAGCTCGTAATAGTCGGGCGTCAGCTCGGAAGCGGGAAGGGACAGGACCAGGCTCTGGACGGCCTGCCGCGCCTGATCCTTGAGGGGCCTGGTCCACTCCCTGCGGACGGGACCCTCCGGCCGCAGGCCGCGGACCGAAGCCCTGACCGAGCCGCCCGCCCACAGCTCCTGGCCGACCCCGACGGCCTGGACCAGAATCAGGATCTCGTCCCCGGCGCCATAGGTCCTCTTGGGATCGATATGGAGGCGGATCTCGCCCGCCTGGAACGGCAGGAAGGCGTCCGCCCGGCCGGCGGCGGACTTGTAGCCCAAGACCGGTCCCGCCAGGCGGGCCGTCCCGACGGGGACATCGAGATCCTTCTCCAGGACCGCGAACTCCTTGCCCGCGGTGTTGCGGAAGAGCACGGTCAGCTTCGAGGCGCCCTCGATGACCGGGAACGCGTCCTCCAGCACGACCCCCTTGCTCTCCGCCTCCCCCAGCTTGTCCGCCGGCAGGTGGATGGGGATATCCTTGGCGTATTGCAGGACGACCTTGTTGCCCACCCTCAAGCTGACGTCGATCTGGAAGTCGCAGTAATACTCGTCCTTGTCCTTGAAGTAGTCCAGCGAAAGCCGCCGCGGGGCCAGGGCGAAGTGGACATAGGGCAGGCCGTTTCGCGGATCGAAGAGGACCGCCGCCTCGGTCGGGCCTTCCAGCACGTTGGTCAGATACTCCGTGCTGACGACGCCGCGGTAGCTGAGAAAATGGGTGGCGTAGGTGTCGTTGACGGCCCGCCGGGGCGACTCCGCGATGGCGGCCATCTGGGCCTGCGTCTCCAGCGAGGGCTGGTAGCGGTAAGGGATCTGGCCCGGGATGATCGACAGGCTGACCAGGGCCAGGCTGGGCTGGAGGTCGTAGATGCGCTCGTACATCGCCTGGTAGTCCGCCGCGTCGAACTGGGAGGCCGAGCGAAGCAGCAGGCGGCCCGGCCCGTCCTGGACCGGGTCGTAGAGCCGATAGTCCCCGCCGCCGCCGCGCTGGTAGAAGACCAGGACGAAGTGCTCCGGCAGTCCCTTGGCCGGGTCGCCGTAGTAAGACCACAGCTCCGTCGGGACGAGCTCCGACGAGCCGGCGATCGGCTCGATGGAGGCCGGCGGCCCGAGGATGATGTGCATCCGGCCGCGGTCGGTCTTCCAGCCGGGCCGGGCGGCGCCGCGGCCGTAGCGTCGGTCGGCCTCGGCGAAGCGGCGCAGGTGCTCGTCCTTGAACTCGTTTCCCGGCGTGCCCGGCGTCGGATCGCGGATGCGCCAGAAAGCCTCGATAAAGACATCCCTCTCGCGGTCATTGGTCAGGGCCAGGAAGACGTCCCGCTCCTTGCCGGTCATGATAAGGGAGGTCAGGTCGAGCCATTCCCGATAGACCGGAGCCAAGGCCTCCGGCCCGGCCGGCCGGCTTTGCCCCGCCCCGCTCGCCGCCGCTCCCCTCTCCCGGCCCGCCACCGCGCGCCTCTCCGTCCAACCCGCCGCGAACACGGCCGGAAGCAGGGCGAGAAGCGCGGCGGCAACGCGGAAGCTGGTTCGGGACACGGCTGTCTCCTTGCGGGGATCGCACCCATTTATAGCATAGAACCGGGCGTCCCCGCCCTGATCAACGGCGACGCGGGGAGAACGGTTGCCTCCGCTCCCTCTCATCCCGCGCGTTCCGCTGCGCGTTGACAAAGCCCGCGCTTTTTAATACTTTGGCTCCTATCGCCACCCCCCCAAGGAGGCCGCCATGTCCGTCAAGATCCGCCTCGGCGCCATGATGTTCCTGCAATATGCCATCTGGGGCGCCTGGGCTCCCGTCCTCTCGGCCTATCTCCAGAACAATCTCGGATTCAGCGGCTGGCAGCTCGGCTTCATCTTCAGCCTCCTGCCGCTGGCCACCATCATCTCCCCCTTCATCGGGGGCCAGTTCGCCGACCGCTGGTTCCCGGCCCAGAAGGTCATCGCCGTCCTCCAGCTGCTGGGCGGGGGGCTGCTCATCCTGGCCTCTCAGGTCACATCCTACGGCCCGATGATGTGGCTGCTGCTGGCCTACTCCCTCCTCTACGCCCCCACCCTGGTCCTGACCAACTCCGTGGCCTTCGCCAACCTCAAGAGCTCGGAGAAGGAGTTCGGGGCCATCCGGGTCTGGGGGACGATCGGCTGGATCGTGGCCGGCCTGGCCCTGACCGGCTGGCGGATGCTGGCCAAGTCGGCCGACGGCATCGCCATGAAGGGCGACGTCCTCATCCTGGCCGGGGCCTTCTCCCTGATCATGGGCCTGATGTCCTTCGGCCTGCCGCACACGCCGCCCCAGAAGTCCGGGGCCAAGCCGTGGGCCTTCCTGGAAGCCCTGAAGATGTTCAAGGACCGCAACTTCCTCATCTTCGCCATCATCTCCTTCGTGGTCGCCACGGAGCTGCAGTTCTACTACGTCCTGACCTCGCCCTTCCTGACCTCGCCGGTAGTGGGCGTCAGCCAGAAGTCCATCAGCGCCGTCATGACCATCGCCCAGTTCGCCGAGATCTTCGTCATGGCCTTCATGCTGTCCTGGGCCTTGAAGAAGTTCGGCATGCGCCGGACCATGACCCTGGGCATCCTGGCCTGGCCCATTCGCTACATCATCTTCGTCATCGGCACGCCGAGCTGGCTGGTCATCGCCTCGCTCGGCCTGCACGGCTTCTGCTACGTCTTCTTCTTCACCGCGGCCTACATCTACGTCGACAACATCGCCCCCAAGGACATCCGGGCCTCGGCCCAGGCGCTCATCTCCGTGGTCATCCTGGGACTGGGCAACTACGTCGGCAGCCTGTTCTGCGGCTGGATCCAGGGCCTGTTCCTGAAGGATGCGGCCGGGGCCTCGCTGGAAGTCCTAAAGGCGGGCTGGCGCAACACCTTCCTGGTGCCCACGGCCCTGACCCTGGTCTGCCTGATCGTCTTCCTCCTCTTCTTCCGCGAGAAGAAGGTCCCGGCGGCCGCCTGAGGGCGGCTCGGCCCCTCGAGAATATCAAGAAAGGATCTTCAAGAGACATCATGAGAAAGAACCCCGCGAAACCCCTCGGCGTCGGCATCATCGGCGGCGGCTTCATCGCCCGCTTCCACATCCGGTCCTGGACCGGGGTGCGCGACGCGGACATCCGGGGCGTCTTCGACCCCGACAGGAAGCGGGCCGAAGAGGCCTGCGCCCTGGTCCGGAGCCTGGGCGTCGGCGAGGCCAAGCCCTACGCCTCCATCACGGCCATGGCCGCCGATCCCCGCATCGACGCCCTCTGGATCTGCGCCCCCAACTACACCCGGGGCGCGGTCATGGAGGAGATCGCGGCGGCCGTCGTCGGCGGCAAGGCCGAGCTGACCGGCGTGACCTGCGAGAAGCCCCTCGGCCGCAACGTCAAGGAGGCCAAGGCCATGCTGGCCCTGGTCCGGAAGGCGGGGCTCCTGGACGGCTACCTGGAGAACCAGGTCTTCTCCCCGCCCGTCACCCGCGGCAAGTCCATCATCTGGGCCCGCGGCGCGGCCCTCTCCGGCCCGCCCTACCTGGCCCGGGCGGCCGAGGAGCACAGCGGCCCCCACATGCCCTGGTTCTGGGAAGGCACCCTCCAGGGCGGCGGCGTTCTCAACGACATGATGTGCCACTCGGTCGAGGAGGCCCGCTTCATGCTGACTCCGCCCGGCGCCCCGCGCGACGTCCTGACCCCGGTCAGCGTCACCGCCTACGCCAACTGCCTCAAGTGGCAGGAGCCCAAGTACGCCGCCAAGCTGGCCAAGGCCAGCGGCGGCAAGACCGACTACCTCAAGCGGCCGTCCGAGGACTTCGCCCGCTCCCTGGTCGAGTTCAAGAACGCCGAGGGCAAGACCCTGGTCGTCGAGACGTCCACCTCGTGGTGCTACGTCGGGGCCGGGCTGCGGCTGAGCATGGAGCTGCTGGGGCCCGAATACGCCCTCCAGATCAACAGCCTCGACGCCGGGCTGAAGGTCTTCTTCAGCCGCGAGGTCAGGGGCAAGGCCGGCGAGGACCTGGTCGAGAAGCAGAACGCCGAGATCGGCCTGATGCCCGTCGTCTCCGACGAGGCCGGCGAGTACGGCTACGTCGACGAGAACCGCCACATGGTCCAGTCCTTCCTCAAGGGCGTCCGGCCCGATGAGAATTTCTCGGACGGCGTCGCCGTGACCGAGCTGCTGATGGCCGCCTACATGAGCGCCGAGACCGGCAAGACCGTCCCCTTCCGGCCGCGCGGTCTGGACGGCTTCGTCCCGGCCGTGGCCCGAGGGACCTGGAATCCCAAGCGCTGAAACAAGGAGCCAACGCCATGAAGAAGACCGCGACCGTCCTCGGGGGCCTGGCCCTCGTCCTGTCTCTTTTCGCCCTCCCCGGCCCGGCGGCCCCGCAGGCGGCCGCCGCCCCGATCCGCCACATCTCTCCGGAGCTGCAGAAAGCCGTGGCCGAGACCGATTACGCCGCGGTCCGGATCAAGCCCTTCCCCTTCGCCTCGGAGGCCTGGACCTTCCGCAAGTTCACCTTCGCCGAGACCCTGCTCAAGCTCAAGGAGCTGGGCGTGGCGGCCGTCGAAGCCTTCCCGGGCCAGGCGCTCGCGGCCGAATTCCCCGGGGCCAAGTTCGATCAGAACATGACCGACGAGCAGGTCGCCAAGGTCAAGGAATGGCTCCAGGCGGCCGGCGTCACCCTCTACGGCTACGGCGTCGTCGACATCGGCAAGACCGAGGAGAGCATGCGCAAGGTCTTCGACTTCGCCCGCAAGATGGGCATCCGGACGATCGTCTGCGAGCCGGCCGACGACGACTTCACCCTTCTGGAGAAGCTGGTCAAGGAATACAACATCCAGATCGCCATCCACAACCACCCCGCCCCGTCCAAGTACAATCTGCCCGAGACGGTCTTCTCCCACGTCGACGGCAAGGACCCCCGCATCGGCTCCTGCGCCGACAGCGGCCACTGGATGCGCGGCATGAACGATCCGCGCGAGGCCTTCAAGCTCCTCCAGGGCCGCATCCTGGACGTGCACCTGAAAGACCGCAGCGATTTCGGCACGGCCAAGGGCACTGACGACGTGGCCTGGGGCTCCGGCAAGGGCATGATCCGCGACCTGCTGGCCGAGCTGACCCTGCAGGACTACGACGGCTACCTGACCATGGAGTACGAGAACGAGTCCGAGGTGGGCGACCCGATGCCGGCCTTCCGCAAGAGCATCGAGTACGTCAAGAGCATCACCTACTACGACGGCTACACCCAGATCCTGCGCAAGAGCGGCGGGCGCTACGAGAAGCACGGCTGGAACCACTACGGCCCCGGCTACTTCGAGATCGATCCCAAGACCGGCGTTCTCAAGGGCCAGGGCGGCATGGGCCTGCTCTGGTTCGGCAAGGCCTACAAGGACTTCATCCTGGAGTGCGACTTCAAGTGCTCCACCCCGACCACCAACTCCGGCATCTTCCTGCGCATCCCCGAAGTACCGGTCAGCGACGAGTATATCTACCACGCCATCGAGATCCAGATCGACGACACCTCGACCGGCATCCACCACACCGGGGCCGCCTACGACATCGAGGCGCCCAAGATGAACGCCTCGCTCCCGACCGGCGAGTGGAACCACTACAAGATCGAGCTCCGGGGCGGGCGTCTCAAGATCGAGCTCAACGGGAAGCTGGTCATGGATTGGCAGGCCAAGCCGGGCGGCAAGGTCAAGGACCTCGCCCCGGCCGGATACATCGGCCTCCAGAACCACGACAGCCAGTCGCCGCCGTACTTCCGGAACGTCTGGATCAAGGAGCTTTAGAGCAGAAGCTCTCCAGCTGCTCCCGGGTCAGGCCGAAGCCGGGGATGCCGTCCAGCCGCTTCTCGAGGCGGCCGTTGCGGAACTCCAGAACCGTCGGGTAGACGTCTATGTCGAAGGCCTCGCAGGCTTCCGGATCGGCCCCGAGCTCGACGATCCGGCACGTCCCGGGGTGGGCCGCGGCATAGGCCTCGAAGTGGGGCAGGAAGCGCCGGGAGAAGGGGCACCAGTCGGCATAGAAGAGGGCCAGGGTCCGGTCCTTGTCCTTGAGCTCTTCGGTCCAGGATCTCTGGACGGCGTCGGCGCTGCGGGCTTCCTTTCCCTTGGGCATGGCCTTTCCTCCGGCGGGGGGATGCGAAGTCGGCCCGTAGTCTACACCGCTTGGCTAAGAATTCCTATCGGTATTCTTGGTCGTGATAGCCCGTCCCGCCGCGGCGTGCTATAATCGCCCCTCGTCATCGACGCATCCTTCCGGAGCTCAACGTGTCCGACGCCCTGCCGATCCTCCTCGCAAGCGCCCCGCGCATCCTGCCGCCCGGCGATCCCGGCTTCCGTCCGCCCATCCTGGCCTGGCGCCGCTACGCCGCGGCCGTCGCCGCGGCCGGCGGCGGCATCCCGATTCGGATCGCCGTCGAGCGGGAGGGCGGCCTGCGCTCCTGCTTTTCGGCCTCCATCCTCCCGCCTCGCCCCGAGACGGCCCCGGCCACCCTGCGGCTGGTCGAGCGGATCGTCAAGTTCCTGCTCTGGTCGCGCGGCGGCTGGCGGATTTTGCTGCAGGCCCCGCCGGAGATCGGCCTCCCGATCCGCGAGGCTTACGCCCCCTCCGGCGTCCGGGGATTCGACGCGGCGCTGATGTCCCGCGTCTACGGCCGGGATTTCGCCGTCGATCTCGTGGACGAGGCGTCCTGTCCGGACGGCGGCGAGCGGGCCCAAGCCCTGGGCGGGCACTGGGACGGCTGCCGGCTCGGCTTCGACCTCGGCGCCAGCGACTTCAAGCTGGCCGCGGTCCGCGACGGGGAGACCGTCTTCACGGCCGAGATCCCCTGGCAGCCCCAGACCCAGCCCGATCCCGCCTACCACTACGCCCGCCTTCAGGAGGGCCTGAAGGCCGCGGCCTCCCGCCTACCGCGAGTGGACGCCATCGGCGGCAGCGCCGCCGGCATCTACATCGATAACCAGGTCCGCAGCGCCTCGCTCTTCCGCGGCGTGCCGCCCGACGTCTTCGAGCGGGAGGTCCAGCCGATGTTCCTCCGCCTCCGGCGGGAGTGGGGCGTGCCGCTGGAGGTCGTCAACGACGGCGAGGTGACCGCCTTGGCCGCCCGGCTGTCCCTGGGCCAGCCGGCGGTGCTGGGCCTCGCCATGGGCTCCAGCCAGGCGGCGGGATTCATCGACGCGGCCGGGACGCTGCCCGGCTGGCTGGACGAGCTGGCCTTCGCCCCGGTCGACATCCGCCCCGACGCCCCGGCCGACGAATGGTCCGGCGACCGCGGCGTGGGAGCCAATTACTACTCCCAGCAAGCGACGGCTCGCTTGGCGCCGGCCGTGGGCATCGAGCTTCCGGCCGGGATGGGCCTGCCGGAGCGCCTGGTCAAAGTGCAGGATCTGATGGCCCGGGGCGACGAGCGGGCCGCCCGCCTCTTCGAGACCATCGGCGTCTACCTGGGCTACACTCTGCCCTGGTACGAGCTCTTCTACGACTTTCGGCACGTCCTGGTGCTGGGCCGGGTTTTGACCGGCCGCGGCGGCGACATCATCGTCCGCCAGGCCGCCCATGTCCTGGCCGAGGACTTTCCCGAGACCGCCGAGCGCGTCACCATCCACGTCCTGGACGAGAAGAGCCGCCGGATCGGCCAGGCCGTGGCGGCGGCCAGCCTGCCGGTCCTGAAGGAGACCGGGGCCTCAAGCGCCGTGCGTGACGGACGGACGGCCCGGCTCCTTCCGGACGAGCCGTAAGGGGGCAAGGAGAGAGACATGGAAATCATCATCCAGCCGGATCGCGAAAAGGCCTGCGCCCTGGGCGCCCGCCTGGTCGCCGGCCTCGTCCGGAGAAAGCCCGACGCCGTCCTCGGCCTGGCCACGGGCAGCTCGCCCATCCCCCTCTACGCCGGCCTCATCGAGACGCGCCGCCGGGACGGGCTCGACTTCAGCCGGGTTCGGACCTTCAACCTGGACGAGTTCATCGGCCTGGAGCCGGAGCACCCGGCTTCCTACCACGCCTTCATGAAGCGCCACCTCTTTGACGGGATCAACGTCCCGGCCGCCTCCATCCATATCCCCGACGGCATGGCCCCCGACGTGGAGAGGACCTGCCGCGACTACGAAGACGCCATCCGGGCCTGCGGCGGGATCGATCTGCAAGTCCTGGGCCTCGGCTCCGACGGCCATATCGGCTTCAACGAGCCGACCTCGTCTCTGGCCTCGCGGACCCGTATCAAGACCCTGACCGACCGGACCCGCCGGGACAACGCGGCCGACTTCGGCGATCCGGACAAGGTCCCTTTCCATGTCATCACCATGGGAGTCGGCACGATCATGGAGACGCGGGCCTGCCTGCTGCTGGCCTTCGGCAAGAGGAAGGCCGCCGCGGTAGCCGCCCTGGCCGAGGGGCCGGTCACGGCCATGGTCCCGGCCTCCATCCTCCAGATGCACCCGCGGGCGATCGTCCTGATCGACGAGGAGGCCGCCGCCGGCCTCAAGAGGTCCGAGTACTATCGCTGGGTCTTCGACCACAAGCCCGACTGGCAGCGGATCTGAGCCGGCTCTTCCCCGGCTCGCCGAGAAGCGGTCCGGGCATCGTCCCCGCCCCGTCGGGCCCTTAGCCGGAATCTGTCCGAGCTACCGGGCCCAGCCCTGGCCGGGGGCGACCGTCAGCTCGGAGTCCGGGGTCTGGACCAGGGCGATCGTCCGGCCGAGGACGTCGCCCTCCAGCCTGTTGCCCTCGACCTTGACGCCTCGGCAGTTCTCGAAGGTCAGGCCCGCCTTCCGGGCGTGGAACGGAGCGAAGGCCCGGCTGCGGACGATGCGGTTGCCGGAGAAGGTCAGCCCGTCGACCGACTTGGCGTAGAGGATGGGATAGTCGAAGGGGAAGAGCTCGTTATCCTCGATGCGGATGCCGCGGTGGAAGGGGCGGGCCGGATCGGGCTTGGGGATCTCCGGGAAGACGCTGATGATGCCCTCGCAGAACTGGTACATCGAGGTCAGGCAGGGCGGGCCGAAGGAGTTGCGGCGGATGGTCACGTCCCGCACGGCGCCCGACTCGTACCACTGGTTCGCGTCGCCGGCGATGAGGATGGCCGAGCCGCTGGACTCGAAGCGGTTGGACTCGATCAGAACCCGGCCGGGCGTCGAGATCAGCACGCCGCGGGCCCGATTGGACTCGAAGCGGCAGTCGCGGATCTCGACGTCGGGGGCCCAGGTCAGATTCTCCAGGGCGTCGCCCGGCTCGATCCCGGGCGGGACGGGGGCCTGAAAGCGGATCTCGAAGGTGTCGCGGTCGCGCTTCGTCCAGGCGGCGCACACCCCCTCCCCGACGGCGCCCAGGGATTCGTTCTCGATGAAGCCGATCCTGTCGCCGGGACGGCCCCAGCGCATCCCGGTGGACTGGTCGTGCATGAAGCGGGCCAGAAGCCGGTCGGCGGCCGGCCGGGCCAGGATCCGGACGCTGGTGCCGTGGACGTTGATGGGGTCATCCATAAGGCCGTGGAAGCGGCACGCCTCGACGCGGACCAGGCCGCGGCAGTTGGAGAAGTGGGCCCCGTCGTCGTGGCCGGAGAGGACCTTGCGGGCCGGCGAGGGGACGGCGTTGTAGTCCCGCAGGGTGACGTTCTCGCAGAACTGGGCCAGCAGGCCCAGGCCGGCGCAGTGATGGAGGTCGACGTCCTCCACGGTCACGTCGCGGCTGTCGCAGAGGAAGATGCCGGCATGGTCGCGCTCGCCGTGGCGGAGAACCAGGACGGCGCCGGGCTTGGGGCGGCGCTCGAAGCGGTGGTTCAGGCGGACCAGGCCCTTCTCCAGCTCCTCGGCCCGGTAGCCCTGCCAGCCCCGGCCCAGGCACCCGGCATCCCCCGTGCCGGGCGCGACCCGCAGCGTGGCGCCGTCGAACTCCATGGTCCCCCACCAGGGGTTCTTCCAGCCCTCGCCGGCGAAGACCAGCTTGCCGTCCTCGATGAGGTAGGGGTACTGGGCCGGCTCCAAGCGCAGGTCGACGAAATCCTCCGTCGCCGCCTCGACCACGGCCTCGGCGCCGAGAGGGACGTCCCAATCGATGCTCAGGCCCCGGATCGTCACTCCGGACGAGCCGTCGACGGTGAAGGGCTGGATGCGGTCGTGGAAGACGAGCTCGGAGCCGTCGCCGTCCACGGTCAAATCGGAGAAGCCTTCGATGAAGACGGCCAGGCGCTTGGGGTTGACGTCCGTGGTGTTGGACTCGAAATACTCCCTCTGCAGCTCCGGCACGGGCCAAAAGTCGTAGCGGCCGCGCGGAAAGACGAGGACCGGACGATCGACCTTGCGGCAGGCCTGCAAAGCCTTGATCACGGCCGGGACGGCGTTCTCGCGGCTGTCCGGTTGGACGCCGAAGTCCGTGACCTTGACTGTCGCAGCGGCCCATGAATCGGCCGGACGGGACTCGCTCCCGCCGGAAAAAGCGGCCAGGGCGAATGCCGCGAGGAACAGGACGAGCCCCGCGGCCGGACCAAGGCCCTTCCTTTCCGAGCTTGTGCGTCGTCTTCGCATCTTGATCTCCCGCGTCTCTTCGGCGGCCGGCCCCGGTCTCACTTCAGGACGATCTCGACGACGGGCACCTCGACGTCCGGCTTGACCGCCGGCAGGCGCAAGACGGCCGCCCCGCCGTCGTCGTCCTTGCGGTCGCCGGGCAGGAATCCCATGTAGCCGAGATCGCGCGGATTCGCGGCGTCCTTGAACGGGACCTCCGAGGCGTCGTGAAGGAGCTGGGCGTAGCGGATCTTGCCGCCCAGCCCGTCCAGGGCCAACAGGCCCAGCGGCCATTCCAGGAGGTGGATGTAGAGCCTCCCGGCCGCCGGGTTGAAGGTCATCAGGGCTCTCTCGGGCCGGGGCCACCCGTCCGGCGCCGCGGTGCAGCCGGTGATGGAGCGGTCGTGCAGGCGCATCCAGCGCCCGATCCCCTCCAGCCGCTCCCGAGCCCGGTCATCGAACAAGCCGCGCCCCGTCGGTCCGACGTTGAGCAGGAGGTTGCCGCCCTTGGAGACGACCTCGATGAGCAGGACCAGGAGCTGGCGGACGCTCTTCCAGGTCGCCTCATCGCGATGGTAGCCCCAGCTGCCGGAGAACGTCTGGCAGGTCTCCCAGGGCGCCCGCCGCCCGCTCACGGTGACCCATTCCCGGGGCATGAATTGCTCCGGGGTGCGGAAGTCCCAGCCCCCCGGGACGTCCAGCAGGTCGAGGCGGTCGTTGACCAGGATGTCCGGCTGCAGCTCCCGGATCAGGGCCAGGAGCTTCTCCGACTCCCAGTCGTCCCGGCCCTTGCCGTCCGGTCCGGGGAAGGAAAAGTCCAGGAACACGTAGTCGATTCGGCCGTAGCCGGTCAGGAGCTCCCGGACCTGGTCCCGCATGTAGGCGGCGTATCTCCGGACATCGCGATCCTTGGCCGCCTCGCGGTAGGCGGCGTCGGCCGCCTGCGGATGATGGCGGTCCACCGGATACTCGGGATGGCGCCAGTCGAGAAGGGAGTAATAGAGCCCGACCCTGAGGCCCTCGGCCCGCAAGGCTTCGAGCAGGGGGGCGAGAAGGTCCCGCCCGGCCGGCGAGGCCGGGGCTTTATAGTCCGTATGCCTCGAGTCGAACAGGCAGAAGCCGTCATGGTGCTTGGCCGTGACCACGACGTACTTCATCCCGGCCGCCCTGGCCGCGCGGGCCCACTCCTTGGGATTATAGAGGTCGGGGTCGAACCGCTCGAAGTAGCGCCTGTAGTCCGCCTCGGTCATCGCCTCGCGGCTCCTGACCCACTCGTGGCGGGCGGGCAGGGCGTAGAGCCCCCAGTGGATGAACAGGCCGAAGCGGGCCTCGGTCCACCAAGCCATGCGATCGTCCATGGGCTCTCCTCGCGGGGCGGGAATCATCCCCCCTAGCCTATCGGCGAGACGGCGAATTTTCAAGCCCGCCTCTCGATCCCGGAAAAGGCGGCCTATAATAGGGTCCCATGATCCTCCGCGAGGTCCGGGCCAAGTCGATCCTCAACGCCTCCAAGATCTACGACTTCTGCGTCAATCCCTACACCGGCTGCGGGGTGGCCTGCCGCTACTGCTACGCCGCGATGTTCATCCCGCGATATTCGGGCCACCGCGAGCCGTGGGGAGCCTTCGTCGATGCCAAGGTCAACGCCCCGGAGCTGCTGGCCCGGCAGATCGTCCGGGCCAAGCCCGGCCGGATCTGGATCGCCTCGGTCTGCGACCCCTACCAGCCGGCCGAGGAGCGCTTCGGGCTGACCCGGGCCTGCCTGGAAGTCCTGCGCGAGACGGGCCGGCTGATCACCCTGCAGACCAAGTCGGCCCGCATCCTGCGCGACTTCGACCTCATCCGCTCGATCCCGGGCTTGGACGTGACGATCTCCGTCACCACCGACGACGAGACGACGGCCCGGCTGTTCGAGCCGGGCGCGTCCCCGCCGGCCGAGCGGGTCGAGGCCCTGGCCCGCTTCCACGAAGCGGGCGTGAAGACGTCGGCCTTCATCGGGCCGATCATCCCCGGCGACCATGCCCGCCTGGTCGGGATGCTCAGGGGCCGGGTGGACGACGTCCTGGTCGACCGGCTGAACTATGTCCCCCAGGTGCGGGACTTCGCCGAGCGGCACGGCTTCGGCTTCGCCCTGAGGGATGAGTACTTCCGAGACCGCCGTCGGGTGATCGCCGCCGCCCTCAAGGCCGCCGGCATCCCGGCCCGGATTGTCTTCTAGTCTTCGAACGCGCGGACGATGCGGGTCGGCGCCGAGGGCGGGGCCGAGGCCAGGGCGGCCCCCAGCCAGCCGTCGGCGGCGTAGATGTCGGGCCGGAAGTGGACCGTCCCGTCGCGAAGCGGCCAGGCCGTGCCGGAGAAGGCGTGGACCAGGATCCGGCGCGGGACGAAGACGGTCATCTCCTCGCCCCGGTCGATCAGGTCCTGGATGGCGGCGGGCGTCCATCGCGGCTCGCCGCCCAGCAGGTAGGCGGCGAACTCGAGCGGGCGCTCGACCCGCATGCAGCCGTGGCTGAAGGTCCGGATGGCCTGCCCGAAGTCGGAGCGGTAGGGCGTGTCGTGCAGGTAGATGTCGTAGCGGTTGGGGTGGCTGAACTTGAGCCGGCCGAGGACGTTGAGCGGGCCGGGCATCTGGACCAGCCGGAAGTCCAGGCTCTGGTCCGTCACCCCGGCCAAGTCGAGCGAGCCGGGATCGACCAGGACCTCGACGCCGCCCTGCTCTTGAAAGAGGTACATGCCGTTGGACTTGAGGTAGTTGGGATCCTTGCGGATGTAGCCGACCAGCTCCCGGACCACGACCCGCGGCGGCGCGTTCCAGGAGGGATTGACCACGATGTCGGTCATGCGGCTGGAGAAGCAGGGGGTCGGCCAGACCTGGGTCCCGGCCACGATCTTCATCCGCAGGACCTCGCGGCCCTCGTCCATGACGAAGAGCTCGAAGTTGGAGACGTCGACCATGACGTGGCGGGGCCCGAGATCGGACGGCAGCCACCGCCAGCGCTCCAGGTTGAGGGCGATCTGGCGGGCCCGCTCCGCGGCCGGGACATCGAGGGCGGCCCGGGTGGCCGGGTCGAGCCGGCCCGTCTGCGGCAGGCTGTGCCTCTGTTGGAAGCCGCAGAGCGCGGCGGCCAAGGGAGCGTCGAACAGCTCGGCGCGCACGGGCCTCCCTCGGGGGGCCAAGCCCTCCGCCGCCAGCCGGCGTCGGAGAGCGGGGATGCGGACGTCGGAATCGCCGGCCCCCACAACCGGGCCGTCGGGGATCCCGGGCCAGCCGCTCCGGGCCAGGTCGCGGTAGCGGGCCAGGTCGCGCCGCAAGGCGGCGTAATACTCGTGGCCGGGAAGCAGATGGTCCAGCTCCCGCCGCAAGCTCCCGCCGGCCAAAGCCCGCTCCAAGGCCGAAGCCAGATCGTCCTCGGGAGAGCGGCCGTCCCAGCGCGCCCGGCGGGCGTCCTGATCGACCTTGCCGCCGGCCAGGTGGGAGGCGAAGAGAAAGTAGGCGTCCGTCAGGAGGAGCTCGGCCTCGGCCGCCAGAACCGGCTCGCGCCGGATCTCCAGCCTCTCCAGGGCGCGCTGATGATAATCGCCGGGCCGCAGGCCGTCGCGGTCCGCTTGGCGGATAGCCTCCCGCAGCTCGTCGGCCGCCTGGACCAGCGAGCCGTCCCGGCTCCAGGCCGGGCGGAAATAGCGAGCCTCGTAGAAGTCCTTGACCGCGACGGAGGCCAGAAGGGTCTCGCCCGAGGCGCAGACCAGCGGCGGATCCTCCACGGTCGCCAGGCGGCCCCAAACGGCGTAGCGGACCTTGTCGTCGAAGGACAGCCCGCCGCGGCCGGCGAAGCTCTCGGGCCGGCGGCATGCCGCGGCCGCCACGAGAGCCAGCCCGGCCAGGACGGCCGCCGCGAGAGGCGAGCTTCGAGAGGCGCGCGAGGGTCCAATCATGGGAGTCGCGCTCATCATAGACGAGTCGCGCGGCTCGTTCAATTGCGCGTCCGCGCCGAGGGCGGCCGTCCGAGGCCTTGACCGGCTCTTGACGGCGGGCATACAATGCCGGCTTGGAGTCAACATGACCCTTCAAATCGGCGTCCTGCTCCTCCTCATGGTGGCGGCTTACGCCGTCGCCTCCTTCAAGAAGCTCTCGGTCGAGCTCAGCATCCTGGCCGCCGCCGTCGTCGGCGGGCTGGGCGGCGCCTTCCTCAAGACGCCGCCGATCGCCGAGCTCCCCCGCCATCTCGTCGAGGGCATGTTCCCCTACCTCGACGTCATGCTCGTCTTCTCCACGGCCACCATCTTCATGGCCCTGGTCAACGAGTCCGGCGGGGTCAACTACGTCGTCCGCGGCACGGTCAGGCTGTTCTACAACGTCCGGGTACTGGCCTTGCTTGTGCTGATGATCATCATCCTCATCCCGGGCGCCTTGACCGGAGCCGGCAGCGTCTCGATCCTGGTCGTCGGGGCCCCGGTCGCCCTGGCCCTCAAGGCCCTGGGCATCCCCGACCGCAAGGTGGCGGCCATCCTGTTCATCGTGGCCGGACTGGCCGCGGCCGCGCCGCCGGTCAACATCTGGGCCATGATCCTCTGCGCCGGGACGGCCATCCCCTACGTCGGCTTCACCTACACCCTGGGCATCCCCGTCCTCATCCTGGGCACATTCACGGTCCTCTTTCTGGGCTTGAAGAAGGAGGGCGGGATGGACAAAGCCGCCGCCCTGGCCGCCCTGCCCCCGGTGCCGGCCGGGATGAAGGGTTGGCGGGTGCTGCTGCCCTTCCTGGTGTTCTTCGGCATGGTCGTGGCCAACCGCACCTGGCCTTTCGCGACGCCCATCTTCGGCCTGCCGCTGGAGTTTACCGCCGCCGCCCTGACGGCCTGGCTGGTCAGCCCCAAGAGGCTGGACGTCCTGCGGCTGGCCCGCGAGACGATGCAGCGCCTGCTGCCCCTGCTGGCGACCATGATCGTCGTCGGCATGCTGCAGCAGATCATGACCGCGACCGGGGTGCGGGGCATGATCTCCTACGCCGTCATCAGCATCCCGCTGGTCCTGCTGTTCATCGGCCTGGCCGTCATCATCCCCTTCTCGGAGGGCGTGCTGACCTACGGCGCGGCGGCCATCCTGGGCATCCCCCTGATCTGGTTCTTCGACTCCATCGGCCTGCACGCCACGGTGGCTATCGCCGGATTGAGCATCCTTTGGCCTCTCGGCGACGGCCTGCCGCCGACGGCCTTGATCGGGCGCCTCAGCGTCATGGTCTCGGAGTACAAGGGGACCTATGGGTCCTTCCTCAAGCAGACCTGGCTGCCCTGGCTGGTCATCACCGTCACCGGCATCCTGATGGTCGTCTACAGCGCCAAGCTGGCCTTCCTGGTCCGATGGAGCATGTGAGGCTCCCCTCATGAACATCATCATGGTCCTCTACTACATCATCACCGCCGGGCTCGTCCTGCTGCTCGGCTGGAACTTCCTGCGCGAGAAGAGAAGCCCTAACAACCTCATCCTGGGGCTGCTCGTCCTGATCCCGCTCGTTCTCCGCCTGCTGAGGGTCAAATGAGCGCCGCCGAGAGCAAGCCCCTGGCCCATCCCGCCCGCGTCAAGATCGTCTTGGCCGTCCTGGCCGCTGCCCTGGCCGTGTCCGGCGGGCTGCCCCTCCTCAAGCACCGCCGCTACGGCCTGCCTATCGTTGCCGGCCCCGGCGTGACCAAGGTCGTCAAGCTGTCGGACTGGTCGCCGTCGCTGAAAGGCAAGCTCGTCGACCCCGACGTCTTCGTCATGGAGGGCGCCGAGCCCGGCGGCAAGGCCGTCCTGATGGCCAACACCCACGCCAACGAGCCGGCCGGCCTGCTGGCCTTGATGATCCTGATCGAGAACGCCGTCGTGGAGAAAGGCACCCTCTACATCATCCCCACGATCAACGTCTCGGCCGGCCGCAACACCAAGGCCGGCGACGGCTACCCGCTCTACTTCGACATCCCGACGGATTGGGGCCAAGTCCGCTTCCGCATGGGCACCCGCGACGCCTCGCCGCTGGAGTCCTGGCCCGACCCCGACGTCTACATCCACTACCCCGACAGGCAGCTGCTGTCCTACCTCGACCTGCGCAACACCAACCGGACCTGGCCGGGCCGGCCGAACGGCCCGATCATGGAGCGGGTCACCTACGCGGCCATGGAGCTGATCCGGCGGGAGAAGGTCGACGTGGCCTTCGACTTCCACGGCGCCGAGACCATGTTCCCCGTGACCAACTGCGTCGTGGCGCCCCAAAAGTCGGCCAAGATCGCCACCCTGGCCACCATGATGGTCAAGGCCATGGAGGGCTTCGACAGCCACGTCGAGCCGTCGCCGCAGAACTTCCGCGGCCTGTCCCACCGGGAGATCGGCGACTTCTCCGAGGCCATGCCCTTCCTGCTGGAGGCGCCCATCCCCTTCCTCGACCAGCCGACCGGGCCCAAGACGGTCCAGCTGCTGCTGGATGGAAAAGACCCCTTCCTCCTGAGCCTGGCCAAGAAGAAGAAGCTCTTCGTGCCCTACGACGAGAAGGGCTGGCCCATCGCCAACCGGGTCGGCCAGCACATGAGCACGGCCCTGGAGATCCTCCGCCAGTTCAGCAAGAAGAACGCCGAGCGGGCCATCCGCCTGAGCGGCGCGCCCAAGTACGCCGACATCGTCCGCGACGGCGTCGGCAAGTACTACCACGACCCTGCCAAGGCCGATCCGGCCAAGGTCCGCTACGAGTGATACCGCCCCGAGCCTAAGGAGCCACCGTATGAAGCGACCGCATCGTCTCCCCTTCGCCGCCGCCGCCGGCCTGGCCCTTTTGGCCGCCGCGGCCGTCTTCCTCCTCCTGCCGCCGCGGCCGTCCGCCGCCGAAGCCCCGGACCTCGACTTTCAGAGCGAGGCCTGCACCGTCATCCTGGTCGGCAAGGACGCCTCCGCGGACGGCTCGACCATGACCACCCACACCGCCGACTGCGGCACCTGCGACTGGACCTGGCGCAAGGTCCCGGCCGCCGACCACAAGCCCGGCTCGACCCGGCCGCTCTACACCATCTCCCAGATGAGGACCTGGCCGCCCAGCGAGGGCCTCAAGTGGGACCTGGTCAAGAAGGACTTCAACGGCGTCGAGATCCCCGAAGTCCCCCACACCTACGGCTACATGCACGGGGTCTTCGGCTACATGAACGACCAGCAGCTGGCCATGGGCGAGTCGACCATCGGCAACGTCCGCAAGCTGAGCAATCCGACCCAGAGCGCCAAGACCAACATCACCATGCTGACCCTGCTGGCCATGGAGCGCTGCAAGACGGCCCGCGAGGCCATCCGGCTCATGGGCGGCCTGGCCGAGAAGTACGGCTACGGCTTCGTCGACGGCGGCGAGATGCTGGCCGTGGCCGACCCCCAGGAAGTCTGGATCTTCGAGATCTTCCCGGTCGGACCGCTGTGGACGCCGGAGAGCGGCAAGCCGGGCGCCGTCTGGTGCGCCCAGCGGCTGCCCGACGACGAGGTCAGCGTCTGCCCCAACGAGTCGCGCATCGGCGAGATCGACCTGGAGGATAAGGACCATTTCCTGGCCTCCGCCAACGCCGTCTCCCTGGCCGTCGAGCAGAAGCTCTACGACCCCGCCTCCGGCCAGCCCTTCAACTGGAAGCGGGCCTATTCCCCGGGGGCGGGCAGCGCCGCCAGCTCGGGAGGCGCCCGCCAGCGGATGTGGCGGTTCTTCTCGGCCGTAGCCCCGTCCAAGAATTTCCCGACCACGCTCGAGAACATGGACTTCCCCTTCTCCGTCAAGCCGGACAAGAAGCTGTCGGTCCAGGACGTCATGGCCCTGACCCGGGACAAGTCCTACGGCACGCCCTTCGATCCCGTGGCCGGCATCCGCGGCGGCCCCTTCCAGAACCCCAACTACTACGCCCGGACCCGCAAGATCAGCGTGGCCAACGTCGAGTACACCAGCGTGACCCAGTGCCGGTCGTGGCTGCCCGACCCGGTCGGCGGCATCACCTGGCTGGCCTTCGGCGTCCAGGACACGTCCTGCTACATCCCCCTCTACGCCGGGACGACGTCCCTCCCCGCCTCGTTCAGCGTCGGCGACCATTTCGAGCTCAACCGGGCCTCGGCCCGCTGGGCCTTCGACTACGTCGACTTCCACGTCCAGGCCCTCTACTCCGAGGCCATCAAGGACGTCCAAAAGGCCCAGCTGGAATGGGAGGCCGGAGCCCTGACCCGGATTCCCGACATCGACAAGCAGGCCCAGGCCCTCTTCGCCAAGTCGCCGGCCGAGGCCGTCAAGCTGGTCACCCGGTTCACCAACGAGAACGCCGCCAAGGTCGTGGCCGCCTGGTGGGACCTGGGCGACGCCTTGCTGGTCAAGTATAACCACCTGTCCGTCTACGACGCCGCCAAGCGGACCCGGGGACGGACGTCCGTCGGCGGCACGACCTGGAACAAGGCCGTCCGCGTCGTCGATACCGCGCTGGCAAATCAATAAAGGAGACGCACGATGAGACACTCGAAGAGCTGGGCGGCCGCGGCCGCCCTGGCCGTCGGCCTGCTGGCCGGCGCCTTCGCCTTCGTCGGCCCGGCCCGGACCGAGGCCCCGGACCTGACCCTGACCCCCGACCGCGAGTCCTGCACGGTCATCCTGGTGGGCAAGGGCGCCTCGACCGACGGGTCGACGATGACGACCCATACCTGCGACTGCGGCGTTTGCGACTGGACCTGGGGGCACGTGCCCGCCAAGGACCACAAGCCCGGCGAGATGCGCCCCATCTGGCACATCAACCAGTACATCACCTGGGCCGAGGGCACCAAGTGGCCCCTGGCCACGGTCAAGGGCGCCACGGGCTTCTCGATTCCCGAAGCGGCCCACACCTACGCCTACCACCACGGCATGTTCGGCTACATGAACGAGAACAACGTGGCCATCTCCGAGTCGACCCTGGGCACAGTCCGCAAGCTGGTCAACAACACCCCGGCCGCCAAGATCGACCTGACCATGCTGTCCCTGCTGGGCATGGAGCGGAGCAAGACGGCCCGCGAGTGCATCCAGATCATGGGCGACCTGGCCACGAAGTACGGCTACGGCTTCAACGACGACGGCGAGATGTTCGCCGTGTCCGACCCCAACGAAGTCTGGATCTTCGAGATCATGCCGGTCGGCCCGCTGTGGACGCCCGAGAGCGGCAAGCCCGGCGCGGTCTGGTGCGCCCAGCGGGTGCCCGACGACCACGTCAGCGTCTGCCCCAACGAGTCCCGCATCGGCGAGATCAACCTGGAGGACAAGGACAATTTCATGGCCTCCTCCAACGTCGTCTCCTGCGCCGTCGATAACAAGCTCTACGACCCGGCTTCCGGCAAGCCCTTCAGCTGGAAGCGGGCCTACTCGCCCGCCCAGGGCTCGGCCCTCAGCAGCAACGGCGGCCGCAGCCGGCTGTGGCGCTTCCTGGACGTCTGCGCCCCCTCCCTCAAGCTGAACCCGGCGACCGAGAACATGGACCTGCCCTTCTCCGTCAAGCCCGACAAGAAGCTCTCGGTCCAGGACGTCATGGACCTGACCCGGGACAAGTCCTACGGGACCATCTTCGACCCCGTGGCCGGCATCCGCGGCGGCCCCTTCCAGAATCCCAACTACTACAGCCGGACCCGCAAGATCAGCGTGGCCAACGTCGAGTACACCAGCCTGGTCCAGTGCCGGCCCAACCTGCCGGCCCCGATCGGCGGCATCGTCTGGGTGGCCTTCGGACCGCAGGACACCGCCGTCTACATGCCCCTCTACGCCGGCATGAACGCCGTGCCCAAGTCCTTCATGGTCGGCGACCACTTCGTCTTCAACCGGGCCTCCGCCCGCTGGGCCTCCGACTACGTCGACTTCCACACCCAGGTCATCTACAACCAGGCCATCAAGGACGTCGAGAAGGCCCGCCTGGAGTACGAGGGCGGGGCCGTGCAGAAGATCCCCGAGATCGACAAGGCGGCCCTGGAGCTGTGGGCCAAGAGCCCGGCCAAAGCCCGCGAGTACCTGACCAAGACGGTCATCGACCTGAACGACAAGATCGTGGCCGGCTGGTGGGACCTGGGCGACAAGCTCCTGGTCAAGTACAACCACCTCGGCTTCTACAACGCCGAGAAGCGGACGCGCGAGCGGGTCAACGCCTACGGGGCCCAGTGGAACAAGGCCGTCCGCATGGTCGACGCCTGGCTGCAAGAGGATCCGGCGCCCGGCGGGCGCCGCTGACGTCGGGCTCGCCGCCCGACGCATGGCGCGCTATAATAGGCGAGGGAACGGTTTCCCAAGGAGTCAACCCATGAACCTGAAGAAGACCTTCGTCCTGATCCTGGCCCTGGCCGCGGCCGCGTCCCTGGCGGCCGCCCAGACGGCCGTCCCCAAGGCCAAGCTGCCCATCCTGACCACCTCGGCCGGCCAGAGCAACGACGTCAACGCCCTGAACATCGTCCTCGAGGAGGCCGACCTCAAGTACGACTACTGCGACGTCCCGACCCCCGAGATGGTCGCGGCCGGCGTCGGCCTGGGCAACAAGCAGTCGGCCGAGGGCTTCCACGTCGAGAGCAACACCGATCTGGCCAAGTTCCCCAAGGGCACGCCCTTCAAGGCCGTCATCGTGGCCATCGGGGCCAGCCTCAAGGGCATGGGCGCCTCGGGGCTGACCATCGACACCGAGGAGGCCCGGGTCAAGAAGCTCGTCGACTACTGCAAGAAGAACAAGATCTTCCTGGTCGCCGTCCACGTCGGCGGCGAAGCAGGCCGCGGCCCGGCCGGCAGCGACAACGAGCGGATGATCGACGCCGTCGCGCCCCTGGCCGACTTCATCGTCGTGACCAAGGACAGCAACAAGGACGGCCGCTTCTCCAAGATCGCCGAGAAGGGCAAGATCCCCTTCCAGCAGGTCGACTACGCCCTCGGGCTGGTCGACATCGTCAAGAAGATGTTCAGCTGACCCCCGCGGGTCCCGCTAGCTCCGCCAGGGCGGCGCTTCGGCGCCGCCCTTTTTTATTAATAGGGGTACAGTATACGTAATTCCCCATTTATTTTGGTTTTGTTATTTCGCGGCCGCTTTTTTTTGACACGTAGAGCCGGCCTCTGTTATATAGGCACGTCGGAATTCCTTCCTCCGGAGGCCCTCATGCCCGTTCGGAAAAGACTCCCCCTGCTGCTTCTCGCCCTAGGCTGCCTGGCTTCGACGGCTTTGGCCGCCGCCCCGACCTCGCCCAAGGCCTTCTTCGGCCACCCGGTCGGCGACGATTATCAGATGATCAACTACACCCGGCTGACGGCCTACTGGAAGAAGCTGGACGCCGAGTCCGACCGCATGACGGTCGTCGATATCGGCCGCAGCGAGGAAGGCCGGCCCATGATCATGGCCATCATCTCCTCGCCGGCCAACCTCCGGCGGCTCGACCGCTACAAGACGATCGCCCGCCGCCTGGCCCTGGCCAAGGACCTGACGGATGCCGAGGCCCGCCGGCTGGCCGGCGAGGGCAAGGCGGTCGTCTGGATCGACGGCGGCCTGCACGCCACCGAGGTCGTCGGCGGCCAGGCCATCATCGAGCTGGCCTGGCAGATGGTCAGCGGCCGGGACGCCGAGACCCTGAGGCTCCTGGACGACGTGATCCTGCTGCTCTGCCCCTGCAACCCCGACGGGCTGGAGCTGGTGGCCGACTGGTACATGCGGGAGAAGGACCCGGCCAAGCGGTCCATGAGCGGCCTGCCCCGCCTCTACCAGAAGTACATCGGCCACGACAACAACCGCGACTTCTACATGGTCACCCAGTCCGAGAGCGAGGCGGTCAGCCGCCAGCTCTACATCGAGTGGCACCCTCAGTTCCTCTACAACCAGCACCAGACCGGGCCGTCGGGGACGGTCCTCTTCTGCCCGCCCTTCCGCGATCCCTTCAACTACGACTTCGATCCGCTGGTGCCGATCGGGACCGACCTGCTGGGCCTGGCCATGCACGAGCGCTTCGCGGCCGAGGGCAAGCCCGGCGCCATCATGCGCGGCGGGGCCGGCTACTCCACCTGGTGGAACGGCGGCCTGCGCAGCACCGGCTACTTCCACAACATCCTCGGCATCTTGACCGAGATCATCGGCAACCCGACCCCGATGGACATCCCCTTCCTGCCGGCCCGCATGCTGCCCAGCGGGGACTATCCCTACCCGATCATGCCCCAGAAGTGGCACTTCCGGCAGTCGATCGACTACTCCCTCACGGCCTGCAAGGCGATCATGAATTTCGCCTCGCTGCGCCGGGAGGACGTCCTCTGGAACCGCTACGTCATGGGCCGCAACGCCATCGCCAAGGGCCGGACCGACACCTGGACCTTCAAGCCGCGCGACGTGGCGGCCGTCCAGGCCAAGATCGAGGCGGACCGGGCCGCGGCCGGAGGCGCGGGCGCGGCGGGCCAGGCCCCGGCCGCGGGACCCGGCGGGATGCGGGGCGGCGGGGTGGCGATGAAATACTACGAGGCCCTGCGCGATCCGGCCAAGCGGGATCCGCGCGGCTTCATCCTGCCGGCCGACCAGCCGGATTTCCTAACCGCGACCAAGCTCGTCAACACTCTGATCAAGAGCGGGATCGCCGTGCATCGGGCCGTCCAGCCGTTCACCGTGGCCGGCAAGAGCTATCCGGCCGGCTCCTTCGTAGTCAAGGCCGATCAGGCCTTCCGCTCGCACCTGATATCCATGTTCGAGCCGCAGGACCATCCCGACGACTTCCCCTACCCGGGCGGTCCGCCCCGCGCCCCCTACGACAGCGCCGGCTGGACGGTCGCCTTCCAGATGGGCGTCGCCTTCGACCGCGTCCTGGACGCCTTCGACGGGCCTTTCCAGGAGATCCAGGGCTTCGCCAAGCCTCCCGCGGCCGGAACGGGGGCCGGCGCGGATCGGGCAGCCGGCTTCCTGATCAGCCACCGGATCAACGATGCCGCCATTGCCGTAAACCGGGTCCTGAAGGCCGGCGGGGAGGCGTATTGGCTCCAAGAGCCCTTATCGGCCGGCGGCAAGAGCCATCCGGCCGGGACGATCTACATTCCAGCTAAGGCCGGGATCCTCCCCGTCCTGGAAAAAGCGTCGCAAGAGCTGGGACTGCCGATCGAGCCCTCAGACCTGAAGCCGGCGGGCCGGGCCATCCGCATCCGGCCGGTCCGGATCGGGCTGTGGGACACCTATGGCGGCTCGATGGACTCGGGCTGGATGCGCTGGCTGCTGGAGAAGTTCGAGTTTCCCTTCGAGGTCGTCTACGCCCCGACTCTGGACGCCGGGAACCTGGCGGCCAAGTACGATGTCCTGATCTTCGTCGAAGGGGGCATCCCGGCTCCCGCTTCACAGGGGCGGGCGGGTGGCTTCGGGGGAGGCTTCGGCCCGGCGGTGCCGGCCAACATTCCCGACGAGTTCAAGGCCATGGTGGGTCGGGTGACGGCCGAGAAGACCATCCCCAAGCTCAAGGAGTTCCTGGAGGGCGGCGGCACCGTGCTGGCCATCTCCGGCTCCACGTCGCTGGCGTATCATCTCGGGCTGCCGATCGCCAACCATCTGCTCGAGAAGGCTTCGGGCGGGAAAGAGATTCCCGTCGCCCGCGAGAAGCTCTACGTCCCGGGCTCCATCCTCAGGGTCAAGGTCGACGCGTCCCACCCGCTCTCGTACGGCATGCCCGAGGACGTCGACGTCTTCTTCGACAACAGCCCGGTCTTCGACCTGCGGCCGGAAGCCTTCGGCGCGGGACTGCGGGCCGTGGCCTGGTTCGGGGACGTCAATCCCCTGCGCAGCGGCTGGGTCTGGGGGGATCACTACCTGAGGCGCGGCGTGCAGGTCATCGAAGCGCCGGTGGCCAAGGGCAAGCTCTTTCTCTTCGGGCCGGAGATCGCCTTCCGCGGCCAGCCGCACGGGACCTTCAAGTGGCTGTTCAACGGCATCTTCCTCGGTCCCTCGCAGGAAGCGAAGCTCTAAAGGGAGGGGTCAGGTCTTAAGATTCAAGTTATCTCTCTCGACCGTCAACGCGCGTTGTCAGATAACTTGAATCTTAAGACCTGACCCCTATTGAGACCTGACCCCTATCTGACAATCTGGCCGTCGATGCCGACGACCACCTTGAGCGGCCGCAGGTCGGAGCCGGCCCGCTCGACGGCCTCCTCGATCATCCGCCAGAGGCCGCCGCAGCAGGGCACGGTCATGACGGCGACGGTCAGAGAGCGCAGCTCGTTGTTCGCGATGATATCCGCCAGCTTCTCGATATAGCCCTCGGTATCGTCCAGCTTGGGGCAGGCGATGACCACCTTGCGCCCCTTGAGCAGGTCCCGGTGAAAGCTTCCGAGGGCGAAGGCCGTGCAGTCCGCCGCGACCAGCAAGTCGGCGTTCTTGAGATAAGGAGCGAAGGGCGAGACCAAGTGGAGCTGGACGGGCCACTGGGTCAGCTCCGAACGGGCCGCCGGACCCTCGCCCGCGACGGCGACCGCGGCCGGCTCGCGCTTGATCTCGCGGGCCGCGCTCCCGGGGCAGCCGCAGGCCACGGCGCGGCGTGGGGCGGCGTCCGCTTTCTCAGGCCTATCTCCGGCATGACGACCGTGCCCATGGCCCCCGGGGTGCCCGTGGTCATGCCCGTGGCCGTGACGGCCGCCGGCGGCGATGCCGTGAACGCTTTGGGCGGCTTCCCGTCCGCGCGTCTTCAAGACATGGCTGTAGGCCGCCTGGGGATCGTAGGCCTCGCCCTCGCGCTCCACGATCTTGAGCGCCCCGGTCGGGCAGACATCCAGGCAGGCCCCCATCCCGTCGCAGTAGAGCTCGCGGACCAGAACGGCTTTATTCTCCCCGTCCAGCTGCAGGGCGCCCTCGGCGCAGGCCGTGGTGCAGAGCCCGCATCCATCGCAGAGGTCGCGGTTGATCTCGATGATTTTGCGCTTGGCCATGGTGTCCTCCGAAGGGGCAGTCTACAGGAAGCGCGGGGCCCGGGCTTTGACCGAAGTCAAGACGCTCTCAGCCCAGACGGGACTTGAGGCCGGGGCAATCGAGAACCCGGATGGACGGGCCGCGGACCTCGATCAGCCCATCGTCGCGAAGCTGGCGCAGGCTCCGGGAGAGCGTCTCGGACACCGTGCCCAGGGACTTAGCCAGCTCGCCCTTGCTCATCGGCAGATCGACGAGGCATCCGCCGGGCCCGCCGCAGCGGGAGAGGAGGAATTCGGCCAGGCGCTGGGAGACCGTCCGCATGCCCAGGCTCTCGACCCGGCCGGACAAGCTGACGCATTTGCGGGCCAGGAGGCGGACGAAGAAGCGGGCCGCCTCCGGATCGGCTTCAATGGCCCGCTCCACAGCCGCGGCCGGGAAGGCCAGGACCCGGCTGTCGCGCGACGCCTGGGCAAAGAAGGGGAAGCGGCCGCGAACCAGGGCGAAGGCTTCCCCGACGAAGTCCCCCGCCGCTAAGCGGGTCACCTCCATCTCGCGGCCCTGGTCATCCAGCTTGAAGACCCGGATCTCGCCCTGCTGGAGATAATAGAACGCCGCCGCGGCCTCGTCGGCCTCGAAGAGGGACTCGCTCTTGCCCAGGCGCCTCTCCCGGCCCAGATATCGGATAGCCTCCGGCAGCTTATTCATGCTCCGATTATAATACGGGAGGGGTCGGGTCGTGCTAGCGGGTGAAGGGGCGGGCTCCTTTGTCCTTGAGACCGGCCCGCCGTTCGAATATGATGAGCAGGTGTCGTCCGCCTATTCTCCCGGAGGTCTCTTCATCATGAAAGCCGTCCCCCCGCGCCGCATCCTCCCCGCCGTTCTGCTGATGGTCGCCCTGGCCGCCGCCACGACCGGCGCCGCCGCCCTGTCGGCTCCCCCGTCGGCCGCCCAGTCGGTCGCCGCCGCCCCGGACGCGGCCCTGGCCGTCCCCATGGCCCAGTACCTGGCCTACGCCAGAGCATCGGCCGACTACGCCTGGGCCCACTACGACGACATGATCGCCGCCTGGCGCAAGACCTTCGATCCCAAGAACGTCTTCGGCTACCGCTCCCCCGGCGGCCTCCTGGAGATGGCCGCCATCTACGCCCAGCTCTACGAGCGCGAGCGCCGGCCGGAGTACGCCGCCCGGGCCAAGAAGGTCCTCCTGACCTATGGCGACTTCCGCTCGGAGTTTCCGGACTGGGCCCGGGCCCTGCGCCACGACTACGACGACGCCGTCCCGGCCCTGTCCGACTTCTTCACCGTCATGCGCTACATCCGCGCTTTCGACGGCCTCCATCGCCTCAAGCAGCTGAGCCCCGACGAGGCCGCTCTCTGCGCCAAGATCATCTCCGAGAGCATCCGCTACATGCTCCGGACCCAGGAGTGGGGAGCCATGAACCGGGCCATCCTGCGGGCCGAGAACATCGCCTGGGCGGTCCGGGCCCTGCCCTCCGATCCCGACGTCAGGACCTGGGAGATGCAGCGCCGCGCTCTCGGCGACGACAACTGGGGCGCCTGGGAGATCGAGGACGCCACCATCTACCACGGCGTCTGGCTCTACTCGCTGCTCGGCTACGCCGACGCCCTGCGCGACCTGGACGGCCTGTTCGCCACGCCCGAGATGTACTACTACGCCCAGTACTTTCTCAACCTCATGAGCCCGGCCGGAATGATTCCCGACTTCGGCGACGCCCACTGGGAGTCCAACTGGACCCATTATCTGGTCTTCTTCGAAGCGGCCGCGGCCCGCTACAAGAATCCGCAGCTGAAATGGGCCGCCTCCCGCATCGCCCGCAAGTTCGTCGACTTCGGCAAGGCCACCAGCGTCGGCCTGGGCTACATGTTCATGGACATCGTCCGCTGGGGCAGCGACGCCGTGGCTGCCGCCGAGCCGACCAGCCTCTCGCGGGAGGTCATGGAAGACGTCCAGGGCAAGAAGATCGTCTTCCGCGGCGGCTGGGGCCCGGCCGCCCCTTACCTCCTGTGGAACTACCGGGACGAGGGCGACGGCGGGCTGGCCTTCCGCGACTACCTCCGCGACACCATCCCGGTCGAAGAGGAGAAGATGACCCACGGCCACGCCGACGAGAGCTCCATCGTCCTGCTGATGGACGGCGGCTCGGTTCTGCTCCACGACGCCGGCTACCGCGACTACATGCCCAGCGGGCCCTACGGCCAGTTCCGCCAGGACTACTTCCACAACCGCCTGGTCGTCCGGCCGCAGAAGATCTTCATGGGCCAGAAGGACGGCGAGGCCCGCTACAGCTCGCCCGGCTTCGCCGCCGTGCCGGGCCAGGGTTTGCTGGACTTCCTCCGCGACGCCGGCTCCTACCGCCGGGTCCGGACGCAGAAGATCGATTTCCTCGACCTGGCCGATTTCGCCTATGGCCGCTCCCGGACGATCGACGACAACTGGGGGGCCCAGTCCGACCGGGTCATCGCCTATGTCAAGGAGGGCGGCTTCTACGTCGTCTTTGACTTCTTTAAGTCCCTGCGCGAGGAGTGGTTCACCCTGGCCGATCTCTGGCACACCCGCAAGATTCACGCCCAGGGGCCCGGCTGGTATGACACGGGCTACGACGGCATCGCCAACACCGCCGGAGCCGTCGCCGCTCCCCTGCCTCAAGACAAGCGCCTGCTGATCGTCCTGCCCGACACGGGATTCCGGCTCGAGGGCGTGGAGCCCCAGAAGCGCCACTACCAGGACGAGTGGACCATCCACCAGACCCGGGCCCAGCACTTCGAGCTGGGCGAGTCGACCGGGTTCGTGACCGTCCTCATCCCCCACCCCGCCGGAGCCGATCCGGGCGACCTGGCCGCCGCCGTCAAGCTGCTGCCGGGCAGCGCGGCCCGCGACGGGCTGGCCGTGTCGGTGGAGGCGGGCGGCCGGCGCTTCGTCGTCGGAGCCAAGGCCGATCTGCGCCGGGACATGGTCCGCGACAACAAGCGGCCCCGCTACCTCTACGAGAAGGGACGCCTCGTCCTGGGCGACTTCGAGACCGACGGCGACTTCCTCTTCGCCTCCGAGGGCGGCGACGGCCTGGCCTACACCATCGTCAACCTGACCAAGGCCCTGCACAAGGGCCGGCTGCTGGTGGAGAACAAGCCCTGGAACTCCGGGCTGGCCTTCGACGGCAGCCCCGACTCGCCGCAGCGCGGCAAGCTGCGCTACTGGAGGGACACGGTCAAGACGCCTTGACCTCCGGCCCTCCCGGGATGCGGAACATATAGTCGGGATCGATCCGCGGCGCGTCGCCGCGGTGCCGGCGCATGAGGTCGATCTTGCGCCGCAGCAGGTCGGGGAAGTTCTCGCCGTGGACGAAGGGCGTCTCGCCGACCGCGGCCACCATCATCCACTCGACGCCCGGCTCGCCCCACAGGCCGATCATCGCCTCGGCGTTACGGATCTCGCGCTCCATGGCCTCGTCCAGAACGGCCCGCCAGGCCTTGCGGCGGGCCTTCGCCCGAGCCGCTTGCCAGCCGTGGACCGAGGCGATCCAGGCGGCGGCATTCCTCTGCGTCTCCAGCCAGGCCCGCAGGGCCCGGGTCCGGACGTCCTGATCGTGGAAGACGGCCTCGGCCCGGCGATCGCCGGCGGCCCGGGCGGCGTCGCGCCCGGCCCGGAAGAGGGCCGCCGCCTGATCCAGGCGCTTCCAGACGCCGCGGTCCATGCGCTTGACGGCCTTGGCCGCGTAGGGCCGCGGAACAAGGTCGAAGAGGACGTCCTTGGCCAGGTCGACCTTGTTGGGATTGTGGATCGGGCTGACCATCACGCCCTCGTAGTAGGCCCGTTCCTCCTCCGGGATGGCCTCGATGTCGGGGACGAAAGGCCGCACCAGCAGCCGGTTCCAAACGGACCCGAAGCCCGAATAGAGGGGCAGGGGGACCGCCTGCCGGAGGGCCGCGTCGACCCGCTTCCAGCCGCGCGCCAGGCGGGCCGCCCAGCGCGGGCCGGCGTACTTGGCGGCAATGCGTCGGACCGCCGCGTCGACGTCCATCCGGGCGTCGAGCTGGAAGGCCCGGAAGACGTCTTGATTGACCGAATAGGGCGCCTTGTCGGGCGGGTGGAGGCCGCCCATGTGGGCCAGACCCGGGACCTTGCGCTCGGCGGCCGCCTTCAGCTTGTCGTAGGTCAGCCAGGGAAAAGGGACGCCCAGCAGGGGCTCGCAGTTGCCGAAGGCCGCGAAGTAATGGAAGAAGTAGGCCCGGCTGTCCCTGGCCGCCAGCTCGGCCGCCGTCTCTCCCTCCCGGGCCGAGAGGGTGTTGTGGTAGAGGGAGGCCAGCACCTGGATGTCCTTGTGCACGGGATGGGCGTAGTTGTTCTCCCAGCCGACCGTCTGCAGCGAGTTGACCTCCACGTCGATGCCGTCGCGCAGGAGCGGCCAGAGGTGCTTTCTCTCGCCGTAGAAGGACTCCAGACGGGTGACGACCCGGAAGCCGGGGTGGACCCCCCGGGCCGCGTCGCGCAGGACCCGGTAGAAGCGGGCTACGTTCTCGGCCGCCAGGCGGGCGATCTCGTCGTCGTCCTTCCACTCCCGGACCAGGTAGGGGCCGCCGTTGCGGCCGACATAGAGCGACTTGGTGTGCTCGAATCCGGAGCCGCTGTCGTTGGACCAGACGGCCATGAAGCCCAGCTCGGGCGCTTCCCGCAGGAGGTTCGTCATCAGCTCAGCGTAGTGGGCCCGGGCGGCCGGGTGGACCAGGGTCAGGGCGTAGCGCGGCTGGAAGCTGCGGAAAGGGTGGTCGATGCGCGGCCCGCGCAGGGTCGGGTAGCGGCGGAAGAAGGCTTCGGGCATGGAGCGCGGCTCGAAGCAGAGAAGACCCGGCTCGAGTCCGTACCTCACCGCCAGCCGGACGTTCTCCTTCAGCCGGGCCAGGTTGGCCTCGAGGTGCTCGCGGGGATAGATGCCCCGGTTCCAGCGGCTGCTGACGAACTGGTCCAGGGCCGGGCAGTAGGTGTAGAAGTCGGGGTAGAACTCGTCGGGCGGCCCCTGCTCCCAGGGCTGCGGGCCGGCCAATCCATTGACCTCGACCTGGGAGAAGCCCAGCCGGGCGTATTCCCGCATGTAGCGGTCCCGGTCGAAGGGCCGGATGACGCGCCCGTACTGGGTCAGGACGGTGTCGAAGCTGGACTTCTCGTGGCTGAAGGTGATCGGCACCGCCCGGCAGCGCCAGCGGGAGGCGTCCTCCTCGGACAGGTCCTCGATGAGATGGAGGGCGCCGGTGACCAGGAAGGCGGGCCGGGAGGCCAGCAGCGTCCCCGAGCCGTCCTCGTTCAGGCTGATGAGGAACCAGTCCCCCGCCTTCGGGAGCGCCACGCGGGCCGCGGCCAGCCGCCTCCGCCAGGCCGCGCCGGCCACGGCCACGGTCAGGACGCCGCGAACGGGCCGGCCGCGGCGGGCCGGGGAGCGGCGGATCGCGGCGCTCTCGGCCGCCGTCCGCAGCTCGCGGGCGGCGGTCTCCTCGACCGGGAGCGGCTTTTCCGGAATCGACAAGACGCGGGTGCGGCGCAGGGCTTCTCGACAGGTCATGGGTCCTCCGACGGGCTAGGGCTTGCGCTCCCAAGGGGGGACGGGAGCGGCCGGCCGCGGCCCGGGTCCCGGCTCCGCGGGGCGCGCGGCGGGCCGCCGGGCCGTCATCTTGATCGTCTCATGGGCGGACTTGTCGTAGATGAAGGGCTTGGCGGTCTCGTAGTCGATCCGACCTTCCTTGCAGAGCCGGATGAGGGCCTGGTCCATGGTCTGCATGCCCTCGGCGGCGCCGGTCTGGAGGGCTTGGACGATGGCTTCGCTCTTGCCCATCCGGATATTGTTCCGGATGGCGAAGTTGCAGACCAGGACCTCGCAGGCCAGGGTCCGGCCGGGCTGGTCGGCCCGCGGCAGAAGGACCTGGGAGACGATCCCCAGGAGATTGGACGCCAGCTGGGACCGGATCTGGGGCTGCTGCTCGGCGGGGAAGACGTCGACGATGCGGTCGATGGTCTGGGCGGCGCTGGACGTGTGCAGCGTCCCGAAGACGAGATGCCCGGTCTCGGCCGAAGTGATGGCGATGCCGATCGTCTCGAAGTCGCGCATCTCGCCGATGAGGATGACGTCGGGGTCCTGGCGCAGGGCCGCGCGCAGGGCGTTCTTGAAGGACAGGGTGTCGCCGGCCGGGCCGACCTCGCGCTGGGTGACATAGGACTTCTTGGACCGGTGCAGGTACTCGACCGGGTCCTCGATCGTCACGATGTGGTCGCTGCGTTCGGTATTGATGGCGTCAACCAGGGCGGCCAGGGTGGTCGACTTGCCGCTGCCGGTGGGACCGGTGACCAGGACCAGGCCGCGTTTGGCCTGGGTGAACAGGCTGACCGAGTCGGGCAGGCCCAGGTCGGCCAGCTGGGGGATCGTCGAGGACAGGGCCCGGACCGAGGCGGCCATCGTCCCCCGCTGCTTGTGGACGTTGAAGCGGAAGCGCCCCACGCCGGGCACGCCGAAGGCGAAGTCGAGCTCGTAGCGGCTCTCGCGGTCGTGCTCGAAGCCGTCCCGCTGCTCATCGGTCAGGACGGCGGCCAGCAGAGTCCGCACGCCCTCGGGCGTGAGCCGTTCGGCGTCGGCCAGGGGTCTCAGCTCCCCGTGGACGCGGACGGCCGGAGGCAGGCCGGCCAGCAGGTGCAGGTCCGAGCCCTTCATCTCCACGAGCTTCTTGAGCAGGTCGATGATGGTCATGGCCTCATCATAGCCGCTTCCGGCCCGGATTTCCAGGCTAGAGGCGGATGAAACGGACGGGATTGCCGCGCCAGGCCAGAAAGGCCTGGAAGTCCCGGCCGGACAGGGTCACGGTCGCGGTGTTGACGTTGGGGTGGAAGCTGAGAAAAGGGGCCGACCGCAGCTCCTCGTCGATGAGGACCACGACCGACCGGGCCTCGTCGTTGATCAGGCCGAAGGGCCCGACCGCGCCCGGCTCGACGCCGAGATGGCGGGCCAGCCGCTCGTCCGAGGCGAAGCTGAGGCGGTCGTCCGGCAGCGCCTTGGCCAGGGCCCTCAGGTCGACCGCCCGCCGGTGCTCGGCCACCACCAGGTAGTGATGGTTGCCCTTCTTGTTGCGCAGGAAGAGGTTCTTGCACAGGGCGCCCGGAAGGTCCCGCCAATGGAGGACGGCCTCCTCCACCGTCGCCGCGGGCGGATGGTCGCGCTTGGAGTAAGGCAAGCCCAATCCCTCCAGCGTCGCCAGCACCTTGGCCTCCCGCTCGGAGATCATGAACTTTTCCCCCCCGCGTCTCGTACCCCCTGATGGAGAATCATGATATGCGCTTCCTTCTCTGGCTCATCCTGCTCGTCCTGTGCGCCCCGCTGGCCATCCTGGCCCTCGTCCTCTACCCCCTGGTCTGGCTCCTGTCGCTGCCCTTCCGCCTGGTCGGCCTGACCGTCGGAGCCGCCTTCGACGTCCTCAAGGCCCTGCTGACGCTGCCGGCCCGGATTTTGCGCGGCGCCCGCTGAAGCCGGCCCGATCAGCGGGCTTCTTCAAGATAGAGCTTGTGCTCGGCCGCCTGGTAGGCCACCTTGATCCAGCAGCGCCAGAGGATGTGGATCTGGGCCAAGGCGAAGCCGGCCAGCGCGGCCGGAGTCGAGGCGCGGGCCCAGCCCGCCTGGGCCCAGGCGTAGATCAGGGTGCCGGCCAGGGAGGTCAGGCCCAGGAGATAGTAGAGGCCGAGGGTCCTGACCGGCTTGCGCAGGACGAACAGGGCGGCCCAGCCGAGGGCGGCCAGGGCGCTGCGCGACTCCATGACGGCGATCCGGATGCGGGCGTAGTCCAGGATCATCTTGACCAGGAAGAAGAGGAACAGGCCCGCCGCCGCGCGGGCCAGGATGAGGACCACCTGGATGTCCTCCCGCGCGGGATCGGACTTGAGGGCGGCCAGGCCCCGCCCGGCCAGGACGAAGAGGAAGAAGGCCGGAATCCAGAGCAGGATCGAGGCCAGCGAGAGGCGGAAGAAGCGTCCATAGTACCGGCCGCCGCCCATCCAGAACGAGGCGGCGAAGCTCTTGGCCTCCCGCGGCCGGACTATCTCGGACAGCACGCCGCCGTAGAGAAACGGCGTGACCAGCTGGTAGAAGGCCAGGGCGGCCAGCGCCGCCGCGATCAAGGCGCCGAAAGCCGGCCCGGATCCGGTCAGGAATTCCAGAAGGGCGTCGGCGGCCGGGCCGCCGAGGAGCGCGTCGCCGCTGAGGCTGGCGGCGAGCGGGGCCGCCAAGATCCGGGCCGCGACGAGGTAGACCGCGCCGGCGAAGGCCAGGCCGACGATCCACAGGACCAGCACGGACCGGATCCCCAGGCTCGCCTCCCTGATCCCTTGGCTATAGCTTCGGACAACGCTCATGGCTCTCTCCTCAGAGGGACAGCAGGGTCAGGAGGTGCTGGAAGAAGGAGGCGACCTTCCAGGCGGCGCGGCGCGGCCCGGCCGGGCGGGGCTCCAGCCGCAGCGAGTTGTTGGTCCAGTTGACGTCCAGGAGCCAGACGCCGTCCGGATCGATCTGGGCGTAATCCAGCTTGTCGGGGCCCGTGTAGACGAGGCGCTTCCAGCGATCGCGGCCGTCCCAAGTCTCGCGGACCTTGCGCCCGTTGGCGAAGACGACCAGAACGTCCTGCGGGAAGACCCACTCCCCCCGGCGGGCCAGTACGACCTCGCTCCGGTAGATGGCCGGCTCCGGAGCGGCTTTCTTGCCGGATTCGGCCTTGACCAGCTTGCCTTTGAACACGCCCTCGGCCGGGGCGACGGGCTCGGATCTGAGCGAGCTGACGGCGTAGTCCAGCTTGTCCGGGCTGCGGAGGGCCTGATCGAAGAACCAGTCCAGGTCGCGGCCGCTGACGCTCTCGGCCGTGCGGATGAAGCCCTCCGAGGTGGGGTGGCGGAACTTCCACTCCTCGTAATAGGCCTTCATGACCCGGTCCATGGTCTCCTGGCCCAGGAAGCGCTCCAGGCTGAGCATCATCAGGGCGGCCTTGTTGTAGACGTTGAGACTGTAGCTGCCGCCGCTGACGAAGTCCCAAGACCGCCGCAGGATGGGATCGAAGCGGCCGCCGCCGATGACGCTGGCCCGCTGGTAGGTCAAGTCGCCGAGGCGCAGCGGCCCCAGGTCGATCAGGGACCGGTCCGGGCCATAGAATTCAGCCATGGCCTTGACCTCGGAGTAGCTGTTGATGCCCTCGTCCAGCCAGGCCTCCTCGAACTCGTTGGAGCCGACGATCCCGTACCAGTAGCCGTGGCCGAACTCGTGGATGGTGACCATCTCGGGCATGCGGAGTCCGGCCGGCATGAAGCGGTGCGTGCCGGCGGTGAAGAGGGTCGGATACTCCATCCCCCCGGCGGCGGTGGCCCCGGGAGCCGGATCGACGAGGGTCACGGTCGGATAGGGGTAGGGACCGTAATGACGGCTGTAGAAGGTCAGGCCCTGGCGCAGGGCCTGGACATAGCGGGGACGCTGGCCGAGGTGCTCCTTGTGGACGAGGAAGATCATCTCGGTGTCCACGGCCGGGTCGGCCAGGCGGAAGCGCTCGCGCGTCTCGACGAACCCGGGACAGGCGGTCCAGGCGAAGTCGTGGATCTTATCCTGGGCGTGGATGTAGGTCTTGCTGGCGTCGGCATTGGTCCGCTCGCCGATCCGGCGGCCGGTCGCCCCGACCACGAAAGACGAGGGCACCGTGATCTCGACCTTGTAGTCGCCGAAATCGGCGAAGAACTCGCTGTGGGCGTGGTACTGGTGGCAGTTCCAGTCCCCCTTCCATAGGACGCCGAGCTTGGGGAACCACTGGCCGGCCATGAAGAAGTCGCCGGAGTATCCGGCCCGGGCGAAGACCTTGGGCAGCTTGACGGTGAAGGCGATGGACAGGGCGATGGATCCGCCCGGCGGCACCGGCGCCGGCGGCAGGACCCGCATGACCGTCTGGTCGTCGACATTCCCGTCGTCGGGTTGGATGTACTCGAGGGTCGGCGTCAGGTCGGCGCCGCCCTGGATGGCGATCTCGGTTACATCGATCCAGCCCCAGGCCTCCTTGTCGGCCGCGAAGCCGCGATGGGCCCCCCCGCTCTCGGTCATGAACGTGGACCGGTTGTTCTTGAAGGCGTTCATGTAGAGGTGGAAGCGGAGCTCCGCGACCGGATTCTCCGAGTCGTTGCGCCAGACCAGGACCTCGCGGCCCTGGATGGTCTTGGATTCGGGCACCAGCCGGGCCTGGATGTCGTAGCGGACGACGGGCCCCGGGGGAGCGGCAGGGGCCGGCGCGGCCGGAGTCTGGCACCAAGAGACGGCGACGGGGGCCAGGGCCGAAAGGAGGAGAAGAGCGGGCAGGGCGGACGTCTTGCTCATGGCAGGCACTCTCTCGGACGGTCTGCCCCGCATATAGCACAGCCGCCGTGTCAAGTCAAAAAGAGACGGGCGAAGCTGAAGAATCGGAGCGGACGGCGGACCGGGGTCAGAGGCGCCAGAAGGCGGCCGAGGAGAAGCGGCGCAGAAGCGGGCGCCTGTAGACGAGCAGGACCGGCAGGACGAAGCAGAGCAGCTCGAGGCCCACGACCTGGAGGTTGTGCGGCGAGGTCATCACCGCCCAGGAGCCGCGCCGGAGGTAGGGAAAGAAGCCGAGGTTGTAGTAGGCCTCGGAGAAGGGGAACAGGAGCCGCATGCCGATCGGCGTCATGGTATCGATGACGATGATGTCGAGGGCCAGGTGGGAAAGGGAGGTCAGGATGACGCCCCAGCGGCTGGCCCCCCGGGGCAGGAGCAGGGCCAGCAGGACGCCGACGAGGAGGGCAAAGGCCAGATTGTGGGTGAAGTACTGATGGATGAAGAGAGGCTTGGGGCCGATCAGCCTGTAGAAGAGAAAGTCGATGTCGGCGAAGTTGGCCGCGGTGACGAAGGCCAGAAGCGTGGGCAGGGTCTTCTTGCGGTCGAAGATCTGCCAGCCGAGCAGGCCGATTCCGGCGTGGGCGACGGGGCTCATGGCGGCCTATTCTACACGAATTGGCGGACACATACCGAATTCAATTCTCAGACACATACCGAATTCTCTCACCGGACCCGTGCGTCTTCTCCGTCCACTCGCCGCGCCTGGCCGCCCGTCGATCATGCGGGGAGGGCGCCGGCCCGGCTCCAGACAGGGCGCGCGCGGACGGGCCGGGCGGCCTTTCGCCCCGGCGCTCCCGGCGGCCGGCCTTGCGAAATTGACAGGGGGGACCGGGACGCTTATAGTGGGGCGGAAAGCGCCGGGCCGCCCGTCCGGTCAAGGAGGGAGATCATGAATACCAAGGCTTTCTTGGGCGGGGTTCTCGTCGTGACCCTCATCGTAGCGACGACAGGAGCGGCGGCCCAGACGGCCGAAAAGCCGAGCCAGGCTCTCCTCCAGAAAGCCAAGTCGATCGAAGCCTTCATCACCGGCCAGTTCAAGTTCATCCGGCCGGGATCGGACGGCAAGATCTTCGTCGATTGGGACACCCTGGCCCATTTCGAGGTCGGAAACATCAGCACGGACAAGATGACCGAAAAGAGGGCGCCTGTCTGGAACGGGCGGCAGTTCACGGCCGAAGCCTCGATGAAGGACGCTCGCGGCGAGATCACGGCGGTGTCCTTGAAGGGCACGCTGTCGGCCGACTTCGCTGCCATCGAGACCATGGTCGCCAAGAAGACGCTGACCAGGGCTAACGGCGATGTCACCTCGGCTCAGTGGACCTTCAAGAACCTGGCCGGCAAGGTCTATCAAAATCCCTACACCCGGAAGAAGACCGTCAGCTACGGCGACATCTATCCCGTGGAGCAGAGCGCGGCGCACTTGTCCGGCGTGGTCTTCAGCGAAAAGCGGTCCGGGCGCGGCGAGGTCACATTCGGCGGCATTCCGACTTTGGCCGAAATCGAGGCCGAGTATAAAGACAGCGCCTACCTGGACAGCCATAAAAGGGTTCAGTTCGACGTCAAGTTCGTCATAGATTGACGGCGAATCTGCTATAATGGCGCCACTGATTAGGAGGAAGACATGAAAATCCTGAAGAGAATTCCCATGTTCGGCTTTCTGCTCATCATCATCGACCTCTTCATCCTGCTCGGCAAGGGCGAGGTCATGAACAACCTGCTCTTCAAGTTCAAGCTGCTGTCGGGCGCCATCTGGTTCATGACCGTCGGCGACCTGTTCGTCATCATCGGCCTGGTCTTCCTGTTCATCGAAGTCATCAAGTCGACCCGGACCTCGCAGGCCGCGATCATCGATCACATCCTGTCGACGCTGGTCCTGATCATCTTTCTGATCGAGTTCATCGCCGTCAAAGGCGCCGGCACATCGACCTTCTTCATCCTGGCCCTGATGTCGCTGTTCGACGTCATCGCCGGCTTCACGGTGACCATCACCACGGCCCGGCGCGACGTGACCATGGACCGCGACTCGGGCTTCGTCCCCCCAGCGCCGCGGGGCTGACGCCGTCCGGATCGCCGTCGCGGGGCGGGAGGCCGCCATGCGGGGGGGGGTGTGCTTTACGGGCCGGCCCATTCGGGGAGAGGTCGCTTTTCCGTTTCAGGAATGAAGACCCGAACGCAAGGCCGTCAAGTTCGATAGGTGTCTGGGAAAAGAGTTCGGGTTGGGTTTGCTAATTCGATCCGGGTCTATTTGCGGTACTTGGAGATGAACTCCTCGACCTCGGGGATGCCGCCCTGGAAGATGAGGTAGCCGTTGGACGGCTCGCGTTCGGTGATTTCGCCCGCGACCGGGGTCAGCATGATCTTCTTGACCTCATCCAGGTCCGACGTCTGCCCCAGGGCCCAGGCCAGCTTGACGTACCCGACCTCGGGCAGGAGGTTGGCCGCCGGCACCACCCCCAGCTCCATCATGTCGCGCCCCGTGTCGTAGACATACATCTGGACGTAGCCCCACAGCGTCTGGACGGTCATGTAGACGGCGATTTTCTTGTCCTGAGCCCGCTTCAACGCAGGGTAGAGCGGCTTGTTGACGTGGCCCAGCCCCGTGCCGGCGATGATGATGCCCT
>CAZKXI010000008.1:0-134573 GCA_964556755.1 uncultured Eubacteriales bacterium
CTTCGCCATCCGCGAGGGCGGCCGGACCGTCGGCGCCGGCACCGTCACCGAGATCCTGGAGTAGGATGGACGGAACCCCAGGGGTCCACGAACTCAGTATGTGGCCCCGCTGAAATACATCAAGGAAAGCGGTCATGGAAAAAATCAGAATCCGCCTCAAGTCGTTCGACCATCGGCTGCTGGACCAGTCGGTCAAGGACATCGTGGTCAAGGCCAAGCGGACGGGCGCCCGGATCGCCGGGCCCATCCCCCTGCCGACCCGGATCCACCGCTTCTGCGTCCTGACCTCGCCGCACGTCGACAAGAAGTCGCGCGAGCATTTCGAGATGCGCGTCCACAAGCGCCTCATCGACATCAGCGAGTACAACAACGAGACCATCGAGGAGCTCCAGAAGCTGGACCTCCCGGCCGGGATCGAAGTCGAGATCCAGGCCTTCGGGACGGGGGAGTAAGCCATGATCGACGGTCTCATCGGCAAGAAAGTGGGCATGACCCAGGCCTTCGACGCCCAGGGGAACGCCGTTCCCCTGACCGTCATCCAGGCCGGGCCGTGCACCGTCATCCAGCGGAAGACCAAGGCCAAGGACGGCTACGACGCCTACCAGGTCGGCCTGGTGGAGGCCAAGCCGGCCCGCCGGCCGAGCAAGGCCCAGCAGGGCCACTTCCTCAAGTCCGGCTCGCCGGTCCTGCGGATCCTGCGCGAGTTCCCGGTCAAGGGCGAGGGCAAGGAAGGCGACCAGATCTTCGTCGACATCTTCGAGGCCGGCCAGAAGGTCCACGTCACCGGCGTGGGCAAGGGCAAGGGCTTCCAGGGCGTCGTCAAGCGCCACCACTTCCGGGGCGGGGCCGGAGCCCACGGCTCCATGTTCCACCGGGCCCCCGGCTCGGTCGGCGCGTCCTCCTACCCCTCCCGGGTCATCCCCGGCCTGCGCATGGGCGGCCGCATGGGCGGCGACACCGTCACCGTCCGCAACCTGCGCGTCTTCGAGGCCGACCGGGAGCACAATCTGCTGATGGTCGAGGGGGCCGTGCCCGGGGCCAACGGGACGGTCGTCGTGATCGTCAAGGCGTAAGCGAGCATCCCATGGCGAAAACCAACATCCTGGATCGCAGCGGCAAAGTCACGGCGGAGCTGGAGCTCCCGGCCGCCGTCTTCGAGGCCCCCGTCCACGAGCACCTGGTCTACGAGGCGGTCAAGGCCCAGGAGACCAACCGGCGGCGGGGCACGGTCTCGACCAAGACCCGGGCCGAGGTCAGCGGCTCCAACCGCAAGCCCTGGCGGCAGAAGGGCACCGGCCGGGCCCGGGCCGGGGCCACCCGCAACCCGCTTTGGCGCAAGGGCGGCACCACCTTCGGCCCGCGGCCGAAGACCTACGACGTCCGCCTGCCCAAGGCCATCAAGTCGCAAGCCCTGCGCTCGGCCCTGGCCGCCAAGTGGGCCGACAGCCGGCTCCTCATCGTCGAGGACCTCAAGCTCGCGGCGGCCAAGACCAAGGAGGCGGCGGCCCTGCTGCGCGGCCTGAAGGTCGACCGGGCCCTGGTCGTCGACGCCCAGGCCAACGCCGCCCTCTTCGCCGCGACCCGCAACCTGCCCGGGGTCAAGGCCGTCGACTGGCGGACGGTCAACACCCGCGACATCCTGGCCTATCCCTGGCTGGTCGTCAGCCGGCAGGCCTTCGAGTCCCTCGTGGAGAGATGGAAATGAGCAAGGAACCCATCCGCATCATCCGGCGCCCGGTGATCACCGAGAAGTCGACCGCCCAGAAGGACAAGTTCCACGAGGTCTGCTTCGAGGTGGCCCGCGACGCCAACAAGACCGAGATCAAGAAGGCCGTCGAGCGGCTCTTCAAGGTCAAGGTCGCAAGCGTCCGGACCCAGGTCCGGCCCGGCAAGGAGCGCCGGGTCGGCCGCCACTCCGGCCATACCAGCGACTGGAAGAAAGCCATCGTCCGCCTGAAAGAGGGCGAGAAGATGATCCAATACTTCGAGGCGGTGTAACATGGGCATCAAGACCTACCGGCCCCTGACGGCCGGTCTCCGCCACCGGACCGGCCTGACCTACGAGGAGCTGACCGGCGACGCGCCGTACCGGCCGCTGCTGGAGCCCCGGCCCAAGTCCGGCGGCCGCAACAACAAGGGCCGCCTGTCGACCCGCCACCGCGGCGGCGGCAACAAGCGCCTCTACCGGCGGATCGACTTCCGGCGCGACAAGCTGGACATCCCCGGCCAGGTGGAGACCATCGAGTACGACCCCAACCGCTCCTCCTTCATCGCTCTGATCAAGTACCGGGACGGGGAGCGGCGCTACATCCTGGCCCCGCAGGGCCTCCAGGCCGGGCAGATGATCCTGGCCTCGGACGGGGTGGTCGACATCGTCGCCGGCAACGCCACCCGGCTCCGCCACATCCCCCTGGGCACGGTCATCCACAACGTCGAGCTGCACAAGAACGCCGGCGGCCAGATCTGCCGCACGGCCGGGGCCGGGGCCCAGATCCTGGCCAAGGAGGGCGACTGGGCCCAGGTCCGGCTGCCCTCCAGCGAGATCCGCAAGGTCGAGCTGGACTGCCGGGCCACCATCGGCCAGGTCGGCAACCTCGACCATCAGAACGTCTCCGTCGGCAAGGCCGGCCGGACGCGCTGGCGCGGCTGGCGGCCCCACGTCCGGGGCACGGCCATGAATCCCATCGACCACCCCCACGGCGGCGGCGAGGGCAAGGCCAAGGGCGGCCGCCATCCGGTCAGCCCCGAGGGCCTCCCGACCAAGGGCTTCAAGACGCGGGCCAACAAGCGGACCTCGGTCTTCATCGTCAGACGCAGGAGCAAGTAACCATGGGCCGTTCACTGAGCAAAGGACCCTTCATCGACGAGCACCTGGCGGCCAAGGTCGCGGCCCAGGCCGGCGAGGCGCAGAAGCGCGCCGTCATCAAGACCTGGTCGCGGCGCTCGATCGTCATCCCCGAGATGGTCGGCCTGACCATCGCCGTCCACAACGGGCGCAAGTTCATCCCGGTCTTCGTCACCGAGAACATGGTCGGCCACCGGCTGGGGGAGTTCTCCCCGAGCCGGACCTTCAAGGGCCACACCTCCAAGGCGGCCAAGGCCGTGAAAGTAGGCAAGTGACATGGACGCCCCGGTCTACCTTTCGCACGCCGTGACCCGGCACGTCCGGGTCTCGGCCCAGAAGACCCGGCTGGTCGCCGACCAGGTCCGGGACAAGCTGGTCGGCGAGGCCCTGACCATCCTCCGCTTCACGGCCAAGAAGAAGCCCTCCCAGGTCATCGAGAAGACCCTCCGCTCGGCCATCGCCAACGCCCAGCAGAAGTCGCCGGGCCTGGACGTGGACGGCCTGGTCGTGGCCGACATCCACGTCGACCAGGGGCCGTCCTGGAAGCGCATCCGGCCGGCCCCCATGGGCCGGGCCTACCGGGTCCTCAAGCGCACCAGCCACGTCCACGTCTACCTGCAAGAACGGAAAGGAAAGTAAGCCATGGGACAGAAGACGCACCCGCACGGTTTCCGGCTGGGCTTCAACAAGCAGTGGAGCTCCCGCTGGTTCGCCCATGGGCCGGAGTACGCCCGCCTGATCCACGAAGACCTGAAGATGAAGAAGGACGTGAAGGAGAAGTACTTTCACGCCGGCATCGCCGAGGTGGCCGTGGAGCGGGTCGGGCCCAAGGTCCGGGTCCTGGTCCACACCTCCCGGCCGGGCATCATCATCGGCCGCGGCGGCAAGGAGATCGAGGGCCTGAAGACCTTCCTGGAGAAGATCTGCAAGAAGGAAGTCTACGTCGACATCCGCGAGATCGACAAGGCCGAGCTCAACTCCCTGCTGGTGGCGGAAGGCATCGCCGTCCAGCTGGAGAAGCGCATCGCCTACCGCCGGGCCATGCGCAAGGCCGTCGAGTCGGCCCTCCGGCAGGGGGCCAAGGGCATCAAGATCATGTGCTCCGGCCGCCTGGGCGGGGTCGAGATCGCCCGCACCGAGTGGTACCTGCGCGGCCAGCTGCCGCTGCAGACGCTCAAGGCCGACATCGACTACGGCTTCACCGAGGCCTTCACCACGTACGGCCAGATCGGCATCAAGGTCTGGATCTACAAGGGCGAGGTCGAGAAGGCCAAGATGACCTCGCAGGTGGCGGAGGTTGAGGAGATCTGACCATGTTGATGCCGAAGAAAGTCAAGTACCGCAAGACCTCCCGCGGCCGCATGCGGGGCCAGGCCCAGAGGGCCGCGACCCTGTCGTTCGGCGAATACGGCCTGCAGGCCATGGAGTGCGGCTGGGTCACGGCCCGCCAGCTCGAGGCCGGCCGCATCACCATCACCCGGTTCATGAAGCGGCGGGGCAAGCTGTGGCTGCGGGCCTTCCCCTGGAAGCCCGTGACCAAGAAGCCCGTCGAGGTCCGCATGGGCAAGGGCAAGGGCGACCCGGAGTTCTGGGTCGACGTCGTCAAGCCCGGCCGGATCCTGTTCGAGCTGGAGGGCGTGACCGAGGACGTGGCCCGCGAGGCCATGCGCCTGGCCGCCCAGAAGCTCCCCGTCCTGACCCGCTTCGTCAGCCGCGAGAATCGAGACCTGAGATGAAATCCCAAGAGCTTCGAGAGATGAGCACGGACGAGCTCGAGCGCAAGAAGGCCGAGCTCAAGGATCAGCTGTTCAAGCTCCGCTTCCAGAACGAGCTCGGCCAGCTGGACAGCTTCGCCAAGATGAGCGCCCTGCGCAAGGACATCGCCCGCATCGAGACGATCCTGCAGGAAGACAAGGCGAAGGGAAGGACGGCAACCCCATGACGAGCACCGCGCCCACGCGCAAGACGACCAAGGTCGGCCTGGTCACGGCCAAGAAGACGGCCAAGACCGTGACCGTCCAGGTGGAGCGGCAGGTCCGCCACCCCCTGTACAAGAAGATCATCCGCCGCCGGCGGACCTTCCTGGCCCACGACGAGCGGGACGCCTGCAAGGTCGGCGACAAGGTCCGGATCATCGAGACCCGCCCGATCAGCAAGCGCAAGCGCTGGCGGGTGACCGCCATCCTGGGGGCCGACGCGACCCTGACGGCCAGCGAGATCGGCGAGGTCGTCATCCCGGCCGCCGTCGCGACCCCGGCCGCCGAAGCCGCCGCCCCGGCCGTCCCGGGCGAGGCCGAGGCGGCCGCCGAGCCGGGGGAGGAGACGAAGCCATGATCCAGCAGTACACGCTGCTCAAGGTCGCCGACAACTCCGGAGCCCGCAAGATCCGGGCCATCACCCCGCAGGGCGGGGGAGTCGGCCTGATCTGCTCCATCGGCGACGTCATCTCGGCCACCGTCCGCGAGGCCGAGCCCGACAGCAAGGTGGCCAAGGGCAAGGTCGTCCGGGCCGTCGTCGTCCGGGCCCGCAAGGAGATCCGCCGCCGCGACGGGTCCTACATCCGCTTCGACGACAACGCCGCCGTCATCATCGACAAGTCCAACGAGCCGGTCGGGACCCGCGTCTTCGGCCCGGTCGGCCGCGAGCTGCGGGAGAAGAAGTTCACCAAGATCATCTCCCTGGCCCCGGAGGTGCTGTGATGGGCGCCGGCATCCGCAAGAACGACACCGTCATCGTCCGCCAGGGCAAGGACAAGGGCAAGGTCGGCAAGGTCCTCCAGGTCCTGCCCGACAAGGGCAAGGCCGTGGTCGAGCGGCTGAACTTCGTCAAGGAGTTCATCCGTCCCGACCGGTCCAAGAACCGCCAGGGCGGGATCATGGACCGCGAGGCGCCCATCCCCCTGTCCCGGCTGATGCTCTACTGCGGCGAGTGCGCCGCCGGCGTCCGGCCGCGGTCCAAGCGGCTGGCCGACGGCACCCGGCAGCGGATCTGCCCCAAGTGCGACGGCCCGCTGGACGGCAAGACCAAGTGAGGAGAGAGCCATGAGCCGCCTGCAGGACCGCTACAAGTCGGAGGTCGTGCCCGAGCTGGAGAAGGAGTTCGGCATCACCAACCCCATGGCCGTGCCCCGGCTGGAGAAGATCGTCATCAACGTCGGCGTCGGCGAGGCCCTCCAGAACGCCAAGCTGCTGGACGCGGCCAAGGCCGAGCTGACCCAGATCGCCGGCCAGGCCCCGGTCATCTCCCGGGCCAAGAAGTCCATCTCCTCCTTCAAGCTGCGCAAGGGCGCGGCCATCGCCTGCTTCGTCACCCTCCGCCACAAGAGGATGTACGAGTTCCTGGACCGCCTGGTCAATGTCGTCATGCCCCGCGTCCGCGACTTCCGCGGCGTCTCGCCCAAGGCCTTCGACGGCCGGGGCAACTACACCCTGGGGCTGCGCGACCAGCTGGTCTTTCCCGAGATCGACTACACCAAGGTCGAGAAGACCCGAGGCATGAATATCACGATCGTCACGACGGCCCGGACGAACGCCGAAGCCCTGGCCCTGCTGAAGAAGCTGGGCATGCCCTTCCGCGAGTCGTGACGAAGGAGAGGTGACCGTGTCCACCACATCGGCATTCGCCAAGTACGTTCGCAAGCCCAAGTACGCCATCCGAACCCACAACCGCTGCCGCATCTGCGGCCGCTCCCGCGGCTACTACCGGAAGTTCGACATGTGCCGCCTGTGCTTCCGCGAGCTGGCCCACAAGGGCGAGATCCCCGGCGTCGTCAAGGCGTCCTGGTAAGGAGCAGACCATGAGCGCAGTCGATCCCATCGCGGACTTCCTGACCCGCGTCCGCAACGCCTCGCGCATCAAGCGGCGCGAGGTCCAGATGCCCTCCTCCGGATTGAAGGTCGAGATCGCCAAGATCCTCAAGGAGGAAGGCTACATCAAGAACTACAAGGTCCTGGAGACCAAGCCCCAGAACGTCCTGACCGTGACCCTCAAGTACGCCGAAGCCGGGACGGCCGTCATCACCGGCTCGCGCCGGGTCAGCCGGCCCGGCTGCCGGGTCTTCTGCACCCGGGACGCCGTGCCCAAGGTCCTGGACGGCCTGGGCCTGGCCATCATCTCCACGTCGCAGGGCGTCGTCTCCGGCAAGCGCTGCGAGGAGCTGGGGCTGGGCGGCGAGGTCCTCTGCACCATCTGGTGAGGCCCGAGGAAAGGATTCCGCCATGTCGCGCATAGGCAAACGACCGATTCCCATCCCGGCCGGGGTCAAGGTGACCATCCTCCCCGACGGGATCGAGTTCGAGGCCAAGAAGGGCAAGCTCCGCACGCCCCTCCATCCCGGCATCACGGCCCAGGCCGAGTCCGGCCAGCTGCTGCTGCAGCGGCGGGACGACTCCAAGCCCCAGAAGGCCCTGCACGGCATGTGCCGGGCCCTGGCCGCCAACGCCGTCCTGGGCCTGACCCAGGGCTTCCAGAAGCAGCTGGAGATCGTCGGCGTCGGCTACAAGGCCAAGCTGGAGAAGGACAAGCTGGAGCTGGCTTTGGGCTACTCGCGGCCGATGATCTACACCGTCCCGCCCGACGTCGAGGTGGTGGTGGAGAAGCCGACCCTGCTGACCGTGCGGGGCATCGACCGGCAGCGGGTGGGCCAGGTGGCGGACGACATCAAGAAGTTCCGCAAGCCCGACCCGTACAAGCAGAAGGGCGTCCGCTACGTCGGCGAGCGCCTGATCAAGAAGGAACGGAAAGCGGGGGTGACCGGTGCTTAAAGACAAGTCGATCAGCAAGAGCGAGGCCAAGGGCCGCATCCGGGCCCGCATCCGCAAGACCGTCCGCGGCACGGCCGACCGTCCCCGGCTGCACGTCTTCAAGAGCAACCGCTACGTCTACACCCAGGCCGTCAACGACGACACCGGGACGATCCTGGCCGCCGCCTCGACCCTGGAGAAGGACGTTCAGGCCGTGGCCAAGAACACCAAGAACCTGGCCGGCTGCGAGAAGCTGGGCGAGGTCATGGCCCGCCGGCTGCGGGAGAAGAACATCGACAAGATCGTCTTCGACCGCGGGATCTACCCCTACCACGGCCGGATCAAGGCCCTGGCCGAGGCCCTGCGCAAGGGCGGGCTGACGTTCTAGGCCGCAAGGAGCAAACATGGCGCAAGAGCAAGACGTCAAGGACAAGCCCGAGGCGGCCGCCGCCCCGGTTCCGGAGCCGGTCGAGGACATCGGCGAGCTCAAGGACCAGGTCATCCACATCCGGCGGGTGACCAAGGTCGTCAAGGGCGGCAAGAACCTCAGCTTCTCGGCCCTGGTCGCGGTCGGCAACTACCGCGGCATCGTCGGCATCGGCAAGGGCAAGGCCCGCGAGGTCCCCTCGGCCATCGCCAAGGCCGTGGAGAACGCCAAGAAGCACCTGGTCCGGGTGACCCTGGCCGAGACGACCATCCCCCACCTGGTCCGGGGCGAGGCCGACGCCGGCGCGGTCGTCCTGCGGCCCGCCTCCAAGGGCACCGGCGTCATCGCCGGCGGGGCCGTCCGGGTGATCATGGAGCTGGCCGGGATCAAGGACATTCTGACCAAGTCGCTGCGCAGCTCCAACCCCATCTCCGTGGCCCACGCCACCATGGACGCCCTGCGGCGGATCAAGGACCCGGTCGTGGTCGGCCGGAATCGCGGCAAGGCCGCGGGGACGGTCTGGCAATGAGCGCCGAGAAGACGATCCGCATCACCCTGGTCCGCAGCCTGGTCGGCTACCCCGAGACCCAGCGGGTCACGGCCCGCGGCCTCGGCCTGGGCAAGCCCGGCTCCTCGGTCGTCCGGCCCGACAACCCCGGCATCCGGGGCATGGTCCGCAAGATCATCCACGTGGTCAAAGTCGAAGAGGTGACGAAATGAACCTCAGCACCCTGCAACCCGCCAAGGGATCCCGCAAGGACCGCAAGCGCGTCGGCCGCGGGCCCGGCTCCGGGCACGGCAAGACGGCCGGGGCCGGCAGCAAGGGCCAGCTCCAGGGCGCCGGCTACTCCCGCAAGTACAGCGCCGAGGGCGGCCAGATGCCCCTCGTCCGGCGCATCCCCAAGCGCGGCTTCACCAACATCTTCCGGGTCGAGACCGCCGGCATCAACCTGGACCGCCTGGCCGCCCTCAAGGGCGGCGAGGCCGGCCCGGCCGAGATGGCCGCGGCCCGACTGATCGGCTCGGCCTCCGACCGGGTCAAGATCCTCGGCCGCGGCGAGATCGAGCGGCCGATGACGGTCCGGGCCCACGCCTTCTCCGCCGCGGCCAAGGCCAAGATCGAGAAGGCCGGAGGACGGGCCGTCCTGATCGAGGTCCGCCCATGATGCTGGACAGCATCCGCAACATCTTCTCCATCCCGGAGCTCCGCAAGCGGGTCATCTTCACCCTGCTGCTGCTGGCCGTCTACCGGCTGGGCGGCCAGATCCCGCTGCCCGGCATCTCCTCCTCGGCCCTGGCCGAGTTCTGGGCCCAGCAGAAGGGGACCATCCTCGGCTTCATGGACATGTTCTCGGGCTCCTACATGTCCAAGATGACGCTGTTCGCCCTGGGCATCATGCCCTACATCAGCTCGTCGATCATCCTCCAGCTGCTGACCGTCGTCTGGCCGTACCTGGAGCGGCTGTCCAAGGAGGGCGAGCTGGGTCGCAAGAAGATCACCCAGTACACCCGCTACGGGACCATCGCCATCTGCCTGATCCAGGGCTGGGGCATCGCCCTCTTCCTGCAGGGCCTGCGCAGCCCCGGCGGGGCCCGCATCGTGCCCTCGCCCGGCCTGCCCTTCCAGCTGCTGACCGTGCTGACCCTGACCACGGCCACCATCTTCGTCATGTGGCTGGGCGAGCAGATCTCCGAGCGCGGCATCGGCAACGGAATCTCCCTGATCATCTTCGCCGGCATCGTGGCCCGCTTCCCGTCCGGCGTCAACGAGATCATCCGCGGCCTGCAGACCGGCTCCTGGAACCCCATCAAGGTCATCATCCTGACGGCCATGATGATCGTGGTCATCGCCTTCATCGTCTACGTCGAGCGGGGCCAGCGGCGCATCCCGGTGTCCTACGCCAAGCGGGTGGTCGGGCGCCGCGTCTACGGCGGCCAGAGCACCCACCTGCCGCTGCGGGTCAACACCGGCGGCGTCATCCCCATCATCTTCGCCGCCTCGATCATCACCATCCCGGCCACCATCGCCCAGATGATCAAGGTCCCGGCCCTGCAGACGATCGCCCGCCAGTTCAACCTGGGCATGCCGCTCTACAACCTGGCCTACGTCGCGGCCATCATCTTCTTCACCTACTTCTACGTCTCCATCATCTTCAATCCCAACGACGTGGCCGAGAACCTCCGCAAGTACGGCGGCTTCATCCCCGGCATCCGGCCGGGCAAGAACACCTCGGACGCCATCGACGAGATCCTGTCCCGCATCACCCTGGTCGGGGCCGTCTACCTGGCCCTGCTGGCCGTCCTGCCGGAGTTCCTGATGACCGGCTTCAAGGTCCAGTATCTGCCCTGGATCGGCGGCTTCCTGGACCGGATCCTGCCCAGCTGGTTCACCCAGGGCCTGCAGGTCGACTTCTACTTCGGCGGCACCTCGATCCTGATCGTGGTCGGGGTGGCCATGGATACCCTCCAGCAGATCGAGGCCCAGCTGGTCATGCGCCACTATGACGGCTTCATGCGCAAGGGCCGGATCAAGGGGAGGCGCGGATGAGGATCGTCCTCTTCGGCGCGCCGGGCAGCGGCAAGGGCACCCTGGGCGGCCTGATCGAGTCCGCCTACGGGTTCCCCCGCATCTCCACCGGCGACCTTCTCCGGAAGGCCGTCCGCGAGGGGACGCCGCTGGGCCGGCAAGCCGAGGGGATCATGGCCGGCGGCGGCCTGGTCCCGGACGAGGTCGTCACGGCCATCGTCCGCGAGCGCATCGCCGGGCCGGACTGCCGGGCCGGCTACGTCCTGGACGGCTATCCCCGGACCGTCGCCCAGGCCGAGGCCTTGGCGGCCATCGACGGCGGCCGGCGGGAGCTGGTCGTCTCTCTCGAGGTCGGCTTGGAATCGCTGGTCGAGCGCCTGTCCGGTCGCCTGGTCTGCCCATCCTGCGCCTCCGTCTTCCACCGGACCCGCCAAGCCCCGCGTCAGGCCGGCCTCTGCGACGCCTGCGGGGCGGGCCTGCGAACGCGCCCGGACGACGCGCCCGAGGTGGTCCGGGAGCGGATCCGGGTCTACGAGACGGCCACGGCGCCGCTCAAGGCCTGGTACCGGGAGCGCTCGGACTTCCGGGAGGTCGACGGCGAGGGGCCGGTGGCCCAGGTCTTCGTTCGCGTCGACGCCGTCCTGCGTCAAGCCGGGGCCGTCCCGGTCGGAGGCGGCCGGTGATCGTCTACAAGACCGATCCGGAGATCGAGGCCATGGCCGCCTCCGGGCGCATCGTCGGCCTGATCCTGGACGAGCTCGGGCGGATGATCGCCCCCGGCGTGCGGACCATCGACCTGGACGCCGAGGCCGAGAAGCGGGCCCGCCAGCTGGGCGCCAAGCCGGCCTTCAAGGGCTACCGCGGCTATCCCGGCTCGGTCTGCATCTCGATCAACGAGGAGATCATCCACGGCATCCCCTCGGCCCGGGCCCTGCGCGAAGGCGACTTGGTCAGCCTCGACTTCGGGGTGTCCTACGAGGGCTTCTACGGCGACGCCGCCCGCAGCTTCCCGGTCGGGCGGGTCAGCCCGCTGGCCGAGCGGCTGATCGCGGCGGCCCGCGACTCCTTCCAGGCCGGCCTGGGAGCCATGGTCGAGGGCGGCCACGTCTCGGACATCTCCAGCGCCGTCCAGCGCCGGGTCGAGGCCGAGGGCTTCTCGGTCATCCGCTCCTTCGTCGGGCACGGCATCGGCCACGCCCTGCACGAGGAGCCCCAGGTGCCCAACTTCGGGCCGCCCGGGCGGGGGCCGCGCCTGCGCCGGGGGCTGGTCCTGGCCGTCGAGCCGATGATCGCGGCCGGCGGCTGGGACGTGGACATCCTGGACGACGGCTGGACGGCGGTCACCCGCGACCGCAGCCTGGCCGCCCACTACGAGGAGACCGTGGCCCTGACCGCGGCCGGACCGGTCATCCTGACCCGGGGCGGGGCCCCGGTCCCGGATGCCCGAAGCAAGGAGCTGCCGCATGCCTAAAGAGGACGTCTTCGAGGCCGAGGGCACGGTCCTGGAGACCCTGCCGAACGCCATGTTCCGGGTCGAGCTGGCCAACAAGCACCGCATCCTGGCCCACATCTCGGGCAAGATGAGAAAGCACTTCATCCGGATCCTCCCGGGGGACAAGGTCCTGGTCGAGATCTCGCCCTACGACCTGACCAAGGGACGGATCACCTACCGATTCAAATAAGGACGGGTCGCATGAAAGTACGAGCTTCGGTCAAGAAGATCTGCCGGAACTGCAAGATCATCCGGCGCAAAGGCAGCGTCATCGTGATCTGCAGCAACCCCCGGCACAAGCAGCGGCAAGGATAAGGCGAGGTACCCATGGCACGCATCGCAGGCATCAACCTTCCCCCCGAGAAGCGGATCGAGATCGGCCTGACCTACATCTACGGCATCGGCCGGGCCAAGTCGGTGGCCGTCCTCGAGGAAGCCAAGATCGACAAGAACAAGAAGGTCAAGGCCCTCAGCGAGGACGAGGTCAACAAGATCCGCCAGATCATCGAGAAGCGCGAGAAGATCGAAGGCGACCTCCGCAAGGACGTCAGCCAGAACATCAAGCGGCTGATCGACATCGGCAGCTACCGCGGCATGCGCCACAAGAGGAAGCTGCCCGTCCGCGGCCAGCGGACCAAGACCAACGCCCGGACCCGCAAGGGCCCGCGCGGGCACTCGATCAAGAAGATGAAGGCCCCGGCCAAGTAAGAGCGAAAGGAGTCCGTGATGGCCAGCAAGCCCAAAGCCAAGACCAAGAAGAAGAAGGTCCGCCGCGACATCGGCTACGGCGTCGCCCATATCCAGTCGACCTTCAACAACACCATCATCACCATCACCGACGGCCAAGGGGCCTCCGTCTGCTGGACGAGCTCCGGCACGGTCGGCTTCAAGGGGGCCCGCAAGGGCACGCCCTTCGCCGCCCAGCTGGCCGGCAAGGAGGCCGCCGTCAAGGCCCGCGACTTCGGCGTCCGGACGGTCGACGTCCGGGTCAAGGGCCCCGGAGCGGGCCGCGAGTCGGCCATCCGCTCGCTGCAGGCCGGCGGCCTGGAGATCAAGTCCATCAAGGACGTGACTCCCATCCCCCACAACGGCTGCCGGGTCTGCCGCCGCCGCCGGGTCTAAGGAGATCCATCCATGTCGAGATACAGCGAACCCATCTGCCGGCTGTGCCGGGTGGAGAAGACCAAGCTCTTCCTCAAGGGCGACAAGTGCCTGTCCGACAAGTGCCCCGTCGAGCGCCGGGCCTACCCCCCGGGTCAGCACGGCCGGGCCCGCCGGCGGGTCCTGGGCTACGGGCTGCAGCTGCGTGAGAAGCAGAAGATGAAGCGCTACTACGGCATGTCCGAGAAGCAGTTCCACCTCTTCTTCGTCCGGGCCGAGGCCCAGAAGGGCGTCACCGGCGAGACCCTGCTGCAGATGCTGGAGCGGCGCCTGGACAACGTCCTGTTCATCGCCGGCTTCGCCCTGTCCCGGGCCCACGCCCGGCAGCTGGTCGGGCACGGCCACGTCCAGGTCAACGACCGCCGGGTCGGAGTGCCTTCGGCCATGGTCAAGGCCGGCGACGTGATCAGCTTCCGGGCCCGCTCGGTCAAGTCCGAGGACCTCAAGGCGGTCGCCGAAGCCCACGCCGGCAAGACCATCCCCAGCTGGCTGGAGGTCAACCGGCCCGAGCTGACCGCCCGGGTGGCCAGCCTGCCGACCCGCGCCGACGTGACCCTGCCCGTCGAGGAGCACATGGTCGTCGAGCTCTACTCCAAGTGAGGGAGCCGGCGCTGAATACGGGGGCCCGTCCAAGGAGGACACCATGAGCGAAATCACGTTCCAGAGACCGAAGTTCCTGGAGTGCGACTACGAGACCCTGACGGCCAACTACGGCAAGTTCACCGCCCAGCCCTTCGAGCGGGGCTTCGCCATCACCGTCGGCAACGCCCTGCGGCGGATCCTGCTGTCGTCCATCCCGGGCGCGGCCATCACCTCCGTCCGCATCGCCGGCGTGCTGCACGAGTTCTCGACCATCCCCGGGGTGGTCGAGGACGTCACCGACGTGCTGCTGAACCTCAAGAGCATCCCGCTCAAGCTGGAGGGCGCCGAGGGCAAGACCATGACCCTCAAGATCGAGGGCCCGGCCATCGTCACGGCGGCCGACATCGTCCACGACGGCGACGTCGAGATCCTGGACACGACCGTGGCCATCGCCTCGGTCGACAAGGACGGGACGCTGGACGCCGAGATGACGGTCCGCAACAACCGCGGTTACATCCCGGCCGACCAGAACTTCGACGAGACGGCCAGCATCGACACCATCCCGCTGGACTCGTCCCACTCGCCGATCCGCAAGGTCAACTATCGGGTCGAGCCGGCCCGGGTGGGCAAGCGGATCGACTACGAGAGCCTGACCCTGGAGGTCTGGACGACCGGAGCCGTGGCCCCCATCGAGGCGGTGGCCCGGGCGGCCAAGATCCTGCGCGACCACCTGGTCATCTTCCTCAACATCGTCGACGAGCCCCTCGACCGGGAGCCGGCCGCGGCCAAGCGGGAGATCCCCTACATGGGCCAGATCGACACCCTGTCCAAGCCGATCGAGCACCTCGAGCTGAGCGTCCGCTCCAACAACTGCCTGCGCTCGGCCGGCATCGAGAGGATCTACGAGCTCGTCCAGAAGACCGAGGACGAGCTGCTGAAGACCAAGAACTTCGGCCGCAAGTCCCTGGGCGAGATCAAGGAGAAGCTGACCGCCCTGGAGCTGGGCCTGAACATCGACCTCCACCCCAAGCTGGTCGAGCGGATCAAGGGCGAGACCGGGGTGGAGCCCAAGAAGGAGCCGGAAGAATGAGGCATATGCTGAAGGGCCGCAAGCTGCGGCGCACCACGGCCCACCGGGAGGCGCTCCTGCGCAACCTGGTGACGTCCCTGATCGACAAGGAGCGGGTGACGACCACCACGGCCAAGGCCAAGGAGGCCCGGCCGCTGGCCGAGAAGATGATCACCCTGGGCAAGGCGGGCACCCTGCACGCCCGCCGCCAGGCGCTTCAAGTCCTGTACAAGGAGTCGACGGCGGTCCGCCTGTTCGACGTCGTCGCCCCCCGCTTCAGCGAGCGCCCGGGCGGCTACACCCGGATCGTCAAGATCGGCCCCCGCAAGGGCGACGGGGCCGAGATGGCCGTCCTGGAGCTGCTGGGAGCCGAGTACAAGAAGCGCGACAAGAAGAAGAAGGACGAGAAGTCCCCCAAGCCCAAGCCGGCCCGCTCGGCCAAGGCGCCCAAGAAGGACTGAGTCCGCCCCCTATCGTCCCGCCTCCCCGCCTCTCCCGCGAGAGGCGGGGATTTTTTTTGGCTCTTCGCCAATTTCCGGGAAACCAAGCGATTCGGGGTACACCGTCGGGGGCGACGGAGCCGTAGGCCGTGATCGGATCGTGATGAATCAACTGCCTCGGGGGGGATAAAAACGGCCTATGGTCGGCCGACGGCGGAGAAGCGCCGGTTGAGCCCGTGTCGGCCGCCACTCAATGGAGAGCTACGGGCGAGATCGAGCTAGGACTCCACGGTCCCATCAGGACATAGGTGCGGGCTCAACCAAGCCGTCCTCGCGGAGACTGATGAAGCATCCGTCTCAACGAGGGCTGCGCAAGCTCCGCCGGGACGACTAAGGCCCGCCGAGAGCGAGGCCGTTCATAGTCAGCTACGGACTGATCGCGGGCCTTGTACCCTCGCCCTCGAGGGTATACCTTGAACCGCGTTTCCCGGAATTGGGCGAAGAGCCTTTTTGGGGGGCCTCCCGCTCCCGGCTTGACGCGGGAGGGCGGGGGCCGTCTAATAGGGGCCGTGAGACGCCTCGCCCCGGCCGCCCTGGCGGCCGTCCTGCTGGCCGCTTCGCCCGACTGCGTCCGCATCCTGCCCAAAGACCGGCCCGAGCCGCCGGCCGCGGCGATCGATCGCCACGTCCTTTGCGCCTCCGTCAAGACGACGGAAGGCTGGGCCGAGCCCGGCCCCGACGCCGCCGCCTTCAGCCGCGGCCCGGACGCGGCCGTCCATTCCTTCCTCGAGCTGCGCGGGGTGCGCGGCCGGCACGAGGCGGCCTGGCGCTGGTACGGCCCTTCGGGCCTGCTGATCAGGGCGTCCGACCCGGTTGGGATCGGGGAGGACGGCCGGACCTACGCCCGCTATATCGCCTGGGACAAGCTGGCCCTTCACGAGGGCCGCGAGCCGGGCTTCTGGACGGTGGCGGTGCTCATCGACGGCCGGCTGGCCTCGTCCCGCTCCTTTGAGATCCGCTGAGGCGGCCCCGGATCAGCCGCGGACTTGAACCCGCAGCCGCTGACCGATGCGGACCAGAGTCCCGCTCATGCGGTTGAGCTTCTGGAGAGCGGCCACCGAAGTCCGATACTTGGCCGCGATGCCCGAGAGCGTCTCGCCCGACTTGACGACGTGCGTGGCGTAGACCGCCTCGGGCGGGGGGATGTAGCGGGGCAGGCTGTCGGCGGCGGCCAGGGCGGCGGCCGAGCTTCCGACCGGCACCCGAAGCGGATAGCTGCGGTCCGGCGTGGCGTGGACCCTGAGCTCGGGATTGAGGAAGTCGAGCTCCGCCGCCTCCACCCCCATGGCCGCGGCCCAGGATTCGATCTTGGCCGGCCGGTTGACGGTCACGGTCTCGAAGGCCAGCGGCGGGTACGGTTCCGGCAGGGTGACGCCGAAGCGGGCCGGGTCCTTGACGATCAGGACGGCGGCGATGAAGCGCGGCACGTAGCGCGCCGTCTGGTAAGGCAGCCGGGTGAAGAGGTCCCAGAAGTCGTCCATGTAGCGGACCGATTGGCGGGCGATGGTCCGCTGGACATAGCCCTCGCCGCAGTTGTAGGCGGCCAGGGCGGTCGACCAGTCGCCGAACAGGGCGTGCAGATAGGTCAGATAGCCGATGGCTGCCTTGGTCGACTTGACCGGGTCCATCCGGTCGTCCACATAGCGGTCCCGGGTCAGGCCGAAGCGGTAGCCGGTCGAGGCGATGAACTGCCACATGCCCAGGGCCCGGGCGTAGGACTGGGCCCGGGGCATGAACCAGCTCTCGATCATGGCCAGCCAGATCAGCTCCTCGGGCAGGCCGGCCTGGCGCAGCTGCTCCTGGATCCAGTCGCGGTAGAAACCGGCTCTGCGGTAGGCCTCCTCGAAGAACTTGCGCTCCGGGCCCAGAAAGGAGTCGATCTCCCGCTGGACCCATTTGTTGATCGTCAGGGGGATGGACTTGTGGTTGTCCGTAATGGGCGTCCGGCGCGAGGCGTAGATCTCCTGGATGCGCTGGGCGATGAGAAGGCGCAGGTCGGCCTTCTCCTGAAGCAGCGACGAATCCGCGGGGACCTCGGCCTTCAGCAGCAGGGCGTAGGCCGCATCCAGCGCCTTGAGCGCCCCGTCCAGGTCGTCCTTCTCCCGAGCCTGCTTGGACTCCAGATAGGAGGCCAGGGCTTCCTCGAGGGCCGCGGCGGCGGCCCCGCGATCCGGGCCGGGATCGTCCCGGCTCAGGGCGGCGGCGGCTTTCTCCGAGGGGGGGATGGGGAGCGGGTCGGCGGGCTTGACCGCCGGGACGGAGGCGGGCTGGGCGGCGGATGCGGCCGGGTCCGGGCCGGCCGCCGCCTGAGGAACGACCGGGGACGGCTTGGCGGCGGGGGGGGCGGCTTGAGCCTGGGGCTCGACCTCGGGCTTTGGCGGACGGCCGCAGCCCGGCCCTACCAGCCCGGCCGCGAGGCAGGCGAAGGCGATCAAAAGGGAGAGAGGACGGGAAGAAAAGCGCAGGCTCATCCCGCCGACTTTAGCACGCCGGACCGAAGGCGGTCAACCGCGACCGGCGTGCCAAGCCCAAGCCGTACGCAGGATGTCGTCCAGCTCGGAGAGGCGAGGCCGCCAGCCGAGGAGACGGCCGGCTTCCTCCGCCGAAGCCAGCAAGACCGGCACGTCGCCCAGGCGGCGCGGCCTTTCGATGAAAGGCACCGGCCGCCCGATGACCCCGGCGGCCCGGTCCAGGACCTCGCGCACGGAGTAGCCCCGGCTGGCGCCCAGGTTGACGGCGCCGCCCGGCGCGCCCTGAAGCAGACGCTCCAGGGCCAGGGCGTGGGCCTCGGCCAGATCGGCGACGTGGATATAGTCCCGGACGGCCGTGCCGTCCGGCGTGGGAAAGTCGGCGCCGAAGATCTCCAGGGCCGGCCGTCGGCCCAGGGCGGCCAGGAAGATGTTGGGGATGAGGTGGGTCTCGGGATCATGGCACTCGCCCAGGCCGCCGGCCGGATCGGCCCCGGCGGCGTTGAAGTACCGCAGCCGCATCGTGCGCAGTCCGTAGGCCCGCTCGTAGTCCCGGCAGATATCCTCGACCATGGCCTTGCTCCGGCCGTAGGGATTGGCCGGGCGGAGGGGATGGTCCTCGCGGATCGGGACCGACTCCGGCTCGCCGTAGACGGCGGCCGAGGAGGAGAAGATCAGGGCCGGGACGCCGGCCTCCATCAGGGCCTCCAGGAGGTTGAGGCTGGAGGTAAGGTTGTGCTCGTAGTATTTGCGCGGGTCGGCGTAGGACTCTCCGACCTGGATCAGCGAGGCGAAGTGCAGGGCCGCCCCGAAGCGGCGCTCGGCCAGGGCCGCCCTCAGGGCCACCTTGTCGCGCAGATCGCCGACCACCAGGCGGGCCTCCCCGACGAACTCCCGGCGGCCGCTGGACAGGTTGTCGAAGACGGTCGCCTCGAATCCCCGCCGGAGCAGGGCCCGGACCGTGTGCGAGCCGATGTAGCCGGCGCCTCCCGTGACGAAGACCGAAGTCATGGGCGTCCCTCCAGGATGGATCGAGCCAGCCGCAGGCCGCCGGCCCGGGTCCGAAACTCGTTGTCGAGCTGGCGGCGGTAGAGCTCCTTGAGCACTTGGCCCATGGCCGGGCCCGGCGCGGCGCCCAGCCCGATCAGGTCGCGGCCCATGACCAGGGGGGCGATGGAGGCGCGGTTGACGCCCAGGGCCTTGAAGGTGTTCAAGAGCCAGCGGCCCTCCCGGTCCAATCCCCGCATCGGCCTCCGTCCGCGCCCGCCCCGGTCGGCCGCGTCCAGGTAGGCGCACAGCTCGATCTCGCCCTTGAGGTCGGCCGCCAGCCGGTTGAAGGCCTTGCGGGTGACCTGGTCGCGGCGGGCCCACAGCTCGGCCGGCCGATGGTGCGTCCGGATGAGCGTCAGGGCCGTGCCGCGCACGTCGAAGCCGTTCCAGGAGAAGATCTTGGCCCGGGCGAAGGCTTGGCGGGCGATCCTCTCGCTGGCCACGTCGTGGCCGGCCGAGGTCACCGTCATGCGGCCGCGCTTGTGCTCCCAGGCCGTGGTCTCGGCCTTGCCCGCGTCGTGGTAGAGCGCGGCCAGCAGGAGGGCCAGGGCCCGCGGCGGCTCCAGCTTGGAGGCGGCGGCCAGCCGGGCGGCTTGGTCGACGGCCAGCTTGGTGTGGCTCCAGACGGTCCCTTCCGGGTGGAAGAGGGCGTCCTGGATGACCAGGGTCAGGGCGTAGAGCTCGGGGAAGAGGCGGCGCAAGGCGCTCAGGCGGAACAGCTCCTCCAGCCCGACCGAGGGGCGGGGCGAGCGGAGCAGGATGCGGAAGAGCTCCTCGTTGACCCGCTCGACGCTGAGCCCGGCCAGGTCGACGTCCTTGGCCAGGGCGTAGATCGCCGGATCGACCCGGAAGCGCAGGACCGAAGCGAAGCGGGCCGCCCGCAGGACCCGCAGGGGATCCTCGGGGAAGGCGGAGGGATCGGTGACCCGCAGAAGGCGGGCCCGGATGTCGGCCCGGCCGCGGAAGGGATCGATCAGGGCCCCGTCGCTGAGGCGCAGGGCCATGCTGTTGCAGCGGAAGTCGCGGCGCCGCAGGTCCTCCTCGACCGGCAGCCCGGGATCGGCCCGAACGACGATGTCCTTGTGCCCCCGTCGCCCGTCGGCTGCGGCCCGGTCGGCCCGGGGCAGGGCCACGTCGAAGGTCCGGCCGCGCCGGGTGAACTTGATGACTCCGAAGCTGCGGCCGACCAAGTCCACCTTGCCGTGCCGGGCCAGACGCTCGACGATGGCTTCGACCGGGCGGCGGGCCACCAAGAGGTCGACCTCCTCCGGCCGGCCGCCCCGCAGCAGGTCGCGGACGTAGCCGCCCACGGCGTAGACGTCGGAGCCGAAGAGGCGGACAAAGAGCTTCCGCTCGCGGAAATCCGGCTCGGGGATGGTCATGGGGGCTTCGGTCCGGGGCCTATTATACACGAGACCTCCCGGGTTGTCCCCCGGGGGGGATTCGTGTAGACTAAGCCCTCTTTCGACCCTAAGGCTTGACCGAGGAACGAAGATGCCCCTGCCGACGCCCCGACGCTTCGCGGCTTGGCCGCTCCTGCTGATCCTCCTGGCGGCGTCCGCTTCCCCCGCCGCCCAGCGCTACGACGTCGAGGTCTCCGTCCGCGAGCGGATCGCCCGCGACGTCGATACGACCGGAGCGACCCTGGTCTTCCTCCTCGACCTGAAGAACCTGACCTCGACCCGGCGCTCGCTCGCCCGCTACGACTACCGGGTCATCTTCGGGACGACGGACTACGTCCGCCAGGAGACGGCCTTGGACGCGGCCATCGCCGTCCCGGCCCAGGGCGAGACGACGATCGCCTTCCCGGTCCGGGTGACCTACGAGACCCTCAACGCCGGCGTGCCCGAGGCGCTGGGCCGGGACCGGGTCGGCTGCAACCTGGTCGGCGGCATGACCTTCCAGGACGAGCGGCGGCGCGAGGAGCGCGTCCCGATCGCCTTCAGCGGCGAGGTCCCCGTCTTCCGCGGCTTCCAGGCCCGCTGCCTCCCCTTCGAGGCCCGCTCGCTGTCGGTCGGCGGCGGCGATTTGACCTTCCGGGCCGCCTGGGTCAATCCCAACGGCTTCCCCCTGCGGATCGAGAGCGTCGAGTACAAGATCAGCGTGGCCGACAAGGTCCTGGCCGCCGGGACGATGGCCGGGGGGGGGGCGATCGAGGCCAAGGGCGAGCAGCCCCTGTCTCTGGACATCCTCCTGGACTTCTGGGAGATCGGCAAGGACGTCTCGGCGGCCTTCGAGAGCCGCCGGGTCGACGTCCGGTTCCAAGGCCGGGTCGAAGCGTCGTGGGAGTGGGGACGGATCGTCCTGCCCTTCGACCGGACCGAGAAGGTCGAGGTCCGGCCGGCTCAGAACCAGTAGTTGAAGCCGACCGAGATCATGAAGCCGCCCAGGTCGAGCGGCTCGAAGCCCTCGAAGCTCTTCATCTTGGCGCTGGCCCGGTTGTACTGGACGCCGCCGTCCAGGGTCATCCGGCTGCCGATCGGGACCATCACCCCGCCGAAGACCTGGAAGCCGAAGCCGAAGCGGCCGAGCTGGCTCTCGTACGTGTCGGCGTAGTAGATCGGGTAGACCGGGACCTGGTCGCCCGTCTCCTCGGTGTAGACGTACTCGTCGCTGAAGTCGATCAGGTCGCCGGTCAGACGCAGATTGTAGAAGTAGAGGCCGATGCCGCCGCCGAGGTAGGGGATGACGCCGGCCCGCCGGCCGAAGGGGGCCAGCTTGACCGACAGCTGGATCGGCGTCACCGAGTACCGGATGGTATGGGTGGGGACGTAGTCGCCGTAGAAGTCGTTGGGAAAGGCGAAGTCGCCGTTGGAGAAGGAGTACCCGACGTAGTCGCGGTACATGCCGCTCTTGCTCTTGCCGAAGGTGTCGATGCCGAAGACCAGGCTGATGCCGCGGGTCAGGAACAGCTCGTAGGCGAAGCCGAAGGAGGTCTCCTGGAAGCCGGTCCGGGCGAGCGTCATCTGGTCGAATTCCATGGTCCAGAAGTCGCTCCGCATGCTGGGGACGTTGAAGCTCAGCCGGAAGGTGGCCAGGTTGGCCGCGGCCGGAACGGCGGTCAAGGCCAGCAGGGCCAGGGTCAGGGGGACTAGGGCTTTTTTCATCGCGAATCTCCTTCACCCCTGGCGGTGCAAATTCCATGCCAAGGGACGGCCTCCGGGCGCGTCCCGGGCGGCGGGCCGGGACATGTGGCGAAAAGGTGTCAGATGTCCACTTTCCCGGCCTCCTAGTGTAAAGGTTGAGACGGCATCCTGTAAAGCCTTCCGGGCGGCCGTTGACAGGCGGGGCGGGCTCCCTTAAAGTGGGCCCGAGAAGCCATGGCGACCGCGATCCTCTCGGCCCCCCCTGGAGGGAGCGCGCTGCCCGGCGAAGCCGATGCCGCGGCCCTGCTGGCCGGCGGAGGGATTGCCGCCTTCCCCACGGACACCTACTACGGCCTCGGCGGGAGCGCGTTCCTGGCCCGGGCCGTCGAGGCCGTCTACGCCCTCAAGGGCCGGCCCCGCGGAAGGCCCCTGCCGGTCGTGGTGGCGGACTTGGAGATGGCCAAGGCGGCCGCGGCCGGCGGACTGCCGGAAGCTTTTCGGCGCCTGGCCGGGGAGCTTTGGCCCGGCCCTTTGAGCCTGGTCGTCCGGGCCGGATCGGCCCTGCCGGCCCCGATGCTTGGCCCGGGCGGGACCGTGGCCATGCGCGTGCCGGCCGTGCCTTGGCTTCGGAGCCTGCTCCGCCGCTGCGGCTGGCCCCTGATCTCAACCAGCGCGAACCTCTCCGGGGCCGCCGAGGTCGACGATCCGGCCGAAGTCCGCCGGCTCTTCGAGGGCCGGGTCGACCTGATCATCGACGGCGGAAAGACGCCGGGGGGCGCCCCCTCGACGATGGTCGACCTGACCCGCGGCGAGCCGGTTCTGCTGCGCCCCGGGGCCGTCCCCTGGGAGAAGATCCTGGCCGTCTTGACCGCTCGCCCTCATCGCCAAGGGTGATTCGCGGCGGCCGAATCTCACCCCCGGATTGCCTCCCCGAGGCGATGCCCCCCCGCCTGTTCCCTTCTAGAATGGGCCCATGTTCAGCCGACGCTCGGCCGCCGCCCGCCACGCCGCATCCGGCCTCGACGAGTCCTGGGATACGGGCGACCGGACCGGCCTCTTCGCTCTGGCCGGCGGCGAGGCGGTGCCCCTGCCGGCCATGGACGTGCCCTTGTTCATGGAGATGACGCCGGCCGCCGTCCTGGTCGTCTCGCTGTCGGGGCTGATCGTCGACGGCAACAAGGCGGCGGCCGATCTCTTCGGCTTTGCCAACCGCTTCGAGCTCATCGGCCTGCGCTGCGAGCGGCTCTTGGCTCCCCGGGAGCGCGGAGCCGCGGCCCGGGCCCTGCGGACGGTCCTGGAGGATGGCCTGATCGTCAACCGCGAGCTCGCCTGTCTGGGGGCGGACGGCCGGTCCTTCGAAGCCCTCGTCTCGGCCCGGCTGGTGCGGGGCGCCGCGGGCGAGCCGGCCGCCTTCCTGGTCGTCAGCCAGGATATCAGCCCGCGCAAGGCCCAAGAGCTGGCGATGGCCGAGAGCGAATCCAAGTTCCGGACGCTCTTCGAGTCCGCCAACGACGGCGTCTTCCTTGTCGACGGCCAGGCCCGCATCCTCGCCGTCAACCGCCGCGGCGCGGCCCTGCTCGGGTACCCGATCGAGCGGCTGGTGGGCGTCTCGGCCGAGGCCTTTCTGGCCGAGGGCGCCCAAGAGGAGGCCAGCAGCCGACACCGCGCCTTGGAGCGCGGCGAGGAGGGCCCCGCCGTGGAGAGGACGCTGCGGCGGGCGGACGGAACCGAGCTGCCGGTGGAGGTCCGAGGGGCCCTGGTCCGGGACGCCGCCGGCCGGGCTTACGGCATCCAGTATGTGGTCCACGACCTCAGCAGCCGCAAGCAGGCCGAGCGGGAGCAGGCCCGGACAGCCGGCCAGCTCCGGCGGGCCCTGGGCAGCATCATCAACGTCGTGGCCGCCACCGTGGAGATCCGCGATCCCGGCACGGCCGGCCACCAGAAGCGGGTGGCCAACCTGGCCCGGGCCATCGGCGCCGAGATGGGCCTGCCGTCCGAGACGATCGAGGCCATCCGATTCGCCGGCGTCGTCCACGACGTCGGCAAGACGTCCATCCCGGCCGAGATCCTCAGCAAGCCCGGCCGCCTGTCGGAGGACGAGCGGCGCCTGGTCCGGGAGCATGCCCGCTTCGGCTTCGAGATCCTGAGGAACGTGGAATTCCCCTGGCCCATCGCCGAGATCGTCCGCCAGCACCACGAGAGGCTGGACGGGTCGGGCTACCCGCGGGGCTTGAAGGGGCCGGACATCCTCGTCGAGGCCCGGATCATCGCCGTGGCCGACGTCATGGAGGCCATGGCCTCTCACCGGCCCTACCGGCCGTCGCTGGGGCTGGAAGCGGCGCTGGCCGAGATCGCCGCCCAGCGCGGCGTTCTCTACGATGCCCGGGTGGTGGACGCCTGCCTCAAGATCTTCGCCGAGCGGAAGGTGCCGCTCCTCTGATCACTGGACCTTGCTGCCCGGCGCGATGTCGCCGTCGAAGAAGGGGATGACGGCCTTGCCGTCCTTGATCCCGGCCAGCAGCATGCCCTGCGATTCGACGCCGCGGATCACGGCCGGCTTGAGGTTGGCGATGACCGTGAAGCGCTTGCCCACCAAGTCCTCGGGAGCGTAGGTCTCGGCGACGCCGGCCACGATCTGGCGCTGCTCGCCGCCCAGGTCGAGCTGGAGCTTGAGCAGGCGGGTGGCCCCCTCGACGCGCTCGGCCTGCAGGACCAGGGCGACGCGCAGGTCGAGCCTCTTGAACTCCTCGTAAGTGACGATGTCCATGGCTTTCTCCTTGGGGGGCTTCGGCGCTTCGGCCGCGGGCGGCGGAGCGGGGGCGGGATCGGCCGGGGCCGCCGCGGCCGCCGGGCGGGCCAGAAATTCCTTGAGGTCGATCCGCGGGAAGAGGGGCACGGGGGCCTTCATCGTCCGGGCCGGATCGAGGTCGTCGAAGCGGAAGTCGGCGTAGAGGACGTCCAGCGGCGACCGCTCCTCGCCCAGCAGGTCCCAGATCTTGCCGGCCGAGCCGGGCATGACCGGGGCGGCCAGGTGGCTGGCGCCCCGGATGGCCGCGGCCGCCTGCCGCAGCACCCGGGCCAGGCGGGCCCGGCGGGCCGGGTCCTTGGCCAGCTTCCACGGCTCGTTGTCGGCCAGGTATTTGTTGGCCAGGCCGATGAAGGCCCACAGCTCCTCCAAGGCCTTGGCCGGGGCGTAGTCCTCATAGTGCTCCAGGACGGCCGCCCGGGCGCTCTCGAAGGCCGTCCGGACCGCGGTGTCGGCCGGCTCCTCCGGGCCCGGCTCTCCGATCACGCCGCCGAAGTACTGGCGGACCATGGTCAGGGTTCGGTGGACCAGGTTCCCGAAGTCGTTGGCCAGGTCGGAGTTGACCCGGTGGATGAAGCCCTCATGGGAGAAGCTCCCGTCCAGCCCGATGGGGATCTCGCGCAGGAGGAAGTAGCGCAGCGGGTCCGGCCCCAGGCCCTCGATCAGGGGATAGGGGTCGAGGACGTTGCCCAGCGACTTGGACATCTTGGCCTCGTCCCGCAGCCACCAGCCGTGGCCGAAGACGCATTCCGGAAGCTCCAGGCCCGAGGCCATCAGGAAGGCCGGCCAGTAGACGGCGTGGAAGCGGAGGATGTCCTTGCCGATCAGGTGCAGCGAGGCCGGCCAGAACTTGGCGAAGCGCTCCGGGTCCCAGCCCCAGCCCATGGCCGTGACGTAGTTGTTGAGGGCGTCGAACCAGACATAGATGGTGTGGTCCGGATCGCCCGGCACGGGCACGCCCCACTTGACCGTGGTCCGGGTGATGCTCAGGTCGCGCAGGCCGGAGGCGACGAAGCTGCGGACCTCGTTCAGCCGGCTGGCCGGGCGGACGAAGCGGGGCTGGGCCTCGTAGTGGTCCAGGAGGCGCTGCTGGTAGGCCGAGAGCCGGAAGAAGTAGGTCGGCTCGGCGACGACCGCGGCCGGGCGGCCGCAGTCCGGGCAGAGCCGGGCCCCGTCCGGGCCGGCCGGGGCGTCCTCGGGCAGGAAAGCCTCGTCCGAGACGCAGTACCAGCCCTTGTACTCGCCCTTGTAGATGTCGCCCGTCTCGAGCAGCTTGCGAAAGAGGGCCTGCACGCCCTTCTCGTGGAAGGGCATGGTCGTGCGGACGAAGAAGTCGTGGGAGACGTTCAAGGCCTTCCACAGGCTCTGGGTCCGGGTGACGACGGAGTCGGCCAGCTGCAGGGGGGTGATGCCGCGCTGCTCGGCGGCCTTCTCGATCTTCTGGCCGTGCTCGTCGGTGCCGGTCAGGAAGAAGACCTCCCGGCCGGCCAGGCGGTTGTGGCGGGCCAGGGCGTCGGCGATGATGGTCGTGTAGGCGTGCCCGATGTGCGGCACGTCGTTGACGTAGTAGATCGGCGTGGTGACGGAGAACGTCCGCCTAGACTTCTTTTCCACCGGAGAGCCCTCCTCGGATGAGCGTGATGGCCTCGGCCCGGGTGACCGGGTGGGTGCGGAAGACGCCCCGCACGGCCGAGGTGACGGTGATCGACTTGGGCTTCTTGGCCCCCCGCATGGACATGCACATGTGCTCGGCCTCGACCACGACCATGACCCCCTGCGGATCGAGGTGGTCCATGATCATGTCGGCGGCCTGCTTGGTCAGCCGCTCCTGGACCTGGAGCCGGCGGGACAAGCCCTCGACCACCCGGGCGATCTTGGACAGGCCGACGATGCGGCCGTCCTTGGGGATATAGGCCACGTGGGCCACCCCGGCGAAGGGCAGCATGTGGTGCTCGCACATCGAGTACAGCGGGATGTTCTTGATCAGGACCATCTCGTCGTGCCTCTCCTTGAACACCGTCCGCAGATGGATCTCGGGGTTCTCGTGCAGCCCGCCCAGGATCTCGCGGTACATGCGGGCCACCCGGGCCGGCGTCTCGCGCAGGCCTTCCCGGCCCGGGTCTTCGCCCGCGCCTTCCAGGATCAGCCGGACGCCCTTCTCGATGCGGGCCAGGTCCATGCCCCGGACCGGGCGCGGGTGCGCCGCGGGAGGCTGGACGGAGCTCTTGTCGCGCTTCATGGTCTCGTCCTTCGCCGCGGCCCGCCTGCGGCAGCCGCGGCCAGCCGCTGGACTTCGCGCAGCGGGAGGCCTCGGCGGCGGGCCAGGGCCAGGCAGTCGTCGTATTCGGGCTGGGCCTGGAGGATGCGGCCCTCCAGGCGGGATGTCTTGATCCGGACGGAGCCGCCGCCCGGCAGGGTCACCTTGTCGGTCGTCCGCTCCAGAGTCCGCCGCTCCACGGGGTGGTAGCGGACGCCGATGGTGCTGGTCTCCTCGAAGACGGCCCGGACGAGGGCGTCCAGGCGGGCCGCGTCGGCCAGCACGGCCAGCTGGGTGGCCAGCCGGCCTTTCTTCATGACGACCGGCGACAGCCAGGCGTCCAGAGCGCCGAGCTCCAGGGCCCGCTCGATAAAGGCGGCCAGGACTTGGGGAGTGGAGTCGTCGACGGTCGCTTCCAGGCGATAGATCCGGCGGTCGAGGCCCAAGCTTCCGGCCGGGCCGCAGAAGGCCCGCAGGATGTTGGGCAAGCCCGGGAGGTCGCGGCTCCCGGCCCCGTATCCGATCCGGTCGTAGGTCAGCTCGGGGAAGGGCGCGATTCCCGATGCCAGCGTCTTGACCAAGGCCGCCCCGGTCGGCGTGACCAGCTCGGCCTCGGCCTGGGCGGCGTAGACGGGCAGGCCCTTGAGGATCTCGGCGACGGCCGGCGGCGGGACGGGCAGGACGCCGTGCGAGGTCTTGACCCAGCCCGAGCCGACGTTGAGCGGCGAGCAGACAAGCTCCGCGACCTCCAGCTCCTCCAGCAGCCAGCATGTCCCCAGGACGTCCACGAGGGCGTCGTCGGCGCCCGCCTCGTGCAGGTGGACGTGATCGAAAGGCTCGCCGTGGACCCTGGCTTCGGCCTTGAAGAGGGTCTCGAAGACGGCCCGGCCGCGCTCCTTGACCCGGGGCGCCAGCGGGCACCGGCGGATGAAGCGCTCGATGTCGGCCCAATGGCGGGCGGGGGAGCCGGGCCCCTCGACCCTGACGTCGACCTTCAGCCCCCTCAGGTGGGACCGTTCGACGTCGCCGATCTTCAGCCGCACCGGCAGCTTCCAGGAGGCCACCGCCTTGCGGAAGTCCGCTCGCGACGGCCCCAGATCGAGCAGGGCGGCCAGCATCATGTCGCCGCTCAGGCCGGCGGAAGCGTCGAGGTACACATATTTCATGGCGGCGATCCTCTGGAATCACAGTAGGATAGCGTTTTCCGGCCGAAAAATCAAAAGGCGCCCGGCCGGGCGCGCGGCTGGAAGCCCGGACGAATATCCGGTATATTATCCCCTTTTATTCGTCTTGGAGGATCCATGGCCACAGTCCGCAAAGCCGCGCCCCGAAAGCCCGCGCCGTCGACCCGCCCCCGGGCCGAGATCGGCATCCTGGGCGGCACGGGGCTCTATCAGATCGAGGGCATCCGCGACGTCCGCGAGCACCGCTTGAAGACCCCCTTCGGCGACCCCTCCGACGCCTATATCGTCGGGACGCTGGAAGGGCGCCGGGTCGCCTTCCTCAGCCGCCATGGGCGCGGCCACCGCTTCAGCCCCTCCGACGTCCCTTACCGGGCCAACGCCTACGGCTTCAAGATGCTGGGCGTCAGGCAGGTCATCTCGGTCAACTCGGTCGGCTCGCTGCGGGCCGATATCAAGCCCCGCGACTTCGTATTCGCCGACCAGTTCATCGACAAGACCCACCGCCGCTCGACGTTCTTCGACCAGGGCGTGGCCGCTCACATCGCCCTGGCCGAGCCCGTCTGCGGCGCCCTGGCCGGTCATCTCCACCGGGCGGCGGTCGGGCTGGGCATCCGGGCCCACTTGGGCGGGACCTACGTCTGCATGGAAGGCCCGGCTTTCTCGACCAAGGCGGAGTCGAGGATGCACCAGGCCTGGGGCGGCTCGGTCATCGGCATGACCGGGGCCACGGAGGCCAAGCTGTTCCGGGAGGCCGAGATCTGCTACGCGACGATGAACCTGGTCACCGACTACGACTGCTGGCACGCCGAGGAGGAGAGCGTCAGCGTCGATCTCATCCTGGAGAACCTCCGGCTCAACATCCAGAACGCCAAGACGGTCATCCGCCGAGCCGTAGCCGGCCTGGCGGCGGACGGGGCGGAAAGCTGCTCCTGCCGGTCGGCCCTGGCCGGGGCCCTGGTCACCGATCCCAAGCTCGTCGGCCCGGCGGCCCGAAGACGTCTGGGCCTGATCGCAGCCAAATATCTCCCGGGAGGCGCCCGATGAGCCTGGTCATCGTCGGCTCCGTCGCCTTCGACACCATCGAGACGCCCGGCGCCCGCCGGGACAAGATCGTCGGCGGCTCGTGCACCTACGGCGCGGTGGCCGCCAGCTACTTCACCCGTCCGGGCATCGTGGCCGTGGTGGGGGAAGACTTCCCCAAGCCCACGCTGGCCTTCCTGCGGCGGCGGGGAGTGGACCTCGAGGGCTTGAAGACCGTCCCGGGCGGCCTGACCTTCCACTGGCACGGCCGCTACGGCGACGACCCCAACCAGCGCGACACCCTGCGGACGGACCTCAACGTCTTCCTCGACTTCCGGCCCGAGATCCCGGCCGCCTACAAGAAGGCCGGCATCCTCTTCCTGGCCAACATCGATCCCGACCTCCAGGAGGCCATCTTCCGCCAGGTCGAGAAGCCGCGCCTGACGGCCCTGGACACGATCCGCCTCTACATCGACACCAAGCCCGAGGCCCTGCGGCGGATTCTGAGGCGGGTCGACGTCTACTTCGCCAACGACGAGGAGGCCCGCCTGCTGACCGGCCAGCGCAACCTGATCCGGGCGGCCGAGGTCATCCGAAAGATGGGCCCCCGCATCGTGGTCGTCAAAAAGGGCGAGCACGGGGCCATGGTCTTCGGGCCGAACCTGGTCATGGCCCTGCCCGCCCTGCCCTGCCGCCGAGTCGTGGATCCGACCGGGGCGGGGGACAGCTTCGCCGGCGGGTTCCTGGGCTGGCTGGACAAGGCCGGAAGCTTCAGCCCCCAGGCCATGCGGCGGGCCGCCGTGGCCGGCAGCGTCATGGCCTCGTTCACCATCGAGGGCTTCGGCTTGGAGCGCTACAAGACCCTCCGGCCGGCGGACATCGCCGCCCGCACCGCCGCCTTCCAGAAGCTCGTCCGCTTCTAGCCGCCGCCAAGGAGCATGTCGTGAGAGATATCCGACCGCCCGTCGAGCCCTTTCGCATCAAGACCGTCGAGCCCGTCCGCCGGCCTTCCCGGGCCGAGCGGGAGCAGGCCCTCCGCAAGGCCGGCTTCAACGTCTTCGGCATCCCGGCCGAGAAGGTCTTCATCGACCTGCTGACGGATTCGGGCACCGGGGCCATGAGCGACGCCCAGTGGTCCGGGATCATGCGCGGCGACGAGTCCTACGCCGGCGCCCGCAGCTTCTTCCGCTTCGAAGGAGCGGTCCGGGGCCTGTTCGGCTTCGAGCACGTCATCCCCACCCACCAGGGGCGGGCGGCCGAGAGGATCCTCTTCGAGGCCATGGTCAAGAAGGGCGATCTCGTTCCCAGCAACATCCACTTCGACACCACCCGGGCCAACATCGAGGTCCGCGAGGCCCGGGCCGTCGATCTGGTCATCGAAGAAGGCTACGATCCCGATTCGGAGCATCCGTTCAAGGGCGACATGGACGTGGCCAAGCTGGAGAGGCTGATCGCCGCCCGGGGCAAGTCCCGCATCCCGCTGGTCATGATGACGGTGACCAACAACAGCGGCGGCGGCCAGCCCGTCTCGATGGCCAACCTCCGCCGCGTCAGCGCCGTCTGCCGAGCGGCCGGCATCCCCTTCTTCCTCGACGCCTGCCGCTTCGCCGAGAACGCCTGGTTCATCCAGAGGCGGGAGCCGGGCTACGCCCGAAAGTCGGTGGCCGCCATCGCCCGGGAGATGTTCTCCCACGCCGACGGGGCCACCATGAGCGCCAAGAAGGACGCCCTGGTCAACATCGGGGGCTTCGTGACCGTCAGGGACGGCGAGCTGGCCAAGAAGCTGAAGACCATCCTCATCATCGGCGAGGGCTTCTACACCTACGGCGGCTTGGCCGGCCGCGACCTGGAGGCCATCGCCCAGGGCTTGGCCGAGGTCGTCGAGGAGGACTACCTGGCCCACCGGACGGCCCAGGCCGCCTACCTGGGGGGGCTGCTCGAGGCGGCCGGGGTGCCGTACTTCAAGCCGACCGGCGGGCACGCCGTCTATCTCCTGGCCGACCGGCTGCTGCCGGACATCCCGCGGGAGCGCTACCCGGCCTGGGCCCTCAGCGTGGCCCTCTACCGCGAGGCGGCCGTGCGGGCGGTCGAGATCGGCGGCGTCATGTTCGGCCACAAGGACCCCCGGACGGGGAAGGACGTCTTCCCCAAGCTGGAGATGGTCCGCCTGGCTCTGCCCCGCCGGGTCTACACGGCCTCGCACCTGGCCTACGTGGCCGAGGCCCTGGCCGGCATCGCCGGACGGCGGGACCGGATCCGCGGCCTGCGGATCGTGGACGAGCCCCGCTTCCTGCGCCACTTCACGGCCCGCTTCGAGGAGATCGGCTGAGCGTCCTGTGACTTGACGGCGCCTTTCTGATATCATCGGGCCAAGACGCGCGAGCCGGGATCTCAAGAGGAGAGAGGCGGTTCGTCATGACGGGCGAGATGAGCGCTTACGCAGCCGTGCTCCTGGCGGCCGGAATCATCAGCCTGGGCTCGGCGGCCTTCAGCTGGAGCCGCCGGCGCGCCCCCGGCGGAGGGGTTCTGACCGCCTTGACGCTGGTCGTGGCCTGGTGGTGCTTCTGCGCGGTCCTCGAGGCCTCGTCCGGGGCTTTCGCGGCCAAGATCCTGGCGGCCAAATTCCAGTACCTCTCCATCGCCTCGATCGCCGTCCTGTGGCTTCTCTTCGCCCTGGCCCGCATCCGTCGGTTGGCGTCCCTGCCTGTCTGGCTCCAGGCCGCCCTCTGGCTCTTTCCCGTGGCTCTGGTCGTGCTGGCCTTCACCAACGAGAGCCACGGCCTGGTCTGGGCCTCGATCCGGGCCGCTTCCGATAGGCCCGGGGCCCCGCTGGTCTATAGGCACGGCCCGGCCGTCTGGGTCGGCCTGGTCTACTCCTATATCCTGATCCTGCAAGCCACCATCGCCCTGGTCCGGGATGCCTTGCGCCTCTCCGGCCTCCTGCGGATGCAGTCGGTCTGGCTCCTGGCCGGAGCCGCCTTCCCCTGGCTCGGCAACATGGCGTACATGTTTCGCCTGGGTCCGGCCGGGGTCGATTGGACGCCCGTCGCCTTCACCCTGGCCGGGGCCTGCCTGGCCGTCAGCCTGCTGCGCTACCGCTTGCTGGATGTGGTGCCGGTCGCCCGCGATCAGCTGCTGGCGGGCTTGGCCGACAGCGTCTTGGTGCTGGATCCTTCCCACCGGATCTTGGACCTCAATCCGGCTGCCCGCCGCCTATTAGGCGTATCGGCCGACGTCGTCGGGAGCGCGCTGACCGACATCCTGGCGCCCTGGCCGGATTTCGCCGCCCTGGCTTCCAGCCTTCTCGGGCGCGGGGAAGCGGAGGTCGTCCGCTGCCCCGTCCTCGACCGCTGGCTGGACGTCCGCATCACCAGGATCCATGACGGACTCGGCCGCTTCAGCGGCCGGATGGTCGTCCTGCACGACATCACCCCGCTCAAGTCGGCCGAGGAGGAGCGGGTCACCGCACTGGAGCGCGTCGGCCGCCAGCAGCAGGCCGTGGTGGCCCTGGCCCTCCATCCCTCGATCACGGCCGGGGACTTTCCGGCCGCGGCCGCCGCCCTGACCGAGGCGGCCGGCGCGACCATGGGCGTCGAGCGGACGAGCCTGTGGATCGGGAATTCCGAGGCCGGGATCATCCGCTGCCTGGACCTCTACGAGCTGAGCCTGGCCCGGCATGCGGCGGGGGCCATCCTTCCGGCGGACCGCTATCCGGCCTACTTCGCCGCGGTCGCGGACGGCCGGGTCATCGACGCCGAGGACGCCGCGGCCGACCCGCGGACCTCGGAGTTTCTGGAGGACTATCTCCGCCCGCTGGGGATCGGGTCCCTGCTCGACGCCCCGGTCCGGGCCGGGGGAAGCCTGCGCGGCCTCGTCTGCTTCGAGCACGTCGGCCCGCCCCGCGCCTGGCGTCCCGACGAGATTCGATTCGCCGGCGAGATCGCCGACCAGGCGGCCCAAGCCCTGCTCAACGCCGAGCGGCGCCGGGGAGAGGAGGCCTTGCGGGCCCGCGAGGAGCGGCTCCGCTTCGTCACGGACAACCAGCTCGACATGCTGGACCAGTTCGACGCGGAGGGACGGGCCGTCTACGTCAGCCCCTCGGTGCGCCGCTTGCTGGGACACGACTACCGGGAGATGCTGGGGCGACGGGCCGAGGAGTTCATCCATCCGGACGACTGGCCCGATCTGCAGCGGCGGATCGCGGAGACGATCCGGGAGGGTCGCTCCGACCTGCGCGCGGAGTACCGCTTCCGGCACGCCGATGGATCCTACCTCTGGATGGAATCCGAGATCCACCTCGTCCTCGGCGCCGAGGGCCGCCCGACCGGCCTCGTCGCCAGCTCTCGCGACGTGACCCAGCGGCGGCGGGCCGAGGAGGCCCTGCGCGACTCCCTGCGCGAGAAGGACGTGCTTCTCAAGGAGGTCCACCACCGGGTCCGCAACAACATGCAGGTCATCTCCAGCCTCCTGAACCTGCAGGCCCGCACGGCCCCGGATCCGGCCCTCCAGATCATGGTCGAGGAGAGCCGCGGCCGGATCAAGGCCATGGCCTTGGTCCACGAGAGGCTGTACAAGTCTCCGGACCTGTCCCGGATCGACTTCGCCGGCTATGCCAAGGATCTGGCCGTCCACGTCTTCCAGGTCATGCAGGCCGACGCCCGACGCATCCGCTTCGAGCCCCGCCTGGATTCCATCGACTTGGACGTCGGCCTGAGCATCCCGCTCGGCCTGGTCCTCAACGAGCTGATCGGCAACGCCCTACGGCACGGCTACCCCGAGGGGCGATCGGGCGCCGTCACGGTAGGACTGGAGCGGTCCGGGCCGGGGCGGGCCCGCTTGACGGTGCGCGACGACGGCATCGGCTGGGCCGGCGCCGGAAGCCCCGGGGCCGGCGAGTCCCTGGGACTTCAGATCATCCGGGCGCTCGTCGACCAGATCGGCGGCCGGCTGGATATCCGCCGCGCCGGCGGAACGGTCGCCGAGGTGGACTTCCCCCTGCCCGAATGATCTCTTACTTCTTCGGGTAGGCGGGTACCGCCGGGAACGACGGCGGGTTCTTCTTGATCTTGTCCAGCATCACCTCGATGGCCTTCTCCATCTGGGCGTCGCGGCCGGCGGCGACGGAGGCCGGATCGTTGTCGACCAGGACGTCGGGATCGGCCCCGTGGTTCTCCACGATCCACTTGCCGTCGCGGCCGTAGAAGGCGTTGTTGGACTGCTCGACGGTGCCGTTGTCGATGGTCAGCTGCTGGTTGAGGATGCCGACCAGGCCGCCCCAGGAGGGGACGCCCACCACGGTGCCCAGCTTGCGGGCCTGGAAGTGGTCGACGAAGGCCTCGCCGTCCGAGCCGTTGTTCTCGTTGGAGATGACCACGAAGTTGCCGTTGCCGGCGGTGCCGGGATAGCGGAAGGGGACCATGCCGCGCAGGACGTTCTGGGAGGTCATGACCCGCTCCAGCTTGTCGATCAGGAAGTACTCGGTCCAGCCGCCGCCGTTGCGGCGGACGTCGATGATGAGGCCGTCCTTGGAGCGGAAGGCCCGCCAGTACTTGTCGAACTCGCCGATGCCGCCCGAGCCCATGGCGTTGATGTGCATGTAGCCGACGCGGCCGCCGCTGGCCTTGTCGATGGCCTGGATGTTGCCCTCGATCCAGCGGAAGTAGCGCAGCTGCGTGTCGCTGCGCAGCGGCTCGACCTCGTAGGTCTTGGCTCCCTCCAGGGCCGGCTTGGAGCCGACGGTGACCTTGATCTTGCGGCCGGGGGTGGTCTGGAGGAGCTTGAAGTAGTCGTCGCCGGCCTTGAGCGGGACGCCGTCGATGGCCAGCAGGAAGTCGCCTTCCTTGACGGCGATGTCGGGCCGGACCAGCGGCCCGGTCAGGCTGCGGTTGACGTCGGTCGGGCCGTAGATCTTGGCCAGCTTATAGAGGCCGGAGGCCTTGTCGGCGGCCAGGTCGGCGCCCAACAGGCCGGTGAAGACGGGCGAGGACGGCGCCGCGCCGGGGCCCATGTCGCCGCCGCCGATATAGGTGTGCGAGACGCACAGCTCGCCGACCATCTGGGACAGGACCCAGTTGAGCTCCTCGCGGGAGGACAGAGAGGGGATATACGCCCGGTACTTGGCCCCCATGCCCTTCCAGTCGCGGCCGTGGAAGCCCGCGTCGTAGAAGAAGTCGCGGTACCAGCGCCAGGCGTCGTCGAAGATCTGGAGCCATTCCTTCTGCAGGTCGACCGTGTAGACCAGCCCGTTGAGGCTGAGCCGGGCGCCGCCGGACTTGGACTCGGCGGCCGCCTGGACGGAGGTGGCGAAGAAGTCGTTCTCGCGGCGGGTCAGGAGCTGCGTTCCGTCGACCGACAGGCTGAAGTCGCGGACGACGTCATTGAGGACCGTGTCGCGCCGCGAAGCCATGTCGAAGATATGGAGGCTCCACTTGGTCTCGCCGTTCTTGGGCTTGAAGATCTCCTCGTACTCGGTCTCGGTGAAGGCCTCGACCGAAGCCCACAGGACCTTGCCCGGGGCGGCCTTGAGATAGAAATAGTTTCCGGCCGGGACGGGCAGGGGATAGGTCCGGGCCATCAGGCCGTCCAGGTCGACGCGGAAGGGGCCGGGCTCGCCCTTGGCCGCGGCGGCTTCGGGCGAGAAGGGCGGCGCCTCCCCGGCCCGCAGCTGCACGGCCATGACCTGCTGGGGGGCGCGGAGGACGTGGTTGTCCTCGTAGAAGTCCATCTGGACGTCGAAGCCGCGGCTGGAGACGTAGTACAGGTAGCGGCCGTTCGGGTCAAAGGCCGGATAGAGGTTGTCGTAGAAGTCGGTCGTGACCGGGACCTTGCGCCCCGCGGCCAGGCTGTAGAGGAAGATCTGGCTGTTGCGGTTGTACTGGACGAAGCTGTAGGCGATCCACTGGGAGTCGGGCGACCAGACGTAGTCGGCCACCTCCCAAAAGAACTCGTCGTTCTTCATCTGGTTGCAGGTATCGACCTTGACCAGCTTGCGGGCGGCGAGGTCGACGTAGAAGATGGAGAAGTCCTTGTCCCCGAACAGGATCTTGCTCCCGTCGGGCGACCAGAGGAGCTTGTAGACCTTGCGGTCCAGGGCCGTGGTGATCTGGGTCCAGTCGCCGCCGGCGGCCGGCTGGGTATAGAGCTGGTAGTCGCCGCTCTTGTCGCTGAAGAAGGCCACCGTCTTGCCGTCCGGCGAGAGAGCCGGCAGCGTCTCCCGGGTCCCGGGCGTCCCCGAGAGGTTGTCGGTGACGCCCCGGCCGGCGGGGACACGGAACAGGTCGCCGCGGGCTTCGAGGACGACCGTCCGCCCGTCGTTGCCGATGTTGGCGCTCTGGATGTAGTCGCGGGGGTTGATGACCCGGGTCCGCAGGGCCCAGCGGTCGGAGGGGATCCGGACCTGGAGCTTGCGGTCCTGCCCGGAGCCGACGTCCAGGACGTGGAGGTAGCCGTCCTGGGTGAAGACGATCGAGCGGCCGTCCGTGTGGGGCGTCATGACGTCGAAGTCGGCAAAGCGGGTGACGGCCCTGGCCTCCTTGGACCCGATCTTCTGGGCGAAGAGGTTGGCGATGCCGTCGGCCCGGTCCGAGACGAAGTACATCGTGTCGCCGATCCACATCGGGTAGGCGTTCTTGCCGACGTAGTCCGTCACCGGGGTGTAGGTCTTGGCCGCCCCGTCATAGAGCCAGATGTCGGTGTACTGCCCGCCCTTGTAGCGCTTCCAGTAGTATTCCTCCGCCCCCCGGCGGTTGTAGAGGAAGCTGCGGCCGTCGGCCGAGAAGCTGGCCAGGGTGCCGCGCTCGGTCGGGAAGCGCTCCGGCGCGCCGCCCGTGACGGCCACGGTGTAGAGGTTGGGGTCGCGGCCGATGAAGTTCTCGAAATGGGAGCGGTAGATGACCCGGCGTCCGTCGGGAGTCCAGCCGACGACTTGGGCCGTGCCCGGATTGTAGGTCAGGCGAAGCGGGGCGCCGCCCTCGGCCGGCATGAGGTAGACGGCCTGGGCCCCGTCGTAGGTCGCGCTGAAGGCGATCCATTTTCCGTCGGGCGAGAGCTTGGCGAAGGTCTCGGTGCCCGGATAGGTCGTCAGCCTGGCGGCCGTGCCGCCCTGGGCGCCGACCGTCCAGAGATCGGCTTCATAGGTGAAGACGATCGTCTCTCCGGCGATGGTCGGGTAGCGGAAGAAGCGGCCCTCGTCCAGGGCCGGAAGAAGGCCGGACAGGGCCAGCAGAAGAACGGCCAGGGCGGCGGCTTTTTTCATGGGACGGACCTCCCGAGGGGTGGAATCAAGGGCTTTCAGAAGGTAGCACAAGCCCCCCGGGGCGTCAAACCGTGGGGGCCGCTAGCGGATGCGGTAGAACCACATCAGCGGGATCCAGAGCTGGTGGCCGTAGGGCAGCCGCTTGTGGTTGACCAGGATCTCGGTCGTCTCCCAGTCATGGACCAGGTTGAAGAGGGCGAAGAGGTCGTCGACCTCGGTCGGGGTGTAGACGGCCGAGTGGCGGATTCCGTCGCCTTCCCCTTCCTCGCGGTAGGCGGGATTCCGGCGGGCCAGCTCGACGGCCTGGACGTAGCCGGGGTGGTCCCGGCGGCCGAAGACGACGGTGATGCGGAACGTCTTGGCCCGCGTGTCGGGGTGTAGGATGTCGTCCAGCTGCTCCTGCAGGGCGGGATTCTGACTCACCGTTTTAACTTATCATATCCCGCCTTCCCCTTCAAACCGCCCGCTAGCGGACGATCTTGAGGACCCGGTCGGAGGCCAGGGTGTCGGTCAGCTGCAGCCCGTTCATCAGCGACAGGCCCTTCCACTGCGTCTGCGGCGCCGACAGGCGCTGCAGGGCGGCCTGGAAGACCTCGCCCTTGCGCCCGGCCTGCAGCGAGATGCGCATCGGCTGGCGGTTGATCTTGGACGGGTCGGTCAGCGGCTGGAACGACTGGATGGCCGCCTGGATCGCGGCCTGATGCTTGAGGTACTCGGCCTGGGACCCGGTGCCCAAAAGGGTAAAGATCTGGCCGCCCTTGCGGACGCAGTGGATATCGACCGCGGTCGGCGCGGCCGGCTCCTGGCCCTCGGCGGCCTTGGCCTGGACGCTGTAGAGGCCCCGCAGGGCGCTCAGGCCGTTGATCCGCAGGGGCGAGCGGGAGACTTCCTTGACCTGGGAATCCTTGAAGGCCTGCAGCTTGGCCTGGAGGTAGGTCCCCAGGTCCGCGGAGGACGTCTCCGCCGCCAGGATGATGCCGGCCTTCTCGTCCGCCGTGACCATGACCAGCTGCTGGGGCGTGTTCTGGTGCTTCCAGCCCTGCGGGATGCGGACCGCGAACTGGAGCTCAGGGTGGTAGAACATGCCGCCGTCGACGAAGCCCTGGCGGGGATTCTCGCCGTAGATCATGCCGTCGATGCGGCGGAGGTACTCCGGCCGGTTGACTTTGAGGGAGGCGTCGCCCGGCTCGAGCATCTTGTTCAGCTCCTCGATGCGGCGAGTGGTCAGGGGGTGGGTGGACAGGAAGTTGGGCAGGCGGGGCCCCTGGCTGGACTGCTCCATCCGCAGGAACTGGGTAAAAAGAGGGATGACGCGGCCGGGGGCGTAGCCGATCTTGCGGGAGTACTGGACCCCCAGGCTGTCGGCCTGGTACTCGTCGTCCCGGCTGTACTTGAGGAGCAGGACCTGCATCCCGACCATGGCCAGGGGGGCGATCCGGGCCAGGTCCTCGCTCAGGACGCTGGCCACCAGGACGCCGCCCATGAGCAGCAGCTGCCGGCTCATGGCCCGGGCGGTGTGGCGGGCGTTGACGTGGCCCATCTCGTGGCCGACGATGCCGGCCAGGGCCGCCTCGTCCTCCATGAGGGCCATCATGCCGCGGGTGACATAGATGTAGCCGCCGGGCGCGGCGAAGGCGTTCTCCACCGGGGTGTCGAGGACGGAGAAATGGTAGGGCAGCTGGGGCCGGTGGCTGACGGGGACCATCCTCTTGCCGATGCCGTCGAGGTAGGCGTTCAGCGCCTGGTCGCGGTAGATGCCGTACTCCTGGCGGATGCTGACGTCGGTCTGCTGGCCCATCTGGATCTCTTGAGCCTCGGAGATGAGGCTGAGCTCGCTCTTGCCGGTGACCGGATTGACCGAGCAGCCGGACAGCAGGACCAGGGCGGCCAGGGCGGCCGGTGCGAAATAACGGGCCAGGCTCCTCTTCATGGCGCTTCTCCTCTCAGGGCGATGGGGATCCTCCTCATCATACACGATCCGGCCGCCGCATTCCTACCGAGGCCCGCGGTCCGGACGCGCGGCGGATCAGCCGCGGGCGGCCAGCAGCATGGCCTTCAGGTTGGCGGAGGGCGTCTCGGCCGGAATGGCGCAGCCGGCGTTGAGGATGAAGCGCGGCTCGCCCCGGAAGGCCTCCAGCAGGCGGCGTGTCGCTCGTTCGACTTCGGCCGGCGTGCCCAGGGCCAAGACCGCGCTCGGATCGATATTGCCGATGAAGGCCGTCCGGCCGCCCAGGACGGCCCGGGCCGGGCCCGCCTCGGTCATCTGGTCCAGCTCCAGCCCGTCGGCGCCCGTCGAGGCCATGCCGGCCAGGATCGGACCGGCGGCGCCGCAGATGTGGAGGATATAGGGCCGGCCCAGAGTGTGGGCCCGTCCGGCCAGACGCCGCTCCCACGGCTGGGCCCAGGCGAGATACAGGGCCGGCGAGATCATGGCCGTCCCGGCCGGGCTGTCGCCGTTGGAGAGCACGTCGGCTCCGGCCTCGGCCATCAAGCCCATGAAGGTCTCGACCGCCCCGGCGGCGTAGTCGAGGACCTCACGGATCGGACCGGGCTCGGCCTCGACCAGGTCCATCATCCAGGGGCCCAGTCCGCGAAGCTGCGAGGCCAGGGAGAAGGGGGCCTGATCGCAATTTCCGCGGATGGCCGCGTCGTCGCCGAGCCTGGCCTTGAGGATGGCGACCGCCTCCAGGGCCGTCTCGATCTCCCGGGCCCCCCTCAGGGAGGGCGGCGGCAGGCGGCGGATGCCGGCCAGGTCGGCCAGCAGCGGGGCCCGACAGCGCGAAGGCAGATCGTCGGGGCGGTCGATCGGGATCCCCAGCGCCTCGGCCAGCATGGCCGTGCTGATGTCGACCACGACGCCGTCGTAGCCATAGGTCTCCACGGCCCGGATGAAGCACTCCGCGGCGGCGCGGCCGTCCCGGCGGTAGCGGGCCATGGAGACGCCGGCCTCCCGGGCAGCCATGAGGAAGTTGTGCAGCATCACCGGCGTCCGGTCGGCCGGCTCGCCGCGCAAGGCGGCCAAGATCCGCCGGCGCCCCGTCATCGGTACTGGGGGGCCAGGACCTGGATCTTCTCCTGGACTTTCTTGGCCATCGCGCTCGCCTGGGCGGGCGTCAAGGTCTTGGCGTATTCTCTGTAGTCGGCCCAGGTCAGCCCCAGGCTCTCGCAAACTTTTTCGATCTCCTCTTCGGCCTGGTCGGGCGTCTCGGCGTACTTCTCCCGCAGCAGGACGGCCCGGGCCGTGATCTCCACGTACATCGCCTCGTTGACCTTGGGCTCCGGCTTGGGCTCGGGCTTGGCGGCGGCCTCCTCGGCCGCGGCCCGGTCGGCCGCTTCGATCGCCTCCTGTTCGGCGGCGGCCTGCTCGGCGGAGCGGGTCAGGCTTCCGCCCTTGCAGGCGGGGCCGAGGAAGAGGAGGAGGAGGGCGGCGGACGCCAGGCCTCCGATCGGGCGGACGCGATACCGGCAAGACGGCATGAGAGCTCCTCTCCTCTTGCGAATCACCTCATTTGCGGACGAAGAAGGGGATGAAGGGCGAGCGGGCCACCCCGAACCCGTCCACGAACAGCACCGCTTGGGCCACGAGCCTCGTCTCGACCGGCTGCTGGACGTATCCCTGGGCCGTCCAGACGGTTGGGCCGACCGGCACGAGCAGGGCTGAGTAGGGGATCCAAGACGACCAGCTCGTGCGCAGTCCCTCGGCCGGGACGGGATAGACCTGGGTACCGCAGGCGGCGAAGCCATTGATATCGCGATAGGCCGGATCGGCGCTGGCCACGGCGGCGCCGGGCGTCCCGTTCCCGACGTCGTAGAAGAAGTGGACGACGACCTGGTCCGACCGGCCGAGTCCCGGCGGGATGTCCAGCATGCCGTCGAGCTTCATGAAGTAGCCCAGGTCCGGTCGATTGGGCATGGTCAGGTTGTGATTGACGGCGGACAGGACGAGGCCGGCTTCCCGGCGCGCGGTCACCGGCGGCGTCACCACCGGCCGGCTCACGGGCGGCTCGACCCGGGGCGGATTGTCCGTGGCGACGACGGGAGAGGCGCTGTTGCGGGCGTCCTTGACGACATAGGCTTCGCCGACGATCCTGCGGAAGAGGTCGTAGTCCATCCAGCAGAAGCCGCCGTCGGCCCATTGCCGGCCCCAGGAGTTCATCAGCCGGAAGGCCCGGCGGGCGTCGTCATAGCCGACGACGACCATGGCGTGTCCGCCCACTTCCTGGCCGATCGAGGACCACGTCGTCCCGGCTGGCAGCTTGATGAAGGCCTCGTCCACACTCGCGCCGATCAGGACGGGGTAGCCGGCGTGGAGGTGGGCCTTGACCTCCTTGACGTCCTGGGGATTGACCTGGCGCCAGTAGTCGATCTTGAAGCGGGCCGCCCGGCTCCTGGCCTCCGGGCCGGGCTGGGAGGCGAAGTCGGCCTCGTTGTAGGGCATGTCGGCCCAGGTGGCGGCCCCCTGCTCGGACAGGACGGCGAAGGCGTCGGCGTAGAGGATCGGGATGTTCTTGCCGCCGTTGCACTGGTTGTAGATGAAGCTGGGGCTGAAGACCCGCCGGGCGTCGATCCGCCCGCCCTGGACGATGGGCTGGCGCTCCTCGATCTTCTCCTGGTAGCTCTTGAGGGCGTAGCCGATGGCCCAGCCGACGCAAGAGTTGAGCTTGCCCTGGGCTCCCGGCGGGGGCATGTCGGGCGAGAGATCGACCGCCGCCGGCAGGGCGTCGCCCGAGTAGGGGGTGAAGGCCAGCGGCACGCCCCGCAGGCGCTCCGGCGTCGCCTTGATCAGGCCGAGCCCCGGTCGAGCCCCCTCTTGAAGCGCCGCGTCAGCCCCAATAGCGGCGGCCGCCGCGGCCAATAGGAACGCCGCTCCAACCGTCTTGATCCGCATCCTCATGAGGCCTCTCCCTTACGGTCCCAGGATATCGGCCCGGGTCGGGCCGTGTCAATGGGGCTTTTGACAAATCCCCGCCGCCCGCGATAGGATGAGCCCGCTTCGCAGGGAGGATGGCCATGAACGCACCGCGCACCTTGCCCCGCCTTTTCGAGACCAGCGTCGAGCGCTTCGCCGACCGGGTCCTGATGTGGGAGAAGAGGACCGACAAGTACGAGGGCACCACCTACGCCCAGATGAAGCCCCTCGTCTACGGCTTCGCGGCCGGGCTGATGAGCCTGGGCCTGGAGAAGGGCGACCGGGTGGCTCTCATCTCCGAGGGCCGCAACGACTGGGTCATCGGCGAGCTGGGCCTGTTCTACGTCGGCGCCATCGACGTGCCCATCTCGGTCAAGCTGGACGAGCGGGCCGACCTCAAGTTCCGCCTCCTGCACTCCGGCTGCCGGATGGTCCTGGTCTCCCAGAACCACATCGCCAAGATCCGCCAGGTCAAGCCCGACCTGCCCGACCTGAAGCTGACCGTCTGCTTCGACGCCCTCAAGTCCTTCGAGGCCGACGAGATCTCGGCCGCCTCGGTCATCAAGAAGGGCGAGGAGTTCCTCGGCCACAGCCGGGCCGCCTTCGAGGCCCGCTGGAAGTCGGTGGGCGAGTCCGACCCGGCCAATATCTGCTACACCTCGGGCACCACGGCCGATCCCAAGGGCATCGTCCTGACCCACCGCAACTATACCGCCAACATCGATCAGGGCACGGCCATGATCAACCCCCAGCCGGATTGGGTCCTGTTGAACGCCCTGCCCTGGGACCACGCCTTCGGGCATACCTGCGGCCTCTACATGATGATGAAGACCGGGGCTTCCATCGCCTCGGTCCAGCAGGGGCGGACGGCTTTGGAGACGGTCCGCAACCTGCCCCTCAACATCAAGGAGCTGCGGCCCCACGTCTTCCTCAGCGTGCCGGCTCTGGCCAAGGCCTTCCGCAAGAACATCGAGAAGGGCATCCGCGAGAAGGGACCCAAGGTCGAGGCCCTCTTCGCCAAGGCCATGAAGACCGCCGTCGCCTATAACAAGGAAGGCTGGAACCGCGGCCGCGGGGCCCAGAAGGTCAAGGCGCCGATGATGGCCCTCTACGACAGGCTCCTGTTCCGCAAGGTCCGGGAGAGCTTCGGCGGCCGGCTGAAGTTCTTCGTCGGCGGCGGGGCCCTGCTCGACATCGAGCTGCAGCGCTTCTTCTACGCCATCGGCATCCCCATGCTCCAGGGCTACGGCCTGACCGAGGCCGCTCCGGTCATCTCGGCCAACAGCCTGGCCCATCACAAGCTGGGCTCCTCCGGCCGGATCATGCCGGACCTGGAGGTCCGCATCTGCGACTCGGACGGCAACGTCCTGCCCGCCGGCGCGTCCGGGGAGATCGTCGTCCGCGGCGAGAACGTTATGGCCGGCTACTGGCGCAACGAGAAGGCCACGGCCGAGGCGCTGAGGGGCGGCTGGCTCTACACCGGGGACCTGGGCTACCTCGACCCCGACGGCTACCTCTACGTCCTGGGCCGGGCCAAGAGCCTGCTGATCGCCAACGACGGTGAGAAATACAGCCCCGAGCTGATCGAGGAGGCCGTCACCGACAGCTCGCCTTATATCGAGCAGATGATGCTCTACAACAACCAGTCTCCGTTCACCGTCGGGCTGCTCGTCCCGGCCAAGGACGCGGTCCTGGGCTGGCTCAAGAAGCAGGGCCTGTCGGTCAAGACGCGGGAGGGGCAGGACGCCGCCCTGCGCCTGCTGGAGGCGGAGGTGGCCAAGTACCGCGAGGGCGGCGAGCACGCCGGGCAGTTCCCCGGCCGCTGGCTGCCCTCGTCGATCGCCGTCCTGGGAGAGGGCTTCACCGAGCAGAACCGGCTGCTCAATTCGACCATGAAGATGGTCCGCGGCCGGATCGAGGACTACTACAAGAACCGCATCGAGTACCTCTTCACGGCCGAGGCCCGCAGCATCCTCAACGAGCAGAACCGGGCCATCGTGGAGCGCTTCGAGTAGCGCGGCGGAGCGGTGCCTGAGAGGGACGGGGAAGCGGCATGAGCCCCCGCGAGTCGAAGCCGGGCGGCGGCGAGGCCGCCCCCGTTCTGGACCTCAACGGCCGGCCGGTCCGGCTGTGGCTGTTCCCGAGCCGCGGCCGCCATATTCGGATCGTCGTCCAGCCCGACGGCCGGGTCACGGTCCATGCCCCGGCCCGCGTCCCCCGGGATCGGGTCCTGGCCTTCGTCCGCCGGCGGGCCGGCTGGATCGCCCGGACCCTGCGGAAGGTGGACGATTACGTCCGACTGCCGCACCCCGGCCGGCTGGAGCACGGCGGGTCGGTGATCTTCCTCGGCGTCCGGCATCCCCTCGTGATCGAGCCCGGCGGCCGGTCCTCGGCCCGCCTGTCCGCCGGGTCTCTTGTCGTCCGGGTCCCGGATCCCCGGGACTCGGCCGCGGCCGAGCGGGCCGTGGACCGCTGGCTGAAGGCCCGGGCCGGCGAGGTCCTCGACCGGGCCCTGGACCGGCAGATGGCCGTGGCGGCGCGATTCGGCATCGACCGTCCGCCGGTCGTCCTCAGGCGGATGAAGCGGCGCTGGGGCAGCTGCGGCCGCGACGGGCGGGTCGTCTTCAACGTCCGGCTGGTCCAGACGCCGCCCGAGTGCATCGAGTACGTGGTCATGCACGAGCTGTGCCACCTCAAGCATCACCACCACGGAGGCGAGTTCTACGCCCTCCTGACCCAGGTCATGCCGGATTGGCCCAAGAGGAAGGAGCTCCTCTCCCGGATCGTCGTGGGGTGAAGATCTTAGAGGACCCTGGTTGCGCGACGGCCTTCTCCGACGTAAAGAGAAGGGAGGGTGGAGGGCTTCGCTGATGACGAAGACAAGGGCGTTCGGACTGATCCTGCTGCTGGCTGCGGCTGACGGGGGAGCCGTCGCCAGCGCCCTATCGACCGGGCTCGGCCCGCCGCCGGGTCGGGGGGCTTTTCGTCCCGTCATCGCGTTCCTCATCCCCTCGGGACGCGAGGAGCCGACGGCCGTCCTTCTCGCCGCGAGCCTCCGGCGCTTCGGCGGCGGATTCGCCGGATCGGAGATCCTGGCCATGACTGAGGCCGGCGGGAGGATCTCCCCTCCTGTCCGGGCCAGGCTCGAGGGGCTGGGCTGCCGCATCACCCCTTTCACCGTTCCCGGCCCGGCGCAGCGATTTCCTCTCGGGGCCATGCCCTACGCGGCGGCCGCGGCCGAGATCGCGGCGGGCCAGGCCGATACCCTCGTATGGATGGATTCGGACACGTTGATCCTGCGCGAACCCGGCGCCTTCCGCCTGCCTGACGGCAAGAGCCTGGGCTTTCGGCCGGTCATGCACCTGCTGATCGGATCCCTCCTCGATCAGCCCGTCGATTCGTTTTGGCGGCTCGTCTACGGCGTCTCGGGCGTATCCGAGGAGCGGATCTTCCCGATGACGACCCCGGTGGACGGAGCCCGGATCAGGCCGTATTTCAACGCCGGTCTTCTCGTGGTCAGGCCGGGCTTGGGCTTGTTGAGCCGCTGGAGGGACGATTTCGAGCGCCTGATCGGATCGGACGGACTCCGGCCTCTTCTCGAGAAGGATCACCTCTATGCGGTCTTCGCTCCTCAAGCCGCCCTGGCCGGCGCTCTCCTCAGCCGGCTGGAGAGGCGGGAGATGATCGAGCTCTCGGCCGATTATAACTACTCCCTCCAGCTCCACGGCCGCTATGCGGAGGGGTCTCGAGTCAGTTCCCTCTCCGGTCTGACCAGCGTGCGGTATGACCAAATCCGCGTATTGGCGGAGGACCCGGCCTGGAGAAGCGGAATCGAGATGGACGAGCCTCACCAAAGCTGGCTGGAACAAGCCCTGGCCGACCTCGGGCTGGCCCGCCGGCTCGAGGACGGGGGAGCGGTCGCCGGCCCGGGGCGAAGCCGGGGGCGCCGGATCCGGAAGGAGACAGCATGAATCGAAGCTCGGCGACGCTGGCGGCCGCGGCATTGTCCCTCTTCTTGGCCAGGCCGTCCGTCGCGGCCGGCTTGACCGGCATCGGCGGAGCCTCCGGCGCCCCGGCTCCGGTCCAGGAAAAGCTTGAGCCGTTCCGGCCCCTCCGCGCCGAGACTCCGCCCGTCATCGACGGCCTCCTCGACGATCCCGTCTGGAAAGCGGCGCCCTTCGCCAAGGATTTTCTGACCTATCATCCCGACTATGGCAAGCCCCTGGGCGAAGACACCACAGTCTGGTTCGCCTATGACGCGGAGAGCCTCTACTTCGCCTTCCGTTGCCTCGACAGCCGGGCCGATCGGATCAAGGCTTCGGTCAGCGCCAGGGACAAGGTCCGGCCCGACGACTGGGTCTGCATCAATCTCGACACGTTCAACGACCAGCAGTCCCTCTATGCCTTCTACGTCAATCCCCTGGGCATCCAGGGCGACTCGCGCTTCGAAGGCGGATCGGAGGACTACACCATCGATGTCGTCTGGTACAGCGCCGGGCGCATCGATCCGGACGGCTACTCCGTCGAGATACGGATTCCCTTCAAGAGCATCCGGCTGAGCGATGGCGACCCGGTGACCATGGGCGTCATCTTCGAGAGGATGATCAACCGGCTGTCCCAGTCGGGGACGACTCCGGCCCTGGATCCCCGCCACGGCGAGAACTTTCTGACCCAAACGCGGCCCCTGGTGCTGGCCGGCGTCCGGCACTACCGGTTGGTGGAGTTCCTCCCCTCTCTGACTTTGGCCAGGAACCGGGCCTTGGAGGCCGGCCGTCTGACCGGCGATCCCCTCAAGCCCGAGCTGGGGATGACGGCCAAGGTGGGCCTGACGTCCCGGCTGGTCCTCGACGCGACCGTCAATCCCGACTTCAGCCAAGTGGAGGCGGACGCCGGCCAGGTCGACTTCAACCAGCGCTTCGCCCTCTACTACCCCGAGACCCGGCCTTTCTTCCTGGAGGGCCTGGAGAAGTACAACTTCGGGGCGGGAGATTCGGACGGCATACTCGGCGAGGTCGTCCACACCCGGACGATCATCGATCCGGCTTTCGGCCTCAAGCTCAACGGCAACTTGGGCCGGCGGGACATGATCGCCTCCATCTTCGCCCTGGACGCCCTGCCCGACGGCTCGGCTCGCGACTATGACGGCGTCGGCATCCTGCGCTATAAGCGGGCCCTGGCCCACGACGGCTTCATCGGCGGCTTCATCACCGACCGGGAGCGCGCCGACGGGTTCAACCGGGTGGCGGGAATCGACGGCCAAATCCGCCTGGCTCCTCAGAGCTTGCTGAGCTTCTACGCCTTCGGCTCGACAACCCGGGACGGCTCCCCGGCGGAGGCCCGGCAGGGCCATGCCGCGGCCGTCAACTACTCCTATCAGACCCGTGACTGGATGGTCGGCCTGCTGGCCCAGGACATCGGCCGCTCCTTCGAGACCGAGACCGGCTACCTGACCCGCAACGGCCTGACCCGCCTCAAGGCCGGCCTGGGGCGCATCCTGCACTTCGACTCCGGATTCCTCCTCCGGGTCATCCCCCTCGTGCACACGGTCTATATCCGGGACGCCTTCAGCGGCTTGGATGAGACGGCCAACAGTCTGGACGTCAGGTTCCTCCTGCGGGGCAGCTCCAGCTTCTCCCTGGGCGGCAAAGTCTCCAGCGAGATCTTCGAGGCCCGGCGCTTCTCGACGACGGGGCTGCGGGCTTCGGGAACGCTTCAGTTCGGCAGCCGCCTGAGCTTGACTTTGAGCGCCCAGACCGGGGCCAAGATCCGCTATGTCGAGAGCCCCTACCAGGGCTACGGCAGCGACGCCGCCGCCGCGCTGGAGTACAAGCCGCTGGATAAGCTCCACTTCAACGTGGCCCTGACCTACTCCGATTTCTTTCGCCGCGAGGGGAGGGTCAGGGAGTTCGATTACGCCATCGCCCGCGGCCGGGCGACCTATCAGATCAATCGCTACTTGTTCCTGCGGGCGATTGTCGAATACAACTCGTTCCGCGACGAGCTGATGACGGATTTTCTGGCCTCGTTCACCTACATTCCGGGCACGGTCATCCACGTCGGCTACGGCTCGCTCTATGAGAAGCTGGAGTGGATCGAGGGCGAGTACCGGGGGGCGGATCGCTTCCTGGAGTCGCGGCGGGGATTCTTCTTCAAGGCCTCCTATCTCTGGCGGCTTTGAGGTGCGGCGGGCGGACGGGTGTCGCCCGCGGCCCTGCTCGATCCCGGGCGGGCGAGATCGAGTCGGATCGCCTTTACAGGGGGCGGGGGATTGGGTATAAGAGGGGGCGGAACGCGTTCCCTTGGAGGATGCCCATGAGCGATTCCCCGAATATCCCCCGCCGAGAATTCCTGAGATCGGGCGCCGTCGCGACCGCGGGCGCCGCCCTGGCCGGCCTGGCCTTGCCGGACGCGGCCGAGGCTCGCCCCGGGCAGGCCAAGTCCCAGTTCAAGGTCGCCGCGATCGAGACCGTCCGGGTCGGCTTCGTCGGCGTCGGAGGCATGGGCTCGGCTCACGTCCAGAACTACCTGAACATCGACGGGGTCGAGATCAAGGCCGTCTGCGACATCGTCCCGGCCAAGGTCGAGCGGGTCCAGAAGTGGTGCGTCGACGCCGGACGCCCCAAGCCGGCGGGCTACACCGGGGGGCCGCGCGACTTCGAGCGGATGTGCGAGAAGGAGGACCTGGACCTGGTCATGACCGCCACGCCGTGGGAGTGGCACGTCCCGGTCTGCCTGGCGGCCATGAAGAACGGCAAGCATGCCGCCACCGAGGTCCCGGCGGCCATGTTCCTGGACGACTGCTGGGCCCTGGTCGAGACGGCCGAGAAGTACGGCAAGCACTGCCAGATGATGGAGAACTGCTGCTACGACCGGATCGAGCTGATGACCCTGAACCTGGTCCGGCGGGGGATGCTGGGCGAGATCCTGCACGCCGAGGCGGGCTATCTGCACGACCTGCGCGACGTCAAGTTCTCCAGCGAGGGCGAGGGGCTGTGGCGGCGGGCCTGGTCCCAGAAGCTCAACGGCAACCTCTACCCGACCCATGGCCTGGGCCCGGTGGCCCAGTGCATGAACGTCAACCGCGGCGACGCCCTGGACATCCTGGTCTCCATGAGCAGCCCGGCCCGCGGCCTGCACGAGTTCGCGATGGACAAGTTCGGGCCCGATTCGCCGCAGGCGCGGGAGAAGTACGTCCTGGGCGACGTCAACACCTCGCTCATCCGGACCAAGCTGGGCAAGACGATCATCCTCATCCACGACACCAACCTGCCCCGCCCCTACACCCGCATCAATCTGGTGCAGGGGACGCAGGGGCTGGCCCATAAATGGCCCGACCGCATCTATGTCGAGGGGAAGGCCGAGAAGGCCCACGCCTGGGACGACTTCGAGAGGTTCGCGGCCGAGTTCGAGCACCCGCTCTGGAAGGCCATCGCGGCCAAGGGCGAGGGCCGCGGCCACGGCGGCATGGACTACATCGAGGACTTCCGGCTGATCCAATCCCTGCGCAAGGGCGAGCCGCTGGACCAGGACGTCTATGACGCGGCGGCCTGGAGCGCCGTGGTCGAGGCCAGCTGCCGCAGCGTGGCGGCCAAGGGCAAGCCTGTCTCAATCCCCGACTTCACCCGCGGGCTGTGGAAGACCAACCCGCCGCTGGGGATCGTGACGGCCTGAACCCGGGAGCACGGCGCGATCCGGGGCCCCGGCCCTGAAGATCCGGCTGCGCATCCCGACGGAAGGAAGGGGGCCTTATGAACAAGGGGCGCTTTGTTGTCTTGATGATCGGCCTGGGGCTGGGACTCGTTTCCGGCCGGATCGGCGTCGCGCAGGAGCGAGGCCCCGAGCTCGTCAGCCGCGCGGAGGCCAAGCAGAAAGCCGGGGATCTGGATGGAGCCATCGCCGACTTGAACCGGGCCATCCAGCTGATGCCCGATTACACCTACGCCTATAAAGCCCGCGGCATAGCCAAGAAGGCCAAAGGAGATCTCGACGGCGCCATTGCCGATTTCGATCGGGTCATCGTGCTCGCCCCGGACGACGCGGGCGCCTTCAACCTCCGCGGCAGCGCCAAGCTGGCCCAACGCAACTTCCACGGCGCCATCGCCGACTACACGCAAGCCATCGGGATCAGCCCGGATTACAACTGGGCTTATAATAACCGCGGCGCCGCCAAGCACGCCCTCGGCGACTATGAAGGCGCGATTGCCGACTATGATCGATCCATTGAAATCGATCCGAAATCCGCCCCGTCCTACTTCGGCCGCGGCTCATCCAAGCTGGGAAAGCGCGACCTCGTCGGGTCCCTGGCCGACTTCGACCGGGCCATCGAAATCGATCCGCAGAATGCCTCGGCCTACAACAATCGGGGTAATGTCAAATACGCTCAGGGCAGCTACGCGGGCGCCGTGGCCGACTACGACCGGGCCGTCGAGCTCGATCCGAAATTCGCCCTGGCCTTCTTCAATCGCGGCCTGGCCAAGAGCGCCCTGGACGATCCGGCCGGCGCCGTCGTCGATTATGACCTGTCCATCGAGCTCAATCCAAGATATGCGCCGGCTCTTCATTCTCGCGGCGTGGCCAAGAAGGCCCAGGGCGACGTCGTCGGCGCCAGCGCTGATTTCGGCCGAGCCATCGAGCTCAATCCGAAGGATGCCGGTCCCTACAACAGCCGCGGCAACATCCGCTATGCTCAAGGCGACCTGGCCGGTGCCGTCGCCGACTTCGACAAGGCCATCGAGCTCAACCCGAAAAACGCCGGCTTCTTCAACAATCGCGGCCGGGTCAAACGGGCCATGGGCCGGCTGGACGCCGCTATCGCGGACTTCCAGTCCGGTTCCCGGCAGGATCACCTCTACAGCGCCCTCTTCGCCTGGATCGCCCTGTCCGAAAAGGGGAATCCGGAGGGAGCCAGAGCGGATCTTTCCGGAGTCCTGGATCGGCGGCGAAAGGCCGGCCTCGACGACTGGGGAACGAGCCTGGCCGGGGCGCTTCTCGGGCAGGTGACGGAAGGGGAGGTTATGGCCCTGGCCGAGGCGGGCCGGAACGAGAAGGAGCAACGCGAGCGGCTCTGCGAAGCTGGCTACTACCTCGGCATGGCCAAGCTGCTGGCCGGCGACAGGGACGGCGCCGCGGGCCGCTTCCGCAAGTCGTTGGCGACGGACCGGACCAGCTTTATCGAGTATGAAGAGGCGCGGCGCGAGCTGCGTAAGCTGGACGAAATCCGCTAAGAGCCCGAATCCCCATCCGGCCGCGGTCTAGAGCTTGGCCGTAATGGCCAGGGCGGCCTTCTCGGCCGAGGCCGCGCCGAACATGAACTCGATCTCGGCGCCGCTCTTCATCTTGACGGCCAGCGCCTTGACGAAGAGGGATTTCTTGACCGAGCGGGCTTCGGCGATCTCGCTGAACGGGATGGCCATGTGGCTGTCGGTCTTGGCCAAGGCCTTGTGGCGCTCCCACCAGTTTCCGATCATGGCCGCGGCGTTCTCGGCCAGGGCCAGCTGGGACTCGAAGTGGACGCCCTGATTGGTGACAAAGAGCTTGCCGGTGAGCTTGGCCGAATTGACTTTCGGCTCGCCCAGGTAGACGGCCCAGGAGCCGAGGACCTCTTCACCCGGAGTCAGCCATTCTTCCGCCATTGTTGCCTCCTTTAGGCTAGGGGCACCCGGCACCGCTCCCGAACGTTGACGCCCGAGACGCCGTTTGTATTCGGGAGTTATGTATGGTGTCCCCCTATCTAATGAGCATGCAGTCGCCGTAGGAGAAGAAGCGGTACTCGGCCCGAACCGCTTCCCGGTAGGCCTCGAGGATCAATTCGCGCCCGGCCAGGGCCGAGACCAGGACGAGAAGAGTCGATTTCGGCAGGTGGAAGTTCGTCAGCAGGCGGTCGACGACCTGAAACCCGAATCCCGGAGTGATGAAGAGCGACGTGGCCCCGGGCCCCGGCGCGACCCGGCCGGATCGGCCGGCGCTCTCCAGCGTCCTGACGACGGTCGTGCCGACGGCCAGGACGGGCCGGCCCGCGGCCTTGGCCTCGTTGACGGCGGCCGCCGACGCGGCGGAGACCTCGTAGGTCTCCTCGAGCATGCGGTGGTCCTCGATCCGCTCCGTCCGCATCGGCTGGAAGGTGGCCAGTCCGACGTGCAGGGTGATCCGGGCCGCATCGATGCCGCGGGCCCGGATTCTTGCCAGAATGTCCGGCGTGAAATGGAGGCCGGCGGTCGGGGCGGCGATGGCGCCTTCGCGGGCGGCAAAGACGGTCTGGTAGCGCTCCAGGTCGCGATCGCGGTCGGCCAGGCCGGCTTTGGGGCGCTTGATATAGGGCGGCAGGGGAGCGAAGCCGACCTTCCTCAGCCGGCCCAGGACGTCGGGTGCGGCGAAGCGCAGCCGCCGCCTTCCCTCCTCGGCGGCCTTTCCCGCCCATGTCTCCGCGACGCCCCGCAGATCGTCGGCTAGGATGATCTCGTCGCCGGGCCGGACCCGGCGAGCCGGCTTGCAGAGAACTTCCCACAGACCCGTCTCGATCTCCTTGAGAAAGAGGAGCTCGATGGAGGCCGCCCCCCTCCGGCCCCAGGCCTTGGCCGGGATGACCTTGGCTTCGTTGAGGACGATCGTCTCGTCCCCTTGCAGCAGGTCGGGGAATTCCCGGAAGGTCCGGTGGGAGATTCGCCCGGACGTCCGATCGACGACCATCAGGCGCGATTCGTCGCGGCGCTCGGCGGGCTTCTGGGCGATCAGCCGGGGGGGAAGATCGAAGTCGAAGTCGCCGATGTTCATCGCCCGGGCCCGCCGTCGGAAGGATTCACGGCGCCAGCATAGCGGGAAACGGCCGCCGGCCGCAAGGGAGATGATGCGGCCGCCGAGGTGGCCTATAATAAGACCCGCCCCCGAGGAGGATGCTGATGAAGCCGCGGCCGCCTGCGTTTGTCTCGATTCCGGCCCTCATGCTGGCCGGGGCCTTGGCCTGCTTTCACGCCTGCCGTCCGTCCGAGCCGGACAAGCCCCCCGCGCCCGCCGCGCCGCCCGCGACGACCGTCCGCAACGTCACGTCCGATCCCGTCCGCTACACCATCCGGATTCTCTTCTCGACTGTCGGCCCCGTGGCCCGGACCCTGGCCCCCGGCGCCGTCGACAGCTTCCCCGCGCCGACTTCCATGGATCTGTCCTTCTCCAACGGCGACCACGAGAAGCTCTACCGCCTGGAGCCCGGCACGGCCCACTCCTTCCGCCTCGACGAGGACGGCCGCTTGGAGCTGTTCAAGGGCGCCCACGGCCGGGCCGATGCCGCCGACCTGGCGCCTTTTGTCCCCACGCCCATGCCCGTCGTGGAGCGGATGCTGGAGGCGGCCAAGGTCGGGCCCGCCGACGTCGTCTATGACATCGGCTGCGGCGACGGCCGCATCCTGATCACGGCCGCCCGAAAATACGGCGCCCGCGGCGTCGGGGTCGACCTGGTTCCCGAGAGGATCAAGGAATGCCTGGCCGGGGCCAAGGAGGCCGGTGTGGAGGGCCTGGTCGAGTTCCGCCTCCAGGATGCCATGACCCTGGATGTCTCGGCCGCCACGGTCGTAACCCTCTACCTCCTGCCCGAATCCAACGCCCTCCTGCGGCCGCGCCTGGAAGCCCAGCTCCGCCCGGGGGCCCGGGTCGTCTCCCACAACTACACCATCGAAGGCTGGCAGGACCGGGGCGTCGCCTCGATCTCGCTGAAAGACGACGTCGGGACCGAGCACGCCGTCTACCTCTACATCAGATAGCCGGCCGCCGGAAGGAAGGCCGCGCGTTCCGCGGGCTGAAGCGTCAAGCCGCCTAGAAGAGCTTCTTCTGGCCCGCCGCGGCCTTGGCCGACGGCCGGGCGCCGCCATCCCCGGGCGGAGCGAAGCCGAGATGGCGCCAGGCCTTCTCGGTCAGCTTGCGTCCGCGCGGGGTTCGCTCCAGGAAGCCGATCCGCATCAGGAACGGCTCGTAGATGGACTCGATGGTGTCCTTGTCCTCGTCGATGGCGGCGGCGATGGTCGAAATCCCGACCGGCCCGCCCCCGAAGTTCTCGATGATGGTCGTCAGGATCTTGCGGTCCACATCGTCCAGGCCGATCGCGTCGACCTCCATCATGTCCAAGGCGTAGCGGGCCTCGGGCCCCGTGATGGCCGCCCCGCCCCGGACCTCGGCGTAGTCGCGCACCCGCCGCAGCAGGCGGTTGGCCACCCGGGGCGTGCCGCGCGAGCGACGGGCGATGGCCGCGGCGCCCTCCTCCTCCAGCCGGATCTTCATCAGCCCGGCCGAGCGGAGCAGGACCCGCTGGATATCTTCGTCGCGGTAGTAGTCCAGGCGGTGGATGATGCCGAAGCGGGAGCGGAGGGGAGCCGTGATGCGGCCGGCCCGGGTGGTGGCGCCGACCAGGGTGAACTTCTTCAAGGCCAGCTTGTGGCTGCGGGCGGCCGGTCCCTGGCCGATGACGATGTCCAGGCTGAAGTCCTCCATGGCCGAGTACATGATCTCCTCGACCGCGGGCTGGAGGCGGTGGATCTCGTCGATGAACAGGATCTCCTTGGACTGCAGGTTCGACAGGATGGCCGACAGGTCACCGGCCCGCTCGATGACCGGCCCCGAGGTGGGCTTGAGGCCGACGCCCAGCTCCTTGGCCAGCAGGTAGGCCAGGCTCGTCTTGCCCAGCCCCGGCGGGCCGTAGAGCAGGACGTGGTCGAGGTGCTCGCCGCGCTTGCGGGCCGCGGCGATGAAGATCTTCAGGTTGGCCTTGATGGTGTCCTGGCCGATGAACTCGTCGAAGCTCGCCGGCCGCAGGCTGTCCTCGAAGAGGATGTCCTCCTTGGTCCGGACCGGGTTGAGGACGGCGGGGGCGGTCATGGCGTCACAGCCTGGACAGCTTCTTCAGGCACTCGCGCAGGAGCTTCTCGAAGCCGGCTTCCTGGCCGCGGTGGGCCCGCACGGTCTCCTCGACCGCCGGCTCGATCTCTTTGCGCCGGAAGCCGAGGTTGACCAGGGCCGAGACGAGATCCTCGGTCTCCTGGGCGGCCCGGCCCCGCAGAAGGCTCTCCTTCTTCTCCATCTTGTCGGCCAGCTCGACGGCGATCCGAAGGGCCGTCTTCTTGCCGATGCCGGGGACCTGGGAGAGTCGGGCCACATCCGAGGTCCGGACGGCCTCGACCAGATCGCCGGTCTCCAGGCCCGAGAGGGCGGCCAGGGCCAGCTTGGGCCCGATGCCGGAGACGCCCAGAAGCTTGAGGAAGAGATCCTTCTCCTCGCGCGTGGCAAAGCCGTAGAGCGATAGAGAGGCGTCGGTCAGATGGGTGTGGACGAAGAGCTCGACGGGCTGCCCTTCCTCGGCCAGCTTGAAAAAGGTGGACAGCGGGATTCCGGCCGCGTAGCCCACGCCGTGGCAGTCGACCACCACCTGATGGGGCTCTTTGCGGAGGAGGATTCCCTTGAGATGAGCGATCATTCTTCCGGCATTGTAGACCAAAGGCCGCCGGGAAAGCAAAGCTCGGGCGGGCGGGCGGCGGCCGCGCGGGGGGCGAAGAGAGGCGCGGCGAAAGGGCCGTCTTCATGGGTCGGGGGATGACGGCCGAGGGGCGGGCGGACGGGGCTGTTGACCCGGCGGGCCAAATCGCATACAAAGTCTTCCGGAAGCCCGCCGCGGGCCGCAAGGAGGCTCCGCCGATGACGCCAAGCCCGATCTCCCGCGCGACCCTGGCCGCGGTCCTGGGACTCGCCGTCCTGGCTTCCTCTGCGGTCTTCGCATCCCCCCCCGGCGCCCCTCCCGCGGAGGGCGGATTCGCCCTCGTCCGCGCCGGCCGTCCCGTCTGCTCGATCGTCCTGCCGCCGGGAGCGGCGGCGGCGGACCGGCGCGCGGCCGAGCTGCTGCGGGACGGGATTTGGAGGATGACCGGGGCCCTCCTTCCCGTCGTCGAGAAGCCCCGGCCCGTGCGCCAGGCCGAGATCTGGATCGGCTATGGCCGGGACATCTATCCGGGCTCTTTCCGGCCGCAGTATAACGGATTGAAGCCGGATGGATTTCTGGTGGTCGCTTCCAACAGAGCCGCCTACATCGTCTCCGGCGGAGGCAAAGGCTCGATCTACGCGGCGGTCCATATCCTGGAGCGGCACTTCGGCTGCCGCAAGTACAGCCCGACGGCGGACTTCTTCCCGTCCGCCGCCTCCCTCTCCCTGCCCCGCCTCTTCGAGAGCGACAACCCGGTCAACGAGTTTCGCTGCGTCAACGGCGACTTCCTGGCGGATGCGGACTATCGCGATTGGATGCGCCTGAGCGCGCCGGACGAGGTCTTCGGCCGGGGCTATTACGTCCACACCTTCGGCCGCCTGGTGCCGCGCGAGGAATACTTCGGGGCCCATCCCGAGTACTTCGCCCTGGTGGACGGCCGGCGCCTGGCCGATCAGCTCTGCCCCTCGCGGCCCGAGGTCTTCGACATCGCCGCCGCGCGGCTGGCCAAGGAGATGGCCGCCCAGCCCGAGCGCAAGATCTGGTCGGTCTCGCAGAACGACAATCCGACCTTCTGCCGATGCCCCGAGTGCCTGGCGGCCATCGCCGAGGACGGCTCGCCGGCCGGGCCGATCCTTCGGCTGGTCAACCGGCTGGCGGCCCGCTTCCCGGACAAGGTCATCTCCACCTTGGCCTATCAATATTCCCGCCCGGCCCCGCGCCGGACCCGGCCCGGGCCCAACGTCCAGGTCATGCTCTGCACCATCGAGCTCAACCGCAGCCGGCCCATCCCCGACGATCCGGGCAGCGCCTCCTTCGTCCGCGACATCGGGGACTGGAGCCGGATCACGGACAACCTCTACCTCTGGGACTACACGGTCGACTTCGCCCACCAGGTCTCGCCGTTCCCCAACTTCCATGTCCTGCAGCCCAACATCCGCTTCTTCGTCCGGCACGGCGTCCGCCGCCACTTCCAGCAGACCAACACCTCGCCCGGGCACTATCTCTCCGAGCTCAAGGGCTGGCTTCTGGCCAAGCTGCTGTGGAACCCCGATCTTGACGCGGAGGCGGCGGTCAACGACTTCCTGGCCGGATACTACGGCCCGGCGGCTCCCTTCTTGCGCAGCCTCTACGACGCGACCCGGCAAGCCCTGATCGGCTCGGGGGCGGAGCTCGGCATCTACGAGCCGCCCAACGCCCACGACCGGGGCTTTCTCTCGGCCGAGCGCATGGCCGCCTACAAAGCGACCCTCGACCTGGCCGAGCGGGCCGCGGCCTCCGATCCCGAGCGCCTGCGCCGCGTCCGGGCCGCCCGCCTGGCCTTCCATTACGCCGAGATCGAGATCGGCAAGGCCGAGCTGTTCGGGCCGCGGGGCTTCTATGTCGAGACGGACGGCCGGTTCGAGGCGCGGCCGGAGAAGGTCCGTCTCCTGCAAAGCTTCTATGAGGGCTGCCTGGAGGCCGGAGTCAGGGCCCTCAACGAGTCCGGGACCACGCCCCGGCAATACTATGAGGCGGGGCGCCGCTTCATCGACGTCCAGATCGAAGGCAACCTGGCCTTTCGCCGGCCGGTGACGGCCGAGCCGCCTCCCGCGGCCAAGTACGGCCGGGGAGATCTCGCCCTTCTGACCGACGGCGTGCGGGGCGCCGGCGACTTCAAGGTCCATTGGCTGGGCTGGGAGGCGACCGACTTCGCCCTGACCGTCGACCTGGGCGAGGCGCGAAGCGCCGGCCGGCTGGCCGTCAGCACGCTCTACGATCCCAAGAGCTGGATCTTCCATCCCCGGAAAGTGACCTGCGAAGTCTCCCCGGACGGCGCCTCCTGGATCCCGGCCGGATCCTATGAGATCGACGGCGACCAGCGCCGCGAAGAGCCGGCCCGCGTCTTCGAGTGGCCGGCGCCGCCGGCGCCGGCGCGATTCGTCCGCTTCAGGTTCGAGGGATTGAAGGCCAATCCGGCCTGGCACGCCTCGGCCGGCGGCCCGTGCTGGGTCTTCGTCGACGAGGTCACGGTCCGTTAGGGGGCCGGCGGGAGCGGCTGTCATCGGCCGCCGACGGCTTGCGGAGGGGACCGGCGTCGGCTATAATCCCCTCTCTTTCCCGGATCCCTCCCCGCAAGGAAGCTATCGTGAAGATCTGTCTCATCGGCCTTCCCCAGTCGGGCAAGTCGTCTCTCTTCGGAGCCCTGACCGGCCTGGCCCCCGAGGAGGCCGCGGCCAAGGGCGCCGAGCCCGTGGCGGTGGTCAAGGTGCCCGACGCGCGCCTGGACCGGCTGACGGCCGTCTACAAGCCCAAGAAGCAGACCTACGCCTCCATCGAGTTCAGCGAGCTGGCCGGCCTGACCTCGGGGGAGCCCGGCCAAGCGGCCTTCACCGAGCAGGCCCTGGGCAAGCTGCGGGCCGCGGATGCCCTGCTGGCCGTCGTGCGGTCCTTCCGGGACCCGGCCGTGGCCCATCCCCTGGAGACCGTGGACGCCCCGCGCGACTTGCGCCACATCGAGGCCGAGCTGCTGCTGTCCGACCTGGCGGTCATCGAGGGCCGGCTGGACAAGCTGGCCAAGCAGATCGCGGCCAAGAAGGCCGACCGGGACGTCCGCGAGAAGGCCGCCCTGGAGCGCTGTCGGGCCTCCCTGGAGGCCGAGACGCCGCTGCGCCGGGCCGGCTTGACGTCGGACGAGGAGGCGCTCCTGCGCGGCTACCGATTCCTGACCTTGAAGCCCCTCATCGTCGCCCTGAACCTGGACGAGGAGGACATCGCCGGCGAGGCCGCGGCGCTGGCGCCCTTCCGGCCTTGGGCCGAAGGAGCGTCCTCCGCGGTCATCGCCCTCTCGGCCCGATTGGAGCGGGAGATCCGGCAGCTGCCCGAGGAGGATGCCCGCCGCTTCCTCCAGGACTACGGCATCGAGCGGCCGGCCCGGGACAAGCTGATCGCCACCGCCTACGCCATGATGGGCCTGATCTCCTTCTTCACCGTCGGCCCCGACGAGGTCAAGGCCTGGACCCTCCGGGCCGGCACGCCCGCGGTCCAGGCGGCCGGGGTCATCCATTCCGACATCGAGCGGGGCTTCATCCGGGCCGAGGTGGTCGCCTATGGGGACTTCGAGTCCGCGGGCGGCATGCAGGAGTGCAAGTCCGCCGGCACGCTGCGCCTGGAGGGCAAGGACTACCCCGTCCGCGACGGCGACATCATCAACTTCCGCTTCGCGGTCTGAGGGGGGCGCCGGCCGGAGGCCGGGACCTCAGGACCCCAGCCGCAGCTGGAAGAGGCGCGTGTTCAGATGGCAGAGGGCGCACGCCAGGGCGTCCGCCGCATCCTCCTCCATGGCCGGATCCTCGATCTTCAGGAGGGCCCTGACCATCGTCCCGACCTGGCCTTTCTCGGCCTGGCCATAGCCCGTCACGGCCTTCTTGATCTCCAGGGCCGAGTACTCGGAGAGGCTCAGCCCGGCTTCCGCCACGGCGACCAGGACCGCGCCGCGGACTTGACCCAGGATGAGGGCGGTGCGGGCGTTGCGGGCGAAGAAGGGGTTCTCGACGGCGGCTTCCCCGGGAGCGTGGCGGGCGATGATCGCGGCGATCCCGGAGCGGATGCCGGCCAGCTTGGCGGGGAGGGCGTCGGCCGGCCGGGGCTTGATCGTGCCGTAGCCCAGGACCACCGGGTCGCCGCCGTCGGACTCGATCAGGCCGTAGCCCGTGGCCCGGCTGCTGGGGTCGATGCCGAGGACCCGCATGGTCCGGGAACCCGGTCAGGAGCTCTCGTACTCGGCGATGTCCTTGGCGTCGATGTCGAAGTTGGCGGCCACGCTCTGGACGTCGTCGTGGTCCTCCAGCTCCTCGACCAGCTTGAGGGCCTGATGGGCCTGCTTGCCCTCGACCTTGGTGTAGTCCAGGGGCAGGTAGCCGACGTTGGAGTCGGCCACTTCGATCCCGGCCGCTTTGACCGCCTCCAGGACGGCCTCATACTTCTCGGGCGTGGTGACCACTTCCCAGGTATCGCCGTCGTCCTTGATGTCTTCGGCCCCGGCCGTCAGGGCGATGTCCATCAGCTGCTCTTCGTTGGCCTTGTCCTTGTCGATGTCGATGTAGGCGCCGCGCTTGAAGCGGAAGGCGACGCAGCCCTGGGTTCCGATCTGGCCGCCGTTCTTCATGAAGATGTGGCGAACCTCGGAGACCGTCCGGTTCTTGTTGTCGGACAGGGCCGTGACGTAGATGGCCACGCCGCCGGGGCCGTAGCCTTCGTAGATGACTTCCTCGTACTGGGCGCCTTCCAGCTGCCCGGTGCCCTTCTGGATGGCCCGCTTGACGTTGTCGGAGGGCATGTTGGCGTTCTTGGCCGTCTGAATGGCCGTGCGCAGCCGGGGGTTCTTGTCCGGATCGCCGCCGCCGGCCCGGGCCGCCACCGCGATCTCGCGGATGATCTTGGTGAAGATCTTGCCCCGCTTGGCGTCGGCGGCTCCCTTTTTATGCTTAATCGAGGCCCATTTGGAATGACCGGACATGAGAGTGAGCTCCTTGGAGACGGGATACAGCCGAAAAATCATACCACAATCCCCGCCTGTCCGCAATTTCGCGGGGCGGGCGAGGGACGGTCGGAGGCGCCTCCGGGCCGGGGCCGGCCGGAGGTCTTGACATTATATATTGATTATTATATATATAATATACTTTATTATAGGAGAAGAAGATGAGATCCAATATGGGCTCTCTCGACCGCATCATCCGCCTCGTCCTGGCCGCCGCGTTCGCGGCCCTGATCCTGACCAAGACCGTGGCCGGGACCCCGGCCATCGTCCTGGGCGCCTTGGGCGGCATCTTCGTCTTGACGTCGATCGTCGGCTTCTGTCCTCTCTACGTCCTGCTCGGAGTCTCGACGAAGAAGAGGGCCCCCAAGGCCTAGCTCGAGGCTTCCCCCCTGGCCAGGCCTTCGAGAAAGGGCATCCGGTCCGCGGCCGAGGCCGGCCAGTCTCCGCGCAGGACGGCCCGGCCTTCCCGCAAGGCCAGGACTCTGTCCGCTTCCGGCGCGAAGGGCTCCAGGTCGTGCGAGACGACCACCACGCATGCGCCTTCGGCCTTGCGCCCCAGTACCCAATCCGTGATCAGATCCCGGGTCTTGAGGTCCATGGCTTCCAAGGGCTCATCCAGGAGGATGTGGGCCGGCGATCCGACGAACGCGGCGGCGAAGGTGGCCCTTCGCTTCTGCCCCAGCGACAGCTCGCGCACGGATCGCCCGGCGAAGCGGGCCAAGCCGAAGCGGGCCAGCGCCTCCTCGGCTTCCGCGGCGGGCCGGTGCCGCAGGCGGCCGACGAGGAGGAGGATGTCGCGGATGGCGGCGTAGGGCGTCAGGTCGGGCTGCTCCGGAAGGTAGGCCAGCGAGGCCCGGGCCGCCGCCTCCTCCCGCCAAAGGTCGAGACCGTCGATCAGGATCCGCCCTTGGTCGGGCGGCTCGACTCCGGCCGCCAGCTTGAGCCAGGTGCTCTTGCCGGCTCCGTTCGGCCCCACAATGAGGGTCAGGCCCGGTCCGATGGCCAGGCGAATCTCCCGCAGAAAAGGCCGTCCGGCCGCATACCCGAACGAAACATCGTCGAAGACGATCATCGCGAGCTCCAAGTCAGGGAATCGCCGCCTGCGGCATAGCGCCGCTCCAGCCAGCGGCCCATCTTGACCGCCCTCTCCCGGCGGACCGCTTCGCGCCAGGCCAGCCAGGCCGCCGGCGGGACGAGTCCCAGAGCGGCCGGGGCGAGGGCCGCCAGCCCGGCAGCCAGCATCAGCTCGAGGAACAAGGCCGGGATCGGGCTGCGGCTCGAGTCCATGGGAGGCCGGACCGCGGCCGAAGCCCTCAGCGCGGCATAGGGCAGGAGGGCCGCCGCGGGAAGGGCCGCGAGGGAGAAGGCCGCGGATGCGGCCAGACCCGCGGCGGCGGGAAGAGCCAGAAAGGCCGCGTCCGCCGTGACCTTCCGGCCCGAGCTGAGAGGGAGAGATCGGCCCCATGGCCACGGCGGCCGCCTTTTGGCCAGAGCGGCCGCCGCCGCGGCCAGGGCGCCGGCCAGGCCGCCCCCGGCCGCCAGGCGCACGGCCGCCCGGGCCGGCCCCGGGGCGAGAGGGTTGTTGACGAGGAAAAGAGCCGCCCAGCCCAGGAAGAGAGCCGGGGGGAGAAGAGCTCCGGCCATTCTCCATCCGACCGCCCGAAGCGAGAGGCGGAAGCCGAACGCGGCCGGGCCCGCGGAGCGCGGGACGAGGCGGCGGACCGCGCGCGGGACGCTTTGGAACGGCCCGTAGGCCCGGTCGGCCACCCAGGCGGACAGAGCCGCGACGGCGAGCCCCAGCGGCTCTCCCGTCCCGCCCATGAGGCAGGCGATCAGTCCCAGACAAGAGGCCCATAGGGGCTGCCGGGCCGGCATGAGATAGAGAGCCATCAGGAAGGCCGCGGCGATGATTCCGGCGGCCGCCGTCCAGGCGGCCCCGGCCCCATTCTTGTTCATGGGGAGCAGGAAGGCCAGGGCGGCCAGGGGAACGAGAATCGGAAGCTCGGCCAAAACCACCGCCCCAGCCGCTTGAAGCCGGTGACTGCGGGCGGAAGCCGGGAGGTGCCGGATCCAGCCGCCCAGGCCCAGCGCCACCCGGGGAGCGACCAGGGCGCCGGCCAGTCCGGCCAAGAGCGTCAGGTGCAAGCCGCGGCGCAGCGCGTCGCCGTCCTTGAGCAGGCGCTCCGCGAGCAGGAGGACGAGCTCGGGGCGGAGGAGGTAATAAGCGGCGAAGATCCCGGCCAGGACCGGGGCCAGGAGGCGGACTCCCACCCGGGCCCCGACCCGCAGATGGAAGCGGAGAAAGGCGGCCCGGTCGCCCTTCCGGCCGTTGGGCATGGAGCTTGGACCCTGGATCAGAAGAGGATCCTGAAGCCGGCCCCGAGGCGCAGGAAGCTCGGATCGATCATCAGCTTCCCGGCCGGGATGATGTCGGTCTCGGGGTCGAACTCGGCCAAGGCTGTCGCGTCCTCGACGGGCGAGAAGGACAACGCCGCTTCGCCGGCGGCGGCCAGGTGGTATCGGGCTTCGATCCAGAGGGCGGCATTGGTCCCGATGTGGACGTTCAGGGTCGCGCCGAGGTTGCCGCCGATCCGGTTGAGGGTGTCGACGGACATCACCAGGGCGTACTGCTGCGAGAAGAGGACGGAGTGGCCGCCCAGCCAGAACTTCCAGTAGTCCAGCGTCCCGATCTCGCCGTCGATCGCAAACCAGGTCAGGCCGGCCGAAAGGTCCAGGCTGAACCAGGACGGCAGGACGACCCTGTAGAAGCCGTTCAGGCTGACGGTCCGCTCGTGGAGCTCGCCGCTCGGATCGGCCATGGGGATCGCCTGGGCGGCCGTCACCGGCGTCGGCTCGTAGCCTGGCGGCGGGTAGGACGTGTAGCTGATGGAGACGGCGTCGGAGCTGGTCGTCCCCGTGACGTCGGGGCTGAAGGCCAGGTAGGTCAGCGAGACGCCGAAATGGCCGAAGACGGCCGCCGCTCCCACGGATCCCCCGGCGATCGAGGCGGCGCTCAGGCTCAGGGTTTGCAGGCCGGACGTGACCGCCGGAGTGCCGTAGAGAAAGCGAGGCGAGTAGGCGTGGGTGTAGGAAGAGTCTTTCCAGGAGGGAAAATATCCTCCGAACCCCATGATCAGCTCGGCGTGGGGCTGCGCGGCGGCCCATCCGGTCAGGCACAGCAAGGCGGCGGCGACCGTCAGAAGGCGTGGGATTCGCATGGCTTGTCCTCCGGGCCGTGATAGAATGGCCCTGCTCCCTGAACCCCATGATAGCACATTCCGTTGCCGCCCCGGAGGCCGTCTCCGCGCCCGGCCCCGTCGCGGTGGCCATGAGCGGGGGAGTGGACTCCTCCGTCGCGGCCGCCCTGATGCTGGAAGCGGGCCGTCCGGTGATCGGCCTGACCATGGACCTCGTCCGGCGAGGCCGGGGGCGCTGCGGCGACGAGAGCCGTCCCGGCTGCTGCGGCTCGGGGGCCCGAAGGGATGCGGCGGCCGTGGCGGAGGCGCTGGGCATCCCCCTCTACACCGCCGATTTCCGCCGGACGTTCGAGAAGGCCGTCATCGAGCCGTTCGCCGAGGAGTATCTCCGGGGCCGGACGCCCAATCCCTGTCTTCTCTGCAACCGGCGGGTCAAGTTCGGCCCGCTCCTGCGGCGGGCCGGGCGGCTGGGCGCCGCGGTCCTGGCCACCGGGCACTACGCCCGGATCGAGACGGACGCCGGCTCGGGCCGCCGGCTGCTGCGCAAGGGGCTCGATCCCGAGAAGGACCAGTCCTATTTTCTCTACTCCTTGCCGCAGGACGTCCTCGCCCGGACGCTCTTCCCGGTGGGCGGCTTGCGCAAGGCCGAGGTCAGGGCCCTGGCCGAGCGGCTGGGTCTGCCGGTGGCGCGCAAGCCGGAGAGCCAGGAGATCTGCTTCGTCCCCGACGACGACTACGCCGGCTACCTCGAGCCGCTCGTCCCGCGGGCCTTCCGGGCCGGCGACATCGTCGACCCGGCGGGCCGGGTGATCGGCCGCCATGGCGGGATCGCCCGCTACACCGTCGGCCAGCGCAGGGGATTGGGCATCGCGGCCGCCCGCCCCCTCTACGTCATCGCCGTCGAGGCCGCCGCCAACCGCATCGTGGCCGGACCCGGCGAGGCGCTCTTTCGGCGCCGCCTGCGGGTCGAGGGCGTCACCTGGTCGGCGATCGCCGGCCTGGCCACGGACCGGAGAGCCGCCGTCAAGATCCGCTCCCGCCACGCCGAGGCCGCGGCCGTCCTGCGCCCCGACTCGGAGTCGTCCGTGACGGTCGAGTTCGAGCGGGCCCAGCGGGCCGTCACGCCGGGGCAGGCCGCCGTCTTCTACGACGGCGACGTCGTCCTCGGCGGCGGGACCATCGTCTAGGCGGCATCCCCCCCGGGCCGCTCTGGGAAAGGGGGCTCGTTTTTAAAGCTCTTCGCCCATTTCCGGGAAGGCCAAGCGGTTCGGGGTTTCGGCCGACGGCGGAAAAGCGCCGGTTGAGCCCGTGTAGGAAGCCGCCTCATGGAGAGCGGCAGGCAAGATCGAGCCGGGACTCCATGGCCGAATAGGGTCAGAGGAGAAGGCTCGACCAAGCAGCCGGGACGATACCCTGAATCGCGCTTCCCGGAATGGGGCGAAGAGCCAGAATGGGGGCTGGACATACCATAGGGGGGTATGGTATAAAGGGAGCGGAGGTGCCCGATGACGACACAGACCAAGCCGCCCGCCGACGACGTCAGCCGGCTGGGCAAGATCGAGGGCCAGGTGCGCGGCATCCGGCGGATGGTCGAGGAGGGCCGCTACTGCATCGACATCCTGACCCAGCTGAGCTCGGTGGCCGGGGCTCTGGCCAAGGTCGAGGAGAACATCCTGGCCCGGCACCTTCAAACCTGCGTCCGGACCTCCCTGTCCGGCCGCGACCGCGGCGACCAAGACCGCAAGATCGCTGAGATCATCGATTTGCTGGGCCGCTTCCGGGCCCGGTCCTAGGAGGACTCTCATGAGCGAGAAGAATACGAAGGCGAAGGCCCCGGCGCCGGCCAAGGCCGAGATCGCCGTCGAGGGCCTGCACTGCGCCTCCTGCGTGCGGCGGGCCGAGACCGCCCTGCAGGCGGTGCCGGGCGTCGTCAGCGCCTCGGTCAACCTGGCCACCAACCGGGCCACGGTCGTCTTCCAGCCGGGCCAGGTGGAGCGGGCCGGGCTGGAGGCGGCCATCGAGGGCGCCGGCTACGGCGTCGTCCGGGCCTCCGGCGAGGAGGACGAGGACGAGGCCGAGCAAAAGTCGCGGGACCGCGAGCGGCGGCGGCTGCGGTCCCGCTTCCTGGTCGGGCTGGCCCTCAGCGCCGTGATCATGGCCGGCAGCATGGGGCATCTTGTCCCCGGCTTCCCGGCCTTCCTGGGCCACCCCCTCCTGCTCGGGATCCTGGCGACGCCCGTCCAATTCTGGATCGGGGCCCGGTTCTACAAGGGCGCCTGGGCCGCCTTCCGCCGCCGCTCGGCCGACATGAACACCCTGGTCGCGGTCGGCACCACGGCGGCCTACGGCTACAGCGCGGTCGCCGCCCTGGCCCCCGGCCTCTTCCGGCGGGGCGGCCTCCTCCCGCATGTCTACTTCGACACCTCGGCCGTGATCATCACCCTGATCCTGTTCGGCCGGCTTCTGGAGTCCGGGGCCAAGGGCCGGGCCTCCTCGGCTATCCGGACGCTCATCGGGCTGCAGCCCAAGACGGCCCGCGTCCGGCGCGGGGCGGCCGAGGCCGATATCCCTCTGGCGGAGGTCCGGGTCGGCGACGTGCTGATCGTCCGCCCCGGCGAGCGGGTCCCGGTCGACGGCGTGGTCCTGGACGGGCGCTCGTCGATCGACGAGTCGATGATCACGGGCGAGAGCCTGCCGGTGGCCAAGTCGGCCGGAGACAAGGTCACGGGCGCGACGATGAACCGGACGGGCGGCTTCGAGATGCGTGCCGAGAGAGTCGGCCGCGACACCGTCCTGGCCCAGATCGTTCGCCTGGTCCGCGAGGCCCAGGGCTCCAAGGCTCCCATTCAGAGGCTGGCCGACGCGATCGCCTCCGTCTTCGTCCCGGTCGTATTCTCGATCGCCGTCCTGACGTTCGTCGTCTGGTTCGACTTCGGCCCGGAGCCGGCCCTGACGACGGCTCTGCTCAGCTTCGTGGCCGTGATGATCATCGCCTGCCCCTGCGCCTTGGGCCTGGCGACACCGACGGCCATCATGGTCGGGACCGGCCGGGGGGCGGAGATGGGCGTCCTCATCAAGAACGGTGAAAGCCTGGAGACGCTCCACGGGATCACCACCGTCGTCTTCGACAAGACCGGCACCCTGACCCGGGGAGCCCCCGAAGTCACCGATATCCTGCCCGCCGACGGCTGGAGCGAGAGCGGGCTTCTCGGGCTGGCGGCCTCGGCCGAGCGGCTGTCCGAGCATCCCCTGGCCGAGGCGATCGTCGCGGCCGCTCTGGCCCGCGGCCTGGAGATCGCCGCGGCCGAGTCCTTCCTGGCCATGGAGGGACGGGGCCTCGAGGCTACCGTGGCCGGCCGGTCCGTTCTGGTCGGCAACCGGGCCCTGCTCGAGGAGCGAGGCGTGGACGCCTCGGCTCTGGCGGCCCGGGCCGAGATCCTGGCCGGCGAGGGCAAGACCCCGATCTTCGCCGCCGTCGACGGCCGGGCGGCCGGCCTGCTGGCCGTGGCCGATCCCCTTAAAGAAGGCGCGGCGGCGGCCCTCGGCCGGCTCCGTGAGCTCGGCCTGGAAACCGTCATGCTGACAGGCGACCACCGGCGGACCGCCGAAGCCGCGGCTCGGGCAGCCGGAATCGACCGGGTCCTGGCGGAGCTGCGGCCCGAGGCCAAGACGGCCGAGATCCGCCGCCTCCAATCCGAAGGCCGGCGCGTGGCCATGGTTGGCGACGGCATCAACGACGCCCCGGCCTTGGCTCTGGCCGACGTCGGGATCGCGCTGGGCACCGGCACCGACGTGGCCATGGAGGCGGCCGACATCACCCTGATCCGGGGCGACCTGGCCGGCGTGGCCCGGGCCGTGGCTCTCAGCCGCCGGACCATGCGGACGATCCGGCAGAACCTCTTCTGGGCTTTCTTCTACAACGTCATCGGCATCCCGGTCGCGGCCGGCGTCCTCGTCCCGTTTCTGGGCCTGCGGCTCAACCCGATGCTGGCCTCGGCCGCCATGGCCTTCAGCTCGGTGACGGTGGTCTCGAATTCGCTCCGCCTGCGGCGCTTCCGCCCGGGCGATTGAGGAGGACGTCATGACGGCGAAGATTCTGGTCGGCCTGGCCGGGCTGATCCTGATCATCTGGATCAACCTCTGGTTCTTCCCCCGGCGGCGCCGCGGCGGGAGCCGCTGATGCTTGCGCCTCCGGACCGCCTTGTCGCCCTGCTGGAAGTCGTCGAGGCCGCGGTCCTGCGGATTCGCGACACGGCCTCGCGCGGGGCTGCCGCGGCTTCGGGCGAGCCGCGGCGGGACCTTTTCGAGATCGCCGCCCTGTCGGACGCCATCCACAATCTGCCCGCCCTGCTGAGGAGATACGAAGACTGGGACGAGCGGCGCTTCCGGGACGTCTCTTTGGCCTCCTACGACCGGGATTGGGGCGCCCACTCGGGCCTCCGCCTGGCCGAGGTCTACGATCGGGAGCGGGATTGAATTGACTGTTCCTATCAACAAACCTATAATTAGGCCTCCGGCTCGCTCGCCCAAGGCGCCGGAGCGAAGGAGACGCTCGTGAGGAAGAGAACAAGCTGGATGATGGCCCTGATGCTGGCCGTAATCTCGGCCGGATTCGTCTGGGGCGCTTCTCAGTCGTCCGGGAAGGCCACGGACCCCGTTTGCGGCATGTCCGTGGACAAGGCCACGGCCAAGTGGACTTACGCCTACAAGGGCGAGACCTACTATTTCTGCGGCGAGAGCTGCAAGGCGGCTTTCGCCAAGGACCCCGAGAAGTACCTGTCCGGGCCGGCCGCCGGCAAGCCTATGCGCGGCATGATGGGCCAGGGCATGATGCAGGGACGAATGATGCGCGGCCAGGCCGCCGATCCGGCCAAGGCCACGGATCCCGTCTGCGGCATGTCCGTAGACAAAGCCGCGGCCAAGGGAAAGTCCGAGTATAAAGGCTCGACCTATTATTTCTGCAGCGAAGTGTGCAAGACCCTCTTTGACAAGGAGCCCGAGAAGTACCTGGCCGCCCAGGCCGAGGCCGGAGAGCCCATGGGGCACGGCCAGGGCATGGCCGGCGGCGGCATGATGTCTCTGCCCGACGTCGAGCGCAAGGTCCAGGTCGTCCCGGACGGGATCATCGTCACCATGACCTCCAGGAACCCCGAGACGGTCAAGAGGCTCCACGAGCACGCCGCCAAGATGGCGGAAGAAGCCAAGAAGTGACCCCCGCCGAAGCCGTCTGGGAGGATGTCGAGCGGATCCGGGCCGCCCGCCCGCTCGTCCACAACATCACCAACTATGTGGTCATGAACCTCACGGCCAACGCGCTCCTGGCCCTGGGGGCCTCGCCGGTCATGGCCCACGCCGCGGACGAGGCGGCCGACATGGCCAAGATCGCCCAGGCCCTGGTCCTCAATCTGGGGACCCTGAGCCGGCCCTGGATCGAGGCCATGCAGCTGGCCGCGGCTGCGGCCCGGGCCAGGGGAATCCCCGTCGTCCTCGACCCCGTGGGCGCCGGCGCGACCCGCTTCCGGACGGCCACGGCCGTCAGCCTCCTGCAGACCTTCCGGCCGTCCATCGTCCGGGGCAACGGCTCCGAGATCCGGGCCATGACCATGGCTGAGCGGGTGACCAAGGGCGTCGACAGCCGCCACGACTCGACCGACGCCCTCGAGGCGGCCCGCGAGCTCCATGACGCCTTCGGCGTCGTGGTCAGCATCAGCGGCCCGGTCGACATCATCGTCGGCGGGCCCCGCGTCCTGCGCATCGCCAACGGCCATCCCTTGATGCCGAGGGTGACTGGGCTGGGCTGCACGGCGACGGCCTTGACCGCCGCTTTTGCCGCCGTCAACCCCTCGCTGCCCGACGCCGCGGCCCACGCCATGGCCGTCATGGGCATCGCCGGCGAGATGGCGGCCGAGGGCGCGTCCGGCCCGGGCTCGCTGCAGGTTCGCTTCCTCGACGCCCTTTATGGCCTGACCGAGGCGGATGTCCGCTCCCGACTGAGGCTGGACGGGGGAGCGTGAGCCGCCCCTTCGACCTCCGGCTCTATCTGGTCACGGACAGGGACCTGGCCGGGGGGCGGAGCGTCGAGGCGGTCGCCGCCGCGGCGGTCCGGGGCGGCGTCACGGCCGTTCAGCTGCGGGAGAAGAGTCTCGCCGCTCCCGAATTCGTCGACCTGGCGATACGGCTGAAGGGCCCTTTGTCCACCGCCGGAATCCCCCTGATCATCAATGACCGCCTCGAAGTCGCGCTGGCCGCGGCGGCCGACGGCATCCACTTGGGCCAGACGGATGTGCCGCCCGGCGAGGCCCGGCGGGCCCTCGGGCCACAAGCCATCATCGGGCTTTCGGTAGAATCCATGGATCAGGCTCGGGCGGCCGAGGGCGAGGACGTCGACTACTTGGGCGTCAGCCCCATATTCCCGACGCCGACCAAGACGGACGCCGGGCCGGGCTGGGGGCTGGAGGGACTGCGCCGCTTGCGGTCCGTGACCCGCCTTCCGCTGGTGGCCATCGGCGGCATCTCCGCCGCCAACGCCGTCTCTGTCTTGGAGGCCGGCGCCGACGGGCTCGCCGTCGTCTCGGCCATCATGTCCGCGCCGGATCCCGAGTCCGCCGCCCGCGGGCTGCGGGTCCTCGTCGATCTCAGACGTAGCTGTGCAGGCCGCTCAGCAGGTAGTTGACCCCGAAGAAGGTGAACAGGGCGGCCAGGAAGCCGAGGATGGCGATCCAGGCCGAGCGCCGGCCCTTCCAGCCCATGACCAGGCGGGTGTGGAGATAGAGGGCGAAGACGAACCACGTGATCAGGCTCCAGACTTCCTTGGGATCCCAGCTCCAGTACGTGCCCCAGGCCTTCTGGGCCCAGACCATGCCGAAGACCAGCCCGCCCAGGGTGAAGAGGGGGAAGCCCACCGCGACGCAGCGGTAGCTGACCGAGTCCATGCGGTCCTTCCTGGCCGCGTCCCGGGTCGTCAGATACATCAGGCTGGCGATGAAGGCCACGGCGAAGAAGGCCTCGCCGATCAGCGTCACCGAGACGTGCAGCCACAGCCAGTAGCTCTGCAGGGCCGGGACCAGAGGGGCGGCCTCCTTGGGCATGAGGGGCGAGGAGGCCAGGGCCATCAGCCCGAGGGTGATCAGCAGGATGTAGAGCCCGATCCGGGGGATGCGGAAGCGGAGGCTGACCAGGACGAAAGCCAGCACCGAAGCCCAGGACAGGAACGAGAGCGACTCGTACATGTTGGTGAAGGGCGCGTGCCCGCTCTCGACCGTCCGCAGGACCAAAGCCCCGGTGTGGATGACGAGGCCCGTAACCGCCGCCGCGAACCCGGTCCGGGCCGGCGCCTCCTTCCCGCGGAGCTGGAAGAGGAGATAGAAGAAGGCGGCCGCGGCGTAGACCGCCATGGCCGCGGCAAAGAGGGTCGATTCGCTCATGGCGTCCTCCGCAGCGATTCGATCAGGGCCGCGAATTCCGCGGCCAGGCGATCCCGGCCCTTGGCGGCCTGCCCGCCCAGGCGGATCTCGGTCCGGCCCTGGGCTTCCTCCAGCAGCGCCCGGATCTCGCGGGGGGGCCAATAGAAGGCCAGGAAGAGGCCGGCCAGTCCGAGGGCGCAGCCCAGCCAGATCAGCGGGACGCCGGGGTCCTTGGCCGCCTCCAGGACGGACAAAGGCGGCGCCTCGATGTCCCGGATCCGTATGTCCAGGTCGGGCTCGCGCCGGCCGTGCAGGCCGGCGATGTCGGGATGGTTGGCGAAGATCCAGCCCGCGTAGTCCTGGACGCCGCCGCGGCGAACCTCGACCAAGGCGGCCGGGTTGTCGGGCCGCAGGGAGCGGGTGGTCGGCCGGCCGTCTCCGTCCAGGACAAAGTCGGGCAGGAAGCGCCGCACCATGATCTCGGTGCCTTGTGCGTCGCCCAGCGGGGCGGCCTGTCCGGGGATCAGGGCCAGCGTCCTGTCCGGCCCGCCCTCCTCCTTGCCGCGGATGGACAGCGTGACCGCCGCCGCGTCCCAGTCGGAGTCGTAGCTCATCTGGTAGAAGGAATAGCCCTTGTGGGTCAGGGGATGATTGACGGCGATGACCGCCTGGCGGCCCGGCTTTCCGTCCTCCACCACCGTCACCGCGCTCTTCCAAGCCTTGACGCTGCCGTCCGGGTGGTACTCGGTCGTAAAGTCGTCCAGACGCAGAGCGAAGCCGGCGTCCGGAACATCCACCGTGCGGCCGCGGCCGATCGGGATCTCGGCCCGGAATCCGCCCGCGGCGGTGACGATGCCGCCCGCGAGGAGGACCAGCAATCCGGCATGGACGACGTCCGATCCGAACAGGCCGGCCGTATGCTTGCGGCCCAAGACGTGCAGGCGGCCGTCGGCATGTCGGCGGCGAACCCGGAAGCCGAGCTTCCGCAGCGAAGCCTCCAAGGCCGCCGCCGCTCGGTCCGCGGCGCCGGCGCGCCGGATCCGGTCGTGCAGCTGGAGCGCGTCCAAGGCTCGGGCCTCCGCCTCCACCTGCGGCCGGCGGGCCCGGCGGAGCTTGCCCGGCAGGCGGGTCAGGCTGCAGACGGCGATGTTGAGTCCCAGGAGGGCCACCAGGCCGAGGTACCAGAAGGAATGGTAGAGCCGGGTCAGGCCGGCCGCGGACAGGAAGCGGGCCGCGCCGCCGTAGCGGGCGGCGTACTGTTCGGGCGAGCCGCCCTGGGGGATGAGGGTGCCCAGGATGGAGGCGGCGATCAGGAGGATGATCAGGGCGATGGCCAGCCGCAGCGAGCTCAGCCGGCGGAGAACGGAGCGCACTACTTGGCCCGGGCCTTCTTGCGGGCGGCGGCGATCTTCTTTTCCTGGACGTCCATGACGTCCTGCAGCGAGACGTTGTCGAAGTAGTCCTTGAGCATGTGGGTGGCCGTCCGCCAGATCTCGTACGTGCCGCACGTGGAGATCTTGTCGCAGACGCCTTCGTCCTCGACGCACTCGACCAGGCTGCAGGTGCCCTCCAGGGCGTGCAGGATGTCGCAGAGCTTGATGTCCTTGGGCGGACGGGCCAGGGTGTAGCCGCCGCCGGCGCCGCGGATGCTCTTGACCAGCTTGTTGATCTTGAGGGGGATGATGATCTGCTCGAGGTAGCGGATGGAGATCCCCTCCTCGTCGGCCACGCTCTTGAGGATGACGGTCTCCTGGGCTTCGCTGTAATGGCGGGCCAGGCTGACCATGAGTCGGGTTCCGTAGCGGCCTTTGGTCGAGAGCTTGATCATGCCGGACTCCTGCGCGGGTCTGTGGGATCGGGCGGCGCGGCCCCCATGATAGACCAAGCCGGGGTCTATATCAACCTAATTTTATAGATTTGATAAGGATAGGGGCTTTCGGGGGGGGGCGTCGCCTTGACACCCCCCCGCCCCGAAGGTATCCTAGCCCCTCGCCGCCCCGGGGGCCGCGGCGGCATCCCTACCCCCACCAAAGGACATGACCATGAGCAAGGAAATTCTCCTCGGCGACGAGGCCGTCGGCCTGGGCGCGGTCCACGCCGGCCTCAGCGGGGCCTACTCCTACCCCGGCACGCCCGCCTCCGAGATCATGGAGTACCTCCTGCGGATCAACCGGGACGGCCGCTTCCGGGCCGCCTGGTCGGTCAACGAGAAGACGGCCTTCGAGGAAGCCTTGGGCTGCTCCTACGCCGGGAAGCGGGCCTTCGTCTCCTTCAAGCACGTCGGGCTGAACGTAGCCGCCGACCCGTTCATGAGCGGCGCGCTGACCGGGGCCAACGGCGGCTTCATCGTCTGCTCGGCGGACGACCCCAGCATGCATAGCTCGCAGAACGAGCAGGACAGCCGCTTCTACGCCCAGTTCGCCCTGATTCCCTGCTTCGAGCCGGCCGACCACCAGGAGGCCTACGACATGACCCGCGAGGCCTACGACCTGTCCGAGAAAGTCGGCCTGCCGGTCATGATCCGGATGACGACCCGGCTCTCGCACAGCCGGGCCGGCGTCGAGACGCGCCCCGCCCGGGCCCAGAACGAGATCAAGCCGGGGGACCGGGCCTGCTGGACCCTCCTGCCCGGCAACGCTCGGGTCCGCTTCAAGAGAATCCTGGAGCTGCAGCCCGAGCTGGCCCGCTACGCCGCGGCCTCGCCCTTCACCCGCCTGGAGCTCAATCCCTCCGACCGCCGCCTGGGAGTCATCGCCGCCGGCATCGGCTACAACTACGTAATGGAGAATCTCGACGGCGCGGCCGTTCGTCCCTCGATCCTGAAGATCTCCGTCTATCCCATTCCCGAGGACCTCATCCGGCGCCTGGCCGAGCACTGCGATACCATCCTGGTGGCCGAGGAAGGCCATCCCCTCATCGAGCGCCAGGTGCGGGGGCTGTTCGGGATCCCCGGCAAGACGGTCATCGGCCGCCTCTCCGGCCATCTCCCGGCCCAGGGCGAGCTGTCGCCCGAGTCCGTGCGGTCGGCCCTCGGGCTGGCCCCGCTGGAGCGGCGATCCTGCGGCGAGGCCCCCTTGGCCGGCCGGCCGCCCCAGCTGTGCGTCGGCTGCCCCCACGCCGACACCTACAAGGCCCTCAAGAAGGCCCTCGAGGGCCAGCCCGGCGCGGTCGTCTTCTCCGACATCGGCTGCTATACCCTGGGCTATTTTCCGCCCCACGGCGCCATCGACTCGTGCGTCTGCATGGGGGCCAGCGTCGGCATGGCCCACGGCGCGGCGGAGGCGGGCATCCACCCGGCCATCGGCGTCATCGGCGACTCGACCTTCGGCCACTCGGGCATCACCGCCCTTCTCTCCGCCGCGGCCGCCGACGCCAACATGGTCCTGATCATCCTGGACAACGGCACGGTGGCCATGACCGGCACCCAGCCGTCCTTCTCCACCGGCGCCCGGCTGCTGGACATCGTCCGCGGCGTCGGCGTGCCGGCCGAGCGAATCCGGGTCATCACCCCGCTGCCCAAGTTCCACGAGGAGAACGTCAAGATCCTGCGCCAGGAGATCGCCCACCCCGGCCTGTCCGTGGTGGTGGCGGTGCGGGAATGCCTGGAAGAGGCCAAGAAGAAGAACAAGTTCGGAGGCGCCCAGTGAGCGACAAGCGCAAGCAGGACATCATCTTGGCCGGCGTCGGCGGGCAGGGCATCCTGTCTATCGCCTTCGTCATCGACAGCGCCGCCCTCAAGGAGGGCTACCACGTCAAGCAGGCCGAAGTCCACGGCATGGCCCAGCGGGGCGGGGCCGTCACATCCCACCTGCGCCTGTCGAGCGAGCGGATCTGGAGCGACCTGATCCCGCGCGGCGGGGCCGACCTGATCCTCAGCGTCGAGCCGTTGGAGGCCCTCCGCTATCTGGACTACCTGGCCCCGGAGGGGCGGATCGTGACCAGCTCGGCGCCCTTCGTCAACATTCCCGACTATCCCGACAAGGCCGCCCTTCTGGAGCGGATCAAGGCCATCGCCGGCAGCCTCGTCGTGGACAGCGACGCGCTGGCCAAGGAAGCCGGCTCCAGCCGGACCCAGAACACGGTCATGCTGGGGGCCGCGTCGCGATTCCTCCTGCCCCGCGAGGAGACGCTCCGCGAGTTTGTCCGGGTCCTCTTTGAGCGGCGCGGCGACAAGATCCTGGACGCCAACCTGAAGGCTTTCGAGCTCGGCCGGAAGGCCGGGGCCTAGAGCCATGACCGCCGACTTCCGGGCCATCGACGCCGTCTTCGAGGCCGCCGAACGGGACGGCCGGTCATCGCTCTTCGAGCACGAGGTCTACGCCCTGCTGGGCGCGGCCGGGGTGCGCACCCCCGCCCACCTCTTCGTTCCCCGCGGACGGACCGTCGCGGCCGCGGATCTGGCCCCCTTCCGCGGCGCCGATGTGGTGCTGAAGATCACCGCCCCGCTCATCCAGCACAAGACGGATGTCGGCGGGGTGGCCTTCGTCCGGCCGGACGCGGACGCCGTGAACGCGGCCATCCGGGCCATGGAAGCGGAGATTCCGGCCCGGTTCCTGGCTTGGCTGCGGGGGAAGAGCCCCCGGGAGGCCGAACGGCTGTCTTTGGAATCGGCGGCCGCGGACCTGCGCGGCGTTCTGATCTGCGAGAAAGTCGCCTTCGAGAAGATCGGCTTCGGGAGCGAGCTCCTGCTGGGCGTCCGCGCCTCGCGCGAGTTCGGCCCGGTCGTCTCCCTGGGGGCGGGCGGCGTCGAGGTCGAGTACCTCAACGCCCGGCTCAAGGAAGGCCAGGCCGTCTCCATGGCCTCGGCCCATCTCCTGGCCCGGGACGGAATCCCCGGCCATCTCGCCCCGCTGGCCGTCTACGACAAGCTGGTCAAGCCTTTTCGCGGCCGGCCCGCGCCGCTGACCGAAGCCGCCCTGGCCGGGACGGTGGGCGCCGTCCTCGACCTGGCCGCCCACTACTCGCCGTTCGAGGGCGGGGGCGGATTCGTCATCGAGGAGGCCGAGGTCAATCCTTTCGTCATCCGCGGCGGCGAGCTTCTGCCGCTGGACGGCCTGTGCCGCTTCAGCCGGGCCCACGTCGATGTTCACAATCGACCGGTGGCCGGCATCCGGCATCTGCTCAAGCCCGCCTCGGCGGCCGTGATCGGCGTCTCCGAGAAGGTCAACCTGGGCCGGGTCATCCTGCGCAACATCCTCAAGATGGGCTTCGACAAGGACCGCCTCTATGTCGTCAAGCCCGGCCCGGCCGAGATCGACGGCTGCCGCTGCGTGCCGACCGTGGCCGACCTGCCGGAGACCGTCGACCTCTTCGTCCTGACCCTGGGCGCGGAGCTGTGCGAAGGCGTCCTGCGCGACCTGGTGGCCCACGGCAAGGCCCGCTCGGCCATCGTCATCGCCGGGGGCATGGGCGAGAAGCAGGGGACCCAGTCGATCGAGGGCCGCATCCAGGCCGTCCTGGCCGAAGGCCGGGCCCAGGGCCGGACCGTGCCGGTCGTCAACGGAGGCAACTGCCTGGGCATCTACTCGCGCCCCGGCCGGTACGATACGACCTTCATCCCCGAGTACAAGCTGCGCTTCCCCAAGTCCGAGCGGCCGGAGCTGGTCCACGTCAGCCAGAGCGGCGCCTTCATGATCAGCCGCATCAGCCGCATGGACAAGATCGAGCCGCTCTACGCCGTCTCGCTCGGCAACCAGATCGACCTGCGCGTCTCGGACTACTTGAGCTACCTCAAGGACGAGCCCCAGGCCCGCGTCTTCGCGGTCTATATCGAAGGCTTCAAGCCTGGTGACGGATACCTGACGGCCCGGGCGGCCCGGGAGATCCTGGCAACCCCCGGCCGCTACGTCGTGGCCTACAAGAGCGGGCGGACCCCCGAAGGCCGCCTGGCCACGGCCGGGCATACGGCCTCCGTGGCCGGCGAGTACGGCGTCTGCCGGGCCATCCTGGAGGACGCCGGCGTGCTGATGGCCGACACCCTGGCCGAGTTCGACAGCTTCACGGCGGCGCTCCCGGCGATGGGCGGGCGCTTCGCCGCCGGCAACCGGGTCGGCCTGATCAGCAACGCCGGCTTCGAATGCGTGGTCATGTCCGACAGCCTGGAGAGCGGGGAGCGGCTGGAGCTGGCGCCCTTCTCCGAGGCCACGCGTCGGCGCCTGATCGAGGCCTTGACCCCGGCCGGCATCGACAAGCTGCAGGACATCAAGAATCCCATGGATACGACACCCACCGCGGACGACGCGGCATTCGGCGCCTGCGCCCGGGCGGTGATGGAGGATCCCAATGTCGACTGCGGCGTGATCTCGCCCGTGCCCATGACCCGGGCCCTGCAGACGCTGGCCCCGGGCGAAGGCTACGCCGAATCCATCGAGGCGCCCGACGGCACGCCGGCCCGGATGATCGAGATCTTCCGCGCCAGCGCCAAGCCGATGGTCGCCTGCATCGACGCCGGGGCGCCCTACGATCCCATGGCCGCCATGCTCGAAGCGGCCGGCCTGCCCGTCTTCCGCCGCTCGGACGAGGCGGTCAAGTTCCTTCGCCGACTGACGGCCGTCCAGCTGCGGCTGCGGGCGCTCTACGGGCGGGAGGCCTGAGGCATGGAGTCGATCCGGGCGGACCTGGCGGTCATCGGGGGCGGCGAGGCGGGCATCGCGGCCGTCGTCCAGGCGGTCGAGATGGGGGCCTCGGTCGCCGTCGTCGAGAAGGATTCCCAGCTCGGCGGGGCCTGCGTCCACACCGGGACGCTGCCGAGCAAGGTCTTCTCCATCTCGACCGGCGTCTTCGAGCTGCTGTCCAAGCTCAAGAATTTCGGCATCAAGGCCGAGGGCGGCTTCAACCTGGACTACAAGGAGGTCCTGGCCAGCCGGGCCCGCATCACCCGCTGCGACCAGGGCGTCATCGGGGCCCATCTGCGGGATCCCAAGGTCAAGGTTATTCGGGGCCGGGCCGCCCTGCGCAACGCCCGGCAGGTGCTGGTTCAAACGCCGGAGGGCGGCGAGATCGTGATCGAAGCGCCCCGGCTCATCCTGGCTGCGGGATCGCGCCCCTTCCAGGTTCCCGGCCTGCCCACCGACGGGCAGGCCCTGCTCTCGACCGACGAGCTGGTGGATATGCCCGAGCTCCCGGCCCGCATGGCCATCATCGGGGCCGGCGTGATCGGCTGCGAATACGCCTTCATCTTCCGGACCTTCGGCGTCGAGGTCGTCCTGATCGAGAAGCTGGAGCACGCCCTGCCGGGCCAGGACAAGGACATCGTCGCGGTCATCGAGAAGGAGATGAAGCGGCGCGGCATCCGCTTCCTGGCCGGGACCATGGTCCGGGATTACGAGCGGACGCCCGACGGGCGGCCCGCCGTCACGACCGACAAAGGCGAGCGCATCGAGACGGACAAGGTCCTGGTCTGCGTCGGGCGGACGCCGGCCACGGCCGGGCTAGGAACGGAAGCCGCCGGGATCGCCCTGGGGCCCAAGGGGCAAGTCCTGGCCGACGACCGCCTGCGGACGAATGTCCCCGGCGTCTATGCCGCCGGCGACATCCTGGGCCGCTGGATGCTTTCGGCGACTGGCATCCTGGAGGGCGCGGTCGCGGCCGAGAACGCCCTGGGCGGGGACCGCGTCCTGGACGAGCGCTTCGTCCCCAGCGGCATCTACACCCAGCCGGAGATCGGGTCCGTGGGCCTGTCCGAGGAGGCCGCCGCGGCGGCCGGATTCGAGCCCCTGGTCGGGACCTGCACCTATTCCGGCCTGGTCAAGGCCTGCGCGACCTATTCCTACATGCCCGGCCTGATCAAGATGGTCTTCGACCGCGGCAGCCACCGGCTCCTCGGCGCCCACGCCGTCGGCTCGGAAGCGGCCGAGCTGGTCCACCTGCTGTCGATGTCGCTGCGGCTGAGCGCCACGGCGGAGGACTTCGCCTGGTCCATCTTCCACCATCCCAGCCTCTCCGAGGGCTTCCGGGAAGCCGCCCGCGACGCCCTGGCCAAGGGCAAGGAGCCCGCCGGCCGCGTTCCTTGACGTCGTCTCCCCTATCTTCATGACCTTCGCCTGATACGGCCCCCTGGTGACGGAGTTCCGCTTCGAGCCTTGACGCGGCCGGACCGGCGGACATAATAGAGGCGGACCGTTCCTTCCGGAGGCGTCAATGAAACGTCGGTTTTCCCTCACCCGAGCTGTGATCGTATCCATCCTGGCCCTATCCGCCGCGGCGGCCGCGTGGGGGCAGCCGGCCTCCGCGTCCGTCCCCCGGCCCGAATACCCTCGACCCGACTTCGTCCGGGCCGACTGGGCCAGTCTCAACGGCGAGTGGGCCTTCGCCATCGACGCCGGCGACTCGGGCGAGGAGCGGGGCATGCCGGCCGGCTGGGGCTTCGACCGGACCATCCGGGTTCCCTTCGCTCCCGAGAGCCCTCTTTCCGGGATCGGCAACCTCGACTTCATGCCGGTGGTCTGGTACCGGCGCAACTTCGCGGTCCCCGAGGCCTGGCGCGGCCGGCGCGTCTTCCTCAACTTCGAGGCCGTCGACTATCAGGCCACGGTCTGGATCAACGGGCGCAAGGCCGGCGCGCACGAGGGCGGCTTCACGCCCTTCGCGCTGGACATCACCGACCTGCTGGCGGCCAAGGACAACGTCCTGGTCCTGCGGGCCCGCGACGACACCCGCTCGCGCCGCCAGCCGCTGGGCAAGCAGAGCGACCGCTTCGCCTCCTACGGCTGCGTCTACCGCCGGACCACCGGCATCTGGCAGACGGTCTGGCTGGAGCCCGCCCCGGCCGTGCGGATCGAGCGCTTCAAGTCCTCCTCCGACATCGACAACGGCGAGGCCAACCTGCACGCCTATTTCAACGTCCCGCCGGGCGGCGGGACCTTGACCGCCAAGGTCTCGTTCCGCGGCCGGCCCGTCGCGGCCCAGACCAAGAAGGCCGACCGCGTCGTCCGCTTCACCTTCGCCCTCAAGAGCCCCCAGCTGTGGGACCTGCGCGCCCCCAACCTCTACGACGTCGAGCTCATCTACGAGAGGGACGGCCGGGCGGAGGATCGGGCCTCGGCCTACTTCGGCTTGCGCAAATTCGAGGCCCGGGACGGCAAGTTCTTCCTCAACAACCGGCCCCTCTTCCTGCGCACCGTCCTGGACCAGGGCTTCTACCCGGACGGGATCATGACGGCGCCGGACGACGCGGCTCTGCGGCGGGACATCGAGCTGTCGATGAGCCTGGGCTTCGACGGGGCCCGCCTGCACCAGAAGGTCTTCGAGCGCCGCTTCCTCCACTGGGCCGACAAGCTGGGCTACCTGGTCTGGGGCGAGTTCCCCGACTGGGGCCTCGACATCGGCCGGGCCGAGGCCTTCCTGACCTTCAGCCGCGAGTGGACCGAGGCCGTGGAGCGCGACCTCAACCATCCGGCCCTCATCGGCTGGTGCCCGTTCAACGAGAAGTGGGGGAGCCATGCGCCCGGGCTGATCCCCTCGATCTTCCGTCTGACCAAGATGCTCGACCCCTCGCGGCCGGTCATCGACGCCTCCGGAGGCTGGCACTACGTCTCCCCCGACGTCTATGACGCCCACGACTACGACCAGGATCCGGTCACCTTCAAGGCCCGCTACGACGCCCTCCTGGCCAAGCCGCCCGTGATCTACGTGAACGGCGGTCCGGAGCGCAACGTCCCCTACGCCGGACAGCCCTACTTCCTGAGCGAGTATGGCGGCATCTGGTGGAACCCCGGACAGAAGGGCGAGGAGGCCTGGGGCTACGGCGACCGGCCCCGCTCCCTGGAGGAGTACCTCGACCGGTTCAAGAAGCTGACCGACATCCTGCTCGACAACCCGGCGGTCGCGGGACTCTGCTACACCCAGCTGACCGACGTGGAACAGGAGGTCAACGGCCTGCTGGCCTTCGATCGCACGACGAAGCACGACCCGGCCTACTTCTTCAAGGTTCTCCAGAGGAAGGCCGCGATCGAGCGGTAGCATCCATCGGCTTCCGGGGAATGGCGGGCCGGGGTGTCGACCCGGCTGCTTGGTTGAGCCTGCACCGTTGTTCCGCCCGATGACCGGATTTGCGGCTGGATCTCGGCGTGGCGCTCCCCTCTGACTTTGACGACACGGGCTCAACCGGCGCTTTTCCGCCGTCGGCCGACACCCCGACCCGCTGATTCCCCGGAAGCTGACTCGGTCTTGTTGTTGCCGGGGAATGGCGGGACCGACCCTGCGCTTTTTTTTGCGCGATTCTGGTAGAATAGCTCCGATCTCAGGGAGAAAGTGAATTGGGCACAAAGAAGATCCACCGCGCGTTGATCGTCCTTGCGGCGATCCTGTTTATTTCGGCGCCGGGGCGGGCGGCCGCGACTCCTGCCGCGGACAAGGACTATCATTTTCCCGAGGTTCGGATCGCCGTCCAGGTGGAAAGCGACGGGACGTTCCAGGTCGAGGAGCGGCGGACCTACGACTTTCGCGGCTCGTTCCGCTGGGCCGACCTCAGCATCCCCCTGGGCTTCGAGCGCAAGGGGGCCGGCGGCGTCATCGCCATCGAGGACTTCACCGTCTCCGACGAGGGCGGCCAGGCGCTGCCGTGCGAAGTCTCCCGGTCGGGGGCGGAGTTCAAGGCCAAGTGGTCCTACCAGGCCTCCGACGAGCGGAAGACCTTCGTCTTCCGCTACAAGGTCCGCTACGGCATCGTCAGCTACCCCGACGTCAGCGAGCTCTACTGGAAAGCCATCGGCTCCGGCTGGAGCAAGGCGACCGACGCGGCCGAGGTGACCGTCACCCTGCCCCAAGCGCTGGATTCGCCCCAGGACATGCTGGTCTACGGCCACGGCCCGCTGTCCGGAGTCTCGGAGATCGTCGACGCCCGGACGGCCCGCTTCACTGCCTCGGGCATCCCCGCCGGCCAGTCCATGGAGATCCGCGTCGTCTGGCCGGCCGGCCTCGTGGCGGGCCTCCCCGGCCAGGGCATGGACAAGGCGGCGATCATGGCCGAGGAGGCGGGCTTCGTCCAGGACACCATCCGCGCCGCGGCCGCGTCCCAGGACCGCACCGCCCGCAAGGCCCGGACCGTGAAGACCGCGATCCTCGCCTGGCTGGGCTGGTGGCTCGTCGGCTCTCTGGCCTTCCTCGCCTTCTACGTCCCGCTGTGGAAGAAGATCGGGCGCGAGTACCCGATCCCCAGCGCTCCCGAATATTTCCACGAGCCTCCCTCCGAGCTGTCTCCGGCTCTGGTCGAGAGCCTCCGGACGCAAGGCGGGGGCCCGTCCCCGCGGGCTTTCACGTCCGTCATCTTCGACTTGGCCCGGCGCGGCTTCATCCGGGTCGAGGACAAGCAGGTCGAGAAGAGCGGGCTCTTCGGCCCCAAGATGAAGGAGGAGACGATCCTGACCCTGGTCGACCTGGAGCCCCGTTCGGCGGCCCGGCGGGACGGCGCTCTGCTGCCTCTCGAGCGCTCGGTCCTGGAGGTCGTCTTCGGAGAGGCCGGCGGCGGACAGGTCAAGCCCGGCGACTCGCTGACCTTGGGCGACCTGAAGGACTGGCTGCGGAAGAAGTCGGTCGACTTCCAGAAGTGGTTCAAGGCCTGGAAGAAAGAGATCAAGGCCGAAGCCGACCAGCGGGGCTTCCTGGAGGCGGGGACCGAGAAGCAGCGCAAGACGATGGGCGTCGCCTCCATCCCCATCGGCCTGTTGACCATGAACATCCCGCTCATCATCCTGGCCGGCGCCCTCGTCCCCAAGCTGGCCCGGCGGACGATGGCCTGGGCCGAGGAGGACGCCAAGTGGAAGGGCCTGGAGAAGTTCATCAAGGACTTCGGCGAGTTCAAGGACCTGCCGCCGCAGGCCTATGTGCTCTGGGAGAGCTACCTCGTCTACGGCATCCTCTTCGGACACGCCTCCAAGATCCTCAAGGCGCTGCCGGTGATCCTGCAGGACCAGCGCGCGCCCTCGCCCCGCTGGTATCCGGGCTTGAGCGCGTCCAATCTGGCCGGCATCACCTCCTTCGCCAAGGGCATCGAGTCCACGGCCAACGCCATCCAGGCCGCGAGCACCCAGGCCTCCCACTACTCCTCGGGCGGCGGCGGGGGATTCAGCGGCGGCGGCGGAGGGGGCGCCGGTGGGGGCGGGGGCGGGGCCGGATGATCGAGGGCGCGGCCGCGGGGAGCCGCTGAGAGCGGTTTCCCTCCGGCGGCGCGGTTCTGATACAATCGATGCCGATGAAGCCTGCGGTGTCGGCCGCCGTCCTGGTTGGGGCCCTGGGTCTGGGCGCGATTCTGATCGCCTCGGGGCGCCCGCCGTCGCGCTCGACCGTTCTGGGTCAAATGGCCTCCAGACTCGCGGCCTTGCTTCCCGGGCAGGCCGCCGGCTGGACGGCCAAGCCCCCCGACGCGGCCTATGATGCCGAGACGATCTTCGACTACATCGACGGGGCCGGCGAGGTCTACCGGGCCTACAACATGAAGGCTTTGCTCTCCCGGCGCTACGGGAAGGCCGGCGGGCCGGACATCATCGCCGATCTCTTCGATATGGGCTCCGCGGCCGACGCTTTCGGCGTCTTTACTCACGACCTGGACGGCGAGGACTGGGGGATCGGACAAGGCAGTCTCTATAAAGGCGGCTTGTTGACGCTCTGGAAGGGGCGCTTTTATGCCGCCGTCTACGCCGAGGAGGAGACGGATGCCTCCAAGGCCGCCCTGCGGGAGCTTGGCCGGAAGCTGGCCGAGGCGATCGTGGAGACGGGCCCCAAGCCCGATCTTTTGGCGGTCCTGCCGCCGGGCTACGACGATCCGCGGCGGGTCCGCTTTCTGCACAGTCCGGTCATCCTGAACTACCACTTCGCCGTCGCCCGGGAGAACGTCCTCGGCTTGGACGAGACGACCGAGGCCGTCCTGGCCCGGGCCGCGGACAAGAGCGCGTTGATCGTGGTCCGCTATCCCGATGACGGGAAGGCGGCGGCGGCCCTATCCGGATTTCAGGCCGCCCTGATGCCGGGGGCTGAGAAAGGCGGCGCCGTCCGGGCCGCGGATGGGACCTGGACGCTCGCGTCCCAGCAAGGCCGGACCGTGGCCGTCCTCATGAAGGCGCCCTCCGCCGAAGCGGCCGCCGGCGTATCGGCCCAGGTCTTGAGGCGAATCCGCTAGAAGGTCGACAAGGAGAAGGCCATGGAGAAGAGAAGGCTGAATCGACGCGATTTCTTGAAGGCGGCGGCGACGGTCGCCCCCGTGGCCGGGATGGTGGGCTGCTGCTGCACCGGACCCCTCACCTCGGACAAGCCGAAAGTGACTCCGGCCGGACAGGCCACCATCACCTCGATGAGCCGCGGCTCCAAGTCGCGGGTCGTCCTCATCCGCGACGCCCAGGCCGTCGGTGAGGGCCGCCGCATCAACGGCCCGGTCATCCAGGCCATGCTGGACGAGGCGGTCATGGCCCTCTTCGACGAGCCGAATCCGGTCGCGGCCTGGAAGCGGATCCTCAAGCCGGAAGATGTCGTCGGCATCAAGACCAATATCTGGAACTACCTGCCGACCGGCTTCGAGCTGGAGCAGGCCATCCGTCAGCGGGTCCTGGACGCCGGCGTCTCGGCCGGCCGGATCTCCGTCCTGGATCGCGGCGTGCTGGACGATCCCGTCTTCAAGGAGGCCACGGCCCTCATCAACGTCCGCCCGGCCCGGGTCCACTACTGGGCCGGCATGGGCAGCTGCATCAAGAACTACATCATGTTCGTGCCCAAGCCGTCCGAGTACCACGGCGACGCCTGCGCCGACCTGGCTTCGATCTGGTCGCTGCCGGTCGTCAAGGGCAAGACCCGGCTGAACGTCCTGTCGATGCTGACCCCCCAGTACCACAACGTCGGGCCGCGGGGGTTCTCGCCGAGCTATCTTTGGAGCTACGGCGGGCTGCTGGTCGGCGAGGATCCGGTCGCCGTGGACGCCATCGGCTACCGCATCATCCAGGCCCGGCGCCTCCAGGAGTTCGGCGAGGACAAGCCGCTGGAGACTTCCGCCCACCACATCGAGCTGGCCGATACCCGCCACCACCTCGGCAACGCCGATCCGGCCAAGATCGAGCTCGTCAGGCGCGGCTGGCAGGAGGGGGCGCTCATCTGATGCCGATCTACGAGTATCGCTGCGGGGCCTGCGGGAGGAAGTCCACCTTCGTGACCCTGTCCGTGGGCGCCGCCTTGGAGCCGGTCTGCCAGCACTGCGGCGGCAGGGACTTGCGCAAGCTCGTCTCGCGGGTGGCCGTTTTGCGCTCGGAAGACAGCCGCATGGACAGCCTCTCGGATCCCTCCGCCATGGCCGGGTTGGACGAGAACGATCCCGCTTCCATGGCCCGCTGGATGAAGAAGATGGGCCGGGAGATGGGCGAGGACGCCGGGCCCGACTTCGAGCAGGAAGTCGACGAGGCCGTCCACGAGGCCGAGCACGGCGGGGTTGGCGGGGAAGGCGCTCCCGGCGGGGATGATGACGCCGGAAGCGCGGGCGACCCGGGGGACTTCGGGGATTGAGGGATTGATCCGCGGATTTTTTTTTTTTTTTTTTGTATTATCGGCGGGGGGCAAACAGACCCGGGATGAGGCATCTCAAGGCTTTCCTGGTGATCGGCGCGGCCGGCGCGGTGCTCGCCGCTCAAACGCCCCAGAAGCCCATCCATCACGACGTCGCGGTCACGCTGAAGCTCGTCCAGGTCTACGTCAGCGACAAGAGCGGGGCGGCGGTCAAGGACCTGGAGAAGAAGGACTTCGTCCTTCTGGAGGACGGCGAGGAGAAGGCGATCACCGAGTTCGAGCGGCACGTGCTCGATCCCGCCTTGCTGGGACGAGAAAAGGCGCCGGTGGAGACCCGCCTCCTCCCCACGCCCTTGGCGCCGGCCGCGAGGCTTGGCCGAAAGTTCTTCTTGTTCTTCGACTTCGCCTACAACACGCCGATGGGGATTCTACGGGCCAAGAAGGCGGCCCTCCGCTTCATTGAGGCCAACCTTCTGCCGATGGACGAGGTGGGGGTGGTCTCCTGCTCGGCCCTCAAGGGGCTGGTGATGAACGAGCCCCTGACGCTCGATCACGCCAAGGCGGCCAAGACGGTCTCCGGGCTGGCGCTGTCGGAGATCGTCGGCGCGGCCACGGACGTCGAATGGGAGTACCAGCGCCAGCTGGAGAACAGAACAAGCAACGACGAATCCGATTATGAATGGGAGCGGCAGGAATCCAAGACGCAAGCCCGCAACTATCTGGCGAATATGACGTCTCTGGTCACGGCGCTGGGATATGTGCAGGGCCGGAAGCAGATCCTGCTCTTCTCTTCGGGCGTTCCGGCTTCGCTTCTGCAGGGGGCGACGCTCCTGACGAAAAGGACGCTGGGCTTCGATACCATTCTGCTGCATCTGAATGATGAGATGCGCCAGGCCGCCCTCAAAGCTGACTGCGTGTTTTTCGTCCTCGACACGCGGGGCAACGAGACGGACTTATTCGCGCTCGATAAGGCGTCCGCGGAGGACCAAAAGTCCATCGTCTTTCGGCCTTTTGAATCCTCCTTGAGCGTGATCACGCCGGAGGCATTGAAGGGGACGCAGACCCTTCGCGATATGGCCTTCTCCACGGGCGGGCAGTACTTCGGCGATGTCCGAAACTACGAGGAAGCCTTCGACGACCTTCAGAGCCTGACGGGAACCTACTACGTCCTGGGCTATCCCATCAACGAACGGATCGACGGTCGCTTCCACAAGATCAAGGTCAAGGTCCTGCGGAAGGGCTGCCAGGTCCACACGCAGGCCGGGTATTACAACCCCAAGTCCTTCCGGGATTTTTCGGACCTGGAGAAGAAGCTCCATCTCTTCGACCTGGCCCTGTCCGACAAGCCGATGTTCCAGGTCCCCGACGTTTTCCCCCTGCTGCCGTTGGCCTATGAGGAGGCGGGAAGCGCCTATCTTCGCCTCGAATCTCTCCTCCCCTCCGCCATCGTGGACAAGTTCGCCGGGCGGAAGGTGGAGATCGTCGCCCTGGCCTTTGACGAAAAGGATCGTCTGGCCGGCCTACAAAGGACGACGCCGGATCTGGCCAAGCACCGGGGCCGGGACATCCATTTCGCGGCCGGGATGGCCGCATCGGCGGGCGCCTTCGTCTGCCGGATCGTGATGCGGGACCTGGAAACGGGCGCGGCGGCGGTGGCCTCGGCCAAGGCCTATGTCCCGGCGCCCTCGGCCCGAGGGCTTCGCCTCGGCACCCCTCTACTCCTGGCCCCCGTCGTGAATGCGGTCATGATCGAGAGCGCCGGCAAGAAGGGGAGAGAGATCGAGCGCTGGAGATCGGTCTATCCCTACGATAGGGCCCGCTGGGCGCCTTGTCCGGAGGGGATCGAGTCCGGGACGGCGGCGTTGCGCGCCCTCATCCCCTACGCTTGGGAAGGCGGCGCCCCTTCCGGACCGAAGCTGTCCGCCCATCTTGTGGACTCCGCAAAGGGGAACAAGATCGGAGCCTCCGTCGCCGTTCTCATGGACGATAAGAAGGAGGCGAGGGGAAGCTGGCTGGTCGGTATCTCCTTCGACGATGTTCCGGCGGGGAGGTATGTCCTCTACTTTCACGCGTCGGATCCCGTTACGGGGGCTACGGCCTATTCCCGCGTCCCGCTGACGGTCTCTCCCGCCCGCCTCGCCTTGACAGCCTCCCGGCCGGCCGCTAAGATGGCTGCCTGCGATCCGGCCGCCCCCGAGGCGGCCGCCTCCCCAAGGTGACCCCATGATCAACGCATCCGAGCTGAAGAAGGGCGACGTGGCCAAGATCGACGGCGCCCCCCATATCGTGGAGAACGTCTCGGTCCAGAAGCCGAGCGCCCGCGGCTCGTCCTCCCTCTACAAGCTGCGCTTCCGCAACCTGGTGACCAAGCGCAAGGTGGACCTCGTCTTCAAGGGCGACGACATGCTCGACGAGGTCGACTTCGAGCGGCGGCCCGTGCAGTTTCTCTTCGGCGACGAGTCGGGCATGACCTTCATGGACCTGCAGGACTACAGCCAATTCGCCCTGAGCCGGGAGGACCTGGAGGAGGAGTGGCCCTACATCACCGAGGGCCTGGAGGGTATCATCGCCATGATCTCGGACGGCCGGGCCGTGGGCATCCAGCTCCCCATCTCGGTGGCCATGACCATCGTCGAGACGACCCCGGCCGTCAAGGGCGGCTCGGCCACCTCGCGGACCAAGCCGGCGACTTTGACGACGGGACTGGTCATCCAGGTTCCCGAGTACCTGACAAGCGGGGAAGTCGTCCGTGTCGACACCCGGACCGGCGAGTACGTGGGAAAAGCCTAAGGTCCTTTCGGGAACGTTCGTTCCGCTCCGGCGTCTTCTACCGGCCGGAGACGATCCTGTCGTCGAAGGGGAACCAACCCCAGTCGCGGGCCTGGCCGTCGCGGCTCTCGCCGGGCCGCCGCGTGGCCCGGTTGAAGCGGTTATAATCGCCTTCGCTCCGGAAGCGGACCTCGTTTCCTTTCCGCCAGCGGATATCCGTCCAGGCATAGGGGTAGGGATCCATGGACCGGCGGGGCTCGACGCCCTCGCTTCCGGCGGCGGCCGGCGCCATCCAATCGGCGATCCTGTAGACGTTGATCCAAGGGTGGCCTTCCCCGATCGAGACGATCAGGGCCATTCCCTTGTCGGGCGAGATGATGACGTCCTGGATTTGGGCCAGCTCGCGGAGCAGGGGGGGAATGACGAGGCGGCCCTGGGCGTCGATGGCGACAAGGACGTCGGCGGCCATGGCTCCGCTCTTCTCGATGACGCGGATCTCGCGGCACACGTCCGTTCCGACAAGGAAGCGTCGCGCGTTGGCCGGCCCGCGGCAAGCCGCGCCCACGAGGAAGAGGGTGGCAAGGGCGCCAGCCGCAACCCCTATCGGTGGGAGAGCGGGGCGGAACCGGCGATTCTTCCCGTCTTGCGGCACGAATCCTCCTTTCCCCGGCCTCTCCTTCCCGGCGCTTCGTCCGGATCGCAGATCGGCCCCCGTGACCGGGATTATACCCCGACGGCCCCGCTCCGCGTTATGGCTCCTCGGAATATTGTTGGCTTTCCTCCCCGGTTCGGGGTATTTTATGCGGCTGACGCCGCCACGGCGCTTCTCTCGGTTGTCAAGGATCCAACAACGTGACCGACGATATCCTCTCGGGCCTGACCGGAAGCCAGCGGCAGGCCGTCCTCCACGGCGGCGGGCCGATGCTGGTCCTGGCCGGGCCCGGCTCGGGCAAAACCCGAGTAATCACCCATCGCATCGCCCAGCTCATCAGCCGCGGCGCCCGCCCGGAGGGCATCCTGGCCCTGACCTTCACCAACAAGGCGGCCGAGGAGATGCGCAGCCGCCTGCGCGCCATGGACGTCCCGCCCGGAGCGCTCCTCTGCACCTTCCACAGCCTGTGCGTCCGGATCCTGCGCGAGTGGGCTTCGCGGGCCGGCCTGCCGGCCGGATTCGTCATCTATGACCAGTCCGACCAGAAGGCGGTCCTGGCCGACGTCCTGAGGGACGAGAAGCTGGACGCCAAGGACTATCCGCCGGCCCGCGTCCTGCGCCAGATCAGCGTCCTGAAGAACCACATGCTCGGCGCGGAGGAGGGCGCGCGGCGCGGCCTGGTGGACTTGCCCGCGGTCGTCCTGGACGATGTCGCGGCGGGCTACCAGAGGAAGCTCGCGGCCGCGGGGGCCCTGGACTTCGACGACCTCCTGGTCCGGACGGCCCGGCTCCTGGACGAGGACGTCGAGCTGCGCGAGCGGCTTTCCCGGCGCTGGCTCTACATCCTCGTCGACGAGTATCAGGACACCAACGCCTGCCAGTACCGCATCGCCCGCGCCTTGGCCTCCGGCCACGACAACCTCTTCGTCACCGGCGACCCCGACCAGTCCATCTACGGCTGGCGGGGGGCCGACATCGAGAATATCCTGGCCTTCGAGCGCGACTTCCCGGCCGCTCCCGTGATCCGGCTGGAGGAGAACTTCCGCTCCTCGCCCCAGGTCCTGCGGCTGGCCGACGAGCTGATCAAGGCCAACGCCCGTCGCAAGGAGAAGGTCCTCATCGCCCGCAAGCCGGAAGGAGCCCGGCCGCGCCTCTTTCGCTTCCTGGACGAGAGAGACGAGGCCCGCGGGGCCGCCGACTGGATCCGCGGCCTGCACGAAGGGGAGGGCCTGGACTTCCGGCGGATGGCCGTCTTCTACCGGACCAACGCCATGAGCCGGGTGATCGAGGAGGCCTTGATCCAAGCCGCCGTGCCCTACCAGATCGTCAAGGGCGTGGAGTTCTTCCACCGGCGCGAGGTCAAGGATGCCTTGGCCTACCTGCGCCTGCTGCTCAATCCGGCCGACGAGGTCTCGCTTCTGCGGGTGATCAATCGGCCGGCCCGCGGCATCGGGGACACGTCCGTCGAAAGGCTGCTGGCGCGGGCCCGGGCGCTGGACGTCGGATTGTGGGACATCCTCCTGGATCCTTCCGGCGTTCCGGAGCTTCCCCCGGCCGCCGCCGTCCGGATCGGCAAGTTCGTCAAGCTCATCGAGGGCCTGCAGACGGGCTTGGACCGTCCCGTGGCCGCCATCGCCCGCGACGTCTACATTCGCAGCGGCCTCAAGGACGCCTTCATCAAGGAGAAGGACCCGGACGCGGCGGAGAACGTCGAGGAGCTCATCCGTTCGGCCGCCCAATACGACGAGGAGGAAGCCGAAGCGGCTTCCGCCGCGCAGGGCGTCGATCTGCGCGGCCTGGCCGGCTACCTGCAGCGGACGGCCCTCATCAGCGACATCGATTCCTACGACGAGCAGGCCGGCGCCGTCTCGCTGATGACCTTGCACAGCGCCAAGGGCCTGGAGTTCGAGGCGGTCATGATCGTGGGCGTGGAGGAGGGGATCATCCCGCATGCCCGGAGCCTGGAGGAAGGCCGGGACCTGGAAGAGGAGCGGCGGCTGCTCTTCGTCGGCGTCACCCGGGCCGAGCGATTTCTGGCCCTCAGCCACGCCGTCTCGCGGGCCATCCACGGCGGGCCGCGTCCGGCCGCGCCGTCATCCTTCCTCGCGGGCTTGTCGGGGCTGGAGGTCGTCTCGACGGTGCCCTTCGGGGCCGGAGTCGCGGAGGCGCCCTCGCGGCCTTTCCGGACGCCCAAGGGCTTCGTCCCGGATTGGGCCGCCCCGAAGAAAGCCGCGCCGTCTGCCGCCGCGCCGCAGGAGATGTCGGGCTTCCGGATCGGCCAGCGGGTGCGGCACCCTGCCCTTGGCGAAGGCCGCATCGAGGCCTTCGTGGAGGGCGGCACGGCGGGCCGGGCCGTCATCCAGTTCGACAAGGGGGCCCGGCTGATCATGGGCCTGCTGGCGGCCAAGCTGGAAGCGCTGGATTGAACTGACTATAATTGACTGTTTCCTAGCAGGCTTGGATTGGGAGCGCTGATAGGGGAGAAGGATTATGACGGAAGCCATTTATTTTGTCGTCGGGGCCGCTTTTGGAATCCTGGCCGCGCTGCTCATCCAGCGCTGGCGCCAGAAGGACGCCGAGAAGCTGGCCCAGGAGCTGGTCAACCAGGCGGAGATCCAGAAGTCCCAGGACCTGGAATCCCTTCTCGGCCGGGTCCGGGAGTCTTTCCAGTCGCTGTCCTTGGACGCCTTATCCAAGAGCAACGAGCAGCTCATTCGAATGGCCGAGGAAAAGCTCGGCCGTCATACGGCACAGGGTGAACAGACGTTAGACAGCAAAAAGAAGCTCATCGACCAGAACGTCGATTCGATGCGCACCGATATGAAGCGGATGCAGGAGCTGGTTTCCCAATTGGAACGCGACCGCCAGCAGAAGTTCGGGGAGCTGACCTCCCAGCTTAAAGCCGCCGCGGAACAGACCGGCAAGCTCCAGGACACAGCGGAGCACCTGCGGCAGGCCCTGTCTTCCAGCCGGTCGCGCGGCCAGTGGGGCGAGCGGATGGCCGAGGACGTCTTGGCCCTGGCCGGTTTCAAGGAGGGCTTCAACTACCTCAAGCAGAAGACACTTGAAGCGGCCGGCGGACGGCCCGATTTCACCTTTCTTCTTCCGCAGGAGCGCCGCCTCAATATGGACGTCAAGTTCCCTCTCGACAACTACGTGCGCTACTTGGAGGCGGGAAACGATGTCGAGAGGGAACGGCACAAGAAGCAGTTTCTTTCGGATGTCCGGACCCGGGTCAAGGAAGTCACGACCCGCGACTACATCAACCCCGAGGAGAATACCCTCGACTACGTGCTGGTCTTCATCCCCAACGAGCAGGTCTACGGCTTCATCCACGAGAACGACCGCGACCTGCTCGACGCGGCCCTCAAGCAGAAGGTCATCCTCTGCTCGCCGATCACTCTCTACGCCGTCTTGGCGGTCATCCGGCAAGGCATGGCCAACTTCGCCATGGAGCGAACGGCCGGCACGCTTCTGGGCCTGGTCGACGGATTCGAGAAGCAGTTCGACGCTTTCGTCGAGTCGTTTGACAAGGTCGGCAAGCGGATCGATGACGTCCAGACCGAGTTCAAGAAGCTGGAGACGACCCGGCGCAAGGCTCTTGACCGGTCCATGGACAAGATCCGGGCGCTGCGGGAAGAGAAGGGCTTGGACGCGGAAGGCGCCGTTCTGGAGGGCGAGACCGTGGCCGGCAAGCTGGGCCCCGGCGGCGGTGCCGCGGAGTGACGGATTACGACCGGGCCCGCAAGAGATGATGAAGGCGCTTTCGGGCCGCAGTCATTAATTCTTGAACCGGGAGCAGGAAATTCCTTCGGGAGGCCGGCATATGGATCCTCAAAGACGCAAGGAGCTGATCCGGACCTATAAGGACCATCCGCCCCGGGCCGGCGTGTTTCAGATTCGCAACTTGATCAGCGGCAAGGTCTTTCTTTCCAGCGCGCCCAGCGTGGACGGCAAGCTCAACACCCAGCGCTTCATGCTCCAGGCGGGCGGCCACGTCAACAAGGCCTTGCAGGCCGATTGGAGCCGGCAGAAGCCCGAGGACTTCGCCTTCGAGGTGCTCGAGTACCTCAAGCCCTCCAGCCCGGACGCATCGCCGCTGACGATCCGGGCGGAGCTGGCCGAATTGGAGAAGCGTTGGCTGGAGAAGGTCCGGCCTTACGGCGACGGGGGATACAACAAGCCCCCGGCTTAGGCTTGCTGATCGGGCTTGTCGGTCGGTCGGCGCGGTCTTAAACCCGGGGGCCGAAGATGGCGGTGCCGATGCGGACCCGGGTCGCGCCTTCCTGAATGGCGACCCGATAAGAGTGGCTCATGCCCATGGACAGGACCGCCATCTCCGCCCCGGGCAGGCCCAGATCCCGGAATCGCGCGAACAGATCCCGGGTCGTCCTGAAGAAGGGCCGGGAGTCCTCGGGATCGCCCTCGAAGGGGCCCATGGTCATTAGCCCGCGCAAGCGCAGGTTTGGGAGGACGGCGGCGGCCCGCAGCAGGTTTTCCGCATCGGCCGGCCGGACGCCGGCTTTCTGGCCTTCTTCGCCGCTGTTGATCTCGAGCAGGATGTCCAGGCTCCGTCCGGCGGCGGCGCAGCGCTTGTCCAGCTCGCGGGCCAGCTCGATCGAGTCCACCGTCTCGATCATGTCGAAGATCTCGACGGCCTTCTTGGCCTTGTTGGACTGGAGGTGGCCGATCAGGCTCCAGGCGCAGCGGGAGCCGACCGCGGCCTTGGCTGTCTGGGCTTCCTGGACGTAGTTCTCGCCGATGATCCGGACGCCGGCCTCGATCGCTTCGACGATCTCGCCAGGAGCTCGCGTCTTGGCCGCGGCGGCCAGCTCGACTCCGGGCGGAAGCTCGGCCAGGATGCGGCGGACGTTATCTTGAATCGCGGACATGGACGTATCCTCTCCCCTGCCGATTGTAGCAGAAACATCTCCGGCCGAGAATCGGCTCGGCCCCGGCTAGGGCGGCCGATGGACGCGCGAATTCCATCCGACCTCCATTCTGCTATAATGCCCCCGTGACTATAAGGGAGCAGCTGGAAGAGGTCGAAGTCCAAACGCTCTCGCCCAAAGCCTGCCTCAGCCGAGGCGCCCACGACCGGGCTCGGCCCGAGGCGCCGCACGCCTTCCGGACGGCCTTCCAGCGCGACCGCGACCGCATCCTCCACTCCAAGACCTTCCGCCGCTTGAAGCACAAGACCCAGGTCTTCCTCTCGCCCTACGGCGACCACTACCGGACCCGCCTGACCCACACTCTGGAAGTCTCGGCCATCGCCCGGACCATCGCCCGAGCGCTGCGCCTGAACGAGGATCTGACCGAAGCCATCGCCCTGGGCCACGACCTCGGCCACACGCCCTTCGGCCATGCCGGCGAGGAGACCCTGGCCAAGCTCGTTCCCGGGGGCTTCACCCATTACCGCCAGAGCCTGCGGGTCGTGGAGAAGCTGGAGTACGAGGGCAAGGGCCTCAACTTGACCTTCGAAGTCCGCGACGGCATCTTCCGCCACTCCAAGGGCCGGGGCAAGATCCTCGACCGCCGCAAGGAGGACCTGCCGGCCACCCTGGAGGGCCAGGTCGTCCGCGTCTCCGACGTCATCGGCTACGTCAACCACGACATCGACGACGCGCTGCGGGCCGGGGTTATCCGCGAGAGCGACATCCCCAAAGGCCTCGTCTCCATCCTGGGGCGCTGGCACGCCTCGCGCATCGACAAGATGGTCGGCGACGTCATCCAGGCCAGCTTGGCCTGCGGGCTGGAGCGGATCGCCATGAGCGAGCCGATCATGAAGGCCATGGTCGACCTGCGGGAGTTCCTCTACGAGCGGGTCTACTACAACGACTTCGCCCGCGTCGAGCTGCGCAAGACGGAGAAGATCATCCGCGAGCTGTTCGCCCACTTCCTGGCCCATCCCGAGGGCTGCGTCAAGGACTACCCGGCCGCCGATCCGATCGAAGTCCGGGTCGGCGACGCCATCGCCGGAATGACCGACCGGTACGCCCTGGACCTCTACACCCGAATCTTTCTGCCGCAGGCCTGGCCGATATCGGCCCCCGGGCCTCGGGAGCAGGGAGGCGACGCATGAGATCCAAGATTCTGGCCGCGATCGCGCTGGCTCTGCTGTCGGCGTCTCTATCCCGGGCTTCGGCCGGAGCCGTCCCGACCGGCTCGGCTCAGGCGGACCGGAAGCTGGTCGTCCTCTTCACCAACGACCTGCACTCGAACGTCCTGCCCCGCAGAGTCGTGGAGCCCGACGGTAACAGGACCGAGAGGGGCGGCTTCGCCCGGCTGGCGACCTTGATCGCCCGGGAGAAGGAGGCGGCGGAGGGGGACGCTGTCGTCCTGGACGGCGGCGACTTCAGCATGGGCACGCTCTTCCATACCTTGTTCGAGACCGAGGCGGCCGAGCTTCGCCTTCTGGGGCTGATGGGCGTGGAGGCGACGACCCTGGGCAACCACGAGTTCGACTTCGGGCTCGACGGCTTGGCCCGCAGCCTGGCCGCGGCCAAGGTCAAGGCCCAAGGCCACGCTCTGCCCGCCGTCGTGGCCTCCAGCCTGGCCATCGAAGGAGAAAGCGACGTCGCCGAGGCCGGCCGAGCCGCCTTCCGGGACTTTCCCGTCCGCGACTACCTGATTCTCGAGAGAGCCGGCCTGCGGATCGGCGTCTTCAGCCTCTTCGGCGAGGATGCCGCCGATGATTCGCCCTTCGCCGGGCCGGTGGCGTTCCGGGACGCCGCCATCGAGGCCAAGCGCGTGGTCGACCTCCTGCGGAACAAGGAGAAGGCCGACCTGGTGATCGGGCTGTCCCACGTCGGGACCAAGCCCGATCCCGCCGACAGCGAAGACGAGATTATCGCGAAGACCGTGCCGGGGATCGACGTGCTGATCAGCGCTCACGCCCACGCCGCATTCGAAGAGCCCCGCATCGCGGGCCGGACGATCCTGGTCTCCACCGGCTGGGGCGGCGATGTCCTCGGCCGCCTGGAATTATCCGTGGGCCCGACCGGCGGCGTCAGAACGTCCTCCTATGCCCTTCTGCCCGTCACCGCCGAGATCCCGTCCGATCCCGAAGTGGCCCGGGCGGCCGGCGAATTCAAGTCGCTCGTCGAGGCCGTCGTCCTGGCGGATTTCCCCGGCGGCTTCGGTCAGGTCTTGGCCGAAAGCCCCTTCGACCTGGACACCCCCGAGGCCATGGAGGCCAGCGGCCTGGAAGCCGGCATGGGCAACCTCCTGGCCGACGCCCTGCGCGAGGCCGTCCGCCGGGCCGAAGGCCCCGCTTACCGGCACGTGGCCGCGGTGATCGTCCCCGTCGGCATCGTCCGGGGGACTTTCCTGGCCGGACCGATCACGGTGGAAGACGTCTTCCGCGTCTTCTCCCTCGGCGCAGGCCGGGACGGTCGGCCCGGCTACCCGCTCCTCTCGATGCGGCTTTACGGCCGTGAGCTGCGGCACCTGGTCGAAGTGCAGGCCTCGGTCGTGCCGATGAAGTCCGACGCGGCGCTGCAGTTCTCCGGTCTGCGCTTCCACTACAACCCGCACCGCTTGGCCTTCGATCGGGTGACGGACGCTCAAATCCTCCAGGAGGACGGGTCCTACGCTCCGCTCGAGGCCAAGCGGCTCTACCGCATCGTGGTCGACTCCTATACCGGCGGCATGGTCGATTACGTCTCCAAGGCTTCCTACGGTCTGCTCAAGATGCAGGCCCGGGACGCCGCCGGAAAGCCCCTGGCCGACCAGTTCGAGGGCGCCGTGGACGCCGATGCCGCGGTCCCCGGCCTGCAGGAGCTTAAGGCCTGGAAAGCCCTGGCCGGCGTCATCCGCGAATTTCCCGACACGGACGGCGACGCGATCCCCGATGTCCCGGCGCGATACGGGCGCCCGGAAGGACGATTCGGTCCGGTCCCTTCCCGCAGCCTGATCCGCCTGATCGTCGGCGGAGGCGGATTGACCTACTTCGTGCTGGCCGCCGCCGTCCTTATCCTGGCGCTCCTCGTTCTCCTGGTCCGAGCCATCGTCCGCGGCTGCCGCCGCCGGCGGGCCCGCCGGGCTTCCCGCTGATCCGGTTTGACCTTCCGACTTCGCGAGGTGGATGATGTTCGCACCGATCCGTTCCCCGTTTCTCCTCCGGGCCGCCGCGTTCGCGGGGCTTGTCGCGTTCGCCGCCGCGCTCCTCCCGGCTCAATCCGCCTCAGGAGCGGCCCCGGTCTCGGGCGCCCGCGCTTGGGAAGAAAGCTTGGTGCTCCCGACTTACGGGGTCGGAGAGCCCGAGACATACCCCATCTTCTACTCCGGCCGGGCCTATCAAGGCGCCATGGGGCCCGTCTATCCTTACGCCTTCCTCGATCAGCTGTCCGGCGTCAAGCGGGACAAGGCCTATAAGGCCGTCTATCTGGAGAACGAGCTTGTCCGGGTCTGCATCCTGCCCGAGCTGGGCGGGCGCATCTTCTACGCGATCGACAAGACCAACGGCTATGACTTCATCTATCGCCAGCACGTGATCAAGCCGGCCCTGATCGGCATGCTGGGGGCCTGGATCTCCGGCGGCGTGGAGTGGAACGTGCCCCACCACCACCGGGCCACGACCTTCATGCCGGTGGACCATCTCCTGGTCCAAGCGGCCGACGGCAGCGCCACGGTCTGGGTCGGCGAGATCGAGAGGCGCCACCGGACCAAGTGGCGGGTGGGCCTGACCCTGCGCCCGGGATCCTCGGCCCTGGAGGTCGATCTGCGGACCTTCAATCGCTCGGGCCTGCCCCAGTCCATGCTCTTCTTCGCCAACGCCGCGATCCACGCCGCCCCGGATTATCAGGTCTTCTTTCCGCCGGATACTGCGCTGGCCACCTTCCACGGCAAGAACCAATTCTCGCGCTGGCCGGTCTCGACCGAGCTGTTCAACGGCCAGGACTACCGGGCCGGGATTGACGTCAGCCGGCTGAAGGCCCACGCCCGTCCGACCTCCTTTTTCGCCTTCGACGGGGCGGGCGACTTCCTGGCGGGGTACGACCATGCCCGGCAGGCCGGCGTCTGCTTCGTGGCCGACCACAATCAGGTCCCCGGCAAGAAGCTCTGGACCTGGGGCACGGGCGCCGAGGGCGCCTTGTGGGAGCGGCTGCTGACCGACGAGGACGGCCCTTACGCCGAGCTGATGTTCGGCGCCTGGTCCGACAACCAGCCGGACTACAGTTGGACGCGTCCTTACGAGGCACGGGCCGTCAAGCAGTTCTGGTACCCCTTGCGCGGGGTGGGCGGAGTCAAAGCGGCGACGGCCGCGGCGGCTTGCGACCTGACCCTGGAAGGCGGGAAGGCCCGCTTTGCCTTCAACACCACCCGCGAGATCCGCGATGCCCGGGCGGTCCTCTCGGCCGGGATCGTGACCCTGCATGAGGAGACGATCTCCCTCGGTCCGGGGCAGCCGTTCGCCAAGGAGATCCCCTGGTTCGCGGACGCGCCGGGAGGGGAGCGGCCGACCCTGTCGCTTTGGACCGCGGACGGGCGGCTCCTCGTCCGATACACCCCGAACGCCCCGGCTAAGCCGGCTCTGCCGCCGGCCGTCACGCCGCCGCCGGCGCCCAAGGACGTCCCGACCGTGGAGGAGCTCTATCTGAACGGCCTGAGACTGGAGCAGTTCCACAGTCCCGCGCTCTCGCCCCGGCCCTACTACGAGGAAGCCCTCCGCCGCGATCCCGGGGATTACCGGACCAACACGGCCCTCGGCATTCTCGATCTCAAGCGGGGGCTCTACGCCTCGGCTGAAGCCAGGCTGGCCAAAGCCGTGGAGAGGGCGACGCGCCACTACACCCGGCCCAAGGACGGCGAGGCGCTCTTCTACCTGGGGCTGGCCCGCCGCGCCCTGGGCCGGACGATCGAGGCCGAGGATGCCTTGCAGAGGGCGGCTTGGGACGAGGCCTGGACCGGGGCCGCCTTCATCGAGCTGGCGTCGATGGCGTCGCGCGAGGGAGACTTCGCGGCGGCGCTGGAACGGCTGGACCGGGCCTTGGCCAAGAACGCCCGCAGCCCGGAGGCGGCGGCTTTGATGGCCGCGATGCTCCGCAAGGTCGGGGCATGGGACAAGGCCAAGGCCGCGGCCCAGGAAGCCCTGGCCCTGGATCCCCTCGACTTTTGGGGCTGGAACGAGACGGCGCTGATCCGCTCCGCGGCGAATCCCGAGGAGGGACGGGCCGTTCGGGCCAGGCTGAAGTCGCTGATGCGGGATGAGGCCGCCAATTACCTCGAGTTGGCCTCGGATTACGCCCGCTGCGGGCTGTGGGACGAGGCGGCGGAAGTCCTGCGCCGGCTTCTCGAGGCCAAGCCCCGGGTCGGCGGCGAGACGGCCCTGGTCCGTTACATGCTGGCCTGGGTTCTCGACCATCAGGGAGACAAGACCGGGGCCGCGGCCCTTCTGAAAGCCGCGGCGGACGAGCCGGTAGATTACGGCTTTCCCTTCCAGCTCGAGTTCATCGACATCCTGGGCTGGGCCCGTGCCGTCAACCCTAAGGACGCTCGCGCGCCTTTCTACCTGGGCAACCTGCTCTTCGACATCCAGCCGGAGGCCGCCCTGGCGGCTTGGGAAGAAGCGGTCGCCCTGGATCCCAAGCTGGCCGTCGCCCGGCGCAACCTCGGGCTGGCCGCGGCCCGGGTGGGGAACGATCTGCCGCGGGCCGTCCGCGAATACGAGGCGGCCGCGGCCCTGGCGCCATCCGATTCCAGGCTTTACGAGGAGCTCGACAGGCTCTACGAGGCGGCCGGAAAGCCTGCGGCCCAGCGGCTGGCTTTTCTGGAGAGCAACCACAAGGCCGTGGCTTCCCGCGACGACGCCCTGACGCGGGAGATCAGGCTCCTTGTCCAAGTGGGCCGGTACGACAAGGCCCTCAGCCTTCTGGAGAGCCGCCGCTTCCATGTCTGGGAGGGGGGAGGAGAGATCCACGGCATCTTCGTCGAAGCCCATCTCCTGCGCGGGGAGGAGAAGCTGGCGTCCGGCAGGCCGGGGCCCGCTTTGGCGGATTTCCAGGCTTCCTTGGCTTACCCGGAGAACTTGGAGGTCGCGCCTCCCGCGGGCGGCGGCGGCTCCGCCCGGGCCTTTCACTTGATCGGCCTGGCCTGCGAGGCTCTCTCCGACGCGCCCGGGGCCTTCGCCTCCTTCGAGAAGGCGGCCTCGATGCGTCCCGGGTATTCGGAATCGGCCTACCATGCCGCGGCGGCCCTGGTCAAGCTGGGGCGGAGCGCCGAGGCGCGGCGGGTCCTCCAGGCGCTGGCCGAGGCGGCCGGGGAGAGGCTGAAGACGGCTCCGGCCATGGACTTCTTCGAGAAGTTCGGCGAGCGCCGCTCCGCGGCCGCCGAGAGCGGCCAAGCCCATTACCTTCTCGGCCTGGCCAAGCTTGGGCTGGGCGATAGGGGCGGGGCCGCCGAGCAATTCAAGGCCGCTCTGACCGCCGACCCCAACCATGCCGCCGCGGCTCGGCGGCTGCGCGGCGCCGGCTTCTGACTTCGGGGGGAGGCGTGGCGTCCCTTGCGGAGCCTGCTCCGCCGGCTTGCCAGGCCGCTTTCGATGCCTTATCATGGCGGCAAAGAGAGTATCCGCCATGAAGAAAGCCGCCCTGTCCCTCCTGATCGCCCTTCTCCTCGCCGGGAGCTTCGCATCCGCTCAGCGGCCCCGGGCCGGCGAGCAGATCCTCTTTCTCAAGAGCGGCGAGACCGTGGTCGGCGGCATCGTCGACTTCAGCGCCCCGCGCATGTCCCTGTCCCTGGCCGACGGGACCGAGATCGCGCTGCGCGACCTGTGGATGGTCAACTTCGTCAACGAGGACTGGGACTTCCCCCAAGAGCGCAACCTCATCGAGACCGGCGATCACTACCTCTTCCTCAAGAGCGGCGACGTGGCCTCCGGTCGCATCGTGACTTTGGGCGGGGATCCGAGGGCCTTCGAGTTCGAGACCGGCGAGCGCTTCGCCCTCAGTCAGATTCGGCGCGTCTATTTCGCCCGGACGGTGCCGCGGGGCCTGCGCTGATCTCCCGCCTCGACGATTGTCGGCCGCCCGGCAAACCACTATAATGGCCCCTTTCGCATCGCGCTCCCAGGAGGACGCCCCATGACTCCGACCCTGTCCAACGACGCCTTGGCCGGCATCGCCAAGCGGCTGCGGGCCCATTCTCTTCGCATGACCACAGCGGCCGGCTCCGGCCACCCGACCACCTGCCTGTCGATGGCCGAGATCGCCGCCGTGCTCTTCTTCCAGGCTATGCGCTGGAATCCGCGCGACGCCGAGGACTGGGGCAACGACGAGCTGGTCCTGTCCAAGGGCCACGCGGCCCCGATCCTGTGGGCCGCCTACGCCGAGGCCGGCGTCATCCCGACCTCCTCGCTCTCCGACCTGCGCAAGATCGGCAGCGAGCTGGAAGGCCACCCCACGCCCCGCATGAAGTGGATCAAGGCGGCCACCGGCTCTCTGGGCCAGGGCTTGTCGGTCGGCGTCGGCATGGCCGCCGCCCAGCGGCTGGGCGGATCGCCGGCCCGGGTCTTCGTCGTCATGGGCGACGGCGAGTGCGCCGAGGGCTCGGTCTGGGAGGCGGCCAACGCCGCGGCCCGGATGAAGCTGGACAACCTCTGCGCCATCGTCGACGTCAACCGCCTCGGCCAGTCCGATCCGACCATGCACGAGCACGGGGTGGCCGTCTACGCCCGCAAGTTCGAGGCCTTCGGCTGGACGGCCGTGGTCATCGACGGGCACGATGTCGACTCGGTCTCGAAGGCGCTGGCCTCGGCCGGCCGCACCGGCGGACCGCTGGCCGTCATCGCCAAGACGATCAAGGGCAAGGGCGTCTCCTTCCTCGAGGACCGCAACGGCTGGCACGGCAAGCCCCTCAAGGCCGAGGAGCTGGACAAGGCCCTGGCCGAGCTCGGTCCTCTGCCCGAGGGCGACGCGGCCGCGCTGATCACGCCGCCGCCGGCCGCGACCCGCCCGGAGCCCGGCGTCCGCTTCGACTTCCCCCGCACGCCCTACGCCGAGAAGACGGCGACCCGCCTGGCCTACGGCAAGGCTCTCGCCGCGCTGGGCGCGGTCAACGATTCCGTCGTGGCCATCGACGGCGACGTCAAGAACTCCACTTACGCCGATAAGTTCTTTGAAGCCTTCCCGGCCCGCGCCTTCCAGTCCTATATCGCCGAGCAGAACATGATCGGGATGGGCATGGGCTTCGCGGCCAAGGGCTTCATTCCCTTCATGGCCACCTTCGCCGCCTTCCTCAGCCGGGCCCACGACCAGATCCGCATGGCCGGCTACTCGTGGTCCAACATCAAGGTCTGCGGGTCGCACGTCGGCGTCAGCATCGGCGAGGACGGCGCGTCGCAGATGGGCCTGGAGGACATCGCCCTGTTCCGCTCGGTCCCCGAGTGCGTCGTGCTCTACCCGGGCGACGCCGTCTCGACCGAGGCCTGCGTCGAAGCCGCCGCCCGCCACAAGGGCCTCGTCTACATCCGGACGACCCGGCCTGCCACGGCTGTCCTCTACGGGCCGGGCGAGGCCTTCCCCGTCGGAGGCTCCAAGATCGTCCGCCGATCCGAGAAGGACGCCGTTACGGTCATCGCCGCCGGGATCACCCTGCATGAGGCCCTCAAGGCGGCCGCCGAGCTGGAGAAAGAAGGCCTGGCCATCCGGGTGCTGGACGCCTATTCCGTCCAGCCCCTTGACGCGCATGGCATCGCGGCCTCCGTCGCCGAGACCGGGAGCCGGGCCGTGGTCGTCGAGGATCACTACGCCGCCGGCGGGCTGGGCGAAGCCGTCGCCGACGCCTTGGCCGGCCGGGCCCGGCTGCTCCACCTCTGCGTCCGCGACCTGCCCCGGTCCGGCAAGCCCGAAGAGCTATTGGAGCGGCACGGAATCGGGGCCAAGGCCATCGCCGCCGCCGTCCGCGAGCTCGTGGCATAAAAAAGCCCCGCCCCCGAGAGGGGACGGGGCTTAGGGAATCGCCGCGGGCTTTAGAACTTGTAGCCGACGCCGGCCCCCAGCCGGAATCCGCCCAGCTTGATCTTGACGTCCTCCTCCGTCCTGTCGGAGGCGATCAGGTACCCGAGCCCGGCCTGGAGGCCGATCTGGTCCGTCAGGCTGTAGCAGACGACTCCATCCAAGCGAAGACCGATGGCCGATCCCGTGACTTCGACGTCCATGGCCTCTTCCTTATAGAGGCCCAGGAACAGGCCCGCTCCGGCCTTGTAGCTGAGCTTGCCGGTCAGCGGGCCACGGATGCCGCCGCCAAGCGAGAGGATATGCTGGGTCGAGGACGCTTCGGCTTCGAGGACGGGCGTCGTCCCGGAGGCGGACAGGAGCCCGTAGGCAGCGTAGAGGAAGAGGCCTTTCCCGAGAGAATAGGCCACCCGGATCTCGGGAATGAAGCGGGCCGAGCCGTATGTATCGCGATACCCGGCGTCGGAAGGGAAGAGGATGTTGCCGGTCAGGGCGGCCGAGAGCCTGGATCCGCCGTCCTGGGCCGCGGCTCCGCCGGCCAGGAGAAGGACCAGAGCGAGGAGAGAGAGGGCTTTCTTCATGGCTTGTTCTCCTCTCACAGCGTCACTTCGTTGGAGACGGCCATCTCGGCGCCTCCGACCACCGCGACCAGCTTGTAGGTGTAGCTGACGCCTTTCGCCAGGTATTTATCGTAGTAGACCAGGCTTGTCCCGACCTCAGCCGGGGTCATCTCCTTGATGGCGGCGAATCCGCCGGAGCCCGACTTGCGGTACAGGATGTACTTCTGGACCGTGCCCGTCCCGGTCCCGGTGACCGTGATATTGAGCTTGGCGTACTCCCTGACGACGGCCCAAGCCTGCTCGCTCAGCCGGGATCCGGACATCGCCAGGGTCACGTTCGCCACGAAGACCGTGATCTGGTGCGATCCGGTCAGACCTCCCGTGTCGTAGGCCACCGCCTTGAGGGTGTGGGATCCGGCCTCCAGGCCCGTGACGTCCCAATCGAAGCCGTAGGGCGCCCCGGCATCCGTGAATTGGAGAGCCCCGTCGGCGTAGAACTCGACCTTGGCTACGCCCGTGTCATCCGAGGCCGTGGCCGCGACGGGCACCGTACCGCTGAGTCCTTGGCCCTCCGCAGGATTGGTGATCTGAACGGCGGGCGGGGCGTTGACGAAATTGGCGAAGAGCTTGCAATCGCGATCGACGGTGAAGACGATGGGGTTGGCCGTGCCGGTGGCGACGCCGGTCCAGGACTGGAACCGCCAGCCCGTGTCGGGGTAGGCCTTAACGCTGAGGTTGGCTCCGGCCGGAACCTGGAAAGCGCCCTGGGGATCGGTGGATCCCCCTCCGTTCGATTTGATGCTGACCCAGTAGAGCGTCTGCTCGGCGCCGAAGAGGAAGTTCTTGACCTGGGCTTTCTCGGCATCGCTCATGAATTCCACGGCGCCTTCGGGCAGCCCGACCAGCTCGACGGCTTTAGCCGCTGCCGCCGCCTTGCTGGGCTGGGCCACGGCGAAGTTCATGATGCAGTAGGTCTCGCCGGCCGGGATGGTCATGACGTAGGCCCAGTAGGGATTGTCATCACCTTCGGAAAAGCTGATGTCGGCCAGGGGGACTGGGAGATTTCCCGTTCCCTGCATGACGTGGGCCAGCCGCGGATCGCTCGACCAGCCGAAGTCCGCTCTCTTCATCCAGCGGGCCATTGGTCCGGGCCAAGGCAAGGCCCCCTCAGGAAAATCGTAGTCTTCCATGGTGCCGACCCAGGTGTCGGACAAAGCGGCCGTCCTGTCTCCATCCGAAGAGCCGAAGATGGTGGTCCAGCTGTCCGATCCGAGGTTGTTGCACGTCACCACGGTCACGGCGATCGGCTCGCCTGTGTCATTGCGGAAGAAGTTCAGCCAGCGGGCGAAGGAATCGCCGGAGGGCACGTAGACTTTCCGCCACATGGCCAGGCCGCCGTCGGGGGCGGGGCCGACCGCTTGACTCGTATTCGGGTATGCGTATTGCGTGGCGAAGACGTACTCGCGTCCGCCCGCGTCGGGATCCGCCGTCGGCGGGCCGTTCTGGTTGAAGATGATGAAAGGGTCGCCGACGAACGCCGGACCGGTGTGGCCGACGAAGTTGATGGCCAGGCTGTTGTATCCGTCGAAGGCGTCGCTGAGCGTCGTCCATGTGCTGGATCCGCTGGACGTGGTGGCTTGGACGCTGGTGGTATAAGTGGCGTCGCTCATAGCCCCGGAGGCCGAGGACGACGTCGTGTAGGTGACATCCGTGTTGAGGAACCACTCCAGCCCGCTGGAGTCGACGAGGTCGACGGTGCCGGTCAAGCCCATGGCCGTCGCCCTTCCGGCGGCGGTCGGGGACCCGACCGGGATCGAACCGGGCCGAGCCCGGCGGCCCGTCTTCTTCTCCAGCTTCGACTGCTGGCGCTGGATCTGCTGCTTGTCGGTCAGGACGACATCGGCTCTTAAGGCTTGCGCTCCGAAGGCGAACAGCACGGCTGCCGCCGCCAGAGCGTCTAGGAGCCGGATGCGAGGCGGCTTGCGCATGACGATAGCCCTCCCATCAGATGAAGAGTCCACGCGCCAATCTATGAAATAACGTGGCTCCCGTCAAGCCGGATGCTCGGAGGGAAGAAAGCCGCGAAGACCGGAGAAAACGAGGCGGCGGAAAGCGCGTGAATCGGGTATAATTCCCCCCCTGGCGCGGGAGGCCGGGTCATGGCGCAATCGATCAGCTCGACGCGGGGCGTATCGCGGCGCCGAAGCCTGATCCCCGTCCTTGCCGGCGTGGGAATCCTGTTGGCGGTCGGGGCGGCCTGGCTCCTTTTCGGCCGCCGCCCGGCCCGACCCAACATTCTCCTGGTCACCATTGATACCGAGCGGGCCGATCGCCTGGGCTGCTACGGCTACAGCCCGGCCCGGACTCCGGTCGCGGATGGCCTGGCCTCCGAAGGGATCCTGTTCCGCGATTGCGCCGCCTCGGCTCCCATCACCCTCCCGTCGCATGCCACCATCCTGACCGGCCTGCATCCCCCGGCCCACGGGGTGCGGGACAACGGCGTCTTTTCTCTGGACGATCAGGCCGTGACTCTGGCCGAGCGGCTCCGGGAGGCGGGCTATGAAACCCGGGCCTTCGTCTCCGGCGTCGTGCTCAATCGACGCTACGGGTTGGCCCAGGGATTCGACGGCTATGACGACGACCTGTGGGCCGAGAGCGATCCCAAGATGTTCATGATCCGGGAGCGCAAGGCGGCCCGGACGATCGATACGGCCCTGGAATGGTTGTCGGGCCGGACGGGCCGGGCCTCTCGGCGCCCTTTCCTTGCTTGGATCCACCTCTTCGATCCTCATCAGCCGACGAGTCCTCCCGCTTGGACCCGGTCCGTCACCGTGTCTCCCTACGACGGCGAGATCGCCTATGCCGACCGTGAGCTGGGGCGGTTCGTCGCCGCCTTGCGGGAGAGGCGCCTGCTCGACGACACGGTCGTCGTCTATACGGCCGACCACGGCGAGAGCTTGGGCGAGCACCAGGAGAAAACCCACGCCATCTTCATCTATGAGGCGACGGTCCGGGTGCCCTTGATCATCCGGTACCCGCGGCTCTTCAAGGCGGGATCAGTCTACGGCGGCCCCGTTCGCCACGTCGACATCGTCCCCACGCTCCTTGCGATCCTGGGCCGGCCCGGGGGGGAGCAGACCCAGGGCCTTGATCTGACGCCAGTCGGGAGGGGAGAGGCGCTCCCTCCCGATCTCGTCCAGTATTCCGAGTCGCGGCTGTCCGAGCTGGGCTTCGGCATGGCCCCGCTCTACGGGGTCCGGTCGGGAGGCTGGAAGTGGATCCGGGCCCCCCGTCCCGAGCTCTACGATCTGCAGGTCGATCCCCGGGAGCTGAGCAATGTTGTGGATGGCAACCCGGCGCTGGCCAAGCGGCTGGACGGCGAGCTGGACCGGGTCTTCGCCGACAGCCGAGGTCGCGCCATACGGGAGCGGACTCAGCCTCTCAGCTCCGAGACCGAGGAGATGCTCCGCAGCCTCGGTTATTTGGCGGCCAAGGGCGCCCGGGAAAGTATGGGCGGCATGGATCCCAAGGACGGCATCGCCGTCCACAATGACCTGGAGGAGGCCCGCCATGCCGCCCAGAAAGGCGACTGGGTGGCGGCGGAGAAGGGCCTGCGCGGGATTCTAGCCAAAGTTCCCGGTCACCTGACGGCCCGCAACATCCTCGGCCTGGCATATCTGCGGCAAGGCCGCCTGGAAGAAGCCAAGGCGGAATATTCGGCTTCGCTGGAGGCGGATCCAGGCCAATCCCGCGTCTTCGTCCAGCTGGCCGGAATCGCTCTTCTGGAGAACAAGCTCGCCGATGCCGAGGGCCTGCTCCGCCAGGCGCTGGACATCACGCCGGGATTCGTCGAGGCCTACTCCCAGCTCGGGCTCATCGCGTCTCTGCGTGGCGACGAGGCGGGCGCCCGGTCCTGGTATGATAAAGCGGTCGCCGTCGATCCGGAGTTTCCGGCCGTCTACCGGAGGGTCGGCGATATGTATTTCGAGAAGGGCCAGTGGGAGAAAGCCCTGGCCGCTTACCGTACCGCGGCCGAGAAGTTTCCCCGCGACTACAGGGCTCTTGTCCAGGCCGGCACCTGCAGCCGGCGCCTCGGCCGTCTCGGGGACGCCGAAGACCTCTTCCGTCGGGCGATCAAGGCCGGGCGGGGGGCCTGGGCGCCCCACTACAACCTGGCCTGCCTGTTCGCCGTCCAGGGCCGGATCGAGGCGGCGGCCGAGGAGCTGCGCCAAGCCCTCAAGCGGGGCTTCAACTCCCTCAAGCTCCTGACCGAAGATCCCGATCTGGCGGGGCTGAGGGCCTCGGATCTCTATCCCAAGATCCTGGACGCTGTGCGGGAGCGCCAGCACGATATCGAGCTCGAAGAAGGGGAATGAGGCGAAATATGTCCTTAACCACCTCCGACGTTATCCAGGCCCTGGAAGCGATCGTCGGCTCCGGCCAGGTCCTCTCCGATCCGGACTGCCTGCCGGCCTATGATCACGACGAGTTCTCCCTGCCGGAGATCCGGCGCCGCCCCGACGTCGTCGTTCGGCCGCGGACGGCGGCCGAAGTCGCGGCCGTGCTGAAGCTGGCCAACGAACGCGGCATTCCGGTCACCCCGCGCGGCGGGGCCACCGGGCTGTGCGGGGGCTGCGTCCCGGTGGAGGGCGGCCTCGTCCTGTCGCTGGAGCGGATGAAAGGCATCGTCATCGACGCCGGCAATCAGGTGGCCGAGGCCGAGGCGGGCGTGACCCTGATCGAGCTGGAGAGGGCCGTCGACGAGGCCGGCTTCAACTTCCCCCCCCATCCGGGCGAGGAGAGCGCCATGGTCGGCGGCATGATCGCCACCAACGCCGGCGGCAGCCGGGCTGTGAAGTACGGCGTCATCCGGCAGTATGTCCGCGGCCTTGAGGTCGTCACCGCCGCGGGCGAGATCCTCAGCCTGGGCGGCAAGCTGATCAAGAGCAGCACCGGCTACAACCTCCTGCACCTGTTCATCGGCTCGGAGGGGACGCTGGGCGTCATCACCAAGGCCGTCATCTCCTTCCGGGCCAAGCCGGCCGTGACCCGGTCGCTGGTCGTCCCCTTCGAGACGCTGGAGGCGGCCATCGAGACGGTGCCGGAGCTGTTCCGGCGGGACATCGTGCCGCTGGCCCTGGAGTTCGTGCCCCTCGACGTCATCCGCATCACCGAGGCCCATCTGCAGCGGACCTGGCCCAGCCACGACGGGGACACTCATCTCTTCGTCATCCTGGACGCCGGATCCGAGGAGGAGATGGACCGGCTGTCCGAGGCGGTGGCCGAGACCGTGCTCGGGCGGGGGGCCTTGGACGTCTTCATCGCCGACACCCCGGCCAAGCAGGACAACGTCCTGGCCATCCGCTCCCGCATGTACGAAGCCCTCAAGGCCGAGACGGTCGAGATCCTGGACATCTGCGTGCCGCGGGCCGAGATTCCCGGCCACGTCAAGCGGGTCAGCGAGATCGCGGCCAAGTACGGCGTCTGGCTGCCGACCTTCGGCCACGCCGGAGACGGCAACGTCCACACGCACCTGATGAAGGCCCGCTGCGAGAACGGGACCATCGTCCCCGTCCCCGAAGCGGAGTGGCGGGCGACCCTGGAGCCGGTCCGGGCCGAGATCTACGCCGACGGCATGGCCCGGGGCGGGGTCATCTCCGGCGAGCACGGCGTGGGGCTGGTCAAAAAGCCCTATTTGGCGGCCAGCCTGTCTCCGGCCCAGATCGAGCTGATGCGCGGGATCAAGCGGGCTTTCGATCCCCGCGGCATCCTCAATCCGGGCAAGATCTTCGACTGAAGCCCGGTTGCTTTTTGATGGGCCGGGCCTTATATTGAAGGCACCAAAATGGCATCGAAGCCGGCCTCTCGCGAGACCCGCCATCTCCAAGTCAAGGGGTAACCATGGAACGCATTACCGAGATCTTCGTCATCCTGGAGAACAAGCCTTCGACCCTGGGCGATCTGTGCGGCTACCTGGCCGAGAACGAGATCAACATCGAGAGCATCGGGGTCTTTCACGATACGGCCAAGATCTACGTCAAGAGCCTGAACAAGGCCGTCAAGCTCCTGGAGAAGCTCAATTACACGATCGAGCTGCGCGACGTCCTCCTGATCGACCTGGAGAACCGTCCCGGCGCCCTGGCCGAGCTGACCGGCAAGCTGGGCGACGAGGGCATCAACATCGAGTACGCCTACGGCACCCTCAGCCGCAAGAACAACATGATCTCCGTCATCATCGACCCGTCCGACATCGAGAAGGCCGAGAAGGCCCTCAAGGCCTAAGGCGGCGGTGGATCTCTCTCAAGCCTATTTGGGTAGAACAGGGCGTTCAAGAGAAATTAAAAGGGGAAGGCCTGTCTCCTTCCTTATTGGACGGAAGACAACACGGCCGGAAGAACGTACCTGCTGATCATCGAAAAATACTCGGATTTGACATCCCGACCGTAGTTTCCGGCGGTGAAGACGATGACCATGTTCAAATCGGGAAAAACAGCGAGGAGCTGCCCCCCGTCACCGGGGACGAAATAGGAATGGACCGTTCCTCCCTTCGTTTTCAGATCGACCTGCATCCAATAGTAGCCGTAACCCCAGCCCCAGATGCCGTGGAGGTCTAATAATTGTTCGGTCGATTCGCGAACCCATTTTTCGGAGATGATGTTTTTTCCCTGCCAGTTACCGTTGTTCAGAAACAATTGACCGATCTTCGCAAGGTCCCGTGAACGCAGCGCCAATCCACCATCCGTTTCAAGGGAGCCGTCAAAATAGCGTGTCCAGGGATAGTCCGAGATCCCCAGGGGATGGAAAAGCTCCCGACCGGCGTAGCGGTCGACGTCCATTCCGCAAGCATGCTTGAGCACGGCGCCCATGACGGTGGGAACGCCGTTGGAATAGTTGAACTTCGCGCCCGGCGTGGCGACAAGAGGTCTCTCCAGGACGTATTGGATCACATCCTCGCGGTTGTACATTTCTCCGCCGTTGTTCCTGGGATCGTCCCATGGATATTTGAACTGTTCCCATTCCCACCCCGGAGTCATGGTCAGCATATCTTTGATCGTGATCGCCCTTTTTTCGTCGTTGAACGAGGCCGCGTAGGCGGGCAGATATTTATGGATCGGCTCTGCCGTATCCGCGAGAAGACCCTGATCGATGGCGATCCCGCAGAGCGCCGACAGCACGCTCTTGGTCGTGGAGGCTAAATGATGCGGCCTGTCCCGGAATACTCGCTTGATCCAAGATCCATAGCGTCTGCCGTTCGTGGCAAAATACTCTTCCAGGACAAGCTTGCCGTCTTTCGCAAGGAGAAAGCTGTGGATATCATCGTGTTCTCCCCGGGCGATCCCTTCCGCGAACCGGATCATGGCCTCACGATCGATCTCCACGGCCGAGAGATCCGCGCATTCCCAGCCGTCGTCGAGGGATTCAGGGACTTCGTAGGCGTACCCCTGCCCCGTCTCCGCGGCGAGCCGGCTTATCCAGTCGTCCTGGTCCTTCCTGCGAACGAAGGTCCACGTTGATCTCTCGCCCTTCCATTCCTTGACGACCTTCATGGAATTTCCGTCCCTGCCCAGTCGTCCCCGGTGGGCCTCCCAGAAAACGGCGCCATCGTCGACGGTCACGTCGAGATCGTATTCCCAGACCTGGCAGCGCGGGGTCAAGTCGTAGATCAAGGTCATCGCCATCCGGCCATTGGGCTTCCTGGCGATGAGCCGCAGCTGCCTATTCCTCTCGGCGAACTTGCCGTCGGGCGAACCCTCCCAGCAGCCGGTGATATCCGGCTCGGATCGGGGGACCGCGGGGATCCTCCTCTTAGCCGTCCCGGCTCCTAATTCGCGCAGCCAGGCTTCCATGGTCTCGAGATATTCGGGAGCGTAGTATTGCCGATCTGCCCGGCTGCGCCGCCTCTGTTCATCTAAGCTGCCGGTTTTGCTCAAGACCAGGTTGTGGTCGGCGCCAGAGATCAACTTAACCCGAGACGCGGGATTCGCCGCCCGGCCCAAGGCGCGGGTGTAAGCCGCAACCCCCTGAGCTGGATCCACCTGCATGTCCTTTTCCCCGAACAAGGCCAGGATGGGAATATCCGTCGCTTCGATGATCCCCATCGGATCGAAAAAGCCCTCATCTTCAGGCGAATGCGGCTTCCATTCGCTTTCGGTCCACAGAGCTGAGACGAAACCGAGCGTTCTCTGGGCGGGATGATCGTAGAGAGGCTTGGCGTGTCGCAGGTATTCCGGGTGGTTTCTTGCCGAATAAAGCCCCCGGAAATGGGCTTCCATTCGCTTGGCCTCATCCTCGGGCATCCCGGCGAAGGCGAGCTGCCTGCGGATGAGGTAGGCCGTCTGATCGATCCCGTTCGTCCCCGGACAGCCCACGCAGATCATAAAGCGGATGTCCTTCGTGCGTTCGAGGGCCAAGGGCATCACGTAGCCCGCCTGGCTGACCCCCCAGAGGCCGATCCGGCCGGCATCGATGGCCCGGTGCTTTTTCATGAACTCGATGGCGTCCCCAAGGATGGCGGCTCGCTCGGCCAGCCTTCTGTCCCGGCTGAGGGAGCCGGTCGACTCTCCGCTGCCGGGCTTGTCCCAGAGCAGCGTTGCGTAGCCCGCGCGGAGGATCGCTTCCTTCGGCTTGGCTAGGGCTCCCCGAGTGGCGGGGCCGTCTCCGTGCACCATGATGACGAGAGGGTGGCGACCTTCTCCTTCGGGGATCCTGAGCTCGCCGACGACCTTGAAATCGCCGGATCGAAAAGCGATCAATTCCGTTCTGTAAGGAACATCGATCCGGGCTGTGCAGGCCAGGCAGGGTAAAAACAGCGGGATAATTAAGAGCCGAAAAAGGCTGAAGGCCTTCACCCGGTCCTCCCGATCCAGATAAGAACTGCGAAGAGGATAAGGCCAGGGCTCAGGGGAACCAGGAGCGTCGGGCAGCAGACGGATGCCCGGTTCCGTCCGCCCTCGATAGCGTAGGCTTCGTTCGCCGATCCCTTTTTAGGGGCGGCGCCGGAAAGACCCCGGTGTTTGATGATCAGTCCCATGAAAGTCTTTTACGAGGTGCTATCGAAGACCGGGGCCGGAGGCTTCTGCAATCTCCTGCTGGACCGGAAGAAAGCCCCCGGCTCCGCTTCCGAAGCGCGGGTCAAGACATGTCTGTCGCCCGCCATGCGCCTTACCGAGCCCGCATGATCACGCCGGCGATCGCGAAGACCAGGGCTATCTGAATGGCCCCGATGCAGACGCGGTAGAGAGGTCCCGGCTTCCCGGTCTCCTTCACTGTTTGGTCCCTGTAGGCCTTCACGTACTTATAGAAATAGATGCGGGCCAGGACAATTCTCGTCTTGTAGCCGTGGCGGTCGAGCCAGGCCATGATCATAATGAAGGTGGCGACGTGGACGATCGCCGCCGCCGCCCCAAGCCCGAGAAGGATCGACCTGATCGGCATGTTCCTTGTCCTCCCTTGCGACCTTGGCGGCTTTAAAAGCCTGCGGCGGCCCGCACCATGGAGCCTCGGACAGAGCCCGCCCCGCGGATGAACTCGGCGGTCTCAGCCAGGCGCTACGGGTTGAGCCCATGCCCCTCGAGCGTCGAGTGAAGCCCGCCGACCAAGAGATGATCCCTGGGGATGCGTTTCATGTAATCCGTCCCAGGAGGGAGACGGCCGACGCGCCCCTCCCCTCGGGTCCATGATACCTCCCGCTCACGGCGCTGTAAAGGCAGGCTGCCCCGGTGTGGGCGTCGAGATCCTCGGCGCCGGGCGGCGTTTATGGAAAAGCCCAGGCCGGGAAGGAAGACGTCATCCCGGTCCGTCATCGCTTCCGTTCTCCTTAATACGGAGCGCGGAGAAAGAAGCGTGCCGCCCAAAGGGCGCCCGGGATGAATCGTTCGCGGATGCCTAGTCTTTCTCGGGATAGAGAAGGGCGTTCAAGAGGAGCTTGTAGGTCCCGTGGCTCTGGGCCCGGCTCTGGCTGCGGACCCCGATGAGGATGAAGCGGCCGTCCTTGTACCTGGCGTCCACGACGCACGCCCGGCGGGCCAGGTTCTCCCCGCCCAGCAGCCAGCCGGACAGAAGGAGGTCGTCTTCGGGATAGGTCGCCACGACCTTCCTGTCCCAATCGAACGGCGGTTGGGACGTGTCCAAGGCCAGGCTGTTGACGAACATGGCCGCGGCCTCCTTGGGCATGCCGTAGCCGATGGGTGTCTGGTTGTCGACCAGGATGCGCAGGATGGATGTGGGGCAGAAGAACTTGGTCCGGTCGAGCCCCGAAAGCCCGTTGCGGGCCGGGGCGCCGAATTCGCTGATGGCCAGGTCGCAGGCCCCGTTAAGGGTCACCACCCGGCCGCCCTTCTCGACGAAGGCCCGCAGGGCGTCCACGCCTTCCTGGCCGATCCCGCCCTCGTACTCAGGCGGAGTGGTCGAGGTCGAAGGCCGGGTCGATCCGCCGGGCGCCCCGCCGGGGGCCCCTCCCGGCATCCCGCCGGGCATCCCGCCTCTCTGGCCCGACTTGATGGCCGAGGCGCTCTCGTCGGCGAAGACGATGACGTCGAAGTCGGCCCGCAGATCAGGCTTCTTCTCCTTGGTCCCCTTGAGGTCCTCGTTGTGCAGGGTCTTATAGGCGAGGCCCATGTCGTCGAGAAGATAGCGCGTCCAGCCTTCATCGGCGTTCCCGCGCCACGACTGGTAGAGGCCGATCCGGGGGAGCTTGAGGCCCGCCTTGACCAAGCCCTCCGTGTCGGGCAGGTCGAGGACGGCGGCATGATGCCTTTCCAAAAGGGCCGGCAGGGCCGCCTTGACTTCCGGGCTGTTGCGAACGATGAAGCTCCCGGCCGGCAGCTCAAGTCCCTTGAGGACGGACTTGGCCTTGGTCCGCCAGGCCTCGGCCTTGGCTTCCTTAAGAAGGGCAAAGGCCACGGAGTAGGAGGCGTTGACACGAGCGTCGAGGGCCAGGAAGGCCGCCTGGCCCTGGCCGGCCGATGCCTTGGGGTAGGGCACCGCGTCCAGCTTCTCCAGCTTGGCCTCGAACGGCTCCTCGATCTCGTCGCAGGCCACGCCCATCTGCAGCGGCAGGGTCCAACCGGCGTTGTCGTAGGGCGGCTGCGGCGGCCCGCCGGGATACTGCCGGATGTCGGGATACTTCTGCTTCTCCAGAAGGGCCCAGGCGTAGGGCTTGTAGGGCTGGGCCATGAGGACGACGAAGGCGCCGGCCCGGTAGACGCGATCGCCGACCATGAAGTCGGCCTTGGCCCGGTGGACCTCCACCCCGCCGCGCATCAGCACGTCCAGCATCCGGAGCATCGTCGGGCCGTCGTGCTGCCTGGCCGGGATGACGTAGGCGTAGGGCTGGCCCTTCTCCGTCCGCTCGATGGCGTCCTTGGACATCCGCCAGAAGTTGAGGAGAAGCTCCTCCTTGTGGCGGGCGGCGGCTTTCAACAGGCCCTCGGCCATGATGATCTCGTAGTCGACGATGTCGCGCAGGCGCCACCAGCCGCCGGGCCAGGGATCGACGAAGTCCATCATCTTCTCGGCGTAGGACTTGGGGATCTCGTTGGGCTCGATGTAGAGGGGGCTGGCCAGCCGGACCGAGGCAGCCTCGCTGAGGATGCCGATGACGTTGTGCAGCCAGGGCGTATCGTCGCCGGCCCCGATGTACCAGGCCGTGTAGCTGCGGCCGTTGACGATGCCGCTCTTGCCGGCCTGCTGCAGGTCGTAGGCCATCGAGGTCCCGAGCAAGTTTTGCGTCCGCCAGACCAGGGGGTGGATGTTGGGAAGCGGCGGATCCATCATCGGCGGGATGAACAGGCGGCCGCCGTTGGAGCCCTGCTGGTGCTGGTCCAGGTGGATCTGGGGCAGCCAGTCGCGGTAGAGGACCTGGCTGATGGCCCGCGTCTCGGCCAGGTTCTGCATGTACCAGTCGCGGTTGTTGTCGTGGCCGGCGTAGTAGTGATAGAGCCAGGGCATCGAGCCGGCCTCGTACTTAGTCCCGATGTGCTTCTTGTACCAGTCGACGACCATCTGGGTTCCGTCGGGGTTGGCGCTGGGGACGAGCAGCAGGACGACGTCCTCCAGGGCCTTGGCCGCCTCCCCGGTCGCCTTGCCGGAGACGAGGTTGTAGGCCAGCTCCAGGGCGGCCTGGGAGGCGCCGATCTCCGTCGAATGCTGGCTGCAGGAGACGAGCACGAGGGCTTTGCCCTCCCGGGCCAGGGCCTGCGCCTCGGCGGGCGTCGTCAGGCGCGGGTCGCGGAGCCTGCGGGCGATCTCCTTCCAGCGATCCAGCCGGGCCAGGTTGGCCTCGGTCGAGATGGCGGCCATGATCATGGGCCTCTTCAGCGTCGTCGTGCCGATGGTGAAGAGCTTGAGCCTCGGCGACTCCGCGTCGAGCCTCTCGAAGTAGGCCTTGATCTGGGCGTAGTCGGCCAGCTTGCGGTCGGCGCCGACCCGGAAGCCGAGGTGCTTGTCCGGCGGGGTCTGGGCGGCCGCGGACGCGGACAGGATGAGAACGGTCAGGACTAGGCCGAGTCTACGATGCTTGCGGGTCATGGCGGCCTCCGGGGATTCGTCGTTGGTCACGGGATTCTAACGACAGTGCAGGCGACAAGTCAATTTGCCGGTTCCCCCGGGATGCCTTTGTCGCGCCGTTCCGGCGTCGCCGCGTGCCGGCTTTCTTCCCGATCATGCGGTTGAAAAGACCGGCCCGATTTCGGATAATGGGCTTCCCTTCGGCCGCCGTTTCTAGAATGGGGAGGCTGCGATGAGCTATCATGCGGCGTATCATCAGAAGATTACGTCCCATTCCGAGACGAGGCCGGTTGTTCCCATCATCGACGCTCATCTGCACTTCGTCGACTTCATCCAGGACAGCGACGGGATGTCCGGGCTCCTGGCCGCCATGGATGCCGGCCAGATCGCCAAGGCCGTCGTCTTCGGGCTTCCGCTCAAGAAGAAGTGGGAGGCCTTCGAGAAACACCCTCCCCATTACTACCTGGACGACAATTCCCGGTGCTATTATTTCCACCAAACAGACGAGATCCTGGCCGAAGCCTACCTTCGCCTCCCGGCCCCGGCGCGGAAGCGGTTCGCCCCGCTCATTTGCGGGTTCAATCCGACGGACAAGTACGCCGTCCGGGACGTCGAGCGGATGCTGGCCAAGTATCCATTCTGGCGCGGAGTCGGCGAGATCCTCTGCCGGCATGACGATCTGACGAACATGACCAACGAAGAGACGGCCCGGGTCAACCATCCGGCCCTCTTCGACATCTACGAGCTCTGCGGCGCCCGGCGCCTCCCCGTCCTCGTTCATCAGAACAGCACCTCGGTGACCATCCACGACGAGTACGAGCACCTCGACGAGCTCGAGGAGATCCTGGAGCGATTTCCGAGAACGACCATCGTCTGGGCCCACTGCGGCATCTCGCGCCGGGTCTTTCACAAGAAATACCACGAGATGGTGGGGTCCCTTCTCGATGAACACCCCCTCCTCCGCGTCGACATCTCCTGGGTGGTTTACGATGATGTGATCTGCAGCCTTCTCGAGCCCAAGAAGCACTGGCTGGAGACCATCGAACGCCATCCGGATCGCTTCTGCCTCGGCAGCGATCTCTGCGGCCACTTCGATCATCTCGGCCAGACCATGGCCCGCTATAACAGCTTGCTGCGCAGCCTCCCGCTCGGGGTTCGGCGGCGAATCGCCTCCGGAAACGCCGAAGAGATCTGGTTCGGGAAGCGGTCGTGATCGCCTTCAGCTTCTTGGACCTCGCCCTTCTCGTGATCGTCAGCACCCAAGCGACCCTGCTCGCCTACATCCCCCACCCGAAATGGAAGGCGCTCGTCATGGTCCTGCCGATTCCTTTCACCCTGGCTTCGCTTGCCGTGGGTGCGCCGGTGAACACGACCCACGTCGCGGCCTTGAATCTCCTGCTGGCCTATACGCATGCCGTCCGCCTCCTCCACGCCCGGGCCGGCGTGCCTATCATCCCGGCGATCGTCCTGTCGGCGGCCGGCTATTGCGGCGCCGGCGCTCTGCTGCGGAAAGTCCTGCCTCTGACTCCCGCGGCGTTCTGGATCGCCTGCGGTCTCAGCTTGATCGTGGCGGCGGCGGCCCAGGCCCTCTTTCCCCGGCCCGAGGAGCCGAACCATCGGAGCCATCTTCCTCCCTGGCTCAAGTTTCCGATCATCGCCGGCGTGATCCTGATCCTGATCGTGATGAAGCGCTTCCTCCAGGGATTCATGACCATGTTCCCCATGGTCGGCGTCGTCGCCTCCTACGAATCGCGGACGAGCCTCGGCTCGGTGTGCCGGGCGATGCCGGATTTCATGTTGGCCATGATTCCGATGATGGCGGTCGTCCGCGTCGTTCAGCCGCGAATGGGGCTCGGCCCGGCCCTCGGAGTGGGTTGGTTGGCGTTCATCCCGATGCTCGCCCTTCTCATCCGGGACTTTGGGACGGCGAAAAGCCCGGGGCCCAGATCTTCTTGACCTCGTCCTGGCGCGGCCGTCAGTTCTCGAGAGCTTGCACGCCCCGGACGATCGAGGGGACGGCGGCATGGAGGTCGAAGACGACGATCTCGTTGCGGCCGGCCTTCAGGAAGGGGGCCGGGCAATAGAGCCGCTTCTGGGGGCCGATGTCCCAGTAGCGGCCCAAGTTGTGGCCGTTGACCCAGACCACGCCCTTGGACCAACCGCTCATGTCCAGATAGGTGTCGCCCAGCTCGTCAAGGTCGAAGGCGCCCCGGAAGAACATCCCGGGCCGGGCATCAAGGCCCTGCGGGCCCGGGGCGACCGGCTTGTACTTCAGTCCGGCCAGGAAAGCCGCGTCCAGGGGGAGCGGGAAGGCCTGCCAGTCCATCAAGGTCATGCCGTTGAGGGTCACCCGGTCGGTGATGCCCTTGCGATCGATCATATGCTGGCCGAAGTTGATCCGGCCCATGGCCTCGACCAGGATGTCGAGCGTTTTGGGGGCGGCTTCGGCCCTGGGGATTTCCAGGGTGTCTTCCTTCCCGGCCCGGCTCAGCGATCCAAGAAGCCGGCCATCGGCGTAGATATTGGCATAGTCGTGAAGCTCCCAGATCTTCAGCTTGCCGGCGTAGTGGCCGCGAAAGGCCGTCCGGTAGAGAATGAAGCCGTGACTTTGGCCCAAGAATTCCATGGGCTTGGGCTGCGGCAAAGAGACGGGGGCCGGCAGATGATCGAACAGCGAGGCGCTCTCGGTGAAGGCGATGGTGGCGATCTCGATGGCCGGCCCCGGCGCGGGCGGCTCGGGAATCGTGGTTCCCTCGGGCTGGTAGCGGGCCAGAAGGCTGCGGATGGCGTGATATTTCGGCGTCGGCCGGCCCATCTCGTCCAGCGGGGCGTCATAGTCGTAGCTGGTCACATCGGGCTGGTAGGCGTCGCCCATGTTAGCCCCGGCCCAGAAGCCCCAGTTCGTGCCGCCGTGGAAGACGTAGAGGTTGAATGATTTCCCTCGGGACAGAAGCCACTGCAGGTCCTTGAGGACGTCCTCGGTCTTGGCCTTGGCCCAGGGCTCGCCCCAGTGGGTCAGCCAGCCCGGATAGAGCTCGCTGCAGAAGATCGGGACATTGCGCCCGAGCTTCTCGGCCTCGGCGAACTCCCGCTCGCTGACGGCCGGATCGAGGCCGATGGCGCAGCCCGGAAGGGAGCCGGCTTCGAGCATGTACGGGGTGGCCCCGTCGGCGGTGTAGAAGGGGATCTCGATGCGGTTCTTCTCCCAGAGGGCCTTGAGGGCCGCCATGTACTCCCCATCGTTGCCGTAGCTCCCGTACTCGTTCTCGATCTGGAGCATCAGGACCGGGCCGCCCTTATGCACCTGGAGCGGCCGCAGGAGGGCGGCCAGCCTGGCGATGTAGCGGCCGCAGGCCTCCATGTAGCGCGGGTCAAGGCAGCGGATCTTGATGTCCGGCGTTCGCAGGAGCCAGGCCGGCAGCCCGCCGAAGTCCCATTCCGCGCAGGCGTAGGGTCCCGGCCGGACGACGACCCAGAGGCCGGCTTCGGCGGCCGTCCGGATGAACGCAGCCAGGTCGTTGCGGCCGGTGAAGTCCCAGCGTCCCGGCTCGGGCTCGAGCAGGTTCCAAAACACGTAGGTGCAGACCGTGTTCAGACCCATGGCCCGGGCTTTCAGCAGGCGGTCCCTCCAGTACTCGCGGGGGATACGCTGGAAGTGCATCTCGCCGGCCATCATCTGGAAGGGTCGGCCGTCCAGGAGGAATTCCGAGCCGCGGAAGCCGAAGAGATGGATCCTCTCGGGCATCCTGCCCTCCGCGCGGCGCTCGACGGCCAGGATTTGGGCGGGCCCGCCGGATTCGCCGAAAGGCGGAGGCGAGAAGCCTGCCACAGGTCCGGCGAGGAGTCCGGCCAGGACGGCTCCGAGCCCCAGCGCGAGAAGGCTTTTGGCTTGGTTCATCAGCGTCTCCTTGGGGGATCCTCCGGGAACGCCTCTGATATACCACAGGGCGGCCCCGACCGGAAGGCGGTCCGCTTGACGAAGAGCAAAGGCGGAGTCTAGACTCGAACGGTGCCAAGTCGGGCTTTCTGACGAGTCCGGCTAGGGGCCGGGAGTCGAAGTCCGGGGCGCGGGGAGGCATAAGTGATCGACAAGCAGCGGAATAATCTTCTGGAGAGGCTTAGAAGCCGCTTCGAGGCGAATCCGGGCCGTCATCCGGGACTGGCATGGGAAAAGGCTCTCGCCAGGCTGGAGGCGCTTCCCGAGAAGCTCGCGTCGCTCCTGGAGATGGAGCGGACGGGCGGCGAGCCGGATGTTGTCGGCCGCGTCGACAAGACGGGCGAATGCGTCTTCATGGACTGCTCGGTCGAAAGCCCGATAGGGCGACGGAGCCTCTGCTACGACCGGGAAGGGCTGGACGATCGAAAGGCGTTCAAGCCGAAGACGTCCGCGGCCGAGATGTCGGGGACGATGGGCATCGAGCTTCTGACGGAGGAGCAATACCGCGAGCTGCAGAGCCTCGGCGAGTTCGACCTGAAGACGTCGAGCTGGCTGGAGACTCCCCCCGAGGTCCGGCGGCTCGGAGGCGCCCTCTTCGGCGACCGACGCTACGGCCGCGTGTTTGTCTACCACAACGGCGCCTCATCCTACTACGCCGCCAGGGGATTTCGGGGCGCGCTCCGAGTCTGAGGAGGAGAAACAGCCTTCCCCCTCGTCATCCAGGGGACGAGCTGTCGACAAGCGACGAAGATGTCGAGGAGCTCAATCCCGCGAATCGCGGATGACAAGCAGCCGGACGAGCTGGAGCACGGCCATGGCCGTGGAGGCGACATAGGTCATGGCCGCGGCCGAGAGGACCTTGCGGGCCCCGCCGACCTCGTCGGGCGACATGATGCCTCGATCCGTCAACAGGGCTACCGCCCGGCGCGAGGCGTTGAACTCGACCGGCAGGGTGATGACGCTGAAGAGCACGGCCAGCCCGAAGAGCAGGATGCCGATGTCCATGAGGACGCTGGGTCCCTGGCTGCTGAACAGGAACCCGATGAAGAATAGGGGAATGGCCAGGGTCGAGCCGATGTTGGCCACCGGGTAGAAGCCGTTGCGGAGCATCAGCGGGGCGTAGCGGTCATGGTGCTGCAGGGCGTGGCCGGCCTCGTGGGCGGCGATACCCAATGCGGCCAGGGAGCGGCCGTCATGGACGCCCTCGGACAGGCGCAGGACCCTTTCACGGGGGTCATAGTGGTCCGTCAGCCGGCCGGCCACCCTCTCGATGGCCACGTCGCCGGCCCCGCCGTACTGCAGAAGCGACGCGGCCGCCTGCGCCGCGGTCAGGCCGGAGGCCGAGGCGACCTTGGCGTACCGGGCGTAGGTGCTCTTGACCTTGGCCTGAGCGAGGAAAGCCAAGATAAGCGCCGGAACGAGGATGATGAAAGTCCAATCTCCGAAGTACATGGCGATCTCCTATGATCGACTTTATAAGATAGGCGGGCCCGGACCGGCTGTCAAATGCCGAGTCGATTGACATTGTCGGCCTCCGCCGCTACCATGAACGGCGAAGAAAGAGCCAGGGAATGCCTAAATATTTTGCCTCCTCCCCGGTCCGTCTGGCGGCCGTGACTCTCCTCGTCCTGGGGCTTGTCGGCGCGGCCCTGGCCGCTCCCGCACAGGAAGATGATGCTGCGGCCCTGTTGCGACAGGCTGATGGCTACTACGCCAAGGGCGACTACCGGCTGGCGATCGGAACCTACCTCGAGGCCGCAGCCCTGTCGCGCACCCGCTTGACCCAATCGGCGGCCTATTTCGGCCTGGCCGTATGCTACTTCTACGAGAGAGACATGGCCAGCTCGGTCAAGTGGATGAGGCAGACGGCCCAGGTCGATCCGAACAAGGAGATCTCCGAGTCGTTCTACCCGAAGGCCCTCGTCGACCTCTATCGGTCGGTGCGCGATGAGGTCAAAGCCAAAGGGCTTCCGGCCGGAGAGTCGGCGGCCGTCGCGGAGCCCGAGCGCCCCGCCGCGAAAGCCGCGCAGCCCCCTCCGGCGGGAGGAGAGCGCGTTCAAGAGGATCCCTCCCGCATAGAAAGCTTCGGGGACGCTCCGCCTCCCAAGCCGAGGCAAACATCCCGTCAGGATCTGGAGCCGTCGCCCCTGTCGCTGGCCGATCTCTTCAAGGGCGGCCACTGGGAGATCAACGTCCATGCCGGGAGCTGGACCATCGATCCCGTCCTGGGCTTGTTCAAGGGGCGGCTCCTCGACGAGCTGAGCGAAGAGCTCCAGATCCAGATGGTCAAGAAGCTGGGTCAGACCTACTCCGGACTGGTTAAAGCGGTCTACACCCCGAGCCTGGAGCTGGACTCGGGCGGCGGCAACTACGGCTTGGAGCTCCGCTACTACAACCGCGGCTGGGCCGGCACCTTCAGCTTCGGCGTCTCGATCGAGAAGACCCGCATCCGGCTGGCCATGGACGGCTCAGCCGAGCAGACCTTCACCAGCGGGGCCAAAGCCTCGGCCGAGGCGACCGCGGCCTTGGAGACCTCGCCCCTGTCGACCAACTTCGGCTTCCGCTGGGAGCTGGGCCGGGGGCGCCTGAAGCCCTTCATCAGCCTCGGCTTCGGCTTCGCCTCGTTCAGCGGGACGGCCACCTACGCCTACTCCGGGACCTATCAGCTGGGAACGATCCAGGACTCCTTCTCCGACGAGGACACCCAGACCTTCGAGGAGCTTTCGGAGAGCATCGACTTCGCCATTCCCAAGAACATCATCATCCTCCAGCTCGGGCTGGGCTTGAAGCTGGACATCCTCAAGAGCCTGTCCCTGCTCGGCGAAGCTGGGATCTGGGACGGCCTGCTGCTGCGCGGCGGCCTCGCCTACCGCTTCTGATTGGGCTATAATAGCCCCTCGGCCGTGCTAGACGGGGAGCCAGCGGTGCCCTGTAACCCACAACCCGCTACAGTGGGGTCGATGCCCCAGCCGAGGCCGGGCCTTTTCCGAAGGCGTCTCCGAAAGCGGCGCTGACGGCGGGGCCCCGGGCGAAGCGCCGCCCGCCAACCCCGCCAGGACCGGAAGGGAGCAACGGTAACGGGAGGGCGTCTTGTGCGCCGGGTCACTCCGCCCGAGCCGGCTCCGGAGTCAGCGCGGGGAGGGAACGGTCGAAGCGGGGCGCACGGCCGTTTCTCATCTCCTTTCAGCTTTTCCGGCGCTCCCGAGGCGGCCCGTTCCGGGAAGCTCCCCCGCGCCGGAGCCCGCCCTCCCCTTTGGCGAATTCCCCCGACATCGGTATAATCCCGCCGTAGCTTGCGGAAATGGAGAAGCGCATGAAGCGGCGATGGATCGTTCCGGGCGGACTGCTGCTCCTCGCGGTCGGGGTCCATGTCCTGGCGGCGTCCCCTCTTCTCTTCGAGCGGGCCGAGTACGCCGCAAGGCGCGGCAGGCTGTTGGACCGGATCAACGACGGGGTTGCCGTCATCCAGGGCGCGGCGGCTTCCGCCTCCGACCGGGCCTTTCGACAAAGCCACGATTTCGCCTATCTCACGGGAGTCGAAATTCCCGGCGCCGTCCTCGTCCTCGACGGCACCCGGCGGGAGAGCGTCCTTTTCTTCAGCATGAGCGAGAAAGAGGCGGAGGGGGAAGGGCTCCCGATCGAGATCGTCCGAAGCCCCAGGGAGGCCACGGGGATCGACCGGGTTCTTCCGGCCGAACAGCTCGGCGCGTTTCTGGAGGGGATGAGCCGGCGCGTCCGGGTGTTCTACACTCCGTTCAAGCCGGAGGAGATCGGCCCCGAGAACAGCAACGAGAAGCTCAGCGTCCTGCAGAGGACGATGACCCTCAATCCCTGGGACGGCCGGTTGACCCGGGAGCTGCAGCTCGTCAGGCAGCTGCGCGACAAGTTTCCCCAGGTGGATGTCCGGGACTGCTCGGCTCTCGTCTGGGATCTGCGCAAAATCAAGTCGCCCGCCGAGATCGCGATCCTGCGCCAAGCCGGCCGCATCGGGGTCCTGGCCCATAGCGCCCTGATCCAGACGACCCGCCCCGGCCTGTCGGAGAAGGCTCTGGAGGCCGTCTTCGAGTTCGTCTGCCGCCGGGAAGGGGCGGCGGACATGGCTTACGCGCCCATTCTGATGTCCGGGAAAAACCATGCCTTCGGGCACTACCACGCCTATGACCGGACCTTGAAGGCCGGGGACATCGTCATCTTGGACGCCGGCCCCGACTACGCCGACTATCGCGTGGATATCTCGACGACGTTCCCGGCATCAGGCGTCTTCAGCCCCCGCCAGAAGGAGCTCTACGAGGCGGCCCTGGCCGTTCGGGATGTCTGTCTTCGGAATTACCGCCCCGGGGTCACCTTCAAACAGGTGGGGGCCGCGGTCGAGGCCATGCTCAAGGAGAGGAAGCTCGACCGGTTCGCCCAGGATTTCCGCGGCATCGTCCGCTACGGCGGCTACAACCATATGGTCGGCCTGGCCACGCATGACGCCATGGGAACGTTCGCCGGACCGGACGAGGTCCTGGCGCCCGGATATGTCTTCGCCTGCGACATCCAGCTCTTCCGCCTCGAGGAGGAGATCGGCATTCGGATCGAGGACACCGTGGCCATCACCGAGAAGGGGTGCGAAAACCTCTCGCCCGGCGCTCCCCGGACGGTCGCTGAAATCGAGGCTCTGATGAAGGGCCGCGGACTTCTCCAAATCGCCGATGGTGCGTCCCCGACGTCAGGAGGAAGGTAAGACCATGAGAAAAGCGGCCCTCATCGCCACGCTGGTCCTGGCGGCGGCCCTGCCGTCATTTGGCCAGGCCGTGGACTGGTCCAAGAAGACGCTCCAATCCGAGCGCAGCCGCGCCTATGACGCCCGCCACTACCTGGTCAAGATCAAGCTCGACCTCGACCAGAAGGCCTTCGAGGGCGCCGCCACGATCACGGTGGCGTCGTTGCGGGAGAGCTTAGAGGTCTGCGTCCTGGACGCGGAGGAGATGGCGGTGACATCCGTCCTCAGCGACGACGGCCGGCCCCTGGTCTTCGAGCAGACGGATAAGAATCTCTCCGTCCGCCTGCCGCGGCCCTACCGCTTCGGGGAGGAGACCTCGTTCACCTGCTTCTACCATGGCCGGGATCCGAAGATCGGCCTGAAGTTCGTGCGCGAGACAGCCGACAACCCCCAAATCGTCTACTCGGACTCGTTTCCCGAGAACGTCCATCACTGGTTCCCCTGCTTCGACTATCCCAACGACAAGGTCACCAACGAGATCGTGGCTACGGTCAAGGCCGGGCTCAAAGTGGCGGCCAACGGCAGGCTCGTCAGCGTGATCGAGGATAAGGCGGCCGGGACGGTGACGTTCCATTGGTCGCAGGATCTGCCCCATTCGACGTACCTCATCTTTCTGGCGGCGGCGCCCTACGTCATCGTCCGGGATTCCTACGGGACGTTGCCGGTCAATTACTGGGTCTACCCGAAGGACGAGGCCAAGGCCAAGCCGACCTACGGGAAGACGCCGAAGATGATCGAGTTCTTCAACCGGATCTACGGCTACGACTATCCCTGGCAAAAGTACGACCAGGTCTCGGTGCCGTCCGGCGGGGGAGCCGAGAGCACCTCGGCCACGGCCATGACCCATCGGATCATGGTCGACGAGAAAGGCGAGCCTGATTTCCCGGCCATCGGCATCGTCTCCCACGAGCTGGCCCACCAGTGGTGGGGCGACCTGATCACCCTCCGCAGCTGGGCCCACACCTGGCTCAACGAGAGCTTCGGCACGTATTCCGACTACCTCTACCATCGCTTCGAGATGGGGGAGGACGAAGGCGCGCTCAACCTGCAGAACAAGCTCAACGCCTATCTGCGGGAAGCCAAGACGCGTTACATCCGGCCGATCGTCTCCGACCGCTACGACGCGCCGGGCGATATGTTCGACTCGCACACCTACCCCAAGGGCGCCCGCGTCCTGCACATGCTCCGCTCGCTCCTGGGCGACGAGCCGTTCTTCGAGACGATCCGCCATTTCCTTCATCGCTACGCCTTCGACGCCGTCGATACCGCCGACTTCATCCGCTCGGTCAAGACCGTCACGGGGCAGAACCTCGACTGGTTCTTCGACCAGTGGCTGTTCAAGCCCGGCCATCCGGTCCTCGAGGTCGAAAGCCGCTGGGATTCGGTCGGGAAGGTCGTCCGGCTCAGGGTGGCCCAGGTGCAGGACTTTTCCAAGGGCGTGCCCGTTTTCCGGCTCCCGGTATCCATCAAGCTTGTGACCGCGGGCGCGACGAATATCCGGAAGGTCTGGATCGACGAGCGGGAGGAGACCTTCGAGCTGCCGCTGGACGAGAAGCCTCTACTCGTCCGGTTCGATGAGGACAACGTCTTGATTAAGGAGCTTTCTTTCCCGAAGGAGCGAGAGGAGCTTCTCTACCAGCTCCGGCACGACGACGTGATCGGCCGGATGGAAGCGGCTGCCGCACTCCAAGCCGGCGGGCCGGATGCGGCCGTCATCGCGGAGCTGACCGAGAGCCTCCGGACCGACCCGTTCTGGGCGGTCCGCAAGGGCGCTCTCGAGGTCCTGGCCGAGCTCAAGCCCCGCAACGGCCCCGACGTCTTCATGAAGGCCTGTTCGGACTCGAGCTCCCAGGTCCGGGCGGCGGCGCTCGCCGCTCTGGGCGACCTGAAGGACCGCAAGCTCGTCTCCTTCTTTGAAGGCCTTTTCCGGAAGGATGCGAGCTATCGGGTCCAGGCCGAGGCCCTCGCGGCCATCGGAAAGTCCGGCGATCCCTCGGCGGCGCCGTTCCTCAAGCAGGCCGCGACGGCCTCTTCCTACCGGGACATGGTGCGCCGGGCCGCCGAGACGGCCTTGAAGCAGATCGGGGGCCAACAGCCCTGAAGAAAAGCCTTCTCCGCCGCCGGAGTCGCGGCCTGGCCCGGATGCGTCCAGGGCCGCCGATGGCTCTCTCCCGGCGTCAGCGCGCGATCGCCTTGGCCGCCGCGGCGGGATCCTGTCCGGCGGCTAAGGGCTTGAGAATCAGCGAGTAGGCGTAGTCCTTCACCCCGAGTCGATATTGCGGGTGCGTCTGGGCGCCCCAGGAATCGTCGCCACCCACGCCCATCTGGCCGTAGTCCAGGTGGAGCGAGACGAAATCGCGCTTGGCGATATCGACGGGATGCTTGGCTCCGCGCACATCCTGGGTCAGGTCCTCGGTCGTATAGGGCAGGGCGCTGAAGTCGAACTGGGGGCGGCCCACGGCCAGGAGGCCGGCGCCGTCGGGAGCGGTTAGGGCCGCCCAGCGGCAGTCGGTCTTATTGCCGTACTCCTGGATGCTGACGTAGGGGACCAGGGTCTTGTCGACGGCGGCACGGTGGATGCCGACGAGGGCGGACGCCTTGCGGTCGTTGTAGCTGTCATGAGGGCCGCGGCCGAACCAGCGGACGTCGTTCAGATCCTTGGGCAGGGTCAGGGAAAGGCCGATGCGGGGGATCTCCGGCACCGAGCGGGTCGTCGGGGAAAAGGCCGCCTCGATCAGAATCTCGCCGCTGGGGCTGACGGTATAAGTCAGCCTGTACTGGGCGGAGACGTCAGGGAGGTCATAAAGCGCCGAGACTCGGAAGCCGTCCCCGGCGGGGCCGGACTGGATGTCCTTCATCTTGCGATTGCGGCCCGCCTTGCGCCAGACAGCCAGGCGCCTGTCCATGCGGTTGCCGAAGTCATTGTCCGTCGGGGCGCGCCAGAACTCGGGCTCGAGGCCGGAGACAATCAGCTCACGCCCGCGGTGACGCCAGGAGGCCAGCGAGCCGTCCCGGAAGTCGAATTCGACTTGGAACCCGTCGCCGATGACCCGGGCCCCGGTGATGGGGAATTCGACAGTCAAAGAGGACGTCCGAAGGGCGGCGGGGGCCGATTGGGCGGCCGGCTTGGCTGGGGCGGACACCGGCGAAGTCGTCGGGGCCGTCGGGGAAGGCCGAGCGGGCGAGAGGGCGCGGGCTGCGGGCGACGCGGCACCGGCCGGAGGCGTCGGGGTCGAAGGGGAAGCCGCCGGGCGAGCCGGCCCGAGCTCGAACTGCTCGCGGGCCAGGATAAATCCGACCGGGACCAGCGGAACGCGGTCCTCGTCGACGACCATCAATCCCACGTTGAGGAAATACTCGGCTCCCGGCCTGACCGGGGCGGCCGGGGCGTCGAGGTCGAAGACCGCGGTCTGCCCCGGGGCAATCGACGGGTTGCGGATCTCGCCTCTGGCGATGGCCGTCGTCCCGTTCTCGATCAGCTCCCAGCGCAGGAAGAAGCCGTCCAAGTTGATGAAGTCGTATTTGTTGGTCACGGCGACCTGGAGCTTGCCCTCGGCCGTCACTCCCTGGCGGAACTGGACGAACTGGTAGACCTTCTGGATCTCGAAGTAGCCGGGGTGCGGCGCCCGGTCCGGTCCGACCAGGCCGTTGCAGCAGAAGTTCTCGTCGGACGGCGTCCCCTCGGGTCCGTAGTCACCGCCATAGGCCCAGAAGCGCTCGCCCTTGTCGCTCTTCTTGGCGAAGCCCTGGTCGACCCAGTCCCAGACGAAGGCGCCCTGGAGGTTGGGGTACGTCTCGATCACGTCCCAATAGTCCTTCAGGTTGCCGTTGGAGTTGCCCATGGCGTGCGCGTACTCGCACAGGATCAGGGGGCGGGAGCGGCGCTTCAGGCCGTAGGCCTCCAGAGTCTCGATCGAGGCGTACATGGGGCAGACGATGTCGGTGTGGGGCTTTTCGCCGGCCCGCTCGTAGTGGACCGGGCGCGAGGGATCGCGGCCGTGGATCCAGGCCGAGGTGGCCTCGAAGTTGATGCCGTCGCCGGCTTCGTTGCCCAGCGACCAGATGACGACCGAGGGGTGGTTCTTGTCGCGCTCGACCATGGCCATGGTTCGGGCCATGTGGGCCGGACCCCAGGCCGGATCCTTGGCCAGGCTCTTGTCGCCGTAGCCCATGCCGTGCGACTCGATGTTGGCCTCGTCGATGAGGTAGATGCCGTAGCGGTCGCAGAGCTCGTACCAGGCCGGGTCGTCGGGGTAGTGGCAGGTGCGCACGGCGTTGATGTTGGCCTGCTTCATCAGAGCGATGTCCTCGCGCATCGAGCCTTCCGAGATGACGTGGGCGGTGATGGGGTCGTGCTCGTGGCGGTTGACGCCCTTGAGGTAGACCGCCGCCCCATTGACCAGAAGCTGGCCGTTGACGATCTCGACACGGCGGAATCCGGTCATGGTCCGGACGGCCTCGGCGGTGCGGCCGGCTTCGTCCTTCAGGGCCAGGACAGCGGTATAGAGGTTGGGCGTCTCGGCCGACCACTTGAGGGGCTTATCCAGCGCGGCGGAGAGGCGGACAGTGGCGGAGCGCCCTCCGCCGACCGGGACGGTTCGGCGGGACGTCAGAACGGGCTTGTCGTCGCGGTCGAAGAGGGTCAGCTCGACGGTGCGGCTGCCGCCGCGGCGGCTGGGCATATGGTTGGCCAGCTCGATCGAGACATCCAGGCGACCCGTGGAGAAGGCATCGTCCAGGGAGGCTTGGACCCAGAAGTCGCGTATGCGGATCTTGGGCGCGGCATAGAGGTAGACGTCGCGCTCGATGCCGCTGAGGCGCCAGAAGTCCTGGCATTCCAGGTAGGAGCCGTCCGACCAGCGCAGGACCTGGAGGGCCACGGTGTTGGGGCCCGGCTTGAGGAAGGGCGTGATGTCCCACTCGGCGGGCAGCTTGGAGTCCTCGGAATAGCCGGCGTAGCGGCCGTTGATCCAGATATAGAAGGCCGACTTGACGGCGCCGAAGTGAATGAAGACCTGTTGGCCGGCCCAGGCATCGGGGACGGTGAAGGTTTGGCGGTAGCAGCCGGTGGGATTGTAGTCGTGGGGGACGTGGGGCGGATCGGGCTGGGCGGGGGGCTTGACCCACTCGTAGCTGGAGTTGACGTAGATGGGGATGCCGTAGCCCTGGAATTCCCAATTGGAGGGGACGGGGATCGTCTTCCAGGCGGAGGCGTCGAACTCGGGCCGGAAGAAGCCGGCCGGGACGTCGGCGGGCTTCTCCACCCAGCGGAACTGCCAATCGCCGTTGAGCGATTGATAGCGGAGCGAAGCCTTGCCGTCGAGAAGGAGGGCGCTCTTTTCATCCGCGTAGGGGATGAACGTGGCGTGGGGGGCGACGGTCCCGACCTTGAAGACGGCCGGGTCCTCCCACTCGTTGCCGCGGGGGCCGGCGGCGGTGGGGGTCTGAGCGGTCCCTGCCAGGACGACCAGGACGAGTCCCAGGGCGATCAGCATGCGGCGAATGATCATGTGCTACCCCCTAATTCAATTCGGCCATTAGGTTAGCGATAAGGACCTCGCCGTTCTCAGCAAGTGGCAGGAGAGGCGAGCGAACCCGGCCGCCCTTCTGGCCGATGAGGCCGATGGCGTATTTAAGCCCTGGGATGCCGAAAGTCTCCATAACCGCCTTGTTGAGCGGGACAAGGTCGAGCTGGCGGGCCGCGGCTTCCTCGAACCGGCCGCCCCGGAAAAGCTCGTAGATATGGATGCAATGACGCGGCGCCGCATTAGCCACGCCCAGGATGGCTCCCCGGGCGCCCATGACCAGGGCCGGAAGGACAAGGGAGCCGGATCCGACCAGACAGCTGAAGCCCTCCGGAACGCGGCGGACGATCTCCTCGATGTTGGCTAGGCTGCCCGAGCTGTCCTTGAGGCCGATGATGTTTGGATGGGCGGATAGCTCGATGACCAGCGAGGGCTCGATCACGACGCCCGTATTCTGGGGGATGTTGTAAATGATGATCGGGATGCGGGCGGCGTCCGCCAAGGCCCCATAATGGCGCTTGAGGGCCTCGCGCGTCATGCGGGACTTGAAGTATCCGGGGGGCCTGACCAGGGCGGCGTCGGCCCCCAAATCGGCCGCGGAGTTGGTGAAGTCGATGGTCAAGGTCGTCGACTCCTGGCCAGTCCCGGCAATGAGGAGCTTGCCGGGGGCGGCGGCGGCTCGGGCGGTCTTGACCAGCTCCAGCCCCTCGCCCCACGACAGCGAGACGCACTCGCCGTTGGAGCCCATGACGACGTAGCCGGCAAGCCCCGTCGCGTTGAGCGAGGCGATGTTGCCGGCCAACGCTTCGTAGTCCACGTCCTCGTCGCGGGGGCCGCCTCCGAAGGGGGTCAGAAGCGCGGGAAAGATGCCTTGCAGTCGGATGGTCATGTCGGATTCCTTTTGCGCCGCCGCTCGCGCTCGACCTCCCTCAGCTCGGCCTCTCCGAAGCCGAAGAAGTGGCCGACCTCGTGGACCACGGTGTCCTGGACCTGCTCGCGGATCTGTTCCTCCGTGGCGCAGGCGCGTTCGATCGGCTTCTGGTAGATGACCACCACGTCGGGCGGGACGTTGCCGTAGTAGGAGCCGCGCTTGTCCAGGGGAATGCCGTGGTACAGGCCGAAGAGCTGGTAGGGAGAGCGGAGCCCCATATCGCGCATCGTCTCCGGCGAGGGGAAATCCTCCACCAGGATGGCGATGTTCTCGAGCAGCTTGCGAAACGTTTGCGGCAAGCCGTCAATTGATTCCTGGACCAGGCGCTGGAAGGAATCCCGCGGGATACGGGTCGGGGCGGAATCGGAGATGGGCGGATCGGCAGGGGAGTCCCAAAGACCCGACGGCCGCTTGCGCGGGGTTCTAGTCCTCAATACCCTTCCTCGCAGCCACGCCCGCGGCGTAGTAGTGCTTGCGCTCGCGCATCTCGGTGACTAGATCGGCCTGTCGCTGGAGCCAAAGGGGGGCTTTGCGACCCGTCAGGACAAGCTCGACATCGGGTGGGCGTTCGTCGAGGACGGCCTCGACTTCGGCCCGGCTCAGGAGCATGAAGTGGAGAGCCAGACTGATCTCGTCGAGGACCACGATGCGGTACTCGCCCGAAAGCATCGCCGCCCGGCATGCCTTGAGACCGCGCCGGGCCCGCCGGATTTCCTCGGGATCGGGGTGCTGGTCGGAGCGCAGGAACCGGATGTCGCCGAACTGCTTAATGACGATGGCGGGCTTGCCGCTCGTTCTGAGGCGTGCCGCGGCAGCGATCTCGCCCGTCTTGCGGCCCTTGCAGAACTGGCCGACAAATGTCCGGTATCCGTGTCCGGCGGCGCGCAGGGCCAGTCCCATGGCGGCGGTCGTCTTGCCCTTCCCGTTGCCCGTGTAGACCTGGATGTATCCCTTAAAGGGGCGGGCGGGCTTCGCCTTAAGGGGCATGGGAGATCACTATATTTCAACACCCCGGAGACGGTCAATCCATTAACGGTCTTCTGTATGTGTCTGCTCATTCGGTGAAAATGCTATAATCGGGCCATGTTAGACCCGAAATTCGTCCTGGAAAACGTCGATCTCGTCCGCCAGAAGTGCGAGCAGCGGGGCTTCGCCCTCGATCTGACGGAGTTTCTGCGCCTGTCCGAGGCCAAGAAGCAGGCCCTCCATAAAGCCGAGGACCTCCGGGCCCGCCGCAATAAGGCCTCGGAGCAGGTGGCCCAGATGAAGCGCCAGGGCCAGGACGCCTCGGCGCTGATCGCCGAAACCAAGGGCGTCGGAGACGAGATCAAGGCCCTCGACGAGGAGCTTAAAGCCTACGACGAGAAGATCCGCCTGACTCTGCTCAATATCCCCAATCCGCCCCACGACTCCGTCCCGGTCGGGCGCGATTCCTCCGGCAACGTCGAGGTCCGCCGGGTCGGCGCCCCGCCCGTCTTCGACTTCAAGCCCCTGGCCCATTGGGACGTCGGGACCAACCTCGGCCTTCTGGATTTCGAGCGGGCCTCCAAGATCACCGGCGCCCGCTTCACCGTCTACCTGGGCGCGGCGGCCCGCCTGGAGCGGGCCCTTATCAGCTTTATGCTCGACATCCACACCCGCGAGCGCGGCTTCACCGAGGTCCTTCCCCCCTTCATCGCCAACGAGACCAGCCTGACCGGCACGGGCAACCTGCCCAAGTTCGCCCAGGACCTCTTCAAGCTCGAGAATTACCCCTGGTACCTGGTGCCCACGGCCGAGGTGCCTCTGACCAACTACTATCGCGACGAGATCATCGACGCCTCGATCCTGCCCCGACGCTTCGCCGCCTACACGCCCTGCTTCCGCAGCGAGGCCGGCTCCTACGGCAAGGACGTCCGCGGGCTCATCCGCCAGCATCAGTTCAACAAGGTCGAGATGATGATCTTCTCGCTCCCCGAGACCTCCTTCGACGAGCTGGAGTGGATGACCGCCGGCGCCGAGGAAGTCCTCAAGCGCCTGGGCCTGGCTTACCGGGTGGTGACTCTTTGCACGGGCGATATGGGCTTCGCCAGCCGCAAGACCTACGACATCGAGGTCTGGATGCCGTCGCGCAACGGCTACATGGAGATCTCGTCCTGCTCCAACTGCGGCGATTTCCAGGCCCGGCGGGCCAACATCCGCTTCCGGCGCGAGCCCAAGGCCAAGCCGGAGATCGTCCACACCCTCAACGGCTCGGGACTGGCCGTGGGACGGACGGTGGCGGCCATCATGGAGAACTTCCAGGACGAGGATGGGTTCGTCGTCATCCCAGAGGCCCTGCGGCCTTACATGGACGGCCGGGCGATTATCGACAAGTAGCTTCTGCGCTACTTGGCGCGAATCATCGTCAGCAGCATCTTGAACCGCTCATGGGCGTGGAGGGAGTGCGGCTTGTCGGCCGGCATGATGACCGACTGGCCGGCCTTCAAGGGGAACTCCTGACCCTCGATCACGACCAGGCCGTGGCCGTCCAGGATCTGGACCAGGGCGTCGTAGGGGGCGGAATGGGTGCTGAGCTTCTGGCCCTTGTCGAAGGCGAAGACGGTTACTGTGCCCACGTCCTTGTCGACGATGGCCCGACTGACGACGGAGCCCTCCTGATAGTCGACCAGCTTGGCCAGGTCCAGGGTGGCGGCCAAGAGATTCGCGTCCACCGGCTTGGATTCTCTCATGGGGATCTCCTCTTAGAGGCTATTATAAGGCCGGCCCTTGTGAACGCCTTGACCTAAGTCAAAAACGCTCAACCCCTCGCCGTCCATCCTCAGCGCTCCGGGCGGGGGGAGGCCGGCGAAAGGACTGTCGTTAGCCCTATGAGCCGGGGGATGTTCGCTATCCGCGGAGTTGATGCGGGTTGGGGGGAACGGTATGATACCTGGGCCGCGGAGGGATGGCCGAGTGGTTGAAGGCGGCGGTCTTGAAAACCGCTTTCCGGTGTCCCCGGAACGGGGGTTCGAATCCCTCTCCCTCCGCACCTTTCCCGAAACGCCGTCGAATCCCCCCTTC
>CAZKXI010000009.1:0-40333 GCA_964556755.1 uncultured Eubacteriales bacterium
GGGGAACACGGTCGATCTCTTCGTCGACGGGCCCTTCCGCGACGAGGAGCGGCGGCGGCGCACGGCCCGCTGGAACGACCCGGGCTACATCGTGGTGTACGAGTTCACCGTCAAGGTCCCCCGCCGGACGCGGCTGGGGCTCAAGACCGTGACCGACGGCGACGTGGCCGTGCGCGGCGTCGAGGGCGGCTTCGACGTCTCCAACGTCAACGGGAAAGTGACCCTGGAAGGCCTGGCCGGCGCCGGCAAGGCCGACACGGTCAACGGCGACCTGAGGGCGGCGTTCGCCCGCAACCCGGGCGGCGAGTGCGCCTTCAAGACGGTCAACGGCGACGTGGACCTGACGTTCCGCGAAGGGCTGGCCGCCGACTTCCGGCTGAAGTCGATGATGGGCGAGGCCCTGTCCGACTTCGCCATGGCCGGCCTGCCGGACGAGCCCCTGCGCCGGGAGCAGCGCGAAGGCCGGACGATCTTCCGCCGCGAGGGCTTCACCGGCGTGCGGGTGGGCCGGGGCGGGCCGGTCATCCGCTGCGAGACCCTCAACGGCGACATCCTGATCCGCAAGTCCAAGTGAGTCACTTAAGGAGAAACCCATGAAATCGAAAAAGAGCCTGTTCCGCGTCGGCATTCCCGCCTTCCTTCTGGCCGCCCTGGCGATCTCGGCCGCATCGGCCGGGTCCATGGGCGCGGCCGACCCGGCCGCCGCCCCCGAGCGGCTGGTCGTCCCCCTGAGCAAGCCCGGCCAGCCGGCCACCATCGAGCTCGACATGATGTTCGGCTCGATTAAGGTCTCCGGCTATGAGGGCAAGGACATCATTGTCGAGGCTACGCCCCGGGCCAAGTCCATGAAGGACGCCTTCGGGCCGGCCGTCGCCTGGGCCAAGCCCGGCGCGCCCGCGGCGCCCGTCCCGCCAGCCGCTGCGGCACCCTCTTCCGGAGTCGCCGTCGTCGCTCCCTCGCCGCGCCCGCTCAAACTGGCCAAGCCGGGAGCCCTGGCCTTCTTCGGCGACGAGCAGGCCGAGAAGAAGAAGCAGGAGAAAGCCGCCGGCCTCAAGCCCGTGCCGCTGGCCGGCTCGGGGCTGACCGTCGAGGAGGAAGACAACGTCGTGACCCTGGAGGTCGAGTCCTGGCGGCAGGCCTACGACCTCGACATCAAGGTCCCGGCTTCCACTTCAGTGAGCATCGACGGCGCCAATCTGGACGGCGTGACCGTGACCAACGTCTCCGGCGGGATCGAGATCGAGAGCGCCGGGGGCGGCATCAAGCTGACCAACGTGGTCGGCCCGGTGGTGGCCGAGTCGACTTCGGGCGACATCGAGGTCGTCTTCACCCGGGTGCCCTCCGGCAAGCCGATGTCCTTCGTCACCTTCAACGGCGACGTGGATGTGACCCTGCCGGCCGAGACCAAGGCCTCCTTCCGGATCAAGTCGTCCATGGGCGAGGTCTTCACCGACTTCGACTTGGCCCTCAAGTCCCTGCCCGTCGAGCCCGAGAAGACGGCCGGGCGCGAGGGCGGCAAGTACCGGGTCAGCCTGGAGCGGGCCGTCGTCGGCACCATCAACGGCGGCGGAGCCGAGATGACCCTTCAGAACTTCAACGGCAACATCTACATCCGAAAGAGGAAGTAAGCCTTCCCCATTCCGTCCTTCCCCCGGGGCGCGGCCTCCCGCGCCCCTTTTTTTTCGTTCAGTTCATCCGGATGACGACGGTGTGGATGCCGTGGGGCCGGATGGGGATGTAGATCGACTCCGGCACGACCTTCTGCATGTTGGTCGGATTCTCGGCCAGGTCGGCGACGAAATACGTGACCGTGTCGGCATAGAGCAGCGGCGAAGTCAGCCGGACCTGGCCCTCCTTGCCGGCCACCTCGCGCAGGCGGACCGACAGCCCGCCCCAGCGGTCGGAAGGCACGACGGCCTGGATGACCACGTTGGGCGCGTCGACGGCGAAGAAGCCGGCCTTGGCCGCGGGCATGTTGCCTTTGTTCTTATCCGCCAGCCAGACGGCCGTCAGCGGCGCCTGCGACTCCCAGCCGAAGCGCGTGGCCGCGGCCGGGTCCGATCCCCCGGCTCGGCTGGTCAGAGAGTAGCGGAAGACGAGCCGGCCGCCCTGGGAGGCCTTGAAGTTCGTCATCCACAGGTTGTTCAGGGCGTAGGAGAAGACGAAGGGGCTCTTCAGCTCCAGGGCCTTCAGCCACTTGCCGGTGTTGATGTCGCCGAACTGGACCAGCGGCGCCTCCAGCGGCGACCAGACGACGCTCGCCTTCGGCCCGGCGGCCTCGACCCAGCTCTGGACGGTGTGCCAGTCGCGGGTCGTCCCCGGCAGCTGCTCCGCCTCCGGGGCCATGGAGCCGTTCGCGATCTCGAAGCGCATCTTGCCGCCCTCGACCTTGAACGGGAAGGCGAAGTAGGCCGCCTCGGGATCGTACGTCTCGTCCTTATGCAGGGTGTTGACGATGTCGACCCGCTTGAGGCCGTCATAGAGGATGATCTCCTGCGTGATCACGGGATGGCGGAAGGCCTTGGTCGTCACCACCAGGCTGGACGCCCCCGGCCCCTGCAGTCCCGGCTTGGCCGACGCCGCGACGGGCGAGTAGCGCTTGAACTCGGCCCGCTTGGCCATGTTGTCCACCGCCTCCCGCCCGCCGACCGGGTTCTCGTAGACGAACTGGTTCAGCGTCCATCCGGACTTGGCGTCGACCAGCTCGGCCCCGGTCTGCTTGTCGACCAGGCTGGCCAAGCCGCCCGTGACGGGATCCATAACCGCCTTGTAGAACCTGTTCTCGATCGTCCCCTTCCCCACTACCGCGCCCGGGGCCGGCGGCGCCGGGGCCGCGTCGGGCGTGATGGTGTAGACCGCATAGCCCATCGGCGGCACCGTGGCCTGGAAGAGGAGGGTCGCCTTGTCGACGATCTGATAGGAGATCTCCGCTCCGCTCGCCTTCTCGAAGAGCTTGAACTTGCCCTTCTTCTCGACCAGAGCCGGCGGCAGCGCGGCCCGGACCATGTCCGTCCGCTCCCAGGACAGCGGGTTGAAGACGGCCATGCCGTACGCTCCCGGGTTGGGAATGCGCTTGATGATCGATCCCAGGCTTCTCTGAGCCAGGGTCTTGGCCATCTCGCGGGCGGCGTAGGCGTAGCCGCCTTTGATCATCCACTGCCCGCGGGCCAGCTCGGACTCCGGCTCGCTGATGGAATTGTGGGCCCCCCAGGTGTGCTCGTCGTAGAGCATCGTCTGCCGCCACGCTTCCCAGAGGTCCTCGGCGGGGTAGGCAAAGCTCTTGTCCAGGAGGCTGGCCGCCAGCGACCACAGCTCGGCCGCCGCGATGTCGGCGTGGGCCATCCGGTTCAGGCCCGTCTCGAAGGCCGTGGAGCCGATGCCGTCGGTCCAATAGTCGGGCCAGCCCAGCTTGTGCGTCGGGATGGACTTGGCGTAGGCCTTCTCGAAGCCTTCAAAGAACTCGCTCATGGTCGACAGCCGCAGCTGGGGGTAGGCCCAGCGGGCGTTCCACTCCCTGACCCGGTCCGATAGCTCCTTCTTGGGCGGGCAGTTGTCGGTGACGTAGCCGCTGACGTTGAAGGCGATCCGGTCGTAAGGGTAATCCCCCCGCGCCTGCAGCTTGGTCAGATAGTCGACGATCTTGGGGAAGCTCTTCTCGATGCCCTCGTGGACCAGCAGGTCGTAGTTGGCGAAGAGATAGTGCTCGCCGTTCCAGTGGAGGATCTTGCTGCCGTCGGGCGACTGCCAGTAGAACGGATTGGGCCGGCGCAGCGGGGCCCGCGACCGGGTCTCGTTGATGCCGGTGGCGAACCACTTGACCCCCACCTGGCTGAGGACCTGCGGCGCCGCCCAGCTGAAGCCGGTGACGTCGTTGTTCATGGCCGACCGCAGCGGAAAGCCGTATTGCCGGCTCAGCCGGCGGGCCGTCTCCACCGAGCGGATGAGCTCCTCGTGGCCGAAGGCGTCGGACTGGTTGAGGTACCAGGCCGACAGCTCCACCCGGCCCGACTTGAGCAGCGCGATCAGGGCCTCGACCTTGGCCGGCGGGCGGCTTCTGAGGTAGCCCTCCAGGGCCCAGGCCACCTCGATGTTCCAGCGGAAGCGGGCCGCCTCGGGATAGCCGTCGGTAGCCTGGCAGTACTCGATCACCGAGTCCAGGTACTCGAGATGGTTGCGGGCCACCCGGCTTTGCAGCTCCGTGTAGCCGATATCGGTGTGGCTGTGGGGCAGGAGGGAGATCGTCCACTTGCGCTGGGGGAAGAGGGTCAGGGCCTTGACCGCCCTGTCCTTGCCCGCGGTAACCGTAAAGGTCGCCGGCGAGGCCTTGACGATCTCGGGGACGTTGATGGTGATCAGATTGCGCCCGGCCTTCAAGGCGCCGGCCTCGAACTCCAGGGGCTTCCCGGCGCCCTTGACCTGGATGAGGGCGGCGGCTTGAGCCGCTCCGCTCTCGATGACTAGGTCGATCCGCTGCTTGAGCGCGGCGCCCTCCTGGACGAAGAGGACGGTCGGCTTGACCTCGATCTTGAGGGCTTCGGCAGGCGCGGAGGCCAGGGGCAGAGCCGCGGAGGCCGCGGCTATCAGAATGCCGGGGATGATCAAAGACCGGAATCTGCGGATCGGGCGTGCGGGCATGGCTCTCTCCTTTCGGGCGCGAAGCGTCCTCAATCTAGCATAAACGCCTCCCGCGGATAAACCGGCCGGCCGGAGCTTAGGCCCTAAAAAGGGCGAACGACCTGTCGCCCCCTCAACGCTTCTCCCCTTCGCTTGGGTCGGGGCGGAGACTCGGCTACAATGGAACAAAGGAGACAGATATGATCCCTTCTCCCTCTTTCAAGAGTAAGGGGCTCGTTCCGGCCGGTTTCGTCGCGGCGGTTCTGTCTTCGCTTCTTCTGACCGCCGCCGGGCCCGCTCCGCGCCAGCTCGAGAAGCCGTCCCGCATCCCGATCCTGGCCTGGCAGGTCCAATCGAGCGGCACGATGGCCAGCCTGCGCGGCGTCGCGGCGATCGACGCGGAGACGGCTTGGGCCTCCGGGGCCGCCGGGACGGTCCTCCGCACGATCGACGGCGGCCGAACCTGGACCGTGCTCAAGGTGGCGGGCGCCGATACGGTCGATTTCCGCGACATCGAGGCCTTCGACGCCCGGACCGCCGTCGTCATGGGCATCGCCAGCCCGGCCCGCATCTTCCGGACCGAAGACGGCGGCGCCCGCTGGACCGAAGTCTACCGCAACGACGCGGCCGGAATGTTCCTCGACGCCATCGATTTCTCCGGCCCGGACGACGGCTGGGCCGTCGGCGACGCGATCGGCGGCCGTATCTTCCTCCTGACCACCTCCGACGGCGGCCGGACCTGGAGCGAGCTCCCGGCCGAGCGCCGCCCGGCCGCGGCGGACGGCGAGGGATTATTCGCCGCCTCGGGCACGTGCCTCGAAGCCCGCAGCGCCGCCGAAGCCCGCTTCGTCACGGGGGGCTCGGTCTCCCGCATCTTTCATACCCGCGACGGCGGCCGGACCTGGATCGTCACGGCCTCGCCGCTTCTTCAGGGCCAGCCATCCTTCGGCGCCTACTCGGTCGCCTTCCGGGACGCCCGGATGGGCATCGTGGTCGGAGGCGACTACCGCCGCGAAGCGTCCGCCGAGAAGTGCGCGGCCTTCAGCGCCGACGGCGGCGCCTCCTGGTCGCTCTCCGGGGAGCGCGGGCCGGGCGGCTTCCGCGAATGCGCCGCCTACGTCCCCGGATCCTCGCCCGCCCTGGCCCTGGCCGTGGGCCCGTCCGGGTCGGAATTCTCGCTCGACGACGGGCGGACCTGGACGCCCATTCCCGGACCCTCCGGCTTCCACGCCCTGGCCCTGGCCCGCGACGGGTCAACCGGGTGGGCCGTGGGCAAGACCGGCCTTGTCGCCAGACTTCGGCTGGGCAGCTGACCCGAAATCGGAGCGGAAAAACGCCCCGGCGATCAGCCCGGGAATCGCTGTTCCCGGCCGGACAACCTTGATATAATCCGTCCAGCCGACAGCCCGCGAGAGGAGAGTTCCATGTCCGAACACTATTCCACTCTCGGCCGACTCTTCCTTTACAACGCCCGGACCTTCCCCAAGCCCGAGATGCTGAAGCACAAGGTCGACGGCCGCTGGGAGGCGATCTCGACCGAGGAGTTCGGCCGCCGGGTCCGACGCTTCTCCCTCGGCCTGCGGGCCCTGGGCCTGCGCCCCGGCGACAAGGCCGTGCTGCTGGCCGAGAGCGGTCCCGACTGGATTATCGCCGACTTCGCCATCATGTGCGCCGGCGCCGTCACGGTGCCGATCTTCCCGACCCTGCCGGCCGAGCAGATCCGCTACATCGTCGACGACTCCGAAGCCCGCGTCCTGATCTCCGCCGGCGGCGTCCTTTGGGAAAAAGTCATGGCCATCCGGGACCGCCTGCCCCACTTGGCGAAGGCCGTCTATCTCGGTCATGGCCCGCTCCCCTCCGAAGGGCTGGGCCCGTTGGGACTGTCCTTGGCCGAGGTCGCGGCTATGGGCGAGCAGGCCGAAAAGGCCGATCCCGCCGCCTTCGCCGCCATGGCCGAGGCCATCCGGCCGGACGACTTGGCCTCGATCATCTACACCTCGGGCACGACCGGCGTCCCCAAGGGCGTCATGCTCAGCCACGGCAACATCGTGGCCAATCTCGACAGCCTCAACGAGCACGTCCCCTTCAACGACCGCGATGTCATCCTGTCGTTTCTGCCCCTTTCCCACGTCCTGGAGAGGACCGGCTCCTTCCTCTTCCTGAGCAACGGCTGCTCGATCGCCTTCGCCGAGAACGTGGCCGCCGTGGCCGAGAACATGATCGAGCTGCGCCCGACCATGATGATCAGCGTGCCGCGGCTTTTCGAGAAGATCTACGCCCGGGTCATGGACCAGGTCCGGACCGGCTCGGCCGTCAAGAAGGCCATCTTCTTCTGGGGCGTCAAGGTCGGCAAGGCCGCCGCCGCGCTGTCCATCTCGGGGCGCCCCATCCCGGGCGGCCTGGCCCTGCGGCTGAAGCTGGCCCGCAAGCTGGTCTTCGCCAAGATCCTGGCCAAGACCGGCGGCCGCTTCCGCTTCTTCGTCTGCGGCGGGGCCCCCATCGCGGCCGACATCCAGGAGTTCTTCTACGCCGTGGGCCTGATCATCCTGGCCGGCTATGGCCTGACCGAGACGTCCCCCGTCCTGGCCGCCAACAACCTGGTCAAATACCGCTACGGCACGGTCGGCACGGCCATGCCCGGCGTCGACCTGCGCATCGCCGAGGACGGCGAGATCCTGGCCCGCGGCGCCAACGTCATGAAGGGATACTTCAAGAACGAGGCCGCCACCCGCGAGATCATGGCCGGGGGGTGGTTCCACACGGGCGATATCGGCGTTCTGTCCGAGGACGGGTACCTGACAATCACCGACCGCAAGAAGGACCTCATCGTGACCTCGGGCGGCAAGAACGTCGCCCCGCAGCCGATCGAGAGCCGCATCCTGGCCAATCCGATCTTCTCCAGCGCCGTCGTCGTGGGCGCCGAGCGCAAGTTCATCGCCGCCCTGGTCGTGCCGGACTTTGAGCGCCTGGAGGCCTGGGCCCGGGGCCGGGGCCTGGCCTTCGAGAGCCGGGCCGACCTCTGCCGCAAGCCGGAGGTCTCGGCCTACCTGTTGGAGCAGGTCGAGGCGGCCACGCCCGACTTGGCCGCCTACGAGCGGATCAAGAAGATCGCCGTCCTGGACAAGGACTTCGAGATCGGCGAGAACGAGGTCACGCCGACCCTCAAGATCAAGCGCAACATCGTCGAGAAGAAGTACAAGGACATCATCGACGCCCTCTACGCCGAGTGAGGCGCGCCGGGGGGCCGGCCGCCCTCAGAGCTCGACCATAAGCGTCAAATCGATCCCCCGCCCTTGGCGGCGCAAGAGGGGCAGATCGAAGTATTCCCGGTAGGACGCGTCGAAAAGGTTATCCATGGAGAGCCGCGCCGTCCAAGAACGTCCCAGGCGCCAGCCCGCTGCCAGGTCCGCGACCAGCCAGGCCGGTGCCGGGATGTCCCCCGCCGAAGTGCGCCGCTCGGCGACGGCGCCTCGCACATCGATCCCGAGCCACCCTCTGCCGGCGGCCAGCGTTCGGCGCAGGCTCAGCCGCCCCTGCACGGGAGGCAGATCGTCCATGACTTCGTCGTTGCCGTGGACCGCGGCGCCCAGGGCCGTGATCGTCCCCTGGAGGGTCCAGCCTTTCTCCCAGGCCAGGGCGGCGTCCGCCTCCAAGCCGTAGATCTCCGAGCGGCCGGCGTTGGCGAAAGCCCCGACCCGGTCGCCGGTGGGCTTGTCCCACTTGATGACGATGAGGTCGCGCAGCCGGTTGATGAACCCGGCCAGCGAGGCCTCGAAGCTCAGGGGGCTGAACGCCTCCGAGCGGTATTTGAGAACCAGGTCGGCGTTCAGACTGTGCTCGGGAACCAGGTCGGGATTCCCGATGTTGACCCCCTGCGGCGTCTGACCGACGAAAAAGCGGTCCTTGGGCGTCGGCAGGCGGAAGGCGGTTCCGACGTTGGCGCCCAGCCGCAGATTCGATCCCATCTTGTAGAGCAGGCCCAGGTTGCCGTTGAGCTCGGGATCGAAGCGGCGGACCTGGACGCCGTCCGCAAGGGCGGCCCGCTCGTAGGGAAAGTCGACCCGGGCTCCGAAGATGATGTCCCATCGCTCCGCGGCGGACCACGTTCCCTGGGTGAACAGGCCGGCGTCACGGGTGGCGGCCAAGGGCACCTCGTTCAAGTGCGATGAGGAGGCGGGCGAATCCTGACCCGGGAGGTAGATATTCTTGATGCCTGTAATGCTCTGTCGCTCCTGGAAGTACCCGTCCAGGCCCGCGAAAACGACCAAACGGGAAGAGGGTAAGAATCCCGCCCGAACGAGGATCCCGAAGTCGTCCTCGCCCATGTCGCGCAGGCTCTGGACCGTCCGGGAAGCCGTCAGGGTCCGGAAGTCGGAGGCCAAGTCGAAGCGGCCGAGCGAAAGCTTGGCCTCCAGGGAGTTGAAGACCGGGCCGTTGGGCCGCCACTCATAGGTCAAAGCGGCGATCTCGTTTCTCTCGGACGGATGGCGGTTGACAATGGCCGGATCGCCGCTGGCCTTGCCGATGTCCGTCCCGTCCGTCCGCAGGTAAAGAAGCTCCAGGCGGTGCCCGGCGGCCGGGCTGAGCTCGCCCTTGGCCAGGATCGAGGCCAGACGGAAGCCCGACTGGGGCAGGATCTCGCCCCCGCCCATCCGGTAGTCCTCGGCCGCCGTTCTGCCGTAGGAGACGAGGAAGGAGGCCGTCCTCGTCCCGCCTTCGAGATGGAAGGCCGCATCGGAGCCGGAGGCAGCGGACTGGTAGCCGGCTGTCGCCCCGCCCCGGACGGAAAACCCTTCCGCTTCCGGGGCGAAACGAAGGGTGTCGATCTGAAGGACGCCGGCCATGGCATCGTGGCCGTAGACCGTGGAGAAAGGCCCCTTGACCACCTGCACCGCTTCCACCGCGAAGGGATGAATGAAGCCGAGGTGGCCGCCGATCGTTCGGATGGAGGCGGTCCGGATCCCGTCCACGAGCAAAACCAGGCGGTTGCGGGCCAGGCCGCGCAGAGCCGGAGCGGAGTAGAATCCGCCGCCCAGGAAAGACAGGCCTGGAACGTCGGCCACGACCTCGTTGAGCGCCTCGGCGCCGCCATCCAGCAGACGCTCGCGGGGTAGAGTCCGCCCGGCGTAGGGAAGCTCGAAGCCGGGGCGGTCGAGACCCGTCGCCTCGACCACGACTTCCCGGGAAGGCAGGAAGGCGGACGGGTCGGCAGTCAGGCGGACGACGAGGTCCGCGCCCGGCAGGGCCGGGACCGAGGACTCGGCGAAGCCGTCGCGCCGGACGAGCAGGACAATCCCGGGACCGGCGGGAACATCCAGGCGGAAGCGGCCTTGCGCGTCGGTCCTGGCGGCTGCGGCCGCGGCGGATGCCCCGCCGCTCAGGGTGACGAGGGCCCCGGCCAAGGGCCGGCCGTCTTCGGCCGCGACGACCCGGCCGGCTATGACATCGGCGGCCGAAAGGGACCCTGCCCAGACGAGCAGGGCGGCGGCCCAAGCGAGCGGAGCCCGGATATTCCCGCGGATTGCCGAAGCGCGGCGGAAATTCAAGACCATCCCATTTCCTTTCGTCGCGATGGGAACAGGCAGGCCCCCATCGCGCCCGGCGCTCCTCCCCGGGCGAGGCGCGAGGGCTCGGCGGGCATCTGAAAACGACGATACAGACTGCCAGTCTATCCTCTAGCCGGACCTTCGGCCAGCCCGAAGCCCATCAGAGGGCCGATGCCGACCAGGCCTCCCAGGCAGGCAAAAAGGAGTGCGTCGACAATGAATCTCCTGTCCGTCCGCGTCATCTTCCGCTCTTCAATGATCGCAAATGTTCTCGCCCGAGGGCAGAGTCCCCGACAGGAAATCGGCGGCCAGGCGCTCGGGCGTCTCCACGGGCGCCCCGATGAAGACCTTGATCCCCTGCTGGGTGAAAAGCCCCTGGGCGCGGCTCCCCATGCCGCCGGCGATGATCACGGTGGCCCCCCGCTCCGCCAGCCAGGCCGGAAGAAGCCCCGGCTCGTGCGGCGGCGCCTCAATATCCTCGCGCCTGGTGATGGCCCGACTCGCCGCGTCCGCATCGACCAAAGCGAACCGCTCGCAATGTCCGAAGTGCGAAGCGAGCTTCCCGCCGGCCAGCGGGATGACGATTCTGACGGGCCGATCTCGGTCTTCAGTCTTCCCGGCCGCGGGAACCGCCGACGCCAACCGCTGGAGGACCGCCCCCAGGACCGCGGCGGCATGCCGTCCCTGATGGGCTTGCCCCGCATCGCCGAGGCGGGCGATCTCGGGATCCAGGGGGATGGACCCGAGGAAGGGCACCTTCATATCCTCGGCCATGGCCCGCCCCGGCCCCGACGGCCAGATCTGGGTCACAGTCCCGCAGTGGGGACAGGCGAAGCCGCTCATGTTCTCGACGACGCCGAGCACCGGCACGCCGAGCCGGCCGCAGAAGGAAATGGACTTGCGCACGTCCGCCGCGGCGACCCGCTGCGGCGTCGTCACGATCACGGCTCCGTCCAGGCCCTCGATAAGCTGGCAGACGGAAAGCGGCTCGTCTCCGGTTCCCGGAGGCGAATCGATGACCAGGACATCCAGGTCGCCCCAGGCGACGTCCTGGAGGAACTGCCGGATGACGTTCATCTTCATCGGGCCGCGCCAGATCACGGCGTCGTCCCGGCTTTGCAGCAGGAAGCCGATGGACATGACCTTGAGCCCCGCGCACTCCACGGGCACCAGGCCGTCCTCGCTCCCCCGAACCGTCTTTCCCTCCAGGCCCAACAGGACCGGGAGGCTGGGCCCGTGGATATCGACATCCAGAAGGCCGACCCGGAGCCCCCCTGAAGCCGCGGCGGCGGCCAGGTTGACGGCCACCATGCTCTTGCCGACCCCTCCCTTGCCCGACAAGACGACGATCTTGTGCTTGATCCGGGCCATGCGGGCCTCGACCTTTCGGCGGTCCTCATCGTCCGCAACCTGTCCCGCCGGCGTTTCGGGGGCGGCGGCGTCTCTCGCTTTGGATTTCATGGCTTCATCTCCTGTTCCAAAAAACTCCATATCTTCCGAATATCTCCGGCGCAGGGGGCGTCGGTTTCCACGACGGCCAGCTCCCGGATCTGAGCCCGGCTGACCGCGGCGTCGTAGCGGATCCGGCCCGCGATCCTGGCTCCGGAGCGGCGGGCCAGGGCCTCGATGCGGTTCGCACCCGCGGCGTCGAGGTCCCATTTATTGACGCAGACCGCCGACGGCAATTGGAAGTGGCGAGCCAGGGACAGAACCCTCTCCAGGTCGTGTTCGCCCGAGACGGTCGGCTCGGTGACGACCAGGATCATGTCGGCGCCCGTGACGGAGGCGATGACCGGGCAGCCGATGCCCGGCGGCCCGTCGACGATGACCCAATCCCGCCCTTCGGTCTCCGCGACTCGGCGGGCTTCCCGGCGGACCAGGGAGACGAGCTTGCCCGAATTCTCGGCCGCGATCCCGAGACGGGCGTGGACCATCGGCCCGCAGCGCGTCTCCGAGACCATCCATTCCCCGCATCGGACCTCGGGAAAATCAATAGCCCCGGCCGGGCAGAAGCGAACACACACGCCGCAGCCCTCGCAAGCCGCGGGATCGATCAGGAACCTGTCCCGTTCGGAATAGCCGGCGGAGGCCTCCATCTCCCTGATCAGGCTGTCCGTCCGCACCGAACAGGTCCGCTTGCAGTAATCGCAGAGACGGCAATCCAGGGGCGCCCCGGCGAGGGACGGCTGGCCGTCGTCCCGGGAGAGCCGGGCTACGGCGTCGAAACGGCAGACCGAGAGGCAAACTCCGCAACCGGTGCAGTCGCTCTCCCGGATCGTCGCCTTGCGGCCGCCGACGAAGTCATACCGCTCGCGCGCGACCGGCGCCAACACCAGGTGCAGGTCCGCGGCGTCCACGTCACAGTCGGCGACGACAGGACGGGGAGCCAGGACGGCCAAGGACGCCGCCAGGCTGGTCTTGCCCGTCCCGCCCTTGCCGCTGATGATCGCCAGCTCTCTCACACCTCGCCCCCCGGAATGTAGAAGGTCCGGCCGCCGCTGACGGTCGTTTTCAGGAGCCCCTGGCCCCGCATCGAGTCCAGCGCCTTCAGCGCCTCCGTCAGATGGAGGCCCAGCCCGCCCGCCACGTCCGCCGCGGTGCAGGGACGTCGGCGAACCAGCTCCAAAATCTCCCCGTCCTCGGGCCGGCGCGCTTGGGCCTCCGCGGCGGGGCTCGGTCCGGTCGGGCTGATGACCTCGACCGCTCCGGGGAAGAGCCGAGCCAAGTCCCGCATCTCCTCCGGCGGGACCGGGAAGGCGAATTCCTCGGCCGGCGGGCGCGAGACCGTGTTCAGCTGGATCCGGGCCGGCGCGATGCGCCGGCTGAGGGCGGAGATCTTCCGGGCCTCCGCCGGCAGACCGGTCACCCCCCCCAGGAGCATCACCTCCAGCCAGACCTTGCCGCGGAAGTCCCGCGTGAAGGCCTCCAGGCCATCCACCATGCGATCGAAGTCGATCTCCCCGCAGGGCCGGTTGACGTACTTGAACATGCCTTCATCGCCCGCGTCCAGCGAGGGCAGGACCAGATCGGCGGCCTCCAGATCCTCCCGGACATCGTCCCGCCAGAGCAGAGCGCCATTGGTCAGGACGGCCGTCGGGACGCCGGTCAGCTTTTTGATTCCGCGCAGCAGCTCGCCCGCCCGGCTGTAGAGGGTCGGCTCGCCGGATCCCGAGAGGCTGATGTAATCGGGAGCCGGCCCGACGGCGAGCTTGCGCTCCAGCTCGGCCAGGATGCCGTCCAAGGGCACGAATTCGCGGCGGGCGGCCGTCCGCTCCGTGGTCCGCCCCAGCTGGCAATACACGCAATCGTAGGGACAGACCTTGAAGGGAACGATATCGACGCCCAGCGAGCGCCCCAATCGCCGCGAGGGAACCGGCCCATATACGTGCCGGAAGGCGTTCATGACCGCCCTCCACAGGGAGGCTTATCGCACCTCTCGTCCCGGCCGCAGCAGGTCCGGCCGGTCGTCTCGCGGGAGCATCCGGCGCCTCTCTCCGTGCCGCGTGCGGGGCCGGGCTCCTTCACCAAAAAGCCCCATCCGCCGCTGACGACGCGGCGCACGGGACCGCCGCAGTCCGGGCAAGTCGTCTCCGGCGCCTCGGTCATGGCTTGCCGCCGCTCGAATCGGCTTCCGCAAGCCCCGCACTCGTATTCATACGTCAGCATGGGCGGACTCCTTCCCGCGGATGTCGCGGATCTTCGCGGCCAGGCTCCGGAAAAGGGGCTCATATTCGGGGCAGGCCTCGATGATCAGCCGGCCCCGGGCATAGGCCTCGGCGATTTTGCGGTCATCAGGAATGTCCAAAAGGACGGGGATATTCTCACGCCGGGCGTAGGCATGCACCCTCTCGTCGCCGATCCCAACCCGGTTGACGACGAGCCCGAAAGGCCGTCCGAGGGCCCGCGCGGTCTCTACCGCCAGGGTCAAATCGTGCAGCCCGAAGGGGGTCGGCTCCGTGACCAGGAGGAGGAAATCGCAGCCGCGGACGGCCGCGATCACGGGGCAGGACGTCCCGGGCGGGGCGTCGATGATGACCGGCCCCGGCCCCGCCGCGTGCGCCCGGACGGCCCGAATCAAGGGAGGGACCAGGACTCCGCCCACGTCGAGGCGCCCCTGGACGAGGGTCACCGCCCCGGCCCGCAGCCTCTCGATGACGCCGATGCGCCGTTCCGCCTCGCGAATGGCCCCCCGGGGACAGACGCGGGCACATCCGCCGCAACCATGGCACATCTCGGGAAAGACGATCGGAACGGCCCCGAAAGAGACGATGGCCCTGTAGCGGCAAAACCGCCCGCACTCGCCGCAGCCGTCGCAGAGGGATTCGTCGACTTGGGGAATTAGAATCGTCACGGCTTCCGCGGCCTCGGTCTCCCCCCCGAGGAACAGTCCGGCATTGGGCTCCTCGACATCGCAGTCCAGCAGACGCACCCCGGGCCCAAAAACGCAGGCCAGGTTCACCGCCAGCGTTGTCTTGCCCGTGCCGCCTTTGCCCGAGGCGATGGCCAGGATCAAGGCCGGCTCAAGCCCAGTGGCCTTCGACGTCCGAGCCCGATGCTTCGACGAGGCGGCCGGCCCGATACTCCTCCAGGGCGACGGCGACGGTCGGCGCCTGAGTCAGGTAGACCTTGACCCCGGCCGCCCGCAGAACCCGGAAAGCCTTGGGCCCGCAGTGCCCGGTCATCAGGATTCCGGCTCCCGAACGGACGACGGCTTCGGCCGACTGGATTCCGGCGCCCTGAACCGCATCCAGGCTCTTCGCGTTGTCGATGATCTCGAAGCCTCCTCCCTCCAGATCAAGGATGAGCATCTTGGCAGCTCGCCCGAACCGCCCATCCAAGGGTGAGCTCAGATCGTCGCCCGTGACCGGGAAGGCGGCCTTCACTTCGCGTCTCCGGTTTCCGCCGCGCCGCCTTGATCGATCTCGGACAGCCTTTTGCGGATCGCCGAAATCTCGATGTCCAGAGACTCCAGCTGGTTCTTGAGAATCCTCTTCTCCTCGCTCTCGTCGAGGCGCTGAGCGCTCTTCTCCGGCCAGCTCAAGGGCCGCAGATCGGGAAAGGCGGGCGGCCAAGCCGAAGCCCAGCCCAAGCGTCCCCGAGCACCGATATCCCGTCCCCGGAACCCGCGGCCCCAGCCCATTCCGAGGCCTCGGACGCGGCCGAAGCCCGAATGGACGAAGCCCGGCCGCCCATATCCGGCGCAGTATCCGGCGGCCCGTCCCGACATCGGCCCCATCCCGCGGGGGCCCGTACCGTCTCCTCTAGGCATTTTGATCTCTCCTTATAACGATTCGATTCATTCCCTGACCATGGCCGTGCCGCACTGCGGGCACGTCCTCAGCACGCATGGGATGCCCCTCTGGTGCGCTTCGCGCCGGCCGCACTTCGGACAGACACAGACGCCGCCGACTCCCGCCGCCCTGAAGCCGCCCCCACGGCCCAAGCCCCCTCCGGCGCTCCGTCCGCGTCCGCCGCCTCTCGCTCCGCGTCCGATCATGGAAACCTCCCCGGAGCCGCTCCCGGCCCGGCCCCTGCCCCGCCAGTCTCCCGCGCTGCTGCCGCAGCCGGGCATCCGAAACGATGGGCCGGACAATCCGCCGCCGAGCCAAGCCCGGACGACCGTCTTCAGCTCTCCGGCTACAAAGGGGAAAATCCGGATGCCCCGGGCGGCAATGATCTCGAGCAGGATCCTGGAGATCGCCCCGCAGACAAGAGTCTCGACCCCGAGCCGGCCCAGGGTGGCCGCCTTTCCGGCCAGGGAATCCGGAGGCATCCGGGCCTCCGTCTCGGACAAGAGCCTGTCTCCTTCGAACTCGACAACGAGGACGCTCTTGGCCACGTCGAACACCGGAGCGACGCGTCCGTCCCAATGGGCGAAGGCTGTTCTCGATGGGCGACTCCTCATCATGCTCACGCCTGTCATAATTGCAATTCTTGTGCCACCCCGCCGAAGAATTGCATACCGCCAGTTTATTATTGATTATAATAATTTTACAGGAACATAGCTGACGCGGGGCGAAACCCCGCATAATGGCGTTGAAGCAATTCAATGAAAAATTAGAGTTGCGTTATCGCTACTATTATTTTCCCCGGGCGGAACGACCGTCCCGCTCGGGCGGGCGAATCCCCAACCTCTTCATCCGCCGGAACAGCGTCGTCTTGTGAATCCCCAGATCCCTCGCCGCGGCCGTCCGGCTGAAGCCGTGCCGCTCCAGTGCGGAACGGATGGCCCGGACGTCGAGATCGTCGTGGGCGGAGCGGATGCCCGGACCTGTCCAGGTTCGTCCGGCCGCCGTCAGCTCTTCGGGCAGATGCGCGAGGCCGATGATCCCCTCGCGGCAAAGGATGAAGGAACGCTCGATGACGTTTTCCAGCTCGCGGATGTTGCCGGGCCAATCGTGGCCCAGCAGGAGCGAAAGAGCTTCCGGCGCGATCCCCGACACGTGTTTGGCCTGGAGCCGGTTGAACTGTTCTATGAACTCCCGGACAAGGAGCGGGATGTCCTCCTTGCGGCGACGGAGCGGCGGCAGCTCCAGGCGGACCACATTCAGGCGGTAGTAGAGGTCCTCCCGAAACTCCCCGCGCCGCATCAGCTCGGCCAGATCCCTGTGCGTGGCGGCGATAATCCGGACATCGGCCTTTTCCGAATGGGTCGATCCCAGGGGCTCGTAGACACGGTCTTGGAGGAAGCGCAAGAGCCGGACTTGCAAGGCCGGGCTGACATCCCCGATCTCGTCGAGGAAGAGCGTTCCGCCCTTGGCCTGGGCGAAGCGGCCCGGCTTATCCCGATCGGCCCCGGTGAAGGCCCCGGCCTTGTAGCCGAACAATTCGGATTCGAGAAGCGTGTCGGGGAAAGCCCCGCAATTCACGGCCGCGAACGGCCCCCGGTTGCGCGGGCTGAGTCCGTGGATCGTCCGCGCGGCCAGCTCCTTGCCGGTCCCGGTCTCGCCCAGCAGCAAGACGGTGCTCGGACTGGAGGCCACGGCCGGCAGAACGTCGAAGACCCTTTGCATCAGCGGGCTTCGGCTGCGCAGATCGCCGGCCCGATATTTGTCCTCCAGCTCCGAGCGCAAGGCCTCTACCTCGGACAGGTCGCGGAAGGTCTCGGCCCCGCCCTCCACCCGGCCGTCCGCGCCGCGCAGCACGGCGGTGGACAGGCTGATGGGAATGCGGGCTCCGCGGACATCGATGATATAGCCCGATCGGCCGATGATGTCGCGGCCGGTCTTCAGCGTCCGCCGCAGGGCGCAATCCTCCGCGCACATGCTGGACCGGAAGACTTCCGAGCAGAGATGCCCGAGAGCCTGCCGGCGGGGAATTCCCGTGATCTTCTCCGCCGCCCGGTTGAAGGACGTGATGCGCCAGTTCGAATCGACCGTGAAGACTCCGTCCGAGATACTCTCGAGGATCGCCTCGGTCGGATGCCGGACGGGGACCCGAGAAGCGGAGGATTTCGGCTTCCGGCTCATTCGTCCTTTCCCGTCCAGAGAGAGATCCCGTCCCTCGCGTTTCCGGCGGCAGGCCGCTTCAGCGCTCCGTCGCAGGCGTCAGGCCTTGTCCAGGGCCTGCTCGAAGTCGGCCCGCAGATCCCGGATGTCCTCGATCCCGGCCGAGAAGCGGATCAGGTCGTCCGTGACGCCGGCCTTCAGCCGGTCCTCGCGGGGCACGCCGGCGTGGGTCATGCTGGCCGGGTGCTGGATCAGCGACTCGATCCCGCCCAGCGAGACGGCCAGGACGGACAGCCGGACGGAATCGATCAGGCGCCGGCCGGCCTCGAAGCCTCCCTTCAAGCCGAAGGAGATCAGCGAGCCGAAGCCCTTCATCTGGCGGGCGGCCAAGGCGTGCTGGGGGTGGCTCGAAAGACCCGGGTAGCGAACCCAGGCCACTTTGGGGTGGGCTTCCAGAAAACGGGCCAGCGCGGCGGCGTTCTCCTGGCTGCGCTCGACCCGCAGGACCAGGGTCTTGACGCCCCGCAGGACCAGCCAGGCCTGGTGGGGATCCATCGTCCCGCCATGCAGGCGGAGCACTTTTTGCAGCCTCTTGAAGCGCTCCTCCGTCTTGGCCACCAGGATGCCGCCGACCACGTCGCTGTGGCCGTTGAGGAATTTGGTCAGGCTGTGGAGGACGACGTCGGCGCCCAGATCCAGGGGGTTCTGAAGGACCGGGCTGGCGAAGGTGTTGTCCACGACCATGACGAGGCCCTTCTCCCGGGCCAAGGCCGCGCAGGCGGCCAAGTCGCTGACGGCCATGGTCGGATTGGCCGGCGTCTCGACGAACAGGAGCTTGGTCTCGGGGCGGAGCCGGCTCCGCACGGCCTCGAGGTCGGACGTGTCGACGAAGTCGCAGGCGATGCCGAAGCGGGAGAACTCCGTCTCCATGAGGGTGCGCGACGGACCGTAGACCGCGTCGGTGCCGATCATGTGGTCGCCGCGGCCGAGGAAAGCCATATAGGCCACGGTCACGGCGGCCATCCCGGAGGCGGTCCCCAGGCCGCGGAAGCCATGCTCCAGGCCGGCCACGGCGTCCTCCAGGGCCCTGATCGTCGGATTGCCGAGCCGGGTGTAGATGTAGCCCTCCTCGGTCCCGGCGAAGCGGGCCGCGCCCTGTTCGGCGTCTTGGAAGGCGAAGGTCGAGGACTGGTAGATGGGCATGGACACGCCGCCGTAGAGCGGATCGGGGCCGTGCCCGCCGTGAACGGCCAAGGTGGCGGTCTTTGCGTCGCCGGGGCGAGAGGGGGCGCTCATGGGCTCTCGCGCGGCCTAGTTATAGGCTTCCATGATCTCGCGGCTCTCGGCCATGAGATCTCCGGCCACGGCCTGCATCTCGGCCGTCTTCCAGAAGGACAGCTTCTCGTGGGCCGTCATGTACTTGAGCGGAATGGGGTGGGTACCGACGACCACGGGCAGGCCGTACTTGGTCTCGATGAATTCCTTGAATCGTCGCAGGTTCGGACAGGGCGGATAGCCGACCACCAGGCCCGTGGCCAGGTGGATGACCTGGGCGCCGTTCTTCTTCATCTCCTCAGGCACGTACTCGACGTTTCCGCCCGGGCAGCCGCCGCAGTGGGAATAGCCGACGATCTCGACGGACTCCTCCTTGGGGTAGCGGGCGAAGGCGCCGACCCGCTCCCGCAGGGCCCGGAAGCATTTGCCGCCGCCGCAGCTCTGATAGCGGCCGCAGATGACGATGCCGATCTTGGTCATGGAATGGACTCCTTGTGATCTCGAAGCATCTCCCATATCGGAAAAACCGGGCCCCGTCAATCCCCCGCGCCCTCAGCGGATGCGGAGCGGCGTCGGGTCCGGCGTCGGCACCGGCTGAAAGCGGGGCCGATCCTTGTCCTGTCCGGCTCCGCCGGGAAGGGCCGGCACGGCCGGCCCGTCGGTCTTGCGCCAGGTCCAGACGGCTCCGCCAAGCGACAGCATCTTGGTCTGCAGCCGGGCTTGCCCGTCGACCACGTCCAGAACGGCCGGGCAGATGATGGCCCCCGCGGCCCAGCCGCCCTCCCGGCGGATGAAGCGGATATTCGGCAAGCCGCTCAGATCGAGCTTCCAGAACTGGTCCTCGCGATCCTCGGGCTTGGCCTTATCGAAGACTTGGACTTCGTAGAGTCCGTCCTGTCCGGTCGCCGCGACTTGGGCCGCCCTTCCGGACGGCGCGTCCTTGCCGTCCGGGCCGGGCAGGAGGAGATCCCAGCTCCCGACCAGATGCTCGGGCTTGAAGCCGGCCCAGCTCCCCATCAGGGCCGCGAGATCCTTATTCTCGGCCACGTTGTAGCGGAATCCGATCCGGCTTCGCCGCCCGTTGAGGGTCTCGATCGAAAGCAGGGCCCGGTACGTCCCGGCGGCCATCGGCTCCAGGCTGATGCCGAGCCCTTCCCGCCAAGCCAGGGGCCGGGAGGGGACGTACCGCATCTTCCCGTCCTTATCGACGACTTCGTGGAGGGGCGTGATCAGGGTCTCGGCCGGCAGCTTGTCCAAGTCGATCTCGCGGTAGACGTAGGCGCCGGAGTCCGTCTTGGCCCGGGTCTCGATCCTGACCACCTCGAACCATGCCCGGTCCAGGAACAGCAGGGCCTCGACGGGCTCGGAGCCGAAGCTCGAGTGGGAGATCCGGGCCCGGAAGACGAAGTGGTCGTCCCGCTGGATGCTGCTGACATCGACCGTGCCGCCGCTCCTTTCCCGTCCGTTGGTCAGCAGGATCCGCAGGCCTTCGAACTCGGAGGACACGTCCGTGGCCCCGTCCTTGTAGACGAGCATGTCCAAGTCGGTCTCCCGGACCGCGTCGGCCCGGGCTTTCTCGTACTTGGCCAGCCATTCGGGATCGGTCAGGATGGTCTTGGACAGGATGGTCGTCTCGCCGCCGGCCTCATCCAGGGAGCCGTCGAAGATCCACGTCCAGGCGATGTTGCGGCCTTCGATGCGGGCTTTGAAGAAGTGCCCGGCCAGGGGCACGGCGGCCTCGACATCGCGCCCTTGCCCGTCGACCAGGCGAAGGCCCGACAGGGCGGCTTCGGACTTGTCGGCGTCCTGGCGCGCGTAGACGGCGGACAAGAAGGCCGGCCAGCGGCTGACCCGGCCCAGCCGAAGCTCGTCGTAGCCGGGAGCGACCGACGTGGACCGGACCGGAGCGTAGACGGCCAGGCCCTGCGACAGGCGGCGATCCGCATTGCTCCGCGACAGAGGGACAAGGCGGCTAAAGGCGGCCTGGAAGGCTTGGAAGGCTTCTTCGGCCGGGAACGGCTGCACGGCCCGCCGGATCCGCCGCATCATGTCCATCAGGTCCAGGCTGTTGAGCCCCGTCGGCCCGCGCAGGTAATCGAGTCGCGAGGCATAGGACTCCGAGAAGAAGAAGGCCCGGGTGATGGGGCTCCAGGAAGCCTCCAGGCCCTTTTCCAGGCCGGCCAGCAGCCCGTCCAACGCTCGGAGGAAGGGATCCAGGGCGGAGAGGTCCATCGCAGCGAGCGTGGTCCCGCGGTCTTCGCGCGCGTCATAGAATTGATCGAAGGCTTCGACGATGCCACGGCCGGCCTCCAGTGGACCCTTCGCGGGGTCGGCCAACAAAGGCAGGATGGCATCGTAGGGCCAGCCCGCTCCCGGCTCCATGTTCTCCGAGGCGACCATGACCTCGGCCATGCCGCCGATCTCGACCGCCGTCTCCAGCTGACCCATGAGACACATGTCGAAGCCGATCAGGCCGAGCTTGGCCAAGCCCGCGCCTTCCAGCCCCCGGCGCACGGCCCGGCCCAGTCCGGGCAGGGTCATGTGGCTGCCCTTGCCGCGTCCGTCGTCGTGGTCGTTGGACAGCGAAGCCCAGCCGCTGCCGTGATCCCACATCACCAGCATTCGCCGGCGGGCGGGAAAGGCCTTGAAGGCCCCCTCGAGGAAGGCCGCGAGAATCTCGGGATCCGCCATGTCGATCTCGCCCAGGCGGGCTAGGACGGTCGAGGCGAGGGCGGACTTGTCTCCGTCGCGCCGGAGCCGGAGAAGGCGGGCTTCCGTCCAGTCGCCTTCGGTCTTGTCGAAGCCGGCGCAGCGATCGACCAGGACGATGACTTCGACCCCCGAGGCCGGCAGCCCGGCTTCGATCTCGTTGAGATCGGCCATGGCCTCCTTCTCCAGGTCGTTGTCGCCGTTCATGTGGACGAGGACCGTCCAAAGGCGGGCCGGATCCTCGGACGGAGGGCCTATCGCCCGCAGCTTCGCGGCGGCGGGCGGGGCAGCGGGCGTCTGGGCCGACGCCGGGAGGGCGCCGAGCCCGGCGCCGAAGGCGACGGCCGCGGCCAGGACGGGCGCCAGCCGCCTCATGGCCGTCCCTCCCAGCCCGTGAACCAGAATTGGATCGTCGAGTAGAGGGCATAGACCTGGGTGGTCATGTGGACCAGAATGCCGGTCTCGATCTCGTAATCGGACCAGCTCCGATAGGCGGGCGTCTGATCGAGGACCGTGATCACGTTTCGGCCGTGCGGCGCCTGGCCCTTGAAGACGATCGCGGTCCTGGCCCCCGTCCAGGGATCGGCGTCGATCTCCATCTCGGTCCCGCTGAAAGCGCGGTCGATCTCCCGCAAGGCCAGGGGCGGGAGCCAAAACCCACCGGTTCCGCTGCCCCCCGAGACCATGAACACGGGCTGGCCCGGTCCGCTCCCCTGCTGCTCCACGCTCTGCCGCCCGAACAGGCAGTTGAGGCCGTGACCGCTGATCTCGAAGACCGAGCGGGCCGGGTTGGCGTATTCGGGCGAGCCCGGAACGGCGGTCACCCGCCGGCCCTCGAAGACGAGGCGGCGGCACTTGCCCAGCCAAGACGGCGGCCGCCCCTCGATCCAAGGCAGCTTGCGCTCGCGGCGGCCGAGATACTCGAAGACGGCCAGCGTCTGCCAATCGCCCCGGATTTGGGTCCGGCTGGACTTGTCGATGAGAAGCGCCAGGCCCGTCTCGGCTTCGTAGACGAAGCGGGAGATCGACAGCCCTTCATCCCCCTGGCGGGTGAAGGAGACCGCTTCGACTTTGCGCCCCCCGCCTTCGAAAGGCCCCCTCTGGACCTCCCAGCCGGGACTCCCGGTCAGGTACTCGGCCGCCCGCCGAAGCACTTCGGGGTGGGCCCAGAACTCACCGCAGCCGGCGGGACCCGTAAAGCCGTTCGTGGTCGTGGGAACCCATCCTCCAGCGGCTCCGGGGGCCGGTTGAACCGTCGCCCACGAGACGACCACTCCCGAAGCCGCGCCCTCGGCCAAGGAAGTGAAGTCGACATGGGCCAGCCCGACCGAAGCGCCGCCCCGCCGAGGCCCGGACAAGCTCTGACCGGAGCCCGAGACGCGGTAGGTGAGGCGAACGCCTTCTTTGAGCCAAGCCGGCGGACCGGCCAGGCGGGCTTCGGATTCCAGCCCTTGAAAGGGCGACTGGCCGCGCGCCCCGCCCGCGAAGAGAGCGAGGAGGCCCGCGACAAAGAGCGGCAGTCTGCGTCGAATCATGGCTTCTCCCCCGGGGCGACACCGTCGTCCCCGTCCCGCAAAGCCGGACCGCGCCCCTTCCATGGCCGCGGCGGCCAGGCAGGCTCGAATCTTAAGCGAGCCGGAAAAGGACTGTCAAGGAATTCCGCGCCGCGACCGGACCCGGCGAAGCCGGACTTGACAAGCGCAGCGAGCCGCGTATAATACAAACCGGTTTGTAATACAAACCTCGCATCGATAAGACCACGGCATCGGAAAGGACGGGCCCATGAACGAAGACCTCAAAGCCATCGAGCGGCGGACGATCCGCAGCTTCTACGACGACGGCCTCTTCGAGATCGCGCTGGGGGCGATCCTGCTCCTGCTGGGCGGCTACTTCTTCGGCGAGCTGGCCCTGCCGGAATCGTCCGGCCTCCACGCCTTCCTCGGCTCCGCCTTCGTCCTGGTCATCGTCTTCGCCGGTCTGCTCATTAACAAGATCCTCCGCTTCCTCAAGGCCCGCATCACCTACCCCCGGGCCGGTTACGTCTCCTTCCGCAAGGAAAGGAGCCCGAAGCGGCGCTGGATGTCGGCCGCCCTCGGCGCCCTCATCGGCGGCTCGTTCCCCTTCCTCATGAGCTTCGTCCCCTCCTTCAAGGACATGCTGCCGGCCTTCAACGGGCTCCTGTTCGGCATCGCCTTCCTCCTTCTGGCCCATAAAAGCGGAGTAGCCCGCTATTACATCCTCTCCTTCGCCTCCGTGGTCATCGGCATCGCCCTGGCCGCGGCCGGGATGGGAGACACCCGCGGCATCAGCCTCTTCTACGCCCTCTTCGGCGCCGCCATGGTCCTCAGCGGCCTGGCCGCGCTGATCGTCTTCCTCCGCCGGAACAAGTTCGCGCCGGAGGCCGTCGATGAGCCCTGACCTGCGCGGCCTGGCCGACTTGGACCGGGTCATCCACGAGCCGGCCCGCCTGGTCATCGCCACCATCCTGTCTGTGGCCGAGAGCGCCGACTTCCTCTATCTCCAGCGCGAGACGGGACTGACCAAGGGCAACCTGTCCTTCCATCTGACGAAGCTGGAGGAGGCCGGCTACGCGGCCATCGAGAAGACCTACAAAGGCAAAGTCCCCCTGACCCTGGTCCGCCTGACGCCGGCCGGCCTGAAGGCCTACAAGGACTACCGGGCCCGGGTCAAGACGCTTTTCGAGAAATAGCCCTTCCCCATCGCAAGGAGTCATCCATGTCCGATATCGTCATCCGCACCCGGGGGCTGGGACGCGACTTCAAGTCCGTCACCGCCCTCGACGACCTGTCCATCGAAGTCCCGGCCGGGATCGTCTTCGGCTTTCTCGGCCCCAACGGAGCCGGCAAGACGACGACCATCCGCCTCCTGCTCGGCCTGCTCGAGCCGACCCGCGGCCGGGCCGAGGTCCTGGGCTTCGACACCCGGACGGCCGCGGCCGGCATCCGGGCCTCGAGCGGCGCCCTCCTGGAGCACACCGGCCTCTACGAGCGCCTGAGCGCCGCCGACAACCTGGAGTTTCAGGGCCGCTCCGCCCGCATGCTCGCGCCCGAGAGGGCCGCCCGCGCCCGCGAGCTCCTGACCCACTTCGGGCTCTGGGAGCGGCGGCTCGAGCCGGCCGGCAAGTGGAGCCGGGGCATGAAGCAGAAGCTGGCCGTGGCCCGGGCCCTCCTGGCCCGGCCGCGCTTGGTCTTCCTGGACGAGCCCACGGCCGGGTTGGATCCCGTCGCCTCGGCCTCGCTGCGCGAGGACCTGGCCTCGCTGGCGGCCAGGGAAGGCACGACCGTCTTTCTGACCACCCACAACCTGGACGAGGCCGAGCGCCTCTGCCGCCGGGTGGCCGTCATCCGGGCCGGCCGGCTGCTGGCCGAAGGCCCGGTGGAAGAGCTGCGCCGGGGCGGCGGCGCGGCCGCCCTCGAGATCAAGGGACGCGGCTTCGCCCCCGAGGCCCTCGCCCGCCTGCGCGCTCTCCCGGGCGTCAAGGAGGTGGCCGAGGAGGCCGGCGCGGTCGTGATCAGCTGGGCCGGCGAAGCCCGCGGGTCCGATGCGGTCCGCGTCCTGGTCGAAGGCGGCGCCGCGGTCGAGGAAGTCCTCAGCCGCCGGCCCACCTTCGAGGACGCCTTCCTGAAGCTGGTCAAGGACGAGACAACGGAGGAACGCTGATGCGGCGCGATGTGATGACGGTTCTTTGGAAAGAGTTCAAGGAGCTTCTCGGCCAGAAGGGCCGCTTCAAGGGCGGCAAGACCGGGATGCTCATCTTCATGGCCGTGTTCGGCGTGCTGATGCCGCTGCAGAACGGCCCGGCTTGGGTCTCTTCGCCGCTCTCGCTCGTCTATTGGGCCTGGATCCCCATCCTGCTGGCCAGCGGGGTGGTGGCCGATGCCTTCGCCGGAGAGCGCGAGCGGCATACCCTGGAGACTCTCTTGGCCGGGCGTCTGCCCGACCGGGCCATCCTCTGGGGCAAGATCGGTGCGGCGGTCCTCTACGGCTGGGGCCTGACCTTGGCCTGCGTCCTGGTCGGAGCCCTCGCCCTGACCGCGGGGCACGGCCACGGGAAGATCCTCTTCTATCCCTGGCCCATCTTCGGCGGAATCGTCGGCTCGACCCTTCTGGTGGCCCTCTTCGGCTCGTCCTTGGGGGTCATGATCTCGCTGCGGGCGCCGACCGTGCGGCAGGCCCAGCAGGTCTTCTCGGTGGCCTTCCTGATCCTCTTCGTGCCGATGTTCGCCCTGCCGCTGCTCCCGCCCTCGGCCAAGGCCTGGCTGGCGAAAGCGGCCGGCCAAGCCGACTTCAAGTCCATCGGGCTGATCGCCGCCGGCGTTCTGGCCGCGGCCGACGCCGTCCTTCTCATCGTGGCGAATCGGCGCTTCCGCCGCAGCCGGCTGATACTGGACTAGCCACGAGTTTTTATTCGTTCGTATATCTATATATCTTTAAATATGGGTTTCCATCGCTATCTTCACATCTAGTATAAATATGGTTTTTCTTGATCCCCATGATTTTTCCATCTATTTTAAAATACATCGACTTAATATATCGGCCATTATCCGAATACATATCGATCAATGTACCTCTTTCTCCCGCCGTGGATGTGGGAACCAATAAATATCCATCCGCGCAGTAAAGACCGCTTATATCGAATTTATATTTTATTTTTGGATATTGATATTTGCTTACCAATTCCTCTAATAATGGATTTTTATCATCGTTGTATACCCTCGCATATTCCCTCTTTATTATGGTTATTTTATCATTCCAGATCGATATTTTATTAATGCAATACTCGCTACTGTCAACCACGTACACCGAGTCGTATCTATCATTGACTACAACATAGAATGGTGTTATTGGCACTATAAACGGAGATTGATTGTTATATGTAGAATTCAATACTGCTATTTTTCTTTTATTAATCCCATCGGGCGTATTTGCTAATAACAAATATATTTTTCTACTAAATACTCCGACAGGAAGATCGGGAACATATCCCATTTCCTCTTGATCAACCACAAGATATTCATTTTCATTTATTCTATAAATGTCCTCTGCACTTCCATTTATTTTAAAGCTTTTATCAATCCTATCGCTCTCACCATTGTATAAAAGCATTTTTCTTTGTAATGAGGAATACAGCGATATTATTCCATCTTCGCCGATGCCCATAACAACACTGCCAATACGGCTTAGATCGCTTAACTCATTAGGCCCCTGACCGCTTCCAACTATACATTTAATTCTTGAAAGCGATTTGTCAATTTTAAATATATTATCATTATCATGAATATATATATTCTCGTTGCTGTCAATCAGAATGTCAAAAATGGTTTTAAAGCATTCTTTATTAATATGTTTAACAACTTGTTCTTCAATTATATTTGCATTGGGATGTTCATTATTATCATTTTTTCTGCATCCATATATTACAACAGTAGTTATTAGAAACGCGATATTTAAAACCCTATTGTTCATTGCTCAATACATGGATTTGTGCATTTGGCGATATCTCCAATAAGTAGAAACGTAACATATTATTGTGCTTAAGCACCGCCAAATCAGATATTAATATTTTTTCGTTTGTTTCGTAGCAATAAATATTGGTTTTTTCTCCTTCCTCATTAATTTCAATAATTTCTATTTTGTTATCATTTTTTCTTAATGAGTATATGTATTCATTATAATATTTAAATACATTAAATATTGGCTTATAAGACACCTTTTCATTTCTATTAGATTTGCCAATGTTATTTACATTATATGTTCCGTACTCCGCAAATATTTTATCGTCGATCTCTTTACTAAATATTAGTTTCCCATCCGTGTTGTATTTTCTAATTTTAGGAAGAAAGCAAAAACCAGAATATATGTATCCTTTTCCAAAGCAAATACTGGTCATATTTAGAATCCCATCCAATTTTGTACCAATGATTTCTGGTTCTCCAAATGAATTTACGACTTCGCCCTGATAGTTAAGTACATCTATTATTTTATCGCTTGAATCAAGTCTTAAATATGGCGCAGCATAAATTGCATTTCTATTGATAACACAACTTTTATATGTTTTAAATAGTCGAATTATATTTAAATATTTTCCCTCATTATTAAATATCTGTAATCTTCTGTTCATCCCTTCTATAACGGCTATTTTTCCATTTTCGAACACAGCCAAATTGCTAGGACCGTTAAAATCACCAGGCCCTTCACCGCTTTGGCCTATTCGCTTTAATAACACACCATCATAATTAGTAATAATAATGCAATTCTCTTTTTGATCGGAAATAATAATCTTTTTATTTTGTAAATCTAAATCAACACTCGTTGGGCTTGCTAAATAATAGTTATTGTTTGATTCAATTGGAAATTTATTAATTTCAAATATTTTTTGAACTCTATTTTGCCCAAAACAATTAGAAACGATTATCATAAAGAACAAAAAGTATTTTATGCACATGATATTTCTCGAATCGTGGGAAATCCCAGCCGTTTTACCTCGGGCTACAAGTGAGAGGAGACGATTGGAAATTACACAGCGTTAGAATCCAGTTTTCATCCATGCAGGAGAAACTACAAATATCATGCCTCCATAGAGAGCCAGAACATTCGCACTCTCCTACACACGGCCCATATGTAGTACATCTAAAAATACCCACTTCTCCATACATCTCGGCGATCATAAAAACTGTGACTGTCAATAAAGCAAACACCAAAATACGTTTCTTCATACTCTTCCTCCTTTTGAATAATTCGGGGATTTCCCGCGATCTTTTTCAATATTTTCTTTAAAATATTCCCAACAATTACAATTATTATCATAAATATATTCAATAACATGACTACTATTCATCGAAATGATTACATTATTGGCATTTTCTTTGTTATATTTATTGATAATATTTTTATACATATTATCCAAATCACTATTTCCTATATATATATCTATACTCAAATTAAGCTGGCTTGATATCGCCTTTATATTGCACTCTTTCAAATCGCCTAATAGAACCGCAAATACATATATATCCTTATGATTGTTATTATAATCATTAAAATACTTAAGGAATCCTCCGCTTGCACACCCCGAGCAGATGTCAGTTAACAGGACGGCAATATATTTTTCATATTTCATACCGCTTATATATTTATCAAAATAATTCGTGGTCTTTTTAAGCGTAAAATATGAACTCGCGCGAAAGGTATCATTGTTAATTACTCTAAGCAAATCAATCTTCGGCCCGTTTGAATAATCGTTATTTTTCATATAAACTATTTCATTTTTATTTTTTCCATAAATAAAATAGCCTTGTTTGCTCCATGCCTCCTTTACATAATCATTTTCAATATCATAACTGATATATATGACGTTCGAATGGGACTCGTTAATATATTTATAATATTCCCCGTTTTCTATTGCGATAAAAACAACATCATCACTTTTAAAACTGTTGATCACATCCGCAAACTGTTTGACTTCGCTTTCGTATTTATCGTTAATTGTTTGAACATAGTAATACTTCGCCTGTTCAATTTCTGGGATATTGTTGTCATCATAAAAAAGCGTGTCGATATTGCGGCCATTTTTCCATAAGAATATTCCTTTTCTATATAAAAATACGACAATCAACGACATGCATATTAATGAAAGCAAGAGCCATAATTTCTTTTCATTGCTAATTTTCATTGGCCACATTCCTTCTATTATTAGAAATATATATAAAGCATGCCATGCCAAGCAAAATAACATCTCGTCCAATAACCAATAGAGGGCTTTCATATTTATTATTCAAGGAAAAGCATCCACAGTTAATATAATTTCCGTTAAATAATTTCATAGATATCGCAAAAATGAATATGACTAATAATATGGACAAAGATAATGAAGAAAACTTTTTTAAAAGTCCAACAATTAAAGAAAGGCCCAACAATAATTCGAGCCAGGGTAAAAATATTGAAAAGGAAAATACGAGCCTATCGGGTATTATTTTATAAGACGAAACAATTAATGCAAATTCACCTGGAAATGCAATTTTTCGCAGACTTGCAATTACAAATGTCCCCCCTAATATAATTCTGAATACAAATTCAACTATACGTATCTTCAAGGAGCACCCCCCAAACACTAGGATTTATGTATATAAAATATATTTTTGAATGTCAAGACTTATTTGTATACATATTATTCCTTGAATTATCAAAGTTGCACTATTTTCGTTAGACTGATCAAATGACCATAATAGTGTAGACAAATGTCGATTAGGCCCCCTAACCGCTATTCAATGAATTCCCCCCTCGAAACTTCGAATGATCCTCACTTTCGCTTATCGCCGCCGCAGCACGTAATAGGACCGCTCGCCGGAGGCAAAGTCGGTCAGGACATAGCCGGCGGCGAAGTAGTGGAGGAAAGCGGCCCGGATGGCCTTCTGCCAGGCGGCGATCAAGCCGTCCAAGCCTTTCAGCTCCCGGATGGCCCGCGGCACCTCGACCAGGAGCGTCTTCTCGCGCCGGGTGAAGTCGGGCCGCTTCGGGGCGGCCCGGGGAAAGCTCTGCTCGGGCCGGCGGACGACCACCTTTGGATAGGCCTCGGTATCGAGCCTGGGCCCCGCTCCCGCGGCCCGGTCGCAGACCCGCTTGGACATCAGAGGCCATTCGACCAGGAGACGGTCGGTCGGCACCCCCTCCTCCAGGACCAGCGACGGCGCCGGGCCGTAGAAATCGTCCAGGTAGGTCCGCCCGACGGCGCCCAGGGCGTGGAGGTTGAGGTTGGCGTTGCGGGCCTGGAGGGGATCGTAGGTCCAGGTGATGAGATTGATGCCGCGGGCCAGGGCTTCCTCCCGCTGGGCCCACTTGAGAGTCTTGCCCAGCCCCAGCCCCTGAAACTCCGGCAGGACCGCCAGGTGGTGGGAGTGCTGGATGGTCCGGCCGCGATAGACGGCCGGGTAGGAATAGACGTATCCGGCCGCCGTGCCGTCGACGAAGGCGCCCAGCAGGATGCCGCCCATGTAGACCGAGACCTGGAGCTGGTGAGGCGGGGTGATCTCCAGGTCGGACCGGCTCCAGACGCGGCGCTGGATGCCGATGCAGGCCTCGTATTCGGCGTGCGAGCGGAGCGGGCGGATGCGGATGGTGTCGGGCATGGAGCGATTTTCCGCCTAGCGCCGGCTTCTGTCAATTCCTCCCGCCCCAAATTGACAACGGGCGGCTTTGCGGTTAGCATGAGCCTACGCCAGCCGGAGGAGGATGATGAGGCTTTTCCATCCGCAACGATCAGCGGAGCGAGGGTCCGTCCGGCCCCGGCTGGTCCTGGAGAGCGGCCCGGACAAGGGCCGCGAGTATCCGCTGCGCCGGCCGAGGACGAGCCTCGGGCGCCCCGGCGGCCGCCTCAACGACATCGAGATCGACGATCCCACGGTGTCCAAGGAACAGGCCTCCATCCTCTACCATGGCGCCACGGGAGAGTTCACCCTGATCAACGAGAGCGCGACCAACCCGACCCTTCTCGACGGGGCGGAGATCCCCGGCCCGGCCGAGCTCCGGTCCGGGGCCTCGATCGGCTTGGGCAAGATCAAGCTGACATTCAGGACGGAGTGAGGGAGCGAAAAGTGCGGCTCGAGATCGAAGCCTTCGGACGGACCGACGTCGGCAGGAAGCGGGACCACAACGAGGACGCCTTCCTGTGCCTGGACCTGGCCGGGCGCGATCCCGGATCGGAATACGCCTGGCTTTTGGCGGTAGCCGACGGCATCGGGGGTCACGTCGGCGGCGCCCAGGCCTCGGCCGCGGCGATCCGGACCCTCAAAGAGTCTTTCCCGCCCGGCGGGCGGGCGGCCCTCTCGGCCCGGGATGCCCTGCTGGCCGCCTACCGGGCGGCCAATGCCGAGATCTTCCGCACCGCGGCCTCGATCCCCGGATCCACCGGCATGGGCACGACCCTGGTCGCGGCCCTGGTCCGGCCGGGCTTCGCCTTCGTCGCCAATGTCGGCGACAGCCGGGCTTATGTGGTCCGCCGGGGCTCCCTCTACCCGCTCACCCGGGACCATTCCTGGGCCGCCGAGCAGCGGGCCGCGGGCAGCCTCAGCGAGAGCGACATCGAGCGCTCGCCCTTCCGCCGCATGGTCACCCGCTCGCTCGGCTACGAGGCTTCCGTCCAAGTGGACGGCTTCGAGGTCGCCCTGGAGCCCCGTGACGCCCTTCTCCTCTGCAGCGACGGGCTGTGCGGCCCGGTGCCAGAGCGGGTCATGGGCCGGGTCTTCCGCCGCCGAGGCGGCCTGGACCTTCTCTGCGACCGGCTCATCCGCATGGCCAACCGCCGGGGAGGGCCGGACAACATCACCGCCGTGGCCGCCCGGACGCGCCCGGCCGGCGGCGGGTGAGGATCCCCATGAGCGAACAGCATATCGGCAAATACCTCGTCCTCGAGGAGATCGGCCGCGGGGCCATGGGCATCGTCTACAAGGCCCGCGACCCGCTCATCGACCGCGTCGTGGCCATCAAGACGATCCGCTTCGACATGATCTCCAATCCCGAGCAGCGCGAGGAGGCCCAGAAGCGCTTCCTGCGCGAGGCCAAGTCGGCCGGCTCCCTGTCCCACCCCAATATCGTCACCATCTACGACGTCGGCGAGGACCAGGGCCAGGCCTTCATCGCCATGGAGTACATCGAGGGCCGCAGCCTGGAAGCGTGGCTGGGCGAGAAGAAGCGCTGGGCGGTCGAGGACGCGGTCCGCTTCATCATCGAGGTGGCCGAAGCCCTGGAGACCACCCACCGCAAGAACATCGTCCACCGCGACATCAAGCCCGGCAACATCCTGATCGACGCCGACGGCCGCCCGCATCTGGTCGACTTCGGCATCGCCCGGGTGCCCGCCTCGACCCTGACCCAGACGACCGCCGTCCTGGGCACGCCCTTCTACATGGCCCCCGAGCAGGTCGCGGCCCGCAAGATCGACCACCGGGTGGACATCTTCGCCCTGGGCGCCATCTTCTACGAGATGCTGACCTTGGAGAAGCCCTTCTCCGGCGAGAACCTGACCACCATCGTCTACAAGATCATGAACGAGGATCCGCCGCCGCTGCGCCAGTTCAAGGGCAGCCTGCCGCCGGCCCTGGAGCCGATCGTCCGCAAGCTCCTGGCCAAGGATCCCGACACCCGCTATCAGTCTTGCCGGGCCCTGATCAACGATCTGGTCCGCTTCTCCGAAGAGGCCGGCATCGAGACGGGCCGCCGGCCGCAGGCGGAAGTCAGCCTCAGCGAGACCCGCAAGATGAAGCGGCCGCCTGTCCCCGCCAAGCCGGAAGAGGCCGGCCCGGCGCCGTCCCGCAAGCCGCTGCTCATCGTCGGGGCGGCCATGGCCGGAGTCGTCGTGATCGCCGGAGCGATCCTGATGCTGACCCGAAAAGCGCCGACCTTGGAGAATCTGAAGGCGGACGGCACGGTTATCGGCGATCCGAGTCAGGCGGGGGCCCAGGACGATCCCGCCGGCAAGGCCGGGGCCAAGCCCGCCGACCCGAGCGCGGAGAAGACGGACCCGGCCCGGCCGGAGAATAAGCCGCCCGAAAAGCCGGAGGCCAAGCCCGAGGCCAAGCCGCCGGTCGAGCCGGCGAAGGCCAAGCCGGTCGAGAACAAGACGGGGGCCAACAAGCCTCCGGCCCATAAGCCGCCGGCCGGCAAGCTCCCGGCGGAGAAAGTCGAGGAGCCGGGCAAGCCGCCCGCGGCCGAAGCGGCCCTGGCCCGGGCCCGCGAGGCCTGGGGCCGGGGCGATGGCCCCGGCGCCATGGCGGCCCTGCGCGAGACGCTCCGCGACGATCCGGCCAACGCCCCGGCCAAGGCCCTGGCCCGCGACATCGTCCTCAACGGCGTCGACGCGGAGGTCCGGGGGCTCGTCGCCGGCTACGCAGCCGCCCTCAAGGACGGCAAGCTGGCGGCGTTCTACGACGCCAACAGCACGCCCGCCCTGGCCGCGACGCTCAAGAGCAACGTCGCGATCATGGACAAGGTCTACGACAAGTACACCGGCACCGTCGGCGAGGTAGGCCTGGACTTCCGCAACGCCCAGTACCCCCGTTTCGCCGGACGGGCCACCTTCCCCCACACCATCACCGGACGCAAGCGCTCCAACTGGAAGCGCGAGACGATCTTCCAGGGGACCTACACCTGGACGCTGGCGAGAGAGGGGCAGCGCTGGGTCATCACCGACCTGTCCTTCGAAGCCCGCCGGCCCTGAAAGGAGACGCCATGAACGCCAAGTCGAAGATCGCCCTGTCCCTCGTCTTGATGGCCTGCCTGGCCTCGGCCGCCTGGGCCCAGGCCGGCTGGAGCCAGAGCGAGCCGATCAAGATCCGGGTCAAGACGGACACGGCCGTGCTGCGGCTGACGCCCAGCGCCCGGGGCGAAGTCGTCGCCGACAAGGTCGCGGCCGGCACGGTCATGGAGGCCGTCCGCAAGGCCGGATCCTGGTATGAGGTTCGCCACGTCTCCCAGATCGGCATGGCGGTCACCGCCTACATCCACAAGTCCGACGTCGAAGTCGTCGGCGGGCCGGCCGCCCCCGCGGCCGCGCCCAAGCCCGCCAAGGCTCCGAAGCCGAAGGTCGAACGCGCGCCCGCGGCGGCCGTCCCCGGGAAAGGCCTGGAGCTGTCGCTGGGCGGCGGGATGGCCCTGCCCGGGTTCAAGAGCTGGAGCGACGCATACGAAGACAGCTTCTCCTTCGGAGTCCTCCAATACGCCAACGTGACGGAGAGCCTGGCTCTGGAGGCTAAGAGCCCGCTCGCCGCGGGGCTGTCGGCGGCCTACTTCTTCACGCCCCGAGCCGGAGTCAAGCTGCGCCTGGACTTCCGGACGGCCCAGGGCTACAAGAATGCCTCCACGATCCTGGACTTGCAGTGGAAGTGGATGTCCAGCTCGACCGTCTATACGCAGATAGACTCCTGGCCTCTAACCGGAGAAGTCGGCGCGATTCCGGTCCTCAGCCTCGACGGCGTCTTCCGGGCCGTGGCGACGCCCAAGCTGACTGTGGCCGTGGAAGGCGGCATCTCGCTCCTGCCGGCCAAGATCTCCGCCTCAGGCTCGATAGGCTATGTGACGTCCTGGATCTCGGGCTTTACCCAATACTTCGACTATTTCGCAATCCCCATCCAGGCCGAGGCCTCGAGCACGGGAATCGGCTTCAACGCCGGCCTGAGCGGCGAGTACCGGGTCAGCCCGAAGATCGGAATCTTCGCCGAGGCGCTCTATGTCATAGGCGGGAAGCTCACCGCCGAGTGGAGCGCCGCGGCCGGCTCCTACGCCAGCAACATCAACTCCGGCTGGACCCTCAATTTCTCGGCCGAGAATGCCGCGGAAGCGGCCGGGTTGATATCTCCCCTGGAAGCCGCGCTCTCGTTCTTCAAGATCGGCGCCGGCGTCCGCATCCGGCTGTAGGCGGCCTCGAGGCGGCGTCCCGGCCGCCGAAGGCCGGGACGGGGACAATCAGGCGCCCAGGCTGATCCGCTTGCGGTAGGCCAGGCGCTTGTAGATGACGATCGTCCTGCGGGCCATGGCCAGGGCCGAGAACCGCTCGTCGATGACCTCGCCCCCCCTGTCGCCGAACCGCTTGGCCAGATCGACGTCCTTGAAGATCGTGTAGATCGCCTCGGCCAGGGCTCTCGGGTTGCGGGGCGGGACCAGGTAGCCGGTCTCGTCGTGCAGGACCACGTCCGCGATGCCGGCCACTTGGGTGGCCACGACCGGCAGGCGGCTGGCCATGGCATTCATCACCGCGGCCTCCTGACCGCCCGACTCCGAGCAGGCCACGAAGCAGTCCAGCGAGCGGAGGGAGGCCGGCGCCTCGTCGCGGAAGCCCAGGGAGAAGCTCAGCTGGCCCAAACCCAAGTCGCGGGCCTGCGAGTCCGCGGCCAGCTCCAATCGGCCCTGCCCGAGGATGATGATCTTGATCTTGGCCGTCCGCTCCTTGAGGATGCGGGCCGCCTCGACCAGGTAGCGATGGCCCTTCTCGTCTTCCAGCGGGGTCGTCAGCCCGACCAGGAAATCGTCGGATCGCAGGCCCAGCTCGCGGCGCAGGAAGTCTCTCTCTCCGGGAGCCCGGAAGGCCGAGAAATCGATGCCCGGGGGGATGATCTCGATCCGCTCCGGCGGCGTGCCGCGGCGCAGGAGGGCGTCGCGGGCGCTTTCGGAGGCGGCCACGACGAGGTCCGCGCTGTCGACGTGGCGGCGCGGGACGAGCCACCCCGGCCGCCCCAGGACGCCGGCCCGGCCGGAGACGATCCGCAAGGGAACCTTGGCCCGGGCGCAGGGGGCCGCGCCGACGGCGGCCGAGCGGACCTCGTGGAAGTGGGCCAGGACGCAGCCTTCCCGGCGCATGGCCCGAGCCAGGCGATAGCCCGCGCCGACCTCGAACTCGTCCTTAAGCTTCAGCGGCAGCAGGGGCAGGCTCTCGGCCTCCGCCTTCTCATGAACGGGAGAGCCGGCCTGGACGACCAGGCGGGCGGAGAAGCCTTGAGCGGCCAGCTCGCGGGCTAGCAGGAACGAGGGCCGGGGGCCGCCCGGCCAGGCTCGGCCTGCGTCAACCAGGAAAAGGCTCAATGCGCTCTCCTTTTCTCCAGATCTCCCCCAGCTTGGCGTAGCGGACGAAGATGGAGTATCCGTTGAGGACCGAGATGACGATGCCGGCGTAGCCGTCCAGGAAGCCGCCCTTGAGGATATAGGACTTCAGGAAGCGGCCGAGCGGGAGGAAGAGCAGATGGTGCCAGCGGCACTTCCGGCCGCGGGCGTAGAGCTTCTGGGCGCCCAGGTCGGCGAACTTGTCGATCCGGGCCAGGTGGTCGGAGATGTTCCGGTAGGTGAAGTGGTGGATGGGATTCTTGAAGCGCCGGATCTCGCCGCAGAGGACCAGCTTCTCGTGGACGAACTCGCCCTCCCAGCGGGCCGCGTCCTTGCGGAACAGCCGGACCTTGCGGTCGGGGTACCAGCCGCCGCGCTTGATCCACCGGCCCAGGTAGAAGACCAGGCGGGGCATGGCGAAGCCGGCGCAGGACGGCTCCTCGCCGCGCAGGGCCAGGATCTCCGTCCGCAGGCCGTCGGAGACGCGCTCGTCCGCGTCGAGGGAGAGGATCCAGGGGTGGGAGGCCAGCCCGTTGGCGAAGTTCTTCTGGTCGGAGTAGTTGGTCCACTTGCGGACCACGACCTTGTCGGTGAAGGCCCGGGCCAGCTTGACCGTCCGGTCCGTGCTCAGGCTGTCGACGACGATGATCTCGTCGGCGATCCCGCTCAAGCTGGCGAGGGCGGCCTCGATGTTGGCTTCCTCGTTGAAGGTGATGAGGACGGCGGAGACTCTCACGGCCAGAAAGTAACACAGGCCGCGCGCCGGAAGCAATATAATAGGGGTACAGTATACGTAATTCCCTATTTCCCGCGCCGTCCCCTCTCCCTCATAGGGGAGCCATGCCTGATTCGGGGTCTCTCTGCCCGGCCGCTTCTTGATCCGGGAGAGCCGCCCCCCTATACTGGCCCCTCATGCCTACCTACCAAGAGCAGCTCCAGAGGGCCTTCGACCCGGAAGCGTTCCGGGCCGAGGGCCGACGCGTCATCGATATCCTGGCCGGCCACTTGGCGGCATCGACCCCTGAGGGGCGGCCGCGGGTCATGGCCTGGGAGGATCCCGAGGCCATGCGGCAAGCCTGGGCCGACCGCTTCGGAGCCGGGCCGGCCGCCTCCTTCCCCGATCTTCTGCCCGAGATCCTGGCCCGCTCCAACGACCTCCTCCACCCCCGCTTCGTCGGCCACCAATGCACGACCGCCCTGCCGCTGGCCGCGCTGGCGGGATGCGCCGGCCAGTTCCTCAACAACGGCACGGCCATCTACGAGATGGGCCCGGTCAATACGGCCATGGAGCGCCGCCTGGTGGATTGGATGGCCGGCCTGGCGGGATACGGAGAGGAGGCGGACGGCGTCCTGACCAACGGCGGCTCGATCGGCAACCTGACCGCCCTGTTGGCCGCCCGGCAGGCCATGGCCGAGCGGGACGTGTGGCGGGAAGGCGTCGGGGCCATGGGCGGGGCGGTGCTCGTCTCGCGGCAGTCCCACTACAGCGTCAAGCGGGCGGTGGCGATCATGGGCCTGGGCGAGGAAGCCGCCGCGCCGGTGGACGTGGACGACCGCTTCCACATGACCCGGGAAGGCCTGGAGCGGGCTTTCGAGGACGCCCGGCGGCGCGGACGGCGCCCCTTCGCGGTGGTGGCCAACGGCTGCTCCACGGCCACGGGCAGCTACGACGACCTGGAGATGGTCGGCGATTTCGCCGCCCGCCGCGGCCTGTGGTTCCACGTCGACGGGGCCCACGGCGCTGGGGCCCTCCTGAGCGCCAAGTACAAGAGCCTCCTGCGGGGGCTGGACAAGGCCGATTCCTTCATCTGGGACGCCCACAAGAACATGCTCATGCCGGCCTTGATCACGGCGGTCGTCTTCCGCGAAGGCCGCCGCTCCTATGAGGCCTTCTCGCAAAAAGCCTCCTACCTCTTCCAAGGCAGCGCCGACGAAGAGTGGTACAACTTCGCCCACCGCACCCTGGAGTGCACCAAGACCATGATGGGGATGCGCCTGTTCGCCTCCCTGACGGCCTATGGCACGGAATTCTTCGCCGGATACGTCGAGGCCATGTGGGACCTGGCCAGGGCCTTCGCCGCCCGGCTTCGGGAGGCGGCTGATTTCGAGGTGGCCGTCGAGCCCGAGAGCAACATCGTGTGCTTCCGGCACCTGCCGCCCGGCGGACCGGCCGGCGAGGAGGAGCGGGACGAGGCCCAGCGGAACATCCGCCGGAGGCTGCTCGAGCGGGGCGGGTTCTACGTCGTCCAGACGAAGCTCGCCGGGAAGCAATGGCTCCGCTGCACCCTGATCAATCCTCGCACGACCATGGCCGATCTCGAGGCGCTGATGGACGAGATCCGGGCCGTCGCCGGACCGAGAGAAGCGCGCGCCTGACGGAGAGCGCCGGCCGCCGAGGGGGCCGCGGGTCGGGAGCGGCAAGCGGAGAATCTAGGTCCGCAGCCCCATGTCGTGGACGGCCAGCCCAAGGCGGCGAGGATCCGGCCCGCCGTTCTCTTCGGCGGGAACGAACGTTCCCGATTCGATCTCGATGCGATAGAGCCGGCCCGGCTCGAGGACATGCTCGATCCCGAAGGCTTCGGAAATCCCCCTGCGGGCCCTGAGAGAAAATCCGTCTCCCTCCAGGAAGCGCCGCGCTTCCGGGTCATAGGGCTGGATCCGGACCATGACGGCGGCATTTTCGAGAAAGGGCGACAAGCAGCGGATCTCGAGCCGGCGGGCGGGGATGCGGGCGAAGACATAGGCCCAGGCCCGCCCCTTGGTCCAGCGCCCTCCCCGCCCATGCAGCCCGGGCTCGTAGGGCCACCAGCCGAGGCCGAACTTGTCCACCGGCTGATCGGTCCCGGCCAGGGGCGTCGTGTCGAAGATGAAGAGGTTGCCCTTGCAGCGCCGGCAGACGGGCTCGGTCATGGCGTCGTCCCGGATGCGGGCCCGGACCGCCCCGCTCAGGACGTCGGCAACGGACGTCCCGTCGATGCCGCCCAAGCCCATCTCGCCCTCGTAATCCAGGCAGCAGAGGAGGTAGCGCCCGTCGGCCAGCAGTCCGAAGCTCTCGGTCATGGGGCAGGCCCGGGGACCCGGATTCTCCTCGACATAGAAGGCCTTGTCCGGCGGGAGGGCGCGCCGCAGAAAGGCCTCGTCGCGGGTCCACAGCTCGAACGACTTGAAGACGAGAAGCACATGGGGCAGGGGCATGTAGCCCCAGAAGACCTCGTCCTTGAGGCGGTGGAAATCCGGGGGCAGCTGCCGCCGGGTCACGGCGATGCGTGTCCCGATGTGGTCCCGGTAGAGGGCCGCCGTGCGCGCTTGCTCGGCGGCGTAAGCCTGGGGCCAGGCCTTCTTCATCCGGCGGCCGAAGGCCTCCAGCCGGCGCAGGGTCCCGGCGATCCAGCGCCGCTCGGCCCGCTCGCCGGGAAAGATGGGCCACGGGGCCAGGGGGGAATCGCTCTGGATGGTCGGATCGTGGGCCAGAACCCAGCCGGAGGCGACGTGGATCTCCAATCGGGTTCCGCTTCCCTGGCGGAACTTGTCCTCCATGACCGCGAAAGCCAGACCCAAGAACTCTTCGAAGGTCAGCTTCGAGTAGCCCCGCATCCGATAGGATTCCGGCGTCGCGGTCTGCAGGCTCATGGCCAGGGTCAGGTTGGCGTGGCGGAGCAGCTCCCGGCGGACCTCCGCGTCGCCCAACAGGGTCATATTGGTGATGAGGGTGACGGGGTGGCCGTCGCGCTCCAGCCGATCCAGCAGCCCGTAGACACCCTTGGCCAGCAGCGGCTCGCCCAGGACATTCAACATGACGGGCGGCCGCCCGCCCAGGGCCTGCAATTGGTCGAGAAAGCTCGAGATCCGGGCCTCATCGAGTGTCCCCTTCTCCCGCCTTAGGATGTCGGAGGGACAGAAGTCGCAATGCATATTGCAATGGCTGGTCAGCTCGATGAAGACCGTCCGCGGCGCGTCCACGGCCCGATTATACCGGAATTAGCGGACCCATACCGAATTGGCCCCTGGTTTGGAAATATGGCCAGACACCATCTGCGTTTTCATCCAAAAAAGGCCGTTCGCCCTGCGGCCGCCGGAGGGAATTCGGCATGTGTCTGCTAATCCGGGACGTATTGACTTTGATGGGCCGGTCGG
>CAZKXI010000009.1:40433-117737 GCA_964556755.1 uncultured Eubacteriales bacterium
GAATTCGGCATGTGTCTGCTAATCCGGGACGTATTGACTTTGATGGGCCGGTCGGCCATCATCCCCCCATGCCGCGCCTCCCGTCCCCCCTCCGTCTGGCTCTCTTCGTCGTCCTGGCCGTCCTGATGGCGGGCGCCCTGCAGATGCGCAGCTCGGCCGACGGCCTGACCTTCTCGGCCCACGGCTTCTCGGTCGACGGCGGCAGGCTCGCGGTCGCCGCCGCGGTCATCTTTCTCTTCATCCTGGGCCTGTGGGCCCTGTCCTCCCACTTTCTGGCCCGGGCCACGGGATTTCCCTACAAGCGGGCCCTGGACCTCGACCTCTGGACCTGGACGCCGATCCTGTTCCTGGCCTTGACCCCCCTAGCCCTGCGGCGCTACGTCAGTCATCAGGACCTGATCGCCCGCATCAGCCTTTGGATCGCCGCCGTCCTTCTGGCCGTCGTCTATCTCAAGGCCGTTGTCGGGCGCCGCGTCGCGGCCGAGCACCGGTCGCGCATCGTGGCCGCCTGGAAGCGGTTCCTGGACCGTCCCGTCCAGTCCAAGCTCCCGGTTCTCTTCCTGGCCGCTCTGATTGTCTTCAACGGCGCCTCGCTCATCCTGTCCTCCGAAGGCGTCGCCTTCTCCGGCGACGAGCCGCACTACATCCTGAACGCCCACAGCCTCCTTCGGGACGGCGACCTCGACCTGGCCAACAACTACGACCAGGTCGACTACGCCGCCTACATGCCCGCCGGGGTCGTCCTCCGCCCCCACACGGTCCCGGGCGCCAAGCCCGGCAGCAAGTATTCCTTTCACTCGCCCGGCCTGTCGTTCTACCTCCTGCCCTTCTATGCCGTCGGCTCCGGCTGGGGACGGGCCGCCCTGACCCTCTGGATCCGCTTCGCCATGACCATCCTCGGCGCCCTGTTCGGCCTGCAGGTCTACCTTTACGTCCGCCGCGCCTGGTTTTGGAACCGGGAGGACCTGGCCCTCGGCCTCTGGGCCGTGACCTCCCTGGCCACGCCCGTCTTCTTCTACTCTCTCCACGCCTACCCCGAGATCATGGCCGCCCTGTTCTCCCTGACCGTCTTCCGGCTGCTGCGGTTCTCCAAGTGGCTGACCCCGGGCCGGCTCCTTCTCTTCGGCCTCCTCCTGTCCTCCCTGGTCTGGCTCCACGCCCTCAAGTACGTCTTCATCCTCATCCCGCTCTTCCTCTACTGCCTGTGGTCCCTGGCCCGCCGCCACTGCCCCCTCCGCGACTGGGCTATCTTCCTGTCCGTTCCCGCGGTCATGGCCGGCCTCTACCTCCTCTTCTCCTACAAGCTCTACGGCTCGATCAATCCGACGGCCGTCTCCTGGCAGGGGGCCATGGACGGCCGCGAGACGGCGGGCTTCCTCAAGATGCTCTGGTCGGGCATCCCCTTCCGCTTCCGGCTGGAGACGCTGCTCGGCTACTTCCTCGACCAGCGCGACGGGCTGCTGCTCTACGCCCCGATCTACCTGTTCGCCTTCCTGGGCTTCCTCCGCATGGTCAGGGAGAAGGCCCGAGCCAAGCAGGCCTGGCTGATCCTGGCCGTCTCGGCGCCCTACGTCCTCGTCTCGGCCTTCCTGACCCAGCGGACCGGCTACGCCCCCCAGGCCCGGCCCCTGGTGGCCGCCGTCTGGGCCCTGATCTTCTTCCTGGCCGCCTATCTCGCTTCCGAGCGCAAGCCGGTCTTCACAGGGCTCTGGCACGCCTCCGTTGCCTGGAGCCTCCTGGCGACCTGGCTTCTGCTCCGTCATCCGCTGGCCCTCTACCAGGAGACCACCGCCGGCGCCGCCGACCGGGCCGGCGACCTGTTCACCCGGCTCAGCAACCTCCACCATTCCCTGCCCCCGCTGCTCCCTTCGTTCCTCAAGGTGGATGACTGGCGCTGGACGCCGAACTTCCTCTGGCCCGCCGCGGCGGCCGTCCTGGTCGTCCTCTTTCTCGTCCTCCGCGGCAAGGCCAAGCCCCTGCCGTTCGCCGGCCATCTGGCTCTGGCGGCGGTCGTCCTGGGGCTCGTCTTCGCCTGGTTCGTCGCCGTCCCGCGCACCGTGCTCACCGGGCCCGTCCCCGCCGCGCTGCCGGAGGGGCCGACCTGGACGTTCTACAACCTTTCCCGGGTCGCCCACATGCACCAGCCGGCCCGCTTCTCGCTGCTCGAGGCGGACCGCGCCTACGACTTCTACTTCGCCTCGCCCGCCCCCCTCGACAGGCTGCGGATCGACTTCGGCTCGAACCAGGGCGACTACGAGCTGAAGCTGGGGATGTGGGACGACAGGGCCGAGACGCTGGTCACCAAAGGCATGCTGGATATGCGGGTCTACGAGGCGCCTCCGTTCTACAAGAGGGGCGGGGAATACCTCTACCGCGTCTCGATCGCGGTCAAGAACCTCTCGGGCGCCAAGACGATCGACCACCCCTACCAGCTGGCCCTCAGCCCGGTCGATTGAGCGCCGTCGCCGCTCAGGCGAACATGGCGAACTTCATGAGACCCTTCTTGTGCAGCTTGAACTTGACCAGGGTCTTGAGGATCGACAGGCCGTAGACGATCGAGCGCCCCATCCCGATCTGGGAGGCTTCCTGGAAGTAGCGGGTCTCGATGGGGATCTCCCGGATCCGCATCTTGTGCAGGACGCCCTGGGCGATGATCTCGGAGTCGAAGACGAAGTCGTCCGAGTTGGCCAGGAAGGCCACGGTCTCCAGGTACTTGCGGGAGTAGGCCCGCAGCCCGGAGTGGTATTCCGTCAGGTACATGTAGAACGTGGCGTTCTCCACGGCCGTCAGGAAGATGTTGGCCAGGTACTTCCATTTGGGCATGCCCCCCTCCATGGGGTGGCCGCCCAGCATCCGCGAGCCGAAGACCGCGTCGCAGCGCCCGTCCAGGATGGGCTGGATGAGCTCCGGGATCACGGTCGGATCGTACTGGTGGTCGGGGTGGATCATGACCACGATCTCGGCCCCCTGCTTGAGGGCCTCCGTGTAGCAGGTCTTCTGATTGCCGCCGTAGCCGCGGTTCTCCGGATGGACGATGACCTGAAGCCCCAGCCGGCGGGCCAGCTCCACGGTGCCGTCGCGGCTGCAATCGTCGACCAGGAGGATGTCGTCCACCCAGTCCATGGAGATGTCGTCCAGGGTCCTCTGGAGGGTCTTCTCGGCGTTGTAGGCCGGCATGATGACCATCACCTTGCGGCCGTGCTTGTACGACATGGTGCCTTTACGGCTCAGGACTCTACCATAGATCGCCCATCCCGCCAACCGGCCGCCGGGGCGCCTTGACTTGCCCGGGGGTCTGATCTATACCCGTTCCATGCGCAAGATCTCCTCGGCCGCTTCGACGGCGGCGATCCTGCTCGCCGCGGCGGGCCTGACCGTGGGGCTGACCCTGCTGCGCCAGTCCGCCGCGTTCAGCATCCTGGGCCACGGCCTGGTCCTCAACGGCCGCCTCCTGCCGCCGTTCCTCATCCTGGGCGTCGCCATCTTCTTCGGCCTGGCCCTGGGCATCCAGCTCTGGGCCCATGCCGGCGCCGGGACGGGGGGAAAGGACCTGGAAGAGGAGCGATTCCGCAGGGGGGCTGTCGCCTGCCTGCCCTTTGCGGCCCTGCTGGCGGCCCCGGCGCTGCTCCGCGACTACCTGACGCGCGACGACTTCAAGACGCGCTTCTGGCTCCTGGTCATCTTCGCCCTGGCCGCCGCCGTCTACCTGGCTTGGGCCGGCCGCGCCTCTTCCCTCGGCGCCGCGCAGCCCGGCATCGGCAAGAAAGGATCGAAGCCGGGCTTCCCCGCTCGCCTCACCGCCCTGCCGCTCCGCCGCCGCCTCCTCGTCCTGGGCTTGGCCGCCTTCCTCCTCTACGCCGGCGCGGCCGTCATCCTCGTCGACCGCGGCGCCGCCTTCTCCGGCGACGAGCCCAACTACCTCATCAACGCCCACAGCCTGCTCTACGACCGGGACGTCAACCTGGCCAACAACTACGCCTCCGACGACCATTTCCACTTCTACTCCCGCAAGGCCGACCCGCGGGTCAAGATGGGCGTCTACGCCCGCGAGGGCAAGAAGGGGCGCGGCCACGTCTATCCCATCAACCTGCCCGGCGTCTCCGCGCTGATGGTCCCCTTCTACGCCGCCGCCCAGGCCTTCGGCGACAGCCAGGCCCGGACCGTCATCCTGCGCGGCAGCCTGATCGTCTGGGCCGTGCTGCTGGGGCTCCAGGTCTACCTCCTGGCGCTGCAGCTGTGGAAGCGCGAGGGAACGGCCCTGGCGCTGTGGGCCGTCTACGCCTTCAGCACGCCCGTGCTCTTCTACGCCGTCCATCTCTATCCCGAGATCCCGATCGCCCTGTTCTCCCTCTACATCTACCGGATGGTCCGCTCGGGCCGGGTCCTGCGGCCCGCCCATCTGGCCTTCATGGGCCTCCTGCTGGGCTCGTTCTTCTGGTTCGGGCTGAAGTACAACATGATCTTCTGGCCGCTGCTGGCCGTGGCCGTCTTCGAGCTCTGGAAGACCCAGCGGCCGCGGGCTAAGATCCTCTGGCTGGTCGGGCCGGCCTTGGCCGGGCTGGCCCTGTTCTACTTCGGCGTCTGGACGATGTACGGCACGATCTCGCCCTTCGCCGTCTACGAGGGCGCCATCTCCGGCGAGCAGGCCCGGGCGACGACCCAGGCCTTCCTCGACCTGCCGCACGCGGCCCGCGTGGACGCCTTCCTGGACTATTTCCTGGACCAGCGCGACGGCCTCTTCCTCTACGCGCCCTTCTGGATCTTCGCCCTGCTGGGATGCGTGGAGATGATCCGCCGGGCCCGGGGCGAGCTGCTGCGGCTGCTCCTCATCGCCGGTCCCTTCGTCCTCAACTACGCCTTCTTCACCCACCGCCAGGGCGCCTGCCCGCAGGCCCGGGTCCTGACGCCCGTCTCCTGGGTCGGCGCGATCGCGGTGGGATACTTCCTGGCCCACGCCGGGAACCGGTTCTTCCGCTGGCTGTTCGGGCTGGCCGCCGGGGCGGGGGCCGCGATCTCCGGCCTCCTGCTCGCCCACCCCGCGTTCCTCAGCCAGCCCACGACCCACGGCTACACCAGCCGGGCCGGCGACCTGTTCGTCCACCTCGGCAGCCTGCGCATCTTCTGGCCGCCCTACCTGCCGTCCTTCATCAAGGTCGACAACCGGGGCTACGCGCCGAACCTCATCTGGGTCGGGCTGCTGGCGCTCTTTGTCGCCGCCTATGCGGCCTGGAGCGGCAGGGCTCTCAAGCGGCTGCCGTTCGGATTCCACGCCGCGGCGGCGGCCCTGCTGCTGGCGGGAGCGGCGGCGCTCTGGGTGGCCGCGCCCCGGCCTTGCCTCTACCCCTCTCTTCCGGTCGACTTCGCCGCCGGCGGGCGGCTGGGCTTCTACCCGGCCCAGGCGGGGAGCGGCGTCATCGCCAAGCCCGACGGCTCGCTCTATCTTCACTTCGCCAAGTCCTACCGGCTCTACTTCGCTTCGCGCGAGGAGCTGGGCTCGGTCGAGCTGACCTACGGCTCGCTCAAGGGATCGCACCGGGTCTCGATGTCGCTGTTCGACGTGCCGCTGACGGCCGACCGGACCGACCGGGAGAGCAAGACCCTGATCTTCCGGCCGACGGCATCCTATCGGCGCGGCGATCTCTTTCTCTATCTCCTGAATGTGAGCCTGGAGCACGTCTCGACGGAGTCGATGCTGGACGCGCCCTTCCGGATCGGGATCCGGCCGCTCCGGCCTCAGCCCAGGACGATGGCCAGGATCTCGGCCGGCGAATCGACCAAATAGTCCGGCCGCAAGGACGCCAGCTTCTCGCGGCGGTGGAATCCCCAACTGACGGAGATGACCGGGATGGGGACCTTCCGGCAGGCCTCGATGTCCCGCACCTCGTCGCCCACGTAGACGACCTCGTCGCGCCGCAGCCGGCGCCGCCGCAGGAGGCGGCGCAGGGCCCGCTTCTTGCCGAAGAGACGGGTCTCGGAGTGGATGAAGTCGAAGACGTCCAGGTCGCGGGCGCGGAGGAGCTTGTGGACGTTGGCGCCCGAGTTCGAGGTCAGGATCCCCAGCCGGAAGCCCTCGGCCTTGAGGCGGAGGACGAGCTCGCGGATTCCCGGGAAGAGCTCGATCTCGTCGATGCGCTTGTGGAGCTCCTTTTGGGAGTGACGGACGAGCTTGGGCAGGCGGAGCCGGGAGATCTCGTAGTGGCGGAGCATCTCACGCCCGGACAGGCTGCGCATCCGCTCCACATCGGACTCGCTGAGCGTCGGGATGCGGAACTCTTCGGAGTGGCTGTTGATGATATGGACGATCGCGGCCAGGGTGTCGGCCAGGGTGCCGTCAAAGTCGAAGATCAGCGTCGAGCGGACGCCCGCCCGAGCCGAGGAAGAGCCGGACGAGGCGGCGGGCGCGGAGATCATCTCGTTTATTTCCATTCAACAGAGTATTTTACACCCGTAACCGCGGTCGGTCAACGAAGGGTCAACGGACGAACGCCTCCGCGGCCGGCCGCCGCGGGTAAGCGTCCAGCTCGAGGGCCTCGGGGATCGGCTCCCCCGCTTCGAGCTTGCTTAGAGCCAGGGCCCCGACCATGGCCGCGTTGTCGGTGCAGAGGCGGCCCGAGGGGACGGCCCAGGCCAGGCCGCGCGAGCGGGCGGTCTCCTCGAAACGGGTCCGCAGGCGCTGGTTCCGGGCCACGCCGCCGCAGAGGATGAGCGACTTCGGATCGACGCGCTCCGTCGCCCGCAGCAGGTTCCCGACCAGGGACCGGACGACCGCGGCCTCGAAGCTGGCCAGGAAGTCCGGCAGGCGGGAATGATCGCGATTCAAGCCGCTCTCGCGGACATGGCGGATGGCGGCGGTCTTCAAGCCGCTGAAGCTGAAGTCCAGGCTGCGGTCGGACATGCGCGGCAGGACGAACGGAAAGGCCTTGGGATCGCCGGGCCCGGCCAGCTTCTGGATGACGGGTCCGCCGGGATAGCCCAGGTCGAGGAATTTGGCGATCTTGTCCAGCGCCTCGCCGGCCGCGTCGTCGCGCGTCCGGCCCAGGAGCTCCAGGCGCAGGCGCTCGCGAAGGAGGAAGAGCGAGGTGTGGCCTCCCGAGACGATCAGGGCCAGGGCCGGAAGCGGCGTGCCGGGCTGCTCCAGGAAGGCCGCTTCGATATGGGCCTGTACGTGGTCCACGCCGATGAGCGGCTTGCCGAAGACATAGGCCAGGCCCTTGGCAAAGGAGACGCCCACCAGGAGAGAGCCGATCAGGCCGGGTCCCTGGGTGACGGCGAAGGCGTCGATGTCCGCCGAGCCGCAGCCGGCCAGGGCCAGGCTCTCGGCTACGACGGGGGCGATGGCCTTCAGGTGCTGGCGGGAGGCCAGCTCGGGCACGACGCCGCCGTAGGGGGCGTGGATCTCGTCCTGCGACAGGACGACGTTGGACAGGACGCGGGGAGCGTCGGCGCCGGCTTGGCGGCTTTCCAGAACGGCCGCTGACGTCTCGTCGCACGAGGATTCGATCGCCAGAATGCGCATCACCCTCGCATTATACGCGATTGAGCCGCGTCTTCGCATCGCCTCCCGCGGCGAGCCTCGCGGTCGGCCGGGGAGCCCCCCCGGGGCAGGCCGTATGGGAACAGATCTTCACCCTTCATCCGGGAGCCGATGGGACGGCCTCGGTGGCCGGCGGGCTCACGTCCGCCAGGCGGCCAGGGAGGCCCCGTAAGGCGGAGTGGCCACGCCCTTCTCGGTGATGATGGCCGTAATGTAGCGGGCCGGCGTGACGTCGAAGGCCGGATTGCGGACAGCCGCGCCGGGCGGCACGATCAGGCGGCCGTTGATCTCGCGGACCTCCGCGGCCGGACGCTCCTCGATCGGGATCAGGCCGCCGTGGGCCAGGCTGAAGTCGAACGTGCTCAGGGGCGCCGCGACGGTGAAGGGGACATCGTTCTCGTGGCAGAGCACGGCCACCGAATAGGTTCCGATCTTGTTGGCCGCGTCGCCGTTGCGGGCGATGCGATCGGCGCCGACCACGGCGAACTGGATTTGGCCCTTATGGAGAAGCCAGCCGGCCATGTTGTCGGTAATGACTTCATAGGGGATGTTCAGCTTGTCCAGCTCCCAGGCCGTCAGGCGGGCGCCCTGGAGAAAGGGACGCGTCTCGTCGGCCAGGACGCGGATCTTCTTGCCCGCCTCCCAGGCCGCCCGGATGACGCCGACCGCCGTGCCGTATCCGGCGGTGGCCAGCCCGCCGGCGTTGCAATGGGTCAGGATGGTCGCTCCATCGGGGACAAGAGCGGCGCCGTTGGCTCCGATGAGGCGGCAGATGTCCTCGTCCTCGCGCTCGATCTCCTTGGCCTCGGCCAGCAGCCTCTCCTGGAGAGCGGGTAGGGACAGGCCGTGCTGGGCCTGGAAGACGCGCCGCATCCTCTCCAGGGCCCAGAAGAGATTCCGGGCCGTCGGGCGCGTCCTCCAGAGGCGGGCCTGAATGCGGTCGACTTCGGCGGAGATATCGGCGCCCGGCTTCAGGCGCCGAATTCCCAGAGCGAAGCCGTAGGCCGCCGCGACGCCGATGGCCGGGGCGCCGCGGATGACCATCGTCTCGATAGCCTCGGCAACCTTGTCCACGTCGTCCAGCTCGAGGTAGACCTCTTCCAAAGGCAGACGCCGCTGGTCGATCATCACGACCCGGCCGTCCTTCCATTCGATTGTCGGATGCATGCTGGGACTCCGGGGCTATTCTACATCGAGAGCGGCCGATCCTCATCATCCGCATCGGGCACCGAAAAGAGATCATTCTATTCCGGTCGCACAGCCAGGACGATCTTCCCCTTGATGTGCCCGCCGTCAAGATAGCGCATGGCTTCGGCCGCCTCCCGCAAAGGAAAACAGCGGTCGATGACGGGCTGAATCCGGTCCGCTTCCAGGAAGCCACTCAGGGCCTCGAGATCCGCGGCCGACGGCTTGGCCGAGTGCATGCCCAGCTTCCGGCTTCGGCCCACCGACTTCAGCGGCCCCAGGAAAAGGGCCTGGAAGACCTGCTTGTCGGACCCGCCGATGGCGATGAAGATGCCTTTGGGCTTCAGAGCCCTTTTGAACTCCGCGAGCGAGCGGTCCCCGTTGACGCCCAGGATCAGATCATAGCGTCGCTCGTCCTCGATGAAATTCACCCGCGTGTAGTCGAGGACCCGATCGGCGCCCAAGGAGCGCGCCAGCCCTTGGCTCTCCGGGCCGCAGAGGGCCGTGACCTCGGCGCCGAACAGCTTGGCGAGCTGGACGGCGAACGTTCCCACGCCGCCGGAAGCGCCGTGGATCAGAACGTCTTGGCCGGCCTGGATTTTCCCCCTGTCGCGCAGGGCCTGCAGGGCGGTCACCGCCGCCATGGGAACAGCCGCCGCCTGGACGAAGGTCAGTCCGGCCGGCTTGGGGGCCAGCAAGGCCTCCGGAGCCACGGTGAATTCGGCGAAGGCTCCGGCGCCGAGGAACGTGATGTCGCCGAAGACCTCGTCGCCCGGCTTGAATCGCTTCACCCTCGGGCCGACCGCCTCAACCCTCCCGGCGACGTCCGCCCCCGGGATCGGGTTTCGGGGCTTGAACAGGCCGCCCGCCATGCGGGCGAGGAACGGCTTGCCCCTCATCATCCGCCAATCCCCCCGGTTGAGAGAGGCGGCCATGACCTCGATCAGAACTTCGTCGTCCTTGGGGACGGGCTTGGCGACGTCTTCATACTTCAGCACGTCGGCCGCGCCGTACTTGTGACGAATGATGGCTTTCACAGTGATCTCCTTTCCGGCCCATCTTCGGCGCCGGGATCCATTCGGATGACGACGGCGCCCTTCTTCGCGCCGCTCTCGACATAGCGGTGCGCTTCAGCCGTCTCTTCCATCGGGAACCGCCGCTCGACGATCGCCTTGATCGCACCCGCCTCGACCAGCTCCTTGACCGCGAGAAGGTCCTTCAGGCCGCCCGGCGCCAGGGCGCAGACGACCCGCCGGCCGCCGAGAAGCCGCGGCCGAATCGCCGCCAGGATCTGCCGCGACTTGAAGCTGGCGCACAGGAGCGTGCCCCTGGGCGAGAGCGCCCGCTTGCACCGCGAGACGGGGGCCCGGCCCAGGATGTCGAAGATGACGTCGTAGGTCCCGCCGCTTTGGGTGAAGTCCTGTTCGGCATAGTCGATGGCCCGATCCGCGCCCAGGGCCCGGACGTATTCCAGCCGCGGCGCGCCGCAGACCGCGGTCACATCGGCTCCGAAATGCTTGGCGATTTGCACGGCGGCCGACCCGATCCCCCCGCTGGCCCCGTTGATCAGGATCCTCCGTCCCGGCCGGAGGTCCACGCGGCGCAGGAGGGCCAGGGCCATGACGGCCCCATAGGGAATGGCGGCGGCCTCGTCGAAGGACAGGCCGGCGGGCATGGACGCGATCGGAGCGCTCTCGGGCGAACAGAGGTACTCGGCATAAGCCCCGAACTTCTGGCCGGAATAGCCGAAGACCGCATCGCCGGGCTTGAAGCGCTTGACGTTCGGGCCGACCTCCGCGACCTGCCCGGCCAGCTCGTTGCCCAGCACATGGATCTTGGGCTTCCGCCAGCCCAAGGAGGCCTTGCTGAAGGCCCAAAACAGGAAAGGCATGTTGAAGCCGCCGGGCCTGACGGATCGGAAGCTGCGGGCCATGAGGTCGCCGAAATTGACGCTCGCCGCCCGGACGCGGATCAGGATCTCGTTGGGCTTGGGCGCGGGGTCGGGGATCTCCGAGAGCCGAAGGACGTCCGGGGAGCCAAACTCCGTATAAATGATCGCCTTCATGGCAGCTCTCCTTTGAGCTAAAAATTGATCCCGAAATGGAGGCCCGGCTCGAAGAGAAAGAAGTCGTTCCACTTCACGTCTTTCTCGGCGAAGGCGCTCGGGACGTTGGTCGCGATCGGCCAGTAGGTGCAGGCCAAGGACGGTTCGAGGAAGAGCCTGTTCTTGAAGAGGGCGAGGTGATACCCGAGGCGCAAGGTCGAGAACAGTCGGAAGCCCGACTGGATCTTTCGGCCGCCCTCATCCAGGTAGGTCCTTTTCAAGGGCAGAACGTGGACGGACGCGTACAGGCCCTTCCAGAGGAAGCGCTGATAGGCGACGCCGATCCCCCACTCGCGGATCCGGCCGGGATAGCTCTCGTTCTTGTCCCCGAAGGAGGATCCGTAGGGAATGCCGTTGGGGGCGTCGTTCCGCCAAGTGATCGCCTCGAGGGAGATCGCGTCCTTGGGCGAGAGGCGATATCCAAAGTTCAACTGAAAGAACGACGGCGGATCGGGGAACAGGTTGCCCAGCATGAAGGCCGAGCTGCCGACGAAGAAGCGCGGGGAGGACGCGCGGTCTTCGCCCGCGGGTCCCCCGAACAGGATGGCCGCGACAAGCCCGCTGAAGATGATCCAAAGAATAGCTTTTTTCAACATGAGAGTCTCCTTTTAAGAGGTCGATGGATGTGCGTTCTAGAGTGCGGCCGCGATGAGCCTGATGCCGTAGGGGACCATGGCCGCGGACATGAGCAGGGAGGCCCCGAGGTTGATGATCTCCATCCCGTCCGGAGTGCCCACGAACAGGGCTCCGATCAGGAAGAGGATGCTCTCTCCGCGCGGGAGGGCGCGGGCCTGGAGGAGGCCGATCGTCTGAACGGCGAATCCGGCCGGCAGGAGCACAATCCCCCAGACAAGCTTCATCCAGCCCTTCTTGGCGAAGATGGCCCGCAGGCCCGGCATCATGGCCGAGAACTCCCCGTCCGGGATCGTGTCCAGGGCGCTCATCGTCAGGCAGAAGGCCCCCTTGTCGGCGGCCAGGATGATCGCGCCCAGGACGGCCGGGATCGCGCCCGCGAATCCCGCACACGCCCCCCGGCTCCCGGCCAGGATCCTGGCGAAGTGGAACGCCGCGACGACGAGGAGAGCGGTGTTGAGCGTGACCAGGCCGTGACCCAGATGCAGGAGCTTCCGCCCCCTCGCCCGCCGAATGATCGCTTCGGGCCCGAGCAGGCGCGGCTTCAGGAGCCCGGGATGGCCGGCGAAAGCGAAGACGAAGACCAGGGGGAAGACGATGAACGCGACCCCCGTGCCGATCCGTTGAAGCTGATTGAGAAAGTCGAGACTCATGGGTTTTTCCTTTCAAGCTCGGACAGGCGCTTCATCAGCTCCGCGACGGCGCGCTGGAGCTGGCGATCCACGCCGCGCATCGTCTCTTCGGCCCGGTTCTCGACGTCGATGTCCGGCGGAACGCCTTCGTTCTCGATCACGCCCTTGCCTTCGGCCGGATAGACGAGCACGCCGCCGTCGACGAGCCGCATTCCCCCCGTGGACGCCAGGCGGCCGGACGTCAGACGGCCGATGATGGGGCCGACCCCCGACTGGCGAAAGATCGCCGCGAACGTCTCGCCGCTTGACTCGACCCCCTCGTCGATCAGGCAGGCTTTCAGCCCGACGAATACGGGATCGGGCTCGGAGATCGGGGCCTTCCCGTGCGGCAGCCGGGACCGGAAGATCATCCGGCGGTTCAGCCGCTCGATCATCCAGACCGGCGTGTAGCCGCCGCCGTTGCCGCGGACGTCCAGGATCAGACCCTCCTTGGGGAGCTGGGACGGAGCCTGGCGGAAGAACGCGGCGACGCCCGGGATATAGGTATCGGGGAGATGGAGGTAGCCGATCCGCCCCCCGCTGGCTCTGTCCACAGCCGCGCGGTTCCGCGAGACCCAATCGGCGTAGCGGAACGGATCGGCGCCGTTCTCCCCGCAGGCGGCCGGCCGCACCGTCAAACGACGGGCGCCGTCCAGGCGGGGGAGGGAATGGACCGTCACGACCGCGTCCCGACCGGCTTTGTCCAAGAGGAGGGCGTCGGGGTTGACGCCTTCCCTCAGAGAGACGCCGTCGATGGCCAGGAGGTAGTCCCCCTCACGAACGTTCATTCCCGGCAGAGTCAGTGGACTGACAAGGTCCGAGTCCCAGCTCCGCCCTTTGAAGATCCTGGCGATTCGATAGAGACGCGTCTCCGCGTCGAGCTCCAGATCGATACCCAGGAGCCCGTGCCCGCGCCGGGAAGTCACCGGCAGATCCCCGCCGGAGATCTCCAGATGGCTGTGGCCGAGCTCGGCGAACATCTCCCGCAGGAGGTCGTTGAGGCCCGATCGAGAAGCGACATGAGGCAGAAGGCCCTCATATTTCTTCCGGACGGCGGTCCAATCGAGGCCGCGCATCTTCTCGTCGTAGAAGAAATCCCTGACGATGCGCCAGCCCTCGGCGAAGATCTGAGCCCACTCCTCCCCCCGGTCGAGGTCCATGCGGAGTCCGGAGAGGTCCAGCTTCGCATCGCCGACGCCCTTCTCCCGGTCGAGATCGAGGATGCCGATTCCCTCGCCGCTCCGGTAGACAGCCCTGGCCGCATGATCGGCCGGGACCAGGTAGAAGGCGCTCTCCGAAAGAACAGCCTCCTTCATCGAGCCCAGATCGAACCGCTTGAATCCCGGCGCCCCCGCCGCGGGCGACGAACGATAGATCAGTCCGCCCTCGACGGCCCGCAGGGCGTCGTAGGAGGAATCTTCCACGGGCAGGGCCAAGGCCCGCTCGCCCAGTCCTTCGACGTCGATCCGGAAGGGCCGCCGGGCGGCCTTCCCGGCGACTCGGACGGCGCTCGCCGCGCCCGGCGCGAGGGGAGAGGGATCGTCGCGCCGCAGCGTCGCCGCGACGATGACCGACGGATTGATCATATGGTGCTCCCCGTCCCAGAAGGAGCTCTCCACGTTGACCTTCCCGTACCAGGCCCAATAGAGGAGCTCGCCGGCCGGGTCGAACTGGGGCTCTCCGGCATGGGCGGCCTCGTCCGTCACCCGGTAAGAGCGGTCCTGGTCCAGGGAGTAGAGCCAGATCGAGCCGAGCCAGCTCGGGTTGCCGAGCGCATAAGCCAGCCAGCGGCCGTCGGGCGACCAGGCAGCGGACGAAAACGGCACCGAGCCCTGATAGGCGTTGACGAAGACGGTCTTCACGCCGCGGGTCTCGAGATCGAGGATGCGGTAGGCGGCCCGATGGTCGGAGAAGCCGATCTTCCGGCCGTCGGGCGACCAGCTCAGCGGCCCGATTCGCCCGGGATCGAGGCGGCTGACCTGTTCCAGCTTGCCGCCATCCCCGTCCCGGCCGACGTAGATCTGGTCCTCGCCCGATGCGTCGGAGACGAAGGCGTAGCCATCCCCGGCCGGATTCCACAGCGGATATCTTTCGTTGGCGCCGGGCGTCCGGGTCAGGTTCACGGCGTTCTTCCCTTCGGCCGCGAGGAGGAAAAGATCGCCACGGGCGGCAAGAATCACCTTTCGGCCGTCGGGGGACAAAGCCGCGGCGCCCGAGATGCTCCTTTCGACGCCGACGGCCTCCTCGACCCGGCGATCGCCCGCTCCGGGGATCTCGATCGGAATCGGCCGCGCGCTCTCCGTCCGAGTCTCGAAGAGGACGATTCGGCCCTCGTTCTCGAAGACGATCCGGTCGCCGCCTCGGCTCGGCCGGCGGACCGGCCAATCCTTGTAGAAAGTCAGTTGACGGGCCGCCCGGTCCCTAAGATCGTAGACCCAGAGGTTGGTCCGGTTCTGAGCGCCCTTGTCGCTGACGTAATAGATGCGGTCCCCGATCCAGAGGGGATCGCCGTTGACGGCGCCGTCCGCGACGATCGCCTCCGAAGTCCGGCGGGCGGGATCGTACGTCCGGATCACGGGCGCGGCGCCGGCCCGATAGCCCCGGCCCAAGTCGTCGAAGAGGACGCGGCAGAAGGCGACCTTGTCTCCGGCCTCGTTGAAGCTCGCGAAATCCGCCTCCGGCAGATCCATAGGCCGGGCCAGGCCGCCTCCGACGGGAATGGAAAGAAGGCGGTTGAACCGCCCCAAGTCGCTGAACGCGACGGACTTGAAGACGATGCTCTTTCCGTCCGGGCTCCAGTCGACGACCCATTCGTCGGCCGGATGGAAGGTCAGCCGCCGCGGCGAGCCTCCGGCGGCGGATATCACATAGACATCTTGATTCCCCTCCGACTCCGCCGTGAAGGCGATCTGCCGTCCGTCGGGCGAGAGCTTCGGCAGACTCTCCTCTCCGATCAATGAGGTGAGGCGCCGGACGTTCTTCCCGGCGTCCGTCGACAGGTAGATGTCCCCGCCGTAACAAAACACGATCCAACCGCCATGGATGTCCGGATAGCGAAGAAGCCGGGTCTCCCCCGGCAGGGCGGTCCCCGAAGCTCCGAGAAACATAGCACCGGCTAGAATCAACGAGCCAAGGCCCGTCATGGCCGTGCCTCGAAAGTCCCGACCCCTCCGTGCCGCCTGATCGTCCATATCGGTCTCCTGTGGTGAAGGATGCGTCGCGCCGGCGGCGCATCGCCCGCGCCGGCGGATCCTCCACCGGTCGCGTCGCCGAACTATACGCACCGCTTTCGGAGACGGCTATCGGGAAACCGCCTGAAATCTGCGATTCATACCGATTCCCGAGGCCACCGGAGAGCCTCCCGGGTCCCCGTCCGCGGTCTTCTTGCCACCGGCGCATGCGTTCTCCTATAATTCGCTCCCCTCGGGGAGGGGACAAGGCCTTGAAGCACTTCAACGTCCTGACCATGGTCCTGGTCCTGATCGTCGGGGTCTGGTCCATCGTCGAGTTTCGCCAACGAAGCCGCAGCTACCCCGAGCATAAGCTCGGCTGGCTGTGGCGGTTCCTGGTCTTCTACAACGGCCTGGCGGTGGTCGTCTTCTTCAGCGATTATGGGCTGAGCAATTTCACCCCGGACCTGCTGGCGAAACTTGCTTTCTGGTATCGGATCGTCGAATGGCTGGTTCTGGCCGCCCTTGTCCTGGGCGCCCATATCTCGCTCTACGCGTTTATCTTCCGGCGCCGGGACCGGAGCCTTCCGGCTTGGCTGATCGCCGTCACGGCGGTCTTCGTCGTCGCCGTGTTGGTCTGGTACTTCCTGGCCCTGAAAAATCCGTCCCTGGCCCCGTCGAGGCCGGACAACACCTTCTGGCTGGCCCTCGTCTGGCCGCCGGGCCTGCTCGACGTGGTCTGGCTGGGCGTTCTGTGGGCCGAAAGCCGGAAAGCCGCCGATTCGGGCCGTCGAAAGGTCGACGCCGCGTTCGCCGTCCTGATGCTGATCCGCTATCCGGTGCACCTGGCCTTGACCGTCTGGACCCCGGTCGGGACGATGGCCTTGGCCCTGACGCTGACCCGGCTTCTCGGTCTCTACACGAACCTGGCGCCCCTCATCTGGCTCAGGTCCTATTTCCTGCCTTGGGCGGGCGGGCTCGCCAAGGCGATGGCCGCGAAGTTCGACCTGCAGGCGATCGGCAGGGCCCGCGGCCTGTCGCCACGGGAGATGGAGATCCTGGCGCTCATGATCGACGGCAAGAGCTACAAGGACATCGAGAGCGGGCTCCACATCTCCATCCACACGGTCAAGAGCCACGTCTACAGCCTCTACCGCAAGATGGACGTCAAGAGCCGGCACGAGCTGATCTACAAGATCGGCGTCTACGGCCAAGCCCAATAGACGCGTTTGATTTTCCTCCTTCGCGAGACGCTTTGGCACGGCGTCTCCCATTCCATGTCCGGGAGTGAGAATTCCTATCTCCCCGAGCGTCTTCCGTCATGAACGAATCGGGCGGTCTCCTTGGTTATACACCGATTATGTGTATAATATATACATCCGCTCAGGGAGGCGGCCATGATGCAAGTCCGTCACAACATTACGCTGGATGAGGAAGTCTCACGCGAGCTCGAGACGATGGCGCGGGAGCTCGGCGAGAAGAAGAGCTTTATCATCGAAAAAGCGTTGACGGCCTACTTTGATCTTCTCGATCTCAAGATCGCGCGCCAACGTCTCAAGGACCTCGAGAAGGGCAAGGACAAGGTCATCCCGGCCGAGAAGGTCTGGAAAGAGCTGGGGATTTGACCTTGTACGATATCGAGTTCACCGGTCGGGCTCGAGATGATCTGATGAAGATCGACCGGCCTCATCAGAGGATCATCAAGGCCAAGCTCGCGATTCTGGCTGAGAATCCGGGGGCGCTTAAGAACAACATCAAGCGGCTAGCCGCGGACGAGGAGATTTTTCGGCTGCGGGCGGGCAGCTATCGGATCATCTTCAAGAAGATCGACTGCCGGCTGCTCATCCTCATCCTCCGCATCGGCCATCGCAAAGAAATATATCTGTCGTTGGAGTGATAAGGAAAAGCGGTTGTGCGTCAGGCAGGCTTGGGAATTCGTCCGTGTCACTCCGAGACGCACAACGAGGACCGTGCGAACAGCCGTTGGGCCGCCAGGAGCAGGATGGCCGGGACGGCCAGAGCTGCGAGCAGCCCCCAGCCCAGCCCGAGGAGCAAGTAACCCAGCGCAGCCGCAAGAAGGGCCGCCAGGCTCTGGGGCAGCATGGTCTTGATGTGGTAGATCGGCGGGATGCCGCAGGCGATGCCCGTCATCATGGCTTTCTCGGAGTACGGAATGAGATGCTCCCCCGCCACGGCACCGGTGATGACCGCGCCCGACAGGATCGGGAGGAAGTCGGGCCGGCCTTGTCCGAGGCTGAAAGCCACCGGCAGGACCAGGCTCATGGCGCCCCAGGAGAATCCCGTGGCTACGGTGATGGCAGCCGCGAGCAGGAAGGCCAGCATCGGCAGGACGGCGGGGCTGAGCCAGGGACCGATCGTCCCGGCCAGATAGGTGCCTGTCCCCAGATCCACGGCCTGGCGGGAGAGCGCGGTGGCCAGAAGCATGATCAGCGATACTTCCATCATGGCCAGCACGCCGCGGTGGAAGCTGCGCCGAATGTGAAGATGCGAGAGCACGCCGTCCTTCCAGAGCAGGATGGCGCCCACGGCCAAAGCGGCCAGTGTGGCGCCGATCAGGCCTTCGATGGGGCGGGCGTGGCGCAGGACGGATTCCAGCGATAGCGCCTCCCCCGCTCTCCGGGCAAAGTACACTCCCGTTCCGAGAAGCGCCGCGAAGGCCCCGCCCACCAGGATCGCCAGCGGAACGACGGCGTGCCGCGACCGGGCGCCCTCCCCTTCGACGTCCTCATCCGGGCGGGCGGGGAAGACGCGGTTGTCCAAGCGGCGGCCGAACCAGCGCCCCGTCCATGCGACAGCCAGGGTCAGGGCTACGGCCAGGAACGCGTAGAGATGATAGGGCAAGGCCCGCAGGAAGAGGATCATAGCGGGCGTCTCGCGGCCGATCGAGGCGGCGGCGCGGGCCAGCTCCGAGCTCTCGAAGGCCGACCAGGTCGACAGCAGGGCGGCGCTGGCCAGGATGGCCACCACGTCGATGATGTAGGCCAGCAGGGCCGGGCTGACCGCGAGCCGGTCCAGGACCGGCCGCATGGCCGAGCCGCTGATGAGGACGTTGGCGTAGTCGTCGAAGAACAGCCCGGCCGACAGCCCCCAGGCGGCCATGCGCCCGCGGCGCGGCGTGGACAGGCGGCGCGACAGCCGGTGGGCCAGGGCGGCGTAGGCCCCGCTGGCGCCGATCATCTCCAGCAGCCCGCCCACGAGCAGGATGAAGATGACGATCTTGAGCTTGTCCACGTCGGTCAGCCCGGCTTTAAGCGAATCCCAGAAGGCCGCCGCGCTGGGGCCGATCCGGCCCTGGCCGAGGACCAGGCCGCCGGAGAGAACCCCCAGTAAAAGAGCCAGCGGGAGCTTCCGGGTGAGGACCGCGCCCAGGATGGTCACCAGGGCCGGAAGCAGGACGAGCAGACCGGGATCGGACATGGCCTCACACGAAGCAGTTGTCGGCCATCTCGTAGCCCTGGCGCGAGAGCTCGCGCTCCTCGTCGGCCGTGATCACGCTGAGCAGGCCGTCGGGCAGGCCGTGGATCTCCACGCCGTAGTCCCGGTAGGCGGCCAGGGACTCGATGATCGCGGGAGTGACGATCTGCCCGGGGACGAGAAGCGGAATGCCCGGCGGATAAGGTACGACCATGGCCGTGGCCACCCGGCCGGCCGCGTCGCGCAGGGGAATCCTCTCGCCCTCGGCGTAGAAGGCGAAGCGGGGCCGGTACTTGATCGGCGACAGGTCCAGGCGGAACTCGCGCAGGACCTTGGCCCGGTCGGCCTCGCGGCGGCTGCCGCTCATCCTCTCGATGTTCTCCAGGGCGATGAACAGGCGGTTGAGCTTGCTCGTGGTGGCGCCGATGGTGATGAGCACGGTCAGGGTGTTGAAGGTGCTCTTCTCGATCTGGATGTTGTGCTTGGAGAGGAGGATGCGCTCGATCTCGCGGGAGTCGTAGCCCGAGCGGGAGACGTCGATGGTCAGCTTGGTCCGGTCGAGGCGGAGATTGTCGCCGCGGACCTCGTCGGCGATCAAGTCCTCGAGGCCCAGGACCCGGAACTTCTCCAGGCTGTTGATCGAGCGGCGGAGCGAGTCGCTGAGGTCGAGGATGCGCTGGAGAAGCCCGAAGCCCTCCATGGCCATCTGGCGGCGGGCCGCGTCCAGGCTGGCGATCATCGGGTACTGGGGGCTGGTCGAAGCCAGCATGTTGAAGTTCTCGCGGAAGAAGCCCTCGATCTTCTCGAAGTCGGGGTCCTGGACGTGGATCATGGAGGCCTGGCTGAAGGCGCTCATGGTCTTGTGCGTGCTCTGGGTGGCGTAGTCGGCCCCGGCCGCCATGGCCGAGGGGTAGAAGGCCGGGTGGAAGTTGGCGTACCCATACCAGGCCTCGTCGACGATGACCTTGAGCCCGCGGGCGTGGGCCTCGTTGACGATGTCCTGGATGTCGTAGACCAGGCCGTCGTAGGTGCAGTTGGTCAGGATCAGGGCTTTAAGCCGCTTGCCGGCCGCCAGGGCCTGGTCCATGGACTTGACGATGTCGGACTTGGGCACCGGCCCGAAGATGCCGTAGCGGTTGTTGACGCTGGGCTTGAGGTAGACCGGCTCGGCCCCGGCGATGACGACGCCGTAGTGGACGCTCTTGTGGCAGTTGCGGTCGAGCAGGATGGCCTCGCCCGGCTTGAGCAGGGTCTGGATGAGGACCTTGTTGGCCGTGCTGGTGCCGTTGGTGGAGAAGTAGGTGTACCGGGCGCCGAAGGCCCGGGCGGCCAGGTCCTGGGCTTCCTTGATGACGCCGCGGGGGTCGAGCAGGGAGTCGAGATCGGGCACCGAGACGCTGAGGTCGGACTGGAAGACGTGGGGCCCGAAGAACTTGAAGAACTCCGCGGCGGCCGGGCTGTTCTTGACCGAGTCGCCGCCGGAGTGGCCGGGCGTGTGCCAGGCGTCGCGGGCCTGCAGGGCGTAGTCGCGCAGGCGGTCGAAGAAGGGGGCGCGGTCCTTGGAGGAGACGATCTCGGCCCGGATCTTCTTGGCGATCTCCTCGTAGTCCCGGTCGGGCTTGTAGAAGTAGCCGTTGATGTAGCCGCCGGCGCTGAAGAGCGTGCAGTCGCGCTCGGCGGTGAAGAGGAAGATGTTGACCTCGAAGCGCAGGGCCAGGATGCGCTTGAAGAGGTCCACCCCCTCGATCGAATCGGCCGACTTGGGGGCCAGCGGCAGGCGCCACTCCGTCAGGACGGCATGGATGCCGCCGTCGCCACGAAGCTGGGCCTCGGCCTCCTGCCAGGTGGCCGCGCCGACGGCTTTGAAGCCGCGCGCCCGCAGCTCGCGGAGCTCGTCTTTAAGCTCGCGGGAGACGGGCGTCATCACCAGCACCTTGTAGGCGGCGGGGCGATCCGAGGGACAGTCGCAGGGCTTGGCGGACATGGTCGCGATTCCTTGGGTTCGGGTTCGGGGAGAGGCTCCCTCCCCGTCGGCGCGGGGCCGGACGGGGCTGAAAACAGTTGATTATACTAGCATATCGGCGCCTGAAAGAGAAGATGGCTCCGCCGCGTCCGACTGGGTCGCCTCTCCCGGAACGGGTGGATCAAGCTCCTTCGAGCGCATGAGGCGAGCACGCCGGCATGACGCGCCCGATCCGTCTATCTCCCGAAGATCTCCGGCAGGTTGGTGATCCGATAGTCCTCGTAGACCGGGAAGTCGCCGCCCCTGGCCGTCCGGGAGAACCCGCTGCTGTGAAAGATCAGAGAGTCGAAGTTCAAGCCCTCGGGCGGGAGCAGGACGTAGAGAAGCTTCCCATCCGGGCCGAAGACGTCCAGCACAGACTTCTTGGGACCCGCTACCCGGCGGACGAGAAAAACGCCGCCCGGCAGAGGGAGGATCATGTTGATCGCGACGTAGCGATCCGGGTAGGCGTCCAGAATCCACTTTCCAGCTTCGCTCTTGACGAAAGAGCCTACAATCGCCTCGATGTCGCCGCGCTCGACCTTGGCCCGGACGTGCGGCTTCTCGATCACCATAAGCAGGTCGCCCTTGAGATTCTTAACGAAGATCTTATATTCGGTATTGATCGCCGCGTAGACGCGGCCGGCGGAGACATCGCAGCCGTAGCACAGATTCGGCGTTCCCCAGGGCTCGGTCAGCCCTGCTCGGCCGTCCTTCATCCGGATGCTCCCCAGATTGTCTCCCTGAAGATACTCGACCTCTTGGACATCGGCCAGGCTCTCGCCACCGAAGCGGACAAGGACGAGAGCTTTCGCTTCCGACCGGCCATCCGGGCTTCGATCTCTCCGCTCGGCTAAGAAGCGCGTCTTGTCGATCAGGAGCGAGGGGCGGATCTTCAGGGTGCGCTCGCTGAGGAGCTTTCCGTCCGGACCAAACTCGGCCAGCTTTTGGCCGGAGGAGACCCAAACGCGGTCGCCCAGGAAGAACGGCAGGGCGCCGCTCCACTTGCCGAACTCGCCCGGACCCTGGCCTTCCCGGGATAGGCGGCCCAGATACTCGCCCTTCGGTCCGAAGCGATGGAGCTCCGTGTCGGAGTAGAGGATCACCGCGCCGCCGGGGCCGCGCTGGAATTGGAACGCGCTGAACCCACCTCCGGCTGGTCATAGGGATTAATGGTCAGGACCTTCTCGGCTTCAAGCTTGACGGTCCCTTTCGCCGGCGTCTCGGAATTGCGGACATGGACCACACCGGCGGGCACGGTAGCCTGAGCGCGATTGAGAGCGGGATAAGACCGCACCATCCCTAACAACGCCGCGGCAAGGACACCGAGAATCGGCGGCATGTTCATCCCCCCCTATCGAATTTCGACTCCATCTTACTACGCCGGAGCATTACTCTCCGTTTAAAGGGATCCTAGGGACATTTTTAACACCATGAAACGATACATAATGAAACAATTCGATATGTCGCCAAAATCGGCTCGAGGCAAACCGAATACGGACGCTTGACATTACTAACGCGTAGCGTTACTATTGCCCCATGCCGATCCAATCGTTTCGATGCGGCGATACACGGCAGTTATTTGAAGGCAAGCGCATTAGGCGGTTCGTGAACATTGAACGGGTCGCCATGCGCAAGTTGGCCATGCTGAACCGGGCCGAACGACTCGATGATCTACGAGTGCCACCGGGAAACGTCTTGGAAGCCTTGAAGGGGAGCCGGGCCGGCCAGAACAGCATCCGTATCAACGGCCAATTCCGCCTATGTTTCACATGGACGGCCGGAGGCCCGAAGGACGTCGAGATCGTAGACTATCACTAACGGAGATGACATCATGCGCAAAGTCCCGTATCCCCATCCCGGCGAAATCCTGATCGAGGAATTCTTAAAGCCGCTGGGTATCACCCAGTACCGGCTGGCCAAGGAAATCGGCGTGCCTCAGAGGCGCATCGGCGAGATCGTGGCCGGCAAGCGGGCCATCACGACCGATACGGGCCTCCGTCTATCGCAGTTCTTCGGAATGTCAGATGGCTTCTGGATCGGGCTTCAGGTGGACTTCGATGCGGCCAAGGCCAAAGACGCACTGGCCAAGACGTTGGCCAAGATCAAGCCATGGACTCGGGGAGATCTTCATCCGAGTACACCGGCATAAAACATGAAGGCCGTGGCGGCGGCCGCCCTCGTCTATCAAGTCATATTCACCCTGGGTGCATTAATAGATGGAGCCGATAAAAAAATGGCGCCGGCCCTCCCCCGTCCTTGAGGGATGACCGGCGCCCTTGGTTGAGCGTTTTGCGCCGGCGCGTCAGGCGAATGCGCGCCGGGGGAAAATTCGTGAATCACGCATACCGCCCTCGCATCCTATCGGAATTAAGGGCGACATGAGCTTGGGCTCCTATTTCTCCGGAGCTAATTCGGGAATTACGTATACTGTCCCCCTATTTAATACTCCACCAGGCCGGCCAGCTTGAGGATCGTGAGGTAGTTCATGATCCCCTTGAGCGTCGACTTGCGCTGGAACTGGGCGTCCAGCATGGCCCGGATGTCCAGGACCGAGTGCTTGCCGTTGCAGAGCAGCTGGACTTCGGCCGGATTGGCCACCTCGGCCCCGTAGGCGTACTTGGCCCGCTGCTCGGCCGGGACGTCGTTGATCGCTTGGCGGTAGCCGTTGTAGCCTCCGGCCGTGACCTTGGCCGTGGGCCGTGGCACGATCTTGGCCGCCTGCTTCTCCTCGTCCGTCAGCACGGGAACGATCGGCTTGACGCCCAGCCGCCTGGCGGCCGCTTCCATATGGACCTGCAGAGCGGTCCGATGGGCCGCGCCCAAAGCCTCGACGCTGGCCTTCAGCTTGGCCACATGTCCGCCCAGGCCGGCCTTGTCGGCGGCCAGCTCCATGACCGAGTCGAGGGTGTCCTTCTCGTTGACGACCGTCCCGTTGACGCAGGCCAGGGCGTAGCGGTAGGCCTCGGCCAGGCCGGCCGCGTCGGCGCCGTTGACCGCTTCCAGCCCGACCGCCATCTGGTGGCCCAGGCGGCGGGCGGCGTTGGAGGCGATCTCGCCGGCGATCTTGACCGCCATGGCATCGTCGGCCGAAGCCACGGTGTAGGCGCCGGCCGCCCCGATCAGGGAGGCCCGCTTCATCTGGGTGGCGTCGGACTTGTCGGCCGTGTCACCGCTGGTGTGATACCAGCGGTCGGGCCAGGCGATCATCATGATCCCGGGCACGCCCACGCCCCAGTCGTTGAAGACCTCGTGGTCCGAGGCCCCGTAATGGGTCTCGATGGAGTACCAGAACGGCTCGTCGGCGCCGAAGGGGGCCGTGATCCGGACCGGGACCTTGAACGCGGTGCTGCGGTTCTGGATCCGCTCCCGGGTGCCCTCGCCGACGTAGCGGTAGACGTTCTCCATGACGTCGTTGATGTAGTGCGGATTGCCGTAGGTCGTCCGCATCAGGCAGAAGAACGACTGGTTCTTGCTCAGCCACTCCCCGACCATGTCCATGTTGATGTTGCACAGGGTCCGGGCCATGATGTCCTTGTGCTCGCCGACCCACTTGCCGATGCCGGCGAACTCGGGCCCCCAGACCCAGCGGATCGTCCGCTTGGGCCGGGGCAGCCGGCCGTCGTCGATGAGGGTCTTGAGGATGCGGGCCGACTCCAGGATGGCGGCCGAGCCCGAGGTGTTGTCGTTGGCGCCCTGCTTGGAGATGCCCTCGAAGCTGTGGGCCGAGAAGATGATCTCGCCGGCGGCCGGGTCGGTTCCCGGCAGGGTGCAGGTCACCACTTCCTGGTTGTACTTGACCTGGTTGGCCTTGATCTTGACCTGGGCCGTGATCTTCTCGCCCATGGACAGGCGCTGCTTGAGGATCTCGCCCTCCCGCACCGGGAGCTGGAAGCCGAACTTGGGCGGGCCGGCGGGAGCGGCCGCGGCCTGGGCCTGCGGAGGCCTTTGGCCGGGAGCGCCGCCGGGAGGGGGACCGCCCGCGGGATTGCCGCCCGGAGCGCCGCCCCGCATGCCGCCGGGGCGCTGGCGCACGCCGACCTGGGCCCAGCCCATCTCATAGATGTCGTCCGTGCCGCGCGACGGGGTGCAGACCACGATGCCGACGGCGCCCTTCTGGTTGCAGGCGAGATTGTAGACCTGCATCATCGCGCCCTCGGTGACCGCGATCTTGCCCTCGACCTTGGCCGCCTCGATCTCGGCCGGGGTGCCGCGGCCGACCCAGACCAGGTCGGCCGTCAAGTCGGTCGTCGGGCTGCCGGCGGCCAGCTGGACGATATTGTCCAGGATGTCGGCGATCTTGCGCAGGCCGGGCTTGACCTCCCAGATCGAGCCCTGGACCGCGTCCCAAGTCTCGCCGGCCGGGTACTTGATCAGCTCGGCGTCGGCGAATCCGTAGCGCTTCAGCCGGATCATCATGGCCTCGGACTCCCACAGCGTGCCAGCCCATTCCTCGGGCTGGCGGTCGCGCATGTAGGTGGCGATGTCCTGGACGGTGGCCAGGGCGGCCTCGCCCGAGGATTCGCCCACGATCAAATCCATGTGGGTCTTGGGCAGGAAGGTCCAGTACAGCCAAGGCGTGTACTGGGCCGAGGCGCTGCCGGGGAGCAGGATCAATGCCGCGCCGCCGACCAGGGCCAGCACGGCCAAGCCGATGAGCCAACGTTTCATGGGGAGCCTCCTGACGATTTGGACGATTTGAGGGAGCCCGATCTTCCCGGCGCGGGAAAGTCGGGGACCCGAGAAGAGAGCCGCGGCCCGATCGAGCCGCGGAGAGAGCCAGCGCGGGGTCTTCGCCAACGGCGTCCTATTCCGCGGCGGGGAACGGCCGGACGATGGACATGGCTTCCATCCCGCCCAGGTGGCGGGCGCCGTCCTCCGTGATGACCATGCAGTCCTCGGTCCGGATGCCGAACTCGCCGTAGAGGTAGACGCCGGGCTCGTTGGAGAAGGTCATGCCCGGCTCCAAGCGGAGCTTGTTGCCCTTGACCAGGTAGGGGTACTCGTGGCCCTCCAGCCCGATGCCGTGGCCCAGGCGGTGGGCGAAGTGCTTATAGCCCGGCCCGAAGCCGGCGTCCTCGATGACCTTGCGGGCGGCGGCGTCCACCGACTCGCAGGAGACGCCCGGCCGGGCGGCCTCCAAGGCGGCGACCTGGGCCTTGCGGACGATCTCCCAGATCCTGACCATCTTGTCGCTCGGCTTTCCGAAGACGATCGTCCGGGTGACGTCCGAGCTGTAGCCTTCGACGCGGCAGCCGCCGTCGACCATGATGACCGTGCCGTCCTGGAGGGTGCGCGGCGTCCGCGACCCATGCGGGAACGCCGTGTTGGGGCCGAACTGCGGACCTCCTCCCCCGGGAGCCCCCAGCTTGGCGCTGGCGGCCGAGATGGCCGCGGACAGCTCGCGCGGGGTCATGCCCTCCCGGACCTGGCCGAAGCCCTCGGCGAAGGCCAGCTTGGTGATCCGGTTGGCCAGATCGAGATAGACGATCTCCTTGGCCGTCTTGGTCCCCCGGCAGCCGTCGGTGACCGGGGCGCCGTCGGCCGTCTCGATCCCGGCCGCGTCCCGCTGCAGGCCGTAGACCTGGAAGGCGCTGAGATTGGGAGCCAGGCCCAGGCGTCGCCCGCCCAGGTCGCGGACCGTGCCGCCGATCAGGGCGTAGGGGCTCTCGTGCTCTTCCCAGATCCTGACTTCGTCGCCCGCCGGCAGCGACTCCTTGGCCCGCTCCAGCTCGAAGGCCGGGCAGATCCAGACCGGGCGGCCCTTGCGGTTGAGAAGGGCCCCGAAGGTCCGCTCGCTGGTCCCCCAGGAGACGGCCGTAAAGTAGGTCAGGTTCGTGCCGCCGCCGACGAAGACGGCGTCAAGCCCCGCTTGAGCCATCAGAACGCGGGCCCGCTCCAGCCGGGCTTCGTAATCCGAAGGCTCCAGCGGCTTGAGGCCGGCGGTCAGGCTTTGCGCTGCGGCCTCCCCTCCGGACCCGGCCGCCGCCGCCTTGAGGGCCGACGGCAGGGCCAGGGACAGGCCGCCGAGCTTGAGGAAGTCACGCCGATGGATCATGGGGGCCTCCGGAAAAACGCATTTCGACGTTCATAGCACCGCCTTCGGCCATTGTCAAACGCGGCGTTTCATTGACTTTTCGGCCCCGCTCAAGTACCTTTAGGGGGAATTTCTACGTCTTTCGCGATCGACAACCCGTAAAGGAGGCATAGATGTTTCTGTTCGGAACGCTGGGTCCGCAGGAACTCATCCTCATCCTGCTCATCGTGGTCATCATCTTCGGAGCCAAGAAGCTGCCCGATCTGGGCCGCTCCCTGGGCGAGGGCATCAAGAACTTCAAGGGCTCGGTCAGCGGCAAGGACAAGGACAAAGAGAAGGACGACGAGAAGACCGCTCCCCCCTCCAAGGACTGATGCAGCGGACGATCGAGACGCTCGCCGGTGATCGGCGCCGGCTGGAAGAGCGATTTCAACAGCAGGTCGAGATCCTTCGGGCCGCCGCCCGGGGCCTGGCCGATCTGCGGGGCCGCCTGGCTGAGGGCGGCAAATCCGGCCGGCGGGAAGCCGCCGACGAGGGCCTGGGCCTGGTCGCGGGCCTGGCCGAATCGGCCGCATCCCTGGCCGAGACGTCGGCCGCCCTGGCCGAAGCCCGGGACAAGGAGTGGGACGCCCTGGGCAACAACCACCTCGGCCTGCTCGTCCAGGGCCTCGAAGGCCGCATCGCCCGGCTGGCCGAAGCCGCCGAGGACGCCGTCGCGCTGAGCCGCACCTTCGCCCTCCTGCAGGACCAGCTGGGGCGGCTGCTGGCCGCCCTCCAGGAGAAGCGCCTCCCCACGCCGGTCCAGGTCGCCGAGATCTGGGAGCCCCTTCGGGACTGGCGCTACACCCGCTTCGAGAACCGCCACCGCGGCTCCCGGGCCGAGATCCGGGCCCAGCTGGAGCGCTATCTGCCGTATCTGCCCGCCGGCGGGACCATCCTCGACCTGGGCTGCGGGCGTGGCGAATTCCTCGATCTCCTTCAAGAGCGCGGCTTTCGGGGGCTCGGGGTCGACCTCAACGCCCAGATGGCCGATGACTGCCGCGGCCGAGGCCTTCAGGTCGAGAGGGCCGACCTTCTGGAGGCCTTGGCGGCGAGGCCGGACGGCTCCCTTCAGGGCGTCTTCTCGGCCCAGGTCATCGAGCACCTGCCTCCGGCCGCCCTGGAGCGGCTCGTCGAGCTGGCCTACGCCAAGCTGGCCCCCGGCGGCGTCCTCATCCTGGAGACGATCAATCCGGCTTCGGTCTACGCCCTGGTCCACGCCTTCTATGCCGACCTGACCCATCGCCTCCCCGTCCACCCCGAAGCCCTCCGCTTTCTGGCGGACGCGGCGGGCTTCGCCGGGACGGAGATCGTCTATTCCGGCCTCATCGAGCCGGAGCGGCTGCAGCCGGTTCCGGCCGCCGACGAGGCCGCCGCGGTCCTCAACCGGGACATCGACAAGCTCAACCGGCTCCTTTTCGCATCGCCCAACTACGCCGTCGTGGCCCGGAAGGCCTGACCATGGCCCTCTTCGCCGGATTCGACTTGGGCGGCACCGGGCTTAAAGCCGGGCTGGTCGACGAGGACGGCGGGGTCCGGTCCAAGACCCTGGCCCCCTCGCCCAAGACCGCTGAGGATTTCTTCGCCCTGGTCGAGACGATCTGGGAGGGGATGCAGGAATCCGCCGGCGGCCCGATCGCCGGAGCGGGGTTCGGCCTGCCGGGCATCTTCGACCTCGGCACGCGGCGCGTCCTGAAGTCGCCCCACACCGGGGGGCTGGACGGCGTGGACGTGGAGCCGGAGCTGGAGCGGCGCCTGGGCGTCCCCGTGCGGGTGGACAACGACGCCAACCTGGCCGCCTACGGCGAGTGGAGGCGCGGGGCCGGCCGGGGCGCGGCGGACATGGTCCTGCTGACGATCGGGACCGGGATCGGCGCCGGCGTCATCGCCGGCGGCCGGATGCTGCGCGGCGCCCGCGGATACGCCGGGGAGGCCGGGCACATGCCCGTCCGCCCGGACGGCGAGCCGTGCCCCTGCGGCGGCCGGGGCTGCCTGGAGACCGAAGCCTCGGCCCGGGCCATCGTCCGCCGCTACCGCCAAGCCTCGGCCTGCGAAGGCCCTCTGACGGCGGAAGACGTCCAGAAGCGGGCGGACGCCGGCGACGAAGCGGCCCGCGCGGCCTTGGCCGAATCCGCCCGCTGGCTGGGAATCGGACTGGCCGGTCTGATCAACCTGCTCAATCCCGAGCTGATCCTGCTCGGGGGCGGCGTCGCCGAAGCCGGCCCGGACTGGCTCCGGGAGGCCGCCGGGGAAGCCGGCCGCCGGGCCTTCGGCGGCGCCTTCCGGGCTTGTCGGATCGAGCGGGCCGGCCTGGGCAACGACGCCGGCCTCCTGGGGGCGGCCGCTTGGGCGGCCGACGCCCCGAGCCGGGATCTCGTGCCGAGGCAACGTTCGGGAGATAAAGCGTGTATGGAAACGACGAGGAGACCTCATGAATAAAGGAAGAGCCCTGGCTGCCGTCGCCCTTCTGATCCTGGCCGCGGGGTGGACCCTCCCCGCATCGGCCCAAGAACCCTGCGCTGCCCTTCGAGGCCGGGTCGTCGACGCCGCCGGAAAGCCTCTGGCGCTGGTCTCGATCATCGCCCAGAGCCCGGCCTACCAGGGCCAGGCTGACATGCGGACGCCGGAGTCGGGACGCTTCGACTTCCTGGCCCTGCCGCCCGGCGTCTACGAGCTGCGCTTCGACCTACCGGAGCACAAATCCATCGTCCGCCGCGGGATCGTTCTCATGGCCGGGCAGACGGTCAAGCTGGACATCGTCCTCGAGCCCTCGGAGATCGAGGAGGACGTGATCGTCGAGACCCCGCTGCCGGCCCGCGACGTGCTCTCCGTCAAGAGCGTCTTCCGGCTCTCCTCGGCGCTCCTGGAAGCCATCCCCACGGGCCGCGACTTGCGCGACCTCCAGGCCATGACGCCGGGCGCCGTGCCCGACGGCAAGCCCAGCGAGCGGGCCGTCTCCATCCTGGGCGGCGGCGTTCGCGGCCAAGAGTATAAGCTCGACGGCGGCCTCTTCGCCGACCCCGCGTCGACCTACCCCGTCGGCAACCTCAACGTCGACATCCTCGACCAGGTCGAGGTCATCTCGGCCGGCAAGCCGGCCGCCGAAGGCCCCGGCCGCGGCGCGTCCGTTCACCTCCTCAGCCGCTCGGGCGGCAACTCCTTCGCCGGCAGCCTCCGCTTCCACTTGACGGACGCGGCCCTGAGCATGGACGCCTTCGACGCCGCGGCCGTCAGCGGCCTGGCCCTGGAGCCCTCCGATAGGACCTCCGGCCTCTACGACGTGTCCCTGAACCTGGGCGGTCCCCTCTGGGAGGACCGGGCCTGGTACTTCCTGAACGCCCGCCGCCTGGCCTTCGCCCAGGCCAATCCCTACGATCCGGGCGCCCGGCTGGCCAAGCTGGGCACGGGGACTTCCACGGCCTTCGACCGCGAGCAGGGAGAGTGGATGACCTTCCTGAAGGTCACCGTCAACGCCACGGACAAGATCCGCTACGCGGGCTACTTCCACTGGAACAACCTCGCCCAGCCGGTCGACGAGGCCTCCTTCGCCCCGGACATCGCCTATGACGCGACCTGGAACCATCAGGGCGAGAACTCCTACGCCACGAGCCACACCGGGACGTTCGAGCTGTCCTCCCGGTCCCGGGCCGATGTCCGCTTCACCTACGTCGGGCGGGATGTCCCCCAGCTGTCGCGCAATATCTACGAATACTCCTACTACGATTACGTCAACCAGGTCGGCTGGGGCGCGGCGCCCTACAGCATCCGCAGCGCCACCAAGCGGACCATCGGCGAGGCCAGTCTGACGGCGGGCCTCGACGGGCTTGTCGGCGAGAGCCATGTCCTGAAGGCGGGCATCTCGATCGAGGAGTCCAACAGCACCCGCGACTGGTGGCGGATCAACCCGTACGACTCGCTGTGGTACGATTGGAGCGCCGGCAATCCCTACTACGTCGATCCGAGCCGGTCCATCGGCCGCCTCAGCCTTTGGGCCTCCGGGGTCGTCGAGAGCAGCCTCAAGGCCAAGGAAGGCTTCCGGCGCTTCTCCCTCTTCGCCCAGGATTCCATCCAGGCCGGGCGGCTGGCCCTGGATCTGGGCCTGCGCTTCGAGTACAACCTGGAGTTCCTGCCGGTCCAGAGCCGCGGCACCCTGACCTTCGAGTACGGCCCCGAGCTCAACGCCGAGGGCCTGGCCGACAACGACCTGATCGAGGCCCTGATCGCGGAAGCCGCCAAGACCGGTCTGACCTCGCCCTTCGAGGCGGCCTCCATCACCTACCGGAGGCTGGTCGAGTTCCTGAACCTCTCGCCCCGGGCCGGCCTGTCGTACGACATCTTCGGCGACGGCTCCACGGCCCTCAAGCTGTCGTTCGCCCGGGACTACGACACGATGTGGACCGGCTTCTACGCCTCGTCCAATATCTTCTCCCCCCAGCATGTCGCGTGGGACTGGTACGATCTCGACGGCGACATGATGATGGACATGCCGGACATCGATGACTACGTCCTTCTGGCCGACATGAGCGAGGACGCGGCGCTCAATCCCTTCACCTACACGGACGCCGACGGCGTGACCCATAAGCTCAAGGCCCCCCGCTACGACACCTTCACCGCCTCGCTGGAGCGGGATCTGGGACGCGACATCAGCCTGTCGGCTCAGTTCACCCTGCGCAACGCCGGCAACCTGATCTCCCTGATCGACATCGAGAACGGCTATGACGCCTCGGCCCGGGACGCCAACGGGCTCATCTGGCTGCCGCTGACCGTGACCGAGCCGGGACGGGACGGCCGGCTGGGCACGTCCGACGACGGCACCCTGACCGTCTACGGGCTGAGGGCCGACCGCCCGGCGCCCGATTACCGCTACGCCAATATCCCCGAGGCCCGCCAGAGATACGCGGCCGGCATCCTGAGCTTCGAGAAGCGGATGTCCCGCGGCTGGCAGGCGTCGGCCTCCGTCGTCCTCAGCTCTTACAAGGGCGACTTGGGCTCGGACGCGACCGCCAGCTATGCCACGACGGCGGCTTACGCCAGCCCGAACGGCCTGACCAACGCCTACGGCCCGCTCCGCCTGGACCGGCCGTTCCAGGCCAGGCTGATGGCCGCGGTCCAGCTGCCCCTGGGAATCGAGCTGGGGGCCTACTTCCGGTACATGTCGGGCGCCCCCTACGGGCGGACGCTGGCCCGGGTCTACTTCCCGGAGGGCTTCGGGGCCCAGACGGCCTACGCCACGGTCTCGGCCGAAGCCCTGGGCACCGGACGCGATCCGGCCTTCAGCAGCCTGGACCTGCGCCTGCACAAGGGCTTCCGGGTCGGTAAGGCCGGCAAGGTGGACGCCTACCTGGACGTCTTCAACCTGCTCGGCTCCAGCGCCCTCTTCGAGGACAACGACTCGGCCGGCGAGCTGCGGACGGCCGCCGACGCCAACGGGACGCCCGTCTCGATCTCCTACGCCGCCTCGAGCTCCTACGGCTCGATCCTGTCCTACTACGGCGTCCGGACGATCCGGCTGGGGGCCCGGTTCAGCTTCTAGCTGAAGGGCACCGACTTCTTCTGGCTGTCCTTGGCCGTCGCCCCGGCGACGGTGATGATCAGCTGGTCGTTGCCCTTGAGCTTGGCGACCGCGGCCGCGTCCCGGATATCCAGCGGCAGCTCCATGACGAACTCCTGGCTCCCCTTCGCGACCAGCTCGTCCTGCATCAGGCTGACGGGGAAGGCGGCCTTGGTCTCGTAGACCAGCTCCTTGGCGGCGCTGCGCACCTCGACCGAGACGTCGAAGGAGGTCCGCAGGACCTTGCCCTGCGAGGTGAACCAGATGCGGCCGTAAGGCAGGCTGAGGCGGAGGACGGCCGCCACCCGGCCGGGCGTCCGCTCCGTGAAGGCCAGGGCGATCTCGTAGTCGAACCGCCGGCTCCCCGACTGGAGGATGCCGGTCATCGTACGGGCGCCTTTGGGCGTGGCTGAGCGCTCGGCGATGTTCAGCTCGCGCAGCGCGGTCATGTCCATGGTCGACAGGCGGAAGCGGCCGTTGCAGTTCTGGTCGACGAAGATGACGGGGAAGTTGGCGTAGTACCAGACTTCCCGGCAGCGGGTGGCCAGGGACGACCCGACCGGATTGGTCTGCCGGTCGCTGGGCGGGCCATAGAGGACGTAGATGCGGCCGCGGTCGGTCAGGAAGCCCGCTTGGCCCTCGCCGAGAAAGAGCTTGTCGGCGGAGGCCAGGCGCATCTCGTACTCCTCGCGGAGCTCGTTGACCTCGGTGGCCGGATCGGGGTCGCGGCGCTTCCAGAAGGCCTCGACGAAGGCGGCCTTGTCCGCGTCGGGCAGGGCCAGGAAGTCCCGCCGCTCTTCCGAGGTGATCAGGTAGCGGACCTTGGACAGGAACTCGGCCATGGGCGGGGCCAGCTCTTTCTCCTGGCGGTAGACCGTGCAGGCCGCCAGCAGGGCCGGGAGGATCGCGGCGAGCGCGAGGGCTTTGGCTTTCATGGGCTCTCCTTGCCGCGGCCCGGGGCGCCCTCCAGGGCGCTGGCCTTGGCGTAATAGCGGTTGATGTACGTCTCCTGCACCTCGAACGACCAGTGGACGTCGCGGATCTGGGCCGCCGCCTCCTCCCGCCGCCCCTTGCGGATCAGGTCGATCAGGGCGGCGTGCTCCCCGATCGAGGCCTGCTCCCAGGCCTTGACGAAGCCCTGCAGGCGGGGGAAGTCGTAGAGGCGCCTCTTTAGGACCCTGACGGTCCGCTTCAGGATCTCGTTGCGGGCCAGGTCGAGGAAGACATCGTGGAAGGCCAGGTTCTTCTCGTAATAGAGGTCGAAGTCGTCGTGGCCGATGGCCGCCCTCATCTCGGCGTTGAGCCGCTCCATGCGGGCCACGTCGGCCTCCTTCAGGCGGGGGAAGGCGTCCCGCAGGGCGGCGCTCTCCAGGGCCCCGATGATCTCGTAGCAGTCGCGGATGTCGTCCAGGCCGAGGCCGTTGACCACGATGCGGCGGCGGGGCAGGATGGAGACGAAGCCCTCCATCTCCAGCTGGAGCAGGGCCTCGCGAAGAGGGGTCCGGCTGACGCCCAGGCGGCGGCAGGTCGCCTCCACGTCGATGGCCGCCCCGGGGCGCAGGCCGCCGGTCCGCATCTGCTCCCCCAGGTGCTCGTAGACCTGCTCCTTGAGCGATTTGATGGTTAAGATGGGCTTGCTCTCGGGCACGTCGTCCTCCCCGGGGGCAGTATAGGGGATCGCGGCCAGATGATTCAACATCCCCGCGGCCTTCCATCGCTGCTCCTATCTTCGGGAGGCCAAGGCGGTTCGTGGTATCGGCCGACGGCGAAATCGCCCTGGCGGGGACGGTTGCGGCAACGTCCCAACTAGGGCTCCGCAAGCTCCGCGAGGGCCCAGCCTTTTTCCATATCTCTCTGAGGGCACCCAGCCCTGGCGGGGACTATCGAAGCGACGTCCCGGCTAGGGCTTCGCAAGCTCCGCGGGCGCCGAGGGATGTTTGAGCACGCGACGAGGCTGCGGAATCCTGATGGAGGGGGTGATCTCAATGATCGGGAGGTTTCACGTGCGGAGTTCCGCCCTGGCGGGGACAATCGAAGCGACGTCCCTGCTAGGGCTTCGCAAGCGCCGCAGGCGCCGATGGCCGGGACGACTAAGGCCCGCCGAGAGCGAGACCATGCGTGGCCAGCCATGGTCTGATCGCGGGCCTTGTACCCTCGCCCCCGAGGGTATACCCCGAACCGCCCTTCACGGAAGCAGCGACATCTGGCCGCCGGGAAGCGGCTGTGGGATAATGGTCCTTCGCAAGGAGCCCGCATGATCGACATCCAGAACGTTTCCAAGAGCTATGCCAAGGGCAAGGTCAAGGCCGTCGACGGCCTGACCCTGACCGTCCGCCCGGGCGAGATCTTCGGCTTTCTCGGCCCCAACGGCGCCGGCAAGACGACGACCATCAAGCTGATCGTCGGCCTGCTGCGGCCCGACGCGGGGGCCATCACGGTGGCCGGGTTCGACAACCAGCGCCAGGCCCTCCAGGCCAAGGCCGTCACCACCTATGTCCCCGACACGCCCGAGATCTACGAGCGGCTGACCGGACTGGAATACCTCAACTTCATCGGCGACGTCTACGGCGTGCCCCGGGCCGACCGGCTCGAGCGCATCCGCAAATGGCTGGACGTCTTCGAGCTGGCCGGGGCCGTGGGCTCGCCCATCCAGAGCTATTCCCACGGCATGCGGCAGAAGATCGTGCTGATCGCCGCCCTCCTGCCCGGGCCCAAGGTCATGGTCCTGGACGAGCCGATGGTCGGCCTGGACGCCCGGGCCGCCCACCACATGAAGGAGCTGATGCGAGACCACTGCGACCGCGGCGGCACGCTCTTCTTCTCCACCCACATCATGGAAGTGGCCGAGCGGCTCTGCGACCGGATCGGGATCATCCACGAAGGCCGGCTGATCGCCTGCGGCACCCTGGCCGAGCTGCGGGCCGGGGCCGCGGCCCGGACCGTGGACGCGGCCGGGACATCGCTGGAGTCGATCTTCCTGGAGCTGACGGACCGATGAGCCGGCTCGGCGCCCTGGTCCGGACCTCCCTGCGGGTCAATTTCGGCCTGTCGGTCCTGCGGCCGCGGGAGATCCTGAAGCACAAGAAAGACATCTGGCTCCTGCCCCTTATCCTGCTGGGGATCGCGGGACTCGTCCCGCTGCTGGTCTACTACTTTAAGGGCATCCGCTGGGTCTACAACCTGCTGGCTCCCGTCAACCAGCAGCCGGCCATCCTGACCTTCGGTCTTCTGGCCGGCCAGTTCCTCATCCTGGTCTTCGGCTTCTACTACGTGATCTCGGCGTTCTACTTTTCCCGCGACATTCACCTGCTCGTCCCGCTGCCCTTGACGCCGACGGAGGTCCTGCTGTCCAAGTTCACGGTCATCCTGGTCAACGAGTGGATGACCGCGGCGCCGCTGGTGCTGCCCGTCCTGATCCAGTTCGGCCTGCTGTCCCAGGCCGGGCCCCGCTACTGGATCGAGGCGGCTCTGGTCTACCTGCTCCTGCCGGTCATCCCCCTGGCCCTGGTCGCCCTTGTGGCGGTCATCCTGATGCGGGCTGTCAACCTGGGCCGCCGCAAGGACTTCCTGATCGTGGCCGGGAGCTTGATCCTCATGGCCGCCGTATTCGGCGCCCAGTTCGCCCTGAACCGCTCCATGGACGACTCGTTTGACCAGACCGCGGTGATCCGGCTTCTATCGGCTCCGGACGGCCTGGTCCAGAGCGTGGGGGCCCGCTTTCCGCCCAGCGTCTGGGCCAGCCGGGCCCTGGCTTTCGGGTTCCGAGCCCCGGGTCCGGCCGGGCTGCTGCTCTATCTGGGCGTCTCGCTGGGGCTTTTCGGGCTCATCCTGGCCGCGGCGCGGCGATTCTTCTACCGCGGCTTGATCGGCCTCAGCGAGCGGAGCGGCCCCCGCAAGGCCCTGGCCCGCGGGGCGTTGGAAAGGGGGATCGCGGGGGGCGCCAGGCCGGCTAGGGCCGTCTTCCTCCGGGAGCTGCGGATCATGAACCGGACGCCGATCTTCCTCCTCAACGGCGTCCTCTCGGCCCTCCTGGTGCCGGTCATCTTCGTCCTCATGAGCAAGCTCGATACGGGAACCGGCTCCGACTCGGCCCAAATCATCGGCCTCCTGCTATCGGCCAATCCGGCCACCGCGATCCTGGGCTCGGCCATGTTCATGACCCTTTGCGCCGCCATCAACGGCACGGCCTCCTCGGCCTTCTCCCGCGAGGGAGCCCAATTCTGGATGTCTCAGGTCATCCCGGTCGCGCCCCGCGTCCAGGTCCGCGGCAAGCTTTTGCACGCCCTGACCATCGCTTTAATCGGTCTGGCGGCCGCCTTGGCCGCATGCTTCTTCGTCTTCCGCCTGCGGCCGATTCACCTGGCCGCGGCCGCGGCCCTGGCCGTGCCGGCGACTTTTCTGCTGACGGTGGTCGGGCTGATCATCGACCTGTCCAGGCCTCTCCTGGTCTGGTCCAATCCCCAGAAGGCCATCAAGCAGAACCTCAACGTGCTGCTGGCCCTCTTCGCGGACGCCGGCATCCTGTTCGGCGGCTTCGCGCTGGTCCGGATGCTGACGAAGGCCGGGTTGTCGACCCGGCCCCTGCTGTTCGCGGTGGGAGCGGCCTTCGCCGTTCTGGGCGTCACGGCCTACATTCTTCTGGGCGCCTTCGCCGAGAAGCGCTACCGGGCCATCGAGAGCTGAAAATCGGTGCGAATCGGGCGGCATGCAATCCGCGCGATCCGGACTGAAGGCGTGCTCTCGCTACCAGAAAATCGCGTAGAGGACGAGCGTCGCAGCGATGATCAGTGGCCCGATCCACTTGATGCCCCGGGCCGGAGTCATGTCGAAGCCTTGCTGGACGGGCATGACCACCGGCGCCTTGAGCGGCTTGAGCAGGGTCATGAGCGTCAGGACCGCGATCAGGATCACGAACGTGATCGCCATCCGGTTGAGGAAGGCGATGGAGCTGAACTTCCACATCAGCAGGCCGTAGATCGGGGCGTTCAGAAGCAGCGAGACCAGGCCGGCCGAGCGGGGGGTCTTCTTGACGAACAGGCCGAAGAGGAAGGCGGCCAGGACGCCGGGCGAGACGAAGCCCTGGAACTCCTGGATGTAGTTGAAGATGCCCTTGAACTTGGGGTTGCCCAGCTGGGGCGCGATGAGGCAAACGACGATGACGAAGACCAGGGTGGCCCAGCGGCCGAGGCGAACCAGTGATTTCTGGCTGGCGTCCTTCTTGATGTGACGCTTATAGATGTCCATCGTCAGCAGGGTGGAGACGGAGTTGAGCAGCGAGCCGAGGGTGCTGATGACCGCTCCGGCCAGGGCGGCCAGGATGAAGCCGCGCATGCCGGGCCCGACCAGGTTCCGGATCAGCAGAGGGTAGGCCTGGTCCGTAGTCGCCCCGGGCGCCAGCAGCTGGGACCTGTAGAGCTGCCAGGAGATGATGCCGGGGATGATGATGATGAACGGGATCAGCAGCTTCAGGGAGGCGGCAAAGAGGATGCCGCGCTGGCCCTGCTTGAGGCTCCTGGCGGCCAGGGTCCGCTGGGTGATGAACTGGTTCAGCCCCCAGTAGTAGAAGTTGGGGATCCACAGCCCGATGACCAGGGCCGGCCAGGGGATGACCGGATGGTCGGCCGGCATGATCATATGGAGCTTGTCGGCGTTGGCGGCCAGGAAGGGGGCCACGCCGCCGACGGCCCGCAGCCCCACGATCAGGGTGACGATGCCGCCGAAGATGAGCGCCGATCCCTGGAACAGGTCGGCCCAGGCCACCGCCTTGAGGCCGCCCCAGGTCGTGTAGAGGGCGGCGATGACGCCGATCATCCAGACCGATTTGACCAAGTCCACCCCGAAGATCGTCTGCAGGGCCAGGGCTCCGGTGTAGACGACGGCGGCGAAGGAGACCAAGACGTAGATGATCAGCAGGTAGACGGCCATCAGGGAGCGGGCAGCCGGGGTATAGCGGTACTCCAGGTACTCGGGGATGGTGTAGATGCCGGCCTTGAGGAACTTGGGCAGGAAGAAGGCGGCCACCAGCACCAGGCAGATGGCGGCCATCCACTCGTAGCTGGCCACGGCCAGGCCGGCGCTGCCGGCGCCCTGCCCGGACATGCCCACGAACTGCTCGGTCGAGATGTTGGCGGCGATGAGCGAGAAGCCGATCAGCGGCCAGACCAGGCCGCGGCCGGCCAGGAAGAAGTCCTCCCCGGAGCGGCTCTTGCGGCTCTTGTACATGCTGACGCCGATGACGACGGCGAAGAAGGCGGCGAAGATGGAGATGTCGGCCCAGTGTAGGTTCATGGTCGCTCCTTGGCCGGGAGATTGTCCGCCCCCTATTCTATCCACCCCGCCGTTCTTGGCAACCGCTCGTTTGCGATACAATGGGGGGCGGCCGCGGAGGCCGAGGAGGTACGGACATGGCCGAGCTCGATTACACCGTGACGTCCGCGATGCCGTTCGACCGGGCCGTCGAAGCGGTTCTTGAGGGCGCCAAGCGCCAGGGCTTCGGCGTGCTCCATGTCCATGACGTCCAGGCCACTCTGGCGGCCAAGGGCTTCGTCCGCGGCCCTCTCAAGATCATCGAGGTCTGCCACCCGCGGCACGCCTACGACGTCCTGGCTTGTGACCCCAAGATCTCCCTGATGCTGCCCTGCCCGATCAGCGTCTATGAGGAGGGGGGGACGGTCCGGGTCAGCGCCCTCCGGCCCAAGCTGATGGGCGCGTTCTATCCCGGAGCCGGCATCGAGGCCACGGCCGAAGCCGTCGACGCGGCCGTGCGGGCTATCGTCGACGCGGCTCTCTGAAGGCCCGGCCGGAGGGCGCGCCGGGATCGCCCGGCGGCGTTCGCTTCGCGCCCGGGAGGGTGCTATGATGAGGATGAGAAAGAGGACGGAGATGCGACGCCGCCGGCTGACGCCCTTCCTGCTGCTGGCCGTCCTGTGCTCCTGCGCCGCCGCGGGACCGGAGCCCAGGCCCCAGGCCGCGCCGCAGAGGCTGCGCTACGAGATCGTCAAGACCTATCCGCACGATCCGGCAGCCTACACCCAAGGCCTGCTGTGGTGGGACGGCCACCTCTACGAGAGCACGGGCCAGTGGGGCGAGTCCAGCCTCCGGCGGGTGGAGCTGGAGACGGGCAAGGTGCTGCAGAAGAGCAGCCTGGACGCCCGCCTCTTCGGCGAGGGCCTGGCCCTTCTGGGAGACAAGCTCTACCAGCTGACCTGGGAGTCGGGCCTGGGCTTCATCTATGACCGGGCCACCTTCCGCCGCCTCTCGGTCTTCACCTACGCCAGCGAGGGCTGGGGTCTGGCCGTCCTGGGCCGGGACCTGGTCATGAGCGACGGCACGAGCATCCTCTCGGTCCGGAACCCCGAGACGTTCGCCGAGCTGCGCCGCATCCGCGTCGAGGACGACGACGGCCCGGTGGTCATGCTCAACGAGCTGGAGACCATCGACGGCCGCATCTACGCCAACATCTACCAGTCGGACCGGGTCGTGGTCATCGATCCGGAGTCGGGGCGGGTCACGGCCGAGATCGACTTCCGGGGCCTGCTGCCGGCCTCGGAGCGGAGGCCGGACACGGACGTCTTGAACGGGATCGCCTGGGATCCCCAGGGCAAGCGGCTTTTCGTCACGGGCAAGAACTGGCCGCACCTGTACCAGGTCCGGCTCCTCCCCGCCGCGCGCTGAGGCCGCGCCCGGAGGCGCCGGGCGCCGCTAGATCCTGACCAGGATCCCTCCCTCGGCGTGGATCGTCTTGATGGTTCCCGGCTCGGCGAAGATCATCGCGTAGCGGACCTCCGCCCGCAGCGCGAAGCGCGTCCCCAAGAAGAGCTTGAGTCCGCCCCCGGCCTCGGCCAGCGGGCGGACCCTCCGCTCCGGGGCCGTGAATTCGACTTCGTAGCCGTAGGTGGAGACGGCCGCCTGGTCCTGACCGGAGAGGAAGTCCAGGCCGCCCCCGCCCAGGGCGTAGAGTCGGACGGGGCCCAGGGGAAATTCGATCACGGCCCGCGCCGCGGCGGCGACATGGGCTCCCGTCCGGAACGGCACGGTGTCCTCGTCGGACGGATCCGTCAGGACGACGTCCGCCCCGGTCTGGTAGCGGAGGCCCAGCTCGAGCCCGAAGTGGCGGCCGAGGGACAGCCCCGCCAGCCCGCCGATGGCGATGGCGTCGTGCCCGGGCGTCGTCGGGAAGTCGTTCACGCCGGCCGCGTAGTCCGCCGCGTCGCCGAAAGCTCCGACACGGGCATACCCTCCCAGCAGGGAGAACGACAGGCGCGGGCCCAGGCCGAAGCCCGGTCCGGCCAGGATCGCAAGCCCCAGTCCGATCGTCAGGAATCTGGTCCGAGTCTTCATGGCCGCACCTCCCGCCCCCTCAGCGGAGGCTCCCCTTCTTGCCCGATTCGCAGATGAACCGCGTGCTCATGGCTTGCTGGAGCCGGGATCCGGGCGGGATCGACGCCGTCAGCGACGTCACCGAGGAGGACAGCGCCGCGACGGCGCCCACCACCCCCGTGGAGCGCGACGACGTCGAGGAGGTCCCGATGGAATACCCCGTCGAAGGGCATCCGGCGTCGACCCCCCCGTCGGGATGGAGCCGCAGGACGATGCCGTCCATCTGGCCGTAGCCGACGGACTGGCCGCTGACGCCGACGACGGCGCCGCCGTCCAGGGTGGGCCTGATGGAGTCCGCCCAATCGCTTGCCGCGCCGCCGCCGTAGGTCTTCTGCCAGAGGATGTTGCCATCGGCATCGAGCTTGAGGGCCCAGGCATCGCCGCCTCCGGTGCCGTAGCTGGTGGTCGACCCCGACACGAGCAGGTCGCCGTCCGGAGTCAGGAAGACGTCCGTGCCTGCATCTCCGCCCGCCCCGCCGTAGGTCTTCTGCCATTGGACGGAGCCCGTGGAGGAGAGCCTCAGGAGCCAGATGTCGGTGGTCCCCAGGCTGAAAGACTCGGTCCGGCCGCAGACATAGCACCCTCCGTCCGGGGCGGCCCGGACGGCCTTGATCTCGTCATAATCCGTCCCGCCGTAGGTCCGGGCCCACTGCAAGGCGCCGGAGGAGCCGATCCGCGCGATCATATAGTCCATCTGGCCGGCGCCGAACCTGTTGGAGCGGATGGCCAGGAAGTACCCGCCGTCCTCGGCCTGGTCGATGCCCATGAGCTCGTCATAGTCGGGGCTGCCGTAGCGCCTCTGCCATTGAATCGCGCCGTTGGCATCGATCTTGACGAGGACCACCTCCCAGCCCACTGCCGAATCCCAGAGCATTCCGCCCAGCAGCCAGCCGCCCTCCCGACTGGCTTTCATGGCCGTCCCGTGCGGGGAGGAGCCGGAGGAAGCATAGCGCCGCTGCCACTGGATGGCGCCCTCGGCGTCGAGCTTGAGGAACCAGAAGCCGATCGACAGGACGGCGCAGCCCCCATCCTCCGTCGGCTCCAGCCCCCTCATCCGGCTGTCATTGTCGTCGCCCAGGAAGTACTTGTTCTGCCAGCGGATCGCCCCCGACGGGCTCATCCGGCTGAGCCAGAGGTACACCGGCAGCCCGGGCAGGATCTGGGTGTCTCCGCCGACGAGAACGTCTCGATCGCCCAGCTCCCAGGCCGAGTGGACATAGTCGTGGTAAGGCCCGCCGAAGACGCGAGCCCAGCGGGCCAAGCCCGCCCCCGCCAGCAAGACGACAGCCAAGGCCAGGACAAAGACGCGCTTCTTGCTCATGAGACCCTCCCCGAACCAGTGTGGGATGATGATCTCACAATGGGGCGGGCCCCGCAAGTCCGCCGCGGTTAGCCTTCCAAGCTCCCGCTGACCGGCTTGGCCAGGGCCTTCCAGACGAAGTAGACGGGAATGCCCATGAGGACGATGCCGAGGCCGGGCAGGGTGTAGCCCGACTTGAAGATCAGGAGATCCACGGCGATGGCCAGGGCCGTCAAGACATAGAGCGCCGGCACAATGGGGTAGCCGAAGGCTTTGTAGGGCCGCTCGGCGTCCGGCCTCTTGCGGCGCAGGATGAAGACGCCGGAGACCGTCAGGGCGAAGAAGATCAGCACGGCGAAGACGACGTAGTCCAGGAGCTGGTTGTAGGTGCCGGAGAGGCAGAGGGCCGAAGCCCAGACGCCCTGGACGATGAGGGCGACGCCGGGCACGGACTTGCGGTTGAGGCGCCCGGCCTGCTTGAAGAACAGGCCGTCGCGGGACATCACGCAGTAGACGCGGGCCCCGGCCAGGATCAGGCCGTTGTTGCAGCCGAAGGTCGAGATCATGATCAGGACGGCCATGATCCCGGCCGCCGGGCCGCCGAACATGACCTGGGCGGCGGCGGTGCCGACCCGGTCGCTCATGGCGAACTGGATGCCGCGGCCGGCCACGTCCGCCGCCTCCGGCGAGCCCAGGACCGGCAGGATGAGGATGTAGGCGACGTTGGCCAGGATGTAGAGCACGCTGACCGACAGGGTGCCGATGAGGAGGCTGAGGGGGATGGTCTTGCGGGGGTCCTTGATCTCGCCGGCGGCGTAGGTGATGCCGTACCAGGCGTCGCTGGAGAAGAGCGATCCGACCATGGCCGCGCCGACAGCGGCCAGGGCCATCAGGCCGGAGAGGGGCGTGACGCCGGAGACGGCTCCGCCGGCCATGTGGGTCCAGCTGCCCTTCCAGAAGGCGGCCAGGTTGGCCTTGATGGCCGGGGCGTTGGCGCCCAGGACGATGCCCAGGAGGATGAAGCCGACCAGGGTGACGAACTTGACCACGGTGAACGAGTTCTGGACTTTCTTGCCGGCCCGCACGCCGCGCAGGTTGACCCAGGTCAGGACGGCGATGGAGGCGATGGCCAGGACCTGGGCGGCCGAGATCTTGAGACCGAGGACGCTCAGCAGGATGTTGGTCTCCCCCACGGCCGGAAAGAGGACGCCGGTGAACTTGGCGAAGGCCACGGCCACGGCGGCGATGGTGCCGGTCTGGATGACCAGGAAGAGCGTCCAGCCGAAGAGAAAGGCGATCAGCGGCGAGTAGGCCTCGCGCAGGTAGACGTAGATGCCGCCGGCCTGGGGCATCATCCCGGCCAGCTCGCCGTAGCTGAGGGCCCCGATCAGGGTGACCAGCCCGGTGATGACCCAGACCAGGATGAGAAGCCCGGGCGAGCCCACGGTGCGGGCGATGTCGGCGCTGACGATGAAGATGCCCGATCCGATCATGGAGCCGATGATCAGCATGGTCGAGTCGAACAGGTTGAGATCGCGCTTGAACTGGCGCTGCTCGGTCATGCGGTCCTCCGTGGGCTGTGGGTCCATCGGGGGGTAATTTATTCAACCCGCTCCCGAAAAGCAATAAATAGGGGGACACCATACATAACTCCCGAACTTATTGTTGACGCTACCCGTCACCGATCGGCGACGCTATGCGCAGCTCCGTGTCGTTTTCTCCTCTCGTAAGACGGGGGGGGATCATCGCCATTAGATTCCGCCCCGATTGACCCCATTCATAGGCGAAGATATCGACGGCGCACACGATCCCAACGCCGTTGACAGGCCTGTCCAGCTGCGGCTAAGATCCGGCTATGGAACCTCGCCTCTTCAAGACGGCCTCGGCATGGCGGGCCTGGCTCGCGCGCAACGGCGGCCGGGCCAAGGAGATCTGGCTGGCCTACTACAAGAAAGGCACAGGCAAGAGGTCCGTCACCTACAGCGAAGCCCTCGATGAAGCCCTTTGCTTCGGTTGGATCGATTCGATAGTTCGCCGGCTGGATCAGGAACGGTATATGCAGCGCTGGACTCCGCGCAACCCGACCAGCATCTGGTCGAAGGTCAATAAGAGCCGCGTCCGTCGCTTGACGGCTGAGGGGCGGATGGCGGAGCCCGGCCTCGCCGCGGTCCAGATCGCCAAGCGGAACGGATCCTGGGCCAAGCTCGACGACATCGACCGTATCGATCGTGATAGGATCGCGTCCGAGGAGGTCGTGCGGTTGCTCGAGACTCGGCCGGACCTGGCCGCTCGCCTCGCCACCCTGTCGGCGTCCAAGAGGAAGATGCTGTCCTACTGGATCGCCGATGCCAAGCGTCCGGAGACGCGGGCCCGCCGCATCGCGGAGCTGCCCGACATCATCGCCACCGGACGCACTCCCGGCTTCAAGGCCTAGCGGCGCGGCCGCGTCGGTCGCCCCCGCCCTGCTCGCAAAACCTGCCGCAGGGCTTCCGGAGTCGTCAGAATTGGGTGGTCAGGAAGATCGGCAGGGTCATCTGGTCGATCTGGCTCTGCAGCGCCTCGATCTGGTCGATGTGGGTGTCCTCGTCCTTGAGGATCTTCTCCAGCAGCTCCCGGGTGGCGAAATCGGGGACCTTGCCGGCCAGCTCGATAGCCTTATTATAGGCCTTGACGGCTCCCATCTCGGCCCCATGGTCGGAAGCCAGCATCTTGGGGATCTCGGCCCCGATGTGCATCGGATTGAGCTTGGAGACGATGGGAGTCCCCTCCAGGAAGAGGATGCGGCCGATCAGCGCCTCGGCGTGCTTCATCTCGTCGATGGCCCTCTTCTCGAAGTGCTTATGGAGCTTCTCATAGCCCCAGTCGGCGCACATCTCGGAATGGACCATGTACTGGCTGACGGCGGTCAGCTCGTCGGCCAGCAAGTCATTGAGCGTGGCGATCAGCTGGGTGTTTCCCTTCATGGAGCCCTCCTCTCCGTAAGATTGGCGGGACTATTATACCCCCGAAGATCCGGGCCATGCCACTTCTTCCACCGCCGGCCGGCGCGCCGCCTCCCGCCCCTTGGGGCGCGGGGACCGGCTTCTCGATACCGGGCGCAAGGATGAAGAGGAAAGGGGAAGGCTTAGCGTCGCCGATCGGCGACGCTTTGCGTCAACAAATAGTTCGGGAGTTATGTATGGTGTCCCCCTAATTATTTGATAGAATGCGGCGCGGAGGAAGCCCATGAGCAAGCTTGAAGGCAACCTGTCCCTCTACGGACTGACCATGGTCGCGATCGGGGCCTGCATCGGCTCCGGCATCTTTCTCAGCCCGTCGCTCGTGGCCGGCTACCTGTCCTCGCCGCTCCTCATCCTCGTCGTCTGGGGCCTCGGCCTCCTGCACGCCCTGACCGGCTCCCTGACCTTCGCCGAGCTGGGCGCCATGATGCCCAAGGCCGGCGGCCAGTACGCCTACCTCAAGGAGATCTTCGGCCCCCTGACGGCCTTCCTCTACGCCTGGGTCACGTTCATCGTCATCAACGGCTCGGGCATCGCCGCCCTGGCCCTGACCTTCGCCAAGTACACGGCTTTCATCATCCCTATGTCCCCCACCGGCACCCTGGTCCTGGGCGCGGCGGTCATCGTCGCCATGGCCGCCGTCAACATCGTCGGGACGCGATTCTCCGACCTTTCGGCCAAGATCTTCACCGGCCTCAAGCTCGGCGGGCTGGCCCTGATCATCGGGATCGGCGCCTTCCTGGGATCGCCGGCCCGGACCGGCTTGCGCCTCAGCCTCCAATCGGCCTCCACGACCGACCCCGGCATCGGCTGGGCCGGCGCCTTCGGCCTGGCCTTCGTCGGCGTCTACTTCTCCGTCGGCGGCTGGCAACACGCATCCTACCTGGCCGGCGAGGCCCGCAACCCCCGCCGCACAGTCCCCCTGGCCATGATCCTGGGCGCCCTTGTGGTCGGGCTCGTCTACTGGCTGACCAACCTGGGCTATATGTTCCTCCTGCCCGTTAACCGGATCGCCGCCTCCTCCGGCGTCGCCGCCGAGGCCCTGCAGACCGTCCTGCCCTTCGGCGCCATCCTGATCTCGGTCATGATCGCCCTGTCCGCCCTGGGCACGGTCGGCATCTACACCTACTCCGTGCCGCGGATCTTCTACGCCCTGGCCGACGACGGGCTCTTCTTCCCGGCCCTGGCCCGCGTCCACCCCCGCTTCAAGACTCCGGCCAACGCCATCCTCCTGCAGTCGGGCTGGGCCATCGTGCTCCTCTTCGTCTGGAGCACCTTCGCCAACATCATCACCTACCTGGTCTTCATGGACGGCATCTTCATGCTTCTGACGGGAGTGGGGATCATGAAGCTGCGGCGCACCCGCCCCCAGGCCGAGCGCCCGTATCGGACCCTGGGCTACCCGGTCACGCCGATCCTCTTCATCCTGATGTCGGCCTTCTTCATCGGGGCCACGCTTCTCGAGAAGCCTGTCCAGGCCCTGGCCGCCAGCGGCGCCTGCCTGCTGGGCCTGCCGTTCTACTTCTATTTCAGCGCCAAGAAGCGAAAGGCCGCCCGGGCGGCCTGAGGCCCCGCTACTCCGGCATCACCGGGATGATGCGGGCCGCCCAGCCGCCGCCGGGCGCCATCCGGATGGTCAGTGATCGGCCGTCCAGCAGCCCCTTGACGACCTGGCGGTAGTCGTTCCCGTCCCGGTCGGCGTTGACGCCGTCCTGGAAGATCGTGGCGGAGTAGCTTCCCTCCCCCAGGAACGAGAGGTCCAGCGTCAGGGTCCTCTCCGTCCCGTCGGTCATGGCCCCGATGTACCAGACCCGGCCGCTTCGGCGGGCCACCACGACGTAGTCGGCCACCTTGGCGTCCAGGACGCGCGTCTCGTCCCAGACCGTCGGCACCTTGGCCAGGAAAGACAGACACTCGGGCTCGCGCCGGTAGCTCGTGGGCGAATCGGCCAGCATCTGGAGCGGGCTCTCGTAGACGACGTACATGGCCAGCTGGTGGCAACGGGTGCCCTGGCTCATCGGCTTGCTGTAGTGAATCTGGAAGTTCCTCATCCCGCCGTTGATCATGGCCCCCGGGGTGAAGTCCATCGGCCCGGCCAGCATTCGGGTGAAGGGCAGGGTCACGTCGTGCTCGGGTGTGATGTCGCGGCTCCACTTGGAATGCTCCAAGCCCATGACGCCCTCGCTGGTCAGGACATTGGGGAAGGTCCGGTACAGGCCGGTGGGCTTGTAGGCCCCGTGGAAGTCGACCAGCATCCGCCGCTTGGCCGCCTCGGCCGCGACCTTGTAATAGAAGTCGACCGTCGGCTGGTCGTCTCTCTGCATGAAGTCGACCTTGAGGCCCTGGATGCCCCAGCGGCTGAACTGCCCCATGGCCGCCTCTAGCTGCGTGTCGAGCGTCTTCCAGACGACCCACAGGATGATCCCGACGTTGCGCTCCTTGCCGTAGGCCACGATGGCCGGTATGTCGATGGCCGGCTTGACCGAGAGCAGGTCGCCGAGCATGTACCAGCCCTCGTCCAGGATGACGTACTCCAGGCCGTTCTCGGCCGCGAAGTCGATGTAGTGCTTGTAGGTCTCGGTGTTGACGCCGGCCCGGAAGTCGACGCCGGAGATGTTCCAGTCGTTCCACCAGTCCCAGGCCACCTTGCCCGGCTTGACCCAGGCGTAGTCGCTGCCGGCCGACTTGGCCAGGCGATAGACGAGGGTGCTCTCGATGAGGTCGCCGTCGCGGCCGGCGATCATCAGGACCCGCCAGGGGAAATTTCTCGTCCCGGCCGTCTTGGCCAGGAAGGGCTCCCGGGCCGTGACCACGATGTTGCGGTCGTTGCGGGCCTCCTCCTTGGCCGGGTAGGCCGGGAAGACGCCGACGATCTTCATCGGGAACTCCGGCGAGCGGGCCAGATAGAGGCCGGCGTAGCTCTCCAGATCGGCCTCGGTGATCGCCACCTTGGGTCCCCCCTCCACGGCCACCAGGGCCGGGCAGGAGGCGAACTTCTTGGCGTCGATGGCGCTCAGGGCGGTCGGCTTGAAGATCCGCTCCTGGTGGGTCTGGAAGGAGTCCTCCTCCGGCCAGTAGACCGTGTGGTCGCCGGTGAAGGTGAACTCGGCCAGCTCCGAAGCCACGGTGATCGGCTTGGCCATGGCCGTGGCGAATCGGTAAGCCACCCCATCCTCATAGGCCCGGACGATGAAGGCGTAGCCGCCCGCAAAGTCCAGCCGCAGCTCGTTGTAGCGGTCGCGGATCTCGGCCGCCTTCTGCCGGACGAAGGGCTTGATGAGGTTGTCGACCGAGCGGATCTTGTCCGACTTGACCGTCCCCGCCCGCCCCAGCACGGTCCCCCCGGCCAGGGTCATGGACGCGGCCGAGCGGGCCACCAGCGGCTTGCCCTTGTAGAGGACCTCGTAGGTCAGGGTGTTCCCGGTCGTTACCTTGACCTGAATAGTCTTGTCGGGCGAGAAGAGCGGATAGACCTTGGCCTTGACGGCCGGCGCGGAAGCGGCGTGCGCGGCGGACCCCAGGGCGACGGCCAGGAGAGCGAGCGTCAGGACGGCGGATTTCTTCATGGGCGACCTCCCGAATCGATCGCCCCGATTCTGCCCGAAAGAGGCCCCGGTTGCAATCCCTGCGGCCCGGCTTCGATCGGGTTCGCCCGGGCTCGATTGCCATGCGCCGGCCTCCCGTGTTATAAGCGGACGATGTTTGAGTCCACCCGAACGCTGCTCGTCATCAATCCCGAGGCCGCGCACGGCAAGGCCTTCCGGCGATTCGAAGACCTCGAGCCCCGCCTGCGGCAGACCTTCCCCAACCTGGCGATCCGCCTCTCGGAGCACGCCGGGCACGCCGTCGAGCTGGGCCGCTGGGCCGCCGGCCAGGACTTCGACCTGATCCTCTGCCTGGGCGGCGACGGCACGCCCTATGAAGTGGTCAACGGCCTCTACGCCGACGGCCGGCCGGCCCGCCGCCCGGACCTGGCCGTCATCCCCGCCGGCACCGGCAACTCCTTCCTCCGCGACTTCGGCGTCGACTCTCCCGAGACCGCCTTGGCCCGCATGCTGGAAGGCCGCCGACGCCCGGTCGACCTGGTCGAGTTCACCTGCCAGGAGGGCGGCCGGACCGTGCGCCGCTACAGCCTCAACATCATCGGGGCCGGATTGATCGCCGACATCCTCAAGCTGACCAACGAGAAGCTCAAGGCCCTGGGCGCCCTGGGCTACAGCCTGGCCGTCCTCGTCCGCCTGCTCAAGGGCCTGGACAACTCGATCACCCTGACGATCGACGGGCAGTCGCGGACGGTCCGCAACAGCGCTCTGGTCGTCTCCAACTCCAAGTACACCGGGGGCAAGATGATGATCGCCCCCCACGCCGACACGGCCGACGGCAAGGCCGACCTGGTCCTCTTCCGGGAGGTCAACCGCCGCCAGATGCTGGCCATCTTCAAGGGCGTCTTCGCCGGGGCCCACGCGAGCCACCCCCGCGTCGAGATGATCCAGGCGGCCGAGATCGTCGTCGAGAGCGATCCGCCGCTGCGGCTGATGGCCGACGGCGAGCTGCTCGGCCTGACCCCGCTGCGGCTCAGGGTCCTGCCCGGGGAGCTGACCCTGCTGGCATGAGCGCGGCGCTGGTCCGCCTCCGCTCGCTTCTCATCTGGATCACCGTCTTTCCGATCTTCATCGCCGGCATCTCGGCCATCTTCCTGACCGCCCTCGTCTACCGCGGTCCGCGCCTCGAGCCGCTGATCAAGGCCGTCAGCCGGCTGATCCTCTTCGCCGCCAACGTCCAGCTGGTGGTGCGGGGACGGGAGAACTTCGACCCGGCCCGCCGCTACATCGTGGTCATGAACCACGTCAACTTCCTGGACCCCTTCGTCTTCTACGCCGCCTTCCCCGGCCCGGCCCGGGGCATGGAGGAGGAGAAGCACTTCCGCTGGCCGCTCTACGGGGCCATGCTGCGGCGGATCGGGATGATCCCGGTCGACCGCGGCCACAGCCTCAAGGCCCGCGAAAGCCTCCGGCGGGCGGCCGGACTGATCAAGGCCCGGCCCGGCTTCTCCTTCATCGTCATGGCCGAGGGGACGCGGACGCGGGACGGCCGGCTGGGGCCCTTCAAGCGCGGCGCCTTCATTCTGGCCGCGGAAGCCGACCTGGACATCCTGCCGATGGTCCAGATCGGGGCGGGGTGGGTCAATCGCAAGGGCAGCCGGCTCATCCGGCCCGGCCGCATCGACGTCGTCATCGGCCCCCCGATCTCCCCGGCCGGGGCGACCCGCGAAAGCCATGACGTTTTTCTGGAGCGGACCCGGTCCTGGTTCCTGCGCTACGTCGACTGAGCGGACCTCAGCGCTTCGGCCCCAGCAGCTTCACTTCCTGCAGGCACATAGCGTAGCGGCTGCCGGTTGGCTGGGCCTCGAACTTGGTCCCGATCCAGCCGTTGGTGAAGTTGGCCGAGTAGCACAGCCACAGCGTCCGGCCGTCGGCCGAGATGAACTTGGACGGGACGTTGACGAAGTAGGCCTGCTCGCCGAAGTCCTTCATGTAGGTCACCAGCCGCCAGGGCCCGGTGACCGCGTCGGCTTCCAGAATGTAGGTCGAGAACTTCCAGACCGTCAGGCCGCCGTCCGTGACGCACATCAGGTATTTCTTGAGCGGCGCATTATAGGTGATCGTGACACAGCCCATGGCGTTGGCCCACTCGGCCAGCGGCCGGATGCGCTCGAAATTCTTCGTCCAGACCGGGCGCCCGGCCTCGTCGTGGCCGCCGAAGTACTCGTAGCGGCCGGCGTCATTGATCGCCGCCGGGGTGGGGATGACCCGGGCCAGGTAGACCTGGTCCCCGGTGATCCAGCTGAGGTTGGCGACGCGGTCCTCCAGGTCGGCCTGGACGGCGCCGTGGCCGACCAGATAGGCCTTGGCGTCGGGCGAATGCTCCATGTTGCGGCCGAAGTCCACGAAGTGGGGGGCGCCCATCTTGACCGGGCCGCCCTTTCGCTCCGGCTCGGGGAAGAGCGCCCGGCCGGGCTCGCAAGTGTGAGGCGGATCGAGCCAGGTCATGCCGCCGTCCTCGGAGACATAGAAGCCGGGCGTGGGACCGAGAATCGGCCAGTTCAGGCCGTAGCCGGCGTTGAGCAGCCCGTAGGTCCCGTAGTACCAGATGCCGTCGTGGACCAGGCTGCCGCAGGGGTAGCGCCCCTCATAGGGCGCGGGCGAGCCGGGCCGGATGCCGAGCGGCCGGATTTTGAGCTTGAGCGGATCGTCGCCCTCGATGACGGCCTGGCCGGTCGCGGCGTCCTTGCCGGCCGATGAGACCCGGACTTCGTCGACCCGGCCGTCCGTGAAGGGCGAGTACATCTTCCCGTCGGTCGCCCAGGACGGGTACCATGTGTCGGCGTCGGTATACTCGGCGTGGCGTCCCGTAAACTCCACTCCGGTTATGTCCGTGGACGGCGGGAAGGGGCAGTCGGCCGGCGGCGTCGAGGCCCAGACGAAGCCCTTGCCCGGCTTGGGACGGCGGCAGGCGGCGGGAGCCAGGATGGCGGCCGCGATGGTCAAGACGGCCAGGGCCGCCGCGGCCTTCGCCTTCATCGATCGGGTGTCTGCGCTCATGGCCTCCCCCGCCGCGGATTCCATTCCTCTTATTTTTGTATCACAGGGGTCCGGAACCGGTCAAACGCCCGCTCATCCGTCCCAGCCTCGGAGATCACCCCCCAAGATCGCCCCGGGGGGGGATGGACGTCCGGGGCCGGCGGGGGCTAGACTGTCCGCGACGGGCGAGGAGCCACCCGAATTCCGCCTCGAGGAGAGAGTCTCATGCCGAAAGCCATCGCCAAGGCCGCGGTCCCCGACAGGGACATCCAGATCGTCATCGCCGGCGCCGGCGGATTCATCGGCGGCAACCTGGCCGCCTATTTCAAGGCCAAGGGCTTCCGCCGCATCCGGGCGGTCGACAAGAAGCCGCTGCGCGACTGGTACCAGCGCACCCCCGGCGTCGAGTGCCTCTGCCTCGACCTGAGCCAAGAGGCCAACTGCCGGCGGGCCGTCGAGGGCGCCGACGAGATCTACCAGCTGGCCGCCGACATGGGCGGCATGGGCTTCATCGAGCGCTTCCGCATCGAGTGCCTCCGCTCCGTCCTGATCAACACCCACATGATCGAGGCGGCCTACCGGGCCGGCTGCGAGCGCTACTTCTATTCCTCCTCCGCCTGCGTCTACAACACCGACCTGCAGAAGGACCCCAACGTGCGGGCCCTCAAGGAGTCGGACGCCTACCCGGCCCTGTCCGAGCGCGGCTACGGCTGGGAGAAGCTGATCTCGGAGATGTTCTGCCAGGAGTACTGGGCCGAGCGCGGAATGAAGACCTTCATCGCCCGCTTCCACAACGTCTACGGGCCCTGGGGCACCTGGACCGGCGGCCGGGAGAAGGCCCCGGCGGCCATCAGCCGCAAGGTCATCGAGGCGGTCGACAGCGGCTCGGGCCGCATCCGCATCTGGGGCGACGGCACCCAGACCCGCAGCTACATGTACATCGACGACTGCGTCAAGGGCATCGACCGCATCACCCACACCGACGCCCTGATCGCCACCCCCATCAACCTCGGCACCAGCGAGCTGATCTCGGTCAACGACCTGGTGACGATGGTCGAGGGCATCGCCAAGGTCAAGCTGCGCCGGACCTACGAGCTGGACGCCCCGCGGGGCGTGGCCGGCCGCAACTCCGACAACACCTTCATCCTGAAGATGCTGGGCTGGGAGCCGTCCACCCCGCTCCGGGTCGGAATGGAGAAGACCTACCGCTGGATCAAGAGCCAGTACGAGATGAAGAAGGCCGGAAAGAAGACGGTCGACTGAGCCTTCCGCTTGCCCCCGCGGCCGGTTTGTCAAGCCGCCGCCCGGGGCGTATAATCGCCGCCTGCGAGGCCTGCTGCGAGATGAGAACCGTCGTCGTCGTCGGGAGCTTCGATGATCTCCGCTCCCGCCAAGTCCGCTTCCTCGAGGAAGCCGCCAAGATGGGCGAAGTCCAGGCCTGGGTCTGGCCCGACGCCGCCGTCCGCAGGATCACAGGCAAGGCGGCCAAGTTCCCGGCCGGCGAGCGGGTCTACATGGCCCAGTCGCTGCGCTTCGTCAAAGGCGCCCGGGTCGCCGCCGGCCAGCCGACGGCCCACACGGTGCCGGGATTGGACGTCCTCAAGCCCCAGGTCTGGGCGGTCCCGGAGGGCGAAGCGTCCGAGGAGAAGAAGGCCTTCTGCGCCGGGCTCGGCATCGAGCTGAGGGTCGTCCCGGACAAGGGATTGGCCGACCTCCCGCCGGCGCCTCCGCTCGAGCCGCGCCTGGCGCGGCGGCGCAAGATCATCGTCAGCGGCTGCTTCGACTGGCTCCACTCCGGCCATATGCGGTTCTTCGAGGAGGCCTCCGGCTACGGCGACCTCTTCGTCGACGTCGGCAGCGACGCCAACATCCGCATGCTCAAGGGCAAAGGCCATCCCCTGCTCGGCCAGGACGCCCGCCTCTACATGGTCCTGGCCGTCAGGCACGTCAAGCAGGCCTTCATCGGCTCGGGCTTCGGCTGGCTCGACGCCGCGCCCGAGATCGCCCGCATCAAGCCCGACATCTACCTGGTCAACGAGGACGGGGACAGGCCCGAGAAGAAGGCCTTCTGCGAGGAGCGCGGGATCCAGTACCTGGTCCTCAAGCGGACGCCCAAGAGCGGCCTGCCGCGCCGCGACAGCACCACCCTGCGCGGCTTTTGATCCCGCCATGACCGCCCCTCCTTCCGCCGCCGAGATCGCCGCCCTGCGGGCCCTGGGCTGGGACGAGTCCCGGCGGGCCGAGTCGGCGGCGGTCGGGCCGGAGCTCGTCCCGGCCCGGGTGGCGGTCGAGCACCGCGAGATGTACCTCGTCCTGACCGCCGGAGGCGAGCGGACGGCCGAGGTGTCCGGCCGCTTCCTCTTCGAGGCCGCCTCCCCGGCCGCCTTCCCCAAGGTCGGGGACTGGGTGGCGGCGGCCGATTTCCCCGAGGAAGCCAAGGCCATCATCCACGCCGTCCTGCCCCGCCGGACCTGCCTCTCCCGCCACGCCGCCGGGCGCCGGACCGAGGAGCAGGTCCTGGCCGCCAACATCGACACGATATTTCTCGTCCAGGGCCTCGATCTGGACTTCAACGTCCGGCGCCTGGAGCGCCAGATGGTCACGGCCCGGACCAGCGGGGCCGAGCCCGTGGTCGTCCTCAACAAGGCCGACCTGGTCCCCGATCCCGAGGTCTTCCTGGAGCAGGTCCGTCAAGCCCTGCCGGGCGTGGAGGCCCTGGCCGCCTCGGCCCTGGCCGGGGACGGGCTCGAGGGCCTGCGCGATCGGCTCCGGCCGGGGCGCACCCACGTCCTGCTGGGCTCGTCCGGCGTCGGCAAGTCCACCCTCATCAACCGCCTTCTCGGCCGCGAAGCGCTGGCCACCGCGCCCGTGCGCGAGGACGACTCCCACGGCCGCCACACCACGACCCGCCGCGAGCTGATCGCCCTGGAAGGCGGAGCCCTGCTCATCGACACGCCCGGAGTGCGGGAGTTTCAGCTCTGGGAGTCGGACGAGGGCATGGACGAGGTCTTCGCCGACATCGCCGCCATGGCCGAAAGCTGCCGCTTCGGGGACTGCACCCACACCCGCGAGGCGGGCTGCGCGGTGCTGGCGGCTCTGGAGGCGGGGACGCTCTCGGTCGGGCGCTACCAGAGCTGGCTCAAGCTCCGCAAGGAGCTGGCTTACCTGGAGCGGAGGCAGCGGGAGAAGCCCGGCGACGACAAGAAAGCCTTCTTCAAGGAGATCAGGGGCGCCCTCAAGACCTACCGCAAGGTCGATCCCAAGGCCCGCTTCCGCGACTGACGCCCGAGCGCCGCCAAGCTCCCCGCTCGACCCTTTTCTTCGTTTCTTCGCTAGAGAGCGGCCAGCCCGCCCAGGTAGTTGCCGTAGGTCAGGATCAGAACCGCCGCGACCAGGACGCCGAGGGCCGCCCGCAGGACGGTCAGGGTCAGGCGCCGGCAGCGCCGCCACTCCCGGAAGACGACCCCGACCAGATTGCTGAACAGCACCAGCATGATCATGTGAATGGCCCAGGACGTGAACTTGTAGGCTCCCATCCTGACGTGGCCGAGATTGTAGAAGAAGAACTGGCCGTACCAGAAGAGGCCCGTGACGGCGGCCAGGAGATAGTTCAGGGACAGGCGCGGCCGCGCGGCGGCCGGTCCTGGCGACGGGGCGGGGCGCAGGAATTCCGCCCAGGTCTTGCTCCGGCCATGAAGCCACAGGCAGTAGACCGCCGTCGTCAGAAAGGCGCCCGTGTTGGCGAAGATGTAGACGACGTTGCCGCGGAAGACGCCGGCGCCGAAGCGGGTCGCGACGTCGGCGATCGGCTCCCCGGCCTCCAGGGCGAAGCCGTAGACGGCCGAGAGGACGCCGGCCAGAAGGGACAACAGGAGGCCCTTGGCCAGGGAGAACTCTCCCCTTCTCTGTTGAGCGGCCAGGTCGATCTCCTTGAGCCGCCCGGCCCAGCCGGTCAGGAGGATGCCCAGGGCGCCGGCGGAGATGCCGGCCACGATCCAGCCGGAGCCGGCCTGGCTGAGGGTCGCGCCGAGCGTGCCCTTGACGATGGGCGGGATGAGCGTGCCGAGCACGCTGGAGAGCCCCACCGCGATAGCGTAGGTCAGGGAATAGCCTATGTATTTGATGGAGATGCCGAAGGCCGTGCCGCCGACGCCATAGGCCAGGCCCAGCAGGAAGGATTGGAGCATCGGGCCGCGCGGAGACGCGCGAAGCACGGCGGCCAGATCGGGGATGGTCAGGAGCGCGCCCAAGACCGGCAGCAGGAGCCAGCAGAAGGCCGCCTGGACCAGCCAGTAGGTCTGCCAGGACCAGGCCCGGACGCGCTTCTGGGGCGCGTAGCAGGTGGAGGCGAAGAAGGCCCCGACGGCGTGCATCAGAACGCCCAAGGGAAGGCTGGCGGCGACGGCGTTCATGGGGGTCACGCGTTCTCCTCGTAAGGGTCCAGCCGCAGCGGATACCGGCCGTGGTCGCGGACCAGCTTGACGACCAGGTCGTAGATCCGGCCCGAGACGCCGCTGGTCACGGAGTGGTCGGACTGGAAGATGTAGCCGCCGCCGCGGGCGGCGTTGAGCTTGCGCAGGACTTCCCGCTTGACCGCCTCCGGCTCGCCGGACTCCAGGACGCGGATGTCGCCGTTGCCGCAGAAAGCCAGCTTGTGGCCATAGCGCCGGCGCAGGTCGAGCGCATCCAGGCCGGCCTTGGCTTCGAGGGGGTTGACGGCGTCGACGCCGATCTCGATGAAGTCGGGGAGCAGCGCCTCGACGTTGCCGCAGCCGTGGTAGATGACGGGCAGGCCCGCGGCGTGGGACTTCTCCGTCATGCCGGCCACCCAAGGCTTGAAGTGCTTTCGCCAATAGGCCGGAGACATGAAGGTGCTCTTCTTATAGGCCACGTCGCCCCAGATGACGAAGCCGTCCAGAAGGCCCGCGGCGGCCTCGATTTGGGCCCGGGCCATGGCCAGGTAATAGGCGCCGATGCGGTCGATGACGGCGCCCATCCGGTCCGGCTCCTGGCCCATCCAGAGCATGGCGTTGGCCTGCCCGACCAGGCGGGTCAGGCACTCGCTGGCCTCGATGACGCTGCCGTAGACGGGAAAGTCCGGCCGCAGGGAGCGGACGATCTCGATCCACGCCGGCGTATTCCGCTGAAAGCCGTCGCCGACGCCGGAGATCTGATTGTCGCCGGCGGCGAAGAAGCGGCGCGGATCGGCCGGATCGTCGAGCTCCGCGCGCTCCAGCTTCTCGAGCGTGTCGACGTCCCAGGCCCTCATCTCGGGCATGGGCAGCTCGAAGGACTTCCGGATGACCGCTCCGAAGCCCGTCTTGACGATCACCTCGTCCGCGGTTTCACGGAGAGTCTCGAAAGGGCGGATCCAGGGGTCCAGATTCGGATTGGTGACGACCCAATCGAGGTCGTAGTGGCGATAGATGTCGGCGTCCGCCGGCAAGCCCAGCTCCGCTCTCCAGCGGCGGAGAAAGCCGCCCCAGAAGAAGTCGCTGATGGGAACCCGGTCGGGCTCCTCGTGGCGCAGGGCCTTGCCCATGCGATCGAGCTTTCGGAGAGCGCCGGCGCTCCGGGCGCCCGGTCCCGCTCCCGCCGCCGGTCCGTCGGTATCGCTCATGGCCCATCCTCCCGGCCCGGCCGTTCTCGCGGCGGTCCCGCCCGCCGGGCCCGGCCAGCATATCGTCCGGGAACAGGGGGTGTCAAGGAAGGACGCGGGCATGATTCTTGCTTTTGACTAAGTCCGGAGGCAAGCCTCGGGCCTCCGGTTTTGCTATACTAGCGGCAAAGGAGATGCGCGTGTCAAAGACCATCCGGCGCCTCCCGCGGAATGTAAAGAACCTTTCCATTTTGGCCCTTCTGGGAGCGATCGGGACCGTCGCCATCCTGGCCCCGGCCCGGCCCGCCCTGGGGCAGGAGATCGCCGTCCGGCCGCAGAAGCCTCTCCAGCACGAAGTGACGGTGGCGCTCAAGCTCGTCCAGGTCTACGTGACCGACAAGAAGGGCAAGCCCGTGACCGACCTGCGCAAGGACGATTTCACGTTGCTCGACAATGGCGCGCCCGTCACGATCACCGAGTTCGAGCGCCATGTTCTGGCCCCGCCGGCGCCGGCCCAAGCTTTACCCTCCGCCCCCGCCGAGCCGGCGGCTCCCGCGGCCGCGGCCGCGCCGGCTCCGGCGGCCAAGCCCGACTTAGGCCGCAAGTTCTTCCTCTTCATCGACTTCGCCTTCAACACGCCCCGCGGCGCCCTCAAAGCCAAGGAGGCCGCCCTCAGCTTCCTGGACAAGGAGGCGACCGAGGGCGACGAGATCGGACTCATCTCGTACTCCACGGTCAACGGGCTGGTCCTGCACGAGTTCCTGACCTCCGACCTGGCCAAGGTCCGCAAGGCCCTGACCGACCTCAACGTCAAAGCCGGCGCGGGCCGGGCCGACGACGTGGAGCAGGAGTACTGGCGGCTGGCCTCGGAGAGCTCCGGCACCGGCGACCTGTCGCGGGACGTCATGGTCCGGCGCCAGGATTCCAAAAGCCAGGCCCGGGCCTTCATCCTCAAGCTGACCGCGCTGGCCAAGGCTTTCCGCTACATCCCCGGCCACAAAAACCTGCTGCTCTTCTCCACCGGCATCGCCTCCTCGCTCATCTACGGCAAGACGGAAGGATCGCCCCAGGGAAGCAGCGGGGTGGCCGACCGGGCCAAATTCGAAGCGCCCGACCGGGTCCTGGTGGAGGACTACGAGGCTCTCTTCAACGAGCTGGGCGCCTCCAACAGCGCGATCTTCGCCTTCGACACGCGGGAGACGGCCAAGCCGGCCACCCTCTTCGACTACGACGACCAGACTTTCGCCTCGCGGGGCAGCCGCGACATCTTCAGCGGCGGCGGAGTCCACCAGAACAATCAGACCATCCTCAAGGACGAGGGCATCACCGGCCTCTACGCCCTGACCCGGCTGTCCAGCAGCACGGGCGGGCGCTATTTCGGCAACATCAACGAATACGCCGGGAACTTGGCCGACCTGCAGGCTATGACCGGCAGCTACTACGTCCTGGGCTACAGCGTCGGGCAGGCTTGGGACGGGGCCTTCCACGAGGTCAAAGTCCAGGTGGCCCGTCCGGGCCTGGACGTCCGGACCCAGCGGGGCTACTTCAATCCCAAGCCCTTCACCGAGTACACGACGGTGGAGAAATCCCTCCACCTGCTCGACCTGGCCCTGAGCGACAGCCCGGTCTACCAGACGCCGCTCTACGGAATCCTGCAGGCCCTGGCCGGACCGGGCGAGCCGGGGACCGGGAGAGACAAGGTCGTCCTGCTGACCCGCCTGCCCGCCAACGCGGCCGACCGCCTGACCGGAAGCCGGGCCGAGATCATCACCTTCGTCTTCGACGCCGAGGACCGCCTGGCCGACATGCGCCGGGCCGAGGAGAAGATCTCGGGCTTCTTCGACAAGCCCGTCTACTACGCCAGCACGGTGTCGTTGGCCCCCGGCGAATATACCTGCCGGGTGGTCGTCCGCGACCTGGACACGGGCTCGGCGGCCATCGCCTCCTGCCGGGCCTACATTCCGGCCGGGACCTCCGACGGCCTGCGCTTCCACACCCCGCTCTTGCTCGGGCCGGCCGTCGAGAGCGTCTACCGGGAAGGCCGCCTGACCGCGGCCGGGGCGAACGCCGGCGATGCGGCCGCCGGCTGGACCGCCCTCTATCCATTCGATCCGGCCCAGCATTCTCCCCTGCCGGGGGCCCTCTCCAACGCCGCGCCGGCCCTGCGGGTCGTCCTGCCGATGACCAACTTCGGCCAGGCCCGCGACAGGGTCGGATTCCGGGCCGCCCTTCTGAACATCGAGACGGCCGAGCAGCTCGGGCTGACCATCACGCCGGTGGCCAGCGCGGTGGCGGGCGCGACCGTCATCCAGACCTTCGATATCGCCACGGCCGGACTTCCGCCCGGACGCTACACCATCTACTTCTATGCCGAGGACAAGGAAGCCGGGGCGCTGGCCCACATCGCCGCGCCGCTCGTCGTCCGCTGAGGCCAAGGAGCCGAATCCGCGGCCCGGCGGAGCGGATCGGAGGCGGGGGTGAAGGGCGGGTCCGGGACCGCTCAGGGGGTCCGGACGGGCCAGCGCTTGCCGCGCAGAAGGTAGAGGAAGAGGTTGCCGGCGACGTAGCCCAGGGTCAAAGCCGGTCCCACGATCAGGGCGCCGGGCCCGCGCAGGACGGCCAAGCCGGCGGCGAAGACGGCCACCGTCCCGGCCAGCTGGGCCCCGACCGCGATTCCGACCGGGCCTGTCTGCCCGGCTTTCACCTGCACGCCGCGCTGGTAGGAGAGGATCGCTTCGAGGATCGGGAGCAGGACCAGGAGACAGCCGGGCAGGAAGGCGAACGCCGCCAGCTCCGGCGTCAGGCCCGACAGGCCGCGGTACCAGAGGCGGGCCAGGGGCGTCAGCGCCACGACCGCCAGGCCGAGGGTGGCCAGGACGCCCACCCGGAGAGAGAAGCGGGCCAGGCGGCCCTTGGTCAGGGGGTCGTCGTCGAGGCGGGCGATGACCACTTCCTGCAGGGCGATGCCGGCGGTGCGGAAGATGAACGTCAGGCCCACGATGACGGGCAGGACGGCCAGCGACTCGATCGGGTTCCGACCCCGAGCCAGGAAGAACGTCGTCAGCGGATTGATGAAGAACGACAGGAGCGAAGTCAGAGCCAGGGGGAAGTAGAACTTGCGGATGGCAGTACCGGTCAAGGCCGCGCCGAAGGGCGAATCCGCGTCGCTCTGCCGCTTGAGGGCCCGGACGGAGCGGCGGGCCATGAAGCGGCTGGCGGCCCCCTCGGCCAGGACGCCGACGCCCAGGGCGCCCGCTCCGACGCTGGCTCCGGGGAGGCGGAGGACAAGGGCCAGAAAGAGGCCGGTGGCGGCCATGGTCACGAGCCGGACGACCGTCCCCCAGGTGACCGCGTGCGGCCGGCCGTTGCGGATCAGAATGCCCTGGTAGAAACGGCGATAGCCGATCGCCCCCGGCCAGAGGATGAGGAAGAGGACCGCCGTCCCGGCCAGCGAGGAGACATCGGAGGGAAGGCCCAGGACGCCATGGGCGATGAGGCGGAAGACGGGAGGAGTGACGAGCGCGGCCATGACCGCCGTGACCAGGATGTTCAGGGTGAAGGAGAAGCGGCGCATCTTGCGGTAGGCGGCGCCGTCGCGGCAGAGGGCGTTGGAGGCCGAGAGCATCATGACGATGGGCGCTTCGACGATCCAAGCCAGGGAGGTGATGACGCCGTAGGCGGCCAGGTTCTCCTTGGGCCCGGCCAGGCGGGCGATGACCGCGGCCAGGAAGGGCCCTTCGGCCGCCATCATCAGCCAGGTCGCCTCCAGCGGGAGCCAGAAGCGAATGAAGGGGTCAGATCTCAACATTTAACATTTCCATGAGCCCGGAACGCCGGGGTGACTAGAAAGCCGCTCGGGATCGTCGGCGAAGCGCCGTAGTATAGCACGAACAGGGGTCAGGTCTTAAGATTCGAGTTTTCTCGTGCCGGAGATTGTCGCTTTTTCCCGAAAAGCGCCGAGAGATAACTTGAATCTCGAGACCTGACCCCTATCACCTGGCCCCTATAACGTAGAGCGCCACGCTCATGGGGGGCAGGCTCAGGCTGTCGGCCATGGGGACCGCGGGAAGCTCGGTGATCTTGACCGCCGGCTCCCGGCCCGGGACGTTGCAGGCCAGCTCATCCGCCCCTGTGACGATATACTTGGCCACGGTCTTGGCCGGCTTGAAGCCCTTGAACGCCAGCGGCAGCCTCTGGGCCGTCTTGGTCGGATTGACCACGGCCACCGTCAGGACCTGCTTTTTGGAATCCTTCCACGCCGCCGCCACGTCCAGCGGGCCGAAAGCGCCCGAGACCCGGACGGGGATCGTCCCGAAGCGGCGGCGATACAGCTTGAGCACGACGCCTGTCGTGTCGAGCGTCGCCGCCGTCTTGGAGGTCTTGACGGCTCCGATGACGTTGACGGTCTGGGCGTAGTTGGCCATGAAGTAGACGTCGGTGCTGCGAAAGAACTCGTGCAGACCGGCCGCCACGCCCAGAGCGTCCTTGAGGAAGTACTGGGTCCCCAGCTCCCCGTAGAGGTGCGGGCCGTACCAGTAGTTCCATTCGTCCAGGGCCACCGGGATGGCCTTCTCCTTGAGCGCCGGGATGGTCCGGCGATAGCCTCGGTGGGCATCCGCGATTCGCTTCACTTCGGCCGGCATCTGAGCGACGTGGGCGGCCAGGTCCGGCTTGGAGCCGACGTAGAAATGCTCGCTCATCAGGCTCATCGACCGGGCCGCGTCCTTGAGCATCCCCTCGCTCCACGGCCCGACGGCGCCGACGCCGATCAGCTGGAGGGACGGGTCCTTGATCCACATGAGGTTGGCGAAGCGGTTGTGCTTGAGGATGTAGTCGGAGAGCGGCATGTGGCCGAGCTGCCAGTCGCCGTACATCTCGTTGCCGACGGACCAGAAGCGGACCTTCCAGGGCTCGGGACGGCCGTGGGCGGACCGCAGCCGGCCCATGGCCGATCCGGCCGGCCCGTTGACGTACTCCACCTCGTCGGCGGCCATCGATTCGCTGCCCTGTCCGCTGTTGACGGCGATGTAGGGCTCGGTCCCGAGAAGCTCGCAGAAGCGCAGGAACTCGTGCAGGCCGACGTCGTTGGACTCCACGCCCAGCCAAGCCGGGTTCTTGCGCGGCGGGCGCCGGTCGCGGTCGCCCACCCCGTCCCGCCAGTCATAGCCGCTGACGAAGTTGCCCCCCGGCCAGCGGTACACGGGCGCGTCCAGCTCCTTGAGCAGGGCCAGGACGTCCGGACGGAAGCCCTCGACGTTGTCGGCCGGCATCAGCGAGACCACCCCGACCCGGAAGGCCTCCCGGCCGCGGCTGACGATCTCCAGGCGGGCCTCGTCGCTCGCGCCCCCCGCCGTGAAGGCCAGGGGCAGGGTGGCATAGTCTCCCCTCAGGCTGCGCAGTTCGACGGTCTGCCGGTCCTGGGGGCCGTCTCCCCAGACCAAGCTCACTTCGACCGGGACGGCTCCGGGGTCGGCGGCCAGGACGATCCGGCCGCTGTAGCCCTTCCCGGCCAGGACGCCCAGGCCCTTCTGGACCAGGCCGCCCGGCGTGCCGTCGCCCTTCAGCCGGATCTCGGGCGCCTGGACCCCGGCGTAGGGCAGCACGGGATTCATGCGGATGGCGCGGGCCTCGCCCACGGCCGCCCAGGGCGAGTCCTTGGCCCCGACCGGGTAGAAGAACTTCCGGTCTTCCACCATTTCGGCCCAGATGCCGCCGTAGATGCAGCGGCCCAAGTGCTCGATGAACTGGCCGTAGATGTACTTGGAGATCGGCGTCCGGACCGAGCCGGCCTCGATCACCGCCTTCGGAGCCGCCGGGACGGCTTGGCCGAAAGCGCTCCCCGCCGCCACGATCAACGCCAGCGCCGCCGGTCCGAGCGCTCTTCTCATCACTTCACCTTCCACTCCTGGATGCCGGCCGAGAACTCCGCCGGCAGCTTGACCTCCAGCCTCAGGCCGGTCGTCATCACGGGCGCGAAGCGCACGGTGTTGTAGGCGTCCTTGGCCGTGCCGTAGGCGTCCCGGGCCTTGACCGGGACCCACGTCGTCCCGGCCTTGTAGAAAGCCCGCCACTCGGCCGGCACCCGGCAGCCGCCGCCGCCCGTGTCGTCGAACCAGTAGACCGAGGTCTCCGACAGCCGGACGGGCTTGTCGAAGTCGTACTCCACCCATTCGGCCGTCCCCTTTTTCGGCCACCAGTGCATGTAGCCGACCGAGTCGTCGGACCGCTCGGGATCGTACTGGTCGTTGATGCCCTGGATCCTCTGGGCGCCCTCGGAAGCGGTGACCTTGGCCGCGGACGCCAGCCCCGGCTCGGCGGCCGGGCGGGCCTTGCCCGGCTCGCGGGCGATCCAGACCTGCATCTCGCCCCGCCCGCGATGGGCCCAGGCGTAGTAGGGGATCAGGGTCAGCGGCTGGGGCCGGGCTACCGCCTTCCCCTTCTTAATCTCCATGGCCGAAGCCGGGCCGGTGATGACCGTCAGCCCGCCCAGCAGGTCCGGCCGCGGCTCCGCGGCCAGGGCCGCGCCGTCCTCCAGGACCAGCCCGGCCGCCCGGCCGCCGTTGTCCACTCCCTCGGCGCAGTAGACCAGGGGCCCGCGCTCGACGGCCACCCGCCCGATATCGGACTTGACCGCCTCGTTGGCCAGAACGCGCCGCACCGGCATGGGCAGATGGAGCTCGATCGTGTCGCCGGGCTTCCATTCGCGGGTCAGGGCGGCGTAGCCCTTCTCGACCGCCGCCGAGACCGCCTCGCCGTTGACCTGGATGGTCACCGGATCGGCGGACGGATCGGCGTAGCGGTATAGATCGCTCGGCATCGGACGGCCCTGGGCCCAGCCCGGTACCCTGAGCAGGATGGTCAGCGCGGCGGGAGCGGCCGGGGCGATCTTGAGGGAGATATCCCCCGACCAGGGGTAGTCGGTCTTCTGCTCGACGGTCACGGCGCCGGCGGAGGTGGCGACAGACGCCGTGCCCGAGGCGTAGAGGTTGACGTAGATCTTGTCGCCGGCCGCGCCGTAGACGAAGCCGCCCATCTCGGCGATGAAGCGGGCCACGTTGGGCGGGCAGCAGGCGCAGCCGAACCAGGGCGTCCGCTCGTGCTGGCCGAAGGAGGCCAGCGGATTGGGATAGAAGTAGAGGTCGCCGCTCATCCCGGATCCCGAGAGGAAGGCGTTGTAGGCGGCCCTCTCGAAGAGATCCATGTACTTGCCGTCGGCCTTGGTCCGGAACATGCGGTAGTTCCACAGGGCATAGGCGATGGTGGCGCACGTCTCGGCGTAGCCGCTCGGGTTGGGCAGGTCGTAAGCCGGGCCGAAGCCCTCCCATCCGCCCGCCGCGCCGATGCCGCCGGTCAGATAGAGCTTCTTGGCCACGACGTCCTCCCAGATCGCGTCGAGGGCCGCAACCAGGCTCGCGTCGCCGGTCAGCGCGGCCACGTCGGCCATGCCGGAGTAAAGGTAGGCCGCCCGGACGGCGTGCCCGACGGCCTCGGTCTGCTCGCGCACCGGCTTGTGGTCCTGGGCGTACTCGCCGTAGAGCTCGTGGCCGGCCGCCTGGCCCCTCTGGTCGATGAACCAGCGGGCCAGCTCGAGGTACTTGGCCTTGCCCGTGGCCCGATAGAGCTTGACCAGGCCCAGCTCGATCTCCTCGTGGCCGGGGACGAGGTGGACCTGCTTCTCGCCCGGCCCGAAGGTCTTGGCGATGAAGTCGGCGCTCTTGACAGCCACGTCGAAGAGATTCCTCTTGCCGGTCGCTTGGCGGTGGGCCACGGCCACCTCGTAGAGGTGGCCCAGGTTGTAGAGCTCGTGGCTGTCCTTGAGGTTGACCCAGCGCTTCGGGCCGGACATGGAGGGGGGCTTGGCGGGGTCGATGGTCCGGGCGGTGTAGAGGTAGCCGTCCGGCTCCTGCGCGGCGGCGATCTTGGCGATCCACTCGTCCAGCTTCTGGTCCAGGTCGGGATTGGCCTTGAGCATCAGGACGTAGGCGGCCGCCTCGATGGTCTTGTAGACATCCGAGTCGTCGAAGGCGTAGCGGCTGGCGAAGACGCCGCCGGTCTCGCCGCGCAGGGCCGCGGCCGCCAGCTCGAAGTTCTTGATCCGGCCGGTGACCTCGTTCTGCTTGATCTGGTGGTCGATGGTCACGGCGATGTCGGTCGCCTGGCGCCCGCCCCAGAAGCCTCCTTCCAGCTGGACGGAGGTCAGCGGGACGTCCGCGACCGGATAGTCGGAGGCGGGCTTGGATGCGCAGGCGGCCGCCGCCAGGAAGGCGGCCAAAAGGAGAGCGAAGGTTCCGAGGGAGCGGTGGCTCATGGCGACTCCTCGATCTGGATTGAAAGCCTCCCTATATATAGCCGAAAAGCCCTAAAAAGCAATCCGGCGAGGGGGCGAAGGAGCGGAGCGAAGCGGCCTTGACACGACGCCGGTCGGGGCTTACGATGGGGGCGCGGGGGAAGGCCTGATTGATTTCCCCCGAGTGCAAGGAGATCACGATGCCCTACCTGCGCCGTTCCCTGCCGGCTATCCTCGTCCTCGCTCTGGCCGTCGCCTTCCTGGCCCTCCCCTCCTCGGCCCAAGTCAAGTTTCGCGGCCGCTACCTGAGCGGCGGGTTGACCGACCCGGTCCAGACGGTCAACATCGAGATCCTGTCCTATTCGACCATCGAGGAGATCGGCGCCATCGCCAAGGCCTTCACCGAGCGGGGCGAAGCCGGCTTCCACGAGGTCTTCCGCTCGATGAAGAAAGGCTCGCTGCAGATCACCAGCGGCCGCGGCCTGAGGATCGACTTCCACGCCGCCCACGAGTACAAGACGGACAAGGGACTGAAGATCGAGCTCATCGCCGAGAACGGGCGCTTCGAGATGGGCACCATGAACCGGCCGTCCACCGGCGTCGAGGTCCTGGTCTGCGTCCTGGAGATCAACGAGAAGGGCCGGGGCGACGCCATGATCTACGAGGACGCCAGTTTCAAGATCCTGCCGTCCGGCCAAATGACGATGGACGAGCACAAGAGAGCGCCCAAGATCATCGGCGGCGTGACTCAGATCATCGAGAAGCCGAGGAAGCGGCAGCCCTAGTCCAGGAGAGCCGCTGCCCGGCGCGGCACGAACCAGGACGCCGTCTCGGCCGCGGCCGGGCCGCCGGGAGCCGCGGTGCAGACGACGACACCGCCCAGCTCGACCGGCTTCCCATCCAGGAACGCCAGGCTCTTGCCGGCCGGCAGCCTCAGCGTCCGCCCCCGAGCCGAGGCGACAAGGACCGGGTTCATCGGCTCGGCGGAATCTACGGAAAGCTCGGCTCGGGCGGCCCGGAAAGCCTCCTCCGCGGGGATAAACCGCTCCCGCGTCTGGCCGGCCAGGTCGAGCCCCAAGCAGGCTTGAATATAGAGGGCGATGTCGGTGTTCTGGATCACCCCCCCGGGGCGCAGCCCCCGCGGGTGGTAGGCATAGAGGGCCACGTCCTCGCCGCCGTGCCCGGTGAAGACCCAGCCGAGGCCGGCCCGGCGCGACAGGGATTGGCCGAGAAAAAGCTCCAGCCTCTTCATGTTTCCGCCCCGGACGACCCCCTCCAGGACGGGCGTCTCGGCCGGCGTCCAATCGTCGATCCCCAGCAGCTCGGCCGCGATCAGCCGAGCCCGGTCGAGGCCGGGCTTGGGATCGTCCAGGATCTTCTCGGCGGCCCGTGTTGGCGTGGCCTTGACCGAGCGCATAGCCTTAGCGAAGCGCTCCAGGGGCAGGTCGCCGACTTCGGGATTGCCGATGCTCATTCCTCCGGTGCTGTGGTCGGCCGCGATCAGCACGGCCGTCCGGCCATCGCGTCGGGCGAACTCGATCGCGGCGGCCGCGGCTCTGTCGAAGGCTAGAATCTCCGTGGCGGTGCCGGCCGGGTCGTTGGCGTGGGCGCCCCAGTCCACCTGGCTGCCCTCGACCATCAAGAAGAAGCCCTTCTTGGAGCGCGACAGGATGTCCAAGGCCTTGCGGGTCATGGCCTCCAGCGACGGCTCCCGGACGGGATCGCGGTCCAGGTCGCGCGACATGCCCGCTTCGGCGAAAGCGCCCCACAGCCGCCCGGCCGGCGCGGCGGCCAAGCCGGCCGTGTCGGTGACGTAATTGTAGCCGCGGTCCTCGAGGACCCGGACCAGATCCTCCCCGTCCTTGCGGATCTTGGGGTCGAGATACTTGCGGCCGCCTCCCAGGACGACGTCCGGTCCCAGATAGACCTGCTGCTCGGCCAGGATCTCCAGGGCGCTTCTCTGGCTGTGGTGGCTGGAGAAGCCGGCCGGAGTGGCGTGGGGGAATTCGCTGGTCATGACCAGGCCGGTGGCCAGGCCGCGTGCCTTAGCCGCTTCCAGGACCGTGGCGACAGGAGTGCCGGCATCCCCTTCGGCCAAGGCCTGGACGCCGGGCATGGTGACCTTGATCGGCCGCAGGGAGACTGCGCCGGCCGAGGTCTTGAAGCCGGTGGCCATGGCCGAGGCGGCCGGCGCCGAATCGGTGATCAGGCCGGTGGCCCAATAGGTCCGGACCAGCCCGCAGGCCAGGTCATCGAAGGACAGCCGGTTCTCGCCGGTCTGGACGTACTTATACCAGCGCCCCAGGGTGGTCTGGGCAATGCCCATGCCGTCGGGGATGAGAAGGATGAAATTATCGACCCGGACGTCCCGCATCCGGCGGGGCGTGTCGGCGCCCGGAACAAAGGCAAGCTTCTGGCCCGAGGAAGCCGAGCCGTAGGCAGCCGCCAGGGAAGCGGCCAGCAGGACCCATCCGAGGACGCGGAGCGGCTTGATGCGCATAAGGACTCCTGACACGGAGTCCGATGATAAACGATCCGCTCCCCGCCTTCAAGACACGCGGCCGCCCCCCCTGTCTCCCCCGAAAGAGGGAGGGACCGGACCGCCGCCGCTTCGCCGATAAAACCGCTTCAGTTCAGACCGATCTTGATCCCGGCCGTGACGGCCAGCCCGCCCAGCTGGAAGGGCGAGTGCTTGGCGGCCGTGGTGGGCGCTTCGGCCGAGATCCCGACCCGGTCAAAGCCGTCGTCGACGTAGGACCACAGATAGGCCTCATCAAAGACGTCGTCGACGTTCCAGATGAGAAGCCAGCCCTTCTCGGTCAGGGTGCCCTTGAGGTCGTTCCAGGGGGCGAAGCGATAGAGAACATCCAGGATCAGGCCGATATTGGGCGCAACCTGGAAGTCCAGGCCCAATCCGGCCTGGGCGCCGAAGGCCGTGCCGGTGGACTTGAAGTCGTACTCCAGGTCCCAAAGGAGCCAGGCATCCGTGTTGTGCCACTTGAAGGTGCCCAGGGCCAGGACCGGGCCGGCAAAGAGATCGATCTTCATCTTGGGTCCCACGGGCAGGAAATAGTGGAAGTTCAGGAAGATCGGGATGGCCGAGACGCTGTAATCGGCGACCAGCTCGTTGACGGCCACAGCCGTGTACTCCACCGTCTCGCTGCGGCTGGCGCCGTAATAGCCGGCGCCCAGGCCGACGCCCATGGACGGAGTGAAATTGAAGATCATCTCGCCCTGGAAGCTGATGGCGTTGCTGAGCGTGCCGAACTCGCCCACGACATCGTCATAGTAATCCCGGAGCTGGGCCATGTAGCCTTTCATGCCCTTGTTGAAATCGTTGCCGTTGACGAAGGTCATGCCCCCGCTGACCTTGAAGGACAGCTGCGGGTAAGCGGCGACGGCGACGAGCAGCAAAAGGGCGGCGACACCGGCAAACTTCTTCATAGGTCTCTCCTCCGCTTGACAGACTTGCCCCCAAGGTAAGCGGTTCTCCGCAGGTTGTCAAGTCGTTCCCCCGCGGTCGCCATGATCGGCCCGATGGAGCGGGGGGACGCGCCCTTGACAATCCCGCCCGGTTGGCGAGAATCGGGTCAGGGAGGGTGAGCCGTGATGACATGGATCCCCCGCGGGATGAGAGCGATCTTGCTGGCCGCGGCCGTCTTGGGCGGGCAGCTTCCCTCTCTGTTCGCCCCGTCCTCCAGCCGAAGCGAGGTGGCCGGGATCATCCGTGACCGCTTGGCCGCCGCGCCGGGCCGCGGCCTGGTCTGCCAGGGGGAGACGCTGGTCCGCGCGGACGCGCTGCGCCGGTTCTACGAGGAGAGGGGGCATGATCCGGTCTGGAGCCGGGACGGCGCTCCCGCGCCGGCCGTGGAAGAGCTCCTCGGCTTGCTGAGCGGCGCCCGGGCCGACGGCCTGGACGGCGAGAATCTCCACCTGGCGGGCCTGCGGGCGGCCCTGGACGGCCTGGATCCGGACGGGCGCGGGGGCCGGCTCGACCTTCCCCTGAGGCTGGCCGATCTCGACCTCCTGGCCAGCGACGCGTTTCTCCTTCTGGCGTCCCGGCTGGCCTCCGGCGCCGTCGATCCGGCCGATGTCGAGCCGGAGTGGTTTATCCAAGTCCTCAGGCCGGACCCCGTCCCGGCCTTGCGGGCGGCCGTGGAAGGGACGGGCTTAGCGGCCGCCCTGTCGACGCGCCGGCCGGATGGACCGGAATACGCGGGCCTGCGCGAGGCTCTGACCTGGTGCGAGGAGGCGGTCACTCGCGGGGGGTGGCCGGCCATCCCCACGGGACCTTCGATCCGGCCCGGGGCCGCCGGCCCCAGAGTGAAGGCTCTCCGCGAGAGGCTCCTAGCCGGAGGCGATCTGGCTCCCTCGGATTCCGCCGGCGGCGCCGGCCGCGACGACCTGTATGACGAGCCCGTCGTCGCCGCCGTCCGCCGCTTCCAAGCCCGCCACGGCCTGGAGATCGACGGCGTCGCCGGCCTCGGAACCCAGGCCGCCTTGAACGTCCCGGCCGAGGAGCGCCTGGCCCAGGTCAAGGTCAACCTGGAGCGCTGGCGCTGGCTGCCGCGCGACTTCGGGCCCCGGTATATCGCGGTCAACGCGGCCGACTTCCGGCTCCGGATGGTCGAGGCGGGGCGAACCGTCCTCGACATGCCCGTCGTGGTCGGCAAGGCCGCGAACCGGACCCCGGTCTTCGACGAGATCATGACCACGATCGAGATCAATCCGGTCTGGAACGTTCCGCCTTCGATCGCCGCCACCGAGATCCTTGAGAATGCCCGCGCCGATGCCGAATACCTCGGCCGTCTGGGCTACAAGCTCTATGCCAACTGGGGCCCGGGGGCGGCCGAGATCGATCCGGCCGGACTGGATTGGACTCTCTTCAGCGAGGAGAATTTTCCCTACCGGGTGCGGCAGACGCCCGGCCCGGTGAATTCGCTCGGCCGGCTGGCTTTTCTCTTTCCCAACCCCTGGGCCGTCTATCTGCACGACACGCCCCTGCAGTACCTCTTCGACCGGGCTTCGCGCTCCTTCAGCCACGGCTGCATCCGGATCGCCCGGCCCATGGATCTGGCCGTGGAGCTGCTGAAGGATGACCCCGCCTGGACGAGAGAGACCCTGCTGGCGGCCATCAGGAAAGGCGAGAGGCAGGAGGTGCTGATCCCCCGGCCCATCCCCATCTACATCCTCTACCTGACGGCTTGGAAGGACGGGGCGGGCGCCCTCCATTTCCGGAAGGATATCTACGGGCGGGACGCGACCCTGGCCCGGGCTCTGGCCGGCCTGCCGCCCCTCCCCCCCGATCCCCCGGAAAAGAAATAGGGGTACAGGCTTTGCCGTCCTCATACCCTTTTGGATAGGAGGACAGTATGCGTAATTCCCTATTTCTGTCGTACGGGGAGACCCGGGCGGATTCCTTCAAACCAAATCAAGACAATGGCACGGATAAGATCCTGACAATCAAGGTATTACGCTTCCAATCGTCTGAGGGGTCGGTTGGGAGAGAGACATCAAAGATCGGGGGCTGAGCGCAAGAAGCCGATAAGCAACGCAGCTCCGGCATACGTTATTCCAGATTTCCGGCAGAAGGGGCCGGAGAGCACAAGAAGGGCCCCCGGCGAGGCGCCGTCACCAGCTGCGGACGGGCCCCACGTCGACATGGATGAAGCCGGACCTGGGGTAGTAGCCCACCCCGCCCGCCTTCATCTCCAGGGCAGTCTTGTAGAGGACGGGCAGAGAAATCCCGGGCAGGCGGATATCGACCGCCTTGCCCTGCATGTGCAGGCTCCTCTCGGCCACGGCCTTGTTGAATGCACGCAGAGAAGCGTTGGTCTTCGGGGACCGGTAGCCGCAGAGCACCGTGATAGGCGCCGTCCCGCCGACCTTCTCATGGAGCTCGTAGAGCAAGTCCAGAAGCTTGGGGTCGATGCCCCGGACGTCGCCGCTGATGGGGTCCCGCAAGAGGTGATCGACGGCGGAAAGCGCCTCGGGGTCGTAGTAGCCGTCCTGGCAGTACTCGACTTCGATCGTCCTCCGGCTGTTGAGGCTATAGAGCGCCAGCCGGCGGTCGGCGGACATGGCGTGGGTGTCGCGGGGGACTTCCCCGGTGGGAGCCGCCGCGGCCGGCGCGGACGGGAAAGATCCCAGGAAAAGGGTCATGGCGATCCCGCCCGCGATCTTTTTCAGGCTTCTCATTATTTCGTTATATCGTAAACAATCCGGAATACCGCGGGATGATACAGGTTCTTGCCGCGGTATGTAAACTCCAAAATTTATAAAGATATATCTAGCATAAGGCATCCAAAGCGTCGGAAGGCGGATCGGGGACCGCAGGAATATCGCCTGCGTCTCCGTATTCTCCTCCCATGCCTCTCCCGCCCGCGCGATCCGGCGCGGCCGGCAAAGGAAGACCGGTGGACGGCGGCGGGCGATCCGTCTACAATAAGGGTCCGCGCGGCGCCCGGCGCCCGCCCCAACGCCATCTCTCATTCCGGAGGCCGTCATGAAGCCGACCAAGAGCAAGGGACTCGCCGTCCTCGGACTCGTCCTCGCCATCGCCTTTCTAGGCCGGGCCGACGAGGGCATGTGGATGCCCCATCAGATGAAAGACCTCAACCTGAAGGCCCTCGGCCTGCAGATGGATCCCGGGGAGCTGTTCAAGAAGGACGGCACCGGCCTGATGAGCGCCGTCGTCAACCTCGGCGGCGGCACGGGCGAGTTCGTCTCCCCCGACGGCCTGATCCTGACCAACCACCACGTCGCCTACGGGGCCATTCAGCGGGCCTCGAGCAAGGAGAACGACTATATCGAGAACGGCTTCTTGGCGCCCGATCGCGGCCGGGAGATCCAGGCCCAAGGCTACGCCGCCGGCGTCCTGCTCGGCTACGAGGACGTGACCGCCAAGGTCAACGCCTACTTCAAGCCCAAGATGACCCCGCGCCAGCGCTACGACGCCCTGGACAAGGCCCAGAAGGACCTCATCGCCGCCGGCGAGAAGGGCGGCCAAGACCTCCGCTGCACGTTCGCCTCGATGTACAGCGGCAACGCCTACTACCTCTACACCTTCAAGCAGATTCGCGACGTCCGACTGGTCTACGCCCCGCCCCAGGCCCTGGGCAACTTCGGCGGCGAGGTCGACAACTGGATGTGGCCTCGCCACACCTGCGACTTCTCCTTCCTGCGGGCCTACGTGGCCCCCGACGGCACGGCGGCCGATTTCAGCCCGTCCAACGTCCCCTACAAGCCCAAGGTCTGGCTGAAGCCCTCGCTGGACGGCTACAAGGAGGGCGATTTCACCTTCGTCATGGGCTATCCCGGGCGGACCTACCGCAACTACGCCCTGGGCGAGCTGAAGGCCGACATGGACGCCATGGGCCAGCGGATCAAGGACACCCAGGACCTGATCGCCTTCTACGAGGCCGCGGGCCAGGCGGACAAGGAAGTGGAGATCCGCTACGCCTCCCGGGTCAAGGGCCTCTACAACGGGCTCAAGAACACCCAGGGCAAGCTGGAAGGACTGCAGAAGTTCGACCTGATCTCCCGCAAGGCCGAGCAGGAGAAGGTCCTCCTCGATTGGATCGCGTCCGACCCGGCCCGGCAAGCCAAGTACGGCAAGGTCGCCGAAGACCTCAACGCCTACCTCGTCCGCCAGAAGGCCTTCGCCGCCCGCAGCGCGACCCTCAACGGCGTGCTGGGCGGCTCGACCATCCTGAACCAGGCCTATACCCTGGTCCGGGCGATCCCCGAGCTGCAGAAGAAGGATTCGGACCGCGAAGCGGCCTATCAGGAGCGCAACCTCCCCTCGCTGCGCCAGGGCATCACCCTGGCCGAGCGGGGCTATGTCTTCGGCACCGACCGCGAGCTGATGAAGTGGACGCTCAAGCGGCTGAAGGCGGCCCAGCCCGATCCGGCCCAGTGGCCGCCCAGCCTGCGGGCCCTGGTCGCGGGCTCCGACGCCGACGTCGCCGCCCGGGTGGACGCCATGTACGCCGCCACCAAGCTGGGCGACGCCGCCAAGCGGCTGGAGGTTCTGGGCTGGAAGCCGGCCCAGCTGGCCGCGAGCGACGACCCGTTCCTCAAGCTCGCGGCGGCCATGGAGACGGAGGCCAAGGGGATCCGCGAGGAGAGCAAGGGCTTCGGCCGCGAGGGGGCCGACCTCAAGATGGCCTACGAAGCCGCCATCCTGGAGATGAGGAAGGGCACCTATCCGCCCGACGCCAACGGCACCATCCGCTTCACCTACGGCCCGGTCCTGGGCTATTCGCCCAAGGACGCCGTCCAGTACACGCCCATGACCACCCTGCGGGGCGTCATCGACAAGGACACCGGCAAGTTCCCCTTCGCCGTCCCGGCCAAGGTCAAGCAGATGTGGAAGGACAAGGACTTCGGCCGCTACGCCGACAAGGCCCTGGGCGATATCGTGGCCTGCTTCATGAACACGACCAACGTCACCGGCGGCAACTCCGGCTCGCCGACCCTCAACGCCAAGGGCGAGCAGATCGGGATCATCTTCGACATGTCCTACGAGAGCGTCGTCGGCGACTACTATATCCTGCCCGAATACCAGCGCTCGATCAGCGTCGACATCCGCTACGTCCTGTGGGTGACCGAGAAGTTCTCGGGCGCGACCAACGTGATCAAGGAGATGGGGCTGTAAGGCGAAGCCCTCCCAAGACGGGAAGGGAGCCGGGTTGAGGTTCGCTTGAGGCCCTTCGATATCGCCCGGCTTCGCCTCGCCGCTCAGCAGATCGCCGGCACGATGCTTCGGACCCCCGAAGGCATCGTCGCCCGTCTGGGGGCCATGCAGGCCCAGGACCTGCCCATGGCCCTTTGGGCCGTCGGCGTCCGCCTCCCTCGGTCCACCGGCGAGACCATCCGGGCGGCGGTCGACCGGGGAGCGATCATCCGGACGCATCTCCTGCGGCCGACCTGGCATTTCGCCGCGGCTCCGGACATCCGCTGGATGCTGGCCCTCTCATCGCCCCAGATCCGGACGGCGGTGAAGACCCGGCACCGGCAGCTGGGGCTGACGCCGTCGATCCTGCGGGCCGGCTTCGCGGTGATGGAAAGGGCTCTTCGCGGCGGCATCCACCTGACCCGCGAAGAGATGATCGCCGCGCTGGGCAGGGCCAAGATCGCCACGGCGGGAGGCCGCGCTTCCCACCTCTTCCTCTGCGCGGAGGCCGAGGGCCTTCTCTGCAGCGGATCGATGAAGGACGGCCGGCCGACGTTCGCGCTTCTCGAGGAGAGAGTGCCCCCGGCCCCGGCCCTGTCCAGGGAGGTGGCCCTGGCCAAGCTGGCGACTCGATACTTCACGGGACACGGGCCCGCCACCCTGCGGGATTTCGTCTGGTGGTCGGGCTTGCCCGTCGGGCAGGCGCGGCAGGCTTTGGCCTCGGTCCAGCGGGATCTTCGCCCGCTGAACATCGAGTCCGAGACTTACTGGCTTTCTAGGGACCTGTCGGTCCCGGAGGCCGCTTCAAGCTCGGCTTATCTCCTGCCCGCATTCGATGAGCTCCTGATCGGATACAAGGACCGCCGGGCTTCTCTGCCTCCTGAGAGCCATCGCAAAGCCGTCTCCAACAACGGCGTCTTCCGGCCCATCGTCGTCGTCAACGGGCGCGTCATCGGGACTTGGAGGAAGGCGGCTCGATCGGCCGAGGCGACCCCGGCTCTCTTCGGCCGGCCCGACGGCCGGACCCGAGCGCTGCTCGATGAAGCCGCCGCCCGTTACGGCCGCTTCCTCGCCCGCTAGAATAGGCGTGGACAAACAGGTACCCCTATTTATCGCGGCGGCTCAGCTCTTGCGATCGACGACGAAGTCCAGTACGGAGCGGAGGCGGGCCCGCGCCGCGGGGCGGACGGCCAGGGCTTCGATGGCCTTCGCGGCACGGCTCCGCAGGCGGTCCGTCTCGCGTCGCATCGCGTCGCGGACGCCGCTTCGCTCGGCGATCGTCCGGACTTCCTTCAGCATCGCCCGGTCCAGGTCGGGATTCCCAAAAAGAGCGGCCAGTCGGCTGCGGTCCGCCTTCCCCGCCCGGTCGAAGAGACGGCGCATCCACAAGGTCAGCTTGGCCTCGCGGACGTCCGATCCGACCGGCTTGCCGATGGCCGCCGCCGTCCCGTAAAGCCCCAGCTCGTCGTCCCGCATTTGGAAGAGAAGGCCCAGCGTCTCGCCCAGGGCGGCCAGGCCTTCGGTCAGCCCGACGCCGGCGCCGCCGAGGACGGCGCCCGTCCGCAGGGGGGCCGAGAAGGTGTAGCGCCCCGTCTTGTTGATGTAGAGGCGGCGAATCTCCGCCTCGGACGCGTCGGGGCGGGTCTGGCCGAAAGCCAAGTCCTGCATCTGGGCCAGGCCGACCCGGCAGAGGTCATCCGACCAAAGCCGCAGGATCCGGGCCCGCGGACCGGGATCCGCCGGAAGACCGGCCAGGATCTCGAAGCCCATGAACAAGGCGATGTCGCCGATGCAGATGCCCATCCCCTCCCCGAAGCGCGGCCCGTCCAGGGCGCCGGCCCGGCGGCCGACTCGGGCGTACTGGACATGGAGGGCGGGACCTCCGCGACGCATGAGGTCGCGATCGATGATGTCGTCGTGGATGAGCAGGCCCGCCTGGATGAGCTCCACCGCGGCGCCGGCCCGTAGGGCCGCGAGGCCCGGCCGCCGGCCGGCCGCGGCGTGGCCGACGACGACCATGCCGGCCCGCAGCATCTTGCCGGTCCGGACGAAGGCCCTCAGGCGATCGGCCGCGTCGGGGCCCCAGGAGTTGATGGCCCGGTAGCGGCGCCCCGCCTCGCGCAGATACGCGTCCAGAAGGACCGTGACATCCCGCTTGACCGCATCCAGAAAAGCGGGGAAGGCCGGGGCCTCAGCCATGGGTCTTGTCCTCGGCCGGCCCCGCCGGCGCGGGCGACGGCCCCCGCTGCAGGAGCTCGACGACCCTCTCCACCGCCGACATCGGGGTCGAGGCTCCCGAGGCGATGAAGACCGAGGCCTCGGCGGCGATGGGCAGATGGACGACGCCCTCGGGGTCGTCCACGAAATGGACGCAGGCGTTCTCCCCCGCCGCCAGATCATAGAGGTGGCGGGTGTTGGCGCTGCGGCGCGAGCCGACGATCAGGACGCAATCGTGCCGGGCGGCCATCCGCCGGACCTCCTCCTGGCGCTCGGACGTCGGCCGGCAGATGGTGTCCTCGAAGACGACCTCGGGCACGAGCGCCCGGATGGCCTCCAGGATGGCCAGGGCCTCCTCGCGGATGAAGGTCGACTGGACGACCACGCCGGCCTTGGCGACGCCGGCCAGGGCCGCGGCGGTGACGTCCTCGGGGCGGCGGAAGACCAGGGCCCGGCCGACGTGGCCGGCGATGCCCCGGACCTCGTCGTGGCTGGGGTCGCCGAGGATGACTACGGCGGCCCCCTCGGCCTCCAGCCGCTGGGCCTTTCCGTGGATCAGCCTGACCATGGGGCAAGTGGCGTCGATGACGTCGATGCCGCGGGCCCGCAGGTCCTCGAAGACCCGCAGCGGCGCGCCGTGGCTGGGGATGACGACGCTTCCGGCCGGGCCGATCTGGGTCAAGTCGCGGATGATGCTCAGGCCCTTGGCCCGCAGGTCGCGGATGACCAGCTCGTTGTGGACGATCTCGCCGTACATGTAGTAGGTCCGGTCGGGATTGCGGGCCAGGAGGTCCTCGACCAGGGTCAGCGTCTTGCGGACGCCGAAGCAGTAGCTGAGGTTGCCGGACAGGGTGATGCGCATGGCCGCCGCCCGATTTATAGCACATCCCCCCCGGCCCCGCCA
>CAZKXI010000010.1:0-46922 GCA_964556755.1 uncultured Eubacteriales bacterium
GGAGACTGATGAAGCATCCGTCTCAACGAGGGCTGCGCAAGCTCCGCCGGGACGATATCCCAAGCCGCTCTTCCCGGAATAGGGCGAAGAACCTTTAATTGGGCACCGGGAGCGGCTACAATGGGGCCATGGGCAGAGCGAGCGTTCGCCGGATGCTTCGGATCGCCTCCTGCCTGCTCCTCGGCGCGGCGGCGGCCGGAAGCCCCGCCGGCCGCTCCCTGCCGGCCAAGTGGGACATTCAGATCATCGTCGAAGCGGAGGGCCGCTACGGCCTCGAGGGGGGCGACGAGCGGCACGAAGGCAGCTTCGCCCTGCGGGCCTACTGGCTCGGCCTGATGGAGCGGGACGACGAGGATTTTCTCCTCCTGCACAAGGAGCGCACCCTGGAGAAGTGGGAGGCCGAGGAAAGGTCCTCGCACGGCGAAGAGCTGGCGGCCCTCAAGACGGAGGACTTCGCCGCCCGCCCGGAGCTTCGCATCAACTACGTCATGTCCCAAGGGCCGTCGCTTCTGGTCGATTTCTCGGTCGAGGGATTCGACGTCCCCCGGGCCCTGGCCGGGGAGAGCTTCCCCCTCGTCCTGCCGGCCTCGGCCGGAGGCGGGGCGGGCGCGCCGGGGCGGCTCTACGACCTCGACATCCGCAGGGGCTCGAATCGAATCGAGCTTCCCCTGGCGGCCATTCTCAAAGGCCCCGAGGTCCGCAAATTCGACTGGACCTGGAGCCGCCGCGACTGGAAGCCCGGCGCGGGCCGCAGCCTGCTGGCCGTCCAGTCTCACAAGGCCGTCGTGACGGTGTCCATCACGCCGCACGAAGAGTAGGACGGCCCTTTCCCGGAGGCGGGCTGAGCGAAGCGGGGCGGCCTGCCTCCGTCATGCGGCCCGGGGAAGACGCCGCTGGAGCGGGAGCGTTCAAGCCCGCGGGTGGAACTTGTCGTAGACCTTGCGGAGGCGCTCCCGGCTGACGTGGGTGTAGATCTGGGTGGTCGTGATCTGGCTGTGGCCGAGCATCATCTGGACCGAGCGAAGGTCCGCTCCCCTCTCTAGAAGGTGCGTCGCAAAGGAGTGCCGCAGGACATGAGGATGAACCTTGGCGGCCAAGCCGGCCGCCTTGGCATAGCCCTTGAGCGCCTTCCAGAAGCCCTGCCGGGTGAAAGGCTCGCCGCGGCGGGTCAGGAAGAGTGCCGCGCTCGCCCCCTTGACCAGCCGGGGTCTCGCTTCAGATAGATATCTCCCCACGGCGTCGAGGGCCGACCGTCCCAGCGGCACGATCCGCTCCTTGTTCCCCTTGCCGCGGCAAATCAGGAAGCCGTCCCGCAGGCGGGCGTCCTGGATCCGCAGCCCGGTCAGCTCCGAGACGCGCAGGCCGGCCGCGTACATGACCTCGAGCATGGCCTTGTCGCGCAGGCCCCGGTCCTCGGACAAGTCGGGCTGGGCCAGCAGCGCCTCGACCTCCCGAACCTGAAGAAACTTGGGAAGCGACTGCCAGGCCTTGGGCGAGGTCAGGTTGAGGGCCGGGCTTTTCTCCAAGCGCCCTTCCAAGACGGCCCAGCGGTAGAACGCCTTAAGGGCCGAGATGAGCCTGGCCAGCGAGCGCGGCGAAAGCCCGGCCCGGCTCTGGTCATGGATCAGGCGGACCAGGTCGGCCTCGGCGGCCCGGTCCCAGGGCGTGCCCGACTTCTCCAGGCAGGCGAAGAGCTTGCCCAGGTCGCGGGCATAGGAGCGCTGCGTGTTGACGGCCAAGCCCCGCTCGACTCCGAGAAAGGACTGAAAGTCGGCCAGAAGAGCGGCGGGATCGTCAGGGCCGCGCGGCGCCGTCATGCCGGTGAGGTGTTGGCCGCCCGCTCCTGGCCGATGGTCGTCAGGGGGCCGTGCCCCGGCAGGACGACGACGTCGTCGGGCAGGGTCATCAGCTTGTCCCGGATGCTGGCTTCCAGCCGGCGCGGGTCGCCGCCCGGAAGGTCGGTCCGGCCGACGCCTTCGAAGAAGAGTGTGTCGCCGGAGAGCAGGAAGCCGTCGCCCAGCAGGCTGACGCTGCCCGGGGTGTGGCCGGGGGTGTGCAGGACGCGGAGCATTCCCTGACCGATGGCGATCTCGTCTCCGTCGGCCAAGAGCCGGTCGGCCGGGGGAGAGTCCTGGGCGCCCAGGAAGAGGCTCAGCTCCAGGTTCTGCATCTTGCCCAGCAGGCTCTCGTCTTCGGCGTGGATGAGGAGGGGCGGGCCGTACTTGTCCTTGATGTCGCGGTTGGCCCCGATGTGGTCGATATGGCCGTGGGTGTTGATGAGCAGGACCGGGCGGAGCCCTTCCTCGGCGATGACGGGGAAGATCTTGTCGGCCTCGGCGCCGGGATCGACCACGGCGCAGGCCTTGGTCCCGGGGCAGTACACCAGATAGCAGTTGGTCTCCAGCCCGCCGACGATGACGATCTTGTAGCGCATGTCTCTTCCTGGGGCCATTGTGGGCCAACCCCGCCGATCAAGTCAAATCAAATGGGGGACACCATACATAACTCCCGAACTTTTTGTTGACGCTTTTTGTAAACTTCAGTTGACCGCTTAATTGTCCGGGAATCCTTGCCTGTCTCGCTCGGCAATTTCAGAGAGAGCTTGAGAGAACCGAGCAAGGAAAAATGAGGAACGCCTCCTCAGAATAAATGGGGAATTACGTATACTGTACCCCTATTTTGGGACAACGCTGGCAGCTTCGGAGTCGAAAAAGATCGGGAGTTATGTATGGTGTCCCCCTAATTGGGGATTATTGATATAATCCTGGCCGTGGAAGAGACCCCCTGGCAGCTCCAGATCGTCAAGCGCTCCCTCAAGAAGAAGGAGAAGCTCGACCTCATCGACAAGCACCTCCGCGTCCGCCCCGGAGAGCGAATCCTCGACCTGGGCTGTGCCCAAGGCATCTTGAGCTATTTCCTGCGGCGCAAGGGCGGCCGCTGGGTCTCGACCGATCTCGATCTGACCAATCTTCGCTCCAGCCGGGCCCTCCTCAAGGACAGCCTCGTCCAGATGGGCTCGCCGGCCCTGCCCTTCCGCGACGGCGCCTTCGACCAAGCCGTCTGCCTGGACTATCTGGAGCACGTGGACGAGGACGCCGCGACATTGGCCGAAGTGCGCCGCGTCCTCAAGCCGGGCGGTCGCTTCCTGCTGATCACCCCCCACGACGGCGGCTTCTTCCTGCTGCAGAAGATCCGCCCCTCGGTCGGCCTGAGGCTGGAATTCTACGGCCACAAGCGCGAGGGCTACAGCCTCCCGGGCCTGCGCCGCCTGTTCGCCGCCTCCGGACTGCGCCTGACCGGCCACACCACCTACTCCCGCTTCTTCACCGAGCTTCTCGAGCTCATTCTCAACGCCCTCTACGTCAACATCCTCTCGACCAAGCCCCAGGCCAAGCTCCGGGACGGCCACATCCGCCCCTCGACCGGGGACGAGTTCGCCGCCCAGAAGAAAGCCTTCGGCATCTACAAGATCATCTACCCCTTCCTTTGGCTGGCCTCGCGCCTCGACTCCCTGCTCTTCTTCCAGCGCGGCTACGCCATCATGGTCTGGGGAGAAGCCGAATCGGGCCCCAAGGAGGCCGCTCATGGCCATCACGCTTGACGGAACCTCGCTGACCCTGGAGAAGCTGGCCTCGATCGCCCGCGACGGCGAGAAGGTCGAGATCGCCCCGGACGCGTTGGAGCGGATCCAAGCCTGCCGGGCCGTGATCGAGGAGAAGATCGCGGCCCGCGAGATCATGTACGGCGTCAACACCGGGATCGGCGAGTTCTCCGAAGTCGTCCTCACCGACGCGCAGGTCCAGGACTTCCAGAAATACCTCATCTACAACCACGCCGCCGGCATCGGCGAGCCCGCTCCGGTCGATCACGTCCGGGCGGCCATGGCCGGCCGGATCAACGTCCACGCCAAGGGCCGCTCCGGATGCCGCCCCGAGATCCCGCTGACCTTGGCCGCCATGCTCAACGCCGGAGTCACGCCCGTCGTCTGCCGCCAAGGCTCGGTCGGGGCCTGCGGCGACCTGGCCCCCATGGCCCAGATCGCCCTGCTCCTGATGGGCGAGGGCGAAGCCTTCTTCGAAGGCCGGCGCCTCCCCGGGCGGGCGGCCATGGAGCGGGCCGGGATCCCCATCCCCGGCCTCCAGGCCCGCGACGGCCTGGCCGCCATCAACGGCTCCAACCTCCTGACCGCCATCAGCGCCCTGGCTCTCTTCGACATCGACCGCTGGCTGAGGCAGGCCGAGATCGCCTGCGCCATGTCGCTGGAGGCCTTGATCGCCAACCTCAAGCCCTACGACATCCGCCTCCACGAGGAGCGGGGCTTTCCCGGCGCCGTGCGCTCGGCCCGGGCCATCATGGCCTGCCTCGCCGGCGGCGACCTGGCCACCGGCCGGATGAAGACCAAGGTCCAGGACGCGTACTCCATGCGCTCGACCCCCCAGGTCATCGGCGCCGCCCACGACGCCGTGGCCTACGCCCGCCGGCAGGTCGAGATCGAGCTCAACGGCGTCGGCGACAATCCCATCTTCTTGGCCGAATCCAAGACCACCCTGACCGGGGCCAACTTCCAGGGCACCCCCGTGGCCCTGCCCATGGACATGATCGGCGCCGCGGTGACCATGGTCTGCGTCCTGTCCGAGCGCCGGCTCAACCGGCTGACCAACCCCGCCCTCAGCGCCGGCCTGCCCGCCTTCCTGACCGCGGGGGCGGGCATGTTCTCCGGGCTGATGCTCAGCCAGTACACCGCCGACCACCTGATCGTCGAGCAGCGCATCCTCTCGGCGCCCGCCTCGATCCAGTCCATCCCGGCCGCCGCCGACCAGGAGGACTTCGTCTCCATGGGCATGAACACGGCCCTCAAGACGGTCCAGATCCTGGACAACGCCCGCGGCGTCCTGGGCATCGAGATGATGGCCGCCGCCCAGGCCATGGACTTCCGCTCCTTCGCCTTCGGACGCGGGACGGAGACGGCCCGCGGCGTCGTGCGCCGCCACGTCGCCCACCTCGACGTCGACCGCCCCCTCCACATCGACCACAACGCCATGAAAGCCCTGGTCCGGTCGGGCCAGGTGCTTGACGAAGTCGAGAAGGCCGTCGGGCGCTTGGGCTGAGCTCTCGCCCGTCCCGCGCCTGGACATGATTCCCCGCGCCGGGGTACAATGATCGGAGCGGGTCTCGTCGCCCGCGCCGGGAGCTCCCCAGACAATGAAGTTGGATGTCGCCGTTGCCTCTTTCTTTCGCAGCGCCCTCCCCCTGGGCATCGTGGCCGGCGCCCTGCTGCTGGGCCTGCTCTTGCAGCGGCTGATCTGCCGGCGGCTTCGGCGCACCGCCCGAGCCGCCGGCCGGGGCGACGTCCTGGTGCGGGCCCTGCGGGGCGTCATAGCGGTCTGGGTCATCCTGGCCGGACTGGCCGCCGCCATCCGCTCGGCCCATCTCCCCGCGGCGGCCCTGCCTTTGCTGAACAAAGGCCTCATCATCGCCGCCATCCTATCCGTCACCGTATTCATCGCCCGGTTGGCCTCGGGCCTGGTCGAGCTATACCTGGCCAAGGCCGCCAGCATTCCTTCGACCATCTTCCGCAACCTGGCCGTGATCATCATCGGCATCGTCGGCGCGCTCGTCGTCCTGGACGAGATCGGCATCCCGATCGCCCCCATCATCACGGCCCTCGGCGTCGGCGGGCTGGCTTTCGCCCTGGCCCTGCAGGATTCCCTGGCCAACCTCTTCGCCGGCTTGAACATCTTGATGTCCAAGAACATCCGGCGGGGCGATTACATTCGGCTCGCCACGGGCGAAGAAGGCATCGTCGCCGACATCACCTGGCGCGTCACCACGCTGCGGGCGTTGGCGAATCACCTGGTCATCATTCCGAACAAGAGGCTGGCCGAGAGCATCCTGGCCAACCACGACCTGCCGGATAAGCCCGAAGCTCTCTTGATCGAGGTCCGCGTCGGCTATGGCGCCGATCTCGAGCGGGCCGAGCGGCTGCTTATCGAGGAAGCCAGGGCCGTCCTTCGCCGGACGCCGGGCGGGCTCCCCGACTTCGAGCCGTTCGTACGCTTCAACGCCCTTGACGACTTCAATATCCGGGCGACCGTCATTCTCAGGGTCGCCGGATTCGTCGATCAATATCTCGTCCGCCACGAGTTCATCAAGCGGGCGAGATCCCGATTCCAAGCCGAGGGGATCGAAGACCCGTTCCCGGTCGTCGTTCGCCGATAGCGTCACGTCCGGCTCGGAAGGTCCTAAGGGACGCCCCTCTTCGCCGCTGGGCAAAAAGGAGGCCGCATGATTTGGACGCCCGCCATGCTCAAGGAGCTCGTCCAGGAGAAAGTCGGAGGCCATAAGTTCATCGTCGTTTCCAACCGGGAGCCCTACATCCACATCTACGCCGAAGACGAGACCCGCTGCGTCCGGCCGGCCAGCGGGATGACGGTCGCCCTCGATCCCGTCATGGCCGCCGCCGGAGGCACCTGGATCGCCGCCGGGACGGGTGAGGCCGATCGCGACGTCGTCGACGAGCGGGACCGGATACGTGTTCCGCCCGAAGCGCCCCGCTACACCCTCCGTCGCGTCTGGCTGACCCGCGAGGAGGAGGACGCCTACTACTACGGCTACGCCAACGAGGGGCTTTGGCCCCTTTGTCACATCGTCCACGTGCGGCCCGAATTCCGGCCCCGGGACTGGGCCATGTACCAGAGCGTCAACCAGAAGTTCGCCGACATCGTCTGCGAGGAGCTGGACGGCGACGAGGGCTTCGTCTTCATCCAGGACTATCACTTCGCCCTTCTCCCCAAGCTGATCAAGGAGCGGCGGCCGGACGTGGTCGTGGCCCACTTCTGGCACATTCCCTGGCCCAACGCCGAGACCTTCCGCGTCTGTCCCCAGGCGGAGGACCTCCTTTGGGGCCTGCTGGGCAACGATATCCTCGGCTTCCACACCCGCTACCACGGCCTCAATTTCCTGGACTCGGTCGACCTGTTCCTGGAGGCCAGGGTCGATCGGGAGCGGCTGTCCGTCGTCAAGGAAGGACGCGAGACCCTGGTCCGCCCGTTCCCCATCAGCGTCGACGCCGAGACGATCGAGCATCAGGCCGAGAGCTCGAATGTCCGCAACGCCGTTCTCAAGCTGAGGCGGGACTACCGGTTCCGCGACAAGATCCTGGCCGTCGGAGTGGAGAGGCTCGACTACACCAAGGGGATCGTGGAGCGCTTCCGGGCCGTCGACCGCTTCCTGGAGAAGTACCCCGAGTACCGCGGCCGCTTCGTGTTCCTCCAGCTCGGTCCCCTGTCACGCATTCACATCCCGCAATACCAGGCTTACAACGACGCCGTCTACAGGACCATGATCGGCATCAACGAGCGCTGGCGGGAGAAGGACTGGCTGCCGATCATCCTGGAGAAGGTCCATCTGAATCCGACCGAGGTCGTCGGCTATCTCCGCGCCGCCAACCTCTGCGTTCTCAGCTCGGTTCACGACGGGATGAACCTGGTGGCCAAGGAGTTCGTGGCCGCCCGCAGCGACGAGGACGGAGTCCTCATCCTGAGCAAGTTCACGGGCTCGGCCCGCGAGCTCGCCGACGCCCTGATCGTCCACCCTTACGACACGGAGGGATTTGCCGATGCCATCCTGCAGGCGTTGACGATGAGCCCCGAAGAGCGCCGGCAGCGCATGCAGAAGATGCGGCAGGCGGTCCAGGACAACAATGTCTTCCGCTGGGCCGGCAAGATCGTCAGCGAGATGAGAAAGCTGGCCTGACCATGATCCCAGAGGCCGTCCGCCCCTTCCGCTTCGTCTCGCCCCACAGCCTGATCGAGATCGTCGGCCGCCGCGCCCGGACCCTGGCCGAGCTGCGCGACGGCATCCTCCGGGTGCCGGAGGCCTCGATCTATCATCACACCCACCGCCTGCTGCGGCAGCACCTGCGCCTGTCACCGGAGCCGCCCAACGACTTCGCCCACTGGGTCGTCCGAGCCCTTGGGCGGGCCGATGTCGGGGAAGCCCTGGCCTCCATCGACATGATCCGCTGCCGGACCGTGACCGAGATCCGGGAACGACTGGCCGCGGCCCTGGAGGCGGCTTTGGCGTCCCTCAATGGCCGGGCCCAACCCTGCCCCGACGGGCTGGAGTTCCATTTCCTCTCCTCCCGCGTGTTCCTGCAGCCGACGGCCCATGAGGCCGTCGACGCGCCCTCCTTGGCCCCCGCTTTGGCCAAGGTCTCGCCCGAGAGCCTGGCCTTCCACTTCTTCGGGCCGAGGCTGGGCCGCGGGGGAGACGCCCCGAGCTACGCTCCCTGGCTGAGGTCCATCGGCCGCGGCGACCTGGCGGAAGCCGTGGACGGCCTCGATCCTTACACCCTGACGATCGAGGGGCTGCGCCGGCGGCTCCTGGAGATTGTGAGTCATCATGGCCCCTCTTGACGCCTACGTCGAAATCATCGGCCGCGAGCCCGTCGACGAGCTGTACCGCCTCGGGGAGCGCCTCCGGGGCCGGGTCATCCAGAACGTCAACTCCACCGCCGTCGGCGGCGGCGTGGCCGAGATCCTGACCCGGATGATCCCGCTTCTCAAGGAGATCGGGGTCGAGGCCCGCTGGGACGTCATCCGCGGCAATGAGCGCTTCTTCGCCATCACCAAGGCCATGCACAACGGCCTGCACGGCGTGCCGGTCGGCTTCAGCCCGGAAGACCAATCCTATTTCCGGGAGGTCAATCGGGCCAATCTGGACGCGGTGACGCCCTTCGGGGATATCGTCTTCATCCACGATCCCCAGCCGATCGGTCTGGTCGAGCGCCGAGCCGGCGCCCGCGGCTCGCGCTGGGTCTGGCGCTGCCACATCGACTTCACCCGGCCCCAGCCCGACATCTGGCGGTTCCTGCGCCGCTACATCAAGGCCTTCGACGCCGCCGTCTTCTCCGCGCCCGCTTTCGCCCGCCCTTTGCCGATCCGCCAGGTTCTCATCTCTCCCTCCATCGATCCCCTGAGCGACAAGAACCGGGAGCTGAGCGAGGCCGAGATCGACGCGGTATGCGCCGGCTTCGGAATCGACCGCCGGCGCCCCATCGTGACCCAGGTCTCCCGCTTCGACTACCTCAAGGATCCGGTCGGCGTCGTCCGGGCCTTCAAGATGGCCAAGCGCCACGTGGATGCCCAGCTCGTCCTGGCCGGCGGCGGCGCGAGCGACGACCCCGAAGGCCAAAAAGTCCTGGACGAGGTCCGAGCCGAGGCGGACGGCGACCCCGACATCTTCGTCCTCTTCCTCCCCCCCGCCAGCGATATCGCCATCAACGCCCTGCAGCGCGCTTCCACCATCGTCCTGCAGAAGTCCCTACGGGAAGGATTCGGGCTGACGGTGGCCGAAGCCTTGTGGAAGTCCAAGCCCGTCATCGCCGGGGCCGTAGGCGGCATCCCCCTTCAGATCAGCCATCGCTTCTCCGGGATTCTGACCCATTCGGTGGAGGGAACCGCCTTCTGGATCAAGCAGCTCCTGCAGGAGCCGGCCTACGCGGCCGCCCTGGGCTGCAACGGCCGCGAGCACATTCGCGAGCGCTTCCTCATCACTCGCCACATCAAGGAGTACTTGCTGCTGTTTCTGTCCCTCGATCGGTCCGACGAGGTCGTCGACCTGTGAGGCCTTTTCTGGACGCCGCCTTGGAAGCGGAGAAGCCGGCTCTCTTTCTGGACTTCGACGGGACGCTGGTATCGATCGCCCCGCGGCCGGAATCCGTGCGGATGACGGCCGGCCGCCGGGAATCGCTTCGCCGCCTGGCCGCCCTGATTCCGGTCGCGATCGTGTCCGGCCGGACGCTGATCGAGCTGGACAGGCTTTTGGGGGCTCACGGGCTGATCCTGGCCGGCAACCACGGCCTGGAGATCCGGACGCGATCCGGGCTCTGGATTCATCCCCGTGCGGCCAAGACGCGTCCCTGTCTGAAGAGAGTCCTGGCCCGGGCCGCCCCGGCTCTGGCCGCCATCCCCGGCGCCTTCATCGAGGACAAGGGCCTGACGGTGAGCCTCCACTTCCGCCTCGCCCGGCCCGGTTCGGGAGGCCGCATCGCCGGTTTAGCGGCCGCAGCCGTCGCCGGACTGGAGCGCCGGCTGGAGATCCGAACCGGGAAGAAGGTCGTCGAGATTCGGCCGCGCGTCGATTGGGACAAGGGCCGGGCCGTGCGCAGGATTCAGGGGGATCTGGAGGACGGCTCCACTCCGATCTACATCGGGGATGACCGAACGGACGAGGATGCCTTCCGGGCCCTCGCCGGCCGGGGGCTGACCGCCCGCGTCGGCGGACGGGGGCCCACCGCGGCCGGCTTCCAGCTGGCCGGCGTGGGAGAGGTCTGGATCGTCATCCGGGCCTTGCTCCGGAAATACGCCGGGACGGGCCGTCGCTGAGGCGCCCCTGGCTCACTGCCGGACGGCCGCTTGCGCCCGGATCAGATCGTGCAAAGTCACGATTCCGCGGATCGCCCCATCGTCCGGATCGATGACGACGAGAAAAGGGACCGCCGATTGAACGAAGCGGTCCCCGATGGCCCGGATCGTCTCATCCGGCCGGCAGGTCAGGGCGGGCCGGACCTCGGGGCGGACGGACGTCCGGAGAGAGCCCTGGATCTGTTCGCGCGTCACCAGGCCTTTCAGTCGGCCGTCCTCCAGCACGGGGAAAATGCGGAACGGGTGCCTGGCGATCAGGGCCCGCATGTCGGCCGGATCAGCCGAGGTCAGGAAAACCGGCTTCGGGTTGGCCACCGCCCGGACCGGCAGGTCCTGCCATCCCTGCAGGTCCAGGGGCGGCCGGATCTTGTGCAGCTCGTGGCCGTCCTGCACGAGCAGGGCGTCGTAGAGGCCGTGGCCGCCGGCCAGCTTGGCCACGGCCTGGCTGATGACCAATCCGATCATGAGCCCGGGGACGAGCTCGAACTGGTGGGTCATCTCGAAGACGATCAGGACCGAGGTCAGGGGAGCCCGGACGATCGTCCCCAAGCAGGCGCTCATGCCGACGGCCGCCAGGACGATCCGGTCGGCCCCGGTCAGGGGCAGCCAAAGGCCGGCCAGCCCGGCGGTGAAATACCCGGCCATGCCGCCGATGAACAGGGAAGGCGCGAAGATGCCGCCCGATCCGCCGAAGCCATAGCTGACCACGGTGGCCGCCAGCTTGGCTACGACCATGAGGCCGGCGATCTGCCAGGGAAAGCGGTCGCTCAGGGCCGCCGAAAGATCTCCGTAGCCGAGGCCGAAGACTCCGATCCGCCCGGTCAGCCAGAAGACCGTGATCCCGATGACCCAGGTCAGAAACCCGCCGGCCAAGGGATACAGCCAGGCCGCGCCGCGGGCCGACCGCCTCAGCCGGCCGCGAAGCTCGAGCATGGCCCGCTGGAAGGCCTGCCCGGCCAGGGCCGCCAGGCCGGCCGCGAAGGGAACCACCAGATAGTGGCTCCAGCCCACGCCGTCGACGGACGGCAGGGAGAAGGCCGGCTGCCGGCCGAGAAGAGCGTGGACCACCATGGCCCCCAGGACCGAAGACAGGATGACCCGGCCCAGATAGCGGCTGTTGAAGTCGCCGATGATCTCCTCGATGACGAAGGTGATGGCGGCCAAAGGTGTGTTGAAAGCCGCGGCCAGCCCGGCCGCGGCCCCGATGGCGGCCGCGCCGCGCCGCTCGCTCCGCGGGACGCCGATCAATCCGGCCAAACCGGACGATGTGCCGCCGCCGATATAGACCGAGGGGCCCTCGCGGCCGAGGCTGTTGCCGCCGGCGATGCTCAACACGCCGGCCGCGAACTTGGCCGCCACCGACTTGAACGGGACGACCCCCATCTCTTTCCAGTAGTCGGCCTTAAGCTGGGGGATGCCGCTGCCCGCCGCCTCGGGAGCGGCGAACCGGAGCAGGAGGGCCACGAGGAGAGAGAAGCCCAGAATGACGAGAAGCGAGAGGGCGGCGAAGGCGGGCTTGGATCGGCCGGCAAAGGCCAGATAGGTGCGCCGGAACAGGACGTCGGTGCAGAACAGGAAGGCCACGCTGGTCAACCCGGCCGCCAGGCTCAGGACGGCCGTCTGCCCCAAGGCCCGGGAGTTGTCGGGCAGCCTCTGGGAGGCCGAGAGTATCCGCTTATTCAACATGATCATGGCGCATCGCTCGGCCCGGTTCGCTTCCGCGGGGCCGCACGGGAGATCGGCGCCTGAAGCGGCGCGGGGGGAGCCGACCCGCCTATGTTAATTCATCGAGGCGTCGGGGTAAAGCCCGTCGCCGAGCCGATCGGCCAGATCCCGGACCGCCTCGTCCGTGCCCAGCACGGTCAGGCGGTCTCCGGGCCGCAGGATGGTTCGTCCGTGCGGGATCAAGGTCTCCGGGCCCCGGCTGACGGCGAGCAGGAGGATGTCCTCGCCCCAATGGAGGTCCTTGACGGCCCGTCCGGCGGCGGCTTCATCGGAAAGCCGGAATTCCAGGACTTCCCGTCCGTCGTCGTCGGCCATCATCAGCTCGAAAATGGCCGGGTTGCGGGCCATCAGCGCCAGCAAGGCGGATCTGACCAAGCCCGGCACGAGGGCCCGGACGCCCGCGGCCTGATACTCCGGCAGCCGCGATGGATTGTTGACCGAGGCGATGATCGGGGCGACCCCGGCCGCGGCCGCGACGCCTCCGAATGCCAGGTTGCGGTCGTCGTCGGAATCGAGCAGCAGCAGGCTTTTCAGGCGGCGCACGTCCAAGCTCCCTGTCCAGTCTTCGGGGCCGGCCAAGCCGACCGTGGTGAAGCCCAGATCCTCGGCCCTGGCCCGGCGCTCCGCGTCCCCGGTCATGACCAACGGCCGATCCCCCCGCCGAGCCAGCTCGCGGGCGACTTGCAGCCCGAGATCGCCGGCTCCGAAGAGGAGGATGGAACGGCCCCTCGCTTCCGCCGCGCGAGGAATGAGGCTGTTGAAGGCGATCGGTGCCGCCGTCGAAGTCAAGGCCGCGATCAGGATGAATCCCGCGTAGGCCGGCTCGTCGAGGATGCCGAGCTGAAGGCCTATGCCGGCCGCGGCGATGATCAGCGACAGGCGGGCCGAGAGGAGGGCCCCGGCGGCGGCGGTCTCCCGCCACGTGAAGGCCAGCTTCAAGGGCAGGGCCGACAGGAGCTTGATGGCCACGGCGATGCCGAGGAGCCAGACCGCCGTCCGCAGCGCGGCCGGGTCGCCGATCAGGGCCCGCAGATCGAACCTCGTGCCGACGGCGATGAAGAAGACGGGGATGAAGAAGCCGAATCCGATCGCCTCCAGTCCGTGACGGGTCCGCTCGTCCCCCTGCAGGCCGAGCAGGGACAGAACGGCTCCGGCCAGAAAAGCGCCCAGAATCATCTCCGTTCCGATGAATTCGGCGAGGATGACGAAGCCGACCATCAGGGCGATGGCGCCTTGAACCTTGTGCTGGGACGCGGTCGGGACGATCTCCAGCAGAATCGCCGCCGGGCCCCGGCGGCGGCCCCTGGCCAGGCCGACCCGGTAGACGAACAAGGCCGCCACGAAGAGCGCTCCGGTCAGCAGGATCTCCAGGCTCAAGCCCTTGGAGCGGATCGTCACGAAGACAGTGATCAGGAACATGGTCAGAAAATCCGCCGCGAGGGCCGAGAGGAGGACCGTCTGGCCGAACGGCGTGGCGCTCAAGCCTCGCTCCTTGAGGACGGGCACGACGACCCCCAGAGAGGTCGTGGACAAGATCAGGGCGGCCATTCCGATGTCGCGCGACAGGCCCCGACCCGCCAGCCAGGCGGCGGCGGCCAACGCGCAAGCCAAGGTGATGAGAAAGGTGGCCAGAGCCAAGCCGAAGCTCCGGCCGCGGGACCGCCTGCCCCCCTCGGCCCGGGAGAGAAGGGAGAAATCGACTTCCAAGCCGGATAGGAACATGAGGATGGCCAAGCCGACCTCGGCCAGGAAATCCAGAGTCATATCAGGCCGGACGAGATCGAGCCCGGAGCGCCCGATCAGGGCCCCGGCCAGGATCTCGGCGACGATGACCGGCAGCCATCGGACGCGGGAGACCAGCACGGGAATCAGAAAGGCCAGCAGGAGGATCAACAGGAGGGGCAGGAAAGGGAAGGCGGCGGCCATGGGGTCCTGGAAGCCAGCTCCATTTAAGCAGAACGCGGCCGCCGGCGCAAGACGGCCCCCAGCTCCCATGGCCGCTCAGACGAAGGCGCCTCCCCGGCCCTTTCGACAGCCGATCCCACCGCCGAGGGAAAGGCCTCCCGATCGTTCACGTCGGCGCGCTCGATCTGAGGCGAATCCATCCCCCCTGACGGCGCCTTCGGCCTACTTCGCCATCAGGACAAGCAGGGCCTGAACGAAGCGGGACGCGTCCAAGAGGGAGACGCGAGCCGTTTGACCGCCGTCGAGGATGTCGACCCGGTAGTCGCGGCCTTCCACGAATCGCCAGGGGATGATCTCCACCGTTCGAATGGACGCCAGGCCGAGATCAGCCGCCTTGAGCTCGATGACGGTCGAAGCCCGGAGATCGAGGTGGGAGGTGAAATCGCCGACCGTCACGTCGGCGATGCGTGTCCCGCAAAGGTTAAGGAACGAGCCGCGGACCTTCCCCGTGTCCTTCAGGGAGGCTTTGGACCCGGACAGATAGTGGACCGAATTGATGGTCGCCTCCAGCCCTTGAATCCTGCTCCGCAGATCAGCGGCCGCGCTCTCCAGACCGGGAATCTGAGCGACCCGGGCTTGAAGCGCCGCCGCCTCCTTCTCCTTTCCGGCCAAGCTCGCCTTAAGCTCCTCGACCTCGGCTCGGCTCGCCGCCAAGGCATTCTCGAGGCTTGCCAGCTCTTCCGCCCTCTTACGGGCATCTTGACGGGCCATCGCCGCCGCCGAGATCGGCGCGGAGCCCTGCGTGACCGAGGTCAGAAGGTCCCCATCCGAATAATAGTTCCAGACCTTCTGCCCCACGAGAAGGAAGGGAGAGATCTGGGTTCTCCCCAAGATCGCCCTGGCTTGCTCCTCCCCCAGGCCGCGGGAAAGCAGGTAATCCAAGCTGATCTGCCAATGGCTTTCTCCCGCCGAGGCATCGTGAGAAACCGGGAGTGTGGCCGGGAATCCGGATATTTCATCCTGAGCCAGGACCAGGGCCTTGGTCTTTTCCTCGACTTGCTTCTTGAGGCCAGCGCCCTCGGCTTCCAGGGCTTGAATCTGGGCCTTCAGGCTTTCCAATTGGGATCGCCGGCAACCCGGCAGGATGAGAATCCCGGCAGCCAGTGCGAACAGGCCGGCAGCGGAGAAGAGACAACGGCGCATGATAACCTCCAAAATTATTTTCCAGCCCGGCCAGACGCCCCTCCGGGCTGCGAGCACATCCAAACCCTTTGTATCCAATGTAATCGGCGGTTTTCAGTCTGTCAAGCCAAGGATCGATTGAGGGGCAGGTCGGGGCGCCCTCACAGACCGGCCTGAGTTGAGCTCGGCCGGACCCAATTTGCTATAATGGCCGCGTGGATGCCTACCTGAGCCCGGATGCCCGGCGCGACCTGGAAGCCGCCGTCCTGGCCGCTAGGAGGTCCGGCGCCGCCGGATTCCTGACCGGGCACGTCCGGGGCGGGCGGTTCATCGTCGAGGGCCTCGTGCCCGCGGCCGGGATCGAGGCCGCGGCCGATCCGGACCTGTATTTCGAGCTGGACCGGAGGCAGCCGGGCCGGATCATCGGCTTCTTCCTGCCCTCCGCGTCCGCCGCCGCCCGCCGGATGTTCCTGCGCCCCCATGCTTGCGGGCGCCTGATCCTGACGCCGAACCGGTCCGGTCCCCCCGGAGCGGAGTGGCGGGGATTTTCGGTCGGGTTCGACGGCCGCTTCTCCATGGAGTCGTGCCCCATCGTCCGCTTCGCAAGATCCCCTCGATGATCGTCCCCTCGGTCACGGAGTCAACCATGAAGCTGAAAATCCCGGCCGTCTTGAGCTTGATCGCCCTCCTGCTCGCCGCCGCCGGAGCTTCGCCGGGCCACGCGTCCGGCTTCCTTGCCGCCGCCGATGCGGCCAAGATCCTGCCCGGGCTGCAGCGGGCCATGGGCCGGGCCCATGGCGCCGATCGCTCCCTGCCGGTCTGGGTCTATTTCCGGGACAAGGACCTCGCTCCCGGAGCCGCCATGAGCCGGGCCCTGGACGCGGCCCGATCGGAGCTGAAGGCCCGCAGCCTGACCCGCCGGGCCAAGACGCGGCCCGCCGAGAACCTGGTCGACGAACAGGACCTGCCCGTGGCGCCCTCCTACGCGGCCCGGGCGCGGGCGCTCTCCTCCCGAATTCGGGCCGAATCCCGCTGGCTGAACGCGGTCTCCGTCGAGGCCGCCCCGGCCCAGATCGCGGCCCTCTCCCGGCTCGATTGCGTCGCCTCGCTGGACCTGGTCCTCGGATTCGAGAAGGAGGCCCCCTCGATCCTCGAGGCGCCGGAGGAAGGAGCCGAACAGGCCGATCCGCGCGATCCCAATCCCGGCCTCAAGGCCTTCTACGGCGCCGCCTACCGGCAGGTGGCCATGATGGGCGTGCCGGAGATGCATGCGGCCGGCCTGACCGGGAAGGGCGTCCTCGTCTGCCTGCTGGACCTCGGCTTCCACAAGACCCACGAGGCTCTCCGCTCGGCCCGGATCATCGCCGAGCGCGACTTCGTCATGAAGGACGGGGACGTCCAGCAGGACCCCCTCGTCCCTACCGACTACACCGACTACCACGGCACGGCCTGCTGGTCGCTCCTGGGCGGGTACAAGCCCGGCATCATGGTCGGGCCGGCCTACGGCGCCGACTTCATCCTCGGCAAGACCGAGGACTACCGCTCCGAGAAGCCGGTGGAGGAGGACTACTGGGTCGCCGGGATCGAGTGGGCCGAGTCGCTGGGCGCCGACGTGGTCTCCTCCTCGCTCGGCTACACCGACTGGTACCGCTTCGCCGACATGGACGGCCGAACGGCCGTGACGACCAAGGCCGCCAACCGGGCCACGGATCTCGGCCTCATCATCGTCAACGCCGCGGGCAACGAAAGGACGACCGCCTGGGGCCACATCATCGCCCCGGCCGACGGCTTCGACGTCCTGGCAGTCGGGGCGGTCGACGCCGACCGCAGGATCTCCAGCTTCAGCTCGCCGGGGCCCACGGCCGACGGGCGGATCAAGCCCGAGATCTGCGCCATGGGCGTCCGGTGCTTCGTGGCCCGCTCCGGGCTGGGTGTCGGAGATTCCGCCTATGCCCAGGGCAACGGCACGTCCTACGCCACGCCGCTGGCCGCGGGTGTCGTGGCCCTCCTCCTCGAGGCCCACCCCGACTGGACGGTGGCCAAGATGCGAGAGGCCCTGATGGCGACCGCCGGCAACGCCGAATCTCCCAACAACGACTACGGCTGGGGCGTCATCGACGGCCCGGCCGCCCTGCGCCACTGAGGCCGATGCCGGGGCCGCCCGTCTTGACAACCCCCGCAATCTCGATATGATGAACGGGCAGAAAATCCGTCTCACGGAGGAAGAATGATGAAGCGCGCACTGACCTTTTCGCTCATGCTGTTCCTGGTCCTCGGCCTCCTGGCCCCGGCTCTGCGGGCCCAGGGCAACCTGGTCGGCCTGTGGAAGACCGTGGCCGACGAAGGCCCCGACAAGGGCAAGGCCAAGTCCCACCTCGAGATCTTCGAGAAGAACGGCGTCTTCTTCGCCCGCATCCAAAAGCTCCTCCTGGAGCCGCAGGACAAGGTCTGCGAGAACTGCAAGGGCGACCTGAAGGGCAAGCCGCTGGTCGGCCTGGTCATCATGTCCGACATGAAGAAGACCGGCAAGATCGACAAGGACTTCGGCGAGGAATACGCCGGCGGCGAGATCATGGACCCCGAGAACGGCAAGTCCTACCGCTGCAAGATCTGGGTCAAGGGCGACAACCTGACGGTCCGCGGCTATCTGCTGGCCTTCCATCGGACCCAGAACTGGTTCCGGGTCAAGCCGTAACCCCTTCTTATCCCTCGACCAGGAGATCCTCCGCCCGCTGGTCCAGCCGGCGGAGGGTCTCCTCCACCCTGTCTCTCTCCCTCTCCAGCTCGTCCGCGCTAAGGCCGGGAGGGATCGCCACGGGCTCGCCGAAGAGGGCGACCGCGCGGGAGAAAAAGCGCGGCATCTCGAAGCGGTCCCAGCTGCTGAGAACCCGCTTGCGGGCCGCAGCCAAGGTGTAAGGGACAAGGAGCGCTCCCGTCTCCGCGGCCAGTCTCACGGCCCCCAGCTTCAGCTCGCGGTCCGGACCGCGCGGCCCGTCCGGGACGATCAGCACCTCGCCTCCGGAACGCAACTCCCTCAGCATGGCCATCCAAGCCTGGCGCATGAAATGCGAGCCGGAGCCGCGGATGATCTTGTACCCCCAGTGATCGATCAATCGGACCATGAGCTCCCCGTCCTGCGACGGGCTGACGAGAGGCATGACGCCGCGGCGGCGGAAGGTCCAGGGGGCGCTGAAGATCTTTCCATGCCAAACGAGGATGACGACGGGCTTCCCGGCCCGGCGCAGATCGTCATAGGCCTCCCGGCCGACGACCCGGCGGCGCAGGCTCAGCATCCAAAGGGACATCAGCGGACGCCCTAAGATATCCAGGCCGACCTGCTCGAGCCTCTTGCGGAAACGCATCGGAGCTTCATGCTAAGCGAAACGTCCGCGCGAGTCAAAAAAGGGGCGGGCTCAAGCTCTGTGCCGGTCCCGCCACGTCCCGACGGCGAAGCCGAGGGCGCTCAAGCCCAGGCCGTAGGGCAGCGAGTGCGGCCAGGTGGGCAGCGCGAAGGGGAGGATCCCCGCCGCAGACAGGAACGACAGGACGGCGAAGCCTCCGCCCAGGCCGAGGCTCAGCAGGCCGGCCAGGGGGCGCCGCCGGGTCGAGAGGATCATGGCCAGCCCGGGGACGAAGAATCCCTCGGCCATGATCTCGGAAGCCAGCCCGAGCGTCTGGAGGATGCTGGGAAAGCGGGCCGCCACGGCGAAGGCCGTCGCCGCCGCCAAGACGAGAGCCGCCCGGCTGGCGCCCGGACCCCGTTCGGGGCGTCCCCCGCGGCCGCGGCCGAAGACGTCCCGGACCAGGGCCAATCCGCCGGCGTTCAGCGCCGTGTCGAGCGTCGACAGAATCGCGGCCAAGACCGCGGCGAATACCAGGCTGCCGAGGACCGGCCCCGTCCGGCCGGCGATAAGGCCGGGCACAAGCGATCCCTCGGGAAGCCGGCCGCCGAATAGCGGCCGAGCCAGGACTCCGACAGCCACGACCAAGCCATAGAGGACCGCCAGGGAGACGGCGGCGGCCGCCAATCCGGATCGGGCCGCCCGGCCGCTTCGAGCCGCCTGGATCCGCTGGTGGGCGATGGGAGAGATGGTCCAGGCCAGCGTCATGGACAGGAAGATCAGCCCATATTCCGGGAAGCCGGCCGTCAGTCCGGCCCCTCCCAAGGCGTCGATCGGCCCGGCCGCTGATTCTCCGGCAGGCGTCCGGGCCAAGAAGAAGGCCAATCCGCCCAATCCCGCGGCCAGAAAAGCGCACTGGACGACATCCGAGGCGATCACCGATCGCAATCCACCGGCTAGGCTGTAGACCAGGACGATGGCCGTCCCGACCGCGATGCAGAGAAGATAAGGCTGGTGCACGGCGGCGCTTAGAAAAGTGCCCAAAGCCGCCATCTGGGAGGCGGCCAAAAGGACCATGTACCAGACTAAAAGGCCCGCGGCAAGGGCCCGGACCGCAGGCCCGTACCGCAGACCGGCGAGCTCCGGCAGGGTTTGCGCCGACACGCGGCGAAGAGGTCCCGCCAGGGCCAGCAGGAGCAGGATGGAGGCTAGGGCCGGAAATCCGATCAGCCAGAGAGCCCCCGCGCCCCGCCGAAAGGCGTCGTCCGCGGTGACCAGGATCGAGCCGGCGCCGAACCAGGACGCCGTCAGGGACAAGGCGACCAGCGGCCCGGACAAGCGGCGCGAAGCCAGAAAGAAGTCTTCCCACCCCTTCATCCGGCGGCGAGCCGCCAGGCCGGCCGCAAGCACCGCGGCGAGGTAGACGGCCAGGAGGATCCAGGAGCCGGCGCGCATGGCTGGGCCCCAGTATATGCTATAATTTCGCCCATATGAAAAGACGCATACCGGCGGCTACGGGGATACTGGCCGCCGCCCTCGCGATTGCCCTGACGGCCGCTCCCGTCCCGTCCTCGCCCGCCCAGGAATCGAATCCCTCCGCCCTGGCGGCCCTGGCGGGAATGGAGCGGGCTTTCGCCGCGATGACCTCCTTCCAAGCCGACTTCCGCCAGACCTCCACATCGCTGGCCGCGGCCGCTCCCATGACGCAGCAGGGCAGGGTCTACTTCCAGCGCCCGGACGCCATGCGTTGGGAGTACGGCGAGCCCGAGAAGAACATCTACGTCTTCCGCGCCGGCCTCCTCCTATCCTATTTCCCCGAGGACAACCAGCTCTGGCGCCAGCGCATTCCGCCCGACCAGAATCAGGCGGAGCTGCTGAACCTTCTCTCCGGCAAAGGCGGGATGGCCTCCAGATATATCGTCGAGGAAAATCCCTTCCCGGAGTCCGCGCCCGGCTCGGCCCAGATCAAGCTGACCCCGCGGGAGGAAGGCGAGTACACCTATTTCCTCTTGGAGATAGACCGCCGGAGCGGCCGCCTGATCAGGGCCATCTTCTTCGACTGGGGGGGGAACCGGACCGAATTCGCCTTCTCCCGGCTCAAGCCGGGCGCCAAGCTGGCGGATTCCGTCTTCGAGATCAAGGTCCCCAAGGACTGCGAGATCGTCGATGAGACCGTCCCCGTCAAGCGCTGAACCGCCGGCCGGCGAATCCGTATAAACCCATGCATGACGACCAGGAGCTTGTTCGCAGGACCCTTCGCGGCGATCGGGGGGCCTTCGAGCAAATCGTCAAGCGGTACCAGCAGGCGGTCGTCGGCTATATCGCCCGGATGGTCCGGGACCGCGAGGCGGCCCTCGACTTCAGCCAGGACGTCTTCCTCAAGGTCTACGCCTCGCTCCGCTCCTACCGCCCGCAGTACAAGTTCAGCACCTGGCTTTTCAAGATCGCCTCGAACACCATGATCGACCATTGGCGGAAGAAGAAGATCGCGACCCTGTCCATCGACCAGCCCTCGGAGGATGAGGGCGGGCCGGCCGGCCTGCAGCTGGCGGACGAGGGGCCGTCCGTCATCCGCGGCTACGAGCTGGGCGAGCTGCGGCAGCGCCTGGAGGCGGCCATGGATCGCCTGCCCCCCGGGCTGCGCGAGCTCTTCATCTGGCGCCATGTCACGGGCTTGAGCTACGAGGAGATGGCCGAGATCAAGTCTCTGCCGGTCGGCACGGTCAAGAACAGGGTCTTCCAGGCCAAGGAGATGATGAAGGGCCTGCTGGAGGAGACGCCATGAGCTGCCCCGCGCGCGAGGACATCCAGGCCTATCTCGAGGGCGGCTTGGACGGCCAAGCGGCCGCCCGCGTCGAGGGCCATCTTGCCGATTGCCCGGCCTGCCGGAACGCCTTCGAAAGCCGGCGCCTCATCCTTCAGGCCGCCGCCTCCCTGGAGCCGGTCCCCGTCCCCGACGATTTCGCGGCCTCCGTCATGGCTCGTCTGGAGCCCGCCGAAGCGGGCCTCCCCCGCCTGCCCCTGGGGGGTTGGCTGGCGGCGCTCGCGGCGGGAATCTTCGTCTTCGGCGCCACCCTGGCCGCCCTGGCTCTGCTGCCGGGCCATGGCCTGAGCCCCGCTTTCGCCCGCCTTGGCCAAGGTCTCATGGAATCCATCGAGCAGGCGGCGACCGCCGCGGGCAAGCTGGCGACCCTGATCGCGGTCTTTCTCAGGATGGCCGGCCGCCTGGCCGCGAGCCTGATCGAGGCCGTCGGGCGGGCCGCGTCACTGGCGGGTCCCGGAGCCCTGGCGGCCGCCCTGCTCACCGTTCTGATCGGCTTGGCCGCTGGCGCCGCCTTGGCGCGGCGCCGCAACCCCGTCGCGGAGGACCGCCATGACTCGTAGGAACATCGTCCTCGGACTGGCCTTCCTTCTCCTCCTGGGAGGCGCGCTCGCCCTTCCGGCCTTGGACCGCGAGGCCCAGGCCGGAGCCGGTGACGCCATCGTCGTCGGGCCCGGAGAGACGCGCGAGAACATCGCGTCCTTCGGCGGCGAGGTCATCGTCGAAGGGCGGGTGGCCAAGACGGTCTTCGCCCTGGGCGGCGTCGTCACCATCGCAGGCGAAGTCGGCGAGGCCGTCGTCGGCGTCGGCTCCGAGATCCGCCTGAAGTCCACGGCCGTCATCCGCGGCGACCTGGTCGCCGTGGGCGGCGCGCTCGTCAAGGACGAGGGCTTCCGGATCGAGGGCGACACCGTCTACTTCAAGATCGGCCGCTTCCCCGGCAAGATCTTCGGCCAGGGCCTCAAGGGCCTGCTGTCGATCTCCTTCCTGCCGCTGATCATCCTTCTCAAGGCCGCCAACGCCTTCGTCTGGCTGCTCCTGGCCGTCGTCGTGACCGCCCTCTTCCCCCGCCAGGTCGTCTTCGCCGCCGGCCAGGTCCGCCGGCGGTTCTGGACCATCCTGGGCACCGGGCTGCTGGGGCTGATCATCTTCTCCGTCTTCACCGCGGTCGCCGCCGCCCTCTGCCTGGTCCTGATCGGCATCCCGGTCCTTCTGACCCTGACGGTGGCCGGAATGGCGGTCAAGATCTTCGGCCGGGTGGTCCTCCTCTACCTGATCGGAGAGAGCCTGGCCCAGTCCTTCCGCCGCAAGAGCGTCTCTCCCGGCGGCGGGGCGCTTCTGGGCCTGGGCCTGGTCGTCCTGATCGGCTTCGTGCCCTTCCTCGGCTTCTTCGTCTCGTTCGTCTTCGGCATCCTCGGCTGGGGCATCGCCCTGAGGACCAAGTTCGGGACGACGGAGCGGTGGCTCGGGCGGGCCGACCGGGATGCCGTTCCCGGATCCGGAATAAGATCTTAAGAAAGGTTCATCGCCCAATTCCGGGAAGCGCGGTTCAAGGTATCGTCCCGGCGGAGCTTGCGCAGCCCTCGTTGAGACGGATGCTTCATCGGTCTCCGCGAGGACTGCTTGGTTGAGCCTGCACCTATGTCTTGATGGGACCGTGGAGTCCTAGCTCGATCTTGCCCGTAGCTCTCCATTGAGTGGCGGCCAACACGGGCTCAACCGGCGCTTCTCCGCCGTTGGCCGATACCCCGAACCGCTTGGCCTTCCCGGAATTGGGCGAAGAACTTCAAAAAAGGGAGCGACCCGGAGTCGGATCGCTCCCCGCTCTGCTTACGGTCAGCTGCCCCGGACCATGCCCCCGCCGCCCGAGAGCGGACGCAGGCTGGCGCCGGTGAAGGCGGCGATGTCGTTCACCGTCCAGCCCTTCTTGATCAGGCCGAAGTAGAAGGCCCGCTTGGCCGCCAGGTCGTTCAGCTTGTCGGCCGTAGTCGGGAAGGCGATCAGGTTCGTCGCGGCGCCCAGAGCCTTCTTGGCCGCGTCGGCCTGCTCCAGCCCGGCCTCGACGTTCTCGGGGTCGTAGTCCACGCCCCAGACGACCTTCTTGGCCGTCAGCTTATCCTTCAGCGCCGCCGGAACGGGTCCGGCGCCGGTGACGAGGAAGGGCTTGACGGCCGCTTCCAGGACGTCGCCGAGGAGGGCTTCCCCGGGAGCGGTCAGGTGGGCGAAGACGCCCTTGGCCTCCATGGCCTTGAGGGCGGCCTTTCCGGAATCCGTCAGGCGCCCGCCGACGATCCAGGAGCCGTCGTCCGACCCCAGCTCGACCCGGCCGAAGACGGAGGCCGCCGCGGCCGTCTCCAGAAAGTCGATGTCGCCGCCAAAGACCTCGCTCTTGACGCCGGCCGCCGGGTCCTTGCGGACCGGTCCGGCCGCTCCGGGGGAGCCCGGCGAAACGATGCCCAGCAGCGACATCAGCATGGCCGCGTTGGGATTGCGATCCGAAAGCTGATCCTGGGCGGCCTTGGCGATCTCCCGCTCGTACATCTTGCCCAGGATGGCCGCCTTGCTGGCCAGGTCGGCGTTCTTCCAGGCCGCGCCCGGCAGAGCCGGGTTGATGCCGGTGAAGCGCAGCATCAGAGAGTTGTAGAGGTACAGCCGGTCCGGGACCAGCAGCTCGACGGCGGTCTCGTTGGCCAGGTTCATGGTGCCCTGGAGGACGAACTGAGCCGTCTTGCGGAGAATCTCGGGCTCGATCTTGGCCGTGTCGTCGCCGCTGTCGTGGTAGTCGGGGTGCCCGCCGCCGCCGCGGGTCATGAGGGCCATGGAGACGATGCCCTTGGTGATGAAGGTCGAGTGATCGGAGCCGCCCGGCCCGCCCGTGCTGGGAATGACCGCGGCGATGACGTCGGGGTCCTGGTCCCGCTTGATGACCTTCTCCCAGATCTCGGGGAAGTTCATGGCGCCGGGGGCGCCGATGCTGTCGCCCAGGCCGACCATGTCCAGGTTGAAGTTGGCGATGACCTTGTCCATGGTGATGCCGGCCGGGGGCTTGGCGCCGAAATGGTTGGAGCCGAGCAGGCCCATCTCCTCGCCGCACCAGGCCGCAAAGACGATGGTCCGCTTGGGCTTGAAGCCGGCCTGGGTCAAGACGCGGGCCACTTCCAGGGCCACGGCCGGACCCGAGGCGTCGTCGTCGGCGCCGTTCATGACCACCGGGCCGCGGGCCCCCAAGTGGTCGAGGTGGCCGCCGATGACGATAAACTGGCCCTTGAGGACCGGATCGGTCCCTTCGATCTTGCCCAGGACGTTGACGCCTTCGCCGCTGTACTTGTCCACGCGGTCGTAGCCCTTGAGGGCGGCCATAGCGCCGGTCGTCCTGGAGCGGAGCTTCTTATTCCGGATGTCCCAGCGAAGATTGTTGAGCATCTTGCTGAACTCGCTGGACGAGGCGGTGGCGGGCTTGCGCATCAGGGCATTGAAGACCCGCTCCGTCACATCAAAGGCCAGAAAGGGGCGCTTGAACTCCGGCGCCGCCGCGCTCGGGGCTCCGCCCATCATATACATGATCCGCCCCATGGGATTGGGGTTGGGGTCGTAGAGCAGGATGGCCGCCGCGCCCTTGTCATAGGCCGTCTTGATCTTGGCCGCGTCGGTGAAGTCACCGGCGGCCAAGTCCAGCGGGGCCGGAGGCGGTCCCTGGGGGCCTCCCTCCATGCCCCGGCCGCGGGGCATGGTGAACGCGTCCGGCGAGCCTTTATAGGCCAGGACGATCTTGCCCCGGACGTCGAAGCCGGCGTACTCGTCCAAGCCCTTGGCCGGCAGGGACAAGCCATATCCCACGAACACGACCGGGCCCTTGACCGCCGCTTTAGCCGTGGACAAGCCGTTGACGGTGAAGTCGGAATCCTCGAAGGAGAAGCCGCGGCCGTCGACGGCCAGGGCCGGGATTCCGCCGTTGACGGTCACGGGACGCGGAATGGGGACTTTCTGGAAATAGGACGTCCCGCCGTCGCCGGCGGGCATGAGCCCCATCTCCTTGTAACGGGCGGCCACATAGTCGGCCGCTTTCTGGTAGCCGGGCGTCAGGGTCTGGCGACCCTGGAGAGCGTCGGACGCCAGATACTCGATGTGAGCTTTGGCCTTGGCCCCGTCCGCCTTAAAGGACTGGGCGAGCGCGGGGGTCAGGCAGGCGGCGGCGAGAGCGGCCGCCGTCAGGATGGACGCGGACCTGCGGATCGACATGGGAGAAGCCTCCTTGTGTTGGGACGGATCGGAGCGAGCCTCTATTCTATACGAAATCATGGCGCGAGGAGCTGCAAATCTCAGCTTGGCCTCCCCGCCCCTCGCCTTCGGGGCGCGAAATGCGCCGGCCCGTCTATTGAATGCCGGCCAGCTGGATGTCGGTGACCATGACCATCTGGGTCGGCCTCTGGAGATCCCGCTGGACCTTCCGGGTCAGGATTCCGCGGTTCCTCTCATAGACATAGGTGATCGTCTGGATCGGCCCGGTCTCCTGCAGAACGACGGACTGGGCGTCGCCGCCGCCGACGCTGAGCGAAAAACCCGTCAGCGGATCGCGGTCGATGACCTGCCCGGTCCGGAGGCCGGCCAGGACCTCCGGCGGGATGGCCAGAGGGTGAAGGCCGCCCATGCCGTCCACGCTCTTAAAGTCCGTCGGCGCGCCGACCCCCTGCTGCTGGGTTCGCCCGCCGAGCAGGATCCAATCGGCCCCGGTGCGGGCCGGCTGGAGGCTGGCCTGGATGGCCATCGGGGTCGGGGCGATCCCCTGCCCCTGAAGCATATAGGAGCCGCGATAGGCCAGGAGGCGGGCGCCCCTCAGGCTGGCTGGGATGGGCCGGCCCAGCCAGGGAGTGGCCAGCTGGCGGACGCCCCGGAAGCGCAGGAAGGTGGCGTAGGAGACCGAGTCGGGAAGGACTTGGCTGGGATCGCGGATATCCGGAGGGTTGCGGGTCAGCCGGCTGAGGTAGAGCAGCAGCCCGCTCGCCTGGTCGAAGACGTAGGAGGTCTTGCTGGCCTCGCCGAGGATGACGACCTGGGTAGCTTGGTAGGCTTGGCCGGCGTCATCCCGCCAGGCCACGGATCGGGCCATGATCCCGCCGGGAGCGTTTTGGGCCCCCCAGGGGTAGGCCTGCATCATCCGGGCCTGCTTGCCCGGATGCATCCAGAGGTCGCCTCCGGACTCGGCCGTGACCAGATCGTCCAGGTTGGCTCTGAAGACGGACGTCGTGTCATCGCCGTCCCACAGGTAGAACGGCTGGGACAAGGCGGCCATCCCGCCGGCGAGGCCGACGACGGTCGGCTGGATCAGCCCGCGCGATCCGCCGCCTTTGCGCTCCTGGGAATAGTGACGGCCGGTCCTCCGGTCGACCCAGTCGCCCTCCTCGTCGAGCACAAAGCCGTTGACCGAGCCGGACAGGCTTCCGGTCTGGAGGTAGTAGGTCAGGCGGAGTCCCGGCTTGACGATGTCGGGAGCGGGGAAAGCCGCGGCTTGGCCGCCCGACTTCGCGGGGGCAGCCGCGGCCCCGGCGCCGGAGGCAAGGGCCAAGGCGGCGAGGAACGCGACGCCGAGCCGATAGAGCCGCGGGGAAGGGTTCATGATCGATCGCCTCTCCCCCGCACTATAGTGCGAACCGGATGGCCGCGCAACAGGCACCCAACCTTCGGCCTTGACATTGACGTTAGGTCATGGTTTAGACTCCCCCCGGAAGCGAAAGCCATGACGTACACCGTTAAGAAGCTGGCCGATCTGGCCGGAGTCAGTCCGCGGACTCTGCGCTACTACGACCGGAAAGGGCTCCTCAAGCCGGACGCCGTCGGCGCCAACGGCTACCGGTACTACAAGGAGAGGTCCCTGCTCCGGCTGCAGCAGATCCTGTTCTACCGCGAGCTGGACCTGCCCCTGGACGAGATCCGGGACCTGATGGGCCGGCGCGGCTTCTCGGCCGCCCGGGCCCTGGAGGGTCACCGGAAGGCTCTCGAGGCGCGGATCGAGCGCCTGCGGCGGCTGATCCGGACCGTGGACGAGACGCTTCACCACATCCAAGGAGAGACCCCGATGTCCGACAAGAAGATGTTCGAGCCGTTCAGCGAGGAACGACAGGCCGAGTACGCAAGGAAGGCCGAGGAGATCTACGACCCGGAGACCGTCCGAGCCTCGAACCGCAAGTGGAAGTCCCTGAGCCGGTCCGAGCAGAAGCGGATCATGGACGAGGGCAACGCCGTCTACGCCGACATCATCGCCGCCATCCCCGAGGGCCCGGCCTCGCCCCGCGTCCAGGCCTGCCTAGCCCGCTGGCACAAGCATCTGCTCCACTTCTGGACCCCGGCCAAGGAGCATCTCCTGGGCTTAGCCGCGACCTATAACGACCAGCCGGAGTTCCGGGCCAACTTCGACGCCATGGATCCGCGCCTGGCCCCCTTCATGCGGGAGGCCGTGGCCATCTACGTCGAAGGGCTAAGCTAGGAACTCTCCTCCCCCGGGAACACGTGGGCCGAAGTACCGTCCCGGCGGCTTCGGGCCTTTAACGCCTTTTCCCACCGATCCCCTCGGCGCCTCCGCAACTCCGCATCTTCGTCTGATCGGACCTGATTGACCGCCCACTCCATCACGATCCCGTTGGATTAACGCATGCTCAAACATGCTCCGGCGGCCGCGGAGCTTGCGTAGCCCTAGCCGGGACGTCGCTGCGATAGTCCCCGCCAGGGTTGGCTGCCCTCGGGGAGATGTGGAAAAAGGCTAGGCCCTCGCGGAGCTTGCGGAGCCCTAGCTGGGACGTTATCTCAACTGTCCCCGCCAGGGCGATTTCGCCGTTGGCCGGTACCCCGGCCCACAGACGGTTCCCGGAAGAGGGAAAATTCTAAAGGATAAAGAAGAGCGGGTCGCTAGACCTGCATAATGTCTTTTTCTTTGGCCGCCGCGGCTTCCTCGGTCTTCTTGCTGAAGTCGTCGGTGATCTTCTGGAGCTCCTCGAGGCCCTTGAAGCGGTCGTCCTCGGTGATCTCCTTCTCCTTCTCCAGCTCCTCGATGAAGTCCTTGGTCTCGCGGCGGAGGTTGCGCAGGGTCGTCTTCTCTTCCTCGAGCATCTTCTTGACGCCCTTGACGATCTCGCGCCGCCGCTCCTCGTCCAGGGGGGGGACGGGGATCTTCAGCAGCTTGCCGTCGTTGATGGGGTTGAGCCCCAGGCCGGCCGCCCGGATGGCCTTGTCGATGCCTTCCAGCAGGGAGTGGTCGTAGGGCTGGACGGTGATCAGGGTCGGGTCGGGGATGCCGATCTTGGCCATCTGGTTGACCGGCGTGGCCACCCCGTAGTAGTCGACCTTGATGTCCTCGAAGATGCCCAGGTTGGCCCGGCCGGTCCGGACCCGCCCCAGCTCCTTGCGGAAGTGGTCGAGGGAGGCCTTCATCTTCTTCTCGAGATCTTTCAGGATGTCCTTGATCATGATCAACCTCGCGGGGACGAAGCGCCGTCAGGAGACTTTGGTGCCGACTTCCTGGCCCAGCACGGCCCGGCGGATGGAGCCGGCCTTGCGCAGGCTGAAGACGATGATCGGCAGGTCGTTGTCCTTGCACAGGGAGATGGCCGTGGCGTCCATGACCTTCAGGCCGCGCTTGAGGACGTCCATGTAGCGGATGGTCCGGAAGCGCTTGGCGGCCTTGTCCAGCATGGGGTCGGCCGTGTAGACGCCGTCGACCTTGGTGGCCTTGAGGATGACCCGGGCCCGGATCTCCAGGGCCCGCAGGGCGGCGGCCGTGTCGGTGGTGAAGTAGGGGCTGCCCAGCCCGGCCGTGAAGATGACGACCCGGCCCTTCTCCAGGTGGCGGATGGCCCGCCGGCGGATGAAGGGCTCGGCCACGGCCCGGATCTCCAGGGCCGACATGTGCCGGGTCGGGACGCCGGCCTTCTCCAAGGCGTCCTGCAGGGCGATGCCGTTGATGATCGTGGCCATCATGCCCATCTGGTCGGCCGAGGCCCGGTCCATCCCCTCGCCCGTGCCGCGCACGCCGCGGAAGATGTTGCCGCCGCCGATCATGATGGCCACCTGGACGCCCATGGCGTGCAGGTCGCGGATCTCGCGGGCCACGTGGGCGGCCGCCCCGATGTCGATGCCGTAGGATTGCTTGCCCAGCAGGGACTCGCCCGACAGCTTCAGCAGGACGCGGTCGTAGACGGGCCGGGGCGAGTCCATGGCCGGCTCACTTCTTGATTTCGTAGCGGACGAAGCGGGCGACCTTGGTGTTCTCCTTGAACTTGGCCACGAACTGGGTGACGAGGTCCTTGATCTTGAGCTTGTCGTCCCGGACGTAGGCCTGCTCCAGGAGGCAGACTTCCTCGTAGAACTTGGTCAGCTTGCCCTCGACGATCTTCTCGACGATGGCCGGCGGCTTGTTGGAGTCCTTGAACTGCTCGCGGGCGATGGCCCGCTCCTGCTCCAGGACCTCGGCCGGCACGTCGGCCGGGGCCACGTACTTCGGGGCCGCGGCGGCGATGTGCATGGCGATATTCTTGGCCAGGTCCTTGAACTCCTCGTTCATGGCCACGAAGTCGCTCTCGCAGTTGAGCTCGACCAGGACGCCGATCTTGCCGGTCATATGGACGTAGGAGCCGATGAACCCCTCGTGGGCGGCCCGCTCGGCCTTGTCCTTGGCCCGGGCGTAGCCCTTCTTGCGCAGGACTTCGATGGCCTTGTCCATGTCGCAGCCGGCCTCGTCCAGGGCCGCCTTGCACTCCATCATGCCGATGCCGGTCCGCTCGCGAAGCTCCTTGACCTGTTCGGCGGTTACGTTTGCCATATCCGTGCTCCTTCCCGGCCCCGCGGCCGAGGGCTCTCCGCTCAGGCGGAGACGGTCTCCCCGGCTTCGGCCTCGGCCTCGCCGGCCTTCTTGTCCTCGAGCATGTCCTTCTCCACCCGGGCCTTGCGGCCCTCCAGGATGGCCTCGGCCATCTTGTTGGTGAACAGCTCGATGGCCCGGACGGCGTCGTCGTTGCCGGGGATGGGGTAGGCCAGGTTCTCGGGATCGCCGTTGGTGTCGACGATGGCCACGATGGGGATATTCATCTTCTGGGCTTCCTGCAGGGCGATCTCCTCGTTGGACGAGTCGATGACGAACAGGGCCCCGGGCATCCGGGTCATGGTCTTGATGCCGCCCAGGTTCTTGCTCAGCTTGCGGTAGACCTTCTCCATGCGCGACTGCTGCTTCTTGCTCAGCAGGTCCCAGCGGCCGTCCTCGCGCATCTCGTCCAGCTCGACCAGCTTGTCGATCGAGCCGCGGATGACCTTGAAGTTGGTCAGCAGGCCGCCCAGCCAGCGCTGGTTGACGTACGAGGCGCCGCACTTGGTGGCGGCGTCGCGGACGATGTCCTGAGCCTGCTTCTTGGTCCCGACGAAGAGGATCTCGCGCCCCTCGGTGGACAGACCCTTGACGAACTGGAGGGCCTCCTTGAAGACCTTGATCGTCTTCTGCAGGTCGATGATATAGACGCCGTTGCGCTGGCCGAAGATGAACTCCTTCATCTTGGGATTCCAGCGCTTGGTCTGGTGCCCGAAATGGACGCCGGCCTCGAGAAGCTCTTTCATGGATACTGAAACCACGTCCGTCTCCTTTAGCGCTTGTGGTACTGCGGAGCCTTGCGGGCGCCGAGCAGCCCGTACTTCTTGCGCTCCTTGATCCGGGCGTCGCGGGTGACCAGCCCGGCCGCCTTGAGGGCCGGCTTGAGCTCGCGGCTGAACTCGATCAGGGCCCGGGTGATGCCCAGGCGCAGGGCCTCGGCCTGGGCGTGCACGCCGCCGCCCTCGATCCGCATGAAGACGTCGAACTTATCGGCCGTCTCCGTCAGCTGCAGGGGCTGGCGAATGGTCAGCCGGTGCGACTCGGTCGGGAAGTACGCCTCGAAGGTCCGCGGCCGCTTGTTGACGAACAGGGTCAGATCCCCCTTGCCGGAGCGCAGGAAGACCCGGGCCACCGCGGATTTCCGCTTGCCTGTGCCGTAGTACTGGATGAGACTCAATGCAGCTGCCTCCTGATCAGAACCGGTGTTCCTGGGGATTCTGCGCGGCATGCGGATGCTCGGCCCCGCGGTAGACCTTGAGCTTCTTGTAGACCGCCCGGCCGAGCTTGTTCTTGGGGATCATGCCCCACACGGCGCGCTTGACGACCTCTTCCGGCTTGTGGGCCAGGAGGTCCTGCAGGACTTCGGTCTTCAACCCGCCCGGGTAGCCCGAGTGGGAGTAGTAGGCCTTGTCGGCCGGCTTCCGGCCCGTGACCTTGATCTTGGCGGCGTTGATCACGACGACGAAATCGCCCGTATCGACGAAGGCGGCGAAGGTCGGCTTGTGCTTGCCGCGCAGCAGAACGGCCGCTTCCGTGGCCAGCCGGCCGAGGATCTTGCCGTCGGCGTCGATGAGCCACCATTTGTGTTCGATGTCGTCCTTTTTTGGGACAAAAGTCTTCATTCGCGCCATCCTCGAGAGAAAAGTTTATTGCAATACGCGGATTGAGTCGTAAGGCAAAATGATGCAATAAGATACTAAATCCCCGCCGCCGTGTCAACAGCCTGTTGCCGCCTTTTTTGAGGCCATCGCCCCATTCCGGAAGGAGCGGTTCGGGGGATCGTCCCGGCTGCTTGGTTGAGCCTTCACCGATACTCGGATGGGGGCCCAGAGTCCCGGCTCTATCACGTCGGCAGCTCTCCATCAAGGGAGTGCCGATACGGGCTCAACCGGCGCTTCTCCGCCGTCGGCCGATCCCCCAAACCGCTTTTCCCTCCCGGAACGGGGCGAAGGGTTGCTATCGGCCCTAAAAAACGAATCCCCCGCCGCCCGCGGGGGCGGAAGGGGACTCGGGACGGGCGGCGGCGGGACGGCCTCAGGTCGTCTTCTTCAGCTCCTTCTCCAGCTTCATCCGCTCGAGCTGCTTGGTCCGGGCGTCGGTGAACTTGTCGCCGTAGCGGTTGGCCTCTTCGGTGTAGCGGCCTTCCTTCTCCGGGTAGAGCTTGGCGTGGACGTTGATGTAGAGGATCTTCATATAGGCGTAGGCGTCGGGGAAGACGGGGTCGATCTCGATGGCCTTGAGCAGGTTCTGCTCGGCCTCGGCGGCGGCGGCCCGCTTCTCGGGCTCCCCGAGGAAGTTCTGCAGCTGGTAGGCCTTGTTGAAGCGGTTGACGCCGATGGTGTAGTAGATCTCGGCCGATTCGGGCTCGAGCTGCTGGCGCATCTTGTGGTAGACCAGGGCGTTGTCGAACTTGTCCTTGAACTCGGTGGGCGACAGCTGGTCGAAGTAGTTGGCCATGTAGGCGTAGCCCTGGACGTTCTCGGGATCCGTCTCGATGCGCCGGATGTACATCTGCTCCGCCTTCTCCTTCAGCTCCTTCTTCTCCGAGGCGTAGCGCTTGTAGAACTCGGCGATGATGTAGTAGTTGTTCATGTTGCCGGGCTCGAGATCGATGATTCGCAGGTACATCTTCTCGGCGTTGTCGAAGTCGCGCAGCTTGTCGTACATGTCGCCGAGCGAGTAGATGATGTCCTTGTTGTTGCTGTCGGCGTCGAAGGCCTTCTGGAGGGCTTCCAGAGCCTTGTCGGCGCGCTCCTTGTTTTCGGCCGTCTCCTTGCCCGGGACATAGAGGGCCTTGTAGCTCTCGCCCAGGAAGCGGTACGCGTCGATGAGCTCGGGGTTCTGGCTGAGGGCCGACTGGTACTCGGCGATGGCCTTGCTGTACTTGTTGTCGATGAAGAGGCTGTTGGCCTTGTTGAAGTGGTAGTTGCCGGTCAGCTTCTTGACGCTGAGCTTCTGGCAGCCGAAAGCGGCGAAGACCAGGACCAGGGTCAGGGCCGCAACGATGAGGCGGGACGCGCGCTTATCCGACATCGTGACCTCCTTGGACTGTCCGTCCAACGACGAATGGAAACCCATATATAAACGATTTGAGGCTTTAAAGTCAAATTAGGCGCCCTTGAGAAAGAGGCGGATCGGGCTGCCGCGGAAGCCGAAGGCCTCCCGCAGGCGGCTCTCGAAATGGCGGGCCGAGGCGGGAGCGAAGGCGGCCTGCCCCCCGGCGTAAAGCCGGAAGGCGGGCGGCAGGACTCCGGCCTGGGTCATGTACTTGATCCGGAAGCGCCGCCCGGAGGGGGTCATGGGCGGATTGGCGTGGTGAACCCCGTCCAGGAAGCGGTTCAGCTCGGCCGTCCCGATCGTGCGGGAGCCGGCCTTCCAGACCTCTTCGGCCTCGTCCAGGATCTTGATGACCCGCTTCCCGGTCAGGGCCGAGACCGTCAGGACCGGGGCGTAGCGGATGAACTCCAGGCGGGCGAAGACCCGCCGCTCGACCTCCGCTTCCGTCAGGGCCCCCTCGCGGACCAGGTCCCACTTGTTCACGGCCACGACCAGGGGCTTGCCCGAGTCCTTGGCCAGCTGGGCCACCGCGGCGTCCTGGCGGGTCGGGAACTCGGCCGCGTCGAGCAGGAGACAGAGCACGTCGGCCCGCTCGACGGCCTTGCGCGACTTGATGACCCCGGCCGACTCGCGCTCGTCGCCGGTCTTGCTCAGCTTGCGGATGCCGGCCGTGTCGACCAGGACATAGGACCGCTCGCCGCGCCGGATCAGGACGTCGACGCTGTCGCGGGTCGTCCCCGGCAGCTCCGAGACGATGAGGCGCGCCTGGCCGCAGAGCCGGTTGGTCAGCGAGGACTTGCCGACGTTGGTCCGGCCGATGACGGCCAGGCGCAGGGGCCGCTCGGCCGACGCCGCCTCCCCGGCCGCGACCGCCGGGAGGCGGCCGATCAGGTCGCGCTCCAGGTCGTCCAAATTGACCTTGTGCTCGGCCGAGACGAAGTGGAGGGTCGCCGCGCCCAAGCGGTAGAACTCGGCCGCCTCGGGGCCGGGCCGGTCGGTGTCGATCTTGTTGACGGCCACCACCAGCGGCTTGTCCAGGCGGCGGAGCTCCTGATACAGGCCCTTCTCGGCCGGCATCAGCCCGCGCCTCCCGTCCACCACCAGGAGCAGGACGTCCGCCTCCCGGGCCGCCTGCCAGGCCATATCGTGGACCCGCGCGGCCAGAGGCTCGGCCCCGTCCGTCGCGTCGATGAAGCCCCCGGTATCGACCAGCTCCACTTCGCGGTCCTGCAGCCGGACGACGGCCGCCACGCGGTCGCGGGTCATGCCGGGCAGCGAGTGGACGAGCGAGATGCGCCGCCGGGCCAGCTTGTTGAAGAGGGTCGACTTGCCCACGTTGGGGAAGCCGACGATGGCGATGCGGGGCCGCTCGGCCATCAGTCTTGGACGACCAGGGAGAAATCGGGCGCGATGGCCCGGCTCAGGCTGACGTGGCCGTCGAGGGTCTCTCTCTCCTCGCCGTCGACCAGGATGAAGACCTTCTTGACGGTCTTGAAGTTCCGGGCCAGGGTGTTGACGATGGCGTAGACGGTGGCCTTCTCGGCCTCCGATCCGGAGGGGTGGCCCTCGACCAGGTCCTTGGAGAAGTCGGCGTAGGCGGTCCCGTCCTTGGTGACGAAGACCCGGCCGACCTTGGCTTCGGGGGGCAAAGCCGAGGCCAGGCCGTCGGCCGAGCCCTTGATCAGCTCGCCCAGGACGGCCTCGGCTTCCCGGGCGATGTTCCCCGAAGCGGCGATGGTCCGGGTCTCGGGCACGAACATCCCGTCCTCCTCGCGCTGGAAGAAGAGGGTCACGGTCTTGGTCTCGGCTTTCAGGGCCGCGGGATCGACCGGGGCCTCGGGCATCCCCGAGGGGCGGGCGATCCGCTCGGGCGAGATGCCGAGGATGAAGAGGATGACCAGGCCGACCAGCAGGACGGCCAGGACCGGGACGCGCAGGGAGCGGAGCTTGGACATGGCCGGCTCAATCCCGTCCCAGGAGGCGCAGGTAGGCGGCCAGGCCGCGGAAGACGGCCTCGGCCACGCGACCCTGGAAGGCGTCGTCGGTCAGCTTCTGCTCCTCCTCGGGATTGGAGATGAAGGCGGCCTCGACCAGGACGGCCGGGCAGGCCACGCCGCGCAGGACCACAAAGTCGGCCTGCTTGATGCCGCGGTTCTCGGTCTGGAGAAGGACGTTCAGCTCGGCCTGGATCAGCTCGGCCAGCCGGGAGCTCTGCCGGACGTAGGCCGACTGGGCCATGTCCCAGAGGATCATCTGGACCAGGTCCTTGTCGTCCTCCACGATCCGCTGCCCAGCCTCGGCCCCGGTGTTCTCGCGGTAGGCCGTCTTGCGCGACTCCTCGTCCGTGGCGTTGAGGCTGAGGAAGAAGGTCTCGGAGCCGCGGGCCTTCTTGCGGAAGGAGCCGTTGGCGTGGATGCTGACGAAGACGGCGGCGTCGTTGTTGTTGGCCAGGGCGGCCCGGTTCTCCAGCGAGACGTCGATGTCCTTGTCCCGGGTCAGGACGACGCGGTAGGACAGGTTGCTCTCGATCAGGGCCCGGAGCTTGAGGCTGATGGCCAGGGCCACGTCCTTCTCGACGGCCCCGAACTTGCCTTTGGCCCCGGCGTCCAGGCCGCCGTGCCCGGGATCGAGGATGATGGTCCGCTGCTGGGCGGCGGCCGCCGGGCAGAGGAGGAGGGCGAAACCGAGGGCGGCCGCGGCGACGGCCGCGGCGGCCCGGCCCTGGGGCTTCCGTCTATCGAAGGCGCGCATGGCAGAGCTGTGGTGGAGGCGGCGGGAATCGAACCCGCGTCCGAAGGCATTCCGCGAGACGCCTCTACGTGCTTATCCTCGTCTTTGTTCTCGCCTCGCGGGACCCGGCGAGGAAGGGTCCGCTCGGCCAGCCTCTGAAGGTTCGCCCGCCGGGCTCGAGGCGAGGCCCGGTTCGCTATCCCGCTGGTCGGCGCTCCGGCGGCCCCGCGGGAGAGGGCCGGAGGAACGGCTGCTAGCTATTAAGCAGCGAGGGGCAGAGGTTCTGCACTTCTTGGGTCCACCGTTTAACGAGAGAGATGGGATCTCGGCATGCGGCGTCTGCTTCACTGTCTCCGTCGAAACCGTTCGCCCCCAACGATTCGCCCTAAAGTATAGGCCCCCCCGCCCCCGAAGTCAATAATTAGGGGGACACCATACATAACTCCCGAACTTTTTGTTTACGCCAGGCTGGAAATGCCGCAGGGAAATGCCGTGCCTGCCAATCGCACCATAACGATACAACTTAGCCCTTCCAAGAATACCGAAGGCAAATCTAGAAATCCCGTGGGTATGACGATATAACAAATAAAACCACATCGGAATGATGGGGGCGCGAGAATCACCCTTCGATGCACCTATGGGCGACCGAGGCCGAATCCGCTTATAATAGCCACCGGCAAAAGCAGCCTTCGGAGACAAGCGATGCGGATTCACCTGGCGTACGGCGCAATGGGCCTCGATCTCGACCTTCCCGACGGCCTCCATCCCAAGATCATCGAGCCTCAACACCGGCCGGGCTTGGCCGATCCCGGAGCGGCCGTGCGAGACGCCCTTCGGAGCCCGATCGATTCCCTCCCATTAGCCGAAATCGCCGGTGAGCATAGACCGGTCGGCGTCGTCTTTAGTGATGTCACCCGCCCGCTTCCCCGCCGCCTCCTCCTGGAGTCGGTTCTGGGGGAGCTGCGCCCAATCCCTCGCAAGGACATCATCCTCTTCAATGCCCTCGGCACCCACCGGCCCAGCCCGCCCGAAGAGCTGGCCGAGATGCTGGGATCCGAGATCGCCTCCGGCTACCGGATCATACAGAACGACGCCTTCGATCCGGCCACTCAAGTCGGCCTGGGACCCTCCTCCTTCGGCCACGAGATTCGGCTCAACGCCGCTCTGCCAGAGTGCGGCCTCCTTGTCCTGGTCGGATTCATCGAGCCGCATCTGTTCGCCGGCTTCTCCGGCGGACCCAAATCGATCATGCCGGGTATGGCCGGCCAGGCCACGGTCCTCGGCAATCATGACGCCGGCATGATCGCCGACCCCGGAGCGACGTGGGGCCGGATCGACGGCAATCCGATATGGCGCGAAGCGAGCGAGGTCCTGGAGCGTCTTCTGGCCTGGGGGCGCGGCCGAACGGCCTTCCTGTTGAACGTGGCCCTGAACTCGGCCAAGGAAGTGACCGGCGTCTTCGCCGGCGCCTGGCGGGAGGCCCATCGCCGCGGCTGCGCCTTCGTTCGCGAGACGGCCATGGTGCCCGCGGACGGGCTCTATGACATCGTCGTCACCACAAACTCAGGACGGCCCCTGGACCTCAACGTCTACCAGGCCGTCAAGGGCATGAGCGCGGCCGCCCGCGTCGTCAAGGAGGGCGGGGCCATCGTCTGCGCCTCCGAATGCCGGGAGGGGATCCCGGCCGGGAGCGCCTTCGAGTCCCTCATGGCCGGCGGCCGGACGCCCGGCGAGGTCCTGCGCCGGATCATGAGCGCTCCCGCGCCCATCCAGGACCAGTGGCAAGCCCAGATTCAAACTCAGATCCAGGCTCGGGCCGAGATCCACCTCTATGCCGACGGCCTCTCGGATGACGAGATCCGCCGCGTCCATCTCGTCCCCTGCCGAGACCTGCCCGGGACGATTCGCCGGCTTGCCGCGGACCGGGGCCCGTCGGCCCGGATCGCCGTCATGCCGCAGGGCCCCCAAACCGTTCCGGAGCCTTGAGTGAGCAGACACATACCGAATTCGTATGTGTCTGCTCATTATCGGGCGGCGGCGAGTTGCGGTATAATCGCCCCCATAAGGAGGGAGAGGCCCATGCCTTCCTATTCGCCCGCACTGGCCATCGCCACGGGGCTGTTGGAGCTTTTAGCCGCCGCCTGGGTCCTGAACAGTCCCGGCCGCAAGTCGATCCTCCGCCCCGCCGCCCTTATCCTCATCCTCCTGGCCGGCTACCAGTTCGCGGAAGTCGCCGTCTGCGCCCGCCCGACAGCCCTGGTCTACTCCCGGATCGCCTTCCTCGACATCACCTGGCTCCCCCCCGTGGGAATCTGGCTCGTCTACCGGCTGCTCCCCCGGGCGCCGCGCCGCGCCCTCATCCCCGCCACCTTCTTCGCCGCGGCCGCGGCCATGAGCGCCTGGATCGCCCTGGACCCGGGCGCCATCACCCGCTCCGTCTGCCAGACGGTCACGGCCCGCTATTTCCATGGTCCCGCCTTCGAGCTGGCCTACGGGATGTTCTACCAGCTGGGCATGGCCGTCCTTATCTTCTGGCCGGCCCTGCGCATGGCCGGCGTCGAAGACGCGGATGCCCGCGGCCATCTGGCCTGCATCCAGACCGGGGTGCTGGGCTTTGTCCTGCCGTCGCTCTTCCTGCGCCTGGTCGTCCATGAGCCGGCCGGCCTCCTGCCCTCCGTGATGTGCCATTTCGCGGTGACCCTGGCCGTCGGCCTGGTCGTCCTCGTCCAGCGCGAGCGCCGCCTGGGCGCCGGGCAAAGCCAGGGGGCGCAAGCCTCCCACGCCTGAGATTTCCGAAGGAGACCGCCATGATCCGCCTCCCCTCCCTCCCGGCCGCCCTGCGCGCCGCCGGGCTGATCGGCGCGATGTCATTCGGCCTGATCTTCCCACCGCCCGCGGCCTCGGCCGGTACGCCGCAGCCTCCTCGACCCGCCTCGGAGCTGAAGAAGGCCCTGGCCGACTTCCGGAGCTTTTTCGCGGACGGGATGGCCCGGGCCGGCATCGTCGGCGGCTCCGTCCTCATCCTGCGCGACAATCGGGTCCTGGACCAAGCCCACTTCGGAGTCGGGAACCTGGACACAGGCGCCCCCGCCGGCGACCACACCATCTACCACTGGGCCTCGATCACCAAGACCATGACCGGGATCGCCATCATGCAGCTCCGCGATCGCGGGCTATTAAAGCTCGACGATCCGATCGTCACCTACGTCCCGGAGCTGCGGCGGGTCCGCGACCCGTTCGGGGACATGTCGGAGATCACCCTCCGCCACCTCCTGACCCACAGCGCCGGATTCCGGAGCGCGACCTGGCCCTGGCGGGACAAGGACTGGCAGCCCTTCGAGCCGCCGCGCTGGGAGCAGGTGGCGGCCATGCTCCCCTACACCGAGATCGAGTTCAAGCCGGGCAGCCGGCGCAGCTATTCCAATCCGGGCATCATCTTTCTCGGTCTGACGATCGAACGGCTGACCAACGAGGACTACGAGGTCTACGTCGACAAGAACATCCTCCGGCCCCTGGACATGCGCGAGAGCTATTTCGACGCCACGCCCCGCCACCTCCTGAAGAACCGGGCCCGCAGCTATTACCGCGCGGACGGGGTCCTGACCCCTGCCCCCTTCGACCCCGATACCGGCGTCACCGTCTCCAACGGCGGCCTCAACGCGCCGATGGCCGACTTCGCCAAATACCTGGACTTTCTAATGGGGAACCCGGCCAAGCGGGAGGACTACGACGGGATCCTGAAGCGGGAGTCCCTGGAAGAGATGTTCCAGCCGGCGATGGCCATCGAGCCCGAGGCGCCGCCGGCGGCCAGCCAGGGGCCTTCAGCGGAATCGCAAGGCCTGATCTTCTTCATCGAGACGCGCTTCGGCCGGACCTTCATCGCCCACAGCGGCCATCAGAACGGCTTCGTCAGCCACTTTTACCTGGATCCTGCGGCCCGCGCGGCCTACGTCGTCGCCTACAACACCTATGCCACGGTCGGGCCGGGCCCGGCCGCAGCAGCTTCCGCTGTCGGCACCGACGACCTGGACCGGGAGATCCGGACGCGCCTGCTTCGAGACATTTTCCCCCGGCTGGTCGCGCCAGGCTCGCCACCGATCCGGTAGGTCCCGACATATTCAGAGAACCAGGCGGGACGGACGCCGACCGCTATCCTAGGAGCTGGACGAAGGGCTTCCCGGCCGGACAGGATCTCGCCCAAGCTTCGGCCTAACTTTCCGGCGTGCGCTCCCCCGATATTGTTGAGCACGGCGACAAAGATGTCCTCATCCGGCCAGGTCTCGACCCAGCGGCGCATACTCCGGAACATGGTCCGAAGCGGAAGCATCGAGATCGAGCTAGCCTACGTCCCGGAACAGGAGGACGGCCGCCGTCGGGAGAGTTTTGGTGACCGAGCCGATGGCGAAGGGGGTGTCCGGCGTGAGAAGCCGAACGTCTTCGGCGTCCGCGAAACCAAAGCCGGCCGTCAGCCTTTCCGCGGACCCGCCTCCCTCGATCGCGAGTCCATCCCGTCGTTCTACCTCGGCGGCCCGGAGGGATTCGGCTTGGGCAGCTTGATCCGAGGGATTTGGTAATACGAACGATACAGCCCCTCAAAGAATCGCCGCGTGTTCAAGCCCAGATTCCGGGTGTTGTATCCCCCCTCCTGAACGACGAGGGTCGGGAGCCGGAGAAGCCCGATCATCCAGCCGACCTCAGCGAAATCCTTTCCCTTGAGGGCCCAGGTACCGGTGGGATCCCCCTTGGCCGTGTCCAAACCCAGCGAGACGACGAGGAAGGACGGCCGGAATTGGGAGATCCGGCGCAGGGCCCGCCCCAAGGTGAGCTTATAGCGCTGGGGAGAAACCGTCTCGGGCAAAGGGAAGTTGAAATTGTAGCCGGTCCCCTCGCCCCGGCCTTTCTCGTCCGCGAAGCCGCTGAAATAGGGGTAAGCGAACTGAGGATGCCCATGGATAGATACCGTCAGGACATCCTTCCTCTCGAAGAAGATCTCCTGGGTCCCGTTGCCATGATGATAGTCGATGTCCAGAACCGCCACCAAGCCCCAGCGAGATAGGTGGTCAGCCGCCACGGCGGCCGTATTGAAGTAACAGAAGCCGCCGAAGACCCGTCGCTCCGCGTGGTGCCCCGGGGGGCGGACCAAGGCATAGGCCAGCCGGTCGCCCAGCGTCAGGCGCTCAGCCGCGGTCAGACCGCAGTCGACAGCCGCTTTGGCCGCCGGGAAGACGTTCCCGTTCAGCGGTGTGAAGGTGTCGATCTCGTAGTATCCAGCCCGGATCTCCAGATCATCGGGGAGCCGCCCGGCGTTGCGGATAGGGAAGACATAGGGATACACGGATTCATCCGGGCGCAGGGCGGCGCTGATGCGCTTGATGAAGTCCACCAAGCTCGGGTCGTGCACCCGCCGGATATGGGCCTCGGAGAAAGTCTTCATCTCGACGGAAGCCGAAAGCTCGCTCGGCCCGATCTCTTTTAGGATGGCCGGAATCCTGACAGGCGCCTCGACATAGCCCCGCTCGCGGATGTGGTGGATGACGTGCTGGCGGCTGAAGACGATGCGGATCTTGCGGTCCTCGGGAATCGAAGCCAAGTCGGGGGGATCGGCCTTCGCGGCCGCATAGCGGGGAGCACGGAGGCGGACGGGATCGTCGCGGAACGAAGCCGCCACGGCGTCCACGTATTCGGGGGGACAGTACTTGGGATATTTCGTCGTCAGAATGGAGCGGACGATGCGCTGGGCCGCCTCCCTCCTGAGGGGGACGCCGCGGCCGAGATCGTCGAAGACCAAGAAGGGCGGATTGTCGTCGCCCGGCTTGACCGGCGTCTCGTAGGCCGTCCCGGCGATGGGGCGAGCCCCGAATTCCTCATAGAACCTAAGCCGGGCCCTGTTCTCCTTGAGGATCTCGGGATCGCGGCAGAGGGACGGCTCATCCGGAAGGCATTCGAAGAAGGCGCCTACATCGCCGGACTGCAAGGCTTCCTCACGGACTCTCTGGTAGAGGGCTCCGCCGACGCCGCGGCCGGTCATGCCCTTGGGCGCCGCAAGATAGTCCAGGTAGAGAAATCTCAGGTCGGGATCGCGAAGCATATAGGCGAAGCCCTTGACCCGCTTGGTCCGGATATCGTCGGCCACGAACAACAGGCCGGGCATCGTATGCCGGTGGGGCCTCAGCAGCCGGCCGGGGATCTTCTGGACTTCCTCCTCCCGGACGAGGGGAAACTGGGCCCGCAGGATGGATAGAGCTTGCTCGATTTGATCCCTATCGATCGGCAGGGAGTCGCTGAAGATGCGGCGAATCCGGAACATCATTCCTCCCTCGGTCCCGCCAAGGCCGCACCGTCACGCCGCCGGCGAGGACGATTAGGCATCTCCTCCCGGACATCCTTCGGAGCGGAGGGCCTTGCCCGGGGCGCCTATTTCGCGATCCCGGCCAGCATCGTCTGGACCGCGTCGGCGGCCAGCTTGCCGATCTGCATGGCCTCGATCTGATCCTTCTCCTTGGAGTCCTTGACCTTGGCCTTGATGAACTTGACGAAGCCCGTGTCCGTGTCGAGGATCTTGGGATCGAAGGAGAACTCGCTCTCCAGGTCCTGCTTGGCCAGGACCTCCCCCTCGCCGAGGACCTTGGGCTTGGCGATCTTTACCGTGAAGGCGATGGCGTACTTGTTCCCCTCCAGCCTCTTCTCCGTGAAGTCGGTCAGCCAGACGGCGTATTCGGGCTTGATCTCGACGATCTTGTAGCCGGCCTTCTCCAGATAGAAGATGGCGCCGTGCTTGACCCCCTTGAGCTCCATCTTCTCCGTCAGCTTGGTCTTGACGTCAAGCCTGGTCTGGGCCAAGGCCGGAGCGACGACGAGGGAAACGAGAACCAGGGCGAGAATGCTCTTTTTCATCGGCTCCTCCTCTCTCTGAGGGAGATGATAAGCCTTCGCCGCGACCGTGACAAGCGGCGAAAGATATCCCTTGCTATCGGGTGGATTCTTCATATAATGCCTCCCATCTCGACAGTATGAGGTATCCCATGAAGCTCCCGGCAATCAAGACGGCTTTCGCACTGGCTCTGGTTTTAATCCTGCTTTCCGCTTGCAAGAGCAGCACGCCCACGACGACGCCGGATCCGGTCAATCCGAATTCCATCGATGTGACGGAAATCAAGGTCTGGAGCCAGGATCCCAATGGGACGCCGATTCAAATCAACGGAACCTATAAAAACGCCGAGAGCGAAGACATCTGGATGACCGGGACCATCACCTTCGGCGACAACGCCACGGGAGACCTCAGCAACAAGATCCTGGTCAAAGCCAATACGGAAGCGAACTGGACGATCGAAGCCCTGCACTGGTACGCGGGACCTGTCATGAACACGACCGTGACCATCAAGGTCACGGTCTCGGTCGCCTATAAAGCCGGGACTCTGACCGACTCCTTATCGAAGAGCTGGTACGTGATCTGAACCGAATCTCGCAGCTGCCGGCCAGGAGATTACAAGCCCTTGATCAGCTGCGGATAGCGGCGGCCGATGATCGCCCGGTCTTCCTCCGGGAGGCCGGCCAAAGAGACGGGAGCGTCCTGGGGGCGAGTCCCTTTTTGATTGATCCGGTTCAGGAGGCTCCAATTGCGCCCCATCCCCTCGGGCTCCTTCGCGGGAAGATCGTAGCGGGTGAAGTCGATGACCGACTCCGGCCCGTTCGACCTCCAGTCGCGCAGCAAAGCCAGCCGGAAGTCCCGGTTCATGAACCAGCGGATCTCCTTGTCGGCGTCCGAGCCGCCGATGCCCGAGCCGCGCTGGACGAACCGGTAGTCGAGACCGGCGTTGTCAGGAAAGCGCTCCTGCCAAGCCTGGCCGAATTCCCCCTGGGTGGGGCACAGCGCCTCCGGCCACCTCCGCCGCATCTCGGTCAGCCAGCGAGTCAGGACCTCGAGGCCGCCGAATTGCATGACCAGGCAGACCTCCCAGCAGTCGGTCACCCAAGCGAAGCCGTTGAGCCGGAAGCCCGCGTCGAAATGGACCGCGGTCGTGGCCAGCATTTGGGCCAGGCCTCTCTCATGCCCCAGGTTGCGAACCGTCTCGATGGGGCCGACGCCCATGCGGCTGTTGAAACCGTCGGCGAAACCGGCCCGGCGCGCGGCCAGAAAATCGCACGTCCAGCCGTCCAGGTTGACGCAGTCGATGAGGTCCCCGCGGCCCTGGGCCGGCTTGAGGAAGTGCTCCCGGCTCGGGTAGTAGGGATAGGCGATCGATCCGTCGCCGTCGCCGTTATCGATGGCGTACTGGCTCCAGATGTTGCCCTGGCAGACGTGGATGCCCTCCCGCTCGGCCAGCCAGCGAAGGCTGTCCGAAGCCAGGAAGCCGGCCAGCACGCTGCGGGGCCGGTAACCGCCCCCGACGATGTCCGACACGGCCTGCAGAGCCTCATGCAGGTCGCGGTTGACCTCGTCCCGGGTGTTATACATCGGGGCGAAGTAGCCGCCCGGGATGAACGTGACCTCGTCGCCGAACTCGTCGTGAAAGCCTTTGACCAGGCGGCGAATCTCCCGGTAGTTGGGGCGGTCATCCCGCAGGGCCAGCCAGCTCAGGGCCCAGGTCATGCGGCCGCCGGGGAAGCCCGCGGCGAAGGCCGACCGCAGGGAGCGGACGGCCTCGGGCGTGTGGACGGCGGCCTCGTCCTCGCCCTCGACGCGGTCGCGCCGGACCTCGATCTGGTTGACCCGGATGACCGAGTTGAAAGTGAAGAAGCGGTTGCCGTCCAGGCGCGGGAGAAGCGCGTCACCGGGTGGCGGCTGGGAGTTTCCGAGTGAAGCGCCGAGCGGGCCGGGCCGGAATCCGCGGGCTCCGCGGGCCGACGCCCCGGACGCGAGCGCGCCCGCCGCGGCGGCGCCGGCGAGACCTAAAAAACGGCGCCGATCGATTCTCATGGGCGAGCCGAACTATAGCCGGACGGGCCGCGGGGGTCAAATCAACGGCTCAGAGCGGTTGGGCCTTCATTCACTTCAGGAAATCCAGCAAGATCCTATTGACCGTCTCCGTGTGGGTGAACATCAGGTCGTGACCTGTGCCGGGGATGATCTCGGAGCGGATGCCGGGGTTGACCCGGCGGAGCCTGGCCGCGGCGGCGCTCGCGTCGTAGACCGTCTCGTTCCCGCCGGCCAGGAAGAGCACCGGCATGGTCAGTCTTTGGAGATCGCCGTCCGAGAGCACCGTCGGGTTGATCGGCCGCTTGAACTTGAAGCTCCGCAAGGACAGCGTGTAGTAGTCGATCCGGTCTTCCACAAGCCGCCGGCCGGACTCGCCCTGCTCGGCCAGGTCCTTCCAGACCCAGTACATGATCATGCGGGAGAAGCCCCGCGCCGGAATCAGTGTCGCGATCATGCGCAGCAGGTACAGGCTCGGCGGCGGGAGCACCGTGAAGGCGGGAGCGACGAGCGCCAGCCTGTCCAGTCGTTCCGGGTGGCGCAGGGCGTATTGGCCGACCGCCCAGCCGCCGAACGAATACCCGACAAGCCGCACCTTCCCCTCCAGCTGAAGGGCGTCGAACAGCTCATGAAGCCAGGCGGCCATGTCCGCCCCGTCCTTCATCTCCCGGGTATAGACGCTTCGCCCGTAGTCGTAGATGTTGTCGAGGGCATATGTGCGGTATCCCTCCGACAAGGCCTCGATGTTCGCGTGCCAGATCAGGGAGCAGGACCCGCCCCCGGGCAGCAGGACCAGCGGAGGCGCGTCCGGCGGCCCGCTGATCCTCATGAACGTTGTGCCGAAGGACGTCTGGACCAGCCTCTCTTCCGAGGCGAGCGGCCACCGGCGGGCCTGCCGGTCCTCGAGGGCCAGATAGCGCGCCTTGGCTTGCGGCGATTTGAAGGGGTGGAATTCGGACATTTCCATAGGGTCCGGGCCCGCGATCACCGCGAAATAGACCCAGGCGAAGAGCGCGATCAGAATCAGGAGAACCGAACCCAGCCCGATCAGAATCCCTCTCAGGATGCGAGATCCGATCCCACGCCGCTTCCGGTCTTTCGCGTCCTTTGGGTCAGTCATCGTGCCGCCTCCTAGTCCCGCAAAACCATCACCGCTCCGGTGAATCCGATGCAAAACGCCATGAATCCGAGGATAAGCCAGAAGGCATACTCCAAGAGATTGGGCGGCCTGCTCAAGAAGCTGGCGGAGGGAATCAGCGGGAAGTAATAGACGTCCAGTTGGCCGCTTTCGGGAAGCTTGTCGATCCGCCCGGACCGGTGGAAGGTCTTGACGTCGACCCGGTAGGCGACCTTGATCTTGTAGAACGTGATCTCGGCGCCCGAGTTATACATGCGAAGCCATTGGTCGCTGTCGTGGATCTCGCCGACTGCTTTAGCCCGGCCGAAGACTAGCAAAAAGCTCGGCTTCACGAAGAGCATGAACAAGACCAAGCAGGCGAGACCGGCAAGCGCTCCAACCCCCAGCAGAGTCTTGTCTTTCATGGTGTCGCCCCTCCCTCAAATCCGCAGGATGACTCCGGAGGATGTCCCCCATCCGGTTCGACCCTCTTCGACGACCGCAGCCTCCCGGGGCGCTTCTGGATCACCCCGATTCTAGACGCGTCCTCGCCAAAGTGTCAAACATGCGCACCATGGCTCAGGGACGTTCCCGCATCACGGCTGTTTTGGAGACATGATCGGTAAGAGAGGGGGGATATGTCAGCGCTTCTGCCCAAAGCGCTTCCAGTTCTTCTTAGTGTATTACCCACCCTACTCCCGAATAGGGCCTTTTCGGCCTGGACAACGCGCCAAGATTGCCCCGCGCGTTCCCCAGTTAAGAATCTTGGAATCTACCCCCCTGCCCCCCTACAGAGAGAGGGGGGCCTGGACAACGCGCCAAGATTGCCCCGCGCGTTCCCCAGTTAGGAATCTT
>CAZKXI010000010.1:47022-51323 GCA_964556755.1 uncultured Eubacteriales bacterium
GGCCTGGACAACGCGCCAAGATTGCCCCGCGCGTTCCCCAGTTAAGAATCTTGGAATCTACCCCCCTGCCCCCCTACAGAGAGAGGGGGGCCTGGACAACGCGCGGGGAAAGGAATGGCGGGGCCGACGAGACTTGAACTCGCGACCTCTGACGTGACAGGCCAGCGTTCTAACCAACTGAACTACGGCCCCGCCCGGGGAAGCGGCGGGATTATAGCCGGAACGGCCTTTCGATGCAATAACCTAAGAACAGTCCCGGCGCGCGGCCGAACGACGCCCTACATCTTCTCCAGGGCGGCGATCCGCTCCTCGACCGGCGGGTGGGTGCTGAACAGCCGGTTCAGCTTGCCCTTGTGGTCGAGCAGCGGATTGGCGATGTAGAGGTGGGCGGTGGCCTTGTTGGCCGCCTCCAACGGCTCCCGGTCAGCGGCGATCTTGCGCAAGGCCGAAGCCAGGCCGGCCGGGTAGCGGGTCAACTCGGCCGCGCCGGCGTCGGCCAGAAACTCGCGCTTGCGCGAGATGGCCATGCGGATCAGCGTGGCCGCGATGGGGGCCAGGACGGCCAGCAGGAGGCCGACGGCGATCAGGATCGCATCGCCGCCGCTCTTGTCGCGCCCGCCCCGCCGCGCCCGCCCGCCCCAGACGAAGCTGCGCAGAATCCAGTCGCTGAGCAGGGCCATGATTCCGACCAGGACCACGACCAGGGTCATCAGCCGGATGTCATAGAACCGGATGTGGGTCATCTCGTGGGCCACCACGCCCTCCAACTCGGCCCGGTTCATCTTCTGGAGCAGGCCCGTGGTGACGCAGATGACGGCGTGCTTCGGGTCGCGCCCGGTGGCGAAGGCGTTGGGCGCGGAGTCGTCGATGACGTAGCAGCGCGGGGCGGGGATGCCGGCCGCTAAGGTCAGCCCCTCGACCACGTTGACCAGGTAGGGAAACTCCTCCTTGGTCGCCGGACGGGCTTTGCTGATGGACAGGGCGATCTTGTCGCTGGCGTAGTAGCTGCCCAGGGCCGAGACCAGGGCGAAGACGACGGCGACGGCGATCCCCGGCGCGCCCCACTCGGTCAGGTAGCTGAAGGCGTAGCCCAGGGCGGCGATGGCCAGGATAAAGAGGAAGATCAAGGCCGCGGACTTGCGCTTATTCGCGGCGATCTGCTCGTACATGCCGAGCCTGTCCGGGTCAGAACTGGACCTTCACCGGCTCCTTGGCCGCGGCCTCGGTGATCTCGAAGTACTCCCGCTCCTTGAACCCGAACATGTTGGCGATCAGGTTGGAGGGGAAGACCTGCTGCTTCTGGTTGAACTTCATGACCGTGTCGTTGTAGAACTGCCGGGCGTAGGCGATCTTGCCCTCGGTCCCGGAAAGCTCCTCCTGCAGCATCATGAAGTTCTGGTTGGCCTTCAGGTCGGGGTAGGCCTCGGCCACGGCGAACAGCGACTTGAGGGCCCCCTGCAGCTGCGTCTCGGCGGCGCCCTGGTCCTTGACCGTGCCGGCGGCCATGGCCTTGGTCCGGGCCTCGGTCACGCTCTGGAAGACGCCGGACTCGTGCTTGGCGTAGCCCTTGACCGTCTCGATCAGGTTGGGGATCAGGTCGTAGCGGCGCTTCAGCTGGACGTCCACCTGCGACCAGGCGTTCTGGCAGCGGTTGCGCAGGGCGATGAGGCCGTTGTAGATGCCGACGGCGGCCACCAGCAGGACGCCGATGATGATCAAAAACAGGACCAATGGGGCCATGGCGCTCTCCTTGGAGTGGGATGCTCCCCCTCAGAATAGCCGCGAAAAGGCGAAAAATCAAGGTCTTGGGCTGCGCCGGGAGGCCGGGATTCATTGACTTGGGATTTGGGGCAAGGCTATAATGCAGTGCCCTCAAGGGCGGGCGAGGGGCTCTATCTCGCCCATCTCAAAGGAGGTTCACCGAATGTCGGCACTCAAGGAAAGATTCCAGGCCAAGATCGGGCCCATGCGCGAGAGGTACCAGAAGATCCTCAAGGAGCATGGCGAGATGAAGATCGGGGACTCGACGATCGCCCAGACCTACGGCGGCATGCGCTCCATCAAGTGCATGCTCTGGGAGACCTCGGCCCTCGATCCCAACGAAGGCATCCGCTTCCGCGGCTTCACCATCCCGGAGCTGCAGGCCAAGCTGCCCAAGCTGCCCGGCACCGGCGAGCCCCTGCCCGAAGGCCTCTTCTACCTCCTCCTGATGGGCGAGATCCCGACCCTCGAGGAAGCCCTGGCCGTCGGCGAAGACTGGAAGAAGCGGGCCCAGCTGCCCGACTACCTGCTAAAAGTCCTGGACTCCCTGCCGCAGGACATGCACCCGATGACCCAGTTCTCGCTGGCCATCCTGGCCCTGCAGAAGGACTCCAAGTTCGCCGCCCAGTACCGGGCCGGCATGCACAAGCTCAGCTACTGGGATCCCATGTACGAAGATGTCATGGACATCATCGCCAAGCTCCCGGAGATCGCGGCCCGCATCTACATGCGCTGCTACAAGGGCGCCAAGTATATCGCCCCCGATCCGAAGCTGGACTGGGCGGCCAACCTGGCCCACCAGATCGGCATCGACAAGCCGGACTTCTACGACCTGATGCGGCTGTACCTGTGCATCCACAGCGACCACGAGGGCGGCAACGTCTCGGCCCACACCTGCCACCTGGTCGGCTCGGCCCTGTCCGACGCCTACTACTCCCTGTCGGCGGCCATGGACGGGCTGGCCGGCCCGCTGCACGGCCTGGCCAACCAGGAAGTCCTGCGCTGGATCATGGACACCATGAAGGACCTCGGCGGCGTTCCGACCCAGGAGCAGCTGACCAAGTACCTCTGGGACACCCTGAACGGCGGCAAGGTCATCCCGGGATACGGCCACGCCGTCCTGCGCAAGACCGACCCCCGCTACGTCGCCCAGCGCGAGTTCGCCCTCAAGCACCTGCCCGACTACGACATGTTCCGGGTCGTCAGCGACATCTACCAGGTCGCTCCGGACATCCTGCTGAAGCACGGCAAGGCCAAGAACCCGTGGCCGAACGTCGACGCCCACTCCGGCGTCCTGCTGTACTACTACGGCGTCACCGAGTACGACTTCTACACGGTCTTCTTCGGCGTCAGCCGGGCCATCGGCATCCTGTCCCAGCTCATCTGGAGCCGGGCCACGGGCCTGCCGCTGGAGCGGCCCAAGTCCGTCACGACCGAGTGGGTCGAGGCTCAGATCAAGGCCGCCCAGCAGCCCAAGTAAGGGCGGCCGGCGATCGACGGCGCGGCCGGATGCGCGGCCGATAGAGCGGCCGGACGGTCCGACGGGCCGAGCGCCCGAGTTCGAGAGGGCGGCTCCTTCGGGAGCCGCCCTTTTTTTATTGACTTGTAATGAGCATTTGCTCATAATAGGGGCGAGATTCAGCCATGCCCCGCCCCTTCTGCCCCCGTCGAATCGCCGGCCGGCCGGCCGCCCCCCTCTTTAAGCCGGCCGGTGTCTCCTGCCGCGGGCTCGACGAGGTCGTCATGACCCTGGACGAGTTCGAAGCCCTTCGCCTGGCCGACTTCGAGGGTCTCTACCACGAGCAAGCCGCGGCCCGCATGTCCGTCTCCCGGCCGACCTTCGGCCGGATCGTGGAATCGGCGCACCGCAAGACGGCGGACGCGCTGCTGCACGGCAAGTCCCTGCGCATCGAAGGCGGGCCGGTGGAGATCACCCGGCGGAGGTGCTGCCGCTATCATGACCGAGCAGAAGGCGAGCCGGGGCTGGGCGGAACCGCCCTGGCGGGTCCACACCCGACCTCCTGCGGCGGCGGCCGGAGGCGGAGGCACGGTTGTCAGCCATCTCAAGCCAAGGAGTAGCCATCATGAATATCGCGATTCCCATTGAAGAGGACCAAGGCCTCGACAGCCTTATCTGCGGCCATTTCGGCTCGGCCCCGGGCTTCCTTATCGTCGACACCGAGACCTCAGCCTGCCGGGCCGTCTCCAACCGCAACCTCCATCACGTCCACGGAGCCTGCGCTCCCCTGGCTTCCCTGCAGGGCGAGAAGCTCGACGGGATCGTGGTCGGCGGCATCGGCGGCGGCGCCCTGGCCAAGCTGCGGGCGGCCGGCCTGGGCGTGTACCTGGCCCCCGCGCCGACGGTCCGCGGGACCCTCGAGGCCCTGAAAGCGGGCGCGCTGCCCAGCATCGAGCCCGGCATGGCCTGCGGGCACCACGGCCAGAGCCACGGCTGCGGCCACGGCCGGGACTGAGTCGCAAAGGGGCGCGGAAGGCTTGAATCCAAAGACCTGGCCTCGGCCTGCCTGCCCCCTGCCGAC
>CAZKXI010000010.1:51423-71036 GCA_964556755.1 uncultured Eubacteriales bacterium
GCGCGGAAGGCTTGAATCCAAAGACCTGGCCTCGGCCTGCCTGCCCCCTGCCGACTTGACTCTCCCCGGGGCGCGGTCTATCCTCCCGGCCGGGGAAGCTCAACCATGAAGAAGATCGCCAAGCATCTGCGCGCGGCCGTGATGAGGGGCTTTCTGGCCCTCCTGCCGATCGCCCTGACCTATTACGTCCTGCGCTTTCTCTACCTGGCGGTGGACCAGAGGGTGGCCCGCCTCATCGAGCGCCAGATCGGATTTTCCATCCCCGGGCTGGGATTGATCCTCGTCCTGGTCATCTTGTACCTGCTCGGCCTGTTCGTCCGCAACTGGCTGGGCCGCAAGGTCTTCGGACTTCTCGGGTATCTGACCAGGCACATCCCCCTGGTCAAGACGATTTACAAGATGGGCAGTCAGCTCGGCCAGGCTTTCCAAGTGCCCGAACAGCAAGGCCTCAAGCGGGTCGTTCTGGTCGAGCACTTCCGGGCCGGCGTCTGGTCGATCGGCTTCGTCATGGGCACTCAGAAGGACGAAGTCAGCGGGGACTGCATCCTGCGGCTGTTCGTCCCCACGGCCCCCAATCCGACATCGGGCTTCATGATCATGGTCAGGGAATCGCAGGTCCGCGACGTCGACTGGTCCGTCCCGGCGGCCATGAATACCGTCATCTCCGGCGGTATCGTCGAGCCGGGGCCTGTGGCCGGCGATGCGCGCCGTGTCCCTGGCTCGTCCTGCTGAGGCGCGCCGGCCCGCTGCTCCGCGCCCGTTGACGCCGTTGGCCGACCGGCGATAGACTCCCGACCTGCCCCCCGCCAGGCCAAGGAGGACCCATGCGCGCGTCCCCGAGACCGTTCGCCCTGATTCTCACGATGGCCGTCTTGGCAGCCGCCGCGGCCGTTCTCGGAAAGAACGGCTGCCGTTGGCTGGACGGATATCCCCGGACATACGACCTGATCCACTAAACGGGAAAAGGAGACCGCGATGCGCATCCTTGGAAAAGCCCCCCGTCTCGCCGCCGCCGCCCTGGCGGCCCTGATCCTTGCTCTCGGTCTGGCCGCCGGTCAGCGCGGACCCGACGAGCCGGACCTGGACATGATGAACAAGATCCGGTTCGAGGGCCTGCATCACAGCCGAGTGGCCCATCTGGCCGCCTATCTCTCCGACGTCATCGGACCCCGCCCGACCGGATCGCCCGAGATCGCCCGGGCCAACGCCTGGGCCGCGGAGCGGATGAGGGACTGGGGCCTGGCCCACGTGGCCCTCGAACCCTACGAGAATTTCGGCGTCGGCTGGGCCGTTCGCTACGTCTCGGCTCATCTCCTCGAGCCGCACTACGCGCCTCTCATCGCCATCTCGGTCGAATGGGGGTCGAGCACCAAGGGCCGGATCGTCGGGACGCCCCTCTGCGTCGACATCAAGTCCAAGGCCGACTTCGCCAAATATCAAGGCCGGCTCGCCGGGCGGATCGTCCTCTACCAGCCGAGGATTCCCGTCCCCACCCAGTTCACCCCCGACGCCCGGCGCCACGACGCGGCCAGCCTGGCCGCCCTGGCGGAGACCCCCATCCGGGCCGCGACGCGGCCCGATCCGGATTATGTCCGCGGCTTTCTGGACGAGCTGGAGGACTTCTTCCGGGCCGAAGGCGTGGGTGTGCTGGTTTCCTCAAGCGGGGCCGGCCTGCGCGAGTACGGCACGGTTCTGGCCCGCGGCGTCCGCCAGGCCCGCGACCCCAAGCGCCCCCGCCCCCTGCCGGAGATCATCCTGGCGGCCGAGCACTACAACCGCGTCCACCGGATCGTCGAGGAGTTCAAGGAGCCGGCCAAGATGGAGGTCGAGGTCCGGACGGAGTTCTACGACAAGGACCCCCGGGGCTACAATGTGGTCGGCGAAATTCCGGGGACGGACAAGGCGGGCGAGGTCGTCATGCTCGGCGGCCACATCGACTCCTGGAGCCCGGGCACCGGGGCGGCCGACGACGCCGCCGGCTGCGCCGTCTCGCTCGAGGCCGTCCGCATTCTCAAGGCGCTCGGGGTCAGGCCCCGCCGGACGATCCGGGTCGTCCTCTGGAGCGCCGAGGAGAAGGGCTGGGTCGGGTCGAAGGCCTATGTCGAGAAGCACTTCGCCGATCCCGAGACGATGACCCTCAAGCCCGGCCATGCCGAGCTGGCCGGCTACTTCAACTTCGACAACGGCAGCGGCCGCATCCGGGGCATCTACGCCCAGAACAACGTGGCGGTCATGCCGATTTTCGAGGAATGGCTGAAGCCCTTCCACGACCTGGGGGCGACCCACGTCGTCGCCCGCGAGACCGGCGGCTCGGACCACGGCGCCCTCGACTACGTCGGGCTGCCGGCCTTCCAGTTCATCCAGGACCCGCTCGACTACGGGACCCGCATCCACCACACCAACATGGACGTCTTCGACCACTTGATCATCGAAGATCTGATGCAGGCCTCGGTGGTCATGGCCGCCTTCGTCTACAACGCGGCCATGCGGGAGGAGCCGCTGCCGCGAAAGCCCCTTCCGGACCCGATGCACTACCCGGTCAGGCGCTAGGTCACATCTTGGCCAGGCGGAAGAGCTTGATCAGGGTCAGGGCGTCATCGGCCTTGAAGCTCACGGTGTGCTCGTCCTGGCGGACGGCGCCCGGGATCCAGGAGGCTTTTTGGGCCCCGGCCTCGTCGGCGAAGGAGACGTCCAGCGTGTAGGGCGGAGCGGGCTTGAAGGGCTTGAAGGCCGGAAGGCGCTTGAGGGCCGTCCCGACCTTCTCCCGGATCAGGTCCTGAGCGGCCTGCGGGGAGAGCCCCAGCTCGGCCGTGCCGATGCCTTCCTTGACGACGGCGGTCTCGACGTCTCCAAAGAGCTCGCGGGCTTGACCGCAAATGGCCTTGTCGCCGCTGACCATGACGACCGGGACATCGAACATCCCGGCGATCAGGGCGTTGATCCCGGCCTCGGGCATCTTGCGGCCGTTGAGGATCACGTCCAGCAGCTTGGTCGTCATGGTGTGCTTGAGGACGGCGTCGGGCGTGGAGGCCCGGGCGTGGTATCCGATGAAGATCACGGCATCGAAGGACTTGTCGATCCCCTCCATCATGCTCAAGGGGCCGTAGCTCCAGTCGCGCAGGAGCCTGACGCCGGGATCGAGGAGGTCGGGCAGGATGTTGCGGCCGGTGTCATGGGCGTCCCGGACGACGATCTCGCCCGCCCCCGCGGCGCGGGCCCCCGCGATCGCGGCGTTGACCTCCTGGGTCATGATCCGGCGGAAGAGGCCGTAGTCCAGGCCGCCGACGGTCACGTCGTCCCAGTTGACCACCCCGCTGATGCCTTCCATGTCGACAGAGATGAAGACTTTCAGGGGCTTGGCGGGGGCCTGGGCCACGGCCAGGGCGGCGGCGGCCAGCAAGATGATGAGCGCGCAAGCGGGCTTCTTCATGGCGTCCCTCCTCGACGCCGATCATCTTACCCGCCGCCTGCAGCCCGATCAAGGCCCCTAGTTAGGGGGACACCATACGTAATTCCCGAATACTGTTGGAGTCGTTTCTAGTCGCCTTTTGTTGACTCTCAATCGGGCGAGAGGAGAGAGGCATGGAGAGATCGGGAGTGACGTATGGTGTCCCCCCATCTTTTAGGCTAAGATGCCCCCCGGCCATATTCTCCTCTTGGGAGCTCCCCCTCCTGGGGATTAAGGAAACATGAAGCTTCGGATCGGCATCGTCGGCTGCGGCAACGTCGGACAGGGTTTCCTGGAGTGCCTGGACCGCAAAGCGGCCGACCTGCAGGCCCGCTACGGCTTCGAAGCCAAGATCACGGCCGTGGCCGATCCCGTCCGCGGCAATCTCATCGCCCCCCAGGGCCTCGACATCCGCAAGACCCTCAAGGCTCTGGCCCAGGGCGGCAAGCTGCACGCCGCCGACCCCCGGGCGGCCAAGTACGACGGCATCCCCACGGTCGACATCATCGAGGCGGCCGGGGCCGACCTCATCGCCGAGCTGACCCCGACCGACATCAAGACCGGCGAGCCGGCCACAAGCCACATCCGGCGGGCCCTGATGACCGGCAAGCACGTGGTCACGACCAACAAAGGCCCGCTGGCCCTGCACGGCCGCGAGCTGGCCGAGCTGGCCCGCAAACGCAAGCTCCACTTCCGCTTCGAGGGCACGGTCATGAGCGGGACCCCCGTCTTCAGCCTGGCCGAGCGGGGCTTGGCCGGCGCGTCGATCCGGGAGATCCGCGGCATCCTCAACGGCACGACCAACTTCATCCTCAGCCGGATGGAGACGGCCGGCCTCGAGCTCGCCGAAGCGCTGGCCGAGGCCCAACAGCTCGGCTATGCCGAAGCCGATCCCTCGGCCGACCTCGAAGGCCGCGACGCCTTGGCCAAGATCGTCATCCTGGCCAACGTCCTCCTGGAGGCCGGCCTCAAGCCCGCCTCGGTCAATCCCTCCGGCATCGCCGGCATCACCCAGGCCATGGTCGCCTCGGCCCTGGCCGACGGCTTCCGCTACAAGCTCGTCGCCTGGGCCCGCCGCGACGGGGCCCGCATCACCGCCGGCGTCGGGCCGCGCAAGATCCCTCTGACGGACCCCCTGGCCCGGATCATGGACGCCCGCAACGCCCTGGTCTTCGAGACCGATCTCCTGGGACCGGTGGCCATCGAGGGGCCAGGGGCGGGCCGGCTCGAGACCGGCCAGGCCGTCCTCCAGGACGTGCTTGCCATCCACCACGAATTGAAATAGACTGGGCTCTCCGAACGGCCCCCGAGCCGCATCATGCGCTTGAAAACGCAGCCGAAGCCATTCCGCCACGTCTTCCCCGACGGTCTTTTCTAGACTCTCCATGACGATCCCGCGCGGTCCGATAGCCGACGTCTCTTTCTCGAAGGGAGGAAACGACCATGACCGAGATTAAAGCCTTCTCGCCCGGCGTCCAGAAGTACATCGACGAGGCCAAGCGCCTTCAGGTCGAGCGCGACGAGCACCTGGCCCGCGTCCGCGGCTGGAAGTTCGACACCATCGCCGTGCACGGCCTCTACTCCCTGGAGGAGTCCTACCGCAGCAACCAGGGCGCCCTCATCGAGCCGCTCTACCTGTCCGCCTCCCAGTCCTACCGCGACTCCGACGAGCTGGAGGCGGCCCTGGCCTACCTCATCCCGACCTGGTGCTACACCCGCATCGCCAACCCCACGACCTACTACCTGGAATGGGCCCTGGCCCTCCTGGAGGGCTACGGGACCGGGTGCGAGACGTCCTGCTGCGCCACGTCCTCCGGCATGGCCGCCATCGCCATGGCCGTCGATCCCTTCCTGGTCAAGCAGAAGGAGGGCGAGAAGATCAACTTCGTCTCCTGCGTCAAGGTCTACGGCGGCACCTTCCAGCTCTTCAACATCCGCCGGGCCCAGGAGCGGGGCATCGAGGTCCGCTGGGTGCTGCATCCCGAGGACGCCCAGGAGTGGAAGTCCAAGATCGACGAGAACACCCGCTTCGTCTACATGGAGGGGCCGAGCAATCCCCAGCAGGGCTTCTGCGACATCCGGGCCGTGGCCGACGCCGCCCATGCCTTCGGCGTCCCCTTCATCTTCGACGCCACCTGCGCGACACCGGCCCTGACCCGGCCCATCGCCCACGGCGCCGACATCGTCGTCCACTCCCTGACCAAGTCGATCACCGCGGGCGGCACGGCTATCGGCGGCGCCCTCATCAGCCGCAAGCCGATCACCACCAACGTCGTCAACGACCATCCCCTTTTCAAGTCCAGCTTCGCCGAGTACGTCAAGTTCCTCCCCTACCGGGACAACGGCCCGGCCTCGGCGCCCTTCAACGCCATGATGGCCCTCAACGACCTGCGGACGCTGCGGACCCGCATGGACCTGGTCAGCCGCAGCTGCCAGACGGTGGCCGAGTGGCTGAGCCACCACCCGAAGGTCTACCAGGTCGACTTCCTGGGCCTGCCTTCGCACCCGCTGCACGGGCTGGCCGAACGGTACATGGCCCTCGTGGATTCGAACGACGGGACGGGGCGCCCGCTGCCCCGCTTCGGCCACCTCATGAGCTTCCGGGTGGACGGCCCGCCGGAGAACGCCCGCAAGGTCTACGACGGCTTCAAGATGATCTACCGGGCCACCGACCTGGGCCGGATCAAGAGCGTGGCCACCATCCCGGCCATCTCGACCCACCAGCAGCAGGGCGAGGAGGCGCGGCGGATGGCCGACGTGCCGCCCCAGCTCATCCGGCTCTGCGTCGGCGGCGAGGACCCGGCCGACGTCATCGCCGATCTGGAGCAGGCCCTCGGCAAGGTCTGACGGCTCCGGCTCGATTGACCCCGGTCACGCGATCGTCTATCATCTGAGCGATGGAAAAGATCCGCGTCACGGGGGCTCCCGGCGTCCCTCTCAAGGGGCGGGTGCGGATCTCCGGCTCCAAGAACGCCGTCCTGCCGGCCATCGCCTCCTCCCTCCTGACCGAGCACCCCGTCACCCTGACCAACATCCCCCTGGTCCGCGACGTCTACTCCATGCTGACCCTCATCCGCGAGCTGGGATCGCGGACCGCCGTCGACCGCAACACCCTGACCATCCAAGTGCCCCGGCTGCTGTCCGAGGAGGCCTCCTACAGCCTGGTCCGCCTGATGCGGGCTTCGATCCTGGTCCTGGGGCCGCTGGTGGCCCGCTTCGGCAAGGCCATCGTGGCCCTGCCCGGCGGCTGCGCCATCGGCTCGCGGCCCATCGACCTGCACATCGCCGGCTTGCAGCGGCTGGGGGCCCGCATCTCGCTCGAGCACGGCTACATCACCGCCGAGGCCGACCGCCTGCAGGGGGCCGAGGTCCACTTCGAGAAGACCACCGTCGGCGGGACCGAGAACCTGGTCATGGCCGCCACCCTGGCCAAGGGCGAGACGATCCTGCGCAACTGCGCCCGCGAGCCCGAGATCAGCTGCCTCTGCGAGCTGCTGGTCAAGATGGGGGCCCGCATCGACGGCATCGGAGAGACGACCCTGCGCATCGTCGGCGTGGAAGCCCTGGGCGGCGCCGAGCACGCCATCATCCCCGACCGCATCGAGGCCGGGACCTACATGGTCGCCGCGGCCCTGACCCGCGGCGACGTGGTCCTGGAAGGCATCGACCTCGGCCATATGGCCACGGTCGTCGACCGGCTTCGCTATTCGGGCGTGGACGTCGAGGACCTCGGCGGCGGGGCGGCCCGGGTGACCGGGCCCGACGTCATCCGGCCGCAGGACATCACCACCTCGCCATTCCCGGGCTTCCCGACCGACATGCAGGCCCAGTTCATGGTCCTGCTGACCCAGGCCGCGGGGACCTCGATCATCACCGAGACGATCTTCGACCGCCGCTTCCTGCACGTCAACGAGCTGCTCCGGCTGGGGGCCTCGATCGAGGTCTCCAACGACAAGGCCATCGTCCGCGGCGTCACCCCGCTGTCCGGCGCCGAGGTGACCGCCACCGACCTGCGGGCCTCGGCCTCGCTCGTCCTGGCCGGGCTCATCGCCCATGGCACGACCGTCATCAACGAAGTCGAGCACATCGACCGCGGCTACGAGTCCATCGAGGAGAAGCTCCGCGGGCTGGGCGCCCGCGTCGAGCGGATCCGGGCCTAGGCCGCCGCGGAGCGCGGAGGCGCCCATGAACGACTGCCTGTTCTGCCGGATCGCCGCCAAGGCCATCCCGGCCCGGATCGTCTACGAGGACGACCTCATCCTGGCCTTCGACGACATCCGGCCGATGGCCCCCGTCCACACCCTGATCATCCCCAAGGAGCACTTCGCCTCGCTCAACGAGGTCCCGGACGAGAAGGCCGGCCTGATGGCCCACATCTTGGTCAAGGCCCGGGAGATCGCGGCCCTCAAGGGCGTCGGCGCAACCGGCTACCGCCTGGTCCTGAACACCGCCCGCGATTCGGGGCAGGAGGTCCTGCACATCCACTTCCACGTCCTGGGCGGGCGGCCGATGCTCTGGCCCCCGGGATGACCTCCGGGCGGACATGGCCTACATCATCGACGGCAGCAACTACCTGGGGGCCGTCTTCCCCGACTTGCTCCGGGACCCCGAGGGTCGGATGTCCCTGGCCCGCAGGCTGCTGGCCTTCGCCCACCACACCCGCCGCCGCGTCCACCTGGTCTTCGACGGCCGCGGCTCCGACGAGCTGGCCGCGCTGACCCGGGGCGACGGCCAGCTGCGCCTCCACCTCCCGCCCGACGGCGAGAGCGCCGACGACGTCATCATCGAGCTCATCGACCGGCAGACGGACCGCCGGAGCCTGGTCCTGGTCAGCAACGACCGGGCCTTGCGCGACTACGCCGGCGAAGCCGGCGCCTCCTCGCTCCTCTGCCGGGAGTTCGAAGCCCGGCTCAAGGCCGTCCTGGCCGAGCGCAAGGCGGGCCGCGAGCTGGCCAAGCCCGAGACCAAGCCCTCGTCCTTCGAGGTCGGATTCTGGATGGACGTCTTCGGTCAAGGGGGGAGGAAGGGACGATGAACATCGCGCTGATCGGGACGGGCCGGCTGGGGACGTCGCTCCTGCGGGCCTTGGCCCGCCGCGGCTACGGGATCGCCGGCCTCTTCGACCGGCGCCCGGCCGCCGCGCGGAAGGCCCGCCGGATCATCGGGCGCGGCCGCGTCGCCGGAAGCGGCGCCGAGGCCTGCCGGGACGCCGACCTCGTCTTCCTCTGCGTCCCGGACGGGGAGCTGGCCGCCACGGCCTTGGAGCTGGCTCTGGCCGGGGGCGGCTGGAAAGGCCGAATCGTCCTTCATACAAGCGGGGCCCTGTCCGCCGCCGTCCTGGCTCCCCTGCGCTGCGAAGGCGCGGCCGTCGGCTCGTTCCACCCGGCCCAATCGTTCGCCCGGCCCGACACGCCGGCCTCGGCCTTCGCCGGGGCGACGATCGCGGTCGAGGGCGATCGCCGCGCGGTCGCCGCGGGACGGGCCCTGGCCGCTTCGCTGAGGGGACGGGTCCTGCGGCTGGAAGCGGCCGATAAGGCCCGCTACCACGCCGCCTGCAGCGTCGCGTCGAATCTTCTCGTCCCGCTCTTCGATCTGGCCTCCTCGCTCCTGGAAGAAGCCGGCATCCCCTCGCGGCGGGCCGAGGCCGCGCTGCTCCCGCTTCTGGAGGGGACCCTGGCCAACATCCGGGATCTGGGACGGGCCAAGGCCCTGACGGGGCCCATCGCCCGCGGCGACGCGGCGACGGCGGCCCTCCATCTCGAGGCCCTGCCGGCCCGGGGGGACGCCCGGGAGATCTACCGCCGCCTGGGGCGGAGGGCGGTGGAGCTGGCTGCGCGGAGCGGCTTGGGCGGCAGGGAAGCCGCCGCGCTCAGGCGGACGCTGGGACGAAGATAACCTCTTCCTCCAGGGCGATCCCGTACTTCTCCAGGACCCGCCGCTTCATCTCGGCCGCCAGGGCCCGCACGTCCCGGGCCGTGGCGCCGGCGTCGTTGATGATGAAGTTGCAGTGGCCTTCGAAGACGGACGCTCCGCCGACCCTCAGGCCTCGAACCCCCGTCTGCTCCAGCAGAAAGCCGGCCGCCTGCTTGCAGCCGTCCGGCAGGACGGGATTCTTGAAGTAGCTACCGGGGTAGGCCGTGGCGCGCGGCGGATGGCGGCGGAATCGCAAGACCAGGTTCTCGTCCATGGCGGCCCGGACCGCGGCGGGGGAAGCGGGGGTGAGCCGCACCGAGGCGGACAGGAGGATCTCGGAGCCGGTCTTGAGGCGGGAATGGCGGTAGGCGAACTCGAGGCTGCCGGGGCCGACCCGGATCTCCGTTCCCTGGGGGGTCAGGAGGCGGGCTTCGACGAGAACATCGCACATGGCCCGACCGAAGGCGCCGGCGTTGCCATAGACCGCTCCGCCCAGCGTGCCGGGTATGCCGGCCAGAAATTCCAGGCCGCCCCAGCCGCGCTCGGCGGCCAGGCGGGTCAGGACGTCGATGCCGGCGGCCGAGGCCGCTTCGATCGTCCCGACGCCGGCGTGCGGCTCCAAGCCGCGGGCGGCGTTGCGGATGATCAGGCCCCTGTAGCCGTCATCGTCGAAGAGGAGGTTGAACCCGCCGCCGACGACCCGATGGCGGAGGCCGGCCGCGCGGGCCATCAGGACGGCGGCCATCAGGTCGGGGGGAGAGGCCGTCTCGACGAAGAGGTCGGCCGGGCCGCCGATGCGGAAATTGGCATGGCGGGCCAGGGGCTCGTCCCGGAGCGGACGCCGGCCCGTCTCGCGCTCGTAGGCGCGGGCAAACTCCTCGATCTGGTCCTTCATCGCCTCTATTTTAAGCGTTTTCGATCCTGAATGACATGGGGGTATGGTACGAAAGTTGCTCTTTATCGTCCCGAAAGCAGCCCATATGGGAGGCGCCAAGGCGCTTGTAAAGGTCCTTTATTTGACATCTTACAAGGTCTGGGCTATATTCTGCCCAAATTTTTTGAAGCGAGGTCCTCTATGAAGAAAGCCGTATTGACCGCCGTTGTGCTCTCGGTTCTACTCGGCGGCATCGCCTTCGCCCAGAGCGAGGCCGATCAGGCTTACGCCAAGGCCATGACCGCCAACTCGCCCCAGGAGAAGGCCAACCTCCTCAAGGCCTATATCGCCACCTACGCCGGCAAGGGCGGCCAATACGACAACTTCGCTTACGCCTTCCTCTTCCAGGCGCTGGTCCAGTCGGGCAACATCGGGGGCGAGACGCTGGGCTACGGCGAGAAGGCCCTGACCTTCTCCGGCTTGGACGACGACCTCAAAGGCCAGACCATAATGACCCTGGCCTCCATCTACGCCAGGTCCGCGGCGACCGCCGAGAAGGCCAAGACCTACGCCAACCAGCTCATCCAGCACGCCGCCGCGGCCAAGGGCAAGGAAGGCGCCAACCCCGCCGTGTGGAACCAGATGACCGGGGCCGGCCATTACATCGTCGGCCAGGCCGCCCTGGCCGCCAAGGACTACAAGACGGCCGTCGACGCCTACTTCCAGTCCTACAACATCCTCAAGGACGCCAAGATCCTGGCCGAGATCAAGAAGGCCGGCAAGTCGCTCTACGACGCCAAGAACTACGCCGAGGCGGAGAAGCTCTACCGGGCCACCTATGCGGTCCTCAAGGACGGCGAGTCGCTGTCCCTGCTGTCCCAGTCCCTCTACAACCAGGGCAAGTCGGCCGAGGCGCTGGTCCTGTTCAAGGAGGCCTTCTCCAAGAACAAGACCGGCGAGATGGCCTACAATATCGGGCTCATCCTGGCCAGGGAAGCCAAGACCAACCCGGCCAGCACCAACGACGCCATCCGCTTCCTGCTCGACGCGGCCGTGCTGGGGACCAAGAACGCCAAGCAGGCCCAGCAGGCCATGGGCATCGCCGAGGGGCTGTTCTACGGCCAGGACAAGGAGTGGAACAACCGGGTCAAGGCCATCCAGGAGAGCAACAAGCTGACCGAGGAGTGGACCAAGACCCTCAACACCAAGTTCGGCGATAAGGCCGAGGACGAGCTGACTTCCGACGAGAAGCGCGAGTTCCGCCGCCTGAACGAGAACCTGGAGCGGGAGAAGAAGATCGTGGCCGGCATCCAGGCCCAGCAGAAGGCCACCATGGACGCCTTCCAAGCCCTGGTCAGCGAGGCCAAGCGCCGCAACGGTAAATAAAGTTAGGGGGACACCATACGTAACTCCCGAACTTTTTGTTGACGCTCCGTTCGTTGACGCTTGTTCCAGGCTCGATTCGATCGTGGCGCCGCACGCGGCCGGCATCGGCTCGGGAATCGGCTAGAACGCTCCCGCGGCTGATTGAGCGGGGCTGGCTGCGTCTTCCACCCTTTCGGCGTTGCGTCCGCGACCTTCAGCTCTCAGTCTTCTGTCCGGCGACACCCCTGGAGTTGCCCCCGCGAGACATATTCCTAGGCTCTATGCCGCTCGCTTCTCTGACGGAAGGGGTAAATCTCAAGCTTAGGTCGAGCGCGGGCGGGCTCCGACTTGATACGTAAACGTTTGTTGCGTCAACAAAAAGTTCGGGAGTTACGTATGGTGTCCCCCTAATTGGGATACAATGAGCGCATGGCAGGGAAAGCGCTGACCCGGACTCAGGCGGTGCGTCGGATCGAGGAGCTGCGCCGCGTCCTCGTCCACCACGAGAAGAAGTACTACCTCGACAACGACCCCCAGATCTCAGACGCCGAATACGACGGCCTGATGAAGGAGCTGGAAGGACTGGAGGCCCTCCACCCCGACCTCGCGACCCCCGACTCCCCCACCCGGCGCGTCGGCGGGGCGCCCGCGGAGGGCTTCGAGACCGTCCGCCACCGCGTCCCGATGATGAGCCTGGACAACGTCTACTCCGTCGAGGACCTGGAGGAGTTCGGCCGCCGCCTGGAGAAGCTCCTGCCCGACCGCGAGATCTCCTACGTCGCCGAGCTGAAGATCGACGGCCTCGGCATCTCTCTCCTCTACCGCGACGGAAGGCTGGAGCAGGCCGTCACCCGCGGCGACGGGGTCCAGGGCGACGACGTCACAGCCAACGCGCGGACGATCCGCAGCCTGCCGCTCTCGATTCCCGAGGGGGGCGAAGTCGAGGTCCGGGGCGAGATCTACATGCCCTTCGAGTCCTTCCGGGCGCTGAACCTGGAGCGCGAGAGAGCCGGGGAGCCGCTCTTCGCCAATCCCCGCAACGCGGCCGCCGGGTCGCTCCGCCAGCTCGATCCGCGGGTCGTCGCCGCCCGCCGCCTGGACGCCTTCCTCTACTGGCTGACCGTGGACGGTCGCGAGCCGCCCAGCCAGTGGGAGACGCTGAAGACCCTGCGCCGGCTGGGCTTCAAGACCAACCCGGAATCGCGCCGCGCCGCCTCATTGGCCGAGGTCACGGCCTTCTGGCGGGACTGGACCGAGAGGCGCGACGCCCTGGCCTATGACGCCGACGGCGTCGTCATCAAGGTCGACGCGGCCGATCAGCGGGCCGACCTGGGCTCGACCGCCAAGGCCCCGCGCGGGGCCGTGGCCTTCAAGTTCCCGGCCCGCCAGGCGACCACCCGGCTTCTCGCGATCGAGGTCCAGGTGGGGCGGACCGGGGCCCTGACGCCGGTGGCCCACCTCGAGCCCGTCCGCCTGTCCGGCACCACCATCAGCCGGGCCACGCTCCACAACGAGGACGAGATCCGGCGCAAGGACATCCGGGTCGGCGACGTGGTCCTCATCGAGCGCAGCGGCGACGTCATCCCCAAGATCGTCGGCCCGATGAAGGAGCGGCGCGACGGACGCGAGCGGCCCTTCGACCCGCCCCGCGAGTGCCCCGTCTGCCGATCGGCCGTCCACCGGTCCGAGGAGGAGGCCGTGGCCCGCTGCGAGAATCCCTCCTGCCCGGCCCGGGTGCGCGAGTCGCTCCTCCATTTCGCCGGCCGGAGGGCCATGGACATCGAGGGGCTGGGCGAGGCCCTGGTCGATCAGCTCCTCTCGGCCCGCCTCGTCGCCTCGATCCCGGACCTCTACCGCCTGAAGCTCGACGACCTGGCCGCCTTGGAGAGGATGGGCGCAAAAAGCGCCGCCAATCTCCTGGAAGGGATCGAAGCCTCCAAGACGAACGACCCGGCCCGGCTCGTCTTCGGCCTCGGCATCCGCCACGTCGGCGAGAAGCTGGCCCGCAACCTGATCGCCCATTTCGGCGGCATCGAAGAGCTGGCCGCGGCCGGGCGGGAGGCCCTGCTGGAAGTCGAGGAAGTGGGCCCCATCGTGGCCGAGAGCCTCGCCTTCTTCTTCGGCCAGCCGGAGACCCGCCGGCTCCTGGATCGGCTCGCCGCGGCGGGGCTGCGCTTCAAGGCCGACAAGCCGGCCGGCGGCGCCCCCGGGACGGCCCTGGCCGGGAAGACCTTCGTCCTGACCGGAAAGCTGGCCGGGTTCACCCGGGATGAGGCCAAGGCCGCCATCGAGCGGCGCGGCGGCGCCGTCACCGACTCCGTCTCGAAGAAGACGGGCTATCTGGTGGTCGGGGAGGACGCCGGCTCCAAGCTGGACAAGGCGATCAAGCTCGGCATCCCGACCCTGAACGAGGAGCAGCTCCGCACGCTGCTTGAGTCGAGCTGAAGGGGGGGCGGTCCTACCCCTGGGGCGAGGGAGCGGCCGCGCGGCTTATTTCTTCTTGCCGCCGAAGAGATCCTTGCCGAGAATCCCCTTGAGGCTCTTGCGGGCCTCCGGCTTGCCGTCCGACTCCTCCAGGCCCTGGCGCGCCGCCTTGTGCTCGGAGTCTATCTCCAAGGCCTTCTCGAACTGCCTGCGGGCCCGCAGGGCCAGCCCCTCGCGCTTGTAGAGGTAGCCCAGCCCGACGTAGCCCTCCGGATTCCACGGCTCGATCTCGATGGCCCGCTGGAAGTCGCGCTCGGCCTTGCGCCCGAGCTCGGGAATCTTGCTCTCGGTCATGGCCAGCAGGAGGTAGTAGTCGCCCTTGTCGTCCTTGAGCCGGACCGCCTCCTCCAGCAGGGCCACCGCCTCATCGTAGCGTCCCTGGCCGAAGAGCGTCTTGCCTTGACGGAAGCGGATCTCGGCGTTGCGCCCGTGGTCCTTGTCCTCGGACGGGGACGGGCCGGCCGACCTGGAATCGTACATCCCCCGCTGGTCCTTGCGGCTGAGGGTCCGGTAGGCTTTCGTCACGGCGTCGAAGACGGTCTCGATCTTGTCCCGGATCTCGGGGTCGACGCCTCGGCCGAAGCGGTCGGGGTGGAACTTGCGGGCCAGACGGAAATAGGCCTTCTTGATGTCCTCGTCGCCCGCCCTCCGCTCGACGTCCAGGATTTGGTAGTAGTCGAGGCGCGGCAGGCTCTGGTGGAATTCGAGCACCTCGGCGATGGCGGCTTGGGCACCGGCCGAGACGGCCGGCTCGGCCGGAGTCGAGGCATCCGCAGCGGGATCGGCGAAAGCCGGCGGCTCCGTCGTCGCGGCGGCCTGCGGATCCCGAAGATCGGCCAGATCGAGGCAATAGAGCAGATAGAGCGTCTTCCAGAAGCGATCCCGGCTCAAGGGCGTCTCGGCCGCCAGCTGTTCGGCGGTTCGGCTCCCGTCCAGGGAGGCCAGCAGGTCCGCTTCCTGGGAGCCGAGCGCCCGCGCCGCGCCGCGACCGCCGGCCTCGGGGATCTTGGGCCCCAGAAACTCCACGAGGGCCGGGGGGCAGGGCATCTCGCGAATTCCGAGCTCGATGATCTGGGGGACATACATCTTCATCTCGAACTCGACGTCGGCGATCCTGTCCCGCTTCTCGAAGCGCAGCTGGGCATCGAAGACGGGGAAGAGAGACAGGCTGATCATCGACATCTGCGCCAGCAGGGCCTCATACAGGTCCTTGTGGGAGATCAGCCGCTTGGAGATCAAGACCTCGCCGATCATGCGGCCGCTCCCGGTCAGGCTGGGAATCGAATCGGCCACCTCCTGGCTGATGCGGCCCATGTTCAGGAGGACGGTGCCCAGGCGCTCCTCCGGCAGGCTGGTGCGGGCGAAGATGAGGCCGCCGTCCTGGAAGGCCAGGGTCCGCTCCCAGCCCAAGCCCCGAGACGTCAGCCGCCCGCAGAGGCGTCCGGCGTGGATGTCCTTGAGATACAGCGCGACGTGGTTCATCGGGAGAGGCAATTGTAGTCCAAAAATTAGGGGGACACCATACATAACTCCCGAACTTTTTGTTGACGCTTTTTGACCCTAAAAGTTGACAATTCCTCATGCCACACCTTGCGGTTGAGGATGCATCACGGACCAGAATAAGAAGGGGCAGGAGTAGGCGCGAATGATTGGACACGTGCCATTGGCGTCATCCCAATTCAGCCGCCTCAACGCCTCTTCAATCCCGATGGGCTACAGGAGAGCGCGTCAACAAAAGGAGACAAACGCGTAAACAATTAGTTCGGGAGTTATGTATGGTGTCCCCCTATCTTTTCGTGATAATTTAGGGTCATGCGAGTCGCTCTGGCCCAGATCGCCCCGTGTCTGGGGAACGTCAGGAAGAACCTGACCCTGCACCTGGAGACGGCCGAAAAGGCCCGCCGCGAGAAGGCCGACCTGGTGGTGTTCCCCGAGCTCGGCCTGACCGGCTACAAGCTGCGCGACCTGGTCGAGGCTGTGGCGCTGGATCCCGATAGGGCCGGTCCGTTCCGCGAGCTCAAAAGCCTCAGCCGCGAGATCGCTCTCGTGGTCGGCTTCGTCGAGGAGAGGCCGGCCGAGAAGGGCCTCTTCTACAACTCGGCCGCCTTCCTGGCCAAGGGCCGACTGATCCACGTCCACCGCAAAGTCTTCCTGCCGACGGCGGGCATGTTCGAAGAAGGCCGCTTCTTCGCCCAGGGAGACCATTTCGCGACCTTCGCCAGCCCCTTCGGCCCGGCCGGGATGATGATCTGCCGCGATTTCCTCCAGTACAGCTCCGGCTACCTGCTCTTCGCCGGCGGCAGCGAGCTGGTCTTGGCCATCAGCGCCGCCCCGGGCCGCGGCCTGACCTCGGGTAAGGGCTTCGCCTCCAGCCGCATGTGGGAGCGGATGGGCGAATCCCTGGCCTTCTTCACCTCCTCCCACGTGGTCTACTGCAACCGGGTCGGCAGCGAGGACGGGGCGACCTTCGCAGGCGGCTCCTTCGTCTTCGATCCCGCGGGCCGGCGGCTGGCTCAGGCCCCCTACGCCGAGCGCCACCTCCTCCTGGCCGACCTCGACCCGGGGGCGGTCCGCAAGGCCCGCCGGACCTGGACCTGGAAGCGCGACGACAAGCCGGCCATGGCCCTCACCGCCCTGCAAAGGATTCTCGCCCGCCATGACGATTGACGCCCCCCTCGCGGTCAAGCTCCTGACGGACTTCATCCGGGAGGAGCTGGCCAAGTTCGGCTTCACCAAGGCCTTGCTCGGCCTCTCGGGGGGCCTGGACTCGTCCGTTTGCGCGGCCCTGGCGGCGCGGGCCCTGGGCCCCGCCAACGTCCTGGGCGTGATGATGCCCTACGGCGAAAGCTTCTCCGGCGAGCGCGACGACGCCGAGCTGGTGGCCGGCCGGCTGGGCATCCGCACCGAGCGGATCGACATCCGGCCCATGGTCGACGCCTATTTCGCCTCGCACCCCTGCGATAGCCGCCTCCGCCGGGGCAACAAGATGGCCCGCGAGCGGATGTCCATCCTCTACGATCTCTCGGCCCGCGATCACGCCCTGATCCTCGGCACCAGCAACAAGACCGAGCTGCTGATCGGCTACGGCACCCTCCACGGCGACATGGCCTGCGCCATCAACCCCATGGGCGACCTCTACAAGACCCAGGTCCGCCAGCTGGCCTCCCATCTGGAGCTGCCGGAGCGGATCCGAACCAAGGCCCCCACGGCGGGCCTGTGGTCCGGGCAGACCGACGAGGACGAGCTGGGCATCACCTACGAGGAGCTGGACCGCATCCTCTACCGTCTGGTCGACGAGCGGGAGCGGCGGGACGAGGTCGTCGCCGCCGGATTCGCGGCCGCCCAAGTGGACCGGGTCCTGGGCCTCATCCGCGGCTCGGAGTTCAAGCGCCAGATGCCGCCGATCGCCAAGCTGTCGAACCGGACCATCGGGCACGACTTCCTCTACCCCTACGACTGGGAGCGCTGAGCGGGACGATCCCATGGCCGGCACGCTGTACGTCGTCGCCACACCGATCGGGAACCTGGAGGACGTCACGCTGCGGGCGTTGCGCGTCCTCAAGGAAGCGGCCGCGATCGCCTGCGAGGACACCCGCCGTACGTCGCAGCTCCTGGCTCGCTACGAGATCCGCGGCCGCCTCATCAGCCACTACCAGCCCCGCGAGGGGGTCCGCATCCCGATGCTGATCGGCCTGCTGAAGGAAGGCCGGGACGTAGCCCTGGTCTCCGACGCGGGGACGCCGGCCATCTCGGACCCGGGCTTCCGGCTGGTGCGGGAGGCGGTCCGCGAGGGGATCCGGGTCGTCCCCATCCCGGGGCCTTCGGCCGTGACGGCCGCCCTGTCGGCGGCCGGGCTCCCGACCCACCGCTTCCTTTTCGCCGGCTTCCCCCCGCCCAAGGCCGAGGGCCTTCGCAAGGCTTTGGCGGGACTGGCCGATCAGGACGCGACTCTTGTCTTCTACCTGCCGGGCCGCAAGCTGGAGGCGTTCCTGGAGGCCGTCTTGGCCGGGCTCGGCGACAGGCCCGTGGTGGTGGCCCGCGAGCTGACCAAGATCCATGAGGAGTTTCTGCGCGGAACGGCCGCGACTCTGCTCGCCGAGGCGAAGGGGCGCGTGTTCAAGGGCGAGCTGACCATTCTCGTCGCCGGGAAAGACAAGTAAGGGGGGAGTCGAGGGTGATCTTCGATCGGATCGAGAACGGCGCCGGCTACGCGGGCGGGGCGGCTTGGCGGGCGGCTTTCGCCTTCATCCTGGGAGCCGGGCCGGAGACGACCGAGGGCAAGCATCCCTTGGCTGAGGGCGGGGGCACGGCCTCCGTCTTCAGGACCGCGACCTTGGATCCCGACGAGGCCGTCCTGGAATCCCACAGGGCCTTCATCGACATCCACGTCGTGCTGGAGGGCGAGGAGCGGATTCAGTGGCAGCCGCTGAGCGGACTGGTCGTGAAGCAGCCCTACGATCCGGCAGGTGATTTCGAGCTGTACGTGATTCCGGAGGGCTGCCCGGCCGAGATGGTCTTGCGGCCCGGGCTCTTCGCCGCCTTCTTCCCTCAGGATGCTCACAGGCCCAAGCTGAAGACGGGCGCCGAGCCCGGCCGGCCGCTGAAGAAGATCGTGATCAAGCTCCCCGTCCCGGGCCTCTAGACCCCCTAATTAGCAGACCCATACCGAATTCCTATTCCTCCTCCACCCGGCGCGCCAACTGAGCCACCTTGGCCATAGCAGCCGCCGTGGCGGTGATTTCTTTTCCTTCCCAAAGACGGCAGCCTAATTCCCATGTCTTTTTTTCTAGGCGAATATTAAAAAATGAGGCTATATTATTGTTATTATTGTATTTATGTATATTAGATATAACTTATTAAATATGATTTATTACTAATAATAATACTTGACAATATAATGCTAAGGTATTAGATTAATCGTGTCGACGAATTCAAAATCAAAGCCTTAGGAGGTTTTACAATGGCTATCATTCGTTGGGATCCCTTCCGGGACATGGTCAGTCTGCGCGAGCGGATGAACCGGGCTTTCGACGATGTCTTCGCCAATCGCGGCGAGGACAAGGACCTGACGCCCAGCACCTGGGCCCCCGCCGTGGACATCTACGAGACCGAGAACGAGCTTGTCCTGTCGGCCGAGGTCCCCGGCATCGCCGAGAAGGACATCGAGATCCGGGTCGAGGACAACACCCTCCAGCTCCGCGGCGAGCGCAAGTTCGAGAAGGAGACCAAGGAGGAGAACTACCACCGGATCGAGCGGTCCTACGGCTCCTTCTACCGGGCCTTCACTCTGCCGAACTCCATCGACTCCGAGTCCATCAAGGCCGAGCACGAGAATGGCGTTCTGCGGGTAACGATGCCCAAGCGCCAGGAGCTCAAGCCCCGCACGGTCAAGATCGTGACGCCGTCGGAAAAGAAGTAAGGGCCCTCGCGGAGCTTGCGGAGCCCTAGCCGGGACGTTGCCGCAACAGTCTCCGCCAGGGCAGCTCCGCTCATCCCCCCGAGAGGCGGCTTCGGCCGCCTCTTTTTTTT
>CAZKXI010000010.1:71136-98910 GCA_964556755.1 uncultured Eubacteriales bacterium
CCAGGGCAGCTCCGCTCATCCCCCCGAGAGGCGGCTTCGGCCGCCTCTTTTTTTTTGGTTGCCGTAATGAAAATGGGAATTTCGTATACTGCACCCCTATTTTCTTTCCGCGACCGCGACGCACCCGCAAGCACGGCGAATGGGGAAAACCACGTCAACAAAAGTAGCGAAAAGACGTAAACAAAAAGTTCGGGAGTTATGTATGGTGTCCCCCTAATTAATTACGCGCGGGCGAGAGTCAGGGCCCGGACATCGGCCGCCCCCGCCTCACGGAGCACTCGCGCGCATTCCCCCAGCGTCGAGCCCGTCGTAAAGACGTCGTCCACCAGCACCACCGACCGCCCCCGGATCCGCTCCGGCCTGACGACCCGGAACGCCCCCCGGACATTGGCGATCCTCTCGGCCCGGCCCATGGTCGTTTGGGGCGGGATGTCGGCCACCCGCCGCAAGGCCCGCGTCTCGACCGGCCGTCCGGTCATCCGCCCCAGCGCGACGGCCAGCGCCTCGGCTTGATTGAAGCCCCGCTCGCGCCGCCTCTTGCGGTGGAGCGGGACTGGCACGAGGACGCCCTCCCCCCAAAGCCCCGCGCCATCCGGCACGGCCGCCGCCGCAAAAGCCGCCAACGGACCGGCCAGAGGCTTGTACTTGCGAAACTTGAAAAGGAGCAAGGCCTCCCTCAGCGTCCCCGCGTACTCCCCCGCCGATCGGTGGCGCGAGAAAGCCGGCGGGACGGCCCGACAGGCCCCGCAGGGATGGAGGGAGAGGACTTCGGAGGCGATGGGCCGGCCGCACACGCCGCAGACCGGCCCGCGCGCCGGCTTCAGCCCGGCCAGGCAATCGCCGCAGAGAACCCTTTCCCCCGGCTTGTCCAGAAGCCCGCCGCACAGCCGGCAGGCGGACGGGAAGATCAGCAGCTCGGCCAGCCGGGCTGTCAGCCGACCGGCGGCCCGAAGTCTCGGGACGGCCCCCTCAGAGTCGACGGTCAGACGACGTCGGTCTCCGCCTTCTCCTCGCATTCGATGCACAGCGGCGCCCAGGGCAGGTAGGACAGCCGCTTCTTGCCGATCTCCTTCTGGCACATCTGGCAGCTGCCGTACTCGCGCTTGTCGATGCGCTTCAAGGCGGCGTCGATGTGGCGCAGCTGGCTTCTCTCGGCGTCGGACATGCTCAGAAGGAATTCCTTGGTGTAGGAGCTCTCGGCTTTGTCGGCCAGGTCCTGGGCGATATCGGTCTCGACCTGCTTGCTCTCCGTCTGGAATTCGCTCAGCTTATGGATGAGCTCGTTGCGGCGCGTGACAAGCTTCTTGCGATACTCGTCGAGCTCCTTCTTGGTCATTGCCGTCTTCGCTTTACTTGGCATATGGCCTCCCTTTCATGAGCGAAACCGCCCGATAGACTTGTTCCATCAGCACCAGCCGGCAGAGCTCGTGCGAATATGTCATGCGGGACAAGGACAGGCGGAGGTCGGCCCGGGCCAGCAAGCGCGGCGCCAGCCCCAGGAAGCCCCCCACCAGGAAGGCCACCGACCGGGTCCCCGCGGCGGCGCGCCCTTCGAGAAAACGGGCCAATTCCGTCGAGCTCATCTCGCGGCCTTGGTCGAAGAGGCAGACAATATAATCGCCTTTGATGCCTTTTTCAAGACCCGCGGCCTCGATTTCCAATATTTTTTCCGAGGCTCTTTCGTCCAGTCCCCGGGCCGTCGCCGACTCGATCATGCGGACCGGAATAAGGTCTCCCAAGCGCTTGAGATAGTGGGCCTGCAGGTCGGCCACCCCGGGCAGCTTGGCCCGCCCCGGCCACAACAGCTTGATCTGCACGCCCGTTCCGGTGGGAGAGATGACGGCCCGCGGGCGCCGCCTTACCAGGCCGCGCGCGGCGCGTCGGCCCAGAGCTTCTCCATGGCGTAGTAGTCCCGGGCCGTCCGCGAGAAGATGTGGACGATGAAGGACCCGAAGTCCATCAGGATCCACTCGCCGTGCAGCTTGCCCTCGATGCCCAGCGGCCGGATCTTGGCCTTGCGGAGGGCCTCCTCCACGGCGTCGCACAGGGCCGCGTTATGGCGGCCGGAGTTGCCGTGCATGAGCACGAAGTAGTCGGTGAAGGCCGACGTGTGGCGCAGGTCCAGGATCCGCAGGTCTTCGGCCTTCTTATCCAGAGCGGCCTTGGCCGTCGCCTTCAGGGCGGCCGGCAGGCCCCGCTTGTCGAGCTTCTTTGCTTCAGCCGGGGTTGGGGTCATCGGTTGGTTCCATGCCTCCTTGTCGGACGATGCGAGGGAGAGGGCCCCGCGGCTCCTCTCCGATAGAGATGCCTATCCCGAATGTAGTCCTCCACGGCCCCCGGCACAAGCCCCCGCAGCGACTCCCCACGCCGGGCTTTCTCCCGGATCGCGGACGAAGAGACCGGCAGGGCCTCGATCGGGAGGAGGAGGATGCGGCCGGGCCTGAGATCGGCCTCGCGGACGGCCCGTCCCGGCCCGAGGGCCAGGACCTCCCCCGCGAACGGGGGGTCGAGCCCGCGGACGGACGCCGCCAGATCCGCGCCGGGCCGGGTCGTGACCACGAAGATGCAGCTTCGCAGCACGCGGCGCCACGCCCGCCAAGTCTCGATCTCGCGGAAGGCGTCGGCCCCGGTGATGAAGAACAGCCGGGCCCGCGGGAAGCGCCGGCGCATCGCCCCGATCGTCCGGATGGACCAGGACGTGCCGCCGGCCCGGATCTCGATGGGGCTGGCCGTCCAGCCTTTCCGGCCGGCCACGGCCAGCCGGACCATGCGGAGGCGGTCGGCGGCCGGGGCCATGTCGGGCCGGGCCTTGTGGGGCGGCAGGGAGGACGGGATGAAGAAGACCCTGTCCAGCCCCAGGCGCCGCCCGACGCGCCGGGCCGAGCGCAGATGGCCGGCATGGATTGGGTCGAAGGTCCCGCCGAAGAGGGCGACTCGCTCCGGGCGGATCATGGCTTGTCCGCCGCTTTGGCCGTGGCCGCCGCCCTGTGCCCGGCGATGATGCCGGCCAGGAGGCCCTTCAAGGCGGAGAGGCCCTCGGACTTGACGGCCGAGATGGCCACGAACGGCAGCTTTCGCCGGGCCGCCAGCCGCTTGACCGCGGTCAGCCGCGACTTGTCCGCGCCCAGCAGGTCGATCTTGTTGGCCGCGACGATCTGCGGCCGCCGGGCCAGGTCGGGGTTGAAGGCCTCGAGCTCCTTCATGATGACCTTGAAGTCGCCGACGGGGTCGCGCCCCGAGTAGGGCGAGACGTCGATCAGGTGAACCAGGACCTTGGTCCGCTCGACGTGCTTCAGGAAGCGGATGCCCAGCCCCTGTCCGCGATGGGCCCCCTCGATCAGGCCGGGGATGTCGGCCACGATGAAGCTCTCGTCCCGGCCGGCGTCCACGACGCCGAGGTGCGGAACGAGGGTGGTGAAAGGGTAGTCCGCGATGACCGGCCGGGCGGCCGAGATGCGCGAGATGAGGGTCGACTTGCCGACGTTGGGGAAGCCGATCAGGCCCGCGTCCGCGATCAGCTTGAGCTCCAGGACGAGGTCTTTCTCCTCGCCCGGCCGGCCGGGGGTATGCTCGCGGGGCACCTGGTGGGTGGCCGTGGCGAAGGAGGCGTTGCCCCGTCCGCCCCGCCCGCCCGCGGCCGCGACATACCGCTCTCCGGGCTTGACGAGGTCGTGGAGGATCTCGCCGCTCGCCGCTTCCTTGACCACCGTGCCGACGGGCACGCGCAGGGTCAGGTCGGCGCCCTGCTTGCCGCTGCGGTTGTTGCCGCCGCCGGGCGCGCCGCTGCCGGCTTTGTTGATGGGATGGAAGCGGAAGAACGACAGGCTGTTCAGGCCGGGATCGGCCTCCAGGATGACGCTCCCGCCGCGCCCGCCGTGCCCGCCGTCCGGGCCGCCCCGGGGCACGCCGGCCTCGCGCCGGAAGCTGACCGCGCCGTTGCCGCCCCGCCCGGCGCGCAGAGAGACGGTCACTTGATCGACGAACATGTCAGCGGACGGGGACCGCTCGGCCCCGAATCAGGGCCTTAAGCCGGCAGGACCGAGACAAATTTTCCCCTCTTCCCCTTGTCTTCGAAGCGGACCACTCCGGCGACCTTGGCGAAAAGGGTGTCGTCCTGACCGACCCCGACATTCTTGCCGGGCTTGAGCGGAGTGCCCCGCTGACGGACCAGGATGGAGCCGCCCTTGACCGTCTGTCCGCCGTACTTCTTCACGCCCAGCCGCTTGGACTGGCTATCGCGACCATTGCGGCCGACGCCGCTGCCTCTTTTAGTAGCCATAACGTCTCTCCTTGGACCTTCCGCTCGCCGGGGTCGATTCCCGGCGCCTTACTTGGCGGCCTTTTTGGCCGCCGGCTTCTTGGCCGCGGGCTTGGCCGCCTTCGGCTTGGCCTTGGGCTTGTCCTTGCCCTTGGCCGGCTTGGCCTCGACTTCGGGCTCCGGCTCCGCCTTGGGAGCGGCCTTCGGCTTGACCGGCTTCGGCTGGGCCGGCCGCGGCTGGGGCTTGGGGGCCTCGGCCGGCGGCGCCTCGATGGCCAGCTCCTCGGCCGGGACCGCGGCCCTGTCGGGGTAGATGGCCAGGATCTTGACCTCGGTCAAGGTCTGGCGATGGCCCTTGGTGCGGCGATACTGTTTCCGGCGCTTCTTCTTGAAGACCAGGACCTTCTCGTCCCGGAAGATCTTGACCACCTCGGCCTTGACCACGGCCTGGCCCAGGACGGGCGTTCCGAGCAGGGTGGACGTGCCGTCGTCGACGAGCAGGACGTCCTCGAAGAGGACCTTCTGGCCCGCCGCGTAGGCGAGCTTTTCCACGTGGAGCGTGTCGCCGACCTTGACGACATACTGCTTTCCGCCGGTCTTGATCACAGCCAGCATCGCTTATCTACCTTTGTATTGGAGTTCGGGAGACAAAAATAGGGCCTTAACCCTATCATAGCCATCGGCTTATGTCAATCGCGCGCGGGCGGATTCGGACCGGAACGCGCCTCCCCTCCCGAGGTTGAAAAGCCGCTTCCCAAGGTCCTTGTGGGGGAACACGCATCCCCTTTCCCCGGAGGGGCGTTATTTCTTGTCGTCGCAGGCCTTCACTCCCGGCACCTGGACCGGGAGCGGCCTGTCCTTCCACGTCCCGTCGCCGATGGCGCCCCAATCGTTGCGCCCCCAAGCCCAGACCGTCCCGTCTTCCCGGAGGGCGAGCGCGTTCTCCTCCCCGGCGCTGATGGCCGTGATTCCGGACAGGTTCAGGACTTTGCGGGGCGTGGTCTGACGGATCAAGTAGCGCTCACGGGGATCATCGCTGACGCCCAGGAAACCCGAGCCCCAAGCCCAGACTGTCCCGTCCTCCCGGAGGGCCAAGGAGAAATACCGTCCCGCGGCCACGGCCTTGACCCCGTCCAGGCTCCCGACCCGCGTCGCCGCCGGCCGGTCTTGAAGCGTCCCGTCGCCCAGCGCGCCCATGTCCCCCGCGCCCCAAGCCCAGACCGAACCGTCCCGGCACGCGGCCAGGCTATGGTACCATCCGGCCGCGATCGAGACGGCGTCGCGCGGGCCCGCAACCTTCTTGGGCAGGGGCTTGTCGGAGACGTCGCCCCGCCCCAGCTGGCCGCGATCCGCGGCCGGACCGAACGACCAGACGTCTCCGCTCCGGTCGATGGCCAGGCTCCAGCCCGGGCCGGCTTGAACGGCCGTGATGTCCTTAAGCCCGGGAAGGGGAATCGGAGAATCGCTCTTGACCCGGATTCCGAAATTGAACCCCAGCGACGTCTGGGTGTTGGCTCCTTGAGTGGTGTGCCAGCCCCAGAGCGTCCCGTCCGAACGTATCGCGAGGGCCGTCTCCCCGTGACTCGAGACGGCTTGGACGCCGTCCAATCCCTCGATCCGGACGGGCAGGCCCCGCTCGGCGGCGGAACGGTCCTTGAGGAGAGATCGGCCCCAAGCCCAGACCGTTCCGTCCTTGCGCAAGGCGGCGGCTCCTCCTGAGTCTCCGGTCAGGGCGACGATCCCGTTCAAGCGGGGCGCCGCGGTGGGGACATTGATCCTGGCCCCCGGCCGAGTCTTGATCCCGTTCCCCATGATGCCTTTCTGGGCCGAGCCCCAGCTCAGGACGGTGCCGTCCGCGCGAAGGACCATGGCGTGAGGCCCGGCGACGATCATGGGAGCCGTGGTCAAGCCCTTGAATTCCTCGGCGATCAGTCCGCCGGACTCGGGTTCGGAGAATAGGGCGTCCCAGACCTGTCCCCCGGCCCGGGTCTCGGGATCCAAGGACAGGGCATAAGCCGACTCCATCATGAAATCCGAGGCCAGGGCGATCAGGCAGACACGCTTTCCCGGCAGGGGCCGGTCGGGGCCTTCCGGCCATTCGCAGGTGAACCCGTCCGAGCCGTCCACGTCCACGCCGATCAGATGCCACGAGCTTCGATCCGGGGAGATCGCTCCGGGCGGGCGGCTCCGCTCGGACATGTCGTCCCAATAGAAACGGACGTGGAGAAACGGCCGGTCGTCGGCTTCGAGGTCGTCGACATCCGCGGTCAGGATCACATCCCCGGCATACGCGTCCCGGGCCTCGCCGCCGACTGTAACCGGAACCGTCCGGCCGCTCACGTGGAGCGCGCAGGACGGAGCGTTTTCCTGGATATCGCCGCGGAGGAGACCGTTCATCCAATAGACGGCGTCCAGGGCTCGGAGGGCGGATCGGTTGCCCGCGTACTTGGACCGCCAACCGTCGCGGATCGCCCAGAGCGACTTGGGGCGGTCGCGGCGGATGATGTCCTTGACGGCATCCCAGCCCGGCAGGCTGGAGAAGGGGCCGCGGTTGGCGAAGCCGAAAGGATCGTCGTCGAGGGCCAGGCCGCCCGCGAGGGGACGGTCGACGGGCTTTTTCCCCAAGTCCAGCGTCTTGTCCCGCCAGGTGTCGGCGATGTCCCAGAAGACGCGGCAGACGGTGCCCTCGCAGGACGCCGAGGCGTCGGCCAGGTTCGCCCCGGTTGCTGTCTCCACGTTATAGATGCGGTAGATCGGAAGCCGCTTGGTGATGACCGGGCAGAAGTCGGCCCAGCCCTCGGCCAAGGCCGACCACTCCGCGTCGGAAGGCAGATACCATTTGTTCTTCAAGGGCTCTTCGAAGCTGTGGTTGTTCCGCGTGCAGTCGTAGCTGCCGAAGTAGCCCCCGTAGGATCGGGCCATCTCGTAGTGGCCGTACTCGTGGAGCGTGGTGTCGAACTCCAGCTCGCCGAAGTCGATCAGGATGACGTTGGTGTCCGGCGCGTAGGCCGTCTTGGGCAGCCCGGTGTCGAAGGTCGCGCCGGGGAAAACCCACGGGCTCCCCAAAGCCATGGGCGCGCGGGGATTCTCGCCCGATGTCGGCAGGTTGGCCTCCGCGGCACAGTCCAGTATGAAAAAGGTCTTCGCGGCGTCGCCCGTCGCGATGACCTCGGCCGTCCGGTCAGACTCATTGTCGTCCCAGGTCGGCGTGCTGACCGTGTGATAAGCCGGCTCGAGGTAGGCGAGCCCGGTTCCCATCCCCACCCGGGCCAGCTCCGTCCAGCCGGTCCCGCCGCTCGCGTTCCAAAGCTCATAGGAGGGCATCGCCAGCTTCGGGTAGCAGCGCACGTAGGGGTCGATCCGGCCCCCGAGCAAGCCGTCGGACCGGTCCGCGTCGTACTGAAAAGTCACCGACCCGTCGAATCCCGTGGGCGACCGGGCGATGACGTCGTCCGAGATCGGGTTGAGATTGCGAAGCTCGGCCAGGGCGAAGCGGATGGGCTTGGTCGTCCCGTCGGGCGCTATATACTTGAAGACGGCTTTGATCGTTACGGTTCGGCCCCCCGGATGGGGCGATCCTCCGGACCCGAGAAGCGCCGACGCGCACAAGCCGGCGAGGGTCAGGACAAGGGCGGAAGTCCGAGACCTCCAAGGCCTCAGCTGACCCGTTCGACCGGATAGGCCCCGCCCTTCTTGGATCCAGCCGGATAGTCGCTCATGACGGGCGTCCACTTCTTCAGGGCCCCTCTTCAGATAGGAGAATCGTAGCCCCGCCCTATCCGGTTGTCAAATCTCCGAGTCTGCTACATGGATGAGTCATTCGGCAATCGAGAAATTCTAGAAATATCCTAACAATTATGATATAAGTCCTCGCTTTGACGTACATGATGCAACCAACTGAAAAGGCTTCTACCGGCCCCGAGGTTGGGGGCATCCGTTAGCTTAACGATGCGTGAAGCTATCACCTGAGGGACCCATGAAGAACTCTCTTCTTTGCTCCGTAATGGCTTGTCTGTTTCTTGCTGCCTGCAAGGGCTCGACGACCCCGTCAGACGCCGCTCTGACCGTTCAATCCATCGAGGTCACCTCGACAAACCATACTATCATCATCGGCCAAACCGAGCAGATGACCGCGACTTTGATCATGAGCGACGGCAGCCGTAAGTCCGGCACTGGAACGTGGAGCTGCTCGCCGGCCTCGGTCGCTTCGGTCACTCAAAACGGATTGGTGACCGGATTATCGGCCGGCGATGTGGATGTCATCTTCGATCACTCGAGCGGGAAACAGGGCGTGAATCATCTGACTGTGAGAGCGCTTTGGACTCAGAGCGGGGCCGGAAACGCGGTCTTTGATATGCCGACTTACGTGTCCAAAGTAAAGATCGTCGCCGATTATGATGGTTGGAGCTCTAATTTTATCGTTGAAATCGCGGGGCGCGGCGTCGTCAACGAGCTCTTGGGCACCCGGTGGGGGCAGATTCACTTCGAAGACACGTATTCAACGACCGGCGGGAGGGTCGAGGTCAAGTTCACTTTCGGGCCGACTTGGTCTTTTTCGGAAGTCCCCCCGACAACCTAGCCTCACTTGTTCAATCGGAAGCTCCGACACATCGGATGATTTTGAAAGGCCGCGGCCTGAGGCCGCGGCTTCGATCATGGTCTCCGATTCTCTTAGCCAGGGCATCGGGCTTACTGATACAATAAGAGCGTTGACGGCCCGGAGTTTAAAGCGATTTCATTGATTCTATAGCAGATTGAGAAGGCGTTCTGGGGCGGTTAGCTCAGCGGTAGAGCATCGGCTTTACACGCCGGTGGCCGCAGGTTCGAATCCTGCACCGCCCATCCCTCTCTCCTCCCCCGCTTCCCTCGCCGCGCCCAATGGGAGTAGAATGCCGGCGAAAGAGAGAGCCATGCCGTCCATCAAGATCCTGGTCGTCGAAGACGAGAGCCTGGTGGCCAAAGACATCCACAACATGCTCCTCGGCCAGGGCTACGAGGTCGTCGGAGTCCTCTCCACCGGGGAAGCCGCGCTCGAGGCGGTCTCCGTCTCGCGGCCCGACTTGGTCCTCATGGACATCGTCCTCAAGGGCGACATCGACGGCATCGCGGCCGCCCGGACCATCTGGGAGACGCACGGCGTCCCGGTCGTCTACCTGACCGCCTACGCCGACGAGACGACCCTGGCCCGGGCCAAGGTGACCGAGCCTTTCGGCTACATCCTCAAGCCCTTCGACGAGCGGGAGCTGCAGACGACCATCGAGATGGCCTTCTTCAAGGCCAAGATGGACCGGGCCCTGCGCGAGCGCGAGATGCGGCTGCGCAAGACCCTGGCCGCGACGATCCAGGCCATGGCCATGACCATCGAGATGCGCGACCCCTACACGGCCGGCCACCAGCGCCGGGTCGGCAAGCTGTCCAGCGCCATCGCCACCCGGATGAGCCTGCCGGCCGATCAGATCGACGGCATCCGCATGGCCGCCGACATCCACGACGTGGGCAAGATCTACGTCCCGGCCGAGATCCTCAGCAAGCCGGGCCAGCTGACCGAGATCGAGTCCTCCATCATCCGGACCCACCCCCGAGTCGGCTACGACATCCTCAAGACGATCGAGTTTCCCTGGCCCATCGCCGCCATCGTCCACCAGCACCACGAGCGGATCGACGGCTCCGGGTATCCCAACGGGCTCAGCGGCGAGGCCATCCTTCTGGAAGCCCGCATCGTCTGTGTCGCCGACGTCGTCGAGGCCATGTCCTCGCACCGGCCCTACCGCCCGGCCCACGGCATCGAGATGGCCCTGGACGAGATCTCCCGCGGCCGCGGCCGGATTTACGACCCGCAGGCGGTCGACGCCTGCCTGGCCCTCTTCCGCCAGGACGGCTTCTCCCTGAGCTGAGCCATGGAGCGCCTCCTGACGGCCTTGCTCCCCGTCGGCGCGGTCGCCTTCTGCCTCGGCGGGCTGGCCGCCTACGCCGTCCTCTTCATCCCCCGGATGAACGTGTACTGGTTCATCCTCTCGCCTCTCATCCTGGCCATCTACCAGATCCCGGCCGTGGTGCTCGTCTGGATCTGGAAGCGCCGCAAAGCCAGGCAGACGGGGCGGGCGGAGGCCGACGCCGAGGGCCCCCCGGAGGCGGACCAAGGCCCGCGCGACGCTTAGCGGATTGAGCACCCCCGACGGGATTCGAACCCGTGTTGCCGCCGTGAAAGGGCAGTGTCCTGGGCCTCTAGACGACAGGGGCGCGGAAAGAAAATGAGCCGTGCTGGGCTCGAACCAGCGACACCCGGCTTAAAAGGCCGGTGCTCTACCACTGAGCTAACGGCCCTGATCAAGAGCGCTTATTTATAGCGGATTGGACTCTTTGAGTCAAGGCGCCGCCCGCCCGCGGGGGGGCCCAAAAGGCAAGGGGCCGAGCCCGCGTCTCCCGCCCCGGGCGCATCGGATGCCCCGGTCGGGCGCGCGGGCCCGGCCCCCGGAATTCCTGGCCGGCTTCGGCGCAGGCCTCAGATGGCCTCGAACTTGGTGATGACCCAGCGGCCGCGATGGGCCAGGTTGTTGACCTCGTCCTTCAGGGTGTACATGATGATCTCGAGGGCGTAGTTCTTGACCGCGCCGGCCTTGTCGGTGACGGCCAGCTCGAGCGCCTTGCTGTGGATCTCGCCCTTGAGGTCGCGGATGGTGGCCAAATCCTTCACGCCCAGGGAGAAGTAGGTGATGTCCTCTTCCCTCTGCGCCGCGGCCTTGGCGTCGTTGTAGCCCTTCTTGAGCTCGTTGTGGAGGTTGTACTCCTCGTCGTAGGCCTTCTGGGCCGCGTCCACCTTGGCCTTGGCGGCCGCGCGGGCGCCGCCGGTGCGGGCCATGTCATACTCGTCCTTGGCCGCGTCGAGCACGTCCTTGGCCTTCATGACCGGCTCGATGTGGGCCTCCATCTTCTTCTTGAGCTCCATCTCTTGGGCGTTCAGGTCGGGCAGGGTGGCCGGGACGATCTTCTCCTCGCTGACCTTGGTGATCTCCCACTTGGCCGCGTCCAGGGTGACCGGCTCCAGGGCCATGGTCGACAGCGTGGAGATGTCATTCATGGAGATGCTGTGGAAGTAGCGCTCCAGCAAGCCCTTCTCGGGATTGGATTTGCAGGCCGTGAAGGTGAATAGGACCAGAAGCGCCGCCAGGATGATCAGACTCGTCTTCTTCATGATTGTTCCTCCTCTCAGTCTGGGGACGTTCTCCCCGGATTCTATTCGCTTTTCAATCCGGAAAGCAAGCCCCGGCCGGGGGCCGGAGCGAAGACGCCCGTCCGTCGGCAATTGTAGGCCGCGCCTGGGGAAAAAGCAACCCCCGGCCCCGGCTTCGTCCATTGAGTCCACCCCCCGGAATGTGCTATATATCCCTTTCTTCGCTCGATCCTCAATCATCATCGGGAGATGAGGTTTCATATGGCCAAGGGAATCCTCGAAGCCGTCGTCGACCGGCACGGCCGCGACCGGTCCCGCCTCCTGGACATCATCCGGGACCTGCGGGAGCAGACCAGCACGTTCACCCCCGAGGACGCGGCCCGCATCGCCGAGATGCTGAACGTCTCCTCCGTCGAGGTGGAAGGGGTCGTCACCTTCTACCACTTCTTCGGCCATCAGGCCGCGGGCCGCTACGCCGTCTACCTCAACACCAATATCGTGGCCCAGATGAAGGGCCGGGCCGAGGTCGCGGACGCCTTCGAGAAGGCGGCCGGCATCCCCTTCGGGACCGTGACCGGGGACGGCCGGATCGGCCTCTTCGAGACCTCCTGCATCGGCATGAACGACCAGGAGCCCTCGGCCATCATCAACGGGACCGTCTTCACCCGGCTGACCCCGGCCAAGGCCAAGGCCCTGGTCGCGGCGATGAGAGCCGGCAAGGACGTGGCCAAGCTGGCCGTTCCCCTGGGCGACGGGGCCAACGCCTCGCGCTCCATCCGCTCCATGGTCCGCAACAATATCCGCCGCGAGGGCGAGGTCATCCTGGCCCCCTTCCGCTCCGGCTCGGCCCTCAAGAAGGCCGTCGCCCGGACGCCGGAGGAAGTCATCGCCGAGGTCAAGCGGGCGAACCTCCTCGGCCGCGGCGGGGCCGGCTTCCCGACCGGGATGAAGTGGGACTTCTGCCGGCGCGAGAAGGCCGCCCCCCACTACGTCGTCTGCAACGCCGACGAGGGCGAGCCCGGGACCTTCAAGGACCGGGTCATCCTGACCGAGCGGCCCCACCTGCTGTTCGAGGGCATGGCCCTGGCCGGCTACGCCATCGGCGCCGCCCAAGGCATCCTCTACCTGCGCGACGAGTACGCCTACCTCAAGCCGCATCTGGAGAAGGTCCTGGCAGGGCTGCGCAAGAAGCGCTGGCTCGGCCGGACGATCGCCGGCAAGCGCGGCTTCGCCTTCGACATCGAGATCAAGCTCGGCGCGGGCGCCTACGTCTGCGGCGAGGAATCCGCCCTGATCGAGTCGGCCCAGGGCAACCGGGGAGAGCCGCGCGACCGCCCGCCCTTCCCGGTCCAGAACGGGTATCTGGGCAAGCCGACCACGGTCAACAACGTCGAGACCCTCTGCGCGGCGGCCCGCGTCCTGGCCAAGGGCGCCGACTGGTTCAAGGCCTTCGGCACGCCCCGCTCGGCCGGGACCAAGGTCCTCAGCGTCTCGGGCGACTGCAAGAAGCCCGGCGTCTACGAGGTCCCCTTCGGCCTGTCTCTGGCCGAGCTCCTGGCCATGGCCGGCGGGTCCGACGCCCGGGCCGTCCAGGTCGGCGGCCCGTCCGGGACCTGCGTCCCCCGGGCCCAGTTCGAGCGCAAGATCGCCTTCGAGGACCTGGCCACCGGCGGCTCGATCATCGTCTTCGGGCCCGACCGGGACCTCTTCGAGGTCGTCCACAACTTCATGGACTTCTTCTGCGAGGAGTCCTGCGGCTGGTGCACCCCCTGCCGGGCCGGCAACGTCCTGCTGAAGCGCAAGCTGGAGAAGATCATGCGGGGCCAGGGCACCGTCCGCGACCTGGACGAGATCGAAGCCTGGGGCAAGATGATCAAGGCCACCAGCCGCTGCGGCTTGGGCCAGACCTCGCCCAACCCCATCCTGACCACCCTGCAGGGGTTCCGCGAGATCTACATGGCCAAGGTCCACGCCGACAAGGACTTCCTCCCCGAGTTCGACCTCCATCAGGCGGTCGGCGACGCCGCCGCCGTCACCGGCCAGAAGCTGCGCGCCGCGGAGAGCGACCATGAATGAGACCATCAAGATCACCATCGACGGCCGCGAGTGCCACGCCAAGCCCGGCCAGACCGTCCTCGAGGCGGCCGCGGCCAACGGCATCTACATCCCCTCGCTCTGCCACTACCAGGGGCTCAAGCCGGCCGGCAGCTGCCGCGTCTGCACCGTCCGGGTCGGCGGCCGCTACCAGGCCGCCTGCACCTTCCCGGTCAGCGAGGGCATGAGCATCGAGAGCGAGGCGCCCGACCTGCAGGACATGCGCAAGGCCATCGTCGAGATGCTCTTCGTCGAGGGCAACCACATGTGCCCGGGCTGCGAGAAGAGCGGCAATTGCGAGCTGCAGGCCCTGGCCTACCGCTTCCAGATGCTGGTCCCCCGCTTCCCCTACCTCTTCCCCCAGCGGGAGGTCGAGACGGCCGGGAGCAAGATCCTGATGGAGCAGAACCGCTGCGTCAAGTGCCTGCGTTGCGCCCGCGGCATCCGGACCAAGGACGCCAAGAAGGTCTTCGGCCCCCTCAACCGGGGGAGCCGCAAGAAGCTCCAGGTCGACCCCGCGCTGGCCTCGGCCCTGCCCGAGCGCTGGGCCCGCAAGGCCATGGACCGCTGCCCGGTCGGCTGCATCCTGCGCAAGGAAGTCGGCTTCCAGGTGCCGGTCGGCCGGCGCAAGTACGACAAGGTCCCCATCGGCAGCGACATCGAGAAGCCGCGCGGCTAGGAGAGCGCCATGAGCAAACCCGTCATCGCCACCGCATCGCTGGCCGGCTGCTTCGGCTGCCACATGTCGATCCTGGACATCGACGAGCGCATCCTCCAGCTGGTCGATCTGGTCGAGTTCAACAAGTCCCCCATTGACGACATCAAGACCTTTACCAAGCCGGTCGACATCGGCCTGATCGAGGGCGGCTGCTGCAACAGCGAGAACGTCGAGGTCCTGCGCTCCTTCCGCAAGAGCTGCAAGGTCCTCATCTCGCTCGGCGAGTGCGCCATCATGGGCGGCCTGCCGGCCATGCGCAACGGCATCCCCCTGCGCGAGTGCCTGGAGGAGGCCTACTACGGCACGCCCACCATCGACCCGGACCAGCCCCGGGTCATGCCCGGCGACGAGGACCTGCCGATCATCCTGGACAAGGTCTATCCCAACCACGAGATCGTGCCGGTGGACTATCACTTGCCCGGCTGCCCGCCGTCGGCCGACCTGATCTGGACGGCCCTGGTCGCCCTGCTCGAGGGCAAGCCCCTCGATCTCAGCTACGGCCTGATCAAGTTCGACTAGGAAGGACTCCCATGGCGCGCAAAATCACCATCGAACCCGTCACCCGGGTGGAGGGCCACGGCAAGGTCACCATCCTGCTCGACGACCGCAACCAGGTCGAGCGGGCCCGGCTCCACATCGTCGAGTTCCGCGGCTTCGAGCGCTTCATCCAGGGGCGGCCCTACTGGGAGGCGCCCGTTCTGGTCCAGCGGCTGTGCGGCATCTGCCCGGTCAGCCACCACCTGGCCGCGGCCAAGGCCATGGACGTCATCGCCGGCGTCGGCCCGGAGGCGCTGTCTCCCGCGGCCGAGAAGATGCGCCGGCTGATGCACTACGGCCAGATGCTCCAGTCGCACGCCCTGCACTTCTTCCACCTGGCTTCGCCCGACCTGCTGTTCGGGGCCGACGCCGATCCGGCCGTCCGCAACGTCATCGGGGTCATCGCCCACGACCGCGAGCTGGCCACCCGGGCCGTCCTGCTGCGCAAGTACGGCCAGGAGGTGATCCTGGCCACGGCCGGCAAGAAGATCCACGGCACCGGCGCCATCCCGGGCGGGATCAACAAGAGTCTCAGCCTGGAAGAGCGCGACGCCCTGCTCAACGGGCCGCTCCCCTATAACGTCGACACCATCATCGACTGGGCCGAGGAGGCCGTCGAATTCCTCAAGGGCTGGCAGGCCCAGAACAAGGGCTGGGCCGACGCCTTCGCCGCCTTCCCCTCCAACCACCTGGCCCTGGTCCGCAAGGACGGGGCCCTGGACTTCTACCACGGGGCCCTGCGAGCCGTGGACGCCGAGGGCCGACGCATCCTGGACGACGTCGACTACGCCGACTACCTCAAGTATATCGGCGAAGAGGTCAGGACCTGGAGCTACATGAAGTTCCCCTACCTCAAGTCGCTGGGCCGGCAGGAGGGCTGGTACCGGGTCGGGCCGCTGGCCCGCCTGAACGTCTGCGACTTCATCCCCAGCCCCCGGGCCCAGAAGCAGTTCGAGGCCTTCCGGGCCTACACCGGCGGCAAGCCCAACAACATGTCCCTGCACATGCACTGGGCCCGGCTGATCGAGCTGCTCCACAGCGCCGAGGTCATCAAGCAGCTGCTGCTCGACCCCGACCTGCAGAGCGACGACCGGATCCGCAAGGGCCGCAAGGCGGGCGAGGGCGTCGGCCTGATCGAGGCCCCGCGCGGCACGCTCTTCCACCACTACCGGGTGGACGGCGACGACCGGATCAGCATGGCCAACCTGATCGTCTCCACGACCAACAACAACGAGCCGATGAACCGGGCCGTCGACTGGGTGGCCCGCAACGTCATCTCCGGCCAGGCCAAGGTCACCGAGGGCATGCTCAACCGGGTCGAGATCGCCATCCGGGCCTACGACCCCTGCCTCAGCTGCGCCACCCACGCCCTGGGCCGCATGCCGCTGGAGATCGAGATGGTCGACGCCCGCGGGCGCGTCGTCGACCGCCTGAGCCGCTAAAAATAGGGGTACAGTATACGTAATTCCCTATATCGGGACGGCTTCCTGCGGCGATCAGTCGCCGTATTTCGAAGCGGGCGCCACGGAGCGCACCCCTGCCCCGAAATCTAGCGATGAATCCGGGAAGATGAAAACCCTTCTTGTCGGCATCGGCAATCCCGGCCGGGGCGACGACGGCCTGGGACCGGCCCTCGTCGAGCGGCTGGCCGGCGCCGCGCCCGAGTCGATCCCGGAGGGAGCGGTCGTCGATCTGTTTGACGGCGTCGCCGCCGTCTGGAAGTACCAGCTCAATATCGAGGACGCCGCGCGGGTCGCCGAGTACGACCGGGTCGCCTTCGCCGACGCCTCGGCCTCGCCGGTCCCCGAGCGCGCCGCGCTCGGGCCTCTCTCCCCGGCGGCCTCGATCGCCTTCACCACCCACGAGCTTTCGCCCGCCTCCGTCCTGGCCCTCGGCCAGGACCTCTACGGCCGCCTGCCCGAAGCCTGGCTCCTGGCCATGGCCGGATCGTCGTGGGAGCTGGGACAGGGACTTTCGGACTCGGCCCTCGCGGCCCTCGACGCCGGCGAGGCTCTCCTGCGGGCCTGGCTGGGCAAGGCGGCCGGCCCGACCGTGCTATAATTCCCGGGCCATGACGACGAAAAAGCAGCTCTATGTCCTGCAGGATATCCTCGGCACGAACCAGAAAGTGGCTTCCGAGATCCGGGCCGCCTGCGCCGAGCGAGGCGTGCTGGTCCTCAACTTGATGAGCTCGCCCGGGGCCGGCAAGACGACCCTGCTGGAGAGTCTGGCCGAGCGCTTCCGGGGCGCCCACCCGATGGCCGTCATCGAGGGCGACATCGAGACCGAGCGCGACGCCGAGCGCATTCGGGCCAAGGGCGTGCCGGCCTGGCAGATCACGACGGGCGGCGCCTGCCACCTGGAAGCCCGCATGATCGCCCGCGTCCTGCCCGAGGTCAGCTCCGAGATCGACTTCCTGTTCATCGAGAACGTCGGCAACCTGGTCTGCCCCGCCTCCTACGATCTGGGCGAGCGGCTGCGGGTAGTCCTGCTGTCCTCGCCCGAGGGCGACGACAAGCCCAAGAAATATCCCAAGGCCTTCCTGACGGCCCAGGTCCTGGTCATCACCAAGGCGGACCTTCTCCCCTATCTGCCGTTCGACGTGGAGAGGGTCAAGAAGGAAGCCTGGGAGCTCAATCCAGCCCTGAAAATCTTCGTCGTCTCTTCTCTCGACGGCCGGGGCTTGGACGAGCTGGCCTCCTTCCTCCGGGAATCGCTCCGGGAGCTTCGCGCCGCCCATGCATGAGCTCTCGGTCGTCGCCTCGCTGGTCGAGACCATCGAGGAGCTGGTCCGCCGGCACAAGGCCCGGTCCGTCACGGGGATCTGGGTCAAGGTCGGGCCGCTCTCCGGCGTCGTGCCCGAGCTGCTCGAGTCGGCCTTCGACATGTATCGCCGGGGGACGGTCGTCGAGAAGGCCCGCTTGACGATCGAGAAGCCGCCCCTGAAGGCCCTCTGCCGGGCCTGCCGCCGGGAGACCGAGCGGGCCGACTATGCCCCGGCCTGCCCGGCCTGCGGCTCCACGGACTTGGAGATCACCGGCGGGGCCGACCTCCTCCTCGAGCGCGTCGAGCTGGAGACCGACGAGCCGGCCTGACGGCTCAGCGGTCCGCGGCGTGCCAGGCGATCCCGTACATCAGGCGCGACGTCTTCTCCATCAGCTCGCCGCTGGCCTTGTCCACGCTGTCGGTCGTCTGATGCAGGTCCTCGGTCACGGCGCTGAAAGGCCACAGCCAGGGGACCTTGACGGCCGTGAACGAGCTGTGGTCGCTGTCGCCGAAGGCCAGGCTGGAGGCCTTGGCCTCCCGCAGGAAGAGATCCAGCCCGACGTATTGATTCACCCGCCGGGCCGCCTCGCCCAGGTCCGACCCCTCGCTGAAGTTGATGAGCATGAAATTGGCCGGCGTGACGGCCTTGAGGAACTCCGGCGAGGACGGGATGCCCATCGTCCGGGCCGCGAAGGCCAGCGACTTCTCGTCGTAGGCCCGGCTCATCATGTCGAAGTTCAGGTACGCCACCGTCTTCAGCTGGGGCAGGGGCGGGTGGGCCACGAAGTACTCCGAGCCGAGCAGGCCCTTCTCCTCGGCCGTCCAGAGGGCGAAGATGATGGTCCGCTTGGGCTTCTTGGGATTCGCGGCGAAGGCCCGGGCCAGGTTGAGCACGCCCACCGAGCCGGAGCCGTTGTCGTCGGCGCCGTTGTAGATGTAGTCCTCGAAGCGGCCGGTATGGTCGAGGTGGGCGCCGATGACGACGGCCTCGCTCTTCAGGGCCGGGTCCGAGCCCTCGATCATCGCCACCACGTTGATGCCGCGGGCCATCTGGGTCTTGAGGGTCGAGGCGATGGTCAGCGTGGCGCCGGGCACGTCGAAGGAGGCCGGCTTCTTGGCCTCGTCGATGGCCTTCTTGGCCCCCGCCAGGGTCCTCCCGGACGCGGCCAGGATGGCGTCGGCGGTGCGGTTGCTGATCTGGATCACGGCCGGCTTGTCCCAAGGCAGGGGGACGGCGGCGCCGGGGATCGACATCCGGCGGTAGGGCCTGTGGACGATCGGGCCGTCGTCGGGCACGCTCTTGGCCGGCATCAGCGAGCGGTAGCGGGCCATGTCCTGGGCGCCCGGCATGGCCATCAGGATGGCGGCGGGGCCGCGCTTGGCCAGGGCTTCCATGCGGGGATTCATCCCCGACATCGGGTATCCCGCCACGGCGCCGGCCGGCACGGGGGCCGGCTTGGCCTGGAGGAAGAGAGGCGCTCCGCCCAGGATGACGACGATCTTGCCCTTGACGTCGATGCCCTTGAGGTCGTCGTACTTGGCGGCCGCGTCGCTGACGCCGTAGCCGGCGAAGACGACGGGCGCGCTCAGCACGTCTCCCGTGGCGTTGATCGAGGAATAGTCGGCCCCGGCCTGGAACTCGCGGCTCAGGACGGCCTGCCCGTTGCGGACCTCCAGGCTCATCCGGCTGGATGTCTCCAGCGTCTCCTGCAGGGGAAACTCCTGCCAGTAGGTCTTCTCGGCCGGGCGCGGCGCGCCGGCGGAGCCCGAGAAGTACTGGGCCATGCTGAAAGAGCGGGGCGCGAGATCGCCGATAGGCGTCAGGCCCCAGAGGCCGAAGAGCGAGGCCGCGTACTCGGCCGCCAGCTGGTAGCCGCGCGAGCCGGCCTCGCGGCCCTCCAGGAGGTCGGAGGCGATAAAACCCAGCATCGCCAGGGAGCCCTTGGCGCTGATGGTCGCAAATCCGGTCTGGATGTCGGCCGGGGCCGGCTCGGGCTTGGCCGCCTTGACCAGGGTCTTGGAGAAGTCCACGGACTTGGCCGGGGGGGCGGTCTGGCCGGCGGCGGCAAGAGGGATCAGGAAGGCGAGCAGCGCGGCAAGGGCGGTCTTTCTCATCTGTCGTTCTCCTCGGAGATCAGGCCTGCGGAATTCGGGGCGCAAAGCGCTCTCCCCATTATATACGGAACGCACGGGGGATAGGTTGCGGAGGGAGGCTCAGGAGATCTCCCCGGTCAGGTAGGCCCGGGTCCGGGGATCGCGCGGCGCCGCGAAGACCTCGGCCGCCGGGCCGTGCTCGACCAGCTCGCCCAGGTAGAGGAAGGCGATGTAGTCGGCGATGCGGCGGGCCTGCCGCAGGATGTGGGTGACGACGATCACGGTATAGTCGGCCTTCAGCTCCGTCAGCCGCTGCTCGACGATGCGGCTGGACTGGGGGTCGAGGGCCGAGGTCGGCTCGTCGCCCAGGATGATCTCCGGCTCCACGGCCAGGCCCCGGGCCAGGCACAGCCGCTGCTGCTGGCCCACCGACAGCCGTGAAGCCGGCTCATGGAGGCGGTCCTTGACCTCGTCCCACAGGCCGGCCGCCCGCAGCTCCTTCTCCACGATGGCGGCCAGGGCCGCCTTGTCCCGCGTCCCGTGCAGGCGGGGCCCGTAGGCGATGTTGTCGAAGATCGACATGGGCAGGACCTGGGGCTTCTGCGACAGCAGGCCCATCTTCTTGCGGACGCGGGTGACTTCGACGCCGGGGGCGTAGATATCGTCCTCGTCGACGAAGATGCTGCCGCTGATCCGGACGTCGTCGACCGAGTCCAGAAGCCGGTTGAGGGACTTCAGCAGGGTCGTCTTGCCGCAGCCGGACGGCCCGATGATGACCGTGATCTTGCGGTCCGGGACGTCCAGGCTGACGTCGCGCAGGACGGGCTGGTCGCCGAAGGCGACGCTGAGGCTGCGGATGCGAAGGTGGGGAGTGGTCATGAGACGATGTGCTTTCTCAGCCTGCGGCTCAGCCACCGGGCGGCCAGGCTGACGGCCAGGATGATCAACGTCAGAAGCGCCGTCGAGGCGTAGGCCCGCGATTGGGCCTCGGGAAACGGCGTATAGAGCTGGTAGAAGATGGCCAGCGGCAGGGTGGCCGCGGGCCGCAGCAGCGAGGGCAGGTTGTCGGTGAAGCCGGCCGTGAACATGACCGAGGCGGCGTCGCCGATGCCGCGCCCGAAGGCGATGAGGACGGCCGTCAGCAGACCCGGCAGGCACTGCCGCAGGACGACCCGAATCGAGGTCTCGGTCTGGGTAGCGCCCAGCGAGGCCGAGGCGTCCTTGAGGGCCGGCGGGACCAGGCGGAGAACCTCGTCCATGGCCCGGGCCATGATCGGCAGCTCCAGCAGGGCGACCACCAGGATGCCGGCCAGCAGGGAAGTCCGCAGCCCGATCCAGGCCATGACGACGAAGCCGAAGGCGCCGTAGACGATCGACGGCACCCCCCACAGCACGTCCAGGGCGAAGCGAACCCGCTGGGCGGCCCGGGAGGAGGTCTTGGCCTCGGAGCTCAGAAACAAGGCCAGCGGCAGGCTCAGGAGCAGGGCCAGCAGGGTCGCCCCGCCGGCCAGCGACAGCGAGCCGAGGATGGCATTGACGATGCCGCCCGGCCCGCCCATATAGAACCCACCCTGGGACGTCCGGGTGATCATGTCGAAGTCGAGCGCCGGCAGCCCCTTGACGACGACCGTGGCGACGATCAGAAGCAGGCTGCCCATGACGATCCCGGTCGAGAGGATCATCAGGGCCTTGAAGAACCTCTCCTCGGCCCGGCGACGGCGCTCGCGGCTCATTGGACCCTCCTCTCGATGCGGGTCAGGATGAGCCGGGCGGCCAGGTTGAAGGCCAGGACCACGACCATCAGGAGCAGGGCGGCCAGCATCAGGGCCGAGTCGTAGAGCGGCACCGACATCATCTCGCCGTAGTGGTTGGCGATGAGGGCCGGCAGGGGGTAGGCGCTGTCGAAGAGCGAGCGGGGGACCTGGGCCACGTTGCCGACGACCATCAGGACGGCCATGGTCTCGCCGAAGGCCCGGGAGAAGCCCAGCACCACGGCGGCGAAGACGCCCGGGGCGCCCTTGCGCAGGACGACGTGCTTGGCCGTCTCCCACGGGGTCGCGCCCAGGGCCAGCGAGGCGTCGCGCAGGTCCCGCGAGACCGAGGCGAACACTTCCAGGCAGACCATGATGATGGTCGGAAAGACCATGATGGCCAGGACGATGGCGCCCGCCAGGACGGAGTAGCCCGAAGAGTAGACCCCGCCGAGGGCGGCCAGCTTGGACACCAGCGGCACGACCATCAGCGTGCCCCAGATGCCGAAGACGACCGAGGGGATGCCCGACAGCAGATCGATGAAGGCCTTGGCCGCGGACCGGACCGGGCGGGGCGCGTACTCGGAGAGGTAGACGGCGGTCAGCAGCGAGACGGGGACGGCCAGGATCATCGCCGCCAGGGTGACCCAGAACGTGCCCAGGATGTAGGGATAGAAGCCGAAGCTGCCCTTGTGCGGCCTCCACTCCGAGCCGAACACCAGCGAGGCCAGCGGCTTGACGGCCAGCAGGCCGCGCGACTTGAGGAACAGGCCCAGAAGGATCAGCCCGACGAGGAGGCCGGGGAGCCAGGCGAGAAGGCGCATGCTCCGCCGGGCCCGCCGGTCCCGCCGCAGCCGCGCCGCTTCGCCCTTCATGGCCCCGGCTCTTCTCCCCCGCTCCGCCCGCTCCCTAACGGCCGTCCAGGCGGCCCAGCTCGGCCTTCAGCCGGGCCGGGGCCAAGGGGATGTATCCCGTCTCCGGCACGAAAGCCTGGCCGTCGGTCAGGACCCAGCGGATGAAGGCGGCGACCACCGGCTTTTGCGGACGGCCTTTGGTCACCAGATACAGGTCGCGGGCCGGCGGCGAAGGGTACCGGTTCGCGGCGATGGCCCGAGTGATGTCGTTGCGGGTGGCGTAGACGCTCTCCGCGGCGTCAATGCGCCGGTTCCCGTCCAGGTCGATGGGCACGATGGCCAGCCCGTCGATCGGCTTCAGGGTCTTGGCGTCGTAGGCGAAGTTGATGTTGTTGTAGCCGATGGCCAGGGGATCGCGTCGGGCCGCGTCGGCCAGGCCGGGGTCGCCGTAGACCCCGATGCCCCCCAGGTCCTCCTGCCTGGCGCCCAGGAAGGCGGCCCACGTCTCGGCGGCGCCGCAGGAGTCCGAGCGGGTAAAGACGCGGACGGGCATCTTGTCCGCCGTGCCCAAGGCTTGGCCCCAGGTCAGCGGCCGGCCCGCGATCCAGATGTCGATGAAGGCGGCCCGCGTCAGCCCCCGGGCCCGTATGACGTCCAGGAGCGGATGGCGGGCGCTGATCGTGGCCACCACCCCGTCCTTGGTCACGGCCAGAGGGAAGGCCCCCTTGGCCGTCTCGGCCGGGTCGATGTCGCGCGAGACCATGCCGATATCGACCATGCCGGTCAGCGCGTCGGCCACGCCCTTGCCGGCGCCGCCGGCCTGGATGTCGATGGTCACGCCGGGATGGATCTTGCGGAACGCGCCGGCCCACTTGACGGCCATCGGATAGAGGGCCCAGGCGCCGGACAGGCTGATCTTGCCCTGCAGGGGGGCCGGAGCGGGGGCCTGCGGGAACGCGGCGGCGGCCGCCGCCCATCCGGCCAGCAGGAGGAGGAGGGCTTTCTTCATGAGGTGTCTCCGAATCTCTCGAGTCCCGACGGTCCTTTATTGTCTATATTGTCGATTACCTAAGTCGACTATCAGGATCCAGGCGCGGTCCCCTCGGCTCTTCATGGTCTCAGGCTCCGGCGGGGCGGGCCGTGCGGCGGAAGCCGCGGCCGGCGGCCTTGGCGGCCCGGGCCCGGGCGGCCAGCGTCCGGCGGGCCAGGTCGGCGAACGTCGTCCGCTCCATGATGGCGGCCACGGCGTCGCGGGTCTCCTTCCACAGGCTCTTCAGGCCGCAGGCCTCCTCGTGGGGGCAGACCTCGTGGGCCGTGACGCTGACGCAGTCGATGGGGGCCAGCGGGCCGTCCATGACCCGGACGATCTCGGCGACGGAGATCATCTCGGGCGGCTTGGCCAGGGCGTAGCCGCCGCGCGGGCCCTTGCGGCTGCGCAGGTACCCGGCCCGCTTCAGCTGCAGCAGGATCTGCTCCAGGAAGCGCTCGGGGATGTCCTGGGCCGCGGAGATGGCGCTGATGTGGAGGCTGCCCTCCTTGTGGCGCAGGGACAGCTCCAGCATGGCCCGGCTGGCGTACTCGCCCTTGGTCGAGATCTTCAAGACGGCCTCCGCCAAGTAGTCGACTCAGTCAATCGACATAGTTTATTATCACACCCGCGCCGGCGGAGTCAATCCGCCGCCCCGGGACCGACCCCGGGGCCGCCCGCGGAGGCCGACCCGGGGCCCTGGCCGGGGGCCGGAAAATAGGATAGAATCGCGCCGGCTCCCCATGGACGACCCGCGCTTCGAGAGGATCCGCCGCTGCCCGGCCTGCGGCGGAGCGCGCCTGCGCCCGGCCCGCCCCGGCACCCTCGAGGCGGACGGCCTCAGCCCCGAGACCATCAAGATCACCGACAGCGAGTACGGCAAGGTCTGGGACCTGGCCGCCTGCCTGGAGTGCGGCCACCTCTTCGCCGACCCTTCGCCCCGGCCGGCCTTCATCGCCTCGCTCTACGAGGCGGTCGAGGACCCGCTCTATGACGACGAGGCCGAAGGCCGATCCAAGAACTTCGCGCCCCTCCTGCGCCGCCTGGCCCGGCTGACGCCCGACCGGGGAAGGCTCTTCGACGTCGGCGCCGCCACGGGCCTTCTCCTCGACTTGGCCCGGCGGGACGGCTGGCGGGTGGACGGGATCGACGCCAGCGCCTGGGCCGCGCGCCGGGCGGCCGAGCGCCGCGGCATCCCCCTGCGCCAAGGGGCTTTCGAGGAAGCCGACCTGCCCTCGGGCGGCTATCAGGCCGTGACCATGGTCGATCTCATCGAGCACACGCCGACGCCGCGGGCGGCCGTGGCGAAAGCGGCCTCGATCCTGGCGCCCGGAGGCGTGCTCGTCCTGGTGACGCCGGACATCCACAGCCCCCTGGCCGTCCTGGCCGGCCGCCGCTGGTGGCACCTGCGGCCCGGCCATCTGGCCTACTTCTCGCGGACCTCCCTGGACGCGCTGCTGGCCTCGGCCGGATTCCGCGTCGTCCTGCGCCGTCGCTACGCTTGGACCTTCAGCGCCCACTACCTGGTCAGCCGGTTCGCCTTCCTGTCCGGATTCGCGGCCTCGCGCTCGTCTTCTTTTTTAAAGGGGATTCCGATAAAATTGGCGCTCCGAGACTCCTTCGAGATCTACGCCGTCAAGGACAACGCCGCTTGAGAGCCTACTTCAAAGCCATGCGCCTGGAGCGCTGGCCGCGCAGCCTGGCCATCTACTCGGGCTGCGCCGCCTACTTCTTCCTCCACCGCGAAGCGGTCGCCTGGGCGGACCTTCCCCTCCTGGCCGTCCGGGCCCTGGCCGCCTTCCTGCTGACCTGGGGCATCTCCACGGCCAACTACGTCATCAACGAGATCGCCGACCTGTCCTTCGACGTCCATCACCCGAGCAAGAGGCTGCGGCCGCTGGTGTCCGGGCAGATCCGCAAGGGGCCCTTCGCGCTGCTCGGAGCGGCCCTGACCCTGGCCTGCCTGGCCCTGGCCCTGGTCCTCTTCGACCTCCCGTTTTCCCTGTCGCTGGCCGGGCTGCTGCTGGCCGGCGTCATCTACAACGTCAAGCCCGTCCGGGCCAAGGACGTCCCGTTCCTCGACTCCATCTCCGAGTCGGCCAACAACCCCATCCGCTTCCTGATCGGCTGGTTCGCCCTGGCCCCGGCGGCCCACTTTCCGCCGGCCACGCTCCTCGTCAGCTGGTGGGCCTTCGGCAACTTCCTGATGGTCGCCAAGCGGCTGTCGGAGTTCCGCTTCCTCAAGGAGAAGGCGGCCGACTATCGGACCTCGCAGAAGAGGTACACCCGAAACAAGCTCCTGGCGGGCATGATCATCAGCGCCGCGGTCTGCCTGACGGCCTTCCTCGTCTTCGCCCATCAGGCCCGCCTCTGGACCTTCTTCGTCATCGCCCCCTTCCTGGTGGGGTTCTTCCTGCTGATCTTCCGCAAGACGCTGCGGGAGGCCGAGGTCATGGAGGAGCCTGAGAAGCTTCTGGGCCAGCCCCTCTTCGCCCTCTATACGCTGTCTCTCCTGGCCCTCTTCGTCCTGGCCTTCTTCTTCGACGCCGTCGGACGCTAGCCGCCGTGAAGCCCGATCGCCGGACGCTCGTGGTGGCCACCGGAAATGCCGGCAAGGCCCGCGAGATCGCGGCGGCCTTGGCCGGCCTCCGGCTCCGCGTCGTCGGCCTGGCCGACCTCGGGGTCGCGGCGGACTTCGAGGAGACCGGGAGCACGTTCGCCCGGAACGCCCGCGGCAAGGCCGCCTTCTACTCCGAACGGACGGGCCTGCCGACAATGGCCGAGGACTCGGGCCTCGTCGTCGACGCTCTCGGCGGATCTCCCGGCGTGCTCTCGGCCCGCTTCTCGGGCCCGGGCGCCGATGACGCGAGCAACAACCGCAAGCTCCTGCGCCTGATGAAGGGCGTCCCGGACGAGAGGCGGGGGGCGCGGTTCGTCTGCTGCATGGTCCTGGCCCGGGGCGGCCGGCCCGTCAAGCAAGTCACCGGGCGGGTTCCCGGGCTCATCCTGCGCCAAGCCCGGGGCGGCGTCGGCTTCGGCTACGATCCGCTCTTCTTCCATCGCCGGCTGGGGCGCACCTTCGCCGAGCTCGCGCCGGAGGAGAAGAACGCCGTCAGCCACCGCGGCCGCGCCATCCGGGCCATGGCCGCCTTTCTGGCCGCCCATCCCGAAGCCCTCTGACCCGGCCGGCTTTCCGCCCCATTCCGGGAAGGGCGGTTCGGCGTATCGACCCGGCGGAGCTTGCGCAGCCCTCGTTGAGACGAATGTTTCATCAGTCTCCGCGAGGACAGCTTGGTTGAGCCTGCACCTGTGTCTGGATCGGGCTACGGAGTCCTGGCTCGATTTCGTTGGCAACGCACCATCAAGGAGCTACCAACACGGGCTCAACCGGCGCTTCTCCGCCGTTGGCCGGTACCCCGAACCGCTTAGCCTTCCCGGAGATGGGCGAAGAACCAAGAAAAAGCCCCCACCCCGCGGCGCGGCGGGATGGGGGCGAAGGGTGGAAGGCTCACCCTCCTCGAATCCGGAGAAGAGGCATCAGACCGTGATCAGGTCTTTGAGCTTGGCGAAGGTCTTCTCGCCGATGCCCTGGACCTTCATCAGCTCCTCGGCCCGCTTGAAGGGGCCGTTGGTCTTGCGGAAGTCGATGATCCGCTGGGCGACCTTGGGGCCGACCTGCGGCAGCTTCTGCAGTTCCTCGGAGGGAGCGGAGTTGATGTTGATCTTGTCCCCCGCCTTGTTCGGTCCCTGCAAGGCCATCAGCGGCGACAGGAACAGGCCGAGGACGATGACCACCGCGACGCATTTCATGAATTGGGCTCTCATGAGCACCTCCTTTCGCTCCCTTCCTATTGCGAAAGGCGTGCCAGGGCGGATCCCATCCGACGCCCGGTTCTCCCCTGAAGACGGCGCCCCGCATCGCCGGGCCGCGGCCCGCGCGTCAACGCCGGGCGGCGTCGGGCCTCCGATCGCCTCTTTCCGTTGACTCGAGACAAGGGGACACCCGGCATGACTCCCGAATTATTCGGCTCTTGGCCCATTTCCGGGAAGGCTAGGCGGTTCGGGGTACACCGTCGGGGGCGACGGAGCCGTAGGCCGTGATCGGATCGTGATAAATCAACTGCCTCGGGGGGATAAAAACGGCCTATGGTCGGCCAACGGCGGAGAAGCGCCGGTTGAGCCCGTGTTGGCAGCCCCTGGATGATGCATTGCAACAAGATCGAGCCAAGATTCTGCGACCCGATCCGGACACAGGTGCAGGCTCAACCAAGCTGTCCTCGCGGAGACTGATGAAACATTCGTCTCAACGAGGGCTGCGCAAGCTCCGCCGGGTCGATACCCCGAACCGCCCTTCCCGGAATGGGGCGATAGGCCAATTATTTGGCCCGCGGGTGGGCTTTCTTGTACACGTCCATCAATTGCCGCACGTTGAGGTGGGTGTACTTCTGCGTCGTGGCCAGGCTCTCGTGGCCCAGCAGCTCCTGGATGACCCGCAGGTCGGCTC
>CAZKXI010000011.1:0-51094 GCA_964556755.1 uncultured Eubacteriales bacterium
CCGACGGCGAAATCGCGAGGGCGCAGCCTTTTTCCACATCTCTCTGAGGGGACCCAACGGGCGCCGAGGGATGTTTGAGCACGCGATAGTCCCACAGAGTAGCGATGAAGTGGTAGATCTCGGAGGCCCCGTTCACCAGCCATGCGGAGTTCCGCAGGCGCCGAAGAGAGTTGTGGGAAAAGGCGAGATGCGCCCGAAGCCGCCGGGCCGACACCTCTAACCGTCCCCCCGGAGATGGGAGAAGAACGCGGGCGAGAGGGGGAAGTGAGAAAAAATCCCCCGCCGAGCGTCTTCCTCATTGTCGCGGGCGCTTCCGAAGCCCCGCGGTGAAGGCGAAAGGGCGGCGACACATGGGCGGCGAAATCGGAATCCTGGCCGGGGCGAGCGAGGCCTTCGCCCGCATCCTGACCCTCATCGACAAGGTCCGGGACTTGGACGCCCCGGTCTTGATCGTGGGCGAGAGCGGCACGGGCAAGGAGCTCATCGCCCGCGAGATCCACAGCCGGAGCGGCCGGGCCGCCCGGCCCTTCGTGGCCGTCAACTGCTCGGCCATCCCCGAGCCCCTGCTCGAATCGGAGCTCTTCGGCCACGTCCGGGGCGCCTTCACCGGGGCCATGCGCGACAAGCCGGGCCTGATCGAGGAGGCGGGGGCGGGGACCTTCTTCCTGGATGAGATCGGCGACCTCTCGCCGGCCCTCCAGGCCAAGCTCCTGCGGGTCCTGCAGGAGCGCGAGCTGCGCCGGATCGGCGAGACCCGGACCCGCCCGGTCCAGGCCCGCTTCCTCAGCGCCACCAACCGCGACCTGGAGCGGGAGATCGCCCGGGGCGCCTTCCGCGAGGACCTCTACTACCGGCTCAAGATCATCGTCGTCGAAGTGCCGCCGCTGCGCGAGAGGCAGGCCGACCTTCTCTTCCTCCTGGACCGCTTCGCCGCCCGCTATGCCGCGGCCATGGGCCGGCCCAAGGTCGGCTTCGCCCCGAGCACGGTGGAGCTGTTCTTTCGATACGCCTGGCCGGGCAACGTCCGCGAGCTCCAGAACGAGGTCCAGCGAGCCGTCATCCTCTGCGGCGAGGACGGAATCGTGCGCCCCGAGCATCTCTCGCCCAAGCTCCTGCCCAGCTCCGCGGGCCCCGCGGGCGCCCCGGCCGGCACCTATGCCGAGGCCAAGTCCGAGTTCGTCCGGCGCTTCCTGCGGCAGGCCCTGGAGCGCTACGACTTCAACAAGGCCCGCACGGCCGAGAGCATCGGCTTGTCGCGCCAGGGGCTGTTCAAGCTGATCAAGCGCCACGGCATCGCTCCGGCCGGATCGGCCGGGCCGCCTTCCGGCGGCGGGCGGGTGAATTGAGGCCGTTGCCCCGCCGCCGGGCTTCTGGTAGATTGGGCCCATGAGCGACAAGGTCTTCGAGATCGTCTGCCCGCACTGCCGGACGACCCTCTGGATCGACGGGGAAGGCCGCAAGGTCCTGAAGACGGAGAAGGCGGCCAAGAAGAAGGAATCCCTCGACGACCTCCTGGCCAAGGAGAAAGAGAAGCGGGCCGGGATGGCGTCCAAGTTCGAGGCCACGGCCGCGCTGGAGCAGGAGAAGCTGAAGCAGGCCCGGGAGAAGTTCGAGAAAGCCCTTAAAAACGGCTGAAGCCATTTCCCGATTTACAAGCCGGCCTTGTCCGCATAGAATAGGCGCGACCGCGAGGTGGCCATGCCGCGTTCCCGCCCGGACTATGATCTCGAGACCGAGTACCGGCGACTGCTGCCGGTCATCCGGCGCATCTGCCGCTTCGGCCTGCTGGGCAAGAGGATCGAGGTCTCCGGCCGCGACAACATCGTCGCCTCAGGGCCCAGTCTCCTGATCGGCAACCACATCGGGTCCTTCAAGGACGTGGCCGCCCTGTTCGCCGTCATGCCGCGCCCCCTCTTCTTCAACGCCAACGCCCAGATCTTCACCCGCGAGGAGTTCAGCGCCCTGGTCCGCAAGCACCTCAAGCGGCACATGGGTCGCATCGGCGGGGCCCTGGATTTCCTGCTCAATCCCTACAAGGCGCTGTTCGTGGACTACATCGCCTCCAACATCGCCCGGGTCGGGTCGATCCCGGTCCGGTTGTTGAGCGGGAAGCGCGAGGCGGTCGACCGCTGCATGGAGTACATGCGCCGGGGGAGGGCCGTCGTGTCCCTCCAGGGCCGCGGCCGCGTCGACAAGATGGCCCCCAACCCCTATGTCTGGCCGTTCGGGCGGGGCATCGCCTTCATCGCCCACGACCTCCTGGAGCGGGAGGGCCTGGACGTTCCGGTCACGCCGCTGGCCTTCTTCGGCAGCCATGTGGCCTGGCCGGTGCCCTTCACCATCCGCCTGAGCGTGGGCGCCCCGATGTACGCGCGCGACTACCTCGGCGGCGGGCGCGACGCGTCCGTCCTGCGGTTCAAGGCGGCTCAGGAGGGGAGAGTGCGGGAGCTGTTCATGGACATCCTGCGCCGCCGCTGATCCCGCGGCCGCGAGGCCGATCCGTCCCGGAGGGAGCACGTCATGACTCGAATCAAGCGCCCGGCCCTGATCGTGATCCTCCTGGCCCTGGCGGCCGGCTCATGCGCCCCCCGGACCCGGGTCCCCGCCGTCTACGTCCTCGCCGATGCCTCCCGCCTGGAGCGGCTGGCCGCCAGCGAGATCCGGCGCTACATGTATCTGGCGACCGGGGCTCTGCCCGAGATCGTCGGCCTGACCGGGCTGGACGGGCTCAAGGCCGACGGCGTCGTGGTCCTCCGCGGCGCCCGCCTCCCGGCGGCCGGAGATCCCGTCGGCCAAGCCTGGTCGGGCTACGAGCCCGGCAAGGTCCCCGAGATGGGGGCGGAGGACTACATCCTGAAGACCGTCCACGCCGGTCGGCGGACCTATCTTCTGGCCGCGGGGGGGGACGGTCCCGGCGTCCTGTACGCCGCCTATGCCCTGGCCGAGAAGCTCGGCGTCCGCTTCTTCCTGGAGGGCGACGTGGTGCCCGACGAGCGCGTTCCGGCCCGTCTGCCCGAGCTGGACGAGACGGGCCGGCCCCTCTTCGCCCTGCGCGGCATCCAGCCTTTCCACGACTTCGCCGAGGGGCCGGACTGGTGGAGCGGCGACGACTACAAGGCCGTGCTGGGCCAGCTGCCGAAGCTGAGGATGAACTTCTTCGGGCTGCACACCTATCCGGAAGGCAACCCCAACGCCGAGCCGCTGGTCTGGATCGGGCCGGCGGAGGACTTCTGGCCGGACGGGCGCGTGACCTTCGCCTACCCGTCCAGCTGGCAGAACACCTTGCGCTCCAACAAGGGCTCGCACAACTGGGGCTACCGCCCCAAGCCGACCGGGCGCTTCCGGCTCGGCGCGGCCGGCCTGTTCGAGCGCGACGACTACGGCAGCGAGGCTCAGATCGGCCTCATGCCCGAGCCGGCCGGCGTCGAAGCCTCCAGCGAGCTCTTCAATCGCACCGCCGCCATGCTCGGCGGCGCCTTCACCCTGGCCCGCGGGCTGGGCGTGCGGATCTGCGTCGGGACCGAGACGCCCCTGACCGTCCCGGCCGCGGTCCGGGACCGGCTGAAGAAGCTGGGCAAGGACGCGGGCAAGCCCGAGACGATTCGGGAGCTCTACCGGGGGATGTTCCGGCGCCTGGCGGCGGCGCTGCCGGTGGACTACTACTGGCTTTGGACGACCGAGAGCTGGACCTGGTCGGACGCCTCGCCGGCCGCGATCGAAGCGGTGATGACCGACCTGGACATGGCCGTCCAGGCCGCCCGGGACGTCGCGGCCGGCTTCTCGCTGGCCACCTGCGGCTGGGTCCTGGGGCCGCCGAGCGACAGGACGCTCTTCGACGCCCGCTTGCCGAAGGAAGTGGCCCTCAGCTGCATCAACCGCGAGGTCGGCAAGGCCCCGGTGGATCCCGCCTTCGCCCGCATCGCCGGCCGCTCCAAGTGGGTCATCCCCTGGCTCGAGGACGATCCGGCGCTGACCTCGCCCCAGCTCTGGGCCGGCCGGATGCGCCGCGACGCCGTCGACGCGCTCCGCTTCGGCTGCGACGGCCTCTTCGGCATCCACTGGCGGACGCGGATCCTCTCGCCCAACGTCATGGCCCTGTCGCGGGCCGCCTGGGACCAGAGCTGGAACACCCTGTCCTCGGACTTCGCCGGCCTGGTCGGCCCGGTCAACGGCCGGTTCGTCCGGGCTCCCGCGGGGGCCATGGCCGCGGAGGGCGAGGCCTCCGTCTACGCCGACGTCCGCGACCGGGTTTCGGGCTACCGCCTGCTGGTTCCGAAGGGGCGCTACGACCTGACCCTTCAGCTCTGCGAGACCGAGATCGATCGCCAAGGGGGACGCGTCTTCGACGTGATGGTCCAGGGCCGCAAGGCGGCGGAGGCCGTCGACATCTTCGCCCGGGCCGGACGCTACAAGCCCTATGACATCGTCGTCCGCGGGATCGAGGTCGTGGACGGCCGCCTGACGGTCGACTTCGGCGACCGCATCCACTATCCGTCGCTGGCCGGGCTGAAGGTCGAGGGGACGGCGGCGTCCGGGGCTTCCTTCGTCAAGAAGATCAATTGCGGCGGCCCGGCCGTGGCCGGCTACGACGCCGACTGGCCGGAGACGCCGCGCTCTCTCCCGGCCGAGGACCTCTATCTGGATTGGGCCCGGGCCCAGTTCGGCCGCGGCGCGGACGCGGAGATCGCGGCCCTGTTCGCCCGCCTGGACGGCCGCCTGCCGATGCCCGTGCAGTGGACCGACGGGCCCGGAGGCATCCGGCCGGATGCCAGGCCCTGGGCCGAAGTCGGGCCCGGCTACGCCTTCGTCGACGAGCTGGCCGCCCTCGGTCCGCGCATCCAGGGGGCGGGCTCGCGGGCCCGCTTCGACTATTGGCTCAGGAATTTCGAGACCATGCGCGAGACGGCCCGCCTCCAATGCCTGTGGGCCGAGTACAACGCCGCCCGGGACAAGGCCAAGACCGGGACGGACGCGGCGGCCCGCCGGAAGGCGGCCCAGGAGCGGCTGGTGCCCCTGCGATTGGAGATGGTCAAGCCGCTGCGGTCGATCTGGACGAACCTCCTGGCCACGGTCTCCAATTCCGGCGAGATGGGGACGATCGCCAACTGGGAGCAGCACCTCCTGCCGCCGGCCTTCGAGGAGCCGGGCGAAGAGCTGATCGGGCTGCTGGGCGGGCCTCTGCCCTCTTACGCCGACCTGCCCTCTCTCTACGAGGGCCCGCCCCGGGTCTTCGTGCCGACCCTGCGCGGCGGCGTGGAGGAGGGCGAGTCGCTGACGGTGCGGGCTGTCGTCCTGGCGGCCACGCCCGTCGATGCCGTCGTGCTGCGCTGGCGCCCGCTGGGCCGGGGCGAGTACGCGGCGATCCCCATGGAGCATGTCGCCCGGGGCGTCTACAAGGCCTCGCTCCCCGAGGCCGGCCAGGACATGGAGTACTACATTGAGGCCCGGACGGACGATAAGACGCTCTCTTTTCCCGTCACCGCGCCGGCCCTGAACCAGACGGTCGTCGTCATGTCGAGAAGCTGACGATTCGGGGGAGTGACGCGTGCCCTATGGGATCATCGGCGACGGGCTGGCCCTGATCGTCGCGGTCGTCGCGTTCCTTCAAGCGGGCTTGAAAGGACGGATCGTGATCGCCGGCCTGATGGGATCGGCTTTTCTCCTCCCCTCGCTCATCGGCGGGGAGAACACGGGCTATATCTTCATGGCCGTCCGGGCGGTGATCGCCATCGGCTGCTACCTCTCGATCCGCATCAACAACGCGGTTTAGGGGCCGATCGCCGCGGCTAGGCGCCGGGCCGGGCCCAGCGCCGCTCGATCTCTTCCAGGCTCCGTCCCTTGGTCTCCGGCAGGAAGGCGGCGATGACGGCGAAGTTGAGGACGCACATCCCGGCGTACATCCAGAAGGCGAAGGACTCCTTGAGCGTGTCGGCGATGACCGGGAAGGACAGCGAGACGGCGAAGTCGGCCAGCCACAGAGCGAAGGTGGCGATGGCCATGGCCCGGCCGCGGACCCGGGTGGGGAAGATCTCGGCGATGACCACCCAGACGATGGGGCCCAGGGTCATGGCGAAGAAGGCCACGTAGAGCAGGGTGAAGAGCAGGATCAAGCCGCCCGAGAAGAGCTGGAACTTGAAGGCCGCGCCCAGCAGGACGGCCGAGATCCCCATGCCGGCCGAGCCGGCCAGGAGGAGGGGCTTGCGCCCGATCCTGTCGACCAGGGCGATGGCCACCAGGGTGAAGAGCACGTTGACGACGCCGATGACGGTCGACTGGAGCAGAGCCGAGGCCCGGGCCAGGCCGGCCGCCTCGAAGAAGCGGGGCGAATAGTAGATGACGGCGTTGATGCCGGTCGTCTGCTGGAAGATGGCCAGGAAGACGCCGAGCAGGAGGGCCCGCCGCAGGCCGGGCTTGAACAGCTCCCGGATCGAGCCCCCCTCCAGCGCCAGCGCTTCGCGGATGGAGCGGGCCTCCGCCTCCGCGACCGCGGGGCCGTTGAGGCGCTCCAGGATGCCCCGGGCCTCCTCCTCCCGGCCCTGCTTGATCAGCCAGCGGGGGCTTTCGGGCACGCCCAGGACGAAGGCGAAGAAGACGATCGCCGGCAGGGCCCCGGTGGCGAACATCCAGCGCCAGCTGGCCGCGCCGGCTCCGAGCAAGGCCCAGGAGACGAAGTAGGACAGCAGGATGCCCGTGACGATGGCCAGCTGGTTGACCGAGACCAGGGCGCCGCGGATGCGCGGGGGAGCCGCCTCCGAGATGTAGAGCGGGGAGACGATCGAGACCGAGCCGATGGCCAGGCCGCCGATGAAGCGGAAGATCAGGAACTGGACCAGGCTCTGCGGCAGGGCGCAGCCGAGGGAGGAGACGAAGAACAGGACGGCCGCAACCAGCATGAAGCGCCGCCGCCCGAGGCGGTCGCTGACGGCGCCGGCCACGGCCGCCCCGATCATGCAGCCGACGAGGACGATGCTGACGGCCAGGCCCTCGCCGAAGGCGGACAGGGCGAAGCGCTCCTTGAGGAAGCGGGTGGCCCCGGCGATGATGGCCGTGTCGAAGCCGAAGAGCAGGCCGCCCAGCGCGGCGACCACCGAGATGTAGAGGGCGTAGGCCCGGGCCTTCATGGCCGCCCCCGGAGGGCCTCGAAGAGGGCGATGGCGTTGGCCGGCGGCACGTTGGCCTGGATGTTGTGGACGGCGTTGAAGACGTAGCCCCCGCCGCGGCCGAAGATGTCCAGGCGGCGGCGGACCTCGTCGCGGACCTGGTCGGGAGTGCCGAACATGAGCGTCTTCTGGGTGTCGACGCCGCCGCCCCAGAAGACGATGTCCCGGCCGTAGACGTCCTTGAGCCGCTCGGCGGCCATCCCGGCGGCCGAGACCTGGACGGGATTGAGGATGTCGAAGCCCGCCTCGATCAGCGAGGGGATGAGCGGCTCGACGGCGCCGCAGGTGTGCTTAAAGGTCTTCCAGGGCGTGTGGGCGTGGATCCAGCCGTTGATCCGCTTGTAGTGGGGCATGTAGAGGGAGCGGAAGGAGGGCACCGAGCAGAAGGTCGACTGCTGGGTGCCGAAGTCCGTGCCGCAGACGAAGACGACGTCGACCCGGTCCTTGACCCGGGCGGCGATCCTCTCCAGGTTGGCCAGGCCGATGTCGACCTGCTTCTCGAAGATGCGGTGGAGGTGCTCGGGGCGGGTCACGGTCGAGACGTACCACTCCTCGACGTCGCGGATGCCCCGCGGATTCGTCATGAAGGGGCCGGGGACGAGGGCGATGTCGCCGATGGCCAGGCCGCCGAAGGTGGCCAGGACGGCCCGGCCGGAAGCGGCCGCCTCGCGGGTCCGGGCGTCGAAGTGGTCGAGGTCGGCCTCGGAGATGGGGCCGAACTCCTCCAGGTTGTCGGCCGGATCGAGCCGGTCGTCGTCGATCGGCGGCTGGCGGATGATGGAGTCGAAGAACCAGCCGCCCTTGGGCAGCCGGCCGGACGGCGGGACGGAGGTGTCGCCCTTGGGAAAGACCAGCGTGTCACCGTTGCCGTCCTTGACCCACCGGAAACGGCCCGACATCAGGACTTCGGTCCCGTCATCCAGCCGCCAGGGCGTCCAATCCTCGTTGCGGTAGCCGAACATGGTCTCGGGGCCGAAGACGCCGTCCACGTCCAGGCCGAGGGCCTGCTTGAGGTCCTCCTCCACCAGGCCCAGCATCTGGTAGGGCTCGTGGACCTTGACCGGGCCGGGAGCGAGGCCGTAGTGTTCGCGCAGGGCGCCGACGATCTTGACGTGGATGCCGGTCACCGACGAGGCGCCGAAGTCGACGGGCACGCGGTCGGGCTCGCGGTGAGCCAGGGCGGCGAGGACGCGCTCCTTGCTGGTCATGGGGCTCTCCTTGTCGGGCCCCAGATTACCGATTTCGGGGGGGCTTTGCAAACGGGCGGGGCGCGTTGACCGGGCGGGCGCGGGCGGCCTATGATGGTCGGGACATGAGGCAGACTTGGCGCCGGCTGGGAATCCTCCTCTTGACGGCCTGGGTCGCGAAGAGCGCGGCCGGGGGGGCGGCGAGGGGGCCTAACCGAGATGAGGATGGCAGGGAAAGCGGCCGCTCGGGAGGCGCCTTCAGCCTCTTCAGCGACAACGACTTTTTCGCTCGCACGGACCGCCGCTACACCAACGGGGCTTGGCTGGGCTGGACTTGGCCGGCGCCGGATCGTCCCGCGGCCGCGGCCGCGACGCGGCGCCTCGCGGTCTCCCTGCAGCAGCTCATGAACACGCCCGAGGATGTCAGGCGGCCCGGCGTCCCGGCCGGCGAGCAGCCGTATGCGGGATACCTGGGCGTAAGCCTGGCCTTCCATGCCTTGGGGCCGCGCTCTCTCGACACCACGTCCATCGACCTGGGAGTCATCGGCCCCGCTTCGCTGGCCGGCGCCACGCAGAAGGCTTTCCATAGGGCTTTCGGGTTCAAGGTCATCGGGGGCTGGGATGTTCAGCTGGGAAACGAGCCCGTCCTGGGCGTCTCCCTCGATCACAGGGAGAAGCTCTTCCTCCCCGCGGCCGGAAGAAGTCCGCGGGCGGACGCGGCCTGGCGAGCCGGCGCCGCCCTGGGCAACGCTTTCACGGCCGCCTGGATGGGAGGCGAGGTCAGGGCGGGGTGGAACCTTCCCTCCGGATTCGCGCCCCTCGCGGCGCCCTTCGGGGCCGGGCCGAGCGGGCCGCCGGACGGCGAGGCGGCTCCCGGATGGTCGGCCTATGGATACTTGGCGGCCTCGGCCCAGGCCGTTCTGCGCGACGCCTTCCTTGACGGCAACCTGTCCGGGGAGGGGACGAGCCTCGACCGGCATCTCGGCCGGATCCGAATCGAAGCGGGGTGGACTCTCCGCTGGAGGCGTCTGAGCCTTAGCTTCGGGTATGTCGCCCAGACCCGCCGCTATGCCACCGAGCGCCGCGGCCACGTCTACGGCCGCGCCGGCTTATCCTACCGCTTCTGAATGAGCAGACACATACCGAATCCCCGCGCTGGGCTGCCATTCTCCAATCAGCGACTGCATGAATGAACGTCGCGCGGATTTCTCTGGTAGAGAGACAGGGAGGAAACGCCGTCTTCATAGGAAACAGCAATTGGATAATGGAAAAACGATCAGCAAAGATCGAATTCGGTATGGGTCTGCTCAATCAGAGCGAATACCGGCCGGACTGGGCGATGAGGCGGCCCTTGGCGAAGATGGTGGCATCCGCCACCAGGGCGTCGTAGTGGTGGCGGCTGGAATTGAGGCCCAGGCCGTAGGAATCGCCGATGGCGAAGTGGACGGTGCCGAAGGCCTTCTCCGCCTCCAGCATGTTGCCGCAGATGCGGGCGCCCGGGTTCGTCCCGACCCCGAACTCGCCGATCATCATCCCGCTGCCGTCCTCGCCGATATGGCGGACGATGGCTTCGATGCCGCGGCCGCGCCAGCGGACGAGACGGCCCGCCTCGAACTCCATGACGCCCCGGCCCAGCTTGTCGTCGATCAGGCGGATGGCCAGGCGGCCGTTGAACGTGGACTCGACCGGGCAGGTGTAGCACTCGCCGGCCGGGAGGTTCCCATGCCTTCCGCGGTGGCCGATGTCGCCGTTGCTGTTGGCCCAGCGGCGGCCCTTGACGCTGAAGGAGATGTCGGTGCCGTCGGCGTTGGTGACCCGGACGTCGTCGGCGTTCCTCAGGGCGGCCATGACCTTGCGGGTGAAGACGTCCAGGGCGGCGTAGTCGACGGCCACCAGTCGCTCCATCATGTCCACGGTGATGCCGGGCATCATCAGGACCCGGGCCCCGGCCTTGGCCAGGCCGACCATGTAGCCGCGGAAGGCTTTCTCCTCGATCCGGGCCTCGAGCATGTAGGCGATCGCGCCGGCTTTCTCGGCCATGGCCCGGAAGAGCGCCGTCGGGCCCTCGATCGGCCGCAGGGCTTCGGTCATCAGGTAGGTGGTCGTCTCGGCGCCCGCCTTGCGGGCCCAGCGGGCCAGGGATTCGGCGATCGGGAGCTTAGCCTGGTCGGTGACGAGTAAGAATCGCTCGCCCTTCCTCAGCCGGAGGGCCTGGGTGACGGCCCGCTCGGCGGCCTTATCCAGCCTCCTGTTCATCGCCCGGTCAGTTCCCGCTCTTCTCGTAGCGGGCCAGGACGTCCTGGCTGGCCTGGAGGAAGGTCTGGTATTGAATCCGAACGTCCTTCTCAGCCCGCAGCTTGGCCAGGTAAGCCTGCAGGAACTTGTTCTTCTTCTGCTCCAGGACGCCGGCCATCTGGGCCGCCTTGTCCTTTTCGAAGTCTTCCCGGACCGCCGTCGTCCGCTCCAGGACCCGCATCACCGCGAAGCCGGTCCCGAAGTCGATCGGCTCGCTGATCGCGCCGATCGGCAGCTCGAAGGCCAGCCGGTCCACCTCGGCGCTCTCGCCGATGATGCTCAGATACTGCTCCCTCTTGTGGCCGGACACCGTCTTGATCTCGATCTTGTTCGCCGCGGCGATGTCCTCCCAGTTGCGCTCGTTCAGCCTGGCCCGGATCTCCTTGACCTTGGCCAGGGCCATCGCCTTCTTGCGGGCGTCGGCCAGCTCGGTCGCGACCTGGGCCCGGACTTCCTCGAAGGCGGCCGGCCGCGGGGCCTCGATCTTGTCCAGCTGGGCCAGGACGATGCCGCCGTAGGTCGAGAGCGGGGCCGTGATCTCCTTGTCCTTCAGCCCGAACAGGGCGGCGCTGACGGAGCCGGCCGGGTCGGCCTCGGCCAGGGCCTCGCCGCTCTTCAGCAGGCCGGTCGAGAGGACCTTGAGATTGGCTTCCTTGGCCGCGGCGTCCAGGCTCTTGGCCCGCCGGGCCGACTTCTCCAGCTTGGCCATACGCTGGGCGGCCAGCTCGCGGGCCTTCTGGTCCTTGAGGATGGTCTGGATGCGGGGCTTGGCCATCTCCAGGGTCGTGGTGGAAGGGGCGTCCTTCTGGGTCACCTTGAGGATGGACCAGCCGTCCTCAAGCTCGACGGGCTCGGAGGTCTCGTCCAGGTCGAGCTGGCCCACGGTCTCGATCTCCTTGGCCGCCAGGGTCCTCCAGTCGTAGAGGCCCCAATCGCCGCCTTCGGCGGCCTTGCCGTCCTTGGAGAAGCGCTTGGCCAGCTCGGCGAAGTCGCCGCCGGCGCGCAGCTTGTCCCGGACGTCCTTGGCCTCGGCCGCGGCCAGGGCTTTATCCTTGCCCGCCGAGGGGATGAAGATGCGGCTGATCTTGACCTGCTCGGGCGTCTCGAACTGGGCTTTGTTGTCGGAATAGTATTTGGAGATTTCGGCCTCGGTCAGCTCGACTTCGGCCTTGAGGTCCTCGTTCTTGAGGTAGATGTAGCCGCCCTGGCGCCGCTCGGGGAGCTTGTAGGCGTCCTTGTGGGCCTCGAAGTGGGCCTGGATCTCGGCCTCGGTCGGCTCGGCCGACGGAGTCATGGTCGACGACTCGAGGGCCAGGTATTCGATCTTGGCCGTGTCCGTGGTCCGCCGGTAGGCCTCCCAAACTTCTTCCGGAGTGGCGGTGATGCCCGAGGTCAGGGCGGCGACCGCCTTGCTCATGACGATCTCCTGGCGCATGCTGGCCTCGAACTCGCCCAGGGGGATGCGGTTATAGGATAGGACTTTCTTGTACTCGTCGTAGCCGACGAACTTGCCGTCGCGCTGCAGGCCCGGCAGGGCCACGATCTTGTCGCGAATCTCGCCCTTGGAGGCCCGGATGCCCAGCCGCTTGGCGGCGTCCATCAGGAGCCGCTGCTCGATGATCTGCTCCAGGATCTGCTGGGGGAGGTTGAGCTGCTCGATGGTCGCCCGGTCGATCTCCTGCATGTCCCGCCGCAGGGTCTCGACCCGGTTGCGCAGGCCGTTGATGAAGTCGTCGGTGGGGATCTTCTGGCGGCCGATCGAGGCGATGGTGTCACCCTTTGGGCCCTCGCCCAGGCGGCCGGAGCCGCCCCAGATGACGAAGATGGAGACGATGAAGGCGGCTACGATGAACCAGAGAACGACCTTCAGCGACTTCATGTTCTGGCGCATGGTCTTGAGCATGATGAACCTCTCGGGGATGAAGAGTCAGGGTCGAGCCGCCCGCCGGGGAGCGGCCAGCAGGGGGCGGAGCCGGGCATAGGTGGCGTCGAGATCCTCGATCATCACCTTGGCTCCGCCGACGACGGGCATGAAGTTGGAGTCTCCCGTCCAGCGGGGGACGACGTGGAGGTGGAAGTGGTCGGCCACTCCGGCCCCCGCGCTGCGGCCCAGGTTCATGCCGATGTTGAGCCCCTGCGGGGCGTAGGCCGCCCGCAGGGCCTTCAGGCTCCGCCGCAGCAGCGCGGTCATCTCGGCCAGGAGGGCCGGCGGGGCGTCCTCGGGCGAGGCCAAGTGCCGGAGCGGCGCGATCATCAGATGCCCGGTCTGGTAGGGATACTTGTTGAGCAGAACGAAGGCGTGCCGGCCTCGGGCTAGGACATGAGCCGAGGCTTCGGAGCGGGCCCGGGCGGCCCGGCAGAGGACGCAGCCGCGGCTCCGGCCAGCCGTCCGCACGTAGGCCGCCCTCCAAGGCGCGGTGAGGTACCTCATTCCTTGTTGATCAGCTCCTTGAGGAGCTTGCTGGGCTTGAAGTACAGGACCTTCTTGGGCGGCACCTTGACGGGGTCGCCGGTGCGGGGATTGCGTCCCGAGCGCGGCGGGCGCTGGCGGAAGCGGAAGCTGCCGAAGCCGCGGACCTCGATCTCCTCGCCCTGCAGGATGGCTTCCTTGATGGTGTCGAAGAAGAGGTTGACCCCGGTCTCCGCTTCCTGCTTGGGGATGTTCAGCTCCTTGCTGATGCGGTTGATCAGGTCGGCTTTAATCATCGGCCTTCTCCTCCGTCTTCTCCTCCGCGGCTCCGGCCGCGCTCCCGGCCTCGGCCGGCGCTTCGGCTTGAGCCTCCGCCTGTGCCTCCGCCGGAGCCTCGGCCGGCGCTTCGACCGCCTCGGGCTCCGCCTTCGCCGCCGGCTCCGGGGCCTCTTCCCGGGCCGCCGCCTTCCCGGCCTTGTTCTTGTTCAGCTGCTCGCGGATCAGGTCGCCGAAGGTCAGGCTGGTCCCCTGGCTGTCCTGGTACTTCTGGTATTCCTGCTTCTGCAGGTCGGCCAGGGCTTGCCGGAAGCTGAGGCTGATCTTGTGGTCCTTGCTGTTGAGCTTGATGAGCTTGGCCTGCTTCTCCTCGCCGGCCTTGACGACCTCGGAGGGGTTCTCGACCTTGTGCTCGTCGATCTCGGAGTTGAAGACCACCCCCTCGATGCCGGGCAGGATCTCGACGAAGACGCCGAAGTCGGCCAGGCGGACGATCTTGACGTTGACGATGTCGCCGACCTTCTGGCGGGCGAAGAAGTCCTCCCAGATGTCGCCCTCCAGCTGCTTCAGGCCCAGGGACACCTTCTGCCGCTCGACGTCCACGCCCAGCACGACGGCGTCCGTCTCCTGCCCGACCTTCAGCTTGGCCGAGGGGTGCTTGATCTTCTCCCAGGAGATGTCGGAGACGTGGATGAGGCCCTCGATGCCGGGCTCGACCTCCAGGAAGGCCCCGAAGTCGGTGATGCTGGTGATCTTGCCGTGGACCCGGGTGCCGGGGTTGTGGCGCTCCTTGAATCCCTCCAGCGGGTGGGGCAGGGCCTGCTTGAGGCCCAGGCTGATCCGCTTGGACGTCGGATTGACCTCCAGGATGCTGACCGTGACCATGTCGCCCAGCTTGAGGAGCTTCTTGGGGTGGATCATCTTGCGCGACCAGGTCAGGTCGGAGATGTGGACCAGGCCCTCGACCCCCTTCTCCAGCTCGACGAAGGCGCCGAAGTCGGTCAGCGAGGTGACCTTGCCCGTGATCTTGTCGCCGGCCTTGAACTTCTCGGCGATGTTGGTCCAGGGGTCGGGCGTCAGCTGCTTGAGGCCGAGGCTGATCTTCTCGTCCTTCTCGTTGAAGTCCAGGACCACGACCTCGATGTCCTGGCCGGCCTGGAGGACCTCCTGGGGGTGGTTGATCTTGCCCCAGGAGATGTCGGAGACGTGGAGCAGGCCCTCGACGCCGCCGATGTCGACGAAGGCGCCGAAGGAGGTCAGCGAGCGGATGTGGCCGGGCAGCTTCTGGCCCTTCTCGATGGAGCCGAAGACCTTGCGCTTCTTGATCTCGCGCTCGTCGGCCAGGACCATCTTGCGGGAGACGACGGCGTTCTCGGTCTTGCGCTCAAAGCGGATGACCTTGAACTTGGCGGTCAGGCCGATGAGGCTGGCGGGATCGCGGACGGGGCGGATGTCGGCGTGCGACTCCGGCATGAAGGCCGGGATGCCGACGTTGACCTGGTAGCCGTTCTTGGCCCGATCGACGATCTTGCCGGTGACGAAGCCGCCGTGCTGGGCGGCCTTCTCCAGGGCGTCCAGGGCCTTCTCGGCGTCGGCTTTCTTCTTGGACAGGACGAAGTAGCCTTCCTTGCGGTCGTTGCGCTCCAGGACCGCCTCCACTTCCTGGCCGGGAGCCGGGAGGGCCGGCTCGGCGCCCTCGGTGAAGTCGGCGATGGGGATCATGCCCTCGGATTTCATGCCGATATCGACCAGGACATGCTCGGGGGTGACCTTGAGCACGCGGCCCTTGACGATCTTGCCCGGCGCGGCTTCCTGCTGGCTGAACTGGTACTTGTCCAGCAGATGCTCGTAGTCCTCCATGGACATCTTCTCGTCTTTCGGCTTGTTCTGTTCCGTCATGGGCCTGGATCCTCCTGGCTAATGGGATTCCCGTCCGGTTCGGGTCCCGGTCGGCGTCTGCGGCGCGGCGGCGCGCGAAGGGGCTATGGGCGAGGCTCCGGAGAGCCGGGCGGGCGTATAAAGTTCCCTTGTAGGGCCTGCGTCGGTAATCATGATGGGACGAAAACGATGGCCAAGTCTATATGAACGCCCGCCCTTTGTCAATGCTAACTAGCGATGAAAAATGAACTTACGGGCGGCGCCCGCCGGGGGAAGCGAGGCCGGCCCCGACCCCCTCCCGGCGGAGGACGGCCGGGTCCGGGAAGGCGGCGATCCCGACGCCGTTCTCCGGCTCCAGGTCGACCCAGGCCGCCAGCAGGGCTTGGATGCCGGCCAGGTGGCGGGCGACCCGGTCCTTGAGGGGGATGCCCTCCGGCCCGAAGGGGACGTAGAGCCGCCCCAGCCGGGCGGCCCGGACGTAGAACGGGTCGCGGCCGTCCACGACCAGGGAGGCCGAGGGCCGGCCCTTGAGGCGGCCGTGCGAGGCGTTGGGCGTCTCGATCAGGACGGCCTTGATCCCCGCCGCATCGCCCCACTCGCGGTGCGACAGGCCGCGCAGGTTGGGCGGCGAGGCCTCCAGCCGGAAGTCCAAGCCCCGATCCTGCAGGCTCATCTGGGCCAGGGCGGCCAGGTCGGCCGCGCTCTCGTGGAAGACCAGGGCGTTGATGACCGGGTATTCGGGAGCCGACTCGTGCAGGTCGATGCCCAGGCCGATCCTCTCCTTGCGGATGAGCTCCATGACGCCGTAGGCGGCCCGCTCGGTCAGGTTTCCGCGGGCGCGCCCCGGGTAGGCCCGGTTGAGGTTGCGGGCTTCGACGCCGGCCAGGGCTTGGCCGCCCGGATTGATGTAGACCGTGGGGTCCGGTCCCTGGTGCACGGGATTGGCGACCCGCGAGCCGAGGCGGAAGAGGCGCCGTCCGCCGGGAGCGTCGAGGCCGAACCTCTGGGGGCTGCCTTCCTGGGGGTCGGAATGCGTGAAGCCGCTCTGGTTGGCCCGCGGGAGGACGAAGACGGCGCCGGCCTCGACCCGGATGCTCTCGATCAAGGTGACGGCGCTGATGAAGCCGGCCGGCTCGTTGGGGTGGGCGCCGCCCGTGATCAGGACCCGGCCGCCGGGGCGGCCGCTCTCGAAGACGAAGACGTCCGTGTCGGCGGGCGTGCCGGCCAGGGCCGGAAAGTAGAAGGACAGCGGCCGCCGCGCGGTCAAGCCGGCCGAGGGGAAGATCGCCTCGGGCGCCCGCATGGCCAGAAAATCCCGGGCGGCCGAGACCCCGGCCGCGCCCACCAGGGCCAGGGCCAGCACCAGGGATGCGGCGGGGCCAAGGCCTTTCCTCGATCGGGCAGGCACGGCTTCGGGGGCGGGCACGGGCTTTCTCCTCTTCTCTCGTTCCATTCCGTCCTTATTGTATGAGCAGGAGCCGCAGGACGAGGATCATCAGGACCATGCCCGCTCCGAGCTTCCGCCAAAAGCTCCGCTCCCGGACCATCTCCCAGGCCGTGAGGACGGCCAGGAAGAGGGCGATGATCCTGTAAGCCCAGAGCATCAGAGCACCTTGTCCAGGACGGGGGTCAGGAGCAGAACGGCCAGCCCGGCGGCCAGGATGAGCAGCGCGGCGGGGAGGCAGGCGCGCAAGACGCGGCCGAGCCGGGGCTCGCCGGCGACTTGGGCCGAGAACCGGGCGGCCATGGCCGCCGGGGGCATGAAGTCGCCGATGCCGACGATGGCCGACAGGGCCGCCGCCGTGATCAGGGCGTTCGGTCCGGCCAGGGCCAGCAGGAAGGGCACGCCCAGGACCGAGGCCGAGCCGAAGGCCGAGACGCCGCCGAAGAGCGGCATGCCGACGGCCAGTCCGGCGTAGAGCAGGGCCGCCGGAAGAGAGAGGAAGGCCAGGACGATCCAGCCCCGGCCCCCCGTCAGGGTCATGACTTGAATGAACATGCCCACGCCCGCCAGGATGGACAGGATGGGCAGGGCCTCGGCGACCGCTTCCCGGCTCGTCCTGAGAAAGGGAAAGCGGCGTCCGCAGACCGCCGCCGCCAGGCCGCCCAGGAGGAAGACGGGGGGCAGGCCCAGGGCCGCCGTCCCGGTGCCGGGGATATTCTGGAGGATGAGGAGGGCGAGGACGAGGATCAGGGGCAGATAGATGCGCGGGCCATAAGGGCGGGCGTCGAAGGCCGGGAGCAGGGCCGGGACTTCATCGTCCGCCACCGCACGGATGCGGCCGAGTCCCAGGACGAGCGGCACGACGAAGGCCAGGGGCAGGACGATGAGCAGAAGCGGCAGGGTCAGCCCGACGTAGGGCATGTCCACCCCGGCCCCCATGATCATGACCAGGATGTTGACCGGGGGGGCGATCATGCCCAGCACGGCGCCCGAGGCGACGAAAGCGGCGGCCCGGGCGGGGCGCAGGCCCAGCTTGACGAGGACCGGAGCGATGAGAGGCCCGGTGCTGAGGACGGCGGCCAGGGACGAGCCCGTGATCATGCCCGGCAGCATGGCCAGGGCGGTCAGGGTCCAGAGCAGGGCCACCGGGCGGCGGTGGAAGGCCCGCAGCACCGCCGCGGTCAGTCCGTCCAGGAGGCCCGAGGCCTGCAGGGACTTCATGAAGATCATGGCCGTGGCGATGATCAGGATGATGTCGAAGAAGCCGAAGGCCCCTTCGACCAGGTGGCGGAGGGCCAAGCCGTGCCCGCCCGCCAGGGCCCCGGCCAGGGCGGCCAAGCCCAGGCTCGGCCCCAGCGGGAGCTTGAGGGCCAAGACCAGGGCGATGAAGGTCCCGACCATCAGGAGCAGGACGAGCGGCTCCGGCATCGGCTATTTGAAGGCTTGCTTGAGCGGCTCGACCAAGTCCAGGGTCTTCTCGATCTCCCGCAGGGGAATGCCCTTGTCCTTGCAGATCCTGGTGAACAGGCCGTCCTTGTTTCCGGACTTGACCACGAGGACCAGGCGGGCTGACGGCAGATAGGCGGCGGCCATCTCGTCGGTCAGGTCCCCGCGGCGGGCCTCACCGCCCAGGTGCAGCAGGAGAACGGGGATGTCTTTGGCCTTGGCTTCGGCCAGGAGAGACGCGACGCGGGCCTTCTCCTTGGGCGTGTCGAGCCCGGCCGCGCCCAGCCCTTTCAAGCTGGCGCCCAGGACCAAGATCAGCGTCTTGGCCGAGGCCAGGTCCTTGGGGCCGGCGGCCTTGACCAGCGCCGTCTGCAGTCCGGCCTTGCGGGCCTGGACCGAGGCGATCTGGACGTCGGCGCTCTGCCCGGCCGAGGTGATCAGGGCGGGCTGCTCGAAGAGGGGCGTCTGCGCGGCGAGAGGGATGCCGGCCGCCAGGAGCAGCAGGACGACGCGGAGGGGGCAAGTCTTTCTCATCTCGATTCTCCCGCCGGGCATTATACAGAATTAGCAGGCGCACACCGAATTCAACTCTCAGGCACACGCCGAACCCCATTCGGTATGGGCCTGCTCATTCAGTAGCCGGCGCCGGAGCCGTCGCGGCGGGAGTCGGCGCCGCCCAGAAGCCGCCGCCCTCGGCGCTCGATCCTCAAGCCCTGGGCGCCGCCGAAGTACTTGTCGTAGGCTTCCTTGTCCGCCAGCTCGTGCCCGAGCCCGACGAGGGCCCGGCGGACGGACTCGGGGAAGCGGGCTTCGAGCGCGAGGGGCTTGGCCGCGCCCCCCTCCGACGTGCTGAAGAAGCGGGGCGCCTCGATGGCCTCGTCCAGGCCCATGCCGTGGTCGACGATGTTGGAGACGATCTGGACCATGGTCGGGAAGATGCGCAGCCCGCCGGGCGAGCCCAGGGCCAGCCACGGCCGCCCGCCGCGCAGGACGATCAGGGGCGCCATGGACGAGACGGGGCGACGCCCCGGCCCCGGCGCGTTGGGCGAGACCGGATCGGTGTCGAAGTCGCGCATGTGGTCGTTGAGCAGGAACCCCGTCCCTTCCGGGACGATGCCGCTGCCGAAGAAGTCGTTGATCGACTGGGTCAGGACGACGATGGCCCCGTCCTTGTCCACGACACCCAGGTGGGTCGTGTTCTCGCGGCGGTCTTTCCCGGGATCGGCGTCCGAAGCGGGGTATTCGCCGGCCGTCCGGTCGGGCCGGATGCGGGCCGCGATCGATCGGGCGTAGTCCTCCGAGAGCAGGCCGTCCAGGGGGATGTCGATAAAGTCCGGGTCGCCCATCGTCCGGGCGTGATCGGCGAAGAGGAAGCGCATGGCCTCGGCGAGATGGTGGATCGAGGCGGCGGAGCCCGGCCCCCAGTCCCGGACCGGCCAGCCTTCCATGATCCGCAGCAGCTGCAGGACGTGCAGGCCTCCGGCCGCCGGCGGCGGCGCGGTCAGAATCTCCAGCCCGCGGTAGGTTCCGCGCAGGGGCTCGACCTCGCGCGCCTCGTAGGCGGCCAGGTCGTCCAGGGTCATGATCCCGCCGCGGGCCTGGACGGCGGCCACGATGCGGGCCGCGAGGCCGCCGCGGTAGAACTCGGCGACGCCCTTCTCCCCGATCGTCCGCAGCGTCCGGGCCAGCTCGGGGTTGCGGAACGAGTCGCCGGGCTCGTAGGGCAGGCCCTGGTTGAGGTAGACCGTCCCCTCGCCGGCGTTCTTGAGCAGCTTCTCGTACTCGTCCTTGTTGATGGCGCTGTACGTCGGGCTGACGGCGAAGCCTCTCTCGGCCAGCTCCACGGCCCGGGCCGCCGCTTGGGCCAGGGTCCGGGTGCCGTAGCGGCGCAGGGCCAGGTCCCAGCCGGCCAGCATGCCGGGCACGCCGACCGCGGTCCCGCGCTCGGACTTCCATTCCTCGGCCGCCTCGCCCTTGTCGGCGAACATCGAGGCCGTCGCCGCCGCGGGCGCCTTCTCGCGGAAGCTGATGACCGTCGTCGTCCCGGCGGCCGTGCGGATGACCATGAAGCCGCCGCCGCCGATGCCCGAGGCGAACGGCTCGACGACGTTCAGGGCGAAGGCCGTCGCCACCGCCGCGTCCACGGCGTTCCCGCCGGATCGGAGCATGTCCCGGCCGGCTTCGGCCGCCAGGGGGTGGGCGGCCATGACCAGCCCGTGCCGGGCTTTGAAGTCGCGCGGCGCGTGCCGGTCGGCATCGGACCGGGCCGCCTGTCCGGAGACCGGGCCGCCGGAGAGCCGGGATCCCGGCCCCGCCAGGACGATCAGGACGGCCAGAGCGATCGGGGCGATCAGGGGGCGGCGAACGGCGCCCGGCGCGGCCGGCTTCACGCGTTGCCCTCCTCGAGCAGCTTCTTCAGCTCCTCGGCCGAAGGCAGCTCCTCGATGGCGTTCAGGCCGAAGTAGGCCAGGAACTTGTCCGTCGTCCGGTAGAGGAGCGGCCGGCCCGGGGCGTCCTTGCGGCCGGCGATCTTGATCAGGTTGGCTTCCAGCAGGGTGTGCAGGGCGTGCGACGAGTCGACGCCGCGAATGGCGGCGATCTCCGGCTGGGTGACCGGCTGGTGGTAGGCGATGGCGGAGAGGACCTCCAGGGCCTGGCCGGACAGCTTCTTGCGCCGCTCGATCTGCAGCAGCCGGCGGACGTAGGGGTCGGTGGCCGGCTTGGTCGAGAAGACGTAGCCGCCGGCCGAGCGGGTGATGTGGATGGCCTGCGGCCCCTCGGCGTACTCCTCGATCAGGCGCCGCAGGGCCTCGTCGATGTCCGCTTCGGAGTCCTCCGGCAGGACCTCCTTGATCCGCTCCAGGGTCAGCGGCTCGACGGAGATGAAGATGAGGGCCTCCAGGACGGACTTCAGGTTCTCGGTCATGATGCGTCCTTCTCCGGCGCGTCCTTGCGCAGCCAGACCTTGATGGTGTGGAAGAGCTGCTCCTGGACGGCCATCACGGCCCGGGCCTTGATCAGCTCCAGCAGGCAGAAGAAGGCGATCAGGGCCTCCTCCAGCGTCTCCTGGGCCCACAGGTAGTCGAGGAAGTCCAGAGCCCCCTGGGCCTTGAGGGCTTCGACGATCTCGGCCATCTTGTCGGCCATGTTGATCTCGCGGGCCTTGAAGACCTTGGCCGTCTCGGCCTGCTTGCGCTTCATCAGGGCGAAGAACGACTCGGCCAGGTCGAACAGCGAGACCTCGACCAGGTCCAGGTCCTTGTCGGGCAGATCGGCGGTCAGGGCCGAGCGCTGCCAGATGGCCGACTGCTCCTCCTCCTTGTCGCGCAGCAGCTCCACGACCGCCTTGATCCGGTCGTAGGGCATGAGGTGGTCGGTGGACCGCGGCCGCGGCTCGACGTCCGGCTCCAGGACCTGCTCGCGCGGCAGGAGGGTCTGCGACTTGATGTAGATCAGCACGGCGGCCATGAGCAGGAACTCGGCCTCGCGGTCGATGTCCATCCGCTCCAAGGCGCCCAGGTAAGCCAGGTACTCGCGGGTGATGACCGCGATGGGGATGTCGTTGATCTCGACCTTCTTCTTCTTGATCAGGAAGAGCAGCAGGTCGAGGGGGCCTTCGAAGTTGCGCAGCCGGATCTGGTAGCCGTTTCCGTCGCCCGCGACCGCCCCGGCTTCTCCCTCGGCGGGAGCGGCGCTCGGGCTCTCCGGCTCGGCCGAAGACTCGGCCGAGAATCCGGCGGACGGCCCCGGCCCGGGTCCGGCTTGGCCGGCGGGGCCGCCGTCGGCTTCCGGGGCGCCGAGCTCGTCGCCGGCGGGCGCATCGACGGCCCCCGGGCTCGCGGCGCTCGCGGGCGTATCTTCGATGGCTTCCGAGCCATCGGAAGGGACGGGCCCAGGCCCCGCGCTCTCCGGCTCCGCGCTCTCCGGCTCCCCGGCCCCGGGCTCCGCGGCCGCCGGCTCCTGCCCGTCGGGCCGGTCCGGCTCCGCGGCCGGGATCTCCCCGGCCGCGCCCTCCCCGCCTTGCCGCTCGTCCCTGTCTTCGGGCATGGGAATTCAGAAGCCCAGGGCCGCGCGGACCTGGGCCATGGTCTCCCGGGCGGCGGTCCGGGCCCGGGCGGCGCCGTCCTCGAGGATCTCGGCCAGCCGCTCGGGGTCCTTCTCGAATCCGGCCCGCCTCTCCCAGATCGGCTGCAGCTCGCGGATCATGTGGTCGAGCAGGACGGCCTTGCAGTCGCGGCAGCCGATCCCGGCCGTCCGGCAGCCGCCGGCGATCTCCTCCTGCTTGTCCTTGGGCACGAAGGCCCGATGCAGGGTGAAGACCGGGCAGTCGTTCGGCTCGCCCGGGTCGCTGCGCCGCATGCGGCGGGTGTCGGTGACCATGGGCAGGATCTTGGCCCGCAGCGTCTCCGGCGAATCGCGCAGCTCGATGGCGTTGCCGTAGGACTTGCTCATCTTGCGGCCATCGGTCCCGGCCAGCCGCGGCACCTCGGTCAGCAGCGTCTGCGGCTCGGGGAAGACCTCGCCGTAGTAGCGGTTGAAGCGGCGGACGATCTCGCGGGCCAGCTCGAGGTGGGCGGCCTGGTCCTCGCCGACGGGGACGACATGGGCCCGGTAGAGGGCGATGTCGGCGGCCTGCAGGACGGGATAGCCCAGGAAGCCGTAGGTGTTCAGCTCCTTCTCGGCCAGCTGGACGAGCTGCTCCTTGAAGGTCGGGACCCGCTCCACCCAGGGCAGCGGGGTGATCATGGACAGGATCAGGTGCAGCCCGGCGTGCTCCTGGACGTCGGACTGGCGGAACAGGACGACCCGTTGGGGATCGAGGCCGGCCCCCAGCCAGTCGAGGAGAACCTCGTTCTCGTAGCCCTTGATGGCCTTGGCGTCGTGGTACTCCGAGCTGAGGGCGTGCCAGCTGACGATGCAGAAGTAGCAGCGGTAGGCGTCCTGGAGGCGGATCCAGTTGCGGAGCGCCCCGACGTAGTTGCCCAGGTGGAGAGCGCCGGTGGGGCGCATGCCGGAGAAGATGATCTTTTTCTCGGAGGTGTTCATCGCAGCAGGAGGGAGATGAGGACCTGAATGGGAAGGGTGATGACGTCGAGGACGTTGAGCGACAGCAGGGCGATCAGGATGAAGAAGCCGTACGGCCGGATGCGGTCGTAGCGGGCCGCCGCCTTGTCGCTCAGCAGGCCCATGACGATGCCGCTGCCGTCCAGCGGCGGGATGGGGATCAGGTTGAAGACGGCGAAGTAGAAGTTGATGAAGACGGCGAAGAAGAGGATGAGGGCCAGGCCCTGCAGCGGGTAGAAGCCCTTGGGCATGAGGGCCCGGGCCAGATCGGGGCTCTGCAGGAACAGGCGGACGGCCGGGCTGGCCGCCTTGAGGACGAGGAGCAGGGCCAAGGCCGCCGTGCCGGCCGCGATGTTGGACAGCGGCCCGGCGGCGGAGATGAGCAGGTTGTCGCGGCGCGGGTGGCGCAGGCGGTAGAGGTTGACCGGCACCGGCTTGGCCCAGCCGAAGGCCGGGGCTCCGATCAGGACCAGGACCAGCGGCAGGAGGACGGTCCCGATCGGATCGATATGGGCCAGCGGGTTCAGGGTCACCCGGCCCATGTCGCGGGCCGTCGTGTCGCCCATCCGGGCCGCCATCCAGCCGTGCGAGGCCTCGTGCACGGTGATGGCGAACAGCACGACGAACAGCTGGACGGCGATCTCGATCGGGTTCATGGCAAGATTTTCCGCCGTAGTTATAGCATAAATCGAAATCCTTGAAAACGCGGGGGGCTTGTTCCATAATGGGTCGATTTTCGCGACAACCATGGCCGAACAGCGCTTCTTCGAGGATTTGTAGGGGCGGCCCCCCGACGAGGAGGACGGCGGATGGGCGAGCACCTGGAGTTCCGGGGCGTGGCCAAGCGCTTCGGCGCCATCCAAGCCGTCGACGACGTCTCGCTCGAGATCCGCAAGGGCGAGTTCTTCTCCCTGCTCGGCCCCAGCGGCTGCGGCAAGACGACCATGCTGCGGATCGCGGCCGGCTTCGAGCGGCCGGACAAGGGCCGCGTCTTCCTGGACGGGCAGGACATGACCGACCTGCCGCCCAACAAGCGCCGGGTCAACACCATCTTCCAGAGCTACGCCCTCTTTCCCCACATGACCGTCCGCGACAACATCGCCTTCGGCCTGACCATCGCCAAGCGCCCCGCCTCCGAGGTCGAGCGGGACGTGGCGGCCATGCTCAAGATGATCCAGATGGAGGACCAGGCCGGCAAGAAGCCCGACCAGCTCTCGGGCGGGCAGAAGCAGCGGGTGGCCGTGGCCCGGGCCCTCATCAACCGCCCGGCCGTCCTCCTGCTCGACGAGCCGCTGGCCGCCCTGGACCTGAAGCTCCGCCAGCGGATGCTCATCGAGCTGGACATGATCCACGACGAGGTCGGCATCACCTTCCTCTACGTGACCCACGACCAGGGCGAGGCCATGAGCCTGAGCGACCGGATCGCCGTCATGGACCAGGGCCGGGTGGAGCAGATCGGCTCGCCGGCCGAGATCTACGAGACGCCCCGGACCAGCTTCGTGGCCGCCTTCATCGGCGACACCAACTTCCTGGAGGGCGAAGTGACGGGCGTCGAGGGGGACTACTGCACGGTCCGGGTGGCCGGCTTCCCGGACCTGTCGTGCTTCAACGACAAGGGCCTGCGGGCCGGCAACCTGGTCTACCTCAGCGTCCGGCCGGAGAAGATCCAGATCTCGCGCGACAAGCCCCTGCTCGACAACCGGCAGTACAACCTCCTGCCGGCCATGGTCGAGGACGTCATCTACCTGGGCTCGACGACCAAGTACGGCGTCCGGGCCGAAGGCCACCGCATCCAGGTCATGCGCCAGCACTTCCGCTTCTTCCTGGACGAGAAGCCGATCCGCTGGAAGAACGAGGCCTGGATCTGGTGGCACAGCGACGACGCCTTCATGCTGGAGCGCTACCGCAAGGGCGACGAGAAGCTGGTCGGCCTGCCGCCCGAGAAGGTCGGCGAGACGCAGTGAGGTCATGAAGCCGAAGCGGCTGGAGGCGCTCCTGACCGGGCCCTCCTTCGTCTGGCTGCTGGGCTTCTTCCTGGTCCCCACCCTGCTCGTCTTCGTCCTGGCCTTCCGCCCGGCCGATCCCTTCGGCGGCATCGGCGCCGGCTGGACCCTGGACACCATCCGCTCGCTGGGCCGCTCCTCGTACCTGGCCATCGCCTGGAGGACGCTCTGGATCAGCCTCCTGACCACGGCCCTGTCCATGCTCCTGGCCGTGCCGGCCGGCTACGCCGTGGCCCGGGCCCCCGAGCGCCACCGCAAGACGCTCCTGATGCTGATCATCGTCCCCTTCTGGACGAGCTTTCTCATCCGGATCTTCGCCTGGCGGTCGCTGCTGCATCCCGAGGGCCTGGTCAAGAAGGCCCTGATGGCCGTCGGCCTGGCCGGGCCGCAGACCCCTCTGCTCTACAACGCCGGGGCCGTCGTCCTGGTCATGGTCTACACCTTCCTGCCCTTCGCCATCCTGCCCATCTACGCGGCGGCCGAGAAGTTCGACTTCCGCCTCCTGGAAGCGGCCCGCGACCTGGGGGCCCGTCCGCTGCAGGCCTTCCGGCGCGTCTTCCTGCCCGGCATCCGGGCCGGCCTGATGACGGCCGTGCTGGTCGTGTTCATCCCGGCCCTCGGCTCCTACGTCGTGCCGGACCTGGTCGGCGGGCCGGGCAGCGAGATGATCGGCAACAAGATCGCCCAGCGGGTCTTCGTCGACCGCAACCTGCCGCACGCCAGCGCCCTGGCCGTGGTCCTCATCCTGGCCGTCCTGGCCCCCCTGACGGCCATCCTCCTGCTGCGCCGCAAGGAGAAGCCCGGCGTCATCCTCTCGGAGGACGCGTGAAGAGAAGCCGGCTGCCGATGCTCGTGACCGGCCTGGTCCTGGTCTTCTTCTACCTGCCCATCCTGATCCTCATCGTCAACTCCTTCAACGCCTCGCGCTTCAGCTCGTCCTGGCAGGGCTTCTCCCTGAAATGGTACGCCCGCCTGCTCCACGAGCCGGAGATCTGGTCCGCCGCCCGCAACACCCTGGTCATCGCCTTCGGCGTGACGCTCCTCGCCCTGGTCCTGGGCACCACCTCGGCCCTGGCCCTGCACCGCTTCGCCCGGACCCGCCTGCAGCGGTTCCACTACACCCTGATCTACATGCCGCTGGTGGTCCCCGAGATCTTGATGGGCATCAGCCTGCTGATGGCCTTCGTGGCGGCCGGCGTCCGGCTGGGCCTGGGGACCATCTTCATCTCCCACGTCACCTTCTGCGTCTCCTACGTGGCCCTGGTCGTGCTGGGCCGGCTGCAGGACTTCGACTTCTCGGTCATCGAGGCGGCCCAGGACCTGGGCGCCAGCTCCTGGACCACGACCCGCCGCGTCCTGCTGCCGATGCTGGCCCCGGGCCTGGCGGCCGGCGGCCTGCTGGCCTTCACCCTGTCGCTGGACGACTTCGTCATCACCTTCTTCGTGGCCGGCCCGGGCGCCACGACCTTGCCCATCCGGGTCTACAGCATGATCAAGCACGGGGCCACGCCGCTGATCAACGCCCTCTCGACCCTGCTGCTCGTCCTGACCTTCGTCATCGTCTTCGCCAGCCAGAGGCTGAGCCGATCGAAAACCATGGAGGGGATATGAACCACGCCGCCGCCCGCCCGCTCGTCCGGGCCGCCCTGGCCCTGGCCGCCGCCGGCTGCCTCGTCGGCCTGGCCGCCTGCGCCAAGCCGTCGTCCGAGGCCCCCGAGGCCGCCGTCCTGCACGTCTACACGTGGGCCGACTACATCAAGCCCGAGCTGGTCAGCCGCTTCGAGGCGGAGCAGGGCTGCAAGGTCGTCATCGACACCTTCGACTCCAACGAGTCGATGTACGCCAAGATCAAGGCCGGGGCCACCGGCTACGACCTGATCATGCCGACCAGCTACATGGTCTCCCTGATGCACGCGCAGGGCATGCTCCAGAGGCTGGACCGGGCCAAGATCCCCAACGCCGACCGCGTCGACCCCGAGTACCTGGCCGTGGCCGTGGACAAGGCCATGGACCACTCGGTGCCCTACATGATCACCAACACCGGGATCGCCTACCTCAAGAGCAAGGTCAAGGACTTCGAGCCGAGCTGGACCATGTTCGGGCGGGCCGACCTGAAGGGCCGCATGGTCATGCTCAACGACATGCGGGAGACGATCGGCGGGGCCCTGAAGCTCCTCGGCTACAGCCTCAACAGCCGCAGCGAGGAGGAGCTGGCCAAGGCCCGCGACGTCGTCCTCGGCTGGAAGGCCAACCTGGCCAAGTTCGAGAACGAGCAGTACAAGTCGGGCCTGGCCTCCGGCGAGTTCCTGCTCGTCCACGGCTACAGCGGCGACATCCTCCAGGTCCAGGCCGAGAACCCCGACGTGGCCTTCGCCATGCCGCGCGAGGGCGGGACGATCTCCTGCGACGACATGGTCATCCCGGCCACGGCCAAGGCGGTCGGCCTGGCTCACGCCTTCATCAACTTCCTGCACGATCCCCAGGTGGCGGCCGAGAACACCGACTTCACCCAGTATCTCTGCCCCAACCGGGACGCCTACCCGCTGATGTCGGAGGCGATCAAGGGCAATCCGGCCATCTTCCTCTCGCCGGAGCTCAAGGCCAAGTGCGAGGTCCTGGACGACCTGGGAGCCGACAACGCCAAATGGGTCAAGGTCTGGGACGAGATCAAGGCCGCCAAATAGCCCGGCTGTCGCCGGCCGGCGGGTGTTGCGCCCCGGCCGGGAAAGCCCTAGAATTCCGCGCATGAGAAAGCTCCCGTACGCTCCAGGGCTCGTCCTCGCCGCCGCCGTGGCCCTTGTCGGGGCCGCCGTCTTGCCGGCCGCCCGCGCCGCCCAGTCCGTCTCCGCCCCCGCCCCGGAGGGGCCGGACGGGCTCCGGGTCTGGAAGGTCCCCAACGTGACGGAAGGGGCGGAGTGCTATTTCTCGCCCGACGGCCGCTCGCTCATCTACAACGGCAGGGAAGCGGGGGACCCGACCCATCAGGTCTATACCATCCGGCTGGACGGCACGGGGCGCAAGCGGATCAACGACAAGGGCGCCGATGCCTGCTCCTACTGGAATCCGAACGGCCAGGGGCTGATCTGGACCTCGACGCGGGACCACCTGGATATGAAGCCGGGAAATTTCTCCGATGTTCGCGACTATCCGCAGGGGGCGGAGATCTACACTTCGGACCTCGATGGCGGGCGGGTCTATCGGATGACCGATAACGGCTTCTACGACGCCGAGGTCACCTACGCCCCGGACGGGCACAAGATCCTCTTCGGCCGCCAGATCGAGGGGCGGATGGACCTCTGGACGATGAATCCCGACGGATCCGGCCAGAAGCAGATCACTTTCACCCCCGACTGGCAGGAAGGCGGCGCCGTCTATCTCCCCGACAACAAGACCATCATCACCCGGGCCTGGAAGATGTCGGAGGAGACCCTCCCGGCCAAGGATATGCAGCTGTTCCTGCTCAACGAGGACGGCTCCGATATCTGCGCGATCACGACCGAGCCCGGAACGCACTGGTCGCCCTTTCCCGCTCCGGACGGCGTCCACGCCGTCTATGTCAAGCTGCTGCCGCCCCGGAACTTCGAGATCTTCCTGATCGACCTGAGGACCCGGGAGGAGAAGCGCCTGACCTATTTCGACGGCTTCGACGGCTTCCCCTCGATCTCCCCGGACGGCCGGCTGATGGCCATCTCGACGAGCCGCGGCGCCGCCCCCGGCCAGCGGACGCTGAGCCTCTACCTCATGGACATCTCGCCGCTAGCGATTGGACCGAACCAAGAATAGAAGAGATCACAGGAACGGCAGGTAGCGCTCCACCTCGTAGGGGCTGACCTGCTTGTCGAACTCGGCCCCCACGTTCTTGCGGTAGTCCTCGATCTCCTGGCGCTTGTTGGCGATGAACTTGGCGAAGATGTGCTCGCCCAGGGTCTCGCGGACCAGGGCGCTCTTCTCCATGAGCTTGACGGCTTCCACCAGGTCGCGCGGCAGGTTGCCGATGCGGAGCCGCTTCTGCTGGGCCGCGCTCATCTCGTAGATGTTCGCCTCGACCGGGTCGGCCAGGGCCATCTTCCGCCGGATCCCGTCCAGGCCGGCCGCCAGCATCACGGCCAGGGCCAGGTAGACGTTGCAGCCGGGGTCCGGCGAGCGGAGCTCGATCCGGGTGGCCTTCTCCTTGCCCGGCTGGTAGCGGGGGACGCGGATGTAGGCCGAGCGGTTGCGCTGCCCCCAGGCCACATAGACGGGCGCCTCGTAGCCGAGGATCAGCCGCTTGTAGGAGACCACCCACTGGCTGAACACGGCCGAGGTCTCGCGGGCGTGGGCCAGCAGCCCGGCGGTGTAGGCGTGGGCGGCCGCGGACAGGCTGTAGGCGTCGCGGCCGTCGAAGAAGGCGTTCTGGCCGCCCTTCCACAGAGATTGGTGGACGTGCATGCCGCTGCCGTTCTGGCCGTTGATCGGCTTGGGCATGAAGGTGGCGTAGAGGCCGTGGCTGCGAGCCACCCGCTTGACCAGGTAGCGGACGAGCATGACGATGTCGGCCATGTCCAGGGCCGGGGCGTAGCGCAGGTCGATCTCGTGCTGGCCGTGGGCCACCTCGTGGTGATCGTACTCCGTGGGCACTCCCATGCGCTGCAGGAGGAGGAGAGTCTCCTTGCGGATCTCGCCGTGTCGGCCGGCGAAGAAGTAGCCGCCCTGGTCGAGGGGCCTGGGCTCATGGTCGTTGGGGAAGACGAAGAACTCCAGCTCCGGGCCGACTAGGAAGCCGTCGAAGCCGAGCTCCCTCTTGGCCCCGGCCAGGGCCCGCTTCAGGACGTGGCGGCTGTCGGCGCCGGAGGGCTTGCCGTCCGGCGTGACGATGTCGCCGAACATGACCGCCTCCCGCCAGACCGTGTCGTCGGCGGCTCCATGGTAGGTCCAGGGCAGAACCCGGAAGGTCTTGGGATCGGGCTGGATGACCAGGTCGCTCTCTTCGATCCGGACGAAGCCCTCGACCGAGGAGCCGTCGAAGCCCTTGCCGTCCCGGAAGGCGGCCTCAAGCTCCGAGGCCGGAAACGAGAACTCCATGGGACGGCCGAGGATGTCGGCGAAGAGGACCCGGATGAACTCGATCCGGCGGGCCGGGTCGCGGACCTCGCGGAGGACCTCCTCGGCGTCGGCGAATCCGTAGTCGCGGGGCATGCGGCGGGGGTTCGGGGTCATGGCGTCCTCCTGGCTCCGACGGGGCTTGTGGAACGCCGCCCGATCCCTTAGACTGGGTTCCGACGACGGCCCCGGCGTCCTGACTTGCCCGCTATTCTAGTGAGGCCGCGCGGGGCTGTCAACGCCGTCCAGGAGAGAGTCATGATCGAGGCCATGGATCGCAAGCTGGTCAGGGCCCTGAACGCCAACGCGCGCAAGAGCTTCCGGGAGATCGCCAAGGAGCTGGGCACCTCGACGACGGCCGTCATCCGCGGGATCAAGAAGCTGGAGGCCTCGGGGGCCATCTCCGGCTACATCCCCGTCGTCGATCCGACGGCGATGGGGCTCGACCTGACCGTGGTCGTCTCGCTGCGCATCAATCAAGGCCGGCTTCTGGAGACCCAGCGCCAGATCGCCCGCGATCCCCACGTGGCCCTGGCCCTCGACGTGACCGGGGAATGGGATTCCCTGATCGTGGCCCATTTCCAGGGCCGCGAGGACCTGGACGCCTTCCTCAAGAAGATCAACGGAAACAAGTGCGTGGCCCGGACGGTCACCCACATCGTCCTCAACACCATCAAGAACGACCGGCGCCTGGCCGTCTGACCGGCCGCCCCCACCCCCGTCCCGCCGCCCCGGCGGCCTTTCCGGCCCGTCCATATTGACAGGGGGGGCGGATATGCCATAATGCCCCTGTTTCGAGCGCCCGCCCGCCGCAGGAGGAAGGATTGCCCAAGAAGGTCTACGAGCCGGTCGGACACCACTACATCGTCGAAGCCTCGGGATGCAACGCCAAGGTCATCGGCAGCGTCGAGAAGGTCCAGGACATCCTGGTCAAGGCGGCCGAGGTGGCCGGGGCCACCGTGTGGGCCATCTCCTTCAGCAAGTTCCCGCCCAGCGGCGTCAGCGGCGTCGTGGTCATCTCCGAATCGCACCTCTCGACCCACACTTGGCCGGAGCGGCGCTACGCCGCCCTGGACATCTATACCTGCGGCTCCCATGTCGATCCCGAGAAGGCCGTCATCTACGCCCTGGAGGGCTTCGGAGCGGCGTCGTCCCACATCACCGAGATCACCCGCGGCATCGACGAGGGCGACTCCCGCTTCTTCCACTCCTTCGTGACCTGGGAAGAGGACTTCCGCAAGCACATGGACAAGCCATCGTCCAAGTGATCCCGTAAACTTCTTTTACGCCCGGGCGCCCCGTGGGCCCCGCCTCCTCCTGACGCCCCCCGAGGGGAGCGGCTTGGCATAAAACGTGCTTTGACCATGGGCAGGTGCGCCGCGTGAGACTGATGCTCCCCGTCCCGACGCGTTATAATAGAAAGGTGAAGGGTCCGATCACAAAAGCCGCGGTCTTAGCCGCCGCCCTGCTCGCCGCGGCCGTCTGGGGAAGCGCGCCGGCCCTGCCGGCTCCCTCCTTCGCGCCCGTCCCGATTCAAGCCCCGCCGGCGCCCGACTCCCTCTGGGACGGCCTGAGCCGGGCTTTCGCCGCCGGTGACTTCGACGGGTACGCGGCGGCTTTCGTGGCCCGGCTGCGGGACAAGGAGCGCTTGCGGGCCGGAGACCTGCGGGCGACATTCGGGATGACTTCCGTCCTCTTTCGCGTCGCCGGCCGGACGACCGACCCCGACGGGAGGGAGCGGGTCTTCCTCCAGGCCTTCTTCCAGAACGACCTCTCGGCCATGCTCGAGAGCTGGCAGATCGTGCCGGTCTGGGAGGCCGGCGCCTGGCGCATCTCGGAGAAGACCGTCTCCGGCGGCCTCGGGGTCCTCTACAAGCTGCGCCTGCCGTCCGGCCCGGCGACCCGGGCCGAGCGGATCGAAGTCTCCCACCAGGACTTCAAGCTAACCTTCACGAACGCCGTCGTCTTCCATGACAACCTCCCCGACCTGGAGACCGGGTTGATCGTCCTGGGCGAGGGGCGCCTCCGCTTCGCGCCGGCCAACGCCGCCGAGCGACATCAGCTGGAGCTGCGCTATGGGACGCCTTACCTGGAGGACCGGGTCGAGTCGGCCTACCTGCGCTTCTCTCCGGGCTACTTCCAGACCCGCGTCCGGATCGAGAACGAGAGGCCGGCCGATCTTCCGGCCGCGGAGGCGGCCGGATGGACGGCCCGGGCCGCGGCGCTGTTCCGGGAGAGCTACGGGGAGTCCTTCACGGTGGAGAACTCCCTGACCGGCGAGCCGATGACCTTCCTGCCCCGCGACGAGCAGGTCGTCTTCGAGCTCCAGGCCCGCCGCGCCGGGCCTCTGACTTATGTCTTCTCGCCCTACGCGGAGGACGAAGTCCACCTGGCCTCGCGCCGTCCCGACCGGATCATCAGCCTCTACACGCCCGAGCCCGAAGGCCCGCCGCTGAGGCGGATGGTCCTGTCCTTCGACCGCCGGGCCGACATCCGGCGGTGCCGGGTCGACATCGACCTGCAGCCGGAGCGCCGCTATCTGTCCGGACGGGCTCGCCTGGAATTCGCGGCCCGCGTCGACGAGGTCGACAGCCTGCGCTTCAACCTCCACCCCGCCCTGGACATCCTCCGCATCCAGGACCAGGCCGGCCGCTCCCTGTTCTTCACCCAGGACAAGTCGCGCGGCCTGCTCTACGTCTTTCTCCTGGAGGCGATGCCGAAGAACGCGGAGGCCTGGATCGAAGTCCTCTACCGGGGCGTCCTGAGCCCGCCGGCTCCGACCTCCGACGACTTGGCCGCCGGGCAGGCCGGGGGAGCGGCGGCTATGGGCGCCCCGGCCTACGAGACTCTTCTCTACAGCCAGTCGGCCTATTGGTACCCCGCGCCGCCCGAGGACGACTTCTTCGAGGCGTCCCTTCGGGTCGTCGTGCCTCCCGGGTACTCCTGCGTGGCCAGCGGCCTGGAGACGGAGAGGGGCATCGTCGACAACCTCGGCCGTGTCACCGCTTTGGAGAAGGTCGGGCATCCCTACTTCGGCTTCCAGAGCCGGCAGCCGCTCCGCTACCTGTCCTTCCTGGTCGGGCGGCTGGCGCCCATCGGCGGCGGCCCGGGACCGGATCCCGGCCCCCCGGTCGAGGCCTTCTACGCGTCCGACATCCGCTTGCCCAGCCCGTCCCTGCCCCAGGACAGCCGTGACATCCTGCGCGTCTTCAGCGGGCTGTTCGGCCCCTATCCCTTCGAGAAGCTGACCGTCGTGCAAAGGCAGTGGGCGACGGGGGGCGGCCACAGCCCCGCGTCCCTGGTCATCCTCAACGATCTGCCGAGAGCATCCGACGGAACGCGCCTGTTGGCGGCCAACACCCCGGTCAACCTGGGCCGCTTCCGCATCGGATACCTGGCCCACGAGATCGCTCACCAGTGGTGGGGCCAGGGCGTCTCCTGGGCCACCTACAAGGACCAATGGCTGAGCGAGGGATTGTCCCAGTTCTCGGCCGCGCTCTACCTGCGAAGCCGGATGGGGGAGGGGGCCTATCGCGACCTGCTCCGTCAATTCTCCCGCTGGACGGTCCGCAAGTCCGGGCTGGGGCCGATCCTGCTGGGGACCCGGCTGCGGCACCTCGACTTCGCGGGCTATCAAGCCATCGTCTACGACAAGAGCGCCCTGGTCATGGCCATGCTGCTGGATGGGCTCGGCGAGGACCGCTTCTTCAGCGGCTTGCGGGACTTTTTCGCCCGCCATCGGGGGCAGGCCGCGCGGACCCGGGACTTCATCCAAGCCATGAGCGCGGCCGCGGGCCGGGACCTGAAGCCCTTCTTCGACCGCTGGCTCGGCAGCCATCTCCTGCCGGAGCTGCAGGCGTCCCACTCCCTCCATGTCGTGGACGGCCGGCCGGTCCTGCGGCTCAGCCTGACCCAGACCGGCCCGGCTTTCGCCTTCCCGCTGTGGGTCGCCTGGACCGAGGACGGGCGGAAGGTCCGCCGCTGCCTGGATATCGATGCGGCGGCCAAGACCTTCGACATCCCCTGCGCCGGCCGGCCGAGCCGGGTCCGCTTCGACCCCGACGGCATCTTCCCCGGGCGCATCCTTTAGCCAGGCCGGCGGAACGGCGAATCTTCGCCCCGGACCCGGCGGCGCCTGATCCCGCTCAAAACGCGCCGACGTCGATCCCCAGGCGCTTGATCATCTCGTTGAGGGTCGTGGGCTTCAGGCCGAGCAGGGCCGCCGCCGACTTCTGGACGCCCTTGGCCCGGGCCAGGGAGGCCTCGATCAGCCTCTTCTGAAAGGCCAGGGTCTGCTCCTTGAGGTCGAGGCTTCCCTCCAATCCCCCGGCGACCGCCGCGGCGGCGGCCGTCGCGTCGCCCTCCGGGGCCAGCAGGAAGGCGGGCAGGTTCTCCCGGGTGATGATCCGGGTCTTGGCGAAGACAACGGCCCGCTCGATCATGTTCTCCAGCTCCCGCACGTTGCCCGGCCAGGAGCTCCGCTCCAGGATCTCCAAGACGTCCTCGGAGACGCCCTCGATGTCCTTGCCGTTCTCCTTGGCGAAGCGGGCCGTGAAGTGCTTGACCAGGAGGGGGATGTCCTCCTTCCGGTCGCGCAGCGGCGGCAGGTCGATCTTGATGACGTTGAGCCGGTAGTAGAGGTCCTTGCGGAAGGTCCTCTGGCGGATGAGGTCCTCGAGGTCGGTGTTGGTGGCGGCGATGATCCGGACATCGACCCGGATGGTCTTGGTTCCGCCCAGCCGCATGAACTCCCGCTCCTGGATGACCCGCAGCAGCTTGGCCTGGGTCTCCAGGCCGACCGAGGAGATCTCGTCGAAGAAGATGGTCCCCTCGTCGGCCGCCTCGAAGAGGCCCTGCTTGTCGCTGACCGCCCCGGTGAAGGCCCCCTTGACGTGGCCGAAGAGGCTGCTCTCCAGGAGGTCGGGGGGCAGCGAGCCGCTGTTGACGGTGACGAAGGGCCGGCCGGCCCGGTTGGAGTTCTGGTGGATGGCCCGGGCGGCCAACTCCTTGCCGGTGCCGCTCTCGCCCTGGATGAGGATGGTCGAGCGGGTCGGGGCGGCGGCCCGGATGAGCTCGAAGACGCCCTCCATGGGCTTGCTCCGGCCGAGGATGGCGCCGAAGCTGAACTTGCGCTCCAGCTCGCCGCGCAGGCGGAGGTTCTCGGCCTGCAGGCGCTTGTGCTCCAGGGCCCGCTCGATAGTCAGCAGCAGCTCCTCGTGCTTGAAGGGCTTCTGGACGTAGTCGAAGGCGCCCCGCTTCATGGCCTCGATGGCCGACTCGACCGAGGCGTTGGCCGTGATGATGACGACCAGGGCCTGGGGATCGATCCGGCGCACGGCCTGCAGGACGTCCAGCCCGTTCATGCCCGGCATCAGCAGGTCCAGCAGGAGCAGGTCGAAGGCCTCCCGGCCCTGCTTGGCCAGGCCTTCCTCGCCGTTGGCCGAGACCTCGACCTCGAAGCCCTCCGAGGACAGGAGCTGCTGCAGGACGTCCTGGATGATGGGCTCGTCGTCGATGACGTGGATGCGGGCGGGCTGGGTCATGGGCTCACGCGGCCGGTCCCGGCGGCTCCGGCTTGGGCCGATGGCGCCGGTCGAGGTCCTTGGGGATGGTGATGGTGAAGCAGGTGCCCTGGCCGGGGGCGCTGCGGACGGCGATGCGCCCGTCGTGCTCGGCGATGATGGCGTGGCTGATCGAGAGGCCCAGGCCGGTGCCCTTGCCGACGCCCTTGGTGGTGAAGAAGGGATCGAAGATGCGGGCCAGGTGGCGCTCCTCGATGCCCGTCCCGCTGTCGGCGATCTCGATGACCGCCTCGGCCTCGGTCTCGGACAGGGCGATGCGCAGGCGGCCGCCCTCGGGCATGGCGTCCAGGGCGTTGAGGATGATGTTGATGAAGACCTGCTGGAGCCGCTCGCCCTGGGCCCAGACCGGCTTGACCGGCTGCAAGTCCAGGTCCAGCGCGATGGACATGTTCTTGAGCTTGTACTCGATCAGCGACAGGATCTCCCGCAGGCTGTCCTTGAGGTCGACCCGGTGGAAGGCCAGGTCCGACGGGTTGCGGGCGAAGGAGAGCAGGTTCTTGATGATCCGCGAGACGCGGTCGGTCTGGGCCTCGATCTTGCCCAGGACCACGGCCAGGTGGTCGTCGGTCATCTTCTTCTGCAGCATCTGGACGTAGGAGGAGATGCCGGTCAGGGGCGTGTTGATCTCGTGGGCCACGCCGGCCGAGAGCAGGCCCAGCGAGGCCAGCTTCTCCGAGGTCACCAGCTGCTGCTGCAGCCGGATCTTGTCGGTCACGTCCTCGAAGACGATGATCGTGCCGTACGACTCCAGCTTGTTGTCGAGCAGGGGGGTCTTGGCCACGTCGAAGATCCGCTTCTCGCCCGAGGGCCGGGCGATGGGGATCTCGCTGAGCAGGTTGTAGGCCTCCTGGGTGTGGGAGGGAAAGAGGGCGGCGAAGGTCTCGGGATCCAGGATGGAGCTCAGCCGCTGGCCGAGGATCTCGGCCTTGCGCCGGCCGAAGAAGCCCTCCAGGACCCGGTTCCAGCCGATGATCCGGCCGCCCGTGTCCAGGACGGCCACGCCGACGGTCAGGCTCTCGATGATGTTCTCGCTGTAGTCCTTCAGCCGCTCCAGCTCGGCCGTCCGGACCCCGGCCTGCTGGTTGAGGGAGGCGTTCTCCACGGCCAGGGCCACGGGCGAGGAGACGGTCGAGAGCAGCTCCCAGTCCTCCGAGGAGAGGAAGCTGGTGTCGGCCTTCTTGCCCATGGCCAGGCAGCCGACCAGCTTGCCCTCGACCTTGAGGGCCAGGAAGTGCTCGAAGCCGTACCCGGACAGCCCCTCCATCTTCAGCTGCAGCTCCGGCCGCTCGCTCATGCCGAACAGCGACAGCGAGTCGCGCCGGGCCAGGATGTCGAGGATCTCGGGCTCCAGGCTCAGCCGCGAGGGCAGGTCGCCCCGCCCGCCGCGGGATCCGAGGACCGCGAACTCCGCCGCGCCCGTCTCGATCGGGACGAGCAGGGCGGCGGTGCGCAGGGACAGGGCGTTGCCGATGTGCTCCAGGAGGGAATGGGCCAGGGTCTCCAGGTTGCGCTCGCGGCCGAGCTCGCGGCCGATCGACAGCAGGGTCCGGCGGTAGGCGTAGCTGCGCTTGTACAGGACCCGGTCAAAGAGGGACTGGAAGGCCTTCTTCAGCGGGCCGAACAGGGTGGCTCCCAGGACGAGGGCGACCACCCCCAGGCTCAGGGCGTTGACCCGGTTCTCGCCGAAGATGCGCGTCTGCGATCCGACCCCGACATAGACCAGGGCCAGGACGAAGTAGGTGAAGACCAGGGTGGCCGTCTTCTTCAGGATGACTTCCAGGTCCATCAGCTTGTAGCGGGTGATGGAGTAGGCGAAGGACAGCGGGATGAGGGTCTGCAGCAGGATAGTCAGCTCGCCCACCTGGGAGGGCGCTTGGTCGGCCAGAAAGGGGCCGATGTAGAGGACGGTGAAGGGCAAGACCCCGAAGCCCAGCCCCGTGACCAGCCACTTGAGCTGCTTGCGGACCAGGACGGAGGGGTGGCGGAGGAAGCTGTGGACGATGGTGGCCAGGGTGATGATGGTGTAGAGGGCGAAGTGGGCCAGGTCCAGCTTGGCCATCAGCCCGTTGAGCCGGAGGATCCCGGCGTCGTCCAGGCCCTTGGCGACCGGGAGGAAGAAGAGGGCCCGCCCGGCCAGGAGGACGAGGCCCGGCAGGTAGAGCAGGGCCAGGAGGGCCGGCCGCTCCCGGATGACCCGCTTGCGCTGGGGGAAGATGAGGAAGAAGTGGAGGAGCAGGGGCGGAAAGACGACGAAGGCGAGCTTGTCGAGGCTGAAGAAGAGGCTGTCCGGGCCGTCCATCACGCCCGTGGCCGAGAAGACGTAGAACATGTAGAGAAGGAGCGACAGCCAGTAGTAGTAGATATTGGTCGCGGCCAGGGGATGGCCGGAGTTGAAGAAGACGACCAGGGCGATGATCAGCGTCAGCAGCCCGATCAAGGCCAGGTAGTAGTAGGCCAGGGGCGTGCCTTTGGAGGCCAGGGCCAGGGTCGGCGGCAAGAGCTGGCCGCCGCGGCTGATCTGATAGGTGACCTTGCGGCCGGAGCGGGACGCGATCCAGAGGTTCTTGACCAGGTCGATCTTGGTCCGGATGCGGTTCTCGTCGATCGCGAGGAGGACGTCGCCTTTGCGGAGCATGCCATAGAGGTAGCCGGGTCCGTTGGGATCGATCTTGACCGCGGTCAGCCCGGCCGGGCGCTGCTTCCAGACCACGCCGTCCGTCGGCTCCTGCCAGCCGATCTTGCGGGCGATGTTCCATCCGCCCAGGGCCAGCAGGACCGCCACGGGGGCCAGAAGCCAGTAATTCCGCTTCCTCATGGGGTCAATCCAAAAATTTGAATCCAGTCTATAAAAATTTTTTCAGGCGGTCAATCGAGGATATGCCGGGCGCTCGACCGGACGGCCCATTTGCGGCTGGACTGGCTCATCATCCGCTGCAGGGTGGCGTCCTCGCGCAGGCCGATGGCTTTCGTGCTCCGGGAGAGAATTTGGCTCATGTAGTCCGACTGGGGGCGTATCTGGCTGTCGCCCTGGGTCAGCCCGACCGGGGCCGTGGCGACGGAGAGGGCGGCCAGGGCCAGCCAGACCAGCACGGCGCGCCCGCCGCCTCGCTCCCAGCCGCGCTCTCTCATCTCTTCCAAGTTACACGGCCGGGGCCGGGGTGTCAATCCTTCCTCTTCCCCCTCCGGCCGGGGGGGACGCCCGCATTCATCTCCACCCTCATCCCGGGGGCTCCGGAGCCGCGGTCCTCCTTGAAGGGAGGCGGAGAGCCTCCGTCATGGGCGATCCCCGCCGACTGTGCTAGAATCCGCCCGTGACCGACCGCGCCGATCGCGCCTTCCGCATCATCCTAGCCGCGGCCGCCGCTGGCCTGGCCGCCACGGCCGCATTGGCCTTCCTCTGGGGCCGCCCGATCTGGGCCCTCGACGCCGCCGTCATCGGGCTCCTGCTGGGCGCCGTCTTTCTCCTGCGGCGGGCTCTGAACCTGACGCCGCTTCTCTTCGCCCTGGTCGCGAGCATCGGGCTCTTCCATTGCGCCGGCGTCGCCGGGCTCTACGGGATGAGCTTCATCGGCCTGGAGTACGATACCTACGTCCATACCTGGAACACCTTCGTTCTGGGGCTGGCGGCTTGCCGCTACATGCGAAAGCATGCCGCGGGCAGGGTGGAGGCTGCGGTCGCGGCCCTGCTGATCGTGCTCGGCCTGGGCTTGGCCAACGAGCTCGTCGAGTTTGCCGGCGACAGGATCGGCGGCCCGGGCGACGGCTGGTTTCTGACCGGCGCCGGCGACGTCGGCCGCGAGGACGCCTACGGCAACCTCATGACGGACTTCGCCAACGACTTTCTGGGGGCGGCGGCCGGCATCACGGTCTCCACATGGGCCTTGATCCCGGAGGCCCGGCGCCGCAGGCGGCAGGCCGGCGGCCCGCGGGGTTAACATCCATCCGCCCCTCGGGGTATAGCCAAAAGAGCGGGCTCCGTCCGCCCCGAGGGGCGAGCCTGCCGGGCCCGGCCAAGCAAGGAGCGAGATGCCTTATTTCAAGTGCCGGCTGGCCGCCGAGGACGGACGCATCGCGACCCGCTCCGTCCCCGCCGCCTCGGCCGCCGAGTGCCGCCGCCGCTTCGCCGGAGAAGGCTATTGCGTCCTGTCGGTCCGCCGCGACTGGCGCCGTCTGGGCATCTCCCCGGGCGGCGACCGCAAGCTCCGCGACCGCGACTTCATCACCTTCAACCAGGAGCTGCAGGCCCTGGTCCGGGCCGGCTATCCGGTCCTGCGCTCGGTGGAGATCATCGCCCAGCGGACCAAGAATCCCCTCCTGCGCGATATCCTGGGCCGGGTGGGGGCCGACATCCGCCAGGGCAAGGCGCTGAGCGAGGCCTTCGCGCCCTTCGAGAAGCGCTTCTCCAAGATCTACATCGCGTCCCTGATGGCCGGGGAGATGAGCGGGAACCTTCCGGAGACCCTCGGCCAGTACATCCAGTATGCCCGAACCCTGTCCCGGACGCGGGCCCGCGTCCGCGCGGCCCTGATCTACCCGACCATGCTGCTGGCCTTCTCCCTGGCCCTCCTGGCGGTCGTCATAAATTTCGTCCTGCCCAACTTCGCCGGCTTCTACGACGATTTCGACGCCCAGCTGCCCTTCCTGACCACCGTGCTCGTGGACTCGGCCCAGTTCCTGCGGGCCCATTGGTACGTCTGGGTCCTCCTGGCGGGCGCCGGCCTCCTGGCCTGGCTGCGGCTGCGGCGCGTCGAGCCGGCCCGCCTGTGGCTGGAGCGGCAGAAGCTGCGGCTGCCGCTGGGCAAGCTGATCTGGGTCGAATCGGGCGTCTCGGCCTTCAGCCGGACCTTCAGCCTCCTTCTCCAGGCCGGCATCCCGGTCCTCGGCTCGCTGCCCCTGGCCGTCCAGGCCATCCCCAACAAGTGGCTGGCCTGGCGCGCCGCCGGGATCCCCGATCGCGTCCGCAACGGCGACAGCCTCTCGGAGGGCATGATCGAGGCGGGCTTCTTCCCCCAGCTGGCCCTGGACATGGTCCGCATCGGCGAGACCTCGGCCAACCTGGGCGGGATGCTCAAGGAGGCGGCCGACGTCTTCGACGAGCGCATCCAGTCCCGCATCGACACCTTCGTCGGCCTCATCGAGCCGATCATGATCGTCTTCATGGGCCTGCTGCTGGCCGGCATGCTGCTGGCCGTCTACCTGCCCATCTTCAACCTCATCCGGGTGGTGCGCTGACATGAGCCGCAAAGACCCCCTCTCCGGCGTCCCGGCCGAGGAGCGCGAGACGCGCGCCCTGGCCGAGCGCTATCACGTGCCCTATATCGACTTGGCGGCGACGGCCCTGGACCGCGAGCTGATCCGCAGCTTCCCGGCCGACTTCCTCTACCGGGCCAACTTCATCCCCTTGGCCGCCGACGCGACGACCATCCGCATCGCCATCGCCGACCCTTCCGACATCGCCACGATCGACGCGGTCGAGTCCTACCTGGGCAAGAAGGTCGTCGTGGCGGCCGCCGCCCGGCGGGCCATCCAAGAGGCCCTGCGCAAGAGCGAGACCGTCCTGCAGGTCCTGCGCGACCAGACCGAGGGCTTCATCATGAAGGTCGTCGAGCGGGAGGGCGGCGAGGAGGAGGAGGCCATCTCCATCGACAGCCTGGCCGGCCCGGACGGGTCGATCATCAAGCTGGTCAACACCATCATCTTCTCGGCCGTGCAGAAGCGGGCCTCCGACATCCACGTCGAGTCGCGCGACGAGCGGGTCCTGGTCAAGTACCGGGTCGACGGCGTCCTGGGCGAGGTCATGGAGCCCATCGACAAGCGCTACCAGGCCCCCATCATCTCCCGCATCAAGGTCATGTCCGACCTGGACATCTCCGAGCGGCGGGTCCCCCAGGACGGCCGCTTCCGGCTGCGGATCAAGGACAAGACCATCGACTTCCGGGTCTCCATCATGCCGTCCATCTACGGCGAGGACGCCGTCATCCGCATCCTGGACAAGGAGATGATCACCGAGTCCATCTCCGACCTCAAGCTGGACGTGCTCGGCTTCTCGGCCCCGCTGCTGCGCCGCTTCCGCCGCTACATCACCCAGCCCTACGGCATGGTCCTGGTCACCGGGCCCACCGGCAGCGGCAAGACCACGACCCTCTACGCCGCCCTGACCGAGATCCGCTCGCCGGAGGACAAGATCGTGACCATCGAGGACCCGGTCGAGTACCAGGTCGAGGGCATCACCCAGATCCCGGTCAACGAGAAGAAGGGCCTGACCTTCGCCCGCGGCCTGCGCTCCATCCTCCGCCACGACCCGGACAAGATCATGGTCGGCGAGATCCGCGACCCCGAGACGGCCCAGATCGCCATCCAATCGGCCCTGACCGGCCACCTGGTCTTCACCACCGTCCACGCCAACAACGTCTTCGACGTCATCGGCCGCTTCCTCCACATGCAGGTCGACCCCTACAGCTTCATTTCGGCCCTCAACTGCATCCTGGCCCAGCGCCTGGTCCGGGTCCTCTGCCCGAGGTGCAAGGCCCCGGTCCGGCTGAGCGACGCGGCGCTGCGCGAGTCGGGGCTCGATCCGGCCGCGTACCGGGAGCGGACCTTCTACGAGACCAAGGGCTGCCCCGAGTGCGCCGGGACGGGCTACCAGGGCCGCACCGCCATCGGCGAGATCCTGGAGCTGAGCGACCCGATCCGGGAGCTGATCCTGGAGCGCAAGCCCCTGTCCGAGGTCCGCCGCAAGGCCAAGGCCGAGGGCATGACCTTCCTGCGCGAAGTGGGTATGGAGAAGGTCCTGGCGGGGATCGCTTCGCTGCGCGATCTCAACAAGGTCACTTTCGTGGAGTAGACGATGCCATCGCTGCCGCCCGCCCTGAAGCGCCCTCTGGCCCGCCTGGATCGCTGGCTCCGCGAGCCCCTCCATCCACGGGTCGGATTCGCCCTCTCCCGGACCCGTCTCCTGGGCGCGGCCCTGGCCTCCAAGGAGGTCCGCCTGGCCGCCCGGGCCGCCGTGGCGCTGCCGCCGGGAGCCCTGGAGCCGTCCTTCGACCGGGCCAACGTGCCTCGTCCCGGAATGCTGGAGGAGCGTATCCGCGAAGCGGCCCGGCGCCTCGGGGCCGGCGGCGCCGACATCGTCCTGCTGCCGCCGGAGGCCTGCTTCAAGTCCTTCGTCCTGGCCTTCGACGAGTTTCCGGCGGCCGCCGAGGAGCGGCAGGTCCTCCTGCGGCACCGGCTCGACAAGCTCATGCCGGCGCGCCCGGAGGACGTCCGGATGTCCTTCGACGTCCGGCCGGGCGACGGACGGATCAAAGTCTTCCTCAGCCTGGCCCGGACCGCGGTGATCGAGGAGTACGAGCGCCTCTTCGCTCTCCAGGGCCTGCGGCCGCGGGCCGTGGGACCGCCCTCGCTCGGGCTGGCCGGCTGCGTGCCGGGGGAGCCCGGCCGCCGCGAGCTCCTGGCCGACATCGACGAGGACGGCATCGGCCTCCTGGCCTTAGACGGGCCCGACGTCGTTCTGCACCGCTACAAGCCGTTCCATGGCGCCCCCGGCGAGGGGGCTACGGGCGAGGCCGGACTGGCCCTGGCCGCGGCCGAGATCGAGAACACCCTCCACTTCCTGGAGGACCGTGAGGCTTGGAAGGACGGATCGGTGCGGATTCGGTCGACTCTGAAGCCGGCCGCGGGCGAAGCCCCGGACTTCCTCGGCGCCCGATTGTCGGTCCCGGTCGGCCCGGCCGCCTGCCCGGTCCCGTCGGACGGGGCGGCCGCCGACACGGCTCTCTTCGCGCCGCTCCTGGGGTATCTCCAATGAGCGCCGCCCCGCCCGCCGTCAATCTGGCCAGCCGCCCCCGGCGCAACCGGCGCTTCTTCTTCGCCGCCGCGGCCGGCCTGGTCCTGCTGGCCCTCCTGACGGGCTTCCTGGGAGTGGGCTCCCTTGTCCGGGCCAAGCGGATCCAAGCCGAGGCGTCGCGCGAGACGATCCGCCTGGAGTCGATCCGGGCCGGCCAGGATCGACTTCGCGCCGAGAGGCAGAACGAGACCCTCGGCCTCGAGCGCAAGCTCAAGGACAAGGTCGCCGTCCTCAACCAGGCCTTGATCATGAAGGGCTTCAGCTGGACGGAGTTCTTTGATCTGCTGGAGGGGGCTCTCCCGGCTTCGAGCTACATCTCCTCCATGGCCCCCGTCTCGTCGGTGGACGGGAGGCTCGAGGTCCGCTTCAAGGTCGTCTCGCCCGATCTGCGCGACATCCTCAAGCTCGTCCAGAACCTCGCGGCCGCCTCCGGCCGCACGCCCCTGGTCCAGTCCGAGGCTCGGGCCGGCGGCCAGACCGTCTCGGAGATCACCCTGACCTATGAAAGAGCTCATTGACCGCCTGACGCCGAAGGAGCGGACGGCCCTGTCCGTCCTGCTGGGCGCCTCCATCCTCTTCGCCGCCCTCTTGATCTATGTCTTCTTCCAGGAGCGCCCGGCCGCCCGCCGCTGGACGGCCCGCCTGGACGAAGCCCGGCGGACCGACCTGGCCCTGTCGCGGCAATGGAAGTCGGCCGAGGCGGATTGGCGCCTGTGGAAGGGGGCCGAGGCCGACCTGGCCGAGCTGGCCTCCGGCCCTCTCTACAAGGGCGAGGCGGGGTATCGCGACTTCCGGCTCGATCTGCAGGCCCTCTTCGACCAGGCCGGCATCACGGTCGACGACCTGGCCTTCAGCTACGCCGAGTTCGCCAAGGACGGCATCCGCCGGATGAACGCCTCCTTCGCCTTCAGCGGCACCTACGCCTCCCTCAAAGCCCTCCTGGACCGGGTCGAGAGGCGGCCGCGGCTGCTGTGCGTGGAGAAGGTCGACTTTCTCGATATCGGAAGCCGGCCGGGCTTCCTGGATCTGAGGGTGACGATGGCGGGCTACCATGAAGACTGAGAGAGGGACCGTCAGGATGAAGAAAGGAGCCGCGCTGTGCGGGATCCTCCTCTTGGCTCTGGCCGCGGCGGCTCTCGGTCAGGGGGGGCGTCCGGCCGTCCAGCGGCTGCTGCGCATGGAGAACCTGGAGCCGCGTAACCGGCCCCCGGCGACGGCCCGGCGGGACATCTTCTCGCCGGGCGGATACGGCCCCGCGGCCGGCGCCCTTCTCCCCGGCCGGGCCCTTCCCGGCAGGCCCGGCGGAGCGGAGGAAGCCGTCGAGCTGGAGGAGCCGCCGAGGCCCGCTTTCAGCCTCCGCTTCATCGGCTACAGCCACAACCCCCGGCTCGACCGGACCGTCGGGCTCGTTCTCCTCGACGGCGTCGCCCGGGCCGTCGGCGCGGGCGACGTCCTGCCGAACGGGCTCGAGATCGTCCGCGTCACCCGCGAGCGGATCGAGGCCCGCAAGCCCGACGGGGAGATCCTGACCTTCAGCCTGGAAGGAGACAAGCGATGAAGAAGATCGCGCTCGTCCTGCTGGCGGCGCTGGCCGCCGGCGCCTGCGCCACGTTGAGCCCGAGCTACAAGCTGGGAACCGCGGCCGAGGTGGCCAAGCGCTTCGACGAGGCCATCGCTTACTACGAGAAGGCGGCCCTGGAGAAGCCCAAGGACCCGGTCTACCGTATGGCCGCCGAGCGGGCCCGGCTGTCGGCCAGCCTGTACCACCTTCAGGAGGCCCGCCGGCTGGCCGCGGAGGGGAAGAAGGACGAGGCGTCGGCCGCCTACCGCAAGGTCCTGGCCTACAATCCCCGCGACAGCCAGTCGGCCCTGGAGGCCCGTCAGCTCCTGGCCCCGCCACCGGCGGCTCCGGCCGGGCCGGCCAAGATCGAGTTCCCCATCAAGCTGCGGACCAAGGACGAAGCCCTCCAGGTCAAGGTGCCGGTCGAGTCCAGCCTCCGCTCGATCTTCCTGACCCTGGGCCGGGCGGCCGGGATCAACGTCGTCTTCGACTCCGGCTTCCGCGACGTCCCCTATACGGCCGATCTGTCGGGCCAGACCTTCGAGCAGGCCCTGCGGACGCTCTGCCAGGCGACCAAGAACTTCTCCCGCATCGTCGACGAGCGGACGGTCCTGGTCATCCCGGACGAGCCGCTCAAGCGGGTCCAGTTCGAGGTCTCCTGCATCAAGACCTTCCGGCTGTCCAACATCGCCGGCCAGGACGTCTTCGCCGCCCTGACCCAGATGCTGCGGGCCCAGTACGCCGCCCCCAACGTCATCTTCGACAAGGACCAGAACACGGTCACGGTGCGCGGCTCGGCCGAGATGGTCGAGCTGGCCGGCGGCCTGATCCGGGGCTGGGACAAGCCCAAGGGCGAGATCGTGGTCGACGTCGAGATCATGGAGGTCTCGCGGACCAAGGTCCGCCAGCTGGGCATGGACTTCGGCGAGGGAGTAGCCGGCTTACGCTACGACGGTGGGGCCGACCTCGGCGACGACGCCGCCGGCTGGTTCAATCTTAAGAGCCTGGCCCTGGGGCAGGCCGGGAGCTACTCCGTGACCCTGCCCTCGGCCTACCTCCAGATCCTGGAGTCGGACTCCAACACCAAGATCATCGCCCAGCCCCGCCTGCGGGGGGTCTCGGACGAGAAGATCACCTACAAGGTCGGCCAGAAGGTCCCCATCCCCCAGACGACCTACGTGCCGGTCGCCGCCGGCGGCTACGCCTCCAATCCCCTGACCAACTTCCAGCAGCAGGACGTCGGCATCGAGATCAACTTCACGCCCCGCGTCCACCGCGAGAAGGACGTGACCCTGGACGCGGAGATCAAGGTCACCTCCATCGGCGGCACGGGCTACGCCGACATCCCCATCATCAACAACCGCGAGATCAAGAACGTCGTCCGCCTCAAGGACGGCGAGACCCAGCTCATCGCCGGGCTGCTGCGCGACGAGGAGCGCAAGTCGATCGCCGGCATCCCCGGCCTCAAGGACATCCCCGGCCTGGGCCGCCTGTTCGGAGCCGAGACGACCAACCTCGATCAGACCGACGTCATCATCACCATCACGCCCTACGTCATCCGGCCCCTGGCCGACGCCGAGGCCGACGCGCCGCCCATCTGGGTCGACGTGGACGCTTCCTCCGGGGCCGCTCCGGGCGGCGTCGCGGCCGCCCTGTCCGAACGGGACATCGAGCCCGAGGCCGGCTTGGCCGCCCAGCGCCGGCGGGCCGCGGAAGGCGCCGTCAATCTGATCGCCCTGAGCCCGGCCAACCTGGAGGGCGCCGTGGGCCGGGAGTTCCGCATGTCCCTCAACGTCCGCTCCGACCAGGAGATCAACGCCCTGTCGCTGACTGTGACGTTCGATCCGCGCATCGTCGGCCTCAAGGACGCGACCGAGGGCGGCCTGAGCCGGCAAGCCGGCGGGGCGCCTTCCTTCCTCAAGCAGATCGACCCGGGCGGGATCTGCACCATCGGCTTCACGGCCGCCCAGCCGGGCAAGGGCGTCAGGGGCGGCGGCACGCTGGCCACCCTGCTCTTCGAGGCCAAGGCTCCCGGACTGGCCGTCATCGGGATCGCGGGCGTGACCGGGATGAGCGGCGCCGGGGCGCCGATCGCCTTCCAGACCGGCGAGGGCCGGATCACCGTCCGTTAGGGTGATTGCTTTCCCTCCGCTGCCCGGGATAGAATGGGCCGAAGCGAGGGAACATGATCCTCATCCTGACCGGCGCGGTCGGCTCCGGCAAGACCGGCTTCCTGCGCAAGCTCATCACCTACTTGGGATCCGAGGGCGTCGACGTGGCGGGCTTCTTCTGCCCGCGCGTCTTCCAGGACGATGAGCTCATCGGCTACGACATGGTCGACGCGGCCAGCCTGAAGAAGCGGCCGTTCCTCCGCAAGGGCGGGGCGGACGGCGGAGCGGAGACGGTCGGCCCCTATGTCGTCCAAGGCGACATCCAGGCCGCGGCCAACGCCATCCTCAGCGCCAGTTCGCCGGGGGCCGAGCTGATCGTGGACGAGCTGGGCCCCTTGGAGCTGGCCGGCAAAGGCCATTGGCCGGCCCTGGCGCCGCTCCTCGACGATCCGGCCCGCAATTTCCTCTTCGTCATCCGGGACGCTTGCCTGGATGACTTTGTCAAGCTCCTGGGCGGGCGCCCGCTCAAGATCTTCTCCATGAAGGACCGGATCAACGTCTCGGAGGTCGTGCGCGAGATCCAGAGCCATGTCCATTCGGGTTAGGCTCTTCGCCACATTCAGAGAGCTTTTTGGCCTCAAGGAGACGGAGGTCGCTCCGGGCGCGGCCCCCACGCTCGGCGCTCTCCTCGACGGGCTGGCCGACACGCCCGCCCGCCGCCTGGCTCTTCGCGAAGGCCCCGGCCTCAAGCCTCACGTGGTGGTCATGGTCAACGGCGCCCCGGCCCCCCCGGAGAGCTTCGCCGAGGTCCCTCTCAAGGACGGCGACGTGGTGGCGGTCTTCCCCCTCATGGGGGGCGGATAGTCCGCCGCGGCTTGAGTCCCGGGCCGTCTTCTTGTATCCTGCAGTCCTCTTCCCGGGAGAGCTCCATGCCGTCCACCCCCTTCGGCTTCTTCGGCAAGTACGCCGAGATTGATCTGTCCACGGGGGACGTCCGCGTCCTGCCGCTGGCCGCCGAGACCATCGCCGCTTACCTGGGCGGCCGCGGCTTGGGCACGCGGCTCCTCTACGATACCGTTGATCCGGCCTGCGATCCGCTGGGGCCCGAAAACGCAATCGTCATCGCCGCCTCGCCGCTGATCGGCACCAACGCGCCCACGGCCGCCCGCGGCCATATGGTCTTCAAATCGCCCCTGACCGGCGTCATCGGAACGGCCAATTCCGGAGGGGCCTGGGGCGCCTCCTTCAAGGGCGCCGGCTACGATGCCTTGGTCGTCAAGGGCCGGGCGGCCGCTCCCGTCTGGATCGATATCGACGCCCGTGGCATTCGGGTCGAGCCGGCCCACCATCTCTGGGGCCGCGACATCCATGATGTCACGGACGAGCTGACGGCGGGCTTCGAGGGCCCTGACCGGCCGCGGGTCCTGTGCATCGGGCCGGCGGGGGAGAATCTGGTCCGGTTTGCGGTGGTCGGCAACGATAAAAACCGCATGTACGGACGCTGCGGGGCGGGCGCCGTCTGGGGGTCCAAGAACCTGAAGGCCATTCGCGTCCGGGGCCGGGAGAAGGCGCCCCTGGCCGACAAGGACCGCTTCCAATCCGGCTACGACCAGGCCTTCTACCTGCTGCGCCAGGCCCCGGTGACCAAGCGGCTGATGCGCGAGATGGGCACGGCCGGGCTGGTCGAGCTAATCAATGTTATCGACATGCTGCCGCACCGCAACTTCCAGGACTGCGCCCACGACGAGGCCGACCTGGACCGCGTCTCCGGCGAGACGATCGCCCGGACCATCCTGGAGCGGGCGGCCGGGTGCTTTCTCTGCCCCATCGGCTGCCAGCGCCACACCCGCATTGAGGAACCGGACGGGACGGTCCGCAAGGGCGAGGGACCCGAGTACGAGACCGTCGTGCTGATGGGCCCGGATTGCGACGTCTACGACCTGGCGGCCGTGACCAAGGCCAATTACCGCTGCAACGAGCTGGGCTTGGACACCATGTCCTTCGGCGGCACGGTGGCCTGCGCCATGGAGCTGGCCGGCAAGGGGCTGCTGCCGGCAGACGTCGAGGGCGCGGCGGGCCTGCGCTTCGGCGACGGCCCGGCCCTGGAAGAGCTGGCTGTGGCGACCGCCCGCCGGCATGGCCTGGGCGACTGGCTGGCCGAGGGATCCTACCGGCTGGCCGAGCGCTGCGGCCGGCCCGACCTGTCCATGACCGTCAAGAGGCTCGAGGTCCCGGCCTACGACCCGCGGGCCTCCTTCACCCAGGCCCTGGGCTACATGACCTCGCCCTCCGGGGCCTGCCATCTGCGAGGCGGCTACGCCGTCTCGCTGGCCTTCTTCGGCGGGACCAAGGAGATTCCCCGCTTCAGCCTGCTGCAGGCGCCGATCGCCGTCCGCAACATGCAAAATCACGGCATCCTGCAGGACAGCGCCGGCATCTGCCGCTTCACCGGCTACGCCTTCGGGGCCGACCCTTGGGCCCGCATGCTGAGCGGGGCGACGGGGATGGACTTCTCCGTCGCCAGGCTGGAGAGGATCGAGAACCGGGTGGCGGCCTTGGAGCGGATGTTCAACCTGGAGGCCGGGGCGACTGCGGCCGATGACGCCCTGCCGGCCCGCTTCGCCGAGGAGCCGATCCCGGTGGCCGGCGAGCCGCGGGCCGTGACCTGGGAGGCCCAGGACCGGATGCGGCGCGACTACTACGCCGTGCGCGGCTGGGACGAGGCCGGGCGGCCGAAGCCGGCCCTGGTCGAGGAGCTGGAGATCGCCCCGCGGCCGGGGAGGAAGCCATGAGCCATCGGGCCTGGACGACGAGCCGGGAGACCCTGCGGATGTTCCAGTCGCTGGGGCGGGCCTGCCTCCTCTACGACATCCAGGACAGCCACAGCGGCAACATGGCCATCAAGGTCCAAGACGAGTCCGGCCGCGAGCAGATCCTGATCACGGCCACGGGCAGCCAGAAAGGCGACCTCGACCCCAGCCAGATCTGCTTCCTCTCGGCCACCGAGACCGACTATGGCTACTACAAGGCCTCCTCGGAGACCGACATCCATCAGAAGATCCTGAGCATCCCGGGCATGGGGGCGTCCATGCACGCCCACACCAAGGAGCTGACCATCGCCACGATGGACGACCGGCCGAAGCCGGCCCAGCCCCCGGACTTCGAGCCGATCGACCCCCTGGGCCGGAAGTTCCTGGGCGATCACGTCCACGTCGACTGGTTCGCCGTCCCCAGCGGCTCGCCGGAGATGACGGCCCGGATCCCCGAGCGCCTGCGCGACCATCCGGCCACGACCATCCAGGGCCATGGCACCTTCGTCCGGGCCCGGACCCTGCCGGAAGCCTATTTCCTGCTGACGGTCGCCAACAACGCCGGCCAGGTGGCGCGCGGGGCCCGCAAGCTGGGCGTGGATGTGGCCGGGCTGCGGGCGGCTATCAAGGCGGACCCGGCCGGCTTCTTCGCTCTCCCGCCCGACGATTACGATATCGACGACGCCGACGCCTGCGGCTTTCCCGAGGAGACCGAGATCCTGGCCGAGTTCCGCAAGGCCGGGGCGAGGATCTACGAGTCGCGCTTGTCGCCCTTCCACACCGGCTCGATGTCGGTGCGCGGCGTGGGCGATCTGCTCTACGCCCCCATGGCCTCCATGCCCCGCGAGGTCGGCGGACCGCTACGGAAGGTGCCGCTGCGGCCGGAGGCGGGCGACTCGGCCATCCTGCGGCTGCACAAGACGATCTACGCCGAGACGGACT
>CAZKXI010000011.1:51194-59800 GCA_964556755.1 uncultured Eubacteriales bacterium
GCGGGCGACTCGGCCATCCTGCGGCTGCACAAGACGATCTACGCCGAGACGGACTTCCAGACGGTCATGCACTGCTGGCTGCCGGAGGCCGAGTCCCACTCGTACTTCAAATACCCGGGCGAGGACGAGGTCTCCGACCGCATCGTTCCCGTGGACGCCGAGGGGAGCTTCCTCTACTTGGTCATCCCGGTTCTGCCGGCCGGCGTGGACGCCGAGACGCTCATCCGCCGGCTCCACGACTACAAGGTCGCGGTCGTCCGGGGCGGCGGCGTCTGGGCCGTCGGCCAGCAGTCGCTGAGCGAAGTTCTCCACCACCCCTCGTCCGTGCGCGAGATCTGCCTCTACCGGATTGGGGCTTACGAGCAGGGCTTGAACCTGCGCAAGATGGAGCCGAAGAAAGCCAAGAAGTGGTGAGGCCGGGGCGGTTTGACCCTCTTTGCCCCCTGTGATACATAGTCCTTTCCGACTTCCCGCAGGAGGATTCGCATGGGCAAGAAGACTCTCCTCGTCCTGGCCGCTCTGGCCCTGATCGTCATCCCCGTCTGCAAGAAGGCACCCGCCATGAAATACCCCGCCACCGCCAAGGTCGAGCAGGTCGACGACTACTTCGGCACCGCCGTGGCCGATCCTTACCGCTGGCTGGAGGACGACAAGTCCGCCGAGACAGCGGCCTGGGTCAAGGCCCAGAACGAGGTCACCTTCGGCTACCTGGCCCGGATCCCCTTCCGCGAAGCCCTCAAGAAGCGGCTGACCGACATCTTCAACTACCCCCGCTACTCCTCGCCCTTCCGGGTCGGGGAGCGGTACTTCTTCGCCAAGAACGACGGCCTGCAGAACCAGTCCGTGATCTACGTCCAGAAGGGCCTGGACGGCGAGCCCGAGGTCTTCATCGACCCCAACGCCCTCTCGCCCGACGGGACGATCCGGATCGGCCTGCTGGGCCCGTCCGGCGACAAGAAGCGGATGGCCGTCTCGCGCGGCGAGGCCGGCTCGGACTGGTCCGAGATCCGGATCATGGACATCGAGACCAAGAAGGAGCTGGCCGACCAGATCAAGTGGGTCAAATTCTCGGGCGCGGCCTGGTGGAAGGACGGCTTCTTCTACAGCGGCTATGACAAGCCCGAGGCCGGCAAGGAGCTGACGGCCAAGAACGAGTTCCAGAAGGTCTTCTACCACAAGATCGGCGATCCGCAGGAGAAGGACGTCGTGGTCTTCGAGGACAAGGACCACCCTCTGCGCTACGTCAGCGCCGGCGTCACCGAGGACGAGCGGTTCGCTCTCGTCACCCTCAGCGAAGGCACCTCCGGCACGGAGCTCTACTGGCGCGACCTGACCAAGCCCGGCTCGACGTTCGGCCTGCTGATGAAGGGCTTCGACCACGACAGCGCCATCATCGACAACGTCGGCGGCAAGCTCCTGGTCCAGACCAATCTCGAGGCCCCCAACGGCAGGCTCATCCTGATCGATCCCCTCAAGCCGGCCAAGGAAAGCTGGGCCGTCGTCATCCCCGAGAAGCCCGAAGTCCTCAGCGGCGCGGCCACCGGCGGCGGCGCGCTCTTCTGCACCTACCTCAAGGACGCCAACACCAAGATCTTCCAGTACGGGCTGGACGGGAAGCCGGTGCGGGAGATCGTCCTGCCGGCCCTGGGCACCTCCGGCGGCCTGGGCGGCTGGCGCGACGACACGACCCTCTTCTACACCTTCACCTCGTTCACCTACCCGCCGACCATCTTCAAGTACGACATCGCCAGCGGCGTCTCCGAGGTCTTCCGCAAGCCCGAGGTCAAGTTCGATCCCCAGGCTTTCGAGACCAAGCAGGTCTTCTTCGCCTCCAAGGACGGGACCAAGGTGCCGATGTTCATCGTCCACAAGAAGGGGCTGGCCCTGGACGGGACGAATCCCTGCTTCCTGACCGCCTACGGCGGCTTCAACATCAGCATCCAGCCCGGCTTCAGCCCGATGCTCATCGCCCTGCTGGAGCAGGGGGTGGTCTTCGCCGAGCCCAATCTGCGCGGCGGCGGCGAGTACGGCGAGACCTGGCACAAGGCCGGGATGCTGGACAAGAAGCAGAACGTCTTCGACGACTTCATCGCCGCGGCCGAGTACCTGATCGCGGAGAAGTACACCGCGAAGGACAAGCTGGGCATCTCCGGCGGGTCCAACGGCGGCCTGCTGGTGGGCGCGGCGATGACCCAGCGGCCCGACCTGTTCAGGGTGGCTTTGCCCGCGGTCGGGGTCATGGATATGCTCCGCTTCCATAAGTTCACGGTGGGCTGGGGGTGGGTGGTGGAGTACGGCTCCAGCGACAACGAGGCCGACTTCAAATGGCTCTACGCCTATTCGCCCCTGCATAACCTGAAGGCCGGGACGGCCTATCCGGCCACTCTGGTGACGACGGCCGACCATGACGACCGGGTCGTGCCGGCCCACTCCTTCAAGTTCGCCGCGACGCTTCAGGAGAGGCACAAGGGCCCGAACCCGGTCCTGATCCGGATCGAGACCCGCTCCGGCCACGGCTCGGTCAACGTGACCAAGGCCATCGAGACGACCGCCGACGAGTACGCCTTCTTCCTCTACAACACGGGGGCGGCGCCGAAATTTTAGGCTCTTCGCCCCATTCCGGGAAGAGCGGTTTGAGGTGTCGGCCCGGCGGGGCCGCGGCCCCGTCGTCGTCTCGGTCCTCGATGGCCCCGCCCGAGCGGGGACAAGCCGATCTGGACGGCGCCTTTACAGGGAGTCCCTTCTTCGCCTAGAATCGGCTCACAGGCTTGAAGGAGGGACCTCATGATCCATACGCGTCGCGGTCTCGTTCTTTTGATGGCGGCTGCCGGCTTGATCTTGTCGGCCTCGGGGGCCCTGGCTCAGACCCTGGCTGACATCCCCAAGCAGGACTTCTACGGGACCTGGAAGATGTCCCACGACGGCTGGGCGGGCACGCTGATCCTCAAGGCCAGCGGCCAGGCCAAGGTCCTGGACGGCCAATACAAGGGCCTGGACGGGAAGGTGCACCTCGTCACCGGCGAGGCGAGCGGCCATAAGATCGATTTCCGGATCAACTTCGACGACTCCAACCGGATCGATGACGGCGACCAGAAGTTCAGCGGCTACCTCTTCACCCAGGGCCGGAGCGGGATGGCCGGGACGACCGCCCTGAGCGGCGCGACCTACGGCTGGTACGCGGTCAAGGAGTCGGCGGCCACGTCCTTCCCCGCGGTCAGCACGGACTACCCGGACCCGTCCGGGCCCGTGGGCCAGACGGCCACGATCACCAGCGCCCAGCATTCCTTCTCGGTCAAGGCCGGCAAGGCCGAGTACGCCAGGGGCGAGGCGATCGACTTTCACATGGCCAACGAGCTCGACCGGACGGTCAACCTGGCCGGCATCGTCTATGTCATCAAGCGGCTGGACAGCGGCGCCTGGAAGGAGTTCTTCACCAGCGCCCGCGACTTCCTCCCGGACCTGACCATGAACGACGGCAGGAAGAGGGACTGGACCTGGAACCAGTGGGACAACGAGCACCAGGTCAAGGCTGCGCCCGGCAAGTGGCGGATGCGGCTCCTGGTCCCCGACGTCCGCCCGGAGCCTTTCTTCGTCGAGTTCACGATCAAGAATTAGAGGGAAAGGGCGTTGCGCGCCCATCCGGCGGCGATCAGCCTCCGCACCGCTCGTTGCCGGAGGCGATGATGGCGTCCACCGTCGCTTGGGGAAGGAACCTGGCCGTGTAGGCCGCTCCGGCGGCCGCGAGCTGCCGGGAGAAGGATCTCAAGTGGTTCCGCGATCCGCAGGCCAGCGAGTCGTACGCCGCCCGGACGGCGTCTTGAGTGACGCCTGCGAGCGCGACTTGGAGATCCAAGATATCCTTGTCCTCGATCAGGGCGCCCACCGTCCAGGCGTCGACTCGTCCGGCCCTTCCTCCCTCCGTCAGATCGAGATAGAACCGGGCCAGATCGGGGTTGAGGAAGCGGCCGCGCGTCTCGACCGGGTCGACCGGGTCATTCAGGCCATAGGCGTCGAGGAGGGCCTTAAGGCGGTCCATATGGCGCTGCTCGGAGGAGGCGATCTGGCCCATGACGGAGGCGATGTCGGCGCCATCGGCACGCCCGCCCCAGAACTCGGCCAGGTCCAGGTAGACGTCGCGAGCCAGCTTCTCCTCCTCGCGCATGAAGATCAGCTGATCGGCTTCGGCCGGGGACAGGAAAGCCGACGCCGACGACGCGGCGGGAGATGCAGCGTCCGAAGCGCAGCCGGCCAGAAGGCCGGTCCAGGCGAGAAGCAGGGCTGCGATCCGCTTAGTCTTGATGAGGACTCTCATGGTGAACTCCTTGGTGCGATTGAATCAAGATTGTTCTCTATGCGATAAACATGCCAATAATCGAATATATCGTCACAGGCTGATAACAAGCCGGATGACTGAATGGCTCCCCTCCGACTCAGAATCCGCGCCGCTCGGGACATGGTTCGGGCGGCGCGAGGGCGCCGCCGTCCGGCTCTTGGGAGAGACCGAAACAAGTCTCCACGGCCCCGCGGGGGCAGGACTTTCGGCATTCCAGGCAGGCCAGGCAGAGCTCGGGCCGATGGACCGTCTCCGGCCGGCCGTCGCCCTTCCGGATCGAGAGCGCTCCCGTCGGACAGGCCTTGGCGCATAGCCGGCATGCCGTACAGCCCGAGCCCGCTTTGAGGCGGAACAGCCCCAGCGATGCCACCGCGCCGGCCAGGGCCCCGAAGGGGCAGACGTAGCGGCAGAAGGGCCGGTAGAGGAAGATCGAAGCCGCCAGAGTAGCTCCGAGGAAGGCCAGGAGCAGGGCGCCGCCGCGGAGATTGAAGAGGGCTTTGAAGGGGTCGATCTTATGGAAGAGCTTCTCATGGGCGATCAGCGGGTATGCGATGATGAGAGCCAGGATGGCCCAGCGCCCGCGCCGGAGAGCGGCGTCGAGCTTGGGGGGGACACGCACGGCCCAGCGGGGCCGGAACAGGAACTCCTGAATGCCGCCCTTGTGGCAGACCCAGCCGCAATAGAGGTTGCCGAAGACGAAGATGACCGCCAGGAGAACGGCGATCTCCAGGAGATAGATCCCCACCGCGCCGGCCTTGGACTGCGACAGAAAGAGGGGGATGTTCTGAAGCGAGCCGTTGGGGCAAAGGCAGCTTCCCTCATAGAAGCCGAGGTAGGCCACCGAGGCGATGAGCAGGGGATAGCGCAGCCAGATCAGGCCCAGCCGCGCCGCCGCCGCCGCGATGAAGAGCAGGCCGAAGAGCACCAGCAGCTTGGGCGGAAGGCTCCAGCCCGAGTCCCCGGCGCTCAGGCTGATCCCGGCCAGGAGGGCCAGGACGGCCAGCGCGGCAGCGGCGAAGAGGCGGCGGATCACAGCCCGGTCACTTTCAAGACGCCTTCGGAGACGCCTTTCTTGTCACACTCCCGGGATACCCGGAGCTCGCCCTTGGGGCCGTTGAGGATGAAGGTGATGTCCAGGCTGTAGGTGTCGGCTTTGACCCGCTGCCAGGCGCCCTGCTTGACGATCGTCAGGCCCTTGCCTTCGATGGCCGTCTGCTCCATGGGAATCCGGCAGTTGCGGTGCTCCAGGACGACCGTCACGACGGCCTGCGCCTCGCGGCCGACGGCGGCCGTCATCTTGGCTTGGGCGAAGTGGATCTCGCAGGGAAGGGCGGGCGTGGCGGTGGCCAGGAGGACGGCCGCCAGGAGGAGGGGGGTGGTTCTTTTCATGATAGTCTCCTTGTCTCAAGTCAGAATGTGATGCGGGTCTCGAGGGCCAGCTGATGAACGAGACCGGTCCGGGTGACGGCCCGGGAAAAGCCCAGATAGAGCCGGGCCCATTCGGAGCGGAAGGGCTTCCATTCCGCCCCGGCGTCGAGCTCGTCGGTCGTCCCATCGGTCCAGCCGGCGCCGGAGTTGATCCAATAGCGGCCGGCCAGGGTCAAACGCTTGGCGAAATCGGGCGTCAGCTTGACCTCGAATCCAAGCGTCCGTCCTTGCCGAACGGAGTAGTGCTGCCGCTCGCCCAAGTGGAGGTTGCCGAAGACGGGGGCGAAGACGAGGCTCCCGTCGGCGGAGCCGTAGAGGGCCTGGAGGCGGGCCTGCAGCGTGGCTAGGCCGTTGATCCGCCAGGCGCGGGCCAGGGCGGCGTGCCAGCCGAAAGCGACCGAATCGTGGAGGGCTTGCTTCTGAATGGCCGCTTCGAAGCTGAGCCGCCAGCGCAGGGGCAGGTTGAGGCTGGCGAAGAGCCCGGCCAGATCGGAGTCATAGGCCGTCGCGGCGGCGGCGACCTTCTGATAAAGGAAGCCGGCCTCGCCCGCCCCACCGAGCGAGACGGACGCTTGGAGGAATCCGGTCTTGAAGTCTCCGTAGGCGGATTCCCCGAAGCCCTTCCAGCAGGAGCGGTACTCGAAGAACAGGCATTTGGAGCAGGAGAGGGCTTCCTTGGCCGCTGAAAGGGCCAGGACGCCCGCCCCGGCCCGGACTTCGAAGGCGCCGAAACGGCCGCTGATCTGAGCCGCGTCCAAGAACTCGTCCATGATCAGGCCGTCGGCGAGCTGGACTTCCTGGCGGCCCAGGCTGAGGTCGAAACGGCCCTCCGCGTCGTTGTAGCGGACCAGGGCCGTCTTCAGCTGAAACGGGCTCGGATCGGGCCTCTCGTAGTCGAGATAGGCTTTCTCCTTGATCGAGGCTTCCACGTCTAAGGTCCATCGTGCCGAAGGCTCGTAGCGCAGCCAGGCGCCGAGACCGGGGAAGGCATAGGCGGTCCCGCCGACGCCGTAGTAGAAGCCGCGCAGCTCCAGACTCCAGGACAGTCCCGTCGCGCCGAGCGCGTTGAGGCCGGAGGACAGCCGGGAGCGGCAGTCCTTGACGGCCCAAGCCGGACCGGCGCCGAGGGCCAGAGCCAGGAGCGCGGCAGTCGGGAGACGGAAACGCATCACCGCCCCTCTATCCGGATGGCGTCGTTGGGGCAAGGCGGCAGACAGGCGGTGCAGAGCCGGCAGCGGCTATTGTCGATCTCGGGGACCTGAATCTCGCCCAGGACGGCGCCCGACGGGCAGACTTGCCGGCACTTGCCGCAAGCCGTGCAGGCGGCCGGATCGATGCGGGCAGGAGTGCCCCCGACGATGGCGTTGAAGCGACAGACGGCTTTGCACTCGCCGCAGGCGGTGCATGTGGCCGCGTTGAGAACCGCCACGGGCTTGCGGATGGCCCCCTGGCCGCAGGCGGAGGCGCAGAGCCCGCAGCGGGTGCACTTGGCGGTGTCGATAGAAGCCTTGCCGTTCTGGATCGTGATGGCGCCGCTCGGGCAGACCCGCCGGCAATCGCCGCAGCCGTTGCAGCGATTCCTCTGGACGCTGTAAGACGAGGGCTCCAGGGTCAGGGCGCCGGCCGGGCAGCGGGGGATGCAGTCGCCGCATCCGACGCAGGCGCTTTCGATGATGTCATACCCTTTCTGCTCGATCAGGATGGCCCCGGAGGCGCAGACATCGGCGCAGCGGCCGCAGCCCGTGCAGAGGAGCGGATCGATTCGAAGCTCCGTGCGGGCTGCCTGGCGAAGGGCGCCGTAGTGGCAGGCTTGGACGCACAATCCGCAGCCCGAGCAAGCGGCGGCGTTGATGGCGACGCCTGTGGCGGGACCCAAGGGGCTGGATTCCCGAAGGCATGCGGGAAGGGCGGCCAGAGTCAGAGGGACGGCTTTGAGAAAATCCCGACGACAAATCGATCGCATCTGTCTATAACCTCAGGCGCCCTCTTTAGCAAGACCTGTGCCATGGAATCCCTCATGAGATAGGACACTGCAAACAATCAACATGCATCGAAGGGACGCTCCGGGAATCAGTCCCCTGGGAGGATCAAGGCGCCATTTCTCCCAACGCAATTGTCGCCGGGGCGACAAAAACGTCGGAGGCGAGGGGGGAATAAGAGCTCGGAAAATAGGGGTACAGCAAACGTAATTCCCTAATTCGAGAGTCGCTGCATCCGCGAGATGCGAGTGTGAGGATGCCTCGCGAGGGGAGAACCGATCATTCCCCGTACGAAAATAGGGAATTACGTATACTGTACCCCTATTTATTGCGTGAAGGAGCGGCCGAGGAAGGCCAATCCCGCGACGATGCCGGTCCGCCAGTAGGTCCAGGTGTGGGCCCCGTCGCGGACCCGGAACTCGTGCGGGATCTTGCGCTCGTTCAGAGCGATGTGCAGGGCGCAGTTGCCCTCGATGAGGAAGTCATCGTCCCCGCAGTCGATATAGAGGCGGACCTTCTTCAGCTCCGCCTCGGGCAGCGTCTTGGCCAGGCTGAGGGGATTGAGCTTCAGGAAATGGGCGGCCGGCTTGCCGGCCGGCCGGGGCCCGAACAATCCGGCGAACATCCGCTGGTACATCTTCTCCTCCATGCCCGCCGCGGCTTCTTCGGTCCAAACCGCCGCGCTGAAAGCGGCCACGCCCGAGAACAGCTCCGGATGGCGCATGCCCAGGGTCAGGGAGCCCCAGCCGCCCATCGACAGGCCGGAGATCCCGCGGTACTGACGGTCCGGGCGGGTCCGATAGCTCTTGTCGACGTGGGGGATCAGCTCCCGGACGAGCATGTCCTCGTAGCGGACCTTGTTCTGG
>CAZKXI010000011.1:59900-63275 GCA_964556755.1 uncultured Eubacteriales bacterium
ACGGCTTTCTTCATGGCTTGAACCTCCCGCGTTCCGAGATAGGGAATCCGAAAATAGGGCTACAGTATACGCAATTACCCATTTTTCGGTATAGCCTCCCGGCGCGGATCCGGCCTCTCCGTCGGGCAGGCAACCATCCTGCGGTCTGATGCATCTGCTCTATCGAAGGAGACGACGCCATGAAGGGGATCGCATTCCGAAGACGCCGGTTGACCCTCGCGGCTGTCGCCTTCACGGCGGCTTGGGGCGCCGCTCAAGGGCTCTCAGCCGGGCAGGGCCCGGCCCCCGCCGCCAAGGACCTCGAGTCCTTCTTCCGGTCCCAGGTCTCCGCGCTTGGCCTCGCCGCGGTCGGCGCCTGCATCGTCGAAGGCGATCGGATCGCGTGGAGCGGTGGATTCGGCCTGGCGGACCGGGAGAGCGGACGCCCCGCCGAGAGCCGGACGATCTTCGGCGTCGGATCATTGTCCAAGACCGTGACCTTGGCCGCGTTCATGCGCCTCTGGGAGGAGGGGAAGTGCTCCCTGGACGACGACATCAACCGATATCTCTCCTTCCCCGTCCGAAACCCGCGCTTTCCGGACAAGCCGATCACGATCCGCATGCTGCTCTCGTTCACGGCCGGCATCTTCGACGTCGATTTCACCGCCGGCCGGAATCGGCTGGATTTTCTCCATGCGGCCCGCGACCCGGTCGAATCGGTCGAGACGGCTCTGGAGCCGTTCCTGACGCCGGGCGGGAGATACTATTCCGCCGAGAACTTCCTGGAGACGGCCCCGGGCGAGCGCTACGCCTACAGCAACAGCAGCTATTCCCTGATCGGATGCGTCATCGAGCGGATCACCGGGCGGCCTTTCTGGCAGTACTGCCGGGACGCCCTCTTCGTCCCGCTTCGGATGAGCGACAGCTCGTGGCGGCTCTCCGACCTCGACCGGAGCCGATGGGCCTACGGCTACGCCCGGGAGGCGGGCCGGCTTGTCAGGGAGGAGCCGACCACCTGGCCCGGCTACATGGACGGTGGCCTGCGGACGACGACGCGCGACTTCGGGAGCTTTCTGATCATGCTGATGAGCCGGGGACGGTTCGAAGGCCGACAGATCCTCAGGCCCGAGACCGTCGACGCCATGCTGGCCCTCCAGAATCCCCCCGGGGCCCCGCCCGGACGGGGCTTTCCCACCCTCGGTCGGGCCTATGTCTGGATTCTCAGCCAAGTCGGCGGGCGCCGGCTCTTCCAAATGAACGGATTCGGTCCGGCTTTCTTCGCTCAAGCCTACTTCGATCCGGCCGGCAAGATCGGCGGGGCTTTCTTTACGACCGGGGGATTCGACTCCCCCCAGGCATTGGGAACCGCGGTCGGGATGTTCTTCGAGAGGCTCTTGGCCGCGACCGGGCGGCGCGAGGAGCCGGCGCCCCGGCCTGCGCGCTGATCTCCCCTCCTTGTCGATTGATTCACCCGGCGAGGTTGAATAAGATGGGCCCGACAAGGATGGTGCCCATGAAGTCCACCCGCCTCGCTGCCTTCCTCCTGGCCGCTCTCCTGATCTCGGCCTCGCTCCCGGCCTGCCGCGGCTCGGCCGGCCCCTCCGGCGCCGCCACGATCAGCGAGAAGAGCGAAGTCTTCAAGACCTATCCCTACGGCGACCCGGATCCCGTCCCGATCTTCGCCCGCTCGACGATGTGGGGCGACGGGGCCCGGCTCTACCCCTATTCCTTCTTCAACAAGTTCAGCGGCGCCGGCGTCGACCAGGAATGGCCGGTGGTGCGGCTGGAGAATCCCTACATCTCGGTGGCCGTCCTGCCCAAGGTCGGCGGCAAGGTCTGGGGCGCCACCGACAAGACGACCGGGCGCGACTTCCTCTATACCAATCACGTCATGAAGTTCCGCGAGATCGCCCTGCGCGGCCCCTGGACGTCGGGCGGCATCGAGTTCAACTTCGGCATCGTCGGCCATGCCCCCTCGACGGCCTCGCCCGTGGACTACATCCTGCGCCGCGATCCCGACGGCGGCGTCAGCTGTGTCGTCGGGGCCATGGACCTTCCCTCCCGGACCCGCTGGAGCGTCACGGTCCGGCTGCCCAAGGACAAAGCCTACTTCGAGACCAACGGAGCTTGGTACAATCCCACGCCCCTCAGCCAGTCCTACTACTACTGGTCCTGCGGGGCCATTCCGACGGCCGACGACCTGCGCTACATCTTCCCCGGCCGCTGGCAGATCGGCCACGACTACAACGTCCCGCTCGAGCCCTGGCCCGTGGATTCGCAGGGCCGGGACCTGTCCTGGTACCGGGCCAACGCCACGCCCAACTCCAAGAGCTACTTCACCGTCGGCGAGCGGGAGGATTTCTACGGCGCCTGGTACGAGAGAAGCGACGCGGGCATGGGCCACTGGGCCCTGTATGACGACATGCCCGGCCGCAAGGTCTGGATCTGGGACCAGTCCCGGTCCGGCGAGATCTGGGTCGATCTCCTCACCGACAGCGACGGCCAGTACACCGAGCCCCAGGCCGGCCGCCTCCTGAACCAGTCCGACCACGAGTTCCTGGCCTCGGGCACGGCCGACCGGTGGCGCGAGCTGTGGTTCCCCTACAACGGCATCGGCCCCATGGCCGCCTCCTCGCCCGACGGCGTCCTCGCCGTCACGGCCGCCGCGGACAGGATCACCGTCGGCCTCTTCCCCCTGCGGGCCGTGGACGACGATCTGGTCGTCACGGCGGGCGGCCGGGAGCTGCACCGCGAGCGGATCAAGGCGGAGCCGGCCCGGCCGCTCAAGCGCGACTTGCCGCTGGCCCTCACCGGCCAGGCCTTCCAAGTCCGGCTGGGGGAGTCACTCGTGTTCCGCTCCGATCCGGCCGCCAACGACATCGAGAAGCCGCTGCGCTTCAAGCCCGTGGACGAATCCTCGGCCGAGGGCCTCTTCCTCAGCGGGACCCGCCTGGAGAAGGCCCGCGCCTTCGCCTCGGCCCTGGACAAGTACGCCGCCTGCCTGACTCGGGAGCCCTCGCACCGGGGCGCCATGATCCGCAGCGCCGAGCTCTACGCCCGGCGCGGCGAGGACGCCACGGCCTTGTCCCTGGCCGGACAGGCCCTCGAGCTCGACATGTATGATCCGGCGGCCAACTACGTCTACGGCGTCGCGGCCCGCCGGCTCGGCAAGCTCGTCGACGCCAAGGAGGCCTTCGGCTGGGCCGCCCGCTCCAACGCCTTTCGCTCGGCCGCCTACACCCGCCTGGCCGAGCTGGCCATGGGCGAGAGAAGCTACGCCCTGGCCGCCGACTACGCCCAGCGCTCCATCGATGCCAACGCCTTCAACAGCGGGGGGTTCGAGATCCTGGCCGCGGCCCATCGCCGGGCCGGCCGGGCCGCGGACGCCCGAGCGGC
>CAZKXI010000011.1:63375-90187 GCA_964556755.1 uncultured Eubacteriales bacterium
AGATCCTGGCCGCGGCCCATCGCCGGGCCGGCCGGGCCGCGGACGCCCGAGCGGCCTTGGACCGGCTGCTGGCCATCGATCCCCTGGACCACCTGGCCCGATTCGAGCTCTCCCTCCAGGATAAGAGCCCCAAGAGCCGCGAGGCCTTCCAGTCCATGATCCGCAACGAGACGCCGCACGAGACCTATATCGAGGCGGCCCTGGCCTATCTGCGCTGGGGCCTGGACGACGACGCGGCCGAGCTGCTGTCTCTGGCCCCGGACCATCCCACGGCCTACGCCCTGCGGGCCTTCTTGAAGCGGACGTCCTCGCCGGAGGAGAGCCGGGCCCTGCTGGACAAGGCCATGGCCCTCTCGCCGGCCCTGGTCTTCCCCTTCCGCGAAGAGGAGATCCCGCTCTATGAGTGGGCCGCGTCCCAGCGCCCGGCCGACTGGAAGCCGCGCTATTACCTCGGCCTCATCCTCTGGTCCAAGGGCCGGGTCAAGGAGGTGCGGGACCTCTGGGCCGCCTGCCAGGGCGTCGACTTCGCGCCCTTCTTCCTGTCGCGGGCCATGCTCAGCCGCCCCGTCGACCCGGCCGCCGCCCAAGCCGATTACGAGACCGCCGTCCGCATCGACGAGAAGACATGGCGCAACTGGCATGCCCTGATCGGGTTCCTGTCCCAGAGCGAAAAGCCCCGCGAGGCCCTGACCGCGGCGCGTCAGGCCGCCGGCCTCTTCCCGGACGAGGTGCCTATCCAGATCGACCTGGTCCGCAGCCTGATGGCCGTGGGCCAGTACGGGGACGCGGCCGCCGTTCTGGATAAGGTCGAGGCGCTCCCCTTCGAAGGCGCTTCGGAGATCCATGCCCTGTTCACCCGGACCCACCTCCAGATCGGATTGGCCGCCATCGCCAAGAAGGATTGGCCCGGCGCCGTCCGCGCCCTCGAGCGCTCCAAGGAGTATCCGGAGACGCTCGGCACCGGCAAGCCCTACGATGCCGACTTCCGGATCCAGGACTACCTGCTGGGCCTGATCCATGCCCGCCTGGGGGACAAGGCCGCCGCGGCCGCTTCGCTCCAATCCGTCGTCGAATACACGAGCCGGTTCCCGGCCGCCCGCGGCGCCGGCCTATGGTTCGGCGGCCAAGCCCTGAAGCGGGCCGGCCGGGCCGCTCAGGCGGCGGCGATCCTCAAAGCGGCGACCGCCCCGGCCAAGGACCTTGCGGCCGCCCTCGGGACGCTCGGCCAGTGAAGGCCATCAGGCAAAGGAAGAGACCATGACCCTGCGGACCCTCGACATCGTCGTCATCATCGGCTCCATCCTCATCTGCTTCGTCCCGGCCCTGTTCTACGGCCGCCGGGCCGGCAAGAATACGGCCGAGTTCTTCGCCTCGGGCCGCTCCGTCCCTTGGTGGCTGGCCGGGATCTCGATGGTGGCCACGACTTTCTCCAGCGACACGCCGAACCTCGTCACCGACATCGTCCGGCGCACCGGGGTGGCCGGCAACTGGGTCTGGTGGGCCTTCACCCTGACCGGGGTGGCCACGGTCTTCTTCTTCGCCCGGCTGTGGCGCCGCTCGGGCGTTCTGACCGACCTCGAGTTCTACGAGCTGCGCTACTCCGGAAAGGCGGCCGGCGTCGTGCGAGGCTTCCGCTCGGTCTACCTGGGCCTCTTCTTCAACTGCATGATCATGGCCACCGTCAACCTGGCGGCCTGCAAGATCGCGGCCCTGCTGTTCGGCATGAGCCGGCTGGAGACCCTGGCCTTGGTCGGCGGGCTGAACCTCTTCTTCGCCGCCTTCTCCGGGCTGTGGGGCGTGCTGGTCATCGACTTGATCCAGTTCTTCGTCATGATGACCGCGGTCCTCTCGGTGGCCTGGTTCTCGGTCAAGGCCGTCGGCGGCCTGCCGGCCATGGTGGCGGCGGTCTCGGCCAAGGTCGGGCCGAACGGCCTGCAGTACCTGAGCATGCTGCCCGACTTCCGGAACAACTGGGACATGGCCCTGGCCATCTTCGTCATGCCCATCGCCGTGCAGTGGTGGTCGGTCTGGTACCCCGGAGCCGAGCCGGGCGGCGGGTCGTACATCGCCCAGCGCATGCTGGCCTCCCGGTCCGAGAAGGACGCCCTGGGCTCGACCCTCTTCTTCAACCTGGCCCATTACGTCCTGCGCCCCTGGCCCTGGATCCTGGTGGCCCTCTGCTCGCTCATCGTCTTCCCCGAGCTGTCCGACATCCAGAAGGCCTTCCCCGGGCTCAACCCGGCCCTGCTGGGCCACGACATCGCCTACCCGGCCATGTTCAAGTTCATGCCCGTCGGCTTCTTCGGCCTGATCATCGGCGGCCTGATCGCGGCCAACTCCTCGACCGTCCTGACCCACCTCAACTGGGGGGCCTCCTACCTGGTCCACGACTTCTACCGCCGCTTTCTCAAGCGCGACGGGACCGAGAAGCACTACGTCCTGGTCGGGCGCCTGGTGACGATCGGCATCTTCTTCGCCGCCGGGGCCTTGGTCTTCGTCCTGGACACGGCCAAGGACAGCTTCGACATCATCCTCCAGGTCGGGGCCGGGACGGGGCTGATCTACCTGGTCCGCTGGTTCTGGTGGCGGGTCAACGCCTGGTGCGAGGTGGCCGCCATGGTCTCCTCGTTCCTGGTCTCGGTGGGCCTTCTCGTCCTGCGAAAGTCCGGGACCGCCGTGCCGACCCACTACGCCCTGATGATCACGATCGCGGTGACGACGCTCTGCTGGGTGGCGACGGCCTACCTGGGTCCCCAGACCGACCGCAGGACGCTTGTCGAATTCTACAAGAAGGTGCGCCCCTTCGGCCCCGGCTGGAAGGCCGTGCGGGCCGAGGCCGGGATCGCCCCGACCGACGGGCGCGGGACTCACGAGAGCATGCCGCTGGCCCTCCTCGGCTGGAGCACGGGCGTGGCCACCATCTGGTCGGCCCTCTTCCTGGTCGGCAACATCCTCTACGGGCGATGGACCTATGCGGCCCTGCTGGGCGGCGTCTTCGTCGTCTGCGGCCTCATTCTGATCAAGGTCGTCAACCTCCTCTGGGAGGGAAAGCGGGCGGAGCCGTCCGCGGTCTGAGCGGCTACTTCCCCTTCATCGCCTCGCGCAGCTTGGCTTCGGCCTCGGCCGGCCAGTAGCCGCAGTCGAGGTCCAGGAAGACGGTGGTGTAGGGCAGGGTCAGGTCCGTCTTGATCATGAGGATCTTGAAGGTCTTGGCGGTCTGGTCCATGCGGGCGATGAGCTCCTCGTGCAGGACGGGCCGGACGTCCAAGCCGGCCAGCCGCTCCTTGATCTTGGCCCTGCAGGCCTCGATGCCCGGGGTCATCTCCTCGGTGAGGTAGTCCAGCTCCTTGTCCAGGTAGACCTTGGGCCGCAGGTGCTTGCTCGAGGCCACGGCCTTCAAGACCTCGTCGAGGACGGCGAAGTGGTCCTCGCCGGAGGCGATCACATCCATCCCGGGGCTGATCTGGAGGGGGAAGGCGGCGTCGGCCACGACGATCCAGTTGCGATGGCCCAGGACGGGCAGGTCCTCGAAGAGGATCTCGCGCCACAGCGGGCCGTATTCCTCCTGCGACTCCTCGAGGGCCGCCGCTTCCGCGGTCCCGGCCTCGGAGCCCGGCTGGGGCGTCGATCGGCAGGCGGCCAGAGCCAGAAGGAACGAGGCGGCCAGGAGGACGTTCAGGGCGTTGCGCATGGCGGGCTCCTTTCGGCGGGGGTGCGCTCCGATCTTAAGCGCCGGTCCGGGACCTGTCAATCCATGCTAGAATACGGCCGGGAGAGAGACATGAAGCTGGAGCGCTTTTACAAGAAGGCCGTCGAGATCGGGATCGCCAACGACCTGCGGGGCGGGGACGAGATCCGCCGCCTCCTGGACGAGGAGGCCGAATCCTTCAAGGCCCTCAAGGACGAGGACCGCGGCCTCTACGACAAGGACCGGCTATTCAATCCCTACGCGGATACCCGCATCCTGCACGGCGACCCCGGCGCCGACGTCACCCGGATCATGGCCGGCATCGACATCGACACGGCCGAGCTGCTGCTGGCCCACACCCTGAATCGCGACTCCAAGGCCGGCATCGACCTGGTCCTGGGCCACCATCCCATGGGCGAAGCGCTGGTCCGGCTATTCGACGTCATGCGCCTGCAGGCACGGCTGCTGGCCATCTCCGGCGTCAACATCAGCGTCGCCGAACACCTCATGGACAAGCGGATCGGCGAGGTCGAGCGCCGCTTGATGCCGATCAACGCCACCCGCGAGATCGACGCGGCCCGTCTCCTCGGCCTGCCCCTAATGTGCATCCATACGGCGGCCGACAACTGCGTCAACAAGCACCTGACCGAGCTGTTCGAGCGGGAGAAGCCGGCCCGGCTCAAGGATCTGCTGAAGCTCCTGCGGGCCATCCCGGAATACGCCAAGGCGGCCGGTCTGCAGATGGGGCCCAAGATCATCAACGGCTCCGACAGCTCCTCCTGCGGCAAGATCCTGCTGGAGATGACCGGCGGCACCGAGGGCTCCAAGGAGATCTACGACAAGATGGCCGCCGGCGGCATCAGCACCCTGGTCGAGATGCACATGAGCGAGGAGCACCTGGCCAACGCCAAAAAAGCCGGCCTCAATGTCGTCATCGCCGGTCACATCGCCAGCGACGTGCTGGGCCTGAACCTCCTCCTGGACGGGATCGAGAAGGAGGAGCCGCTGGAGTTTGTCGGCCTCAGCGGCTTCGAGCGCATCCGCCGGCCCTGAGGGGCTTCCTCAGTAGACACCGGACTCCTTCCAGAGAGAGATTGTCCGCTCGTAGGTCTGTACCCGCACCGTTTTGGGGATCGAGTGGTCGCTCATGAAGACGTAGGGGATGCGCTTCTCCCGGATGGCCCGCAGCTTGGGCCGGATCTCGGCCTCCAGGACAGCAGTGTCGTTCGACTCGAAAGCCCGAATATCCATGTTGCCGGCGAAGGCCATCTCGCCGCCCAGCGCCCGGACCGCGTCCGAGAACTCGGCCACATGCTGGCCGCTCTTGGCTTCCAGCGGGTGCAGGACATCCACCCCGGCTTTAAGCAGATCGGGCAGGAACGGGCGGATGAAGCCGCAGGCGTGGAGGATGAACGGCAGGCCATGGTCATGGCAGAAGCCGGCGATCGCCTTGTGACAGGGGAAGACAAACTCCCGGTACATGGCGGGGGAGAAGAAGGGGGCTTTGGTATAGCCCATATCATCGTAAGTCCAGAGGCCGTCGGGCTTGCCGATTTCCCGGATCATGTAATCCAAATGGAGGATGATGGCGTCCGTCATGACCTTGACGAAGTCGTGGATCCAGTCCGGATCGAGGACCATGGACTCCAGGAAGACGACGTCGCCCATGGCCCGGCGCATGATCTCGACAACCAGCATCTGCTGATAGACGGCGAAGCGGTCCTCGGCCATGGCGGCCCGGTAGGCGGCGGCCAAACCGTCCCAGTCCGGGAAGCGATCGCGGTCCAGGATGAGGAGGCGGTCCCGAAACTCGCGCTCCCAGACGGCCCGGCTCGTCATCTCGAAGCCGATATGCTCCGGAACGCCCGGCTTGGCCTTCCATTCCCGGTGCAACGCCCCCCAGCCGTTGCGCCTGATCATGGTCTCGGCGTCCTCGTCCACGACGACGTCATCGATGGGGCGGCCGGTGACGCGGAACATGGAGCCCTTGATCTCCCGGACGTCGTGGCCGAAATGGTCGACCAGGTCGGCCCCGGGAGGCAGTCCCTGCCTCTCCCACTCGGCCTGGGTGTCCTGCCAGAACCACTCGAAAAGGCCCATCCTCTCGGGGCAGACCTTGTCCCGGCAGATAGCCGTCATCACCTCGCGGCGCATCACGCCGCGATTCTATAGGGGTCAGGTCTCGAGATTCAAGCTATCTCCCCCCGCGGAGCCCGCCCCGGCCCGCCAAATTGACTTCCCGGGGCATTTCACCTAGAATCTTGGGGCTTTGGCGGCGTAGCTCAGTCGGTCAGAGCATGCGGCTCATATCCGCAGTGTCCGGGGTTCAAATCCCTGCGCCGCCATTTCCCCCCTCCCCGGTTGTGATAGAATTCCGTCCGCCGTGTCCCCCAAGCGCCGACTCCACCCCGCCTACCGCAAATTCCGGTCCTCGGTTCTCGGCCAGGACCTGATCCATTCCGGCGAGACCGTCCTGGTCGCTTGCTCCGGCGGCCCGGATTCCATGGCCCTTCTCCATCTCTGTCTGGAGCTGGGCGCGGATGAGGGCTTCGCGACGGCCGCCGCCCACTTCAACCACGGCTTGCGCCCTCGCGCCGCCGCGGACGAGCGCTTCGTGCAGAGCGCCGCCCTGGCCTTGGGACTTCCCTATTTCGCCGGGAGGGGGGATGTCCGGGCGGACTCCCGGGTCCGCAAAACCGGGCTCGAGGAAGCCGCCCGCCTGGCCCGCTATCGCTTCTTGGAGGCCGCGGCCCGCGAGGCCGGCGCCTCCCGGATCGCCACCGGCCATACCATGAACGACCAGGCCGAGACCATTCTCCTGCGCCTCCTGCGCGGCACCGGTCCAATGGGGCTGTCGGGGATCCCGGCCCGCCGCGGCGTCGCGATCATCCGTCCCATGCTGGCTTTAGAGAGGCGGGACGTACTGTCCTACCTGGCGGATCGAGGCCTCGCCTTCCGCAGCGACGAGACCAATCGGGATCCGGCTATCCCGCGCAACCGCATCCGCCGCGAGCTCATCCCTTTCCTGGAGAAGCGCTTCGCGCCCGCCGCCGTCCGCTCTCTGGCCCGCCTAGCGGCGATCTCGGCCGACGAGGACGCCTGGCTCGAGTCAGCCGCCGCGGCCCGCTTGAAGAGGCTGCTGGGCGGCGCACCGACGGCCCCGACTCTGGACGCGGCGGCGCTACGGCGACTGCCCCCCGCCCTGGCCCGGCGAGTCGTCCGAGCCTACCTGCTCCTCGTCAAGGGGGATCTTCGAGATGTGTCCTTCGACGACGTGGAGGCGATCCGTGCGCTTTCCGCCGGCAAGTGCCTGACTCTTTGGAAGGGACTGACGATCGAGCGGCGCCGCGGGGCGATCCGGCGGGCTGGTTAAAAGGATTCCTCCCTCATCTCCCGGGGAGCCAGGGCGGTCTGGGGTATCGACCGGGCGAAATCGCCCCCCGGAGATGGACTTTTAAAAAACGTAGCCCAGGCCCAGGCGGGCGCCCAGCCGGTGCTGGAAAGAGGGCGTCTCGGCGGTATAGATCATGGCGTAGAAGATCCGGAAGTCCGCGAAATAGTCGAACAGGCTGATGGCGTCCCGGGCTTCCAGGACGATCCTCAGATGTCTTGACAGATAAGCCCTCAGTCCGGCCCCGATCTCGGCTCCAAGCTGGGTGCGGGCGCCCAGCTCCTCGATGTCCAGTGTGACAGCGCCCAAGCCGATGGACAGATAAGGCTCCAGGACGCCTCCGCCGAGCCCGACGAGCAGGCGGGCTCCCAGCGTCCAGGCGCGAGCCGGGGAGACCTCAGACTTGCCCAGGGGAATCCCGGCGAAGCCGATGCCGACGTCTTCCATGATCGCGGCTCTTCCAAAGGCCGCCTCGGCCTGGATCTCGACCTGGCGGCTCAGCCGGCGGCCTATCGAGAGAGCGGCCTGGGGGCCCCTCGATTCCAGGAGGATGTCGACGCCGGGCACATCGGCCGTATTCGCCAGCGGGACCAGGCTGCCCAGGCGGACCGGGAGCATGAAGCCCAGGGAGGGATGGATGGCCCACTTCCCTTCGGGCCGGATGTCCTCGGCCCGCAGCGGTGTTGCGGCGGCACCGAGAGCCGCCGCCAGGAGGATGAGTCGGATCGTTCGACGCATGGCTTAGCTCAGGTAGGTGGACTTCCAGATCTGGAAGACCATCAGGGCCCAGATCTGGTGGCTGTAGTTCTCGCGGCCGTCGAGGTGGGCCTTGATCATGGCTTGGACCGGGGCCGGGTTGAACAGCCCGTCTCTCCGCAGCTTGTCCTCGGCCAGGACATCCTCCATCAGCCCGCGCAGGTCGGTCTTCAGCCAATGCTTGATGGGGATGCTGAAGCCTTCCTTGCTCCGCCAGACGTTCTCGGCCGGCAGGACCCGCTCCATCGTCTTCTTCAGGATCCACTTGGTCTGTCCGCCCCGCAGCTTGAGGTCGCCCGGCAGGCGGAAGGCGAACTCGACCAGCTTGTGATCCAGGAGGGGCTCGCGAGCCTCCAGCGACACGGCCATGCTCATGCGGTCGACCTTGACCATAATGTCGTCGACCAGGTAGGCTTTCAGATCGAGGTAGAGCTCGCCGCTCGTGTCGTCGAAGCGGGCGGCCTTGTCGTAGAGACCGGGGAATGGCTCGCCGGCGTCCAGGGCGGGGATGCCGCCCAGGGACTCGGCCAGTCCCGGCGCGTAGAGCCGCCGCCTGTCCCGCCCGCTGAGGAACATCATCCAGCGCATGTGCCGCAGGCGGGCTTCGTGATCGAAGCCCTGGGTGAAGCGGCGCAGCTTGTTCCAGGTCCCCTTCTTCTTGTCCGAGGGGTGGAGGCGCGAGACGACGGCGCCCGCGGCCTTCCCGCCCAGCGGAACGCCGAATCGGCGGGCCAGCCGCTCAGCCTGATAGTGCTCGTAGCCGGCGAACAGCTCGTCGCCGCCGTCGCCGGACAGGGCCACCGTGGCCCGGGCCCGGGTCATCTGCGAGACCAGGTAGGTCGGGAAGACGGAGAAATCCCCCAGCGGCTCGTCCAGGTGGCGGATGAGCTTCTCGGTCAGTTCTAGGGCCCGCGGCTCGATGATGAACTCCTCGTGTTCCGTTTTGAACAGCTCGGCGATGCGGCGGGCGTGGCCCAGCTCGTTGTAGGTCTGGTCGGCGAAGCCGATCGAGAAGGTCTTCAGGGGCGAGGCTCCCAGCTCCCGCATCAGGGCCACGATGGTCGAGGAGTCGATGCCGCCGCTGAGGAAGGCGCCCAGGGGGACGTCGCTCACCAGGCGCAGCTTGACGCTCTCCTTGAGCAGGGCGTAGAGCTCGTCGCAGAGGGCCGGGATGTCGACGGGCTTGGCCTCGGCAGCGGGGTCGGCCGGAGGCTCGACGTCCCAATACCTGCGGATCGTGATCTTTCCGTCCCGGTATTCCAGGTAATGGCCGGCCGGGAGCTTGTGGATGCCCTTGAAGATGGACCAGGGGGCCGGGACATATTCCAGGGTCAGGAACAGGTCCAGGGCCCGCGGCTCCATCTCCCGCTCGACCGAGGGGTGGGCCAGGATCGTCTTGATCTCGGAGCCGAAGACAAGCGTCCCCCCGGGAGTCAAGGTGTAGTAGAGCGGCTTGACGCCGATCCGGTCGCGGAAGAGCAAGAGGCTGCCCTTCCTCTTGTCCCAGAGAGCGAAGGCGAACATGCCCCGGAAGCGCTCCAGGAAGGCGGGCGCGCCCCACTCCTCGTAAGCATGAACCAGGGTCTCCGTGTCGGACTTGGTGGCCATGGCGTGGCCGCGGGCGATCAGCTCGTCGCGGACCTCGGCGAAGTTGTAGGCCTCGCCGTTGTAGGCGATCCAGACGGAGCCGTCCTCGTTGGACAGGGGCTGGTGCCCGGTGGCCAGATCGATGATGCTCAGGCGGCGGTTGCCCAGGCCGACCCGATCGTCGACGTAGACGCCCTCGTCGTCGGGGCCGCGGTGGACGATGGTCCGGCACATCCGGACGACGAGGTCCTCCGGCACCGGCGAAGCGCCGGCCGACGGCCGGGCCAGGCCGCAGATGCCGCACATCTCAGCGGGCTCCGGGGATGAGCTCGAGCTCGAAGTAGACCCCCAGGTGGCGCTTCTCGTCGCTGCCCGGGATCTCGTGGTAGGGGATGGAGCCCTTGGACGCCCGGACCTTGAAGCGGTACTGGTGGCTTTGGGAGATCCGGAATCCGCCGCCGACGGCGAATCGCAGCTCGCCCTTCTGCATCGGCTGCAGCAGGATCCTCTGCGTCTGGCCGTCCAGCCGGACCGTGATCTCGTTATCCTGGCGGGGATTGTTCTGCAGGCGGACGATCACCTCGCGGACCGGGAAGAAGGTCCGCAGGACCATGTCGGCCGTCCGGTCGGCGTAGGTCCACCAGCCGTTCTCCTCGCGGTGCTTGTCGTTGAAGCTGTCGTTGAGGAAGTAGAGGAAGCGGTCGTCGAAGTAGGGCATGCCCCAGCGCTGCCGGAAATGGGTCGGGTTGGTGTTGGTCGGCAGGTCGTTGATCAGGGTGTATTCGACCGGCAGCAGGCTGAAGGGGAAGCGCCGGGCGTGGGCCGAGGGATCCTGGGTGGTGGCCAGGGGCGAGAGCAGGATGGGGGCGACGAAGACGGCGGCCATGACCCAGGGAACGACGGTCTCGCGGCGCCGCATCCGGATATCCGGCAGGAAGAGCAGCATGGGGTAGATGTTCATGAAATAGCGGTTGGCCATGGATCCGCCGCCGCCGCCGTAGTTGTCCGGCATCATGACCAGGTAGACCAGGATCTGCCCGGCCGCCGCGGCCAGGATGAGCCAGGCGTCGAGGCTCTTGCGCCCCCGCAGGAAGAGCCAGAGGTAGAGGAGGGCCGGGAAGAAGTACCAAGCCAGGCCGGTGAAGCGGCCGAAGACGTACCAGAAGAGATTGTAGGGCAAGAGGCCGATGGTGCCCTTGATCCGGTTGAAGTACCCGTCGGTGGTCATCGGGTTCGAGCCGACCGTGTCGAATCCGATGTCCTTGGTCTCCAGGGGGAAGCTGCCGGCGAAGCTCTTGCGCATGCCGCCCTGGTAGTTCCACTCGGTCGTCCAGGCCCGGTTGGCGGCGAAGAAGACGGCCGCCGTGAGCGCCAAGACCAGGCCCAGGGACACGGCCTTCCAGAATCTCTTTCCGACCAGGAGGGTGGACAGGAAGAGGGGCGCCGTCAGGACGATGTTGGTCGGCTTGGAGAAGACGACCAGGCCGGCGGCCGCGGCGGCCAGGTAGTCCGAGCGCCCGGACAGGAGGAAGCGGGTCCACGGTCCCGGAGCCGGCCGGGAGCCGGCCGCTTCCGGCGCCGCGGCCGCGGCCCGGCGGGCCTCGGCCTTATAGCGCCACAGGAACAGGACCGAGAAGACAAGGAACATGTTGAAGATCTCGGGCGTGATCCAGAGGGCGTAGAGGAAAGCGACGGAGGCGCCGAGAAAGACGGCCATCTTGCCCAGGGCCAAGCCGGGGCTGTTGCCCAGGGAGAAGTAGCTCCAGCCCATGAGCAGGATGAGGAAGACGAGCAGGGCGTTGAAGGTCGGCGGGCCGCCCGGCCCCAGCAGGCGGACGAAAGGCGCCGCGAAAAGCGCGTAAGCGTACGACTTGGCGTAGTACAAGCGCTCCCGCCCGTCCTTGACGACCTTCTTGAGGAACAGCCCGTTGGGTCCGGCCCAGAAGTCCTCGTTGTAGCGGATCAGGTCGCGGGCGGTGTACTCCAGGTCGCCGTCGAAGGCCAGGCTCTGGGCCATCATGTAGTAGACCGCTTGATCGCCGACCAGGAAGCCCTGGTATAAGGCGGGGATGTTGGCGAAGAGCCCGAAGCCGAGGAAAAGGCCTGAAATCAGCAGGATGGCCGTCAGGGCGGAGCGTCTCTCGGCAAACATGGTCCTACAGCAATACCATAATCTCCGGCGGCAGTTCAAACGGCTCGCCCATCGATCGTCGGGGGGGGGCCCCCCGAGAGTCCGAAATCACCTCCCGGTTCACCCCCTACAGCGAAGAAAAGCGAAGGCCGGAATTGGAGAATGGGAGTGCTCGAACGGAGGCATTCATCGTGAGGCCCGATCCCATCCGAAGAGGGAAGCCAAGGTCGGGGTTCTCCGCTATCGAGGCGCTGGTAGCCATGACCGTCCTGGCCGTCATGCTGCTGACCTTGATCTCGGTCCTCCTCTACGGATATGGAGCCGTGGCCCAGGCGCGCCAAACGGCCTTGGCTACCCAGATCGTCCAGCGCCAAGTGGAGACCGTGCGCGCGCTGCCCTTCGACACCATCGCCGCCCTGGGGTCGTCCTTCAACGACGCTTCGCTGGCCGGGCTGATGGGCGGCACGGGGTTTCTGGCCGTCGAATCCGGCCCGGGAACCGACATCAAGAAGGTCACCATAGGCGTCCGTTGGACCTATCGCGGCGCCGTCCGGGACAAAAAGGTCGTGACCTACATGACGCGCAAGGGGATCAACCGGATATGAGACCCCCCAGGTCAATGCGCTCCCTCCGGCCCGGCCGCCGCGGGTTCAGTCTCATCGAGCTGACCATCGTCCTGCTCGTCATGGCCGTCATCCTGGCCGGGATCATGGGCCTCTACGTCAAGTCCCAGGCCGCTTTCATCAACCAGAGCTCGTCGGTCGATCTCCAGGACGATGTCCGCTACCCACTGGCCTGGCTGGGCCGCGACATCCGGTCGGCCGTCGGGGTGGCCGCCTCCTGGGGGACGACGGTCTCCTCCTCATCCGTCCTGATCCTCAAGATTCCCTCCATCGCCGCCGATGGCACCCTGGTCGATCCCGAAGCCTCCTTCGACTACGCCGTCTACAGCGTCTCGCGGGGCAAGCTGCTGCGGACCTTCGACGCCCTGGCCGGCGTCAGCGCCCGCAGCGATTCCAGCCGCTACCTCGGCGACAACGTCACCCGCTTCACGGCCGAGTACCTGAATGCGGCGGGAGCGGCGCTGGCCTCGGGATTCGCGGCGGCATCCTCGATCCGCGTCGGTCTGGCGGTCTCCCTCAAGGGCTCCGGGCGGCTGCTCAACGAGGCCTCCGGGTCGACCTTCAAGCTCCGCAACCGGCCGGCCGCGGCGGAGGCTTCCTCGTGAGCGCGCCTCCTGCTGCTCCCTCCCGGCCGGGCGCGCCGATCGCGGGCCGCCGCGGCGCCGCGCTCTTCGTCTCCCTGCTGGCCGTGCTGGTCTTGACCCTGCTGGCCCTCCCGACCATGGTCCGCGTCAGCGGCAACCGCCGGCTGACGGAGAAGGATTACCGCGAGCTGGCCGCCCAGTCCCTGGCCGAAGCCGGCGTCGATCGGGCCATCTGGGAGCTCAACTTCGGGAGCATCGCGTCGTGGAGCCAGGAGGGCGCCGCCCGGGTCCTGAGCCTGACCGGGCTGACGACTAGCGACGGCGCGGCGGCCGGGGATGTGGACATCGCCGTGACCGGCGTCGGCACGGACAACCCGGTCATCGTGGCCACGGGGCGGGTCGGATGGACCGGCAGCCTGACCGTCGACCGCCGTGTCCGAGTCGTGCTCCGCCGCGCCTTCAAGAGCTTCTTCGACTTCGGCATCTTCGGCGATGAAGGCTTCGACATGCACGGCAACGCCTACACCGACAGCTACAACTCGGAGGAAGCCGCCTACGATCCGGCGAGCTTTAGGAGCCTGGGCAACGTCGGGACCAACGCCTTCCACCAGTGGGACGTCGTCCTGCTGAACAACACCATCATCCATGGCGACGCCATAACCGGCTTCGGCAGCGATCCCGAGTACGTCATCCGGCTCCGCAACGCGGCCACCATCACCGGCGACAAGACGGCCCTCGACGCGCCCAAGCCGCTCCCGGCCTACCCGGCCCCGAGCCTGGCCCCGCGGGCGGCCCTGACCACGGCCGTGGGATCCACGAATACGGTCATCACCGAGAGCGGGACCTACCCCTCCTTCACCATGGCCGCCAACTCCAAGGTCACCATCTCCGGCCATGTCACGCTGTTCATCGACGGCGATTTCCTGATGAACTCCAATTCCACCCTCGAGATCACGCCGGGCTCGACGGTCGAGATCGTCCTGGGTCATGGCACATTCCAGCAGGACTCCAACACCGCGATCAACAACCTGACCATGGATCCCAAGGCGCTGGCCATCATGGGCACGGCCGATTTCACGGATTTGGTCTGGCGGGCCAACTCGGCCTTCTATGGGGTCGTCTACGTGCCCGAAGCCACCATCGACTACGCCGCCAACGGCGACTTCTACGGCTCTCTGGTCTGCAACTATCTGACCATGTCCTCGGAGACGGGCATCCACTACGACGAGTCCCTGGGCGCCTGGGAGAAGTACGGCACGCTCTCGAACACCTACGTCGTCGCCTCTTGGCAGCCCTGGGACTGATCAGGGCCGGGGGAACAGGCTCAGGTAGGCCGTGATGATCCGGTCGCCCCAGACCAGCGCGACATAGGCGGCCGGGGCCAGGAAGGTCCCGAAGGGCAGCGCGAACTGGAGATCCTTCTTGCGGACGGCCATGACCACGGCGCCGGCCAGGGCCCCGGCGAAGCTGCCCAGGATGAGGGTCAGAACGGTCTTGGGCCAGCCCAGGTAGAGGCCGACCATGACCATCATGGTCACGTCGCCCATGCCCAGCCCTTCCTTCCGCCGGACCAGGTAGTAGAGACCGAACACGAGAAGCAGGAAGCCTCCTCCCACGGCCGCCCCCAGGAGAGCCTGGCCCAGGCTCATGTCGGGCCGGAACGCGGCATAGACGAGGCCCACGGCCGCCGTCGGGAAGACGATCTTGTCCGGCAGCAGCTTGTGGTCGTAGTCGATGAAGGCCAGAACGATCAGGGCGCTTGTGAAGACGGCCATGGCGGCAAAGGCCCAGCCCAGGCCGAGCTTGAAGAAGAGGATCATCATGACGGCCGGCGTCAGGGCCTCGACGAAGATGTAGCGGGGAGAGACCCGGGCCCCGCAGGACCGGCAGCGTCCGCGGAGCATGAGGTACGACAGGATGGGGATATTGTCCTGCGGCTTGATGCGCTTCGAGCAGGCCGGGCAGGTGGAGGGGGGGTGGGACAGGCTCAGCCCGAGCGGCACCCGATAGATGACCACGTTGAGAAAGCTGCCCCAGCACAGGCTCAACAGGCCGAACAGGATCATCGCTTCCATGGGCTCACCCGGGTCGTGATTCCGCCCGTCGCCGGATCGTAGATGTAGTCGCGGCCGTCGTAGTCGAGGGGGACGTCCTTGATCAGACCGGCCCGGACCAGCGCTTCCAGGCTGGACGGGTTGCGCCCGGCCCGGGTTCGGAACTCGAAGACGGCGTTGCGGACGGCTTGGGAGTCGGCGACGTACTTGATGTTGTAGAGGTGATTGGAGGCGATCTTGCGGATCTCCTCATCCGGCGCGGCGTCGTGGACTTCCCGCCAGGTCTCCCAGGCCGTCTGAAGATCCATGGCCTTGAAGGCGGCGTTGGCGTAGAGCCGCTTGGCGATCGGCGGCGCGCCCGGGATGTCCATGGCTTTCTTGTAGTAGGTCCGGGCCAGCTCGATGTCCTTGGCGTAGAGCTGGGCGTAGTGGCCGGCCTCGAGGGGGAAGATCCAGCGGTCCGGATTCTTGGCCAGGCCCATATCCAGGATGTCGACGGCCAAGGCCGGGTCGCGGAAGTCGTAGAGGGCGATGAGGGCCCCGACCTCGTAGGGATCGACGTAGCGCGGATCGAGCTCGGAGAGGATGTCGAAGATGTGGCGGAAGTGCTTGTCCTTGTCCGGGACGGCGGGGTTTCCGAAGTACTGGATGGACCAGAGGAAGATCAGGTCGGCGGCCAGCGAGGCGTAGCCGAAGGTGACCGGCTTCAGGTAGGCGCCCGAGGGGATGTAGATGATGCCCGAGCCGGGCACCTTGGTTCGGGGCAGTCCGTCGTTGACGGCTTTGAGTCCGGCCGCGCCGGCCAGGGCCACGATCAGGACGACGGCCGGGACGGGGCTTCTCTTCATGGCTCAGACGAAGTCGCGGCGGCGGAAGACCAGCACGGCCAGGGCCAGGACGAAGGCGGTGTAGACGGCGGCGTAGGCCGGGCCCGTCAGCCAGGCCGCGGCCGGGATGGCCAGGCCGTGAACGGCCTCCGTCTTGTAGTTGAGGATCTCCAGGTCAGGCAGGAGGAGGTGCAGCGCTTGGACCGCCGTCCGGCCCGCGCCGGGGCGCATCTTCCGGACCAGCGTCTCCAGGCTCCAGCTGAAGTGGCCGATGAGGTAGAAGCCGAGCGCGTAGAGAGAGCTGAGGATGGGCGTGGAGAAGCAGGAGAAGAGGATGGCCACGGCCGTCAGGAGGGCGAGCTCCAGGACCAGGAAGAAGACGGCGGCCAGGAGCTTGAGGTCCACGGTCCCGGTCTGGACGAGGACCAGGAGCAGCAGGATCAGGCTCATCAGCCCGGTCATGACCAGCAGGACCAGGATCAGCCCGGCGAACTTGCCCAGCAGGAACTCAGCCCGCCGGATGGGCTTGGCCAGCAGGGTGAAGATGGTCCGCTTCTCGATCTCCTTGGACACCAGGCCGGTGCCGATGAGGATGGCCATCAGGGCCCCGAAGAGGGAGATGGAGGCCAGGCCGACGTCCTTGACGATCTTCATCCGGTCGCCGACGGTCAGCAGGGCCAGGACCCGGGACAGCAGGATCGCGACGCCGGCGAAGAACAGCAGCAGGTAGAGGACCCGGTCGCGGACCGCCTCCTTGAAGGTGTTGCGGGCGATGGTCCCGATGGCGCTCATGTCGTCCTGACCATGTCCACGAAGATGTCCTCCAGGGTCTGGGTCCGCGGCACCAGAGAGTGGATGCGGGCCCGGCGGGCCCGGACCGACTCCAGGACCGCTTCCACGGCGGCCTCGTCGGCGACCTTGACCATGACACGTCCGCCAGGCTCGCCGAGGCAGGCCCCGAAGGCGGCCAGCTCCGCTTCCGGCACGCCGGAGACGGTGATCTCGGTGAAGAGGACTCTCTCCGAGACCAGGTCCGACAAGCGGCCCTGGCTCAGGATCCGGCCGCCGACGATGACGGCCACCCGGCGGCAGATCATCTCGATATCCTGCAGGATGTGGGAGGTGAAGACGACCGTCTTGCCGGCGTCGCGCAGTCCCAGGATGATGTCTCGGATCTCCTTGCGGCCGAGCGGGTCCAGCCCGCCCAGCGGCTCGTCCAGGATGACCAGCGAGGGGTCGTTGACCAGGGCTTGGGCCAGGCCGATCCGCTGCAGCATGCCGCGCGAAAACTTGCGCAGCGGCAGGCCCGCCGCCCGCTCCAGGGACACCCGGCGGAGGAGGGCCGGGATCCGCTCGGCCCGGACTTCGGCCGGGATCCCGAACAGCCGGGCGTAGAAGTCGAGGAACTCCGTAGCCGTCAGGTAGTCGTAGAAGTAGGGGTTCTCGGGCAGGAAGCCCAGGCCGGCCTTGGCCTTGGGGTCGAGCGGGGAGCGGCCGAAGAGGCGGATCGTCCCGGAGTCCGGGAAGATCAGGCCGAGGATGCACTTGATGGTCGTCGTCTTGCCGGCCCCGTTGGGGCCGAGGTAGCCGAAGACTTCGCCCTCCTCGACGGCCAGGGTGATGCCCTGGAGGACCGGGCGCGGCTTGGGGATGAAGCCGAGCCGGAAGGTCTTGCGGACGTCGACCAGCTCCAGGACGCGGCTCATCAGAGGGTACCGGCCGGTATTATAGTGAGGTGGGCGGACAATTCCAAGAAGCACACCCTTATTGGTATTTTGGAAAAGTCGGGCTGGGTGTGCCGGCCAACGGCGGAGAGGCGCAGGTTGAGCCCGTGATGCAGTCGACTCGGCGGAGACCCATGATAGGGTCAAGCAGAAAGGCATCAAGAACGTCGAGGGGCAAATGGGGAGGATGCTCCGCCTCCAACCTCCCCCCGCGCGGCTAGCCGCGAGCCGCTGGGGCGGAGCGGCGGGGGGGAGGCCGATTCACCCGCCGTTTGACCGCCGGCGGCGATGGACGGCCGGCCCGTCCGGCCTCATCATGGGGCCAAGTTCTCACCCTCCTTTCAGCGCTCCCCCGGTCCCCCGGGATCGGGGGAGTCTGCCGTTTCTGCTATAATGGGCCGCATCCCATCGATCCGCGGGAGGTCGACCATGAGCGATTTCGGAGGCGCCCTCAAGCCCCTGTCAGAGAATCCCCGATACGACATCGCCATCCTCGGCGTGCCCTTCGACGAGAAGTCGAGCTACAAGCGCGGCCAGGCGGCCGGGCCGGCCGCGATCCGGGCCGTCTCGACAGGCAAGTGCTACAATCCCGAGACCGAGCTGGGCGTCAACCTGGAGCGGGACGCGGTTCTGGTTGATATGGGCGACGTGGACACCTCCGGCGACGTGGACAAGTCCTTCGGCCTGATCAGCAAAGGCGTGGCGGCGATCCTGGGCGCGAAGGCCAAGCCGATCATCCTGGGCGGGGACCACTCCATCACCTATCCCGCCCTTAAGGCTTTCGAAGGGCCCTTCCCCAAGCTGGATGTCCTCCATTTCGACGCCCATCCGGACCTCTACGAGGATCTCTACGGCGACCGCCTGTCGCACGCTTGTCCCTTCGCCCGCATACTGGAAGACGGGTTGGCCGCCAACCTGGTCCAGGTCGGCCTTCGCACGGCGACCGAGGAGCACCGCGCCCTGGCGGCCCGGTATGGCGTGCGCTGGGTGGAGATGAAGGACTTCCGGGACGGGCTGGAGCTGGCTTTCGACAATCCCCTCTATATCTCTTTCGACTTGGATGCCCTGGACCCGGCCTTCGCGCCCGGCGTCTCCCATCACGAGCCGGGCGGCCTATCCATGCGCCAAGCGCTGGGCGTCCTGCAGTCGGTGAAAGGCGCGATCGTCGGCCTGGACGTGGTCGAGCTGAACCCTTCGCGGGATGTCTCGGGGATCACGGCCGCTGCCGCCTTCAAGATCATCCAGGAGGTGGCCGGCCGGATGGTCAGGCCGTGAGACCGCCGGCGGGACGGACGACCGCCCACGGGGTTCCTATTACCTTGGTTTTTCGCCCGCTGCCGGGAAGGGCGGTTCTGGGTATCGTCCCGGCTGCTGGGTTGAGCCTGCACCTATGTCTGGTACAGGCCATGAAGCCCTGGCTTGATCTTGTTGTTGGCTCTTCACCAAGAGTCGGCCGACACGGGCTCAACCGGCGCTTCTCCGCCGTTGGCCGATACCCCGAACCGCACGACCTTTCCGGCAACGGGCGAAGTAGCTTCCCTTTCCCCCCTCGAACCCCCCTGGGGGGGTTATGCGGGCTGTTGTCAGCAAAAGGGGGGTTGATGATGGGAACCAAAAAGGTGGGGGCTCTCTCCAGCCCGCGCAAGAAAGCCAAGGACATTATACATCGTTCTTGCCGAAAGGCAAGTCATTTTTAAAATTAGTTTGAGATTCCCTTCCAGGAGGCCGCATGGACGAGAAGAAGATCGACATCAAGGTGGACGAAGGCGTGGCCGCCGGGCTGTACTCGAATCTGGCCGCCATCCGTCATTCGGGCGAAGAGTTCATCTTCGACTTCGCCTTCCTCTTCCCCGACGGGCCGAACGGCAAGCTCCTCAGCCGGGTCATCCTCAGCCCGGCTCACGCCAAGAGGTTCCTGCAGGCCCTGGCCTCCAACATCCAGCGCTACGAGGCGGAGCGGGGCCCGATCGATCCCGGCCAGGCGCCGCCGGCCACGGGCTATACCAACTGAGCCGAGCCCGCAAATGACATCGATGCGGCTTTCCGTTCTAGCCGGGGCGGCGATCCTCCTCGGCGTCCCGGGCCCGGCGGCCGCGGGGACCGGGTCCGGCGACCGGTTTCTCGTTCTGCTCCGGTCGCCGGACGCCGTCACGGTCGTGACCGAATCCGGCTCGGCTTCCCTGGCTCCGGCCGTCGGGGTCTGGAAGGCGGCCGGCCTGGAAGTCGCAACCCGGCTGGACGACGGCAAGCTTCGCATCGAGCTTGCGGCGCCGTCCCAGGCGGTCAAATACGTCCGTCTCTTCTGGACGTGCCGTCCGCCGAGGGACTGGAAATATCTGGGTGATGCCTGGGAGCGCTCTTACGGCGAGCTGGAATGGCGCCCCTTGGACGCAACGGGTGAGATGCCCTGGTACGTCCTGGCCAGCGACGGCCGGATCACGCATGGCTACGGCGTCATGACCGGCCCCGGGGCCATGTGCGCGTGGCGGTTCCAGCCCGGCGGCGTCGAGCTTCGGGCCGATGTGCGCTGCGGCGGGGCCGGCGTCCGGCTCGGCGGCCGGCGGCTGGCCGTCGCCTCCGTCACGGCTCGCCGCGGCCGCTCCGGCGAAAGCCCGTTCGAGGCGGCCCGAGCCTTCTGCCGCACGATGTGCCCCCGGCCCCGGCTTCCCCGGCAGCCCGTCTTCGGCTTCAACGACTGGTACTGCGACTACGGCAAGAACAGCGCCGCCAGCGTCCTCGACTACGCCGCCTTCGTTGTCCGGCTCGCGCCGCGGGGGAAGAACCGGCCGTTCATGGTCGTGGACGACGGCTGGCAAGCCTCCGGCGGGGGGACCGGGTATGGAGGGCCTTGGGACCGCGGCAACGCCCTCTTCCCGTCCATGGCCGGGCTGGCCGAGGGCATCCGCAAGGCCGGGGCCCGGCCCGGCATCTGGGTCCACCTGCTGACGGCTCAATCCGGGCAGCCGGACGGCTGGCGGATGGCGCATGATCCGCGAATCCTGGACATCTCCCGGCCCGAAGTCCGGGCCTATATCAAGGACACCGTGGCCCGCCTCCGGGCCTGGGGCTACGAGCTCATCAAGCACGATTATTCCGTGGCCGATCTGGCCGGCTATACCCGGGCCGCTCCGCCGGAGGATGAGGCCTGGGCCTTTGCGGATCGGAGCCGGACCGCGGCCGAGATCGTCCTGGACCACTACCGGAGCATCCGCGAAGCGGCCGGGGAGGACGTGCTGATCATCGGTTGCAACACCATCGGCCATCTGGCGGCCGGTCTCTTCGAGATGCAGAGGATCGGCGATGACACCAGCGGCCGCGACTGGAAGCGGGTCCGCAACCGGGGCGTCAACACCCTGGCCTTCCGGGCCGTTCAGCACGGCGCTTTCTTCGCCGTGGACGCCGATTGCGCCGGCCTGACCGAGCCGGAGGCCATCCCCTGGGCCTGCAACAGCCTCTGGCTCGACCTGCTGTCGCGCTCCGGCACGCCGCTGTTCATCTCCTTCAAGAAGGGAGCTCTGACGCCGGAGCAGGAGCGGACCGTGGCCGCGGCCCTGGCCCGGGCCTCCCGGCCCCAGCCTCTGGCCGAGCCGCTCGACTGGCTCGAGGCGGTCAATCCGACGCGCGGCCTGGAGGCCATCTCCCACCTTGAGGGCGGGGCGACACCGCGCCGCTGGAAGCTGGGCGGCCGGATTCTCGTCTACGACTGGTCTTGCCGGGCGGCCGCGGAGCGTTGACCGCCTCGGCCCTTGCCTTGACAGAGGGGAATGATTCGAAGGACAATGGGCAGGGTTCCCGGAGCGACGTTCGAAGAGGAGGTTCCATCATGGCGTTCGAGTTCAAGAATTCCAAAGGCACCGTCTACTACCTGCACGGCAAGAACGTGACGCTCAAGGGCGGCCGCAAGCAGATGATCTACTACTTCGCCCGCGAGATCAAAGAAGGCGTCCTGGACGCCGTCCCCGAGGGCCTCAAGGTCATGGAGACGGCCAAGACCGGCATGCCCATCCTGAAGAAGAAGTAAGAGCGACCGGCTCTTCCAGTCAAGCCGTCGGCCCCGTCCTTCTCTCGGAACAGCGCCGTGGGGAGGGCGGGGGCGGCCGCTTGGCTATTTTTTTGCCCGCTTTGACTCGGCCGCGATTTCCGTTATAGACTCGGCCCATGAGCCTCCGCCTCGCCTCGATCCCGCTCTCCGCCGCCGCCGGGGCCCTCCTGGCCGCGGCGCTTCTTCCCGCCGCCTGCGGCCGATCCGAGGCGCCCCCGGCCGGCGGCGCGGCCAAGACCCTCAAGATCGCCGTCATCCCCAAGGGCACCACTCACGAGTTCTGGAAGTCCATTCACGCCGGAGCCCTGCAGGCGGCCCGCGAGCTCGGGGTCGAGATCATCTGGAAGGGACCCCAGAAGGAGGACGACCGGGCCCAGCAGATCACCGTGGTCGAGGACGTCATCAGCCGCGGCGTGGACGGCATCGTCCTGGCCCCCCTGGACGACCGGGCCCTGGTCCGGCCCGTTCAGGACGCCATGCGGGACAAGATCCCGGTGGTCATCGTCGACTCGGGCTTGCAGGGCCAGGATTACATCAGCTACATCGCCACCGATAACTATCAGGGCGGCGTCCTGGCCGGCCGCCGCATGGGCGGCCTGCTCGGCGGGCGCGGCCGCATCCTGGTCATCCGGTATCAAGCCGGCTCGGCCTCGACCGCGGAGCGGGAACGGGGCTTCCTGGAGACGGTCGAGCGGGAGTTCCCGGGCCTGACCGTGCTGGCCAAGGACCAATACGCCGGCCCGACCACGGAGACCGCCTACCAGACGGCCGAGAACCTGCTCAGCCGCTTCCACGACGCGGACGGCCTCTTCTGCCCCAACGAGTCCAGCACCTTCGGGGCCCTGCGGGCGGTCCAGGAGTCCGGCCTGGCCGGCAGGATCCGCTTCGTCGGCTTCGACAGCTCGCCCAAGCTGGTCCAAGCCCTGGCGGAAGGCGCCCTGGACGGGCTGGTCCTGCAAAATCCGGTCAAAATGGGCTACCTGGGCGTCCGGACGATGGTCAGCTACCTGCGGGGCGAGACCATTTCCCAGATCATCGATACCGGCGTGGCCCTGGCGACCAAGGAGACCATGTCGTCCCCCGAGATCAAAGCTCTCTTGACGCCCGATCTGTCGATCCTCGAGCGATGACCTCCGCTCCCCCTGCCATCTCCGTCCTGTCGATGAAGGGCGTCGGCAAGCGCTTCGGCGCCACCGCGGCCCTGGCCGGCGTCGACTTCGAGCTCGGCCCGGGCCAGGTCCATGCCCTGCTCGGCGAGAACGGAGCCGGCAAGAGCACTCTGATGAAGATCCTCAGCGGGGCCCTCCGCCCCGATGACGGGTCCATGTCCCTCGCCGGGCGGCCCTATGCTCCCGACGGCCCGTTGGACGGCCGGCGCGGCGGCGTCTCGATGATCTACCAGGAGCTGACCCTGGCCCCCCATTTGACGGTGGAGGAAAACGTCCTCCTCGGCCGCGAGCCGAGCCGAAGCGGATTCCTGGTCCGGGCCGAGGCCCGGCGCCGCATCCGCGAGACTCTGGCCTTCCTTCACCACCCCGAGATCGGATTGGACGAGCCGGTCCGCGGCCTCAGCGTCGGGGCCCGCCAGATCGTCGAGATCACCCGGGCCCTTCTGGACAAGGCCCGCATCCTGGTCATGGACGAGCCTACCAGCTCCCTGACCCAGGAGGACACAGAGCGCCTCTTCCAAGTCATCCGCAAGCTCCGAGCCGAGGGCGTATCCATCATCTACATCAGCCACTTCCTGGAGGAAGTCCAGGCTGTGGCCGACGTCTACACGGTGTTGCGCGACGGCCGCAACGCCGGTTCCGGCCCCATCGCCGGGACGAGCCTGGAATCCATTATCCGGCTCATGGTCGGCAAGGACGTCCGGGAGATGTTTCCCCGCGTCCCGCACCAGGCCGGCGAGGTCCTCCTCTCGCTCTGCGGCCTGCAGGGCGCCCGGATGGCCGAGCCGGTGACCCTGGAGCTGCGCCGGGGCGAGATCCTCGGCCTGGCCGGCCTGATCGGGGCCGGGCGGACGGAGACCCTGCGGGCCGTCTTTGGGCTCGACCCGGCCGGCCGCGGCTCCGTGGACGTGGCCGGCCGCCCGTGCGGTCCGGGTCCCAGCGCCCGCATCGGCCGGGGGATGGGCCTGCTGAGCGAGGACCGACAAGGCGAAGGCCTGGCCTTGTCGCGGAGCCTGGCCGACAACATCACCCTCAGCCGCCTCCGCCCCTACCGGCGGGGCTTCCTGCTGGACGAGCGGCGCCGCGAAGCCGCCGCGGCGGACTGGATGCGGGAGCTCGCCGTCCGGGCCCCCGGCCCCCGCACGCCGGCCGCCTCGCTCTCGGGCGGGAACCAGCAGAAAGTCGTCCTGGCCCGGCTGCTCCATCAGCAGGCCGACATCCTGCTGTTCGACGAGCCGACCCGGGGCATCGACGTGCTGAGCAAGGCCCAGATCTACGAGTGGATCGGCCGCCTGGCCGCCCAGGGCAAGGGCATCCTCTTCGTCAGCTCCTACTTTCCCGAGCTGATCGGCGTCTGCGACCGCATCGCCGTCTTCTACCGCGGCCGGATCGCGGCCGACCGGCCGGCCGGGGCCTGGACCGAGGAGCGGCTGATGGCGGCGGCGACGACAGGAAAGGCGTGAGACCATGAACTCCCCGAGCAAGCTCAAGTCCGCGGTCAACCTCGTGGCGCCCTTTTTGGGGCTGATCCTGGTCATCGCGCTCTTCTCCGCCCTGCCCGAGGTCTCCTCGCGCTTCCTGCGGCCGGCCAACCTGAAGGCCGTAGCCGCCCAGTCGGTCATCGTGGCCCTCGGCGCCCTGGGCATGACCCTGGTCATCATCAGCGGCGGCATCGACTTGTCGGCGGCCTCGAACATCGCCCTCTCGGGCGTCATCACGGCCTTCGCCGTCAACCAGGGCCTGCCGCCTCTCCTGGCCGTCCTCCTGGGCGTCCTGACCGGCGGCCTGATCGGCCTCGTCAACGGCGTCCTGATCACCCGTCTGAGGCTGGTCCCGTTCATCATCACCATGGGCATGATGGGCATCGCCCGCGGCCTGGCCAAATGGCTGGCCCGCAACCAGAAGATCGACGCCCCGCTGACCTGGATCAACGAGCTGATGGCCAAGTCGCCCCGGCCTTCCTGGCTGATCCTGGCCCCGGGTGTTTGGCTGATGATCGCCCTGGCCTTGATCATGGCCGTCGTCCTGAAGCGGACGGTCTTCGGCCGCCACGCCTTCGCCATCGGGTCCAACGAGTCCGCGGCCCGGCTTTGCGGCGTCCGGGTCGGGGCGACCAAGGCCGCCATCTACGCCGTCGGCGGCCTGTTCTGCGGCCTGGCCGGGGTCATGGAGTTCTCCCGGCTCACGGTCGGGGACCCGACGGTCGCCGTCGGCTTGGAGCTGGACATCATCGCGGCCGTCGTTATCGGCGGCGGCAGCCTGAGCGGCGGCGAGGGCAGCATCCTGGGCTCGATGATCGGGGTCTTCATCATGTCCTTTCTGCGCAACGGCTGCACCATGATGGGCTGGCCGAATTATATCCAGGAGATCATCATCGGCGTCATCATCGTGGCCGCCGTGGCCTTGGACCAGATCCGGCACCGGAAGGCGGCTTAGGCGGGCCCGGATTATGCCAAATCCGACACGCCTCCGACCGATCCGGGTTGTCCATGCCCGGGCTCCCATCCGGATCAACGACATCGGCGGCTGGACCGACACTTGGTTCGCCGGCCGCGGCCGGGTCCTCAACGCGGCCGTCGAGCCCGCGGTCGAGGCCCAAGCCCGGGTCTTCGAGCGGAAGCGGGGCGAGGCTAGGGTTCGCCTCCTGGCTTCCAACTATGGGCAGATTCTCCGCATCGACCCGTCTTCCCCCCGGGCCGAGCCGCATGGGCTGCTCCAGTTCGCGGTTTCCGCCCTGCCGCCCGACCCGGACCTGAGGCTGGAGGTCTCCCTGCACTCCCGCGTTCCCGCCGGCATCTCCACCGGGACGTCGGCTTCCGTCACGGTCGCCCTGCTGGGCGTCTTGAACGCCCTGCGGGCCAAGCCCCTGGCCTGGTCCGATCTGGCCGGGCTGGCCCACCGGGTGGAGACGGAGATGCTGGGAGGTCAGAGCGGCATCCAGGACCAGATCGCGGCCGCCCACGGCGGATTGAGCTTCATCGTCATGGACGAATACCCCAAGGCCCGGACGACCCCCCTCCGCCTCTCCGCGGAGCTGCGGGCCGAGCTGGACCGCAGGCTGGAGCTGGTTTACCTGGGATCCCCGCACCGATCATCGGCCATTCACGAGGCTGTGATCGCCGAGCTGGAACGGGGCGGCCCCCAGTTCGCCGTTTTGCGCGAGCTGGCCGACCTGGCGGGGGAGGCCCGGCGGGCCCTGCGAGCCGAGGACCTGGAGGCCTTCGGGCGGATCATGATCCTCAACAACGAGGCCCAGCGGCGGCTGGGCACGGGGCTTGTCTCGGCCAGGGCCGATCGGGCCGCCCAGCTCTTCAAGAGCTTCGGAGCCGCGGGCTGGAAGGTCAACGGCGCCGGCGGGGCCGGAGGCTCCATGGCCGTACTGGCTTCTCCCGACGATAACCGCCGCCGGGCCATGGCCGAAGCCCTGGCGCGTCTGGGACGGGGCGTCAGGATCATCCCCACCCGGATCTCCGTCGAGGGCGTCCAGGCGTGGGAGGCTCTCTAGGCTCCGATCCTCCGCCGCCAAGGAAAAGGGGGCCGTCGCTGTCTAACACAGCGAACCCGGACATAGGAGGTCCAAGATGAAAAGATACGCCGCCCTGATCGCCCTGATGGCCATGGCCGCCCTAGGCCTCGAGGGGCTGGCCCAGGAAGCGCCGGCCCCGGCCCGCCCCGGCCGGCCCGGTGTCCAAGCCCGACTGGCTCGGGCTCAAGAATCCTTGAACCTGACTCCCGAGCAGGAAGCCAAGCTGGAGGAGTTCCGCAAGGCCCGGCAGGCCGAGAACCAGGCCTTCGGCGAGCAGATGAAGACGCTGCGCGAGCAGATGCAGGCTCTGCGCAAGGACGGAAAGCCCGATCCGGCCAAGATGAACCCCCTGATCGACCAGATGTTCAAGCTCCAGGCCGATCGGGCCAAGGCCGGTCTTAAGAGCCAGATGGAACGGGAGAAGATCTTCACTCCCGAGCAGCTGGAGAAGATGAAGCAAGGCCGCGGCGCCCTCGGCCTGGGGATGCGGATGGGCCTGCGGCCCGGCATGGGCATGCGGCCCGGCCTCGGAATGCGGCAAATGCGCCCCGGGATGGGCATGAGGATGAGGGTGCCGATGCGGCCCGGCATGGGCATGCGGCCCGGGTACCGGATGGGCATGCGCCAGGGCATGCGTGAAGGTATGCGCACGGGTATGCGCATGGGCCGCGGGATGCGCCCCGGCCTGATGAGGGACGTCCCCAAGGACG
>CAZKXI010000012.1:0-78877 GCA_964556755.1 uncultured Eubacteriales bacterium
CCCGCGAGGATCGGGTACCCTCAGAGAGCTATGGAAAAAGGCTGCGCCCTTGCGGAGCTTGCGCAGCCCTAGTTGGGACGTTGTCTCAACTGTCCCCGCCAGGGCGATTTCGCCGTTGGCCGACACACCGAACCGCCCTTATCTCCCGCAGATGGGAGAAGAACCTTAAAAAGCGTCCGGGATGTGGCGCAGGGTCAGGCTCCCGTCCGGCTCGACGTCGACGGCCACGACGTCGAAGCGGCAGTAGGGCGAGCCCAGGCCGGACTCGTAGAGAAAGGATTCGGCGATGCGGCGGACCTGCCTCTGCTTGGCCGGCGTGACGGACTCCTCCGGCGACCCGCATTCGGGCCCGGTCCGGGTCCTGACTTCCACGAAGACGAGGGTTTCGCCGTCCCAGGCGATGATGTCGATCTCGCCACGAAGCGCCCGGTAGCCGCGCGCGACGACCCGGAAGCCCCGGGCCTCCAAGTGGCGGGCCGCCTCCTGCTCCCCCCGCTGGCCTAGCTGCCGCCGCCCGTCTTGACGATCTTCCACCGGACGCCGTCCTTGGTGTCCTCAAGCAGGATGCCCTGGGCCAGGAGCTCGGCCCGGATGGCGTCGGCCCGGGCGAAGTCGCGGGACTTGCGGGCCGCCTCGCGGGCTTCGATCCGGGCCCGGATGGACGCCTCGATCTCGGCCGCGCCGCCCCGGGGGGGCAGGACGGCCAGAACGGCATCCATCTTGTAGAGGCCGTCCTCCAAGGCGGCCGCGCCGCCGGCTCGGAGGCGCTCGTCCTTGATGAGGAGGTGGCCCTTGCGGACCAGGTCGAACACGGCGGTCAGGGCGACCGAGATGTTGAGGTCGTCCTCGAGCCCGGCCAGGAAAGCCGCCTCGGCCTCGGCCGCGATGCCGGCCGCTTCCCCGGCCCCGCCTTCGGGAAAGGCCCGGGCCTTCAGCTCGAAGAGGAAATCGGTGATCCGCCGCAAACCGGCCGCGGCTTGCTCCAGGGCCTCGAAGGTGAAGTTGAGGCCGCGCCGGTAGTGGGTGCCGAGGAGGAAGAAGCGGAGGACGGAGGGATCCACGCCGCGCTCCGCCAGGCTCTCCAGGGTCTGGACATTGCCCTTGGATTTGGCCATCTTCTCGCCATCCATGACGAGGTGGTGGCAATGCAGCCAGTAGCGGACGAAGGGCCGGCCGGTCAGGGCCTCGGACTGGGCGATCTCGTTCTCGTGATGGGGGAAGATGTTGTCCACCCCGCCGCAGTGGATGTCGAAGGTCGGCCCGAGGTACTTGGCGCTCATGGCCGAGCACTCGATATGCCAGCCGGGCCGGCCGGGGCCGAAGGGGGAAGGCCAGGACGGCTCGCCCGCCTTGGGCGCCTTCCATAGGGCGAAGTCGCGGGCGCTGTCCTTCTCGTACTCGTCGGTCTCCAGCCGTGCCCCGATCCGCTCCGTGGTCCTCAGGTCCTCCGGACGGATGCCGGACAGGCGGCCGTAGCCCGGGAACTTGTCGATGGCGAAATAGACGGAGCCGTCCTTGCGGTAGGCGACGCCTTTGTCGAGCAGGCCCTGGATGAGGGCCACCATCTCGGGGATATGATCCGTGGCCCGGGGGTAGAAATCGGCCGGCTCGATGCGCAGCGTCCGGAGCCCGGCCATGAACTGCTCGATGAAGGGAGCGGTATAGGCGTCCAGGGACAGTCCCCGCCGGCCGGCGTTGCGGATGGTCTTGTCGTCCACGTCGGTGATGTTCATGACATGGAGGACGCGCCACCCCCCCAGCTGGAGGGACCTCTTGAGCAGGTCCTCGAAGACGTAAGACCGGTAGTTGCCGATATGGGGCGTGTCGTAGACCGTCGGGCCGCAGGTGTAGAGGCCGACCTGCCCGGGGACGAGGGGCTCGAAAGGCTCGAGACGCCCGCCCAGGGTGTTATGGAAGGTGAACATGGCGGCCTCATTATAGGGAGCCACCGCTCAAAAGGGAAGTCCGGGCTTGTCGGAGCGCGCGCCGATATGTCATAATGGCGGCTCAGCCTTGGTCTCCTCGAACCAACCTAAGGAAGCGATCATGTCCAACGTCATCGGTGTCCGACGGGAAGACAAAAGCCCTTGGGAGCGCCGCGTCCCCCTCATTCCCAGCCACATGAGGGACCTCCGCCAGGAGCACGGTCTGAGCTTCATCGTCCAACCCTCCGCCATCCGGATCTTTCGCGACGAGGATTACCGCATGGAGGGCGTCCCGGTGGAGGAGAGCCTGTCGCCCTGCTCGGTCATCCTGGCCGTCAAGGAGATCCCCATCCCGCTGCTCGAGGCGGGCAAGACGTATCTGTTCTTCTCCCACACCATCAAGGGCCAGTCCCATAACATGCCCATGCTGCGCCGCCTGATGGAGCTCGGCTGCACCCTCCTCGACTACGAGAAGATCACCGACGAGCAGAGCCGCCGCCTGTTGTTCTTCGGCCGCCAGGCCGGCCAGGCCGGGATGATCGACAGCCTCTGGGCCCTCGGCCGGAAGCTGGAAGCCGAGGGGCGGACCAGCCCCTTCGCGGGCCTGCTCCAGACCTATCACTACACCAGCCTGGTGGAAGCCAAGGAGGAGATCGCCGAGGTCGCCCACGCCATACGCACCGACGGGCTGCCCGAGGCCCTGGTCCCCTTCATCTGCGGCTTCACCGGCTACGGGCACGTCTCCCAGGGCGCCCAGGAGATCTTCGACCTCCTGCCCATGGAAGAGGTGACGCCGGAGCGGTTCGGCTCCTTCCTGAGGCAGAAGAACTACTCGGCCCATCGGGTGTATAAGACCGTCTTCCGGGAGGAGCACCTGGTCCGGCCCCGGGACCCGCGGCGGCTCTTCGAGCTGAAGGACTACTACGAGAGCCCGGCCGCCTACGAGCCCCTGCTGGAAGCCTACCTGCCGCATCTGACGCTTCTGCTGAACGGCATCTACTGGGCGCCCGCCTATCCCCGCTTCCTCAGCAAGGCCTACCTTCGGGAAGCCTACGCGGCATCCGGCCAGCCCCGGCTGCGCGTCGTCGGGGACATCTCCTGCGACGTGGAGGGGGGCATCGAAGCCACACTCCATTCGACCAGCCAGTCCGACCCCGTCTTCATCTACGATCCGGTCACCGACACGGCCCGATCGGGATTCGAGGGCCGGGGACCGGCCATCATGGCCGTGGACAATCTTCCGGCCGAGATCCCCCTGGAGTCGTCGGTCTTCTTCAGTCAAGCCCTGAAGGGCTTTCTGCCGGCCTTGGCCAAAGCCGACTTCGCCCTCGATGAGGGCGCGAGCCTGCCGGCTCCGCTGCGCCGAGCCATGATCCTTTGCCGCGGCCGGCTGACCCCGTCTTTCGAATACCTGCGGGAGTTCCTGGACCGGGAGTCCCGTCCGGAGGATCCCCATGCCTGACGTCCTCGTCCTCGGAGCGGGCTTCGTGGCCGGCCCCTTTGTCCGGGCGCTCTTGGAGAGGGACAACGTCCGCGTCCGGATCGGCGATTTGGAGCCCGACAAGGCGGCCGCCTTGGCCGGGGCCCACCCCCGGGCCTCCGCCTTCGGCCTCGATCTGAGGGATGAGAGAAGCCTGGAGTCCGAGATCGGCGCGGCCGACCTCGTGGCCAGCCTCGTGCCCTATGCCTTCCATCCCATGGTGGCCAGAGCCTGCCTCCGGCGGGGCAAGCACATGGTCACGACCTCGTATGTCAGCGAGGCGATGCGGGCCCTGGACGGGGAGGCGCGCCGCGCCGGCCTGGCCCTGATCAACGAGGTCGGCCTCGACCCCGGCCTCGATCATATGGAGGCCATGCGCCTGATCCACGCCGCCCAGGCCGATGGGGGAGCCGTCCTGGGCTTCACCTCGTTCTGCGGCGGCCTGCCGGCCCCCGAAGCCAACGACAATCCCTTCGGCTACAAGTTCTCCTGGTCGCCCCGAGGCGTTCTGCTGGCCGGGACCAACGATGCCCGCTTCCTCAAGGACGGCCGTGAGATCAGGATTCCGGGGGGCGAGCTGTTCGACCATTTCGAGATCCAGGAGATCCCCGGTCTCGGCCGCTTTGAAGCCTATCCCAACCGCGACTCCCTGCCGTATAGGGACCTCTACGGCATCCCCGGCGCCCGGACCATGTTTCGGGGGACCTACCGCTACCCCGGCTGGTGCCGGACCCTGAAAGCTTTGGCCTCCCTGGGATACCTCGACCGCGAGGAGCGCCCCCTGGCCGGCCTCAGCGCGCGCGACTTGACGCGGGCCCTGGCCGGCGCGGCGCCCGGGGCCGAGGCCCGGTCGGCGGCGGCGTCCCGCTTGGGGATTCCGCCGGAGTCGGAAGAGCTGGAGCGGATGGCCTGGCTGGGACTGTTCGAGGAACGGCCCCTGGGGCTGGACAAGGGCTCGCCGCTCGATGTCCTGGAGCGGCTGATGCTGGCCCGGCTGCAGTACCGTCCCGGCGAGCGGGACATGATCGTCCTGCAGCATGTTCTCGACGTCCGGACCGGCCGGGGCGATCGCGAGAGGATCGTCTCGACCTTGATCGACTACGGGCGTCCGGGCGGGGACTCTTCGATGTCGCGCACCGTCGGCCTGCCCGCGGCGGCGGCGGCCGGGCTGCTGCTCGACGGCCGACTGGCGAGCCGCGGCGTCCTGGTCCCCGTCCGACCCGAGATCTACGGGCCCATCCTGGCCGACCTCGCCCGGCGCGGCATCGCCTTCCGGGAGGAGCGGCTTCCGGCGGCTTGAGACGGCCGGCGCGTCCCGCCGGGGCGCCGCGCCGGCGGCCGGTTTGCGCATCGTCACGTCCCCGACTATAATGAGCCGCGAATCCCCATGACGCCATCCGGACTGCGCGATAAGGACCGCCTCGTCCTACGGACGATCGTCGAAGTCTACCTCCGGACGGGCCGGGCCGTTTCCTCCGGCGCGGTCCACGCCCGGCGCATCTCGGACGACTCCCCGGCCACCCTCCGCAACATCATGGTCAAGCTGGAGGAGATGGGCTACCTGGCCCAGCCCCATGCCTCGGCCGGCCGCGTCCCGACGGACCAGGGCTTGCGCTTCTACGTCAACGCCCTGCTCGCGGACGGCCCGCGGAGCCTGGAGGATCCCGGCCTGCCGGTCGGGGAGCTGGCCGCCCGGCCGGGCGACTTCAACGCCCTGCTGGACGGGGCCTCGAGGCTCCTGGCCGACGGATCCGACAGCGTCGGATTCGTCCTCTCGCCGAGAGTGTCGCGGATCAACTTCCAGCACCTCCGCTTCGTCAAGATCGGGGAAGCCAAGGTCATGGTCATCCTGGTGACGACCTTCAACATGGTCCTGACCGAGATCGTCTCGGCCCGGGCCTACTTCACCCAGGCCGAGCTCGACCGCGCCTCGCAGTCCATCAACCAGAGCTTCGCCGGCAAGAGCCTGGTCGCGGTGCGCGACTTCCTGCTCCGCGACTTGCCGCGGGCCAAGTCCCAGTTCGACCAGGCCTACTCCCGGCTGATGTCCCTCCTGGAGGCCTCGCTGGCCCAGGAGGACAGCGAGCCTCCCCTGATCGTCCAAGGCGCCTCGCGGCTGGTCGGCAAGTTCGACGAGGCCGAGCGGAGCGTCCTGCGGGACCTCCTGCGCAACTTCGAGGAGAAAGCCTCGCTGGCCAGGCTCCTCTCGGACTTCATCGCCCTGGACCGGGTCAAGGTCCTGATCGGCGACGAAGCCCAGGCGCCTCAAATCGCCGAGTGCACCCTGATCCTCTCTCCCTACGGCGATGACAGCCAGGTCTTGGGCTCGCTCGGGATCATCGGGCCCAAGCGCCTTCCTTACCAGAAGATCATCCCGCTGGTCGACCGCGTCGCGTCCAAGCTGAGCCGGACGATCAGCCGCAAATTCTCTTGAGGTCAATCCCGCCATGCCGAGCCAAGACGACGATCGCAAGCCGGACGGCGCCTCGGAGTCCGAGGCGCCGCATCCCGTCCCGGAGCCGACGGCCCAGGAGCCGGACCCCCCGGAGCCGCCGTCCGCGGCCCCCGATTCCAAGGAAGAGGAGACCGAGCCCGCCCGCCGCGGCCGAAAGCGGCTGGCCGAGGAGCTGGAGGAAGCCCGGGCCGAGGCGGCTCGGCTGAAGGACCGGCTCCTGCGGACGGCCGCGGAGCTCGAGAACCAGCGCAAGCGGCTGGACCGGGAGAGGTCCGAGTACATCCAGTTCGGCCTCTCCGACGTGCTGAAAGAGATGCTGACGGTCGTCGACAACTTCGAGCGGGCCATGGCGGCCGGCGACGAGGCCGGCCCGGAGTCCTTCCGGGCCGGGATCGGGCTGATCCACAAGCAGATGCTCGATCTCTTGCGCAAGCGCGGGGTGACGCCCGTCGAAGTCGCGAGCGACCTCTTCGATCCGGCCTTCCAACAGGCCATCGTCACGGAGGAGTCGGCGGAGACGGACGAGCCTCGGGTGGCCGAGGAGCTGCAGCGGGGCTACCGCCTGCACGACCGCCTCCTGCGGCCGGCCCTGGTCAAGGTCCTCGTCCCGGCCAAGAGAGACTGACGCCGTGGAGCCCCGCATCGGCATCGACTTGGGAACGACCTACTCCTGTCTGGCCGGGATGGTCGAGGGCGGAGCGGTCGTCATCCCCAACCTGGAGGGCGCCGCGACGACGCCCTCGATGGTCTGCCTGGCTACGACCGGGGAGGTCCTGGTCGGGAACCTGGCCCTGCGGCAGGCCCTGACCAATCCGGAGCGGACGCTCTTCGCCGTCAAGCGGCTGATCGGACAGAAGCTCCGCTCGGCCCGCGTCCAGGAAGCCCGGCGGCGGCTGCCTTACGCCTTGGCCGAGGCGGCCAACGGCGACGTCCTGATTCAGGTCGGGGATCGTCTCATCTCTCCCCAGGAAGTCGCCAGCCTGGTCCTGGGCTATTTGAAGAAGAGCGCCGAAGCCTATTTCGGCGCCGCCGTGCGGGAGGCCGTGATCACCGTGCCGGCCCACTTCGACGACAACCAGCGTCAGGCCACCAAGGACGCGGCCCTGCTGGCCGGACTGGACGCCCTGAGGATCATCAACGAGCCGACGGCGGCCAGCCTGGCCTACGGCCTCCACCGCCGGCGGACGGGCAGGATCGCGGTCTTCGACATGGGCGGCGGCACGTTCGATATCACCCTCCTGGAGATCAGCGACGGCGTGTTCCACGTCCTGGCCACGGCCGGAGACTCCTATCTCGGCGGCGAGGACTTCGATCGCCGGCTGGTCGATTGGATCCTGGAGGAGTTCCGCAAGGAGACCCGGGAGGACCTCAGCCGGGACAAGTACGCCCTGCAGCGGATCAAGGAGGCGGCCGAGAAGGCCAAGCGGGAGCTGTCCTTTACCCAGGAGTCCGAGATCAACCTCCCGTTCCTGGCCTCGGTCGGATCGGGCTCCCGCCACCTGCGCCGGACCTTGACCCGCCCCCTGCTCGAGGAGCTGACCGGCGACCTGGTTGAGAAGGCCTTTCCCCTGGTCGGGCAGGTTCTGGGCGAGTCGGGCCTGCGCCCTCAGGAGATCGATTCGGTGCTCTTGGTCGGCGGCCAGACCCGCATGCCGCTCTTGCGGCGGCGGGCGGCGGACTTCTTCGGCCGGACGCCCGACGATCACCTCAATCCGGACGAAGGCGTGGCTTTGGGCGCCGCCATCCAGGCCGGGATCCTGGCCGGGGAGATGTCCGAGATCGTCCTCCTCCTGGACGTGACCTCCCTGTCGCTGGGCATCGAGACGGAGCAAGGCGGCTTCGAGCGGATCATCGAGAAGAACGCCACCCTGCCGGTCCGCAAGAGCAAGGCCTTCACCACGGTCGAGGACGGGCAGCGGCGGGTCCGCATCCACGTCCTGCAGGGCGAGGGCTCCCTGGCCGCCGAGAACGCCTCCCTGGGAATGTTCGACCTGGTCGGGATCGCGCCGGCCGGCGCCGGCGTTCCCCGGATCGACGTGACCTTCGAGATCGACGCCAACGGCATGGTCCGCGTCTCGGCCCGCGACACCGCCTCCGGCCGCGAGCAGAGGATGGTCGTCGAGCCGGCGGCGGGGCTCTCCGGGGCCCAGAAGAAGGAGATCATGGAGCGGGCTTCGGCCCGAGATGCGAAAGATGGCCAAACGCGACTATTATGACGTGCTGGGCGTCCCGCGGCAGGCGGGCGCCGACGAGATCAAGAAGGCCTACCGGCAGGCGGCCCTTCGCGACCACCCCGACCGCAATCCCGGGGACAAGGCGGCCGAGGAGCGCTTCAAGGAGGCGGCTGAAGCCTACAGCGTCCTGGGCGATCCCGAGAAGCGGGCCGCCTATGACCGCTACGGCCACGAGGGCCTGCGGGGCGAGGGATTCCAGGGATTCGATCCCTCGACCTTCGGCGACTTCGAGGACATCCTGGGCAGCTTCTTCGGCATCAACTTCGGCTTGGGCGACCTCTTCGGCGGCGGGCGGAGGAGCCGGACCCAGGCCCGGGGACGGGACTTGGCCCTGGAGCTCGAGGTCAGCCTGGAGGAGGCGGCCGCCGGCGCGGAGAAGGAGATCGCCCTCGACCGGGCCGAGTCCTGCCCGTCCTGCCATGGCTCCGGGCTCAAGCCGGGCACCCGCAAGACGTCCTGTCCGGCCTGCGGCGGCCGCGGCAAGACCCGCCACCAGAGGGGCTTCTTCGTCATGACCGAGACGTGCCCGCGCTGCCGCGGCGAGGGGGAGATCATCGCCTCGCCCTGCGAAGACTGCCGGGGCAGCGGCATCAAGCGGGCCAAGAAGGACCTCCGGGTCCGCATCCCGGCCGGCATCGACGAGGGGACGCGGCTGCGCTTGACCGGGGAGGGGGAGGCCGGCGAGAGAGGCGCTCCCGCCGGCGACCTCTATGTCGGCATCCGCATCCGGCCTCACGACTTCTTCGTTCGCCAGGACGGCCACCTGTCCTGCGATGTCGGCCTGTCCTTTGCTCAGGCGGCTCTGGGCCTGAGCCTGGAGATCCCCCTTCTGGCGGGAGGGTCGGAAAGGCTCAAGATCCCGCCCGGGACGCAGTCGGGCTCGGTCTTCCGGATCAAGGGACAGGGCATCCGCGAGCTGAACAGCCGGCGGCCGGGGGACCTCTTCGTCCGGATCCAGGTCCAGACGCCCTCGGATCTGAGCCGGGAGGAGAGATCCCTCCTCAAGCAGCTGGCGGCCTTGCGCCGCGAGCCGCTGGAGATGCTGGATTCCGTGGCCGTGCGCAAGGCCCGCCCGGCTCCGGCCAAGGACGAGCGGTGACGGCGGATCTGTTCTTTATGGAGAAGGCCCGGCTGGCCGGGGCCGAGTGCGTCCTCGAGGGGCCGGAGCACCACCACCTCGCCCGGGTGGCCCGCATCCGCCCGGGCCGGGAGGTCTGGCTCTTTGACGAGGAGGGGGGCAAGGTCCAAGCCCGGGTCGAGTCCGTCGGTCCCGAACGGACCCGGCTGATCCTCGGCCGGCGCGTCCCCCCCGGAAGCTCCGGACCGCGCGTCACCCTGGCCCAGGGGCTGCTCAAGGGCCGAGCCTGGGACGATGTCATCTCGGGAGCCGTGGAGTGGGGCGTGGCGGTCCTGCGTCCGGTCCTGGCTTCACGTTCGGTCGTCCGGCTGGAGGGATCCGCGGAGAGAAAGATCGAGCGGTGGCGGCAAGTAGCCTTGGCCGCGGCCAAGCAATGCCGGAGCGGGCGGGTGCCCGGCTTCGCCGCCCCGGTCTCTCTGACCGCTTTCCTGGCCGAGGCGGAGCCGGCCCGCAAGGTCATCCTGGCCGAACAGGGCGGGCGGCCTTTCAGGGACGTCCTGGCCGACGCACCGGCCCCCGGGGGCTCGGAGCGCGAAGCCTGGACTCTGCTGGTCGGGCCGGAAGGGGGCTTCGCCGAAGCGGAGCTGGCGGAGGCGGCGGCGGCCGGATACGAGCCCGTCAGCCTCGGTCCCAATATCCTGCGGGCGGAGACGGCGGCCGTGAGCGCCGTGGCCATCCTGACGCACGCGAGGAGCCTCTAGCGTGTTCATGCAGGGCCAGAAGGTCGGCAAGTACGAGATCATCCGCTCCCTGGGCAGCGGGGGATTCGGCTCGGTCTACCTGGCCAAGGACGTCTGGCTCGACATCAAGGTCGCCATCAAGGTTCCCCACAAGCAGTCGCTGGAGCTGTACAAGCTGCTCAAGGAGCCGCGCCTGCAGGCCGCCTTGGACCACCCCAACATCGTCCGCCTCCTGGCGGCTGAGAAGGTGGACAAGGTCTTCTTCTTCGTCATGGAGTACGTCCGCGGCCGGACCCTGGAGAAGATCCTGCAGAAGGAGAAGACGCTGGAGGCGCCGGCGGCGATCGACATCCTCCGCCAAGTGGCGGCCGGCGTCGAGCACGCGCACAAGAACAAGATCATCCACCGCGACCTGAGGCCGTCCAATATCATGGTCTCCGAGGAGGGCCAGGTCAAGATCACCGACTTCGGGACCTCCGCCTGGCTGCAGAACGTCCCCTACGCTACCACCCGGATCGGGTCGCCGCCCTACATGGCCCCGGAGCAGTTCCTGGGCAAGGCCGGCTTCGCCGCCGACATCTACTCCATGGGCTGCATCCTCTACGAGATGCTGATCGGGCGGCCGCCGATCTACGATCCCGATCCGTTCAAGATCCTGGAGAAGGCCCAGGAGGGCAAGATCACGCCCCCCCGGGTCAAGAACATGCGCATCCCGCGCGAGCTGGACGAGATCATCATGAAGTGCCTGGCGGCCCGGATTGAGGACCGCTTTCAGAGGCCGGGCGAGCTGCTGCGGGCCTTGGCCGAGATCCGGGGCGAGAGGCATGCCAAGTCCGAGCTGGACGACATCCTGGGCCGCATCCGGGCCCGCGAGCGGCCGTCCGGGGACCTTTGCTGGAACTGCCGGCGCCCGCTGCCCTTCCGCTCCCGCCACTGCCCCTACTGCGGCGAGACGAGCTGAAGCCCCTCCCGGCCGAGATCCGCGGCTTCGGATTGACCGGGACGGGTCCGGCCAGGTAAGATGGGTCGCCGGGAGACCGCCATGCACATCGACGAGCTGCTCAAGATCGCCATCGAGATGGACGCCTCCGACGTCCATATCAAGGCCGGCAACCATCCCCAGCTCCGAATCCACGGCGACCTTGTCCCCCTGGCCCAGCTGCCCAAGCTGAGCTCCCAGGACGCCGAGGCGCTGGCCGGCCAGATCCTGACCGAGGCCCAGCGCCGGCGCATGGAGGACGAGAACGACCTGGACTTGGCCTACAGCCTGCCCGGCTTCGGCCGCTTCCGGGGCAGCATCTTCCGCCAGCGGGGCTCGCTGGCCGTCGCCCTGCGGATCATCCCCTTCGAGGTCCGCTCCTTCCAGGACCTTCTGCTGCCGGCCGTGACGGAGAAGATCGCCTCGGCCGAGCGAGGCCTGGTCCTCGTCACCGGCTCGACCGGAAGCGGCAAGACGACCACCCTGGCCTCGATGATCGACTTCATCAACCGGACCCGGCGGGAGCACATCATCACCATCGAGGATCCCATCGAGTACCTGCACCGGGACAAGATGAGTCTCGTCTGCCAGCGCGAGGTGGGCGGGGACGTCGAGTCCTTCGCCCGCGGTCTGCGGGGAGCGCTGCGCGAGGATCCCGACATCATCCTGGTCGGCGAGATGCGCGACCTGGAGACCATCGAGACGGCCCTGTTGGCGGCGGAGACCGGCCACCTGGTCCTCAGCACCCTCCACACCGTCGACGCTCCCGAGACGATCAACCGGATCGTCTCCGCCTTCCCGCCCCATCAGCAGCGGCAGGTCCGGCTGCAGCTGGCCTCCATCCTGCAGGCCGTGATCTCCCAGCGCCTGGTGCCGCGCCGGGACGGCAAGGGGCGGGTGCCGGCGGTGGAGGTCCTGATCGCCACGCCTTATGTCCGGGAGTGCATCCAGGAGCGGGAGAAGACCTCGCTCATCCGCGACGCCCTGGCCGCCGGGACGTCCCAGTACGGCATGCAGACCTTCGACCAGTCCGTCTTCCAGCTCTTCGACAAGGGCTACATCTCCTTCGATCAGGGCCTGCGCTACTCGACCAGCCCCGACAACTTCCGCCTCCGGGTCCAGGGCATCCAGTCGACCCAGGACATCGCCCGGGAGGAGATGGAGCTGAGCCTGGCCAAGGCCAAGCCGGCCCGCTAGGCCAAGGATCCCACCATGAACGCCCAGCGCATCCGCGAGACCTTCCTCGACTACTTCGCCGGCCGCGGCCATAAGATCGTGGCCAGCGCCTCCCTCCTGCCCAAGGACGATCCGAGCCTGCTCTTCACCAATGCCGGGATGAACCAGTTCAAGGCGGTCTTCCTCGGTCTGGAGACGCGACCCTACAGCCGGGCGGCCTCGGTCCAGAAGTGCATGCGCGTCTCCGGCAAGCACAACGACCTGGAGCAGGTCGGCCGGACGGTCAAGCACCATACCTTCTTCGAGATGCTCGGCAACTTCTCCTTCGGGGATTACTTCAAGAAGGAGGCCATCGCCTACGCTTGGGAGCTGGTCCATGGGGTCTTCGGCCTGCCTGCCGACCGCCTCTACGCCACCGTCTACCTGGACGACGACGAGGCCTACGACCTCTGGCGCAAGTCCATCGGCATCCCGGCCGAGCGCATCTTCCGCTTCGGCAAGAAGGACAACTTCTGGGCCATGGGCGATACCGGTCCCTGCGGCCCCTGCTCGGAGCTCCACTTCGACCTCAACCCGGGCTTGGAGGCCGGCGAGCCGCGGGCTCTGATCGAGTCCGGCAGCGACCGCTTCGTCGAGCTCTGGAACCTGGTCTTCATGCAGTCCGAGCAGGACGGCGCGGGGGCGATCAAGCCCCTGCCCAAGCCGTCCATCGACACCGGCATGGGCCTGGAGCGGATGGCCGCCGTGCTCCAGGGCCGGACCAGCAACTGGGACACCGACCTCTTCACCCCCATCATCGCCGCCGCGGCGGCCCTGGCCGGGCGCGAGGCCCGGGCCGAGGGCGAGGAGGCGGTGGCCTTGCGGGTCATCGCCGACCATGCCCGCTCGGCCGCCTTCCTCATCAGCGACGGGGTCATGCCGTCCAATGACGGCCGCGGCTACGTCCTGCGCCGGCTCATCCGCCGGGCCTTCCGCCACGGGGCCCGGCTGGGCTTGGAGCGGCCCTTCGTCCACACCCTGACCGGGACCGTGGCCGAGGTCATGAAAGCCGCTTACCCCGAGCTTCTGACGGCCCAGCCGCTCATCGCCCGCGTCTGCCGGTCGGAGGAGGAGCGCTTCGCCCAGACCTTGGCGTCGGGGCAGCGCGTCTTTCAGGGGCTGGCCGAGGAAGCCCGCGCCGCCGGAGACGGCCTGCTGACCGGCGCCGCCGCCTTCAAGCTCTACGACACATACGGATTTCCCCTGGACCTGACCCGGGAGATGGCGGCCGAGGAGGGGCTCGGGCTCGACGAAGCCGGATTCTCGACCGAGCTGGAGGCGCAGAAGAGCCGGGCCCGCCAGTCCTGGAAGGGGGACACCCGGAGCCAGGAGCGGAAGGCCTTTGAAGGCCTGGCCGGGGCGTCCTCCGCCTTTGCCGGGTATGACCTTCTGACGGTCTCCGAAGCGCGGGTCCTGGCCCTCTTCCGGGACGGCGCCCGGACGAGCGAGCTCCGCGAAGGCGAGGCCGGCGAGGCCGTCTTGGACGTGACGCCCTTCTACGCCGAGGCCGGAGGGCAGGTCGGCGACTCCGGCCGCCTCAAGAACAGCCGCTTCGCGGCCGTGGTCGAGTCGGCCTACTATCCCGTCCCCGACGTCCGAAGCCACAGGCTCCGCGTCTTGGCCGGGCGGCTGGCCGAGGGCGATACGGTCGAAGCGGCCGTGGACGCCGATAGGCGCCGGGCCGTGCGGGCCAACCACACCGCCACCCACCTGCTGCATGCCGCCCTGCGCCAGGTCCTCGGCGAGCACGTCAAGCAGGCCGGCTCGCTGGTCTCGCCCCTCCGGCTGCGCTTCGACTTCACCCATTTTCAGGCCCTCTCTCCCGAGGAGATCGAGCGGGTCGAGGCTCTGGTCAACCAGGAGATCCGCAACGACGATCCCGTCGAGGTCAAGGAGATGTCGCTCGAGGAAGGCCTCCGATCGGGCGCCATGGCCATCTTCGAGGAGAAGTACGGCGACCGCGTCCGGATGATCGGGGTCGGCGACTTCAGCCGGGAGCTCTGCGGCGGCGCCCACGCCGGATCGACCGGTCAGATCGGGCTGTTCAAGATCACGGCCGAGACGAGTGTGGCGGCCGGCATGCGCCGGATCGAAGCCCTGACCGGGGAGGAAGCCCTCCGCCACGTCCAGGAGGCCGAGCGGCAGGCCGCCGAAGCGGCCCGCGTCCTGAACGTCGGCCGCAAGGATCTGGCGGAGCAGGCCGGGAAGCTGCTTGACCTGCTCAAGGACAAGGAGCACGAGATCCGGGCCTTGCGACAGAAGGTTCTGAGCGGCTCGACGGAGCCGTCCGCGGAGTCGGTTCGGGAGGTCAACGGGCTCAAGCTGCTCGTCCGCCGGATGGAGGACCTCAGCCCCGACGAGGCCCGGACTATGGCCGACCAGCTCAAGCAGAAGCTCGGCTCCGGGATCGTCCTTCTGGGCGGGGTGAGAGAGGGCAAGGCCTATCTGGTGGCCTCGGTCAGCAAGGACGTCTCGGGGCGGATCTCGGCCGCGGGCCTGATCAAAGCCCTGGCCCCCCTCATCGGGGGCGGGGGAGGCGGGCGGCCGGACTTCGCCCAGGCCGGCGGTCCCCTGGCCGGCCAGCTCGATCAAGCTCTGGAATCCGCCCCGGAGGCCGTCGCCCGGATGGCCTGAGCTCTTCTCCTCCGCCCGATCACCTCGAGAGGCGATTGACGCCCGGCCGGGGATTCCGGCATGATGGAGCCGTGAAGCTCTCGCTCCCCGCCCTGGGATTCCTGGCCGCGGCCGCCGTTCTCGGCGGCGCGGCGCGCGCCTCCGGCGCCGGCTTCCCGGCTTACCTCAAGACCAAGTATGATCCCCTGATCCGGACCTCGGCCCGTCGCCACGGCCTCGATCCGGCCCTCGTCCATGCCGTCATCCAGGCCGAGTCGGCCTACAATCGCTGGGCCATCTCCGCGGCCGGAGCCCAGGGGCTGATGCAGCTGATGCCCGCGACGGCGGCCTTCTACAAAGTCGGGGACGTCTTCGATCCCGAGCAGAACATCGACGGGGGGGTCCGCTACCTCAAGGACCTGGACAAGCTCTATGACGGGAAGACATCCCTCGTCCTCGCGGCCTACAACGCCGGGCAGGCGGCCGTGGCGAAGTACAAGGGCATCCCCCCCTACAAGGAGACAAAAGCCTACATCGCCGCCGTTCAGGCGTCCTACCGCAAGGCCGGGACGAGGGTCCGGGCCCGCTTCTATACGACCGTCGATGCCCAGGGGCGCCGCATCGTGACCAACGATCCCGGCATGCTCCGACGCCCGGCCCGCTGAGGGCCGGGCCCTCTCCGGGCGATCCCTACAGATATCCCTTGATGGGCAGGCTGCGGGGGGTCAGGGTGAAGACGGCCGGCAGCGTTCCCAGCTGTTCGCCGTCGAATTCCAGAAGCACGGGCGGCTCGCCCGGCTCGGGCGAGGCTTCCACGCGCCGGCCGCGCAAGACGCTGACCTTGCGGTAGCGGATGTGCGATCCGTTCATCAGCTTCCAGCCCTGGCGGCAGAACTCGAGGAAGCGCATGCCTTTGACCAGGACGGTGTCGAAGAGGCCGTCGTCCAAGCGGGCTTCCGGAGCGATCTTCATGCCCTTGCCGAAGACGCGGCCGTTGGCCACGGCTCCGATGAGGTACTCGCTGCGCGGGACGTCCTGGCCGTCGATCCGGATGCGAACCCGCTTGGCGCGATAATGGGCCATGGTCTCGACCAGACAGCGAACGTAGGAGGAGGCCTTTCTCTCCAGGCGCCGTTGGTTGACCTTGTGGCAGACCTCGCCGCCGACCCCGAAGTCGGCCACGTTGAGGAAGACCCGCTCGGCCGGCCGGCCGGCCTCGTCCAGGAACTCGACCCGTCCGACGTCGATGGACTGGGTCGGGGCCTCGGTGATGATCTGCATGGCCCCTTCCAGGCGGGGGGGAATCCTCAAGGTCCGGGTCAGGTCGCAGCCCGAGCCGGACGGGAGGATGCCCAAGGCGGCCTCCGGATTGATCAGGCGGGCGTCGTCGTAGAAGCCGTTAGCGATCTCGTTCATCGTGCCGTCCCCTCCGACGCCGATGACCAGGTCGGTCCCCTCCCGCAGGGCCGAGCGGGCGATATCGATGGCCTGCAGGGGCTTCTCGGTGAACTCGACCTTGAACTCCCTGATGAAATGGAGCATGCCGGCCTTGATCTGGGACCATCGACGCTGGGTCTGGCCCTTGGCCGAGGCGGGGTTGACGATGACTTGGGTCTTGAGATGCTTCATGAGGGGCTCCCAGGTTCGGGCGGATTCGAGGGAGCCGCGCCGGACCGCTGAACGAAGAGGTTGACGCCGATGGTCCCGCCCAGAGCGGCCAAGGCGGCGAAGACGGCGGCATTGAGGACGAAGCCGGCCAGAAACCAGGGCAGCGAGAGAGGGGCGCCTCCGCCCTGGGTCAGCCATGACTCCCAGCCGGCCGGCATCTCCGGGACGTACTCGGCCATCCGCTCCAGGAAGCGGCGGGCGAAGGCCGCATTGAAGCGGGCCAAGGGGATGCTCATGAGGGACGAGACGGCCGCCGCCGCGACGCCGGCCAAGGCCCCGATCCGGGCCGCGTCTCCGGGCGGGGGCGGCACGGGAGAGGATCGGACCAGGAGGAATCCCGCCGCGATCCCGCCGCCGATGATCCACAGACAGCAGAGGCAGCCGGCGTAAGGCAGGCTCGACAGGGCTCCGGCCGCGGCGCCGGCGGCCAGGGCCGGCCAGATGGGGCGGGATCGGGGCCCGTTCATACTCCTGTCCATGGAAAGGACATTCTATTTTTTTCCGGACCGGGACGCAATCAGGCCGCCCAGGCCGGCCAGGAAGTAGGGCGGAAGGATCAGGCCCCAGAGCCCGCCGACGGCGAAGCGCAGAAGGGCCGGGGAGCTCCACAGGCCGAGGATATTGCCGGCGGCATCGACGGCCAAAGGCAGGGAGACGGCCAGGAAAGTCCGGCGCGGCGGCAGCCGCAGGTCGGTCAGGGGGCGAAGCCAGGGCCGGATGAGGAGGCCCACGAAGGCCCCGCCGTAGATGCCGGCGCAGCGGGCGCAGACGGCCATCGGGAAGCCGGCCAGCGAGAAGCAGCGGCCGGGGTCTTGGTGGCAGAGGGGCGAGAAGGCCGCATAGAGGAAGACCGAGACGCGCGAGCCGCCGGCCAGCAGCAGGGGAGCGGCGACGACGGCGGCCAGGCCCGCGGCCGCGGCGAGGAGGGACAAGCCGTAGAGCCAACCCATTCCCGACCGCGGCGAGGTCATTACGGCCGGCTCTCGGCGGGGCTCAAGCCAGCTTCCGGCGGCGCATCTCGACAAGGGCCGCGGCCAGGATCAGGAAGGCGATCGTCGGGATCGATCGGTCCAAGTAGACGCGAAAGAGAGCCGGCCGCATCAGGTCGTAGATCGACAGGGCGATCACGGCCAGGTCCGCCGCCAGGAGGATCCGGAGGCCGCGGGGGAGCCGGGCCCAGGCGGCCAGGAGGAGGGAGACGGCCAGGATGGCCGACAGGTAGGTGTACTCCCAGCCCAGCGGCGAGATCAGAGGGATGAACAGGAGGAGCAGGCCGATCTCGAGCGGCTCGGGACGATCCAGGCCGCGCCCCTTCCTCAGGACGAAGACCGTCGCCGCGGCCAGGACAGCGAGGCCGGCCGCGTAAAGAAGCGTCGCCGTCGGGCCCGGGCCGATCCACTTGGCGAAGAAGGCCAGCAGCGAGACGTTGTCCCGGGAGACGAGAAGGGGGGGCGTGGACTGGGACAGCGTCCGAGCCCATTCCGCGTGGACCCGCCCATTGCCCTCCCAGCCGTAGAAGACGCTCGGCAGCAGGAGAGAGGCGGCCACAAAGCCGGTTGCCGTCATGAAGGCCGTCCAACGCCTCCGGAGGAGGAGATAGGGCAGCATGATCAGGCCGTAGGGCTTGAGGGCCGCCCCCAGGCCGGCCAGTAGGCCGGCAGCGGCTTGGCCTGCCGGCCGGCGGGACGCCGACCCCCGGGGGGCCGAAAGCAGCCAGGCCAAGCCGAGGAAGAGGGCGGTTATGACGGCGTTGATCTGGCCGAGCTCGAGCTCCCGCAGGAAATACTTGGCCAGGATGAGGGCGGGCAGGGCCGCCCGCCAGGGGCCGGTCCGGCGATCGAGGCCCGATAAGCGGGCTGACCAGGCGGCGGCGGCGAGGATGGCGGCCAGGACCAGGGCCAGCCAGGCGGCCTTGGCGGCCGGCAGCGGGAGGAGGGCCAGGGGGACATAGATCATGGCCGAGAAGGGGGCGTACTTGAACTGGTAGTGCTCGTCGGAGACGCGGTAGAGCGTCTCCCCGTGAAGAAGGCGATCTCCGGCCTGCCGATTGACCTGGAAGTCCCGCAGAGGGCCCCGGCCGGAGGCCACAAGCCCCCATCCCGCGGCCAACAGAGCCGCGGTGAGGACGAGGAGACGGGCCGGGGCGCGGACCATGGGACCTCAACCTACCCGATGAGCACGGACAAGTCAATCCGCCGATTGACAGAGCCTCGAGGCCATGTCAAAATATCCATTCATCCGGGCCGCGACGCGGCCTTCAGGAGGCATCATGAAGCTCAAATCCGTTTCCATTGCTCTCTGCCTGGCGCTCTGCGCCGGCTCTCTCTCGGCCCGGCCCGCGCAGGACGATCCGGCCCTCAAGCGGCTGGAAGAGTCCGGCCCCGGCGTCTTGGCCCTGGTCGCCCTGGACAAGGACGGCAAGGAGATCGCCAAGGGCTCGGCCATCGTGGTCGCCAAGGACGCCGCCATCACCAGCTATCACCTTGTCAGCGGCGCCGCCTCGGCCGTCGGATACAACAACAAGAAGAAGAAGGTCGACATCGAGGGCCTCCTGGCCGTCGATAAGAGCCTCGATTTGGCCCTGATCCGGATCAAGGGCAAGGCGACTCCTCTCGTCCCGGCCTCCGGGGCCCTGGCCAAGGGCTTCAAGTTCGTGGCCGTCGGAGGCAATGAGGCGGGCGAGATCGTGGTCGGCTCGGGCGACATACGCGAGCTGCGCGATCTGGGCGGCGGCCTGTCGATCGGCGAAGCCAGCGCCGGCGTGCCCGAGACCTTCTCGGGGGCCCCCGTCTTCGGCGAGGACGGCAAGCTGGCCGGCCTGCTGACCATCCTGGACCGGCGCCTGCGGTTCGTCGTCCCGGCTTCGGCCTTGACCGGATTGAAGGCCGCGGCCCTGCAGCCGCTCGCGTCGCGCCAGGCCGAAGACTATCTGGCCACCTTCGAGGGCGCCTGGCTGGCCGGCCGCCTCTACAACTGGATGGACGAGTCGCTCAACGCCCAGCGGAACCTGGAGAAGGTGGTCAAGGCCCAAGCCGGCAACCTGGCCGCCTGGACCCTGCTCTCCTCGGTCTACAACAAGCAGCGCGACTACGCCAACGCGGTGACGGCCTTCAAGAAGGTCATCGAGATCGACGCCCAGAGCGTCCCCGCCCATATCGGCCTCGGCGAGGTCCTGGTCCGAATCCAGAAGCCGATGGAAGCTGCCCCTTACCTGGAGAAGGCCCTGGCCCTGGACCCGAGCCGGAAGGAAGCCCTGATGTTCCTCGGCAACGCCTACCAGGACGGACGGGAATGGGCCAAGGCCGCCGAGGCCTACGAGAAGTACCTGGCCGCCCAGCCGGCCAACGCCTGGACGATCTATAAGGCCATCGGCGACTGCCGGATGGAGACCAAGGAGTTCGACAAGGCCGCGGCCGCCTTCGGCGAGGCCGTCAAGGGCCAGCCCGACGACCAGTCCCTGGCCTACCGCCAGGCCCGGGCCCTGGAGCAGGCCGCCAAGTACGACGAGGCGGCCGCCGTCTACGCCAAGCTGGCCGAGCTGAGCCCCAAGGACGCCCGCAACTACTACCAGGGCATCCTGGCCATGTACGACAAGGCCAATCAGCCGGACAAGGCCATCGCCGCCGGCCGGAAGCTGATCGAGATCAACCCCCGCGACCCCGAGGCCTACTACAACCTCGGCTTCATGTACCAGAAGCTGCAGAACTACCCCGAGGCCATCGCCCAGTTCCGCAAGTCGGTCGAGGTCAATCCCTCCAACGGCAACGCCTGGTTCCAGATCGGCTACTGCTACTACATGCAGAAGAACTACCCCGAGGCGGACAAGGCGTTCCAGAAGAACGTCGAGATCGTCTCCGACAGCTTCTACGGCTACCTCTACATCGGCATGTGCCGGATGCAGACCAAGCAGTTCGCGGCGGCCATGGACCCGATCAAGAAGGCCGTCGATCTGAAGCCGGATGATGCCACGGCCCTCTTCAACCTGGGCATCATCTACTTGAACCTGAAGGACCGCTACAGCGCCCGCGAAGTGGCCAACAAGCTGCAGAGCCTGGACGCCGGCCTGGCGGCCAAGCTGCGCGGCTACATCAAGTAAGCGTCTCGCCGCTTCCCCCCGCCCCCATCCCCGGTCGGGGATGGGGGCTTCTCCCCTCCCTTTTCTTCCCGGCCCGGATTGACAGGGACGGCGGCGTAGGGTAAGATACGCCTCTTCAGCTCCCCCGTTCCTTTCGAACACGTCTCCTGGATTCCTCGACGCGACGGCGGAATGCTTCATATGGGCAGGTGGCGGAACGGCAGACGCGCTAGGCTTAGGACCTAGTTCCTGAAAGGGAGTGCGGGTTCGATTCCCGCTCTGCCCATGAACGATCCCCGGACAAGGATGGGATTCCCATGACCGAAACGACCGACCGCCTGACAAGCCAGGTGCAGGATCTTGATCCGGTCCGCAAGGAGATTCGGGCCGAGCTGAGCGCGGCCGAAGTGGCCCACGAGCTCGAGCACGTCCTGGAGCACTTCGCCGAGCGGGCTCGGCTCAAGGGCTTCCGGGCCGGCAAGGCCCCCCTCGACATGGTCAAGCAGATCTACCAGCACGAGATCCGGCACGCCCTCATCGACGAGCTGGTGCCCCGGGTCCTCGAGGAAGTTTTGACGGAGCGCGCCCTCCGCCCGGTCGGCACGCCGCGGATCGAGGACCTGTCCCTGGAGGACGGGCAGCCGCTGCGCTTCAAGGCCATCATCGAGGTTTGGCCGGAGTTCGCCCTGCCGGCCTACCGCAAGGTCCGAACGAGCCTGAAGCCGGCCGAGGTGACGGAAGCCGAGGTGGACAAGACCGTCGAGGACCTGCGGCGCAAGTCGGCCGAATACGATCCGGTCGAGGGCCGGGGCGTCCAGGAGGGCGACTACGTGGTCATCGAGCTGCAGGGCCGGGACCTGCGGACCAAGCGGATGCGGCCGACGGAGAAGACGGTCATCCTGGTCGGGCGGCCCGGCAACGACCCGGCCGTGGACGAGAACGTGCGCGGCCTCCGGGCGGGGGAGGGCAAGGTCTTCCAGACCGCCTACCCCGAGGACGCTCCGGTCCGAGCCTTGGCCGGCAAGGCCGTCGAGTACAGCCTCAAGGTCCAGTCCATCAAGGCCGAGCGGCTGCCCGAGGCCAACGACGAGTTCGCCCGCAGCCTGGGCGAGTTCGAGAGCCTGGCCGGGCTGAAGGACAAGATCCGGGCCGAGCTGGGCAAGTCGCGGGAGGCGCAGGCCCGGCGGGACGCCTCCGAGGACGTCCTCCGGCAGCTGATCGAGCAGACGGCCATGACCCTGCCTCCGGCGGCCGTCGACGAGGAGGCCGAGGAGGTGTTGAAGAAGACCTTCCAATCCGTTCCGGCCGAGAGCGTCACGCCCGAGCTGGTCGAGCAGTTCCGCCCGCGGGCCCGGGAGCAGGCCGCCGCGGCCATCCAGCGCCAGCTTCTGCTGCAGCGGATCGCCGAGGCCGAGAAGATCGCCGTCTCCGACGACGAGGTCGACCAGGAGATCCGCGACCTGGCCCAGGCCAACGGCGTCCCGCCCGCCCGGCTGCTGGACAGCTTCGCCCAGGAAGGACGCCGGGAAGGCCTGCGGGCCAGCCTGATCCTGCGCAAGACCGTTGACTTCCTGGTCGGCCAGGCTATAATGGAGTGACCGGGTTCCCCGGGATTTCCCCATGACCCTCATCCCCTTCGTCGTGGAACAGGACGGCCGCTCGGAGCGGGCCTACGACATCTACTCGCGCCTGCTGCGCGACAACATCATCTTCATCGGGACGGAGATCGACGACGCCCTGGCCAACACGGTCATCGCCCAGCTCCTGTTCCTGGAGGCCGAGAACCCGGACAAGGAGATCTCGCTGTACATCAACTCGCCGGGCGGCTCGATCACGGCCGGCCTGGCCATCTACGACACCATGCAGTACGTCGGCAACGAGATCACGACCATCGGCGTCGGCCAGGCCGCCAGCATGGCCGCCGTGCTCCTGGCGGCCGGCACGCCGGGCAAGCGCATCGCCCTGCCCAACACCCGGGTCCTGCTGCACCAGCCCCACGGCGGCGCCCAAGGCCAGGCTTCGGACATCGCCATCCAGGCCAAGGAGATCCTGCGGATGAGGGAGTCGCTCTACCACATCCTGGTCAAGCACACCCGCCAGCCCAAGACCCGGATCCAGGCCGACATCGAGCGCGACTACATCCTGACGGCGGCCCAGGCCCGGGAGTACGGCCTCATCGACCAGATCTACACCAGCCGCGCCCCCGGCCGGAAGTAGGGCGGAAGAGGCCATGGACGAGATCAAGAGCGGACGGACCGACAGCCCGGTCAAGTGCGCCTTCTGCGGCCGCGGCCAGGACAAGGTCCGCCGGCTGATCGCCGGCCCGGGCGGCGTCTTCATCTGCGACCAGTGCGTCGACGTGGCCCACTCGATCGTCGAGGCCGACCGGCCCAAGCCGGCCCCGGAGAAGGAGCCCGAGCCGGAGCCGGCCCCCGTTCCGGCCGCGATCAAGGCCGCCCTCGACGAGCACATGATCGGCCAGGAGCGGGCCAAGAAGAAGATCGCCGTGGCCGTCTACAACCACTACAAGCGCATCAGCCTGCCCCGGGCGGCCGGGGACGTGGAGATCGCCAAGAGCAACATCCTGCTGATCGGGCCGACCGGGACCGGCAAGACCCTGACGGCCCAGATCCTGGCCAAGATCCTCTCGGTGCCGTTCGCCATCGCCGACGCCACCACCCTGACCGAGGCCGGCTACGTCGGCGAAGACGTGGAGAACGTCATCCTCAAGCTCTACCAGGCGGCTCACGGCGACCTGAAGAAGGCCCAGAAGGGCATCATCTACATCGACGAGATCGACAAGATCAGCCGCAAGAGCGACAGCCCCTCGATCACCCGGGACGTCTCCGGCGAGGGCGTCCAGCAGGCCCTGCTGAAGATCATCGAGGGGACCTCGGCCAACATCCCGCCCCAGGGCGGGCGCAAGCATCCGCTTCAGGAGTTCATCCCGGTCGACACGACCGACATCCTGTTCATCTGCGGCGGCGCCTTCGTCGGCCTGGACCGCATCATCGCCCAGCGCCTGGGCCGGTCCATGGTCGGCTTCCGGGCCGAGGCCAAGGTCGGCCCGGAGGCGGCCCCGGCCCTGCTGGCCGACCTCATCCCCCAGGACCTGATCAAGTACGGCCTGATCCCGGAGCTGGTCGGGCGCATCCCGGTGGTGGCCGTCTTCGACGACCTGGGGGAGGACGACCTGGTCGCCATCCTGACCCGGCCCCGCAACGCCATCGTCCGCCAGTACCAGAAGCTCTTCCAAATGGAGGGCGTCGACTTGGAGTTCAGCGAGGAGGCCCTGGCGGCCATCGCCCGCCGGTCCCTGCAGCGCAAGCTGGGGGCCCGCGGCCTGCGGACGATCATCGAGGATCTCATGCTCGACCTGATGTTCGACCTGCCGTCGGCGCGCAAGCCCGGGCGGATCAAGATCACCAAGCGGATGGTCGAGGAGTCCGGTGCCGAGCGGGCCAAGGCCGGAGGAGAGTGACATGCCGCCCCGCCCCGACGGACTGGAAGCCCTCCTGACCCTGCCCCTCATCCCGCTGCGCGACCTGGTCGTCTTCCCGGCCACCCTGGTCCCCTTCACCATCGGGCGGCCGTCCTCGATCCAAGCCCTGGACAAGTCGGCCGAGACCGAGAAGCTCATCGTCCTGTCCGCCCAGATGGATCCCAGCCTGGACAATCCGGCCCCCAAGGACATCTACTCCCTGGGCGTGACCGCCAAGGTCATCCGCACGGCTCCGGTCGACGAGCGGAACATCAAGGTCATCGTCGAGGGCAAGCGGCGGGTCCGGATCCTGGAAGTCATCGCCCACCAGCCCTTCTTCCAGGTCCTGGTCAAGGAGGTCCGCGTCTACGACGAGGCCGGCAAGGAGACCGGCGACGAGCTGGGCCTGGTCCTGCCGCTCTTCGAGGAATACCTCAAGTTCAATCCCGGGGCCAACGTGCAGGCCATCCTGCCGGCCCTGCGGGAGCACTCGCCGGACCGCATCGCCGACATCGTCTCCTCGCACCTCTTCCTGCCGGTGGACGAGAAGCAGAACCTGCTGGAGACGATCAACAGCCTGGAGCGCCTGCGGCGGCTGCGCTTCCTGCTGGAGGCGGAGATCTACCGGCTGCAGGCCTCCCGGCGCAAGGACGGGCGGGCCGCGGCCGGGGCGGCGGGCAAGCGCAAGGCGGTCTTCACCCCGGGCGGCGCGGCCGGGGCCAAGAAGGACGAGCCGGCGGGGGAGGTCGAGGAGCTGCGCAAGAAGGTGGCCGCGGCCAAGATGCCGCCCGACGCGGCCGAGAAGGCCCGCAAGGAGCTGGAGCGGCTGGAGAGCATGCCCCCGCTGTCGGCCGAGGCGACCGTCTGCCGCAACTACCTGGACTGGCTGATCGCCCTGCCCTGGACCAAGAAGTCGCGGGAGAAGAGGGACCTGGCGGCGGCCGAGAGGATCCTGAACGAGGACCATTTCGGGCTGGACAAGGTCAAGGAGCGCATCCTGGAGTACCTGTCCATCCGCCAGCTGGTCAAGGACCCCAAGGGCGTCATCCTCGGCCTGGTCGGGCCGCCCGGCGTGGGCAAGAGCTCCCTGGCCAAGTCCATCGCCCGGGCCACCGGGCGCCGCTTCGTCCGGCTGTCGCTGGGCGGCGTCCGGGACGAGGCCGAGATCCGCGGCCACCGGAGGACCTACATTGGCGCCTATCCCGGCCGCATCATCCAGATGATCAAGCGGGCCGGGACCCGCAACCCGGTCTTCCTCCTGGACGAGGTCGACAAGATGAGCATGGACTTCCGGGGCGACCCGGCATCGGCCCTGATGGAGGTCCTGGACCCGGAGCAGAACAGCGCCTTCCTGGACCACTACATCGACACGGACTACGACCTGTCCCAGGTCATGTTCATCGTCACGGCCAACGCCCTGGAGCCCATCCCGCGGCCGCTCATCGACCGCATGGAGGTCATCCGCATCCCCGGCTACACCGAGGAGGAGAAGATTCAGATCGCCCAGCGCTTCCTCTGGCCCAAGCAGCTGGCCGCCCACGGCCTGAAGGCGGCCAACCTGGCCGTCTCCGACGCGGCCCTGGCCAAGCTGATCGACGACTACACCCGGGAGGCGGGAGTCCGGAGCCTGGAGCGGGAGATCACCCGCATCTGCCGCAAGGTCGTCAAGCGGGTCGTCGAGAAGGGCCGCGACCGGCGGGAGAAGGTCAGCCTCAGCAACCTGGAGAGCTACCTGGGCGTGCCCAAGTTCCGCCGCCCGGCCCTGGACCGCGAGGACGAGGTCGGCGTCGCCACCGGCATGGCCTGGACGGAGTTCGGCGGCGAGCTGCTGACCTTCGAGGCGATGAGGGTCCACGGCAAGGGCAGCTTCGTCCTGACCGGGCAGATGGGCGAGGTCATGCAGGAGTCGGCCCGGGCCGCCTTCAGCTACGTCCGGGCCAAGACCTTCGAATTGAGCGTGGCCAAGGACGTGACCAAGGACTTCGACATCCACATCCACGTCCCCGAAGGCGCCACCCCCAAGGAAGGGCCTTCGGCCGGCATCACCATCGCGGTGGCCATCCTGTCGCTTCTGACCGAGATCCCGGTCCGCAAGCGGCTGGCCCTGAGCGGCGAGATCACCCTGCGGGGCCGGGTCCTGCCGGTCGGCGGGATCAAGGAGAAGCTTCTGGCCGCCCACCGGGAGGGGATCCGGGAAGCGGTCCTGCCGCGGGACAACAAGGCCGACCTCAAGGACCTGCCCAAGACCCTGACGCAGGCCATGACCATCCACCTGGTCGAGACCATGGACGAAGTGCTGAAGCTGGCCCTGACCAGGGGCCTGCCGCTGGGTCCGGGACCGGCCCGGCCGGGCGGCGAAAGCGAGACGATCCGGGCGGGGGAGACCCCGGCCGGAGCCGAGGCCGGGGCCAAGAGCGGCCCCGAGCCCCCGATCGCCCATTAGAGACAAGAAGGAGCTGACGATGGCCAACCAAGGACAACGCTACCGCCGGGGCCCCAAGCCCCATGCCCCCAAGGACCTGCCGCCGGACCCCCGGCCGGACTACGAGGAGTACGAGCCGCCGCGCGACCCCAACGCCCCGCGCGACTTCGGCCTGATCGAGATGGAGGGCAAGGACCTCAAGGAGGTCCTCAAGATCGCGGCCGGGACGGGCCTGGCCGAGGCCGACATCGAGGCCGACAAGGGCAACAAGCACAACCTGATCTTCAAGATCCTGGAGGCCCAGGCCAAGCGCCAGGGCCTGCTGTTCTCGGAGGGCGTTTTGGAATGCCTCGAGGACGGCTTCGGCTTCCTGCGGGCCCCCGAGTTCAGCTACCTGCCCAGCCAGGACGACATCTACGTCTCGCCCTCCCAGATCCGCAAGTTCCAGCTGCGCACGGGCGACACCATCTCGGGCCTGGTCCGGCCGCCCAAGAACGGGGAGAAGTACTTCGCCTTGATCAAGATCGAGGCCATCAACTTCATGCTCCCGGACGTGCTCATCGACCAGCGCCGCAACGTCCACTTCGAGCAGCTGACGCCGCTGTATCCGCACGAGAAGATCATCCTCCAGGACGGCAACCCCAAGAACCTCTGCGCCCGGATCATGGAGCTTCTGACGCCCATCGGCAAGGGCCAGCGGGGCCTGATCGTCTCGCCGCCCCGGGCCGGCAAGACGACCCTGCTGAAGACCATCGCCAAGTCGATCGAGAAGAACCACCCCGAGGTCTTCCTGATCGTCCTGCTCGTGGCCGAGCGGCCCGAGGAGGTCACTGACTTCCAGAGGAGCGTCGCCGGCGAGGTGGTGGCCTCGACCTTCGACGAGCCGCCGGCCCGCAATGCCCAGGTCGCCAACATCGTCCTGGAGAAGGCCAAGCGCCTGGTCGAGATCAAGCGCGACGTGGTCATCCTGCTGGACTCCATCACCCGCCTGGCCCGGGCCCACAACGCCATCATCCCGCCCTCCGGCAAGGTCCTCTCCGGCGGCATCGACGCCAACGCCCTGAACAAGCCCAAGAAGTTCTTCGGCTCGGCCCGCAAGATCGAGGAGGGCGGCAGCCTGACCATCATCGCCACGGCCCTGGTCGACACCGGCAGCCGGATGGACGAGGTCATCTTCGAGGAGTTCAAGGGCACGGGCAATATGGAGATCAACCTCGACCGGCGGCTGGTCGACAAGCGGACCTTCCCGGCCATCGACATCAACCGGTCGGCGACCCGCAAGGAGGAGCTGCTGATCGAAGAGCAGGAGCTCGGCCGCATCTGGATCCTGCGCAAGATCCTGTCCCAGCTGAGCGAGGTCGAGGCCATGGAGCTTCTGATCGAGAAGCTGGGCAAGACCAAGACCAACCAGGACTTCCTCAACGCCATGAGCAAGGGCCTGTAGGCCCGGCGCGATTCGAAAACGGAAAGGGCCGCCTCCGGGCGGCCCTTTTTTTTGTGGAGCGGAGACGGGGCTTAGAAGAGCCCCAGGGAGAAGCCGGCGGTGAAGGTCAGGAAGTGGAGCCAATTGCGGACGTAGCCGTCCGTCGAGGGCCAGTCGGGCGTGTCGTCCGAGCCGACCGCTCCGCCGCCGATGTAGCGGACGTTGACGAAGGCTTCCACGTTCTTGTCCAGGCGAAGGCCGCCGCGGAGCGAGGCGTCCAGGATGGCCCCGATGACCTCGTTGTCGCTGCCGTTGATGTAGCTGACCGGGGCGTAGAATCCGTCCGCCTCGGCCCCCAGCCACAAGCGCGAGTCGAAGTCGTGGCGCCAGCGGAGCTTGAGGATGGGCACCGGGCCGATGTTGCGATTGGAGCGGAAGAGCTTCCCGTCCAGGGACTCGAATTCGATGGTCGCGTTGCGGATCTGGAGCGACAGGCCGACGGACAGCTCGGTGGCGGGACTCTTGGACAGATCGACCAGGTAGGAGACGCGGTAGAAGGGGAAGCGATAGACGAAGCGGGTCGGGGTCCCGGCCGGGAAGTCGAGCCCGTCGACGCGAAGCGCGGACTCGAGGATGGCCTTCGTCTCCAGGGCCAGGGGCTGATAGAGGAAGATGAGGGTCGACCGGCGGGACAGCCGCAGGTCCAGGCTCAAGCGGGAGACCTGATAGAGGTTGTCCTGCCCGCCTTGGGAGACATAGTCTAAATAGGTCCCGTCCTTGCCGAACTGGACCTTGTGGCCGAGAACGCCGATCCAGCCGAGCTCGAAGTGGGCCTTGAGGGCCGGGCGCGAGTCGGGGGCTTGGGCCGAGAAAGCCGCGGGAGCCGCGAGCGAGGCCAAGGCCAAGATGAGAGCGAGACGAGTCAGTCGCATAGGGGCAAACCTCCTTTATATATTATATAAACATTATATAAAGAAATAAACATAAAAGCAAGACATGGGAGAGAGGGTAGGGCGGATCGGCCGGCAAGAGGCGGACGGTCCGTAAGGGGGGCGGCAGGCGCCTTGTCAAAAAGACGGGTGGGGGGATATGATGAGAAAGGCCGACGGCCCGGGCGTCGCCGGATGGGAGGCGGGCATGAGACGCGAGCGAAGAATCAAGGTCACGGAGGATGGCCCGTACCTTGTTCAGGGCGGTGTTCCCTTGATCCATGAGACCGTCATTTTGGGAGCGGACGGGGAGCCCGAAAGCTGGCGGAGGGGGGAGATTCTTCAGGCGGGCGAGAGCTATGCTCTCTGCCGCTGCGGAGGCAGCGCCAGGCCACCATTCTGCGATGGAGCGCATCTCAAGAACGGATTTGAAGGCGGGGAGACGGCCTTGCTTGAGACACCGGAAGGGGTCAAAGATATAACGCTGGGGGATGGCGTCGAGCTGGCGGATGTCCCTTGCCGATGCTCCCTAGCTCGTTTCTGTCACAGGAGCGGCGATGCGTGGACGCTGACGGAGCAGTCCGCGGATCCGGTCAAGAGGAAGATCGCCATTGAATCGGCCGAGAATTGCCCCTCGGGCCGGCTGACTATGAGAGAGAGCGCGAGCCGGAAAGACTATGAGATCGAAGTCGAGCCCGAGGTTGGAGTGATCCACGATACGTATCATGGCTGCGAGGGACCGCTATGGGTCCGCGGGGGGATCGAGATCGAAAGCGCGGACGGAGGCGCGTATGAGAAGCGCAAACGCGTCACGCTCTGTCGCTGCGGCGCGTCGAAGAACAAGCCCTTCTGCGATGGGACGCACGTTCACCAGAGGTTCGGTCAACGGTCAGAGAAGTGAGGCGAAAGAGCCGTCAGTGCGACGCGCGCTTATAGCCGTTGAAGCCTGAATCCTGTTCCGGCCCCAGCGATAGGGGCTTGATATCCACAGATGCACAAAATATCGTCGCAGACGATATCCACAGACGTTGAAAATCTTTAAATGTTTCTTTTTCAATGGTATAGGAGCCAGGCACCCAATGAGTCGCATAAGATATATTATGTCTACTAAAATAGGGCGGACAAATCGCGAGCGAGACAATCCATGATCGCACGGTGCTTCGGAGTCGGCTCAGCTGCGATCAGCGGGACGATCGCAGCTTGGAGATCAGGTCTTCCAGGACCTTGATGATCTCGCTGCGGCTGACCGTATCCTTCTTGAACTCGATTCGGACCTGGTAGGATCGGTCTTCCTTGGGACGATAGTGGAATATGTAATGCTTGGGCTTGGCCGAGGCGTCCTTCCCCTTCATCTCTTTCGTCAGATCCCGGGTGTCTTCGCGGCGCAGGCCTCTCTCTCGGATCTGCTTGAGAAGATCCCGCATCTCCTCGGGAGACTTCAGCTTGGAGAGCTCGATCAGCAGGCTGCGGTTCTTTTCGAAACCCGCTTCGGCGCAGACGGACCGGACATCGGCGGGGACCCGGCTGATGTTGATGATCTCGGTGATCGTCGAGCGGGCTTTGCCGATCTTTTCCGAGATCTGGGCGTGGCTGTAGTCATAGATATCCATCAGCGCTTTCAGCCCATCGGCTTCCTCGAAGAGATCGAGGTCCTTGCGCTGGAGGTTCTCGATCAGCGAGATCTCCATGGCTTCCGAGTCGTTGACGATCATCTCGATGGCCGGAATCTCGCTCAAGCCGACGTTCTTGGAGGCGATGTAGCGGCGCTCGCCGGCGATGATCTCGTAGGTGTCCCCCTTGGGCCGGACGATGATGGGCTCGAGGACGCCCTTGGCCTTGATGGAGGTCATCAGCTCCTGGATATCTCCCAGCGACGACCGGGCTTGGTGAGGGTTAGGCGCGATCTTCGAAAGAGGGATCATCCGGACCATGGGCGCCGCGGTCTTCTTGGAGATCCAGTCGACGAAGTGAGTGTCGTGGCGCATGCCGATCGACGACGGCAGGCCCGATCGCTTAGGATTTTGTCCGCTCAATGATCTCCTCCGCGACGAGACGGTATTGCTGGGAGCCGATGGAAGAAGCCGCGTACGTGAAAATCGACTCCTTGTAGGCCGGGCACTCCTCGATCTTGACGCTCTTCGAGATATGCGTCTTGAAGACCTTGTCGCCGAAGACGCTGACGATCCGCTCGACGACGTCGCGGGCCAGGTTCGTCCGCGTGTCATGGAGCGTGATCAGGACGCCCAGAATGAGAAGCCCCGGATTGGCCACGCGCCGGACTTTATCGATGGTCTCAAGGAGGTCGTCGGTCCCCTCCAGACAGAGATAGGAGCTTTGAATGGGGATGAGGAGGTGGGAGGCGGCGACCAGGGCGTTGAGCGTGATCAGCCCAAGAGTCGGCGGCGTATCGATCAGGATGTAGTCGTATCTCGGACGCACGGGGGCCAGGGCATCCCGGAGCCGGTAATGGCCGTCAATCTCGCCGATGAGGCTGGTCTCGATCTTGGCCATGGAGATGCGCGAGATAGCGACATCCAATCCGGGCACGGTGGACTTTGTAATGGCCGAGTCGAGGGGGGCCCTGGTCTGGCTGAGAACATCATAGAGCGATGAGGCGACGGACCCGGGCTCTCTCACGCACGAGATCGTGCTGTGCCCCTGCGGATCCGTATCGATGAGAAGGACGCTCTTTCCGGCCAGAGCCAGCGCAGCCGCGCAATTGACCGCGGTCGTCGTCTTGCCGACGCCGCCTTTTTGATTGGTGACGGTGATGACCACGAAGAAATCCTTATTCAGATTCTTCCCTACATTAGTCCTTCTCGATCCCAATTGCAAGACATGAGGACGCGCTGTCGGCCGGCCGACTGCATTGTATCTAATTGATAAATAATAAAATAAAAGGAGTCTGCTGGAGCCCCTAAAATAAATTCAGCGGCCCTCCTCCCCCGCCGGACACCCATGCCGCAGCGGATGGGTCTTCTTCGGTGATCTCATCGACGCAAGGAAAGCTGACACGGTTGGGGCCAGGCGGACCAAGCCGCGCGGAAGAGGGTTGAGGTTTTTCGAAGCGATGTCTCCGAGGGAAGGGCCGTGGCGAATTCCGGGATGGACGGGCCGATTGAAGAGGAGCCGCGAGATTGATTGCAGCTCGAGATTGCCGTATTATGATAAAGACAGTCGTGAAAGAGCAAGGCGGTTTTGTAATTATATTGTTATCAATAATATAGAGTCATTTTAATGAAGAATTTCAAGATATCGATTAATTCGGGGGCCACGTGGACGGAGGCGGAAGCCGGCGCCTGCCTGGCCGAAGTCCTGGCGGACGCCGGGCATCCGCTCAGCCTCTACTGCCACGGCCGAGGCGTGTGCGGCAAATGCCTGGTCCTCGTCGCTCGCGGGGAGGCCGGGCACCCCGATGAGGCCGAAGCCCGGATTCTGGCCCGACGCGGGAGTCCCGCCGGGGGCCGGCTGGCATGCCGGGTCCGCGTGAGCGGTCCCCTTGAGATCGTGATCCCCGAAGCGTCCCGACTTCCCGTCCTCGTCGCCGTCCCCGACGCTCCCGCTTCGTCCAGGCGCTCCGTCCCCCTCGATCCGCCCCTGCGCAAGTATGCCGTCCGTCCGGATCCGCCGTCGCTCGAAAGGCAGGACTCCGATCTGGACCGCCTCCTGGCCGCCCTGCCCGAAGAGGCCTGGGAGCCGTCGACGGCCGCGCTGGCCGGACTGGCCGCCGAGGCCCGGCCCGGCGGCGACGCGCCGGTTTTGACGGCCGTCGTCCATGGCCGTCGCCTGCTCGACGTCGAGAGGGGCGACACGACCGGCCGCCAGCTCGGGCTGGCCGTGGATCTGGGCACGACGACGGCGGCGGCCGAGCTGGTGGATCTCGAGACGGGCCGGACGATCGCCTCGGGCGCCGCCCTCAACGCCCAGGCCCGCTTCGGCGCCGACGTGGTCAGCCGCATCACCGCGGCCCGCTTCGATCCCGCCGCGGCCCGGGGCCTTCGCGAAGCGGCCTGGGAGACCGTCGACGGCCTTCTGGCCCGGCTGCTCGAGCTCTCGGGCCGGCCGGCCGAGGACGTCTATGAGACGGTCGTCGCCGGCAACACCGCCATGGTCCTGCTGGCCCTCGGCCTATCCGTCGCCTCCTTGACCGAAGCCCCTTTTCAGCCCCTCCTCTTGAGCCTGCCTCCCCTCCCGGCCCGCGAAGCCGGCTCCGCGGCGCGCGCGTCGGGGCTGGTGTCCTTCGCACCCGGGATCGGCAGCTTCGTCGGCGGCGATATCTCGGCCGGCTTGGTGGCGGCCGATCTCGAGGCGGGCCCTCGCCGCCTCCTCTATGTGGACCTCGGCACCAACGGCGAGATCGTCCTCAAGAACGGCTCCGACCTGGCCTGTGCCTCAACCGCCGCCGGGCCCGCCTTCGAGGGCATGTCGCTCTCCCGCGGCATGATCGCCGGGCCGGGCGCCATTCACGCCGTCCGCCTCTCGTCCGGCGGCCGCCTGGAGCTGGGCGTCGTCGGAGGCGGCTCCCCCGCCGGCCTCTGCGGCAGCGGGATCATCGACCTCCTGGCCATCGCCTTGGACCGGGGCGAGCTGGACCCTTCGGGAGCGATCCGCTCGCCGTCCGGGATGATCGAAGCCGCCCCGGGCTTGGCCCTGGACCGGCGGGACGTGCGGGAGATCCAGCTGGCCGCCGCCGCCATCAAGACGGGTATGAAGCTCCTCCTGGACCGGGCCGGGCTGGCGGCCGCGGGACTCGATGAGGTCTGGGTCGCCGGCGCTTTCGGCAGCACCTTGGACGTCAGGCGGGCCGTCCGTCTCGGCCTGCTCCCCGATATCCCTCCGGACGGGATCCGCTTTCTGGGCAACGCCTCGCTGGCCGGCGCGCGTCTCTTGCTGCTCTCTTCCGCCGAGCGGGATCGCTGCGCGTCCCTGGCCCGCCGCATCCGCCACGTCCCCTTGGCCGGAGCCGCTTTTCAGGCCGCCTTCGTCGAAAGCCTTCCCTTCGGCCCCTGGCGCTGAATCCCCCGGCCCGGTCATCGGCGGCGGCCCGCCGCTCCCGGCGCCCCCTTACTCGCCGCCGATCTGCAGGCTCTTGACTCGGAAGGTCGGCGCCGTCCGGCCGCGGTTGAGATCGAGGTCGTCGGCGACGGCGTCGATGCCCATGAGGATCTCCTCGGCCGTGCCCGCCACGGTCAGCCCCTGGACCGGGAAGGCGACCCGGCCGTCCTCGATCCAGAACCCGGCCGCGCCGCCGCTGAACTGGCCGTTGACCGGATTGATGCCGTAGCCCGTCACTTCCTTGAGCCAGAGCCCGGACTTGGTCGAGGCGATGATGTCGGCCGCCCGGGCCGCGCCGGCCGCGACGTAGAAATTGTGGGCCCCGATGCCCGGCAGGCCGGTGAAGCCGCCGCGAGAGGCGTTGCCCGTGCTCTTTGTACCGGCCCGCTTGGCGACCGCGGCGTTGTAGAGGAAGCCCTTCAGCACGCCCTTCTCGATGATCAGCCGGGTCTGGCAGGCCGTTCCCTCCCCGTCGAACGGGGCGCTGGCCGGCCCCTTGGGCCGCAGGCCATCGTCCACGATCGAAAGCAGCTCCGAGGCGATCGGCTGGCCCAAGCGGTCGGCCAGGAAGCTGGCTTTCTGCAGGACCCGCTCGCCGTGGATGGCCCCCAGAATGCCGCCCAGCAGGGCTCCGGCCGCGTCGGGATCGAAGATGACGGCGGCCCTCTGGGTCTTGACCGGGCGAGGATCGAGCATCCCGACCGCATCCCGGGCTGCCTTGGCCGCGATCTCGGCCGGGGTCTTCAGATCGGCGAAGAAGCGGCGGCCGCAGCTTTCTCCGCCCGTCGTCTTCTGGGCGCCCTTCTCGGCTACGACCGAGACGCTGAAGCCGCAGGAGGAAGAGCGATACCCCTGGAGAAGGCCCAGGGAGTTGGCGATGGCCACCTCGTCCTCCCCCTCCGACCAGGCCGCCCCGGCGCTTTTGGAGACGCCGGCGACCGCCAGAGCCGCCTTCTCGGCCTCCAAGGCCAGCCCGATCTTGCGCTCAAGCGGAAGGGAGGCGATCGAGGGGTCAAAGAGACCTTCGACGGCGGCCGAGCCGGGATCGTCCGGCAGGACGTTGCTGGAGTCCGCCGTGGTGATCCTGGCGAAGGCGACGGCCCGCTCCACCGCGGCTCCCAGCGACGCCTCGGCCAGGTCGTTGGAGTGGGCGAAGGCCAGGCGCCCCCCGAGAAAGACGCGGATGCCGGCTCCCTGCGAGGCGGCCTCCGTCACGGTCTCGATCTCGCCGTTGCGGACCTCCACGCCCAGGCTACGCCCCGACTCGATGTAGACCTCGGCCGCGTCGGCGCCCTTCCTCAGGCAGGCCTTGACCGTGGCTTGTGAAAGGCTCTTGATGTCCATGTTCTCCCCTCCCCCCGCCTAGCGCGACGCCCGCGTGCCGCCGACGTTGAGGCCCCGCAGCCGCACGGTCGGCTGTCCGGCCGTGACCTCGGCCGCCTGGCCCTTGCCGCAGATGCCCGGCCCGAAGTCGAGGTCGTTTCCCACGGCGTCCACGCTCTGGATGACGTCCAGGCAGGAGCCGATCAGGGTGGCCCCCCGGACCGGCTGGGTCTTGCGCCCGTTCTCGATCAAGTAGGCCTCGCGGCAGGTGAAGTTGAAGATGCCCGTGACCGGGTTGACGCTGCCGCCGCTGAGGGCCTGGACGTAGAGGCCGCCGCGGGTCGAAGCCAGGATGTCCGCCGGGGCGTCCCGGCCGGCCTCGATGAAGGTGTTGGTCATGCGCGGGATCGGCGGATAGCGGAAGCTCTCGCGCCGCCCGTTGCCGGTCCGCTCGGCCCCGATCTGGCGGGCCGAGAGGATGTCGGTCATGTACCTCTGCAGGACGCCGTCCTGGATCAGGACGTTGCGCCTCATCGGCGTCCCCTCGTCGTCGACGCTGGTCGTGCCGCGGAAGCCGGGCCGGGTGCCGTCGTCGACCATGGTGAACACGGACGAGGCGACTTTCCGGCCCAGCCGGCCGGTGAAGGCCCCGATCTGCTTGGCGATGGCGTCGGCTTCCAGGGGGTGGCCGACGGCCTCGTGGACGAGGACGCCGCCCCAGCCGTTCTGCATGACCACGTCCATCCGGCCGGCCGGGGCCTCCTTGGCCTCGAGCATGGCCACCGCTTCGCGGGCGCAGGCCCGGGCCGCGCCCTCCGCCGCCCCGCCGTCGAACATCTCGAAGCCGGAGTGGGCCGAGAGCCGCTCCCGGCCCATGTGCGAGGCGCCGCCCGAGCGGCCGAGGGCCTGGATGATGAAGAACAGGAGCGGCAGCTCGTCCGTGAAGAGCAGCCCCTCGGAGTTGGCGATCGTCCGGCCGCGGATCTCGTCGTAGTAGTCGATCGAGGCCAGGACGATGCGGGGGTCATAGTCCAAAGCCGCCTGATGGGCCCGCCGCATGACGTCCAGCCTTCTCTCGTCGGCCACCTCGTGCAGCGGGACCTCGACCGTGACGAAGGAGGGGTACCGGGCCGGCTTCAGGCCGAGCGGGGCGGGCGCGCCTCCGGCCTTGGCGATGGCCGAAGCCGTCTCGGCCGCCCTCAGGAGGCCCTCCTCGCTCGGCTCGTCGGTGGTGGCGTAGCCCGTCCGGTCGCCGGACAGGACGCGGACGCCGGCGCCGCGGCTGATGCCGAAGACGGCGCTCTTGATCTTGCCCTCCTCGAGCAGGATGGAGCGGCTGATCCTCTTCTCCAGGTAGACTTCGGCGAAGTCCCCGCCCTTGGCCAAGCCTCGGCGGAGAGCCTTGTCCAGAAGGCCGGGATCCAGGGCCGTCGCCGCTCCCGAGCCCGGGCCCTGGGCCGCTCTCAGGTCCTTCAGCCAGGATGGCGCCGTGGCCAGAGCCAGGCCTCCCTTGAGGCCGAGCTCGAGGAAGCGGCGGCGGGGAATGTCGCGGACGATGGGACGGAAAGCCATGGGAACCTCCTTGGCTCGATCCGGATCGGGCCCCGCCGCCGGCTCAGTCGTCCCGGCCGCGGCCGATGATGTCGTCGATGCGGATGCCTTTGGTCCGCAGGCTCGTGCCCAGGGACCTCTCCAGCGAGGACAGGGACAGGTTGTAGTCGATGAGGGCCTTCAGCTCGTTGGTCTTGGCCGTGGCCAGGTCGCGCTGATTCAGCAGGACCAGGTAGTTGGTCGTCAGCCCGACCTTGAGCTTCTTCTCCTCGCCCTGCAGCCGCCTCTCGGCCAGCTCCCGGGCCAGGCGGTAGGCCTGGACCCGCTTGAAGTTGGTCTCGACGTCGCGGACGGCGTTGCGGATCTCCAGGTAGACCTGCTGCTCCAGGTTCTGCAGGCGCAGCAGGGCCTGGTCGCGGCTGATCTGGATCTGAGTGAAATGGCCGCGGTTGAGATAGTAGTTGACCGGGATGCTCAGGCTCAGGCTGAGCGACCAGTTCCGGTAGCTCAGGCGCATGGCGTCCCGCAGGCTGCCCGAGGCCCCGCCCGGGATGGTCCCGATGACCACGTTGGTCAGGGGGTCGTCATCCTGGTAGAGGATCTGGGTCCCGGATATGCCCGGGCTCCAGTAGGACGCGGTCAGGGACAGGTCGGGCAGGAGCTGGTTGCGCAGGTAGCCGTAGGTCAGCTCCTTGTTCTGCAGGTCGAGGCGCGTCGACTGCAGGTCGGCCCGATTCTCCATGGCCGTCTGCAGGCTGGCCTCGAAGTCCAGCGGCCGGGCCTCGAAGGCCGGCTGATCGGTCGGCAGGATGCGGGCCAGGCGGGGCTGGCCCTCCTCGCGGGGCAGGTTCAGGATGGTGGCCAAGGCGTCCTGGCCGGAGGCGACCTGGGCTTCGGCCTGGAGGATGTCGGCCTCCCGGGTGGCCACCTCGGCCTCGGCGTTGAGCACCTCGATCGGGGCGATGGTCCCGACCTCGGCCTCGCGGGTGTTCTTGGCCAGCAGGTCCTTGGCCAGATCCAGGGATTGGCGGCGGACCTTGAGGTTCTCCACGGCGTAGACCAGGTTCCAGTAGGACTGCTCGACGTTGTAGATGGTGTTCTGCAGGACGGACCGGAAGGCGATCTCCGAGATGTCCAGGTTGTTCCGGCTGATGACGATGTCGCGCCGGTTCAGGCCCAGGCCGAAGTTGCGGAGCAGCGGCTGCCAGTAGGTGAAGGTCAGGGTGCTGCCGAAGCGGGGATTGATGGTCAGGTAGCTGCGGTTGCTCTCGCTCTTGTACGAGGACAGGGTGGCGTAGAAGCGGCCGCCCAGGGGGACGAATTGCGAGACCTGGGCCGAGTAGTTCTGGTCCTGGGAGGTGACCTGGGCCGCGGCCTCGATCCAGGAGAAGGAGGCCGAGCTGGTGTTGGACGAGCTCAAGCCCAGCGCCACCGAGGGGATGTACTTCTCCTTGACGAAGGCCAGGTTCAGGGCCGCCAGCCGCGGGTTGATGACCTCGATGGCCACCCCGAGGTTGTTGCGCAGGGCCTCCAGGATGCAGGCCTCCAGGGACATGGCCGCGGCTCGCTCCTGGGCGGCGGCGGGAAGGGACGCGGTCAGGCCCGCCAGGAGCAATCGGAAGAGCGGGCGGAGCGGCCGCATGATGTCCGCCGGAGCCCTCACTTGTCCTTGAGGACGACCTTGTCCCGGCCGCCGAAGACCGCCACCGACGAGGTCACGACCTGATCCCCCGGCTTGAGGCCCTTGACCACTTCGACGGCTTCGGCGTTCTGCCGCCCCGTCCGGATGGACTGGCGGACCGCCGTCCCGGTCGCCTCGTCGAGGCGGTAGACCCAATCGCCGCCCGAGGCCTTCAAATACTCGCCGCGCGGCAGGAGCAGGGCCTGCGAGACTTCGCCCAGGCCGATGCGGACGTGGAGGGTCTGGCCGCGCTTGATGCCCTTGGGCCTCTCGCCCCGGAACTCCATCTCGGCCTGGAAGCGTCCGTCGCGGACCTCCGGCATGATCTTGCGGACGTCGAGCTTGTAGATCCGCCCGTCATAGTCGAACTCGGCCGCGGCGCCCACCTCGATCCGGGGCAGCTCCTCCTCCTCGATGGAGGCCACGGCCTTGAAGCCGTTGAGGACGTCGATCTGGCCGAGCCTCTGGCCGGCCGTCTTGGTCTGGCCGGTCTCCACCGCCAGGCTGGTGACGATCCCGGCCAGGGGGGCCCGGATGACCAGGCCGTCCTGCTTGCGGCGGATGGCGTCCAGGTTGGCCTGCATCCTCTCCAGGGACTGCTCCAGCGACTCCAGCTGGGAGCTGCGCAGGGCCAGCTCGCTCCGCTGGCTCTTCTCCATGAGCTCCTTGCGCTTGAGAAGGTAGTCGTATTGGTCGCGGGCCTGCTCGATGCTCTGCTTGGAGATGAGGTTGTCCTTGTCCAGCTCGGCGTAGCGGTCGTAGATCTTCTTCTGCTGCAGGATCTGGTTGTCCAGGTCGGTCTGCTGCTGGCTGAGCTGGAGCTTGAACTGCTCCATGGACAGGCGGGTGTTGCGGAGGTTGTTGGACTGCTGGGCCAGCTCCGCCTCGCGGTTCATGATGTCCATCAGGAGAGCCGTGTTCTCCAGCTGGATGATGGGGTCGCCGGCCTTGACGACCGATCCGACCTCCACGAAGATGCGCTCGACCCGGCCGCCCTCGACCGCGTCCAGGGCGATCGTGGCCAAGGGCTGGACGGCGGCCTCCACGGCCAGCGTCTCGCGGATCGGGCCGAGCCGCGCCTCGGTCAGGGTGATATCCGATCGGCGGACGACCGGATCGGCCTCGCCGTCGCCCAGCAGGTGGAAGCGGAAGATCAAGACGCCCAGCAGGACGATCAGGATGGCCGACAGGCAGACCTCGACGACACGGAGCGTCCGGCCGGCGCGGTGCCGGGCCGGCGGCGTCGCCGCGGGCGCCTGGGTCATGTTCGATCTCTCCTGGCCATCCCCCGTATTCTACTCGCCCGGGCCGGCCGGGCGCAAGGCTCAGATCTCGTAGGCTTCGCCGTAGGCGGGGACGACCGGCTTCCAGCCGAGCTGCCGGCGGATGTCGGCGGCCAGGGCCTCGGCCGCCTCGTCCTCGCCGTGGACCAGGAAGAGCCGGCGCGGCGGACGGCGGAAGGCCCGCAGCCAATCCAGCAGGCCGCTCCGGCCGGCGTGGCCGGAGAAGCCGTCGATCCTCTCGATGCGGGCCTTGACCGCGATCTCGCGGCCGTTGATGCGGACGACGGGCCGGCCCTCGACGATCAGGCGGCCGAGCGTGCCGCGCGACTGGTAGCCGACGAAGAGGACCGTCGACTCGGGCCGGCCGAGGTTGGCCAGCAGGTGGTGCTTGATCCGTCCGGCCGTGGCCATGCCCGAGCCGGCCATGATGACGCAGCTGCCGCGGATGGAGTTGACCGTCTTGGACTCCTCGACCGTCCGGAAGAGCTTCAAGCCCGGGAAGTCCAGGGGCGCCCGCCCGGAGCGGTACAAGGCCTTGGCCTCCTCGTCCAGGATGGCCCGGTGGCGGGCGAAGAGCCCGGTGACCTCGACGGCCATGGGGCTGTCGAGCACGCTCATCAGCCGCGGGATGCGCCGGGCGGCCTGCAGCCGTCCGAGGACGTAGAGGACCTCCTGGGCCCGCTCCACAGCGAAGACCGGGATGACCAGGTTGCCGCCCCGGTCGACGGTCTCGTTGATGATGCGGGCCATCTCCTCTTCCACCTCCGCGGGGTCGGTGTGGTCGCGGTCGCCGTAGGTCGACTCCATGACCACGGCGTCGGCCTCCTCGAAGCGGCTCGGGTCGCGGACCAGGGGCTTGTCCGGCTGTCCGATGTCGCCGGAGAAGACGATCCGGCGGCCGCCTCGGCCCGTCCCGGCCCGGACCTCGATCATGCTCGAGCCCAAAATATGCCCGGCGTCGCGAAAGATCGCCGTGGTCGAGCTTCCCAGGTCGACCGGCGAGTCATAGCCGGCCGGGGCGAAGAGAGGGAGCGTCGCCTGGGCGTCGGCCACGGTGTACAAGGGCACCTCGGGATGGGGGCCGCGGCGCCCTTCCTTGGCGTGGCGCTTTTTCTTAAAGGCCGCGTCCTCCTCTTGGATATGCCCGGCGTCGAGGAGGACGATCCGGGCCACGTCGGCGGTGGCGGCCGTGGCCCGGATGGGCCCCGAGAAGCCATCCTTGACCAGCAGGGGCAGGCGGCCGCAGTGATCGAGATGGGCGTGGGTCAGCAGGCAGGCGTCCAACCCGGCGGGCGGGACCGGGAAAGACGCCCAGTTCCTGTCCAGGAAGGGGCGCTCCTGGTAGAGGCCGCAGTCGATGAGCAGGCGGAGGCCCTGGGCCTCGAGAAGAGTGCTGGAGCCGGTGACCTGATGGTTGGCTCCCAGGAATGTCAGCTTCATGGGTCTCTCTCACATGGGGCAGGCCCGGCCGGGGCCGGCGCGCCGCGCCTGCCAGGCCGAAGCCCGCGGGAAATACATGAACAGCAGGACGAGCGAGACGAGCAGGAGGGCGTAGAAGTCGCGGTTGTACCCGCCCAGGAGGAACAGAGCCAGACCGAGCAGCGCCGGCAGCTCGGCCAGGGCCGAGCCGAGGATCGAGGCGGAGGAGATCCGATCGAGCCAGGCCTCGTCGGCCTCCCCTTCCCGCCCTCCGAGGCGGTCCCCGTTGACGGCCCGGATGGCCAGCACCACTCCCGCGGCCGCCAGGAAGGCGCCATAGCGGACGGCCGTCCTGGCCCCGCCCAGGGCGGCCAGCCCGAAGAAGGGCCGCACGACCGCCCGGACGGCCTCCACCGCCGCCAGGCCGACGATCAGCCCCGACAGCTGGGCCCAAGCGACGGCCTTGGCGGTCCGCAGGCGCGACGAGAACGGATCACTCGACATGGAGAACCAGTCCTTTCAGGTAGTCGCTCTCGGGGTGATAGACGCTGACGGGGTGATCGAAGGCCTGGTGGTGGCGCTGCAGGATGCGCACCTGCCGACCAGCCTCCAAGGCCGCCTGGAAGACGACCTGGCCAAAGAGCGTCTCGTCGACGAAGCGGGAGCAGGAGAAGGTCATGACCAGGGCCCCCGCGGGGGCCTTCTCGAGCGCCACCCGGTGGAGATCCTTGTAGCCCCGGCAGGCCGCCACGACTTCGGACTTGTGCTTGGCGAAGGCGGGAGGATCCAGGATGATCAGGTCGTAGTCCAGCCGCCGGTCCCTGAGGAACTCGAAGACATCCGCCTCGTGGAAGCCGAGGCCGGCCTCCGGGAAGCCGTTGCGCAGGCAGTTGGCCCGAGCCAGGGCGATGGCCTTGGCCGAGGCATCCACGCTGTCGGCCGAGACGGCCCCGCCGGCCAGGGCGGCTACGGTGAAGGATCCGCTGTAAGCGAAGGCGTTCAGGACGCGGCGCCCTCCCGCCAGACGGCGGGCCAGCCGGCGCATCTCCCGCTGGTCGAGGTAGAATCCGGTCTTCTGCCCCCCCTGGACGTCGACAAGGAGCTTCAGGCCGTCCTCGATGATCTCCAGCGGCTCGGGCGCCGGTCCCCGCAGCGGCCCTTCGGCGGGCGGCAGGCCCTCCTCGCGCCGCGAGGGGAGGTTCGACTTCTCATAGACGGCCCGGGGCGAGAAGGCCGCTTCGAGCTCCTCGAGGACCAGGTCCTTGAGCCTGTCCATGCCGAGCGTCGAGATCTGGACGACCAGGACGTCGGCATAGCGATCGACGATCAGTCCCGGGCATTCGTCCGCCTCCCCGTTGACGACGCGGCAGGCGCCGGAGCGGTCCTCCCCCATCAGCCGCCGCCGCAGCGCCGCGGCCCGCCGCAAGGCCCGCCGCAAGGCCTCGCGCGGCGGCGTCCCGTCGAACGACAGCATCCGGCCGACGATGGAGGCCCGGGGATTGAAGTAGGCCGAGCCCAGGAGAGCCCCGTCGGCCGCCCGGACGGGCCTGATCTCGCCCGGCTCGAGCGGCGGGAGTGCCTGGACGGCGCCGGAGAAGATCCAGGGATGGCGGCGGCGGATGGCCTTGTCCTTGCCGGGCCGGAGGACGACGGCGGACTCATCCATGAGTCGCGTCCTCCGCCAGGCGCCGGACCAGGGGGCGGTCGGGCCGGGCGAAATCGTAGCCGGCCAGCTCGGACGGCCGGACCCAGGCGATCTCGGAATGGTCGTGGAGACGCACGGCGCCTCCGACAATCACGGCCCGGAAGGCGATCAGGACCAGGCTCAGGGACTCGGATGCGAAGGGGTATTCCCCGAGGGCGGCGCCGACGTCGACATCCAGGTCGAGCTCTTCGCGGATCTCGCGCCGCAGACCGTCGCGGGGCGCTTCTCCGGGCTCGACCTTGCCGCCCGGAAACTCCCAGACGCCTCCGAACCGGTCGCCGGGCCGGCGCCGGGCGATCAGGACGCGTCCCTCCCGCTCGATCACAGCCGCCGCGACGCGCATCATCTCTTCGCCATCTTAACGGGTCGGACGGGATTTCGCAACCGGCCGGGATGATCGGCCCGCGGCGATGTGATAGAATACCCGGCTATGAAGGTCGCTTTCCTCGCCTCCGAAGCCGCGCCCTACGCCAAGACGGGCGGACTAGCCGATGTGGCCCAGTCTCTGCCCGCGGCCTTGTCCGCGGCGGGCCAGGACGTGGCCGTCTTCATGCCCTTCTACGGCAGCGTCCGGGCCGCCGGGAGGAGGCTGGTCAAGGCGGTGGACGGGCTGCCGATCGCCTGGCGGGGCGAGACGACGAGGCTCACCGTCTGGGCCGATCCCTCGACTCCCTACCCCGTCTGCTTCGTCGAGCACCCGGGCTACTTCGAGCGGCCTGACGGCGCCGGCCTCTATGGGACCCCTGCGGGGGATTATCCCGACAACGGGCTGAGATTCGCCTTTCTGGCCCGGGCGGTCTTGGAGGCCCTCCAGGCCCTGCCTTTCGAGGCCGATGTCCTTCACGCCAACGACTGGCAGACGGCGCTGGCGCCGGCTTACCTCCGCCATGTCCTGGCGGGCGACTCCTTCTACGACCGCATCCGCTCCGTCTACACCATTCACAACCTGGCCTACCAGGGGCTCTTCCCGCCCTCGATCCTGGCCGAGGTTGGTCTCCCTGAGCGGCTCTTCCGTATGGAGGACATGGAGTTCTGGGGCCAAGCGAGCTTCATGAAGGCCGGCATCCTCTACGCCGACGCCATCACGACCGTCAGCCCCCGCTACAGCCGCGAGATCCTGACCCCCGAGCTGGGCCAGGGCCTGGACGGGCTGCTGCGGGTCCGGGCCGGAGCCCTCTCGGGAATCCGCAACGGCATCGACAGGGGGGCTTGGGACCCCTCCTCCGACAAGTCTCTCGCCGCGCCCTTTTCCGCCGCGGATCCGTCCGGGAAGGCGGCTTGCCGCGGGGACCTCCTGCAGGCCTTCGGTCTGCCGCCGGGCCGCCGCGACGAGCCGGTGGCCGGCCTCGTGGCCCGTCTGGCGGGGCAAAAAGGCATCGACACCCTCGTCGAGGCCATGGACGGGATCATGGCTTTGGGGGTGAAGCTGGTGATCTTGGGAACAGGCGATCCCCGGCTGGAGGCGGCTCTGCGGGCGGCCCGCGACCGCTATCCCTCGTTTCTCGGATTGAAGCTGGGATTCGACGAAGTCCTGGCCCGCAAGATCTATGCCGGCAGCGACCTCTTTCTCCTGCCCTCCCGCTATGAGCCCTGCGGTCTGACCCAGATGCTGGCCATGGCCTACGGATCGGTCCCCGTGGCCCGCGCGACGGGAGGGCTGGACGACACGATCCAAAGCTACGACGCTTCGGCCAAGACGGGCACGGGCTTCAAATACGACGCGCCCGAGGCGGAAGCCCTGATCGATGCCGTCCGGCGGTGCGTCCGGGCTCTGCGCTCGAAAGCCGACCGCGAGGCGCTTGTCCGGAACGTCCTGGCCGCCGACTTCTCCTGGAGCGAGCCGGCGGCCGCCTACGAAGCCCTCTACCGGAAGATCCTTGACGGGGGGGCCTAGCCCCGCACGGAAGCCCCGCCGGACTTCGCGAGAGCGCGTCGGCCGGTCGCTCCCGGGGTCTCAGAAGAGCCGAATCCGGATTCCGGCCGTGGCCGTCCATCCGGTCAGATCGATCACAGCCTCCCTGGCGTTGGAGACGGCGCTTCCCTCCGGCAGCCCGGACTGGATGGCGATCTGGCGGTACGTCGATCCCCCGTCGGTCCAATCGTAGGCATAGAGCCGGCCGCGGCCGGTCTCCGAGAAGGCCCACAGCTCGCCGCTTCCCGTCTCCGTCCAATCCCCTTCGTAGCCGGAGATGCGGGCGTATCGGCCGCCGAGGCCGAGGATCAGAGTCAGGCTCGGCGAGACCGGCCACTCCAGAGCCGCCCCGGCCTGGACGCCGAAGCCGATCCGGCTTGCGGCGAAGGAGAGATCATCGATCCCCTCATATCCCAGGACGGATAGGGCATAGCTCGATCGCCAGTCGAGCCGAGTCAAGTAGCCCCCCGCTCCGGCCTGGATGTCGATCTTGATCTTGCCGGCCGGGAGGAACAGATGCACGACGCCCGCCACGGGGATGGCTTCGAGGACGGGGGCGAGGGTCTCGCTGGCGGTGAGAGCGCCGAAGCCGTAGGAGACCAGGCTCTCCCGGCCATGCCGCTCATAGCCGGCCTCCAGGCCCAGGGCCCAGCGGGGCCCGAGATGGATCAGGACCTCGCCCTTCAGGGTCCAGCCCAGACGGGCGAAGGAGTGCCGGCCGCTCAAGCCGGTATAGGCATCGGAGTAGTAATCCATCAGGCCGGACAGGCCCCCGGCCAGATCACCGCCGCCGGCCCAACCGGCCCCTCCCCTCAGAGCGAGGGACATGCGCTGGGGAAAGGCGGCGGCCGCCAGGAAGGCGACCGCCGCCGTGACGGCTAAGAGTCTCCGCAATGGAACGAACAATAAGCCAAACCGGGAAATCCCGACCCCTACATCAGCCGGATCTTGATCCCGCCGGCCAAGGCGAGGAAGCCGGGCTTGATCTCGAGGGGCGTGATCTCCCCGTTTTCGAAGATGGCCTCGACGTCATACTCGTCGAAGTCATAGTAGAAGTTCCCGAAGAGGCCCTCGTACTCGTCCGCGTAGAAAGTCCAATCGAAGGTCTTCGAGCCGGAGAGGTAGTACCGGGCATCGAAGAAGATGCCGACCTGGGGAGCCAGCCAGAAGGTGAAGCCGGCCCCGAAGTTGGCGCCGAACGAGCTCCAGCTCTGGTTCATGTCGGTCGGGATCTGAAAGACGTCGACGGCATACAGCACCCAGTAGGCGGCGTAGGCGATCTCCGACTCCAGGAAGAGCTTGTTCATGAACAGGCTCGGGCCGGCCGAAAGGTAGCCCTGGAACCGCTCGGTCCCGAAGCGGCCGACGAAGTTGAGGCTGATCTGCATGCTCTGGAAGGAGTTGTCCATGCCGATGAAGGACATCGCATCATAGTAATCGCTGTAGTAATAGGTCCCGGAATAGGTCCAGCTCCACCACATGTCCGAGTCCGTCACCGAGGTGACCGAGGTCTTGAAATAGTTGAAGGACAAGCCGACGCCGAAGTTGGGGTGCACGTAGAAAGTCATCCCGGCTCCGAAGTCCATTCCGCCCTTGGAGCTGGCGGCGAAATCGGAATAGGAGCCAAGCTGATCCAAGTAGTAGTAGTTGCCCGTCCAGCTGTAGCCATAGCTGGACGTCAGGGCGACATCCTTGAGCCCATAGCCCCCGTAAAGGCTCAGCTCGAAGCGCGGCAGGTTCTGGGCCAGGCCGGCCGTCGCCAGAACCAAGACGAGCGCCGACAGGAACACGGCTTTCTTCATTCGGATCCTCCTCCTTGAAAGACATCTTCCGTGCTCCGGTCGGAAAGGATCGATCTCCCCTCGCCGTCCGTCACGGATGAGTTCATGATAGGGCCGAAAAGGCCTCGCGTCAAGTGGCATCTGCCGATTTCACGAGGTCCGCCCGTCTCAGCCTTTCCGCGGCCTCCTCCGGGGGGATGGGATTGATATGGACTCCGGTCCCCCATTCGAAGCCGGCCGTCCGGACGATCACCGGGAGGAGGTCGAGGTGCCAGTGGAAGAAGGCCCCCGAAGACGGCCCCTGGACGAGCACGAGGTTGTAGGCCGGATCATCGGCCGCTCGCCGGAGGGCGGCCAAGACGGCGCTCAAGCAGGAAGCCAGGTCCGACGTCTCGCGCTCGCTCATATCGGCGAAAGAGCCGGCATGCCGCAGGGGGACGATGCGCGTCTCCAGGGGAAAAGCCGAGGCGAACGGAGACAGGGCGGCGAAGGAGCCGTCGCGGCGGATCAGGCGGGTCCCGGCGGCCATCTCTTCTTCAGCCAGCCGGCAGAGCCGGCAGCCTCCCCGCTCGATCCGCCAATCCTCGAAGCGGGCCGCTTCTTCGGCCACCCGCGGCGGGATCAGGGGCAGAGCGGCGATCTGGGTGTGGGGATGGCGCAGCGAAGCGCCGGCCTCGCGGCCCCGGTTCTTGAAGACCTGGACATAGGCGTGCCGATCCCTCAAGGCGGCGACGCGCTTGCGGATCTCCGCCAGCGCCAGGACGGCGTCCGCCGGGGGCATGGAGTCGAGATCGGCGTCGTGGCGGGGAGAATCGATGACGACTTCATGGGCGCCCCCCGCGGGCCGCCGCTCCTCGAAAGGGCCGGATGCGTCCCCGCCGGGCTCGATCCCCGACTGGAGGGCCGGATACATGTTGGGCACGACCCTGACCTTCCAGCCGGGGGAGTCGGGCCGGCTGTCCGGCCCGCGGACGGCCGAGATCTCGGGCGGGGTTTGATCCTCCTGTCCGGGGCAGAAGGGGCAGACGGCGGCTTCCTCGAGCGTCCGGCTCCCCCGCTCCGCCCGGCTTAGGAAGCAGCCCGGGCGCGCCGTCCGGCCGGGCGCGATCAGGGCCCAGCGCCCGCTCAGCGGGTCGCGCCGCAGCTCCGGCCCGCCCATCTCAGCTCCCGCGCTTCTCCCGCATATGGACGCGCAGAGTCATAAAAGCCGCGGGCGCCAGCCGCAGCCGCCAATGGGGCATCAGGCAGAAGCCCTGATGGATGATGTCGAAGCCCTTCTCCGACTGGGACAGGGTCTGCAGGGGGAACCGCCACAAGCGCTGGACGGGCTCGAAAGTGACGCGCAGCCGTCCGCCGGCCAGATCGGCGCCGGCCTCGTCGACTTCGAGCTCCTCAGGGATCTGGTAGAAGCTCCACTCCTGCCCGTAGAGCAGATCGGCCTCCCGGTCGTCCAGATTGGTGATCGTCGTCAGGACGTGGAAGCCGTCCTCGGCCGGGCGGATCTCCTTCTGGATGGAGAGGGGGATGCGCCGCTCTCCCGACCGGACCGTCCCCCGCCGGTTCAGGAACAGCCGGTCCTGAACGATGGACCAGGCATAGGGCTGAAGGAGGAAGTCCCCCCGCTCCTCGCAGGCCGATTGCCGGAAGGCGGCTTCGGATGCGTCGGGCGGGAGAAAGTGGTCGAGCCCCGACCAGCGGGGATGCCGGTCGTACCGGAGCCAATCCTCGGCTCCCGGGGGCAGCGATTTGGCCAGGTCGTGGATGCTGCGCCCCTCGCCGCCGGGCCCCTCATCGTCCCGGTGGTGATAGGTCTCGGGGCGACGGGCCAGGACGTCGCTGAGATTGCGGCCCTGAGGGAGGTAGTCGATCTCGGTCAAGGCGCCGCCCTTGGCCGGCTTGACGATGAGGCCGAAGCGGTCGTCCCGGCGCGAGACCGTGATGAGCCCGTCGCACTCCTCGTCCAGGGCCTGCCAGCCCGGCTTGGCCGGGACGAGGCTTTCGGCCCGCAGCAGGTGGTAATAGGCGGCTTCCCGGAGATGGGGCAGGTAGAGACCGCCGAAGACGCCGTGCCAATAGGGGTCGTTGCCCTGAGCCTGATACAGCTCCCGGCGGGCCGCCTCATCCCCCGAGGCCAGGACGCGGCGCGAGACGGCCAGCATGCGCTTATGCAGATGGTCCGACTCCGGATACTTCCGGAAGAAGTCGCGGAAGAAGCCGCCCCGCAGGAACCGTCGCGAAGGCCCCGCCACCTCCTTCTTCAGAAGGGCGAAGGCCCGGGCCTCCTCCGGCTCGAGGACCCACTCCATCATCTCCTCATAGGATCCCGGCGGCAGGTAAACTCGGCCGCCCGAGGGGACGGCGGCGTCCAAGGCTTCCGAGAAGGTCCTGGTCTCGATGCCGGGGTCCTCCTCCAGGTAGGCCAAGAAGCGCTCCAGCCAGCCCTCGTCGTAGACCCAGGACTTGGTTCCCGGCCACATTCCGAACTTCTCGCCGTCATCGCCGAGGATGGCCAGTCCGCCCCGGCCGCGAATCTCCGTCAGGTAGGCGGCCGTCTCTTCGATCGGCCGGAAGGGGACCAGATAGCGGAGCCTCTTGTCGATCGGGAAGAGGCTCAGCGGCCGGCCCTCATCCTCCGTCACGTAGACGGCATGGATGTCCCCCGCCCCGGCGGCGCGGAAGTGCTCCTCGTCGAGCAGGGTGTACTCGATCCCGGCGGCGGCCAAAGTCTTGGCCAGGTGGGGCTCCCAAACCCGCTCCGTCAGCCAGATGCCGCGCGGCCGACGCCCGAAGCCGTCCTCGAGGAAATCGCTCATCATCCTCAGCTGGCCCTGGCGGTCCGCCTCGGGAATGACGGCCAGGATGGGCTCGTAGAAGCCGCCCCCCAGGAGCTCGATCTGGCCGCGGCCGGCCAGCCCGCCGATCAAGTCGAAGGCCGCCCGCTGCGAGGATCTCATCGCCTCCCACAGGGGACCCGAGAAGTGGACGGTCAGCTTGATCCGGGGGTGCTTTTCCAGGAGGCGGAAGAAGGGCAGATAGCAGTCGCGGAAGGCCCGCTCGAAGACCGAGACGAAGTTGCCGACCGGCTGGTGGTTGTGGACGGCCAGGAGGAAGGTCAGCCGGTCGCTCATGGCCGCTCCCGTCCCGCCTGGCGATAGGCGTCTTCGAGATAGAGGCGGAAGAGCCGGCCGAAGGCCGGGTGCGGCTCCTCGCCGAACCACCAGAACCAATCCGACCCCTCGGCCACGTAGATCGAGGGCACGGGGCCGCAGTCGCGGCGGGCGGCGGCCAAGGCCTCCCAGCCGGCGTTCTTGGCCGGCGAGCCGGACCACTGGCCGAAGTGGCCCAGCCACGTTCCCGGCTGAAGGTCGAGGGGCCGGGCCGGGCCGGCGGCGGCCGCCGGTCCGAAGAAGGAGGGGCGAAGCGACGGCTCGGCCGCCAGGCCGTCATAGAGATGGCGGAGAAACGGCACGCCGTTGTCGCGGTAGGTCCCCCAGGGATTCTCCCCGTCCAAGGCCAGGGTCAGGATCGCGTCCTCCCCCGCCGAACGGGCTCGGTCGGCCAGTCGCCGGACCAGGTCCGCGGCGGCGTCCCGCGGCTCCCAGCGGGCATAGACGAATCCGATGAGGTCGGACAGCTCGCGGTCGCGGAAGAAGACGGTCATGTCGCCGCAGGCGTACGGCCGAGTCAGGGCGGACGGATCGGGCCCCCGGCCGAGGCTCTTCCACAGGACGCTCTCGTCCGTGACCGCGAAGCGGAAGCCGGCTTCGGAGGCCAGCTCCAGCGCTTCCCGGCTGACGGCTCCCTCCGAGGGCCACAGGCCGCGAGGGGCGCGCCCGAAGACCCGGGTGAAGAGGTCGGCGCCCCGCCGCAGATGATAGGAGGCGTCCAAAGGGTGGCGGAAATCCACTCCGGGCGGGCTCTGCTCGCCGGCCGAGCGGGCATCGCAGAGCATGGGCAGGATGGGATGGTAGTAGGCCGATGCCGTCAGCTCGATGCGGCCGTCCTCCTCCAGCTTCCGGCAGGCCGGGAGGAGACGGCGACGGATGTCCGCCTGGAGCGAGAGGAGGGCCATGCGGTCGTCCGGGAGCGGATCGACCGGCGTGAAGATCTCCTTCAGGGCTCGGGCCGGCCACTGGCCCGGGTCGGTGCCGGGAGGCATGTGCAGGCGGGCCAGCTCCCGCTCCGCCTCGCTGCGGTCCGCCGGCGCCTTCTCCAGGGCCGCCTGCCAAGGGTCCACGGCCCGCCCTCGCTCGTAGTCGAGAATCTGCTCCAGCAGCGAAGGCACGAAGTTGAAGGTGCAGGGCCAGCCCCCCTCTTGGGCCAGCCGGACCATCTGCCAGTAGCTCCGGGTCGTATGGTAGTTGACCCACGGCAGGATGAATTCGCCGCCGCCGGGCGTCTTATAAATGGGCTGGTGGAAATGCCAAAGCAGCGCCAGTCGCATGTCAGATCCCTTCTTGGGCCAGGACGTAGGCCATCACCGCCTGGAGGATGGCCCCGAGCTCGAGCTCGCGCGGGTGGACGGAGTCCAGCGTGTCGAGGGCCGAGTGGTGGACGTCGAAGTAGCGCTGGCTGTCGGGGATCAAGCCCAGGGTCACCGTCCCCCGCTCGGCCAGCGGGCCGACGTCCGATCCGCCGCCGCCCGGGCGGACCCAGTGGACGCCGCAAGCCCGCAGCAGCGGCTCCCAGATCCGGAGCTTCTCGAAGCTGCTCGCGGTCCCCAATCCGAATCCGACGGGAAGGAAGCCGCCCCGGTCGGACTCCATGGCCGCCAGGATCGTCTCCTTGGCCCGGTCCGGCGACGCGGCGTAGGCCCGGCCCGCGGAAGCCCCGTACTCCTCGTCGGGGTAGAGGACGATCCGCAGGGATCGGCGCGGCTTCAGATCGAGCGCCTTGAGAAGGCGGATGGCCTCCACGGCTTGAGCGCAGCCGGCCCCATCGTCGTGAGCGCCGGGACCGAGGTCCCAGGCGTCCAGGTGGCCGGCCAGGATGATGACCTCTTGGGGCCGCTCCGCGCCGTCCCACTGGCCGATGACGATGGGAGCCTCGGCCGGAGGATCGTTGACGACGCTCCAGCGAAGGCGGACGCGTCGGCCCCGGCCGGACTTGAGCCGGAGGCTGAGGGCCTCGGCCGAGCGGGTCGAGAGGGCCGCGGCCGGGATGCGCGGCAGGGCCGGGTCGTAGGCCACCATGCCCCCGTGGGGAGCGTCGTCCAGGCGCAGGGTCAGCGACCGGACCAGGACGGCTGCCGCTCCGAGCCGGGCGGCCTCCGAGGCGCCGCGGGTCCGATAGACGCCCGCTTCGCCGTAGGCCGAGAAAGTCTCCATCTTGGTCCGGTCCATCGGATGGTTGAAGAAGATGACCGCGCCCCGGACCTTGTCCCCCAGGCCGGCCAGCTCCTCGAAGGACCCGGCTTCGAAGACGGGCGCCTCGAGGCCCGCGGCCGGAGTGGGGACGCTCAAGCCCAAGGCCGCCGCGTCGAGGGCCAGGGGGCCCTCCGGGCCCGTTCCCAGGAGCGTCGCTTCAGCCGGCCCGCTTCGGATCCAGCGCGAGACCACGGCCGGCTCGGTCCAAGTCCGCAGGCCGATTCCCCGCATCTCCTCCAGGCAGGCTTGGGCGGCCGCCGCGTAGCCCGGCGACCCGGGCAGCCGCTGCGGCGCCCGCGCCAGGAGCCGGGAGAGGATGGCGAAGGCCCCCTCCTCGGCCAGGCCGCGACTCCGGAGGGACTCGGCGATCGGGAGATAGGCGTCCGGCCGGGAATCCGGCCGCGGCGGAGCCGGGCGGGCCCCGCTCTCCCCCCCGGCCAGGAGGCAGACCGCGGCCAGGATCCGGATCAGCGGTGCAGGAAGCAACGCTCGCAGTCCGTTTCCCCCGGCTTGCGCGTCACGATCATGGCCAGCCCCAGCTCGTCGGCCTTGGCGATGACCTCGGCGTCCTTGACGGATCCCAGCGGGTAGATGAGGGCGGTGATGCCGCTTCTCCCGGCCAGCTCGACGACGTCCGGGAAAGGCATGTAGGCGTCCGAGGCCAGGACGCAGCCGAGCGGGCCATAGCCGCGCTGCGAGAGCCGCACGGCGCTTTCGGCCGAGTCGATCCGGCTGCGCTGGCCGGAGCCGATGCCGTGAATCTTGTCGGCGGTCCCGATGATCACCGCGTTGGAGCGGGTGAAGGCGGCCACGTTCCAGCCGAGGATGGCGGCTTGGATCTCCTGGTCGGTGGGGCGTCGACGGGAGACGACGTCGACGGCGTCGGCCGAGACGATGCGCGACTCGAAGCGCTTCTGGACGAGGAGCCCGCCCGCGACCCTCTTGAACTCGAGGCCGTTGTCGACGGCCGGCTCGGTCAGGGGAGCGCCCATGCGGACGACCCGGAGAGGCTTGCGCCCGGCCAGGATCTCCAGGACTCCGGGGGCGAAGGCCGGCGCGTAGACCACTTCGATGTTGCGGGGGCTCTCGATGAGGAGGCGGGCCAGCGGCTCGTCGACCTCGAAATTGAAGACGTCGACGGACCCGAAGCTCGACAGCGGGTCCACGCCCCAGGCCTTCTCGAAGGCCTCCAGGGGGGTCTCCCCCAGGGCGACGCCGCTGGGCATCTCGTGCTTGATCAGGACGGCGATCTTCTTGTCCGGGAAGATGGACGTCAGCTTGGCCGCCAGGCGCTGGCCGAGGTCCATGTCCCCGACATTGATATAGCCGAGGCCCTTGGAGCCTTCCTGAAGCACGGACATGGTCGCCATGTTGGGGCCGCTGGCCTTCTCCTCGATATAGAAGGCGGCCGGGGTGCCCGGGTTTTCGCCGTAGCGCATGGGCAGCCGCTTGAGGAAGCTCTGCTCGCCGAAGGACAGGATCTCGGGGAAGTCCTCCTGGACCTTGGTGAAGTACTGCTTGCGCGAGGCCTTGTCGTCCTGCGGTTGGCTCATGTCAGGTCCTTTCGCTCCGGTTGATGACGGCCATGCGTCGCTCGGTCAGGGCGTCCCGCCGGGCATACACGCAGACCAAAGCGACCCGAAAGTCCGGAAGACCCGGCCGGGGGGCCAGGGCCGCATAGGCGGCCTCAGCCGTCTCCTCGGGGGTCGTTCCGTCCAGGCCGAGGTCCAGAGGCTCGCCGGAGAAGGCTTCCAGGGGCTCGCGGTTGTCTCCGGCGTAGGTCGCCAGCATCGCTCCCCGGCCCGGCCGATCGGCGAGATCGAAGAAGGCCCGCGCCGGGTGGCCGTCGGGGCCGCGCTTGATGATGCTCAAGGCCGCCCGCCCCGAGGGGAGGATGCAGCCGGTGATGCGGGGCGTGTAGATCGGCGCATCCGGCTCGTAGGTCCAGGGCCCCAGTCCGGCGTCCAGACCGGCCACCGCGCTGGAGGCCGCCTCGGTGTCGATGTCCACCGTCTGACGGCCGTTGCTGGCGGCGATGCCGCGGCCGAAGATGATGGCGGGATAGACGAGGAGCTCGGGATGGCCTTTCTTGAGGACTTCGGGATCCGTGGGCTTGGTCCAGACCGCGTTGCCCTCCGGCTCCAGCTTGCGGGCTTGGCTGGACGGCGAGCGGCCCGTGATGGCGTAGATCAGGACGTGATGGGTCCCGGCCGCGTCGCCGCCGATGACGAGCAGGCGTCCGGGATAGATCATGCGGGCCATGGGTTCCCAAGGGGCGTTCATGTCGGCTCCTGGATCGGAATCGGACCCCTTCAATACCATACGGGAGGTTTGATGTCAAAGCCGCTTTGGGCTATGATTCCGGCTCCGCGAGGATCCCATGAAGCGACCGGAGCCGTCGGGCAAAGCCTACCAAAACCAGGAATTTCTCGCCTCTCCCGAAGCCCGCCCCCTGCGCATCCTGAGCGAGTATGTCGAGCCGACGTCCCGGCTCGACAGCTGGAAAGTCAACTCGACGATCCTCTTCCTCGGCTCGGCCCGCATCGATCCCGAGGACGGCCGCGCCCCCCTCGCCCGCTACTACCGCGAGGCCGAGGAGCTGGCCTTCCGGCTGGCCCGCTGGGCCATCCCCCTGCGCCCCAAGGGCAAGAACTTCGTCATCTGCACCGGGGCCGGGCCCGGCATCATGGAGGCGGCCAACCGCGGCGCCGTCCGGGCCGGGGGCAAGACCATCGGCATGAACATCTCCCTGCCGCACGAGCAGGTCCCCAACTCGTATGTCTCACCCGAGCTGGCGTTCGCCTTCCACTACTTCTTCATGCGCAAGTTCTTTCTGGTCTCGCGGGCCAAGGCCGTCATCGCCTTTCCCGGCGGCTACGGAACGCTGGACGAGCTCTTCGAGACCCTGACCCTCATCCAGACCGGCAAGATCGATCGCCGGAGCGTGGTCGTCGTCCTCTACGGGGAGGACTACTGGTCCAAAGTGCTGAACTTCAAGGCGCTCGTCCGGGCCGGGACCATCGGGCCGGAGGACGTCGGCCTCTTCTCCGTCTTCTCGGATCCGGGGCGGGCCTTCGCCTTCCTCAAGCGGCGCTTGACCAAGATGTGCGGCTGCGAAGATGGGGACTGCGGCTGCAACGGATTCCGCTGAACCCCCCGGGGCTTGGAGCCTTCCTCAGACGCTCCGGGCCGAGCCGCCCCGCCCCCGGCGCCGAAGGAGGGCCGCGAGACCGACCGCGGCCAGGACGCCGATGACGTCGGCCGCGGCGTCCGCGATGTCGGCGCTTCTCAGGGGAACGAAGATCTGATGGATCTCGTCCAGTCCGGCGCCCACCGCCCCGGCCAGAATGGCGGCCCGGGTCGCGGCTCTCGGCCGTCCGATCAGAAGGCGGCCGAAGCCCCAGAGAAGCAGGGCTCCAAAGCCGGCGAAGGTCAGGGCATGGATGAGCTTGTCGGAAAAGCGGAAGGAGACGACCGAAGGAAGCCGGCTCTGGGCGGAGAGGAGGAAGATGCCGGCGTAGTAGGCCGCCGCCGGAGCCAAGGCGAACCACCGCTTGGAAAGAGACGGGCGCCTCATGCCGGGCATCATACCCCAAAGCGGGGCTTCGGCCCAGGCCCCGGTCCCGTCCGACAGGCGATCCTCCCTCACCCCTCGGGGGGAGCCGGGGCGGCCTCATATCAACGCCGGAATCCCCCGCAGCGGGCATGGCCCCGCGAAGGCGGCGCTGTCAGAATGGATCCGCCATGATCGGAAGCCCGATTCGACAAGCCGGGGCCCGCCTCGGCTCCTGCCTGATGCTGGCCTTCCTGGCGGCCCTCGGCGGGGCCTGCGCCCGGGCGGCTTCGCCTTCCCTCGCGCCGGCGCCCGACGGCGTCTTCGAGACCGGAGTCGCCTCCTGGTACGGCCCGGGATTCCAGGGGCGTCCGACATCGAGCCGGGAGATCTACGACATGGAGGCCATGACCGCGGCCCATCGCAGCCTGCCCTTCCAAACCCGGGTCCTGGTCACCAACCTGGAGAACGGCTTATCGGCCCGGGTCCGGATCAACGACCGCGGGCCGTTCGTCGACGACCGCATCATCGATCTCTCCCTGGCCGCGGCTCGCCGGCTCGACATCGTCGGCCCGGGCACGGCCCGGGTGAGCCTGAGAATCCTGGACAGCCCCGGGGCGCGGGGACCTTCGAGCTTCGCCGTCCAGGCCGGGGCCTATCTGATCCAGGACAACGCCGAAGCTTGCGCCGAGAGGCTGAGGAGCGCCTATCCCGGCCTCGAGATTCTCGGCCGCGACGGCCCGGGCCGGGCCCTCTACCGCGTCCGCATCCCGGCCCGCGGGCGATCGGAAGCCGAGCGCATCGCGGCCGATCTGGAGGCCCGGGGACTCGCGGCCCTGGTCCTGGAGATCCCGCCTAGGCCTTGAACAGGTAGGCCGCGTCCCTCATCCCGTTGGAGGTCCCGTCGTGGACCGCGAACTGGGCCGGCCCGGTCATCATGGCCGCTCCGAACTCGCCCTTCTTGTTGAGGGCGTAGTAGCTCATCCCGAAGTTGGGCTTGCCGTCGGGTCCGTGCAGCCGCGGGTGGAGGCGGGCCTTGTCGGCCACCCGCTCCATCTGCTTCAGGCAGGCCTGCTCCGGCGACATCCCCTGGCCCATGAGCTGGACGATGTGGAAGCTGCTGAGATTCAGGATGTTGACCTCGCCGAAGCCGGTCGAGCCGGCGGCGCCGATGGCGTTGTCGACGTAGAGGCCGGCCCCGATGATGGGCGAGTCCCCCACCCGGCCCGGCCGCTTCCAGGAGAGGCCGCTGGTCGTGGTCACGCCGCCCAGGTCCCCCTTGGCGTCGAGAGCCAGGCAGTTGATCGTGCCGTAGGTCGAGAGGGCTTCCCGGAGCCCGGCCGGGACGTCCTTGGCCGGCGGCTCGAACCAGGAATCCTTGTCGGACAGGCTATCCTTCCAGCGCAGCCAGGCCTGGCGGGACTTCTCGGTCAGGAGATCCTCCTTGACGAAGCCGTAGGCCAGGGCGAACTTCAAGGCCCCCTCCCCCACGATCAGGCAGTGGTTGGTCCGCTCCATGACCAGCTTGGCCACCTTGGACGGGTTCCGGATGAACTTGATCGCGGCCACCGCTCCGCTGGCGTGAGTCGGCCCGTGCATGACCGAGGCGTCCAGCTCGACTTCGCCTTCCTCGTTGGGCAGCCCGCCGTAGCCCACCGACATGTCGTTCGGATCATCCTCGACGATGTTGACGCCGGCGATGACGGCGTCCAGGGGATCGGCCCCGTCCCGCAGCAGCGCCATGGCCTTGTCCGTGGCCCGCAGGCCGTTGCCCGAGGCGACGGCCCGGAGTCCGGCCCCGCCGGGCGACGGAGGCGTCCCGGCCCGCAGAACGCCGGCCCCGGCCAGGGCGGCCGTGCCCAGCGCGGCCCCCGATTTGAGAAAGTCGCGTCGCGTCGTCCTCAGGCTCATGCTCCGGCCTCCTTGTCCGCGATTCGAGCGGCTTTCTCAGCCGCCGGGAATCGTATATTATCCTCCCTCCGATGCGAGGTCAAAGAGGAATGTCGGGCGGATTGAGGGCCGTCTTCGCCGAGGTGGCCCCTCGCTACGAGCGGGTCAACCGGATCCTGACGCTCGGCCTGGACAGGCGCTGGCGGCGGGCGGCGGCCCGAGCGGCGGCCGCCGCGGGAGGGCGGCGGTGGCTGGACGTCTGCAGCGGAACGGGCGACATGGCCCGCGAGCTGCTGCGCTTGGCGCCGCCGGGCGTCCGCCTGGCGGCGGTGGATTTCTCCCGCCCCATGCTGTCCCGGGCCGCGGCCCGCGACGAGCGGCGCCGCATCGCCTTCGCTCTCGGCGAGGCCCAAGCCTTGCCCTTCGCCGACGCCGCCTTCGACGTCTTGACGGTGTCCTTCGCCACCCGCAACCTCAACCTCTCGGGGCAAGCCCTGGAGTCGGCCTTCCGGGAGTTCCATCGGGTTCTGCGGCCGGGCGGGACGTTTGTGAACGTGGAGACGAGCCAGCCGCCGAACCCTCTCGTCCGGGCCGGCTTCCGGCTCTACGTCCGCCTCCTGGTGCGGCCGCTGGGGCGGCTGGTCTCGGGCCGGGCCGGCCGGGCCGGCTACGCCTATCTCGCGACGACCATCCCCCGCTTCCATGCCGCCGGGGACCTCGCTTCGATCCTGAGCCGGGCCGGCTTCCGCGAGGTCTCTTTCCGGCGTCTCCTGCTTGGAGCGGCGGCCATCCACGCCTCGGTCCGCTGAGCCGCGGGCTCGGCTCCGTCCTACATGCTGATGCTGATGCTCATGCCGCCGTCCCCGGATCCGAAGCGCGGATTGATGACGTTGCTGAAGATGGACCCGAAGCGGTAGCTGAAGCCGACCGAGAAGCTGTAGTCGTAGCCCGTGGCCAGCTGCTTGCGCTGCAGGAGCACCTCCTCGTAGGTGGCGCCGCCCTTGGCCAGGGCGACCTGGTCGTGGATGCGCGAGCCGCTCCCGCTGAGCTCCAGGTTGAAGCCCTTGAAGAGCCGGACTTCGAGGCTGGCCTCCAGCTCGATCCGGTACTTGCTCAGGTCGTGGAAGTAGTGCTGGCCGGTCAGGGAGGCTTCGACGTCGCCCCAGGGCTGCTTCAGCTCCAGGGTCGCGCCCAAGGACTGTCCCAGGAGCGTCTCGCGGAGCTTGTCGTAGATGGTCACCTCGTCGTAGCGGACGAAGGTCGGCCCGACGGTGTAGATGATCCTCAGCTGGCGCTTGGTCGATTCCGAATAAGGGTAGACGTCGTACTCCAAGGCCGGCCGGGGAATGACGCTCCAGCGGGTGTTGTCAAATGTGCTGCGGGAGATCTTGAGGTAGAGGCCGGCCGACCAATGCTCTCCCAGCCCTTTGGCCAGCAGGCCGTTGAAGCCGGCGCTGTTGGATTCGCTGGCGTAGTCGTAGTCCTGGTAGTGATAGCGGTTCTTCGATCGCGAGAGGCTCGCGCCCAGCTGGATCTTCCAGTCCGGGGTGACGCGCTGGGCCGACAGCGACCCGAACAGGCTGTCCATGCTGTACGCTTCCTGGCCGTTGAGGAAGGCGTTGCCGGACAGGCTGAAGACCCAGAAATGCCAGGGATCGACGACCGAGGTCGGCTTGACCTCGTCCAGAAGGCGGACGCCGATGCGCCCGGCGGCGGGCGATTTCGAGACGTAGCGGAGAAGTCCGAGCCGAAGGGTCTGCAGGATTCGGGCTTGGAAGGCGTCGGGCGGCTCGCCGGGATCGGGCCGCAGGGGGTACTCGGCCTGCTGGAGGCCCAGCTCGCCCAGCCCGGTGAAGCGCATCCGCTCGGGATCGACCGTGACCAGGACCTGGGCCTGGGCCCGGTCGGCCACGAACTGGACGTAGGGAACGTCCGCGGCCAGGGCGGCCGGGGCCCGGTCGAACCCTTCGACGAAGACGCGGAGCGGCCCGGAGTCGGCGGCGGGCTTGTCGCTGACCTGGGCCGGGAGCGGCAGCGCAAGGGCCAGCAGGACGGCTCCGAGGCAGGCCAAGGACCGGAATCCGGGGCGGGCGTGCGGGGTTCTCATGCCGGTTCTCCTCAGTTCATCTCGATGTGGACCCCGCCGCTGCTGCCGCCGCCAAAGCGCGGATTCACGACGTTGGTATAGATGGAGCCGAAGGTGAAGCTGACCCCGGCCATGACGAAGTAGCTGTAGCTGGACTCCAGCTGGCGGCGCTGCAGGAGGACCTCCTCCAGGCTGGCGGCGCCTCGAACGAGGCCGAGCTGGTTGTGGTAACGCCCGCCTCCCCCGGCCACGTACATGCTGAGCCCCTTGAGCAGATTCATGTTGATCATGCCGAACAAGTCCAGCTCGTACTTGGACAGGTCGTGGAAGTACTGCTCCCCGGACAGCGAGGCCGAGATGGAGCCCCATTTCTCCTTCAGGTCGAGGCTGACCGAGAGGCTGTGCTTCAGCAGGCTTTCCCGCGTCTTGAGGTAGATCGTCTCCTGCCGGTAGCGAACCCCCTCGAAGGCCAGCTTATACAGGAAGCGCAGCTGGCGGCGGGAGGATTGCGAGTAGGGAAAGGCGTTGAACTCCAGGGCCGGCGCCGGCTCGATCCTCAGTCGGGTGTTGTCGTAGCTGGAGGACTCCACGTCCAGGGCCAGGCCGGCCGACCAGTGCTCGCCCAGGGCGGCCACGTAGAGGCCGTTGAACTCGTAGCTCTCCTGGGTGCTGCGGCTGGAGACGCCCTCGTACTCGTAGCGGTCCGTGTCGAAATCGGCCGTCAGGCCGAGCCGCAGCTTGCTTTTCTCGGTCACCCGGTTGGCCGAGGCGTTGGCCTCCCAGTTGGACGAGCCATGGGCCTGCTCCCCGTTGAAGTAGCCGCCGGAGCTGAGGCTGAAGACCCAGGACTTCCAGCGGTCGACGGCGGGACCGGAAGCGGCCGGCGCGGCGTAGTCGACGGCCAAGCGGGCCGCGATCGGGGTCCGGGCGGCGTAGCCGGCCAGGCCGATCTTGAGGGCCTTGACCAAGCCCCGGCGGACCTCGTCGTCGGTATCCGTGGAGTTGGAGAAGTACCGGACCGTGTCGTCGAGGCCCTTGAAGTCGTTCTGGCCGAGGAAGGTCAGCAGGTACTCCCGGCCGCCGCTGCCCGTCGACTGGGTGGTGATCAGGATGTGGACCTGGGCTTCGGCCCGGTCGCGGACGTAGTTGACGAAGGTGACTTCGGTCTTGATGTACTCGATGTCGCAGCTGCCGCAGTCGAGGTAGACGCGCGGGGCGGCCTTCTTGAGGGCTTCGATGTCGGGCGCCTGGGCCGCGGCGAAGGCGGCGGCCATCAGGATCGAGGCGGCGCACAGCGCCGCCTTGGCTCGGCTCCGTTCGGACATGTTCGCTCCTTGGACCGGCGCCCGGACGGACTCCGGCCGGGCTTGCCTAGTAATACGCCGAGGAAGGCCAAAAGGTTACAGCGGCTCGAGAAGCTGGAAGTGGACCCGATGCCGGCCGGGGGGGACCTCCAGCTCGAAGTCCGAGCCGCGGAAGACCTCCCGCGGGGCCTCGTCGAAGAGGACTTGGTACTTGCCTTGCCGCAGGAAGCGGACGCGGACGTCCCTCTTGCGCAGGCTGGAGATCTCGAAGGAGACCTCGTTCTCGGAATAGAGGAACTGGCGCACGACGCAGCCGCCGTCGGCGCTGAAGACCTCCCGGTCATCCTCCAGCAGGCGCAGCCTCTTGCGGCCGGCCTCGACCTCGTAGAATCGGCCCTGGATCGCCAGGCGCGACAAGGTCTGCTTGGCTTCGGGCTGCAGGATCCCGAAGCGGAATCCCTCCCAGGGGGTGAAGTCCAGGAACTCCTCCAGGCCGATCAGGGCGAACAGCGGACCCCAGCTCTGGTAGCGCTGGCCGGCCGCTTCGCCGGTCCGGGCGTCGAAGTTCTCCGGGCAGAGCTGGAAGCTCGTCCAGGTCCGGAGGAACAGGGCCGCGCTGCGGGCCGCGAACTCGGAGGCTTCGACGTCGAAGCCGTAGGCCTTCAGGCCCTGGTAGACGAGGTAGTTGGTCGGCGGCCAGATCGAGCCCCGCCAGTACTGCTGGTCCTTGAAGGCCGGGTCGTCGCGGGAGATGGTCGGCAGGACGGACTCGCCCCAGAACTGCTTCGGGTCGAGGAGGCGGCGGAGCATCAGCCGGGCCCGCCGCTCGTCGGGGATGCGGGCCAGAAGGGGGTAGAAGTTGGAGGCCGCCTTGCGGGTCGAGAAGCGGCCGTCCCAGTGGCGGTCGAAGTAGAAGCTCTCCCGCGGATTCCAGAGCTGGTCGTTGATCAGCTCGCGCAGCCTCTCGTACTCGGCCCGGTAGGCCTCGGCCTCGTCCTTGCGGCCCAGGATGTCGGCCAGCTGGCCGAGGCAGGCCGCGTCCAGGGCGTAGAGGCAGCTCAGGTCGAGACAGTTCATGGTCAAGGTCCCGGTCGCGGCGTCAAACGGCGCGTCGTCCCAGTTCGGCAGATCGTCCTGGCCCGACTCCCACTTGGCCCTCTGCTCTCCCGACGCGTCCTTCTCCCAAGGCGGGACGAGGGACTTGTCGGCCAGCAGGGCCGTGTCCGAGCCCCACTCCAGCAGGCCGTCGCCGTTGCCGTCCCGGCGCGGCCGGCCGTTGGGCCGGCGCGTCTTCCAGAAGGCGTGCCACCGGCGCAGCGCCGGATAGGCCGCCCGGATCAGGTCCATGTCCCCCAGCCGCTGGAAGAGCTTCAGGGTGCAGTAGGCCCCGACCGGCGGCTGGGACCGGTCGGCCGTCCCGCCGTACCGGCCCCGCCAGTTCGGGATGTTGCCGTTGGGGTACTGGGTCTCCAGGACGGCCCGCACGGCGTCGGCGGCCAGCTTGGGGCTCTCCACCGCCAGCTCCAAGGCGTTGAAGAACGAGTCCCAGGCGAAGATCGTCCAGTGGTCGGGGCTGCCGTCGGGCCGGGGGAAGATCCAGCGGCGCCCGGCCGGCGTGTAGAGGCGGTGGGACCCGGGCTGATAGAGGATCATCCAGAACAGGTTGTTGACGATCGCGGCCGGCGCGCCTTCGAAGGGCCCGCCCTTGACGCGGACCCGCTTGCGGTCGTAGCGGCGGGCCTCCTCTTCCAGGACGCGGTCGATCGACTTGCGGCGACCGTAGGGCTCCAGCCGATCCCGGATGGACTCCGGCTCCTCGCCCACTCCGGCGGCGAAGCGGAGGACTCTCTCCCGCCCGGCGTCGAAGACCTGCTCGACCTGGTCCGCCTCGGCCGGCCGGCCGGCTTCGCCCGGCCGGTCCGTCCAAAGAAGGAAGCGCGACGGCTTGGCCGACCGGGCCTCGCCCTGGATCCATCCGTCCGGACGGACCCGGTAGGCGCCCTTGAAATCCCAGGGCCAGTAGGCCAGCAGCCGGACCCGGACCCCCTCGGGCGCGGTCAGGCGCCCGACGACGATGGCCTCGTCCTGGCGCGACCATTCCAGGGTCAGGGTCTCCCTCGCCGGGGCGGGCTTGATCAGGATGGGGGTATCCTTGCGGGCTTCGGCCGGAAGGACCGGCAGGCTGAGGTCGAAGCGGACCCGGGCGTACAGTCCGTCGGGCGAATGGGGGCCGACCTCGGAGACCATATAGAAGAGGTTGTCGCCGTCGATGACCTGGCCGTCCTTCTCGATCAGGAAGCGGAAGGCGAATCCGGCGTCCTTGGCCGGGATGAGGGTCAGCCCGCACCAGCCGCGCCCCTCCAAGCTTCCGATCCGGACGTCCTTCCAGGGATAGTAGGCCGGCTGCGGGCTCATGGCCAGGCCGGCCAGAAGCAGGGCGGCGGCGCATCCGCAGCCGATGCGCCAGCCTCGCGATGGAAACATGGTCTGGGGGTAATGTAGGGGAAAAGAGGCCAAAAGTAAATCCGGCCCGCGCTCCCCCGGCGTTTCCCGGAGGCCGCGGTTGTGATAGATTGAAGGCCGGCGAGGAGGCGGCATGGATTTCCGGCTCTACTTCAAGTCCCGTCAGGGCGAGCTGGTCGGGCTGCTCAAGGAGCTCGTCCAGCTCGAATCCCCCACGTCCGATAAGAAGGCCGTCGACGCCTGCGCGGCCCGGATCGTCGACCGTTTCAAGGCCTTGGGGGCCAAGACGACCCGGAAGCCGCAGACGGACGTCGGCGACTTCCACCTGGTGGAGTGGCCCGCGAAGGCCGCGGCCGGCGGCGAGCGGGCCCTTGTCTTAGCCCATGTCGACACCGTCTGGCCGGTCGGACGCCTGGCCCGGATGCCCTTCTACGTCCAGGGCGACCGGATCTTCGGTCCGGGCGTCCTGGACATGAAGGCCGGCCTGGTTCTCGCCTACGCGGCGCTGCGGGCCCTCAGCGATCTGAACAAGACGCCGCGGCGCCGGATCGCCGTCTTCCTCAACTCCAGCGAGGAGGCCGGATGCCCGGCCGCTCACGAGGCCATCCGGGCCGAAGCCCGCCGTGCCGCGGCCGTCTACTGCCTGGAGCCGGCCCTGCCCGGAGGGGCGCTCAAGCTGCAGCGCAAGGGCCGGCTGGTCCTGCGGCTGGACTCCAGCGGGCGGGCGGCCCATGCCGCCCAGCCCGAGCGGGGCGTCAGCGCCGTCGAGGAGCTCATCGGCCAGCTGCGCGGCCTGGCCGGCCTGCGGAGCAAGGATATCAGCCTCAACATCGGCCGCCTCGGCGGGGGCGACAAGGCCAACGTCGTTCCCGACGCGGCCTGGGCCGAGCTCGACTTCCGCTTTTGGACGACGGCTCAGAAGAAGAGGATCCTGACGGCGGCCCGCGAAGCGGGTCCCTCGGTCCGCGGAGCCAAGACCCGGGTCTCGGTCGTCAGCGAGACGCCCCCGATGGAGCGGAGCCCGGCCTCCGAGCGGCTCCTGGCGGAGGCCCGGGGCGTGGCCGCCTCCATGGGCCTGACCCTGGAGTCCGGGCGAGCCAACGGCGGATCCGACGGCTCGATCGCGGCGGCCGCCGGGGTCCCGGTCCTGGACGGACTGGGTCCGGACGGCGACGGGATCCATGCCGCGGGCGAGCACTGCCTCCTGTCCTCCCTGATCGAGCGGGCGGCCCTGCTGACGGCGCTTTTGGCCGAAGACGCAGGTTGACAAACGTCTCTATTTCAGCCAAGATTAAGAGCCAAATGTCACATATGGGCCGGTTGAAAGGTCATATTTGTCCTTCCCGCGCCCCATCCCATCCTCAGGAGGAGCCATGATCAAGAAGTACTACCTGCTCTCGCCCGGGCCTACGCCGGTGCCGGAGAACGTCCTGGCCGCGGCGGCCGAGCCGATCATCCACCACCGGACGCCGGAGTTCTCCAAGATCTTCATGGACACGACGGAGATGCTGAAGATGGTCTTCGGGACCAAGGAGGACCTCTTCATCCTGACCTCCTCGGGCACCGGGGCCATGGAGACCGCGGTCGTCAACACCTTGTCCCCCGGCGACAAGGTCCTGACCCTCAACGCCGGCAAGTTCGGCGAGCGCTGGGGCAACATCTGCAAGGCCTACGGCATCGCCTACAAGGAGATCGTGGTCGAGTGGGGCAAGGACTACCCCAAGGAGAAGCTGGAGGCCGAGCTCCGGGCCATGCCCGACTGCAAGGCCGTCTTCTGCCAGCTGTCCGAGACCTCGACCGGGGCCATCTTCGACATCCAGGGCTTCGGCGAGGTGGTCTCCAAGACCGACGCCATCCTGGTCGTGGACGGCATCTCGGGAACCGGGGCCACCCCCTGCCCGATGGACGAGTGGAAGATCGACCTGATGGTCTCGGGCTGCCAGAAGTCGTTCATGATCCCGCCCGGCCTGGCCTACATCGCCTTCGGTCCCAAGGCCTGGAAGATGGTCGAGACGGCCAAGTGTCCCAAGTTCTACTTCGACGCCAAGAAGGCCAAGAAGAACCTGGCCGACAAGACCACGCCCTGGACGCCGGCCGTGTCGCTGGTCATCCAGCAGAAGAAGGCCCTCGACATCATCGCCGGCATGGGGCTGGAGAAGCTCTTCGAGCATCACCGCATCCTCGGCGACGCCACCCGGGCCGGGGTCAAGGCCCTGGGCCTGGAGCTTCTGTCCGAGCGGCCCGGCAACATCCTGACCGCGGTCAAGACGCCGGCCGGCCTGGAGGGCGGCAAGATCGTCAAGACCATGCAGAACAAGTACATGGCCTATATCGCCGGGGCCCAGGACCCGATGAAGGGCAAGTTCTTCCGCATCGCCCACCTCGGGTACATGGGCGGCTTCGATATCGTCACCGCCCTGACCGCCCTGGAGATGACCCTGGCCGACCTGGGCTACGCCTTCGAGCCCGGCGTCTCGATCAAGGCGGCCGAGCCGATCCTGCGCGGGAGCTGGTCATGAAGAAGATCCTCATCGCCGACGCCCTGGACAAGGAGGCGATCGGGCAGCTCCAGGCCGTGCCCGGTTTCGAGGTCACGGTCAAGACCGGCCTGGACGAGGCCGCCCTCGTTCAGACCATCCCCGGCTTCAACGCCGTCGTCGTCCGCAGCGCGACCAAGATCACTCGGCCGGTCATCGAGGCCTCCGCCGGCCTCGAGATCGTGGTCCGGGCCGGCATCGGGCTGGACAACGTCGACTCCGCGGCCGCCAAGGCCAAGGGCGTCACCGTGGCCAACACGCCCTCGGCCACGACGATCTCGGTGGCCGAGTACACCTTCGGGCTGATGCTGGCCGCGGTTCGTCAGCAGGGCCGGGCCAACGTGGGCATGAAGCAGCACAAGTGGGAGAAGAAGGCCCTGCACGGGACCGAGCTGTACGGCAAGACCCTGGGCCTCGTCGGGGCCGGCCGCATCGGCCTGGCCGTGGCCCAGCGGGCTCTGGCCTTCGGCATGACCGTCCTGGCCTACGACGTGATCCCGGTCAAGACGGAGCTGGCCGTCCGCCAGGTGCCCCTGGACGAGCTCCTCGCCGCCGCCGACGTCATCACCTTGCACGTGCCCAAGACCCAGGGCGCGCTCCTCGGCCCGGCCGAGTTCGCCCGGATGAAGGACGGCGTCATCCTGGTCAACGCCGCCCGCGGCGGCGTCGTCGACGAGACGGCCCTCCTGGCCGCTCTCAACAGCGGCAAGGTCCGAGCCGCGGCCCTGGACGTCTTCGCCAAGGAGCCGCCCGAGGACTGGACGCTCGTCGACCATGTGAACGTCGTCGCCGCCCCCCACATCGCTTCCCAGGCCGAGGAGGGCCAGAAGCGGGCCGGGCTGGAAGTCGTTCGCATTCTCAAAGAAAAGCTGGCCTGACGGCCGGCGGCCGCCTCCCTTTCGGCGGCGGGACGACGGAGCCGCCTCCGTCCTCCCGCCGCCTTTTTTTTGCTCTTCGCCCAATTTCCGGGAGGCGGGCGACGCGCGATCAGGCTTCTTCCTATCGGAATAGTATTTTTTAACTGCTTTCGGCTATAATGAAGCCCCGGCCCCGCGGCCGCGAAAGCGAGAACGAGATGGTCTACTTCGACAACAACGCCACGACCCCGCTGGATCCCCGCGTGATCGAGCGGATGTCCGCCTTCATGCGCGACCAGTTCGGCAATCCCTCCTCGCTCTACCCCATCGGCCGCCAAGCCAAGGAGAGCCTGCACGAAGCCCGCCAGCACGTGGCCCGGGCCCTCGGCGCGGCCGTCGGCGACATCACCTTCACCGGCTCGGGGACCGAGTCCGACAACCTGGCCCTGCTCGGCGTCCTGGAGGCCCGGCCCGACCGCCCCGAGCTGGTCGTCTCGGCCATCGAGCATCCGGCCGTCCAGGAGACGGCCGTCTACTGCGAGCGGAGGGGGATCAAGGTGACGGTCGTGCCCGTCGACCGCTTCGGCACGATCGACCGCGAGGCTCTGGATCGGGCGGTTACCGGCCGGACGGCTTTGGTCTCCGTCATGCACGCCAACAACGAGATCGGGACGATCCAGCCGATCCGCGAGATCGCGGATCTGGCCCACGCCCGGGGGGCGCTGGTCCACACCGACGCCGTCCAGTCCTTCGGCAAGATCGCCGTCGACGTGGAGGCCCTGGGCGTGGACCTGCTGACCGTCTCGAGCCACAAGATCTACGGCCCCAAGGGCGTCGGGGCCCTCTATGTCCGCAAGGGAACGCCCCTTCTCCCCTTCGTCCACGGCGGCCACCAGGAGCGGGGCCTGCGGGCCGGAACCGAGAACACCATCGGCATCGTCGGCTTCGGCGAAGCGGCCCGCATCCTGCCCGAGGCCATGGCTCAGGACAAGCCCCGCCTGACGGCCCTGGCCGCCCGCTTGCGGGCCGGCCTGGAGCAGCGGATCGCCAAGATCCATCTCAACGGCCATCCCACGGACCGGGTCCCGACCACCTTGAGCTACGCCATCCTGGGACTGGAGGCCGAAGCGGTCCTGCTCGGCCTGGCCACCCAGGGCATCAGCGTCTCGACCGGATCCGCCTGCAGCGAGGACTCCGACGACGTCTCCCACGTCCTCAAGGCCATCGGGCTGAGGCCCGAGTTCGCCCGGTCGACCGTCCGCCTCTCGCTCGGCCGCTTCAACACGGAGGCGGACGTCGACACCGCCCTGGACGTCATCCCCGGCATGGTCGAGAAGCTGCGCCGTATCTCGGCCTGGGATCCCGAGGAGATCGGGTCATGAGCGCCGCCATCCTGGAGCTGGCCCGGTCCCGGACCGTCCTGCTGGATGGAGGCATGGGGACGGAGCTGATGAAGAGGGGGCTCCCCCAGGGCCTCTGCCCCGAGCTCTGGAACGTCGAGAACCCGGCCGCCGTGCGCGATATGCACGCTTCCTACTTCGCGGCCGGATCGGACGCGGTCACCACGAACTCCTTCGGCGGTCACCCCCTCAAATTGGAGGCCTTCGGGCTGCGCCCCCGGACCGCCGAGCTCAATGCGGCCGCCGCCGCCAACGTTGCGGCGGCCAGGCCCGCCGGACGCTTCGTCGCCGGAAGCTTGGGACCGACGGGTCAGCTCCTCAAGCCCGATGGCGAGCACACCGAGGCCGAGTTCGAGTCCGGCTTCGCCGAGCAGGCGGCCGCCCTGGCCGCCGGCGGGGCGGACGTCCTGATCGTCGAGACGATGTTCGACCTGCGCGAAGCCCTGACCGCCGTGCGCGGTGCCCTGGCGGCCTCCGCCGGGCGGCCGGTCTTCGCGACCATGACTTTCACCAAGACTCGCCGCGGCTTCTTCACCATGATGGGCGATCCCCTGGCCGCCTCCATGGCCGCGCTGGAGAGAGCCGGCGCCTCGGCGGTAGGGGCCAACTGCACTCTGACCTCCGCCGACATGATCGGTCTGGCCGGCGAGCTGCGTGCGGCCACGGACTTGCCGCTCATCATCCAGCCGAACGCGGGCCGGCCCGGCGTCGACGGCCAGGGCGGATTAGCCTATGCTCAAACGGCCGCGGAGTTCGCCGCCGACATGAAGGCCATCGCCGACGCCGGAGTGGGCTTTCTGGGCGGCTGCTGCGGCACGACCCCCGACTCGATCCGCGGCCTGGCCGCCCTTCTCGGACGCTGACGGCTCTCCCGGGGCTAGAGCGCCTTCAGCTCGGCCAGGTATCCGCGCCGGACTTCCAAAAAGAAGGCCTGGTAGCCCTCTTGGGCGTAGTCGGGGTAGGTCCAGTCCAAGAGCCGGATGCCCGTCCGGGTGAAGAGGAATTCCAGGTGGGCGTAGATGCCATCCGCCAAGGGGATGCGATGGGAGAAATCCTTGGCCGTGGCCATGATAAGGGCCGCCCGGGTCAGGTATCCGGGGTCGATGTTGACGGGTCGCCGCGGCGAGCCGAGAAGGCGCCGGATTGTCTCCTCCAACGCGTTGCTGCGGATCTTGAGGCCGGACAGCCCCTCGGGTCCGACGAGTCCGGCGAAGCTGAGAAAACGCCTCTTCAATCCCGGCCCCATCTCGGGGACATAGTAGTCGGTCGCGGTGAACTCGAAGGTCGGGCTGCGCCTCTCGACCTGGCCCAGCATCTCGACCAGGCCCGACTCGGCCGCCCGGAAAGCCGCTTCGTCCGCAGCGATCAGCCCGCAGACGGGCTTGACCGGGAGGAAGGGTCGGGGATAAGCCATGGCTCCAAGGTAGACCAACTCCGGCCGCCGGTCAAACCGGCTCTTCAGGGGGCTTCGGGCGATTGCGCGCCCGCGGCGGTTGGCCTATAATGGACTGACTTTTCCCGAGGAAACGCGCCATGAAATGGGTCTATGTCGAAGACATCGCCGCCTTCAAGGACCAGGACGTCGAGATCCGCGGCTGGGTCTACAACAAGACGTCGATGGGCAAGGTCCGCTTCATCCTGGTCCGCGACGGCACCGGGATCATCCAGGCCACGGCCTTCGGCCGGGACGGATCGAATCCCCTCTTCGCTTCCTTCGACGCCCTGACCCAGGAGTCGTCGCTCATCGTCCGCGGCCGGGTCCGCGAGGACAAGCGGGCCCCGGGTGGATACGAGCTCAGCCTGTCCGAGATCAGGATCCTCCAGGTGGCTCAGGACTACCCCATCACGCCCAAGGAGCACACGACGCCCTTCCTGATGGAGCACCGCCACCTCTGGCTGCGCTCCAGCAAGCAGCACGCCGTGCTCCAGGTCCGGGCCGAGGTGGTCAAGGCCATCCGCAACTTCTTCGACGACCGCGGCTTCCGTCTGATGGACACGCCGATCCTGACGCCCAGCGCCTGCGAAGGCACGACGACGCTCTTCGAGACCAAGTACTTCGACCAAGCCGCCTACCTCAGCCAGAGCGGCCAGCTCTACAACGAGGCCACGGCGGCCGCCTTCGGCAAGGTCTACTGCTTCGGGCCGGCCTTCCGGGCCGAGAAGTCCAAGACCCGCCGCCATCTGATCGAGTTCTGGATGGTCGAGCCCGAAGTCGCCTTCGCCGAGATGGAGGACGTCGTGGCCCTGGGGACCGACTTGGTCCTGTTCATCATCGAGCGCGTCCTGGCCCGCCGCCGGGCCGAGCTGGACATCCTGGAGCGCGACCTCAAGCCGCTGGAGGCGATCGCCGGCCCGTTCCCCCGCTTCACCTACGACGAGATCGTGCCCCGGCTCCAGGAGAAGGGCTCGGCCATGGCCTACGGCGACGATTTCGGAGCGCCTGAGGAGACGATCCTCTCGAGCCTCTCGGAGAATCCCGTCCTGATCACCCACTTCCCCGCCGCCATCAAGGCCTTCTACATGCAGCCCGACGAGGCCCGCCCCGACCTGGCCCTGGGGGTGGACTTCATGGCCCCCGAGGGGTATGGCGAGATCATCGGCGGCGGGCAGCGGATCCACGATCTGGATCTCTTGGAGCGCCGCATCCGGGAGGCCGGCCTCCCCCGCGAGGCCTACCAGTGGTACATCGACCTGCGCAAGTACGGCTCGTGTCCCCACTCGGGATTCGGCCTGGGGGTGGAGCGGGTCGTCTCCTGGATGTGCGGCATCCGCCATATCCGCGAGACGATTCCCTTCCCGCGGCTGCTCTACCGGATCTATCCGTGAGCGGCACCGTCTCGCTGATCACCTTCGGCTGCGCCAAGAACCTCGTCGACAGCGAGGTCATGCTCGGCCTTCTGGCCGAGGCCGGGTACCGCCCGGTCCCCGATCCCGAGCGGGCCGACGTCGTCGTGCTCAACACTTGCGGATTTCTCCGCGCCTCGCGCACCGAGGCCGAGTCCGCCCTCGCCGAAGCCTTGGCCCGGAAGGCCCGCCGCGGCGGCCGCGTCGTCGCGGCCGGCTGCTGCGTCCAGCGCTATGGAGCCGATCTGCGCCGCCGCTTTCCGGGAGTGGACGCCTGGCTCGGAGTCGCCGACATCGGTCAGATCGCGGCCGCGGTCCGCGGGACGCCCTTCCGCCCGGGCCGGCGGGCGTTCCTGGCCGGCTCCGAAGCGCCGCGCCGGCTCTCGACTCCCGCGGCCTGGGCCTATCTGAAGGTCTCCGAGGGCTGCTCGCACGCCTGCGCCTTCTGCGCCATCCCGGCCATCAAGGGACCTTACCGCTCCCGCTCCGCGGCCTCCATAGTCCGGGAAGCGGAGGGCCTGGTCGCCCGGGGCGTTCGCGAGATCATCCTGGTCTCCCAGGACACCACCTTCTTCGGCCGCGACCGCGGCCGGCGGGGCGGTCTGGCGGCGCTTCTGCGCCGCCTGGGACGGATCGAAGGCTTGGCTTGGATCCGATTCCTCTACGGCTACCCCGAGGAGATCGACGACGACCTGTTGGAGGCCATGGCCGGGCCCAAGGTCTGCCGCTACCTGGACATCCCTTTCCAGCACGCCGACCCGAAGATCGTCAAGGCCATGGGCCGGACCTTCCCGGCGGAGCGGGCCCTGCGGACGATCGAAAGAATCCGGCGCCGCCTGCCGGGGGTGTCGCTCCGCACGTCCCTCATCGTCGGATTTCCGGGAGAGGGCCGGCGCGAGTTCGATGGGCTTATGGCCTTCGTCCGCGAGGCCGCCTTCGACCATCTGGGCGTCTTCCCCTATTCGCGCGAGGAGGGCACGGCGGCCTGGGGCCTGGGCGATCCGGTGCCCGCGCCCGTCAAGCGGCGCCGCCTGGAGCGGATCTTGAAGCTTCAAGCCGGCATCTCCGCCGGGGCCCTGGCCGCGCAGGTCGGGCGCAGGGTCGAGGCGATGATCGAAGGAGCCTGGGCCTCCGGCCCGGGCTTCCTGGTCGGCCGGACCCGCGCCCAGGCCCCCGAGGTGGATGGCGTCGTCCTCGTCGAGCGTCCGGCCGGCTGGAGCCCGCACCGTCGTCCCCTGGTCGAGGTTGAAATCACCGCGGCCGACGTGTATGATCTGCACGGTCGGATCGCATCCCCGAGACCCACCCGCTGAGCGCCGGACGCGGGACTCCGTCTCGGGAGCGAAGGGAGAGCATGGACATCAGCCGGGTGGCCGCCACGTTCTTGGGAGCCGGGCATTTTCCCGTCGCGCCGGGAACGTTCGCCAGCCTCCTGGCGGCCCTTGTCCATGCCTTTCTCCTGGTCCGCCTGCCCCTGGCCGGGCGGATCGCGATCATCGCCGGGACGTTCCTCCTCGGCGTGGCCGCCTCGTCCGCCGCGGCCCGGTCCTTCGGCCTCAAGGACCCGCGTCCGGTCGTCATCGACGAGGTGGTCGGTCAGTGGGCGGCTCTGCTCCTGGCTCCCGCGTCATGGATCCCCCTCCTCCTGGGATTCCTGCTCTTCCGCCTCTTCGATATCCTCAAGCCCCTGGGCATCAGGAAGATCGAGTCCCTGCCTTCCGGCTGGGGCATCATGGCCGATGACATGGCCGCCGGCCTCGTCTCCCTGGCTCTCCTGCAAGCCCTCCGTCCCCTCCTATGAAGATCGAGATCATCGCCGTCGGCACCGAGCTTCTCTCGACCCGCTTCCGGGACACCAACTCCCTCTACCTGACCGACCGTCTCGCCGAGCTGGGCTTGGCCGTCTCCCGGCGGACGATCGTCGGCGATCAGGGCGCCGGCTTGGAGGACAGCCTGCGGCGGGCCCTGAGCTTCTCGGACCTGGTCCTGGTCAGCGGAGGCCTGGGTCCCACGGGCGATGATCTGACCCGGGAGGCGGCCGCAGCCGCCTTGGGCCGCGGTCTGGTCTACCGCCCCGATCTCCTGGCGGCCATGGAGAGCCGCTTTCTCCTCAGGGGACGGGCCATGCCCGAGCCCAACCGCCGCCAGGCCTGGATCGTGGAGGGGGCCGAGGTCCTGGCGAATGCCGCCGGCACGGCCCCGGGCCAGTGGATCGAGGCCGATCGCCGCTATCTCGTCCTCCTGCCCGGGCCCCCGCCCGAGCTGCGGAGCGTCTTCGAAGGCGGCGTCGTCTCGCGCCTGTCCCCATGGGCCCGCCCCGGTCTCGCGAGAACGGTCATCCGCTCGACCGGGCTGGCGGAGTCCGAGGTCGAAGCCCGCATCGAGGGTCTCTACCCGGAATCGGAGGAATCCGTCCTGACCGTCCTGGCCTCGCCCGGGCGAGTCGATATCCACCTCGCGGCCGACTCCTCCCCCCTCCTCGAGGAATGGGCGGGGCGAATCCGAGAGCGCCTCGGCCCGGCCGTCTACGGCGGCGACGGCGTCGAGCTCGAGGATGTCGTCATCGATCGGCTGATCCGGATCGGATCGACCCTGGCCACGGCCGAGTCCTGCACCGGCGGGCTTCTGGCCCACCGGCTGACCAATGTGCCCGGCAGCTCCCGGGCTTTCCTGGGGGGCTATGTGGCCTACGGCAACGGAGCCAAGATTCGCGACTTGGGTCTGGATGCGGGCCTGATCTCAAGTCGCGGCGCCGTCAGCGAGGAGGCGGCCCGGGCCATGGCGGCCGGGGCCCGCGCGCGGATGGGCTCGGATTGGGCCCTGGCCCTGACCGGCATCGCGGGGCCGGACGGAGGGACGCCCGACAAGCCGGTCGGGCTCGTCCATATCGCCCTGGCCGGCCCCGGGGGGACGGAAGCCGAGAGACGGGTCTTTCTGGGCCGCCGCGACGCTGTCAAGACGCAGTCCAGCCAGCGGGCTCTCGACATGCTCCGCTTGCGGCTGAGGGACCTTTAAGGAGCCGGGCCATGCGCGCCTTCATCGCCATCGATCTTGAGCCGGCCATCAAGGCCACCCTGGCCGATTTCATCCGCCGGCTGCGCAAGATCAACGACCGCGACGTCTCCTGGTCGCAGCCCGAGGGACTGCATCTGACCCTCAAGTTCCTCGGCGAGATCCACTCGGCCAAGGAGGCCGAAGTCAGGCAGGCGCTGACCTCGATCACGGGACCGGCCGGCCGCTTCCCCCTGGTCCTCAAGGGGACCGGCGCCTTCCCGGCCGGCTCCAAGTTCATCCGGGTGCTCTGGGCCGGCGTCTTCGAACAGCCGACCCTGATGAACCTGCACCGGGAGATCGACTTCGCCATGGGCCGCTTGGGCTTCATCACCGAGAGCCATCCCTTCCACCCCCACCTGACCTTGGGCCGGGTCCGGACGGCTCTCCGGCTGCATGAGGTCCTGGATGAGCTGGAGCGCTACAAGTACTCCGACTTCGGGCAGATGACGGCGACCAAGGTGACGCTGTTCGAGAGCCGGCTTCAGCCGGCCGGGGCCGTCTACCGGATCGTCGAGGAGTTCCCCCTGACATGAGCCCGGTGGGATCCCGCCTGGCTTTCGCGGCCGCCAGCTACCTGCTGGGCGCTTTCCCGACCGGCTATCTGGCGGTTCGCCTGCGGAGCGGCCGCGACGTCCGATCGCAGGGAAGCGGCGGCACGGGAGCCACCAACGTCCTGCGGGCCAGCGGCTGGGCCACGGCCTTGCCGGTGGCCATGATCGACATGCTCAAGGGCGCCGCGCCGGCTTGGCTGGCTCTGCGGTGGCTCGGCGATCCCGTCTTCGCCGGGCTGGCCGCGGCCTTGGCCGTCCTGGGCCACTGCTATCCCATCAGCCTCGGCTTTCGCGGCGGCAAGGGCGTGGCTACAGGCGCCGGGGCCATGGCTGTCCTGGCTCCCCTGCCGATGGCGGCGGCGCTGGGCCTCTTTCTGGCCGTCGTGGCGGCCTTTCGCTACGTCTCGCTCGGCTCGATCCTGGCGGCCGCGGCCTTTCCGGTCTTTGTCGGGATCTTCGGCCGCGGCTGGACCGCCGCCCTCGTCGGCCTTCCGATCGTGATGATCATCTTCGTCCGGCACGCCCCGAACATCCGCCGGCTGCTCTCCGGCCGGGAGCCGAAGCTGGGCTCGGCCAGGCGGGGTCCGGCATGAAGGCCTGCGTCATCGGCGGCGGCGCCTGGGGCTCGGCCTTCGCCATTCACCTCGGCCGCATCGGCCTGCCGACCCGGCTCTGGATCCGGGAGCCGGAGATCCTCGAGGCCGCCCGCCGGACGCGCGAGAATCCGGTCTTTCTGCCCGGCTGCGAGTTTCCGGCCGCCGTCTCTTTCCACGGGGATGTGGGCGAAGCCATGGCCGGGGCGGAAGCCGTCTTCGTGGCCGTTCCTTCGCCCTACTGCCGCCCGCTCTATGGCCGCCTGGCCGCGGGCCTGGAACCGGGGCAGGCCGTCATCAGCCTGACCAAGGGCATCGAGCGGTCAACCCTCAAGCGCATGACCGAGCTGATGGCCGAGTGCTTCCCGCCCGCGCCCCGGCCGCTGGCCGTCCTGTCCGGGCCCAGCTTCTCGCGCGAGGTCGCCGAAGGCCACCCGACGGCCCTGGTCCTGGCCTCCTCCGAGAGCGACTGGGCCCGGCGCTGGCAGCGCATCCTGTCCGGCCCGAGCCTGCGCCTCTATACTAGCCGGGACGTCATCGGCGTCGAGCTGGCCGGGTCGGTCAAGAACGTCATCGCCATCGCGGCCGGCATCAGCGACGGGCTCGGCTTCGGCCACAACGCGCGGGCTTCGCTCCTGACCCGGGGACTGGCCGAGATCGCCCGCCTCGGACAGCGCCTGGGGGCCCGGCCGCGGACCTTCTCCGGGCTGGCCGGGATGGGCGACTTGGTCCTGACCTGCACGGGGCACCTCAGCCGCAACCGCCGGGTGGGGCTGGAGCTGGGCGCCGGCCGGCGCCTGCGCGACATTATCGCCGATATGCGGGCCGTGGCCGAAGGCCTGACGACGACCGTCTCGGTCCACCATCTGGCCCGCCGCGAGGGCCTCGAGATGCCGATCACCGAGCAGGTCCACGCCGTCCTCTACCGGGGCAAAGACCCGCGCCGGGCCCTGGCCGACCTGATGGCCCGCGTCCTCAAGGACGAGTGAGGTCGCGGCGGAATTGAAACGACGGCCGGCCCGGTCTACAATAAGCCCATGATGCCCGCAAGAAGACTCCTCCTCGCCGCCGTCTGTGCCGCCGCCCTGGCCTTGACCGCCGCCTGCGCCTCCTCGGCCAAGGTCCAGCAGGCCAAGCAGGAGAAGGACCCCCAGTACCAGTACGAGAAGGCCGTCATCTGCATGAACGCCGGGCTGACCGACGCCGCCATCCCCTACCTCAATCAGGCCCTGGCCCTCGATCCCCGCCATCATCCGTCCCTCAATCTGCTGGGGCTGGCCCGCCTGATCAAGGGCGACCTGCCGGCCGCGATCGCGGCCCTGGAAAAGTGCGTTCAGATCGCTCCGGCTTTTTCCGACGCCCACAACAACCTGGCCACGGCCTTGCAGGAGAGCGGCCAGACCGAGCGGGCCGAGGCCGCCTACCGCAAGGCTTTCGCCTTGGACGAGAACTACAACGCCAGCTTCAACCTGGCCAAGATCGAGTTCCAGCGCAACAGCCTCGAGCCGGCCCTGTCCTTCGTCCGCCAATCGCTGCGCAAGAACAGCAAGTCGCTCCTGGCCCTGAACCTGCAAGGATTGATCTTGGAGTCGATGAACCGGCTGGATGAGGCGGAGGATTCCTATGCCGCGGCCCTGGCCCTGGTGCCCGGCGAGCCGAACGTCGAGTTCAACCTGGCCATGGTCCGGATCAAGAGGGAGGACGTCGACGGGGCCCGCGGCCTGCTGACGGCCATACGCCGCAAGCTCGACGACCGCAAGACGCCCCAGGCCGGGGACGCCGAGCTTCGCCGCCGGGTGGACGAGGCCCTCCGGCGGCTGCAGGCCCGCTGAGGCCGGCCGGCCCGGCTCAGGTCCCTTCCTGCCACTCGGCCAGGTACGTCTTCTGCTCCGGCGTCAGCTTGTCGATCCGCACGCCCATGGTGCCCAGCTTCAGGCGGGCGATCTCGGCGTCGATCTCCTTGGGCACGGAGTAGACGGCCTTGTCCAGCTTGGCCGCGTTCTTGACCAGGTGGAGGACCGACAGAGCCTGGTTGGCGAAGCTCATGTCCATGACCATGGCCGGATGGCCCTCGGCCGCGGCCAGGTTGATCAAGCGGCCCTCGCCCAGGACGAAGACCTTGCGGCGGTTGGGCAGGGTGTATTCCACCACGAACTCCCGGACCTGGCGCTTGGCCTTGGCGATGGCGTCCAGGGACTGCAGGTCGACCTCGACGTTGAAGTGCCCGGAGTTGGCCACCACGGCCCCGTCCTTCATGGCCTTGAAGTGGCGGGCGGCGATGACCGACTTGTTGCCGGTGACGGTGACGAAGACGTCGCCGATCTTGGCCGCCTCGTCCATGGGCAGGACGTCGTATCCGTCCATGAGGGCCTCGATGGCCTTGACCGGGTTGACCTCGGTGATGATGACCCGGGCGCCGGCGCCCTGGGCCCGCAGGGCCAGGCCGCGGCCGCACCAGCCGTAGCCGGCGATGACGAAGTTCTGGCCGGCCAGGAGGATGTTGGTGGCCCGCAGGATGCCGTCCAGGGTGCTCTGGCCGGTGCCGTAGCGGTTGTCGAAGAAGTGCTTGGTCTCGGCGTCGTTGACGGCCACGATGGGATAGCGCAGGACGCCCTGCTTGGCCATGCTCTTCAGCCGGATGACCCCGGTCGTGGTCTCCTCGGTGCCGCCGATGATGTGCTTGATCAGCTCGGTCCGCTTGGTGTGGAGGATGGTCACCAGGTCGGCCCCGTCGTCCATGGTAATGTGGGGGGCGTGGCCGAGCGACTGGTGGATGTGCTTATAGTACGTCTTGTGGTCCTCGCCCTTGATGGCGAAGACGGGCACCTTGTGGTGCTTGACCAGGGTCGCGGCCAGGTCGTCCTGGGTGCTGAGCGGATTGGACGCGGTCAGGCGGACGTCGGCCCCGCCGGCGACCAGCGTCTCGATGAGGTTGCCCGTCTCGGTCGTCACGTGCAGGCAGGCCGCGATGCGGACGCCCTTGAGCGGCTTGTCCTTGGCGAAGCGGGCCTTGATCGACCGCAGAACGGGCATGAACCGGGCCGCCCACTCCATGCGCAGCCGGCCCTTGTCGGCCAGCTTGAGATCTTTGACGTCGTATTCCATGCGCGAGCTCCTTGTCGTCTCTTCGGCCGCCGGGCCGGCCCTCTTACAGTCCGGCCTCGCGCTTGAGCACGGGGGCCAGGTCGGTCCGCTCCCAGGTGAACTCGGGCTCGGTCCGGCCGAAATGGCCGAAGGCGGCCGACTTGCGGTAGATCGGCCGCTTCAGCTCGAGATGCTTGATCATGCCCTTGGGGGTCAGCGGGAAGTGGGCCCGGATGAGCTCCTTGATCTTGTCCTCGGAGACCTTGGCGGTGCCGAAGGTGTCGAGCATCAGGGAGACGGGCTCGGGGATGCCGATGGCGTAGGCGACCTGGACTTCGACCCGGTCGGCCAAGCCGGCCGCGACGACGTTCTTGGCCACGTGGCGGGCCATGTACGAGCCGGAGCGGTCGACCTTGGAGGGATCCTTGCCGGAGAAGCAGCCGCCGCCGTGGCTGCCCACGCCGCCGTAAGTGTCGACGATGATCTTGCGGCCGGTCAGCCCGGTGTCGGCGATGGGCCCGCCCTGCTCGAAGCGGCCGGTCCCGTTGATGAAGAACTTGGTCCCCTTGTCGACCATCGCGGCCGGGATGACCTCGTCGATGACCAGGCGGCGGATGTCGTGCCGGAGGTCCTCCATCCGGACCTCGGCGTCGTGCTGGGCGGCGATGACCACGGCCTCGATCCGCCGCGGCACGTCGCCCTCGTACTCCACGGTGACCTGGGACTTGCCGTCCGGGCGGAGATACTTGAGGATATCCTGCCGACGGACGTCGCTGAGGCGCCGGACCAGCTTGTGGGCCAGGAGGATGGGCATGGGCATCAGCTCGGGGGTCTCCCGGCAGGCGAAGCCGAACATCAGGCCCTGGTC
>CAZKXI010000013.1:0-77196 GCA_964556755.1 uncultured Eubacteriales bacterium
GACAGGCGAAGCCCGCCCTCGCGGAGGCGTCCGAGGCGGCGGCCTCGTCGAGGACGGGCACGGCTGGTCACGGACGGCGGGGCTGGATCAAAACGCTCTGACGAAGGCACAGTCGTAGATCTTCACTTCCCCCGTGCCGTCTTCCCGGGGCTCGCCGCGGAGGCAGCAGACGGGCGGCTCGCCGGAAGCCCGGCACGGCCCGGCGCCGACGCCCTCCAGCGTCCCGGTCTCGTCCTCGAAGAGGTAGAAGTACTTGCGGCCGCCGCGCACGTCCTTGCCCCGGGCGTCGACGACGCGGACGACGAGATCGACCGTCCGGCCGAGATGCCGGCGCAGATCCTTGACCCGCAGGCCGGGCCGCCGGCCCTCATAGAGGGCCAGCGGATCGGCCTCGGGGCTGAAACCCAGCGTCTCCAGGAGCATCTTGGCCTTCTCCCGGGGGGCCAGGTCGGAATCGGGCTCGACGCCCTCCACGCCCTGGACGAAGCGCAGGACCTGACGCGTGCGGCGGGACTCCAGCGAGTCGAAGAGGCCGGCTTTGACCAGGATGAAGAGCTCCGACTTGGACGGCCGCAGGCGATCCAGGGCGTCCTCCAGCGAGAGGTAGAGGCCCGACTCGTCCCGCTCCGCGACGATCCGCTCGGCCGTCTTCAGGCCCAGCCCCTTGATCGACAGAAGGCCCACCCGGATGGCCCCGGCCTCGATCCCGAAGCCGAGGCCGCTGCGGTTGACGTCCGGGCCGAGGATGCGCAGGCCCAGCCGCTTGGCCTCCTCGACGTACTCGGCCAGGCCGTAATAGCCGCCGCCGGCGTTGAGGACGGCCGCCATGTAGGGCCCGGGATGGCGGGCCTTGAGATAGACGGCCTGGTAGGCCATGGCCGCGTAGGAGGCGCTGTGGGCCTTGTTGAAGGCGTAGGAGGAGAACTTCTCCAAGTCGGCCCACAGCCGGTCCACGTCGGCCGGAGCGTGGCCGCGGGCCAGGGCCGAGCCCCGGAAGCGCGCCCGCCACTCCCGCAGGGCCGGCGTTCCCTTGCGCTTCAGGGCCCGCCGCAGGATGTCGCCGTCCCCGGGCGGAAATCCGGCCACCCGCTCGGCCGCCTGCATGACCTGCTCCTCGTAAAGAAGGAGGCCGCCCGTCTCCGGCAGGATCCGCCGCAGGAAAGGATCGCCCGCCCCGCCCCTCCCCTCCCGGCCGCGGAGCAGCGCCTCCTTCATCCCGGACTCGGTCGGGCCGGGGCGGATGAGGGCCAGGGCCTGGACCAGGTCCTCCAGGCTGGCCGGCTTCATCCGCCGCAGCAGGTTCATCATGGCCGGGCTCTCGACCTGGAAGCAGCCGATCGTCCGGGCTTCCTTCAGCAGGGCGAAGGCGGCCGGGTCGCGGCCGGGAATCGCCTCCAGGCCCAGCCCCGCCTTGGCCGCGGAGACGGCCGCCAGGCCCCGGACCGAGAGCAGGTCGAGCTTGATCAGCTTGAGGTCCTCGACCGCGTCGCGATCGAAGTGGGCCATGGCCCGGCCCCGGGCCGAGACGGCCAGCGGCAGGGCCCGGTCGGCCGGGGCCGGAGTCAGGATGACGCCGCCGACATGGAGCGAGACTTCGCTGTGGACGCCGGTCAGGTCGGAGGCCAGGTCCCAGATCTCCTTGTATCCGGACGGCGGAGCCTCCTTCCGCAGGTGGGCCGGCTCGGCGAAAGAGGGCGCCTTCCGGCTGAGGGACCGCGACTCGTCCGGCGGCAGTCCGAAGGCCCGGGCCGTCTCGTAGAGGGCCGAGCGGGCCCCGTAGCTCTTGAGGCTGCAGACGAAGGCCGCTCCCGTGCGGCCCGCGCCGTAGGTCCTCAGGACGTAGTCCAGGACCCGGTCGCGGTAGCGGGAGTCGAAGTCCAGGTCGATGTCCGGCGGATCGTCCCGCCCGGAGTTGAGGAAGCGCTCGAAATAGAGGTCGTGGGCCAGGGGATCGACGTGCGATAGCCCGAGCAGCCAGGCCAGGTAGGACGAGGCGCCCGAGCCCCTGAGATTGTGCAGGATGCCCTCGCGGCGGGCGAAGGCCACGATGTCGTGGACGATCAGGAAATAGGGGGCAAACCCCGACCGCTCGACGGCCCGCAGCTCCCTCAGGGCCCGCTCGCGCCCGCCGCGGCCGAGGCCGGGCCGGGCCCGGAGCCGGGCCACCACCTCCCGGCGCAAGCCCGTCGGGAAGAGGTCGGGCGGCAGCGGGGGCACGACGCGCGAGAAGTCGAAGGCGCAGCGGCCGGCCGCCTCCCGGGCGCCGGCGAAGGCTTCGGCCGCTTCGGGTCCGAGGCGGCGCAGGGCCAGGGCTTCCTGGTCCGGCCCGAAGCGGCGCACGGCCCGGGCCAGGCGGGCCCACTCGGGCGGGTAGGGCCTCTTGCGCTCCATGGCCCGCAGCAGGACCAGCCGCTCGGGCGAGCGGACGTATTTGAGCGGCTGGGCCCAGACGAGCGGCAGGCCGTGGGCCCGGGCCAGCTCCCGGGCCCGGCCGAAGCGCCCCCAGTCGGCCCCCTGGCAGAGGCCGCCCTCCCCCGCCCCGGCCCGCAGGCTTTCGATCAGGGCGGCGAAGGCCGGGCCGCCGTCGGGCCGGCCGTTGGTCCATTCGCTCTCCCCCGCCGCGCCCGCCTGAGCGGCCGGCAGGTCCTGGACCGGCCCCGGGGGGAGGAGGACCGTGACCAGGTCCTTCAGCCGGCCGGGATCGGCGATCCGGCGGCGGTTGAGAATCTCCATCAGATCGGCGTAGCCGCCGGGGCCGCGGACCAGGAAGAGGAGCGGCCGGCCCCCGACCGCGACCTCGCAGCCGAAGATCGGGGAGAAGCCGGCCGCGGCCGCGGCCCGCTTCCACTTGGCCCAGCCGTAGAGGACGCCGATGTCGGACAAGGCCATGGCCTCCAGGCCGCGGCCCGCCGCCCAGGCGGCCAGCTCTTCGAGGGTCGCCCCGCCCTGGCCGCGGCTGAAGGTCGAATGGACGCGCAGGGGGACGAACATGGCCTCACCGGGTCAGGGAGGCCGTCTTGAGGACGTAGCCCCGGCCGGGGTCGGCGGGATAGACGCCGTCGAGCATCTTCTCGCGGGCGGTCAGGACGGAGCCGAAGCCGTAGCGGTCCCGGACCTCGTCCAGAGCCGCCCCCAGACGCTCGCCCCTGTCCGAGGCCGTCTCGAAGAGGGGCAGGGGCCGGCCGCGGACCAGGTCCGAAGCCTTGACGCCGACCAGGCGCAGAGCCAGCCGCGTCCCCCGAAGGAGCGGGAGGAAGAGCTCCTCGGCGATGCGGAAGACGTCCCCCATGTCCTGGCACGGCGTCAGCAGCAAGCGACGGCGGACCTCGGTCCGGAAGTCGGACGTGCGGGCCTTGACCTCGATGACGTGGGCGTAGCAGCACGCCCGCCGCAGGGCCAGGGTCAGGCGGTCGCAGAGGTAGGCCAGGTGGGCCAGCAGGAGCCGCTCGTCCCAGAGGTCCTCCAGGAAGGTCGTCTCGCGGGAGACGGACTTGGGCGCGGAGGAGGTCGTGATCGGCCGCGGGTCGAGGCCGCGCGAGTGGAGGTAGATGTCGTCGCCGCCCAGGCCGAAGATCGAGCGCAGGGAGCCGTGCGGCAGGCCCCACAGGTCGCCGATCGTCTGCACGGCCAGCATCCGCAGCAGGACCTGGGTCTTGGGGCCGATGCCGGGCAGGCTGTCGATGGGCAGGCCGCGCAGGAAGTCCTCCTCGCCGCCCGGCGGGATCTCGAAGTAGCCGGCCGGCTTGGCCCGACGGGTGGCCAGCTTGGCCAGGATCTTGTTGGATCCCACCCCGACCGAGACCGTCAGGCCCGTCTCGCGACCGATGCGGGCCTGTAGGGCCCGGGCGGCGCCGCTGAAGGAGGGATAGAGGTGGCGGCAGCGGGTCAGGTCGAGGTAGGCCTCGTCGATGGAGGTCTCCTCGACGTCGGGAGTGGCCTGGCGGAGGATGGCGAAGAAGCGCTCGGAGAAAGACTGGTAGATCTGGTAGTTGCCGCGGACGAAGACGCCCTGGGGGCAGAGCTTGGCCGCGGTCCGCAGGGCCATGCCCGAATGGACGCCGTAGCGGCGGGCCTCGTAGGAACAGGTCGAGGCGACGCCCCGCTCGTGGGGCAGGCCGCCGACGATGACGGGCCGGCCCCGCAGGGCGGGGTTGAGCAGGACCTCGACGGAGGCGAAGAAGGCGTCGATGTCGACGTGGACGATGAAGCGGTTCCGGCTGAAGGAGGGCGCCGCGGACCGGGAAGAACGGGAGCCCGTGGCCGCCAAGGTCGCGCTCATCCGGCGCCCCTAGGAAAGACGGCGGCCGCGGGTCCGATGGGAACGGAGCGCCGCGGCCGCCCGGTTGGGAAGGAAATGGGGCATGGCTAGTATTTCCGCAGGACGCCGACCACACGGCCCACGACCTGCAGCTCGTCGACCTCGAAGGGCGCGAAGGAGGGGTTCTCGGGGACGAGAAGGGTCCGGCCGCCCTCGCGTCGAAGCCGCTTGAGGGTCACCGAGCCGTCCGCCAGCCGGGCCACGATCATCTCCCCCGGGCTGGCTGTGTCGGTCCGCTCCAGGAGGACGTGGTCGCCGTCGTCGATGTAGGCGTCGATCATGCTCTTGCCCTGGACCCGGATGCAGAACACGTTGCCCCGCCGGCGACCGATCATCCAGTCGGGAATGTCCATGGACTCGCCCGGAACGTCGAAGGCCTCCTGGGGCGATCCGGCCGGGACCAAGCCGAGGAGCGGCACCCTCATCCGCCCGTCCGGACCGCCGGAGGGACGCCCGGCCAGCCGCAGCTCGCCTCGCTCGCGCCGCAGGCAGCCCTTGCGCTCCAGGCTGGCCAGATGCTTGAAGACGGCCGACGGGCTGGCGATGCGGAGGCCGGCCCCGATCTGGCGGATGGTCGGCCCGCTGCCGTGCTCAAGGACGAAGGACTCGACGAAGGCCAGGATGTCCCGCTGACGGCGGGTCAGCTCGCGGCGCATGTTGTTCACCATTTTGTTCACCATGTCCATGATAGGCGCCGCCGGGCCTTTTGTCAAGAAGGTCAAGGGCTTGGAGATGAAAATTGATCTTCACCCCAAGTATCGACTTGACAGATCCGCCCCCCACCATATATAGTGGGGCAGGACCGTGTCTCGGATTTTTACATTTTCGAGGCCGCCGGACGACTAAACCTATCCAAGGGGGGCGTGGGAGGCGGAAAGGCGGAGATCATCGCCGAAAGACGAGGCCTGAGCATGACGATGAAAGCGGCTGAAGCGGCCTCCGCCGACAAGCCGGTCTTGGTCATCGTCCACGGCGAGACCGTCAAGATCCGGGCTTTGAAGGCGGCCTTTGAGGCCGACTTCTCCGTCCAGGTCGCTTCCGGCGTCCGTGAAGCCATCGGCCTCCTCGGCCGTCTGCCGCGTCTCGACGCCCTGATCATCGATCGCCCCCTCTCGACCCTCGAGTCCGGGGCCGTTCTCCGCTATATCCAGGAGATGGTCGCCCAGCCCGAAGCCGTGGCCAAGCTGCTCCTCTGCGAGCGGCGGCCCGGCGGCGAGTCTTCGGCCCTGCCGGTGAACGGCTGGGTCGACGAGGTCCTCGAGGAGGATTTCGATCCCCAGCGCGTCCGCCGCCGCCTCCGCTCGCTGCTCATCCGCAAGACCCGCGAGAAGCGGGCCATCATGCGGACCCGCCTTGGCGGCGCTTCCGTCGAAGCCGACATCGGCCTGGTCGGCCGGGTGGCCGTCGACAACATCAGCGAGAACGGCATGTACGTCCGGGCCGTGCTGCCGCGCGACTACATCCACCCGATCACGATCCGGGCCGGCGCCTCGGCCCCCCTTCTGGCCACCGGGCGGGTCGTCCGCGTCGACGAACAGGCCGGCGGCACGGCCATCCAGTTCCTGCTCATGGAAGAGGACAGCCGGCGGTCCCTGCAGAAGCTCGTCTCCGAGGCCCGCATGGAGAAGGACCTGGCCGACCTGCGGGCCAAGTACCCCTTCCTCCGGCGCGACGGCATCGTCGCCTTCGACGATCCGGACGGGATCGACCGCCTGCTGGCCGAGGCCTTCGCCGGCCCCGACACGGAGCTGACCGTCATCGGCGTCGGCCAGCGGTCGCCGATCGCCATGCGTCCGGCCGGCCTCGAGCCGCGGCGCCTGGTCCGCCTGGCCAGCGACGGCCTCGACGGCCGCTTCAAGACGGCCGACGCGGCCTTCGTCTCTTTCCAGTCCGGCTACGCCACCTACTCCTTCGAGACGGCGGTCTACCGCATCCCCGAAGGCGGACGGGCCCTGGAATGCCTCTATCCCCGCATCCTCTTCTATTCGGAGAAGCGGTCCTCCCGGCGGGCCGCCTCGGAGGAGGCCTTGGAGCTGGAGATCCTCCTGCCGCCGCCCTTCCAAAGGATCCTGCGCGGCCCGATCGCCGACATCAGCGCCGGCGGAGCCAGCTTCCTGACCGCCGACCGCGAGGTGGCTCTCCTGATCGGGACGCCGCTGCTGGCCGTCCGTATCCTGCAGGGCGGCCGGGTCCTGCGCGAGGTCCGGGGCGAGATCCGCAACGTCCTCAAGGTCGAGGACGGAAACGGCGGCCTGCTCCGCTACGGCGTCCAATTCGGCATCGGGCGGATGGCCGTCCAGACCAGCGAGATGGCCGCCTTCGAATCCCTTCGCGAGAAGACCCGGACGCATGACACCGAGAAGCTGCGGACGGGCCCCCGCCGGCTCTCCGACTTGGCCGAGCTGGCCAAGCGCCCGCCCCAGGTGATCCGCTTGGAGAACGCGGCCGGCGAGGAGATCGTCGGCCTGCTCAACACCTCCTTCGAGCTGGGCGCCGATCCGGTCCCGGTCGTCCTCATCCCGCCGGCCTTCGGCAAGACCAAGGAGACCCTCTTCGCCCTGGCCGAGACGATCGTCGAGAACTTCTACCTGAAGGGCAAGCCCGTGGCCGTCCTGCGCTACGACGGCGTCCGCCGCAAGGGCGAGAGCTTCAAGGACCCGGACGCGCTGGAGCCCCCCTTCGAGATGATCCACGCCAGCGTCAGCCAGGGCGCCGACGACATCCGGGCCATCCTCGACTGGCTGGAGCTCAACCCGACCCTCAAGGCCAGCGCGGTGGTCCTGGTGACGTTCTCGCTCTCGGCCCTGGAGGCCCGGGTCGTCCTCCGCCAGGCCTCCTATCGCTCCAAGGTCGGGGGCTGGATCGCCTGCATGGGGACCATGGAGTTCCGCGAGCTGATGAGCCGGGTCAACTGCGGGCTGGACCTTCTGGAGCAGTATCAGCTGGGCATCGACCTGGGGGTGATCCCCATCCTGGGCAATCTGATCAGCATGGTCCCCTATGCCTCGGACGTCGTCGCCAACCGGGTCGCCACCCTGGACCAGGCCCGGGAGGACATGGCCGCGATCGATCGGCCCGTGACCTGGATCTACGGCGAGCACGACCATTGGGTCAAGGCGGAGTTCGTCCGCGACATCATGAGCGTCCAGGTCGACGCGCCGCGCGAGGTCATCTCGGCCCCCCTGGGCCACAACGCCCGCACGTCGGAAGAGGCCCTGCAGCTGTTCGGCACCATCACCGACCAGGTCCACCGCATCCTGCACCGCGACTCCCTGCGGCCGGTCCCGCCCGACAAGGCCAACATGGAGATCATCCGCCGGGCCGAGAAGGACCGGCTGCCGGCCCGCCGGATCAAGGACCGCAAGGCCTACTGGCAGCGCTACCTGGTCGGCGAGGACCGGCTGCTGGGCTTCGACTGCATGGCCCTCTCGGACGACTACAAGCAGCTGATGGAGGACGAGCGCCTGGCCCTGGAGATCTCTCCCGGCGACCGCTTCCTCGACCTGGGCGGCGGAACCGGCAACTTCGTCGAGCATTTGGCCGCCTCCGGCCAGCCGCTGCCCGCCGTGGTGACGATCGCCGACCTCATCCCCCAAGCCATGGCCCGGGCCTCGCGCAAGCTGCTGTCGCGCTTCCCCGGCCTGGCCCGCGACGGCCGCTTCGGGCTGCTGGCCCTGGACGCCGAATTGAACCGCTTCCTGCCGGTGCGCCGCTTCCTGGCCGGCGAGATCGGGCGCTTCCGGACGCTGGCCGAGGAGCGCATCGAGAACCTGCCCCTGGCCTCGGCCGAGCGCATCGACGAAGCCTACTCCTCGCGCCTGCAGGCCATCCTGAGGGGCGAGGCGGTGACCCCCGCCGCCGACCGCTGGCTGAGGAGCCGCTTCGACGTGCCCGAGTACCGGGTCATCCTCGACTTCAACCGGGCCGTCCGCCTCCTGCTGGGCCGGGAGAAGGGCGACGGCGGATTCCGCCGGCTGGCCTTCCCCGGCGGTCTTCAGGCGGCGACCCACCTGCCGCTGCGGGCCGGCGTCTACAACAAGATCCTGATGAGCCTGGTCCTCTCCTATATCTTTGATCCGCTCGAGACCCTGGCCGAGGTCCGCCGCCTGATCGCCCCGGACGGGCGCCTGGTCCTCTCGACGATGCGCCCGGACGCCGACGCCTCGGGCCTCTACACCCGGCTGACGGCCAAGATCGAGGCCATGGCCGAGGAGGACTTCCCGGCCGACCGGCCCAAGGGCTTGCTGCTGGAATCCCTGCGGTCCTTCCTCAACGACGCCCAGGCCCTCGTGGAGCTCGAGGAAGCCGGGACCTTCGACTTCTTCGATCCCGAGAGACTGGCGGCTCTGCTTGAGGAAGCCGGCTGGGAGGCCGAGCCGCCCCGGCCCTCCTTCGGCCATCCCTCCCAGGGCTACCTCGTGGTGGCCCGCCCGAGGCCGGCCCATGGATAAGGGAAGCCGGTCCTTCGAGGAGCGGCTCAGCGCCGTCTACGACTTGAAGCGGCGGGTCCGCCTGGTCATCCTCCTCAGCGCCATCCTCTACGTGTCCTTCCTGGCCCTGGACGGCATCTACGTCCCGGAGCATTTCGGGCTGTTCCTGGCCATCCGCCTGGTCGTCCTGGCCGCCCATGGCGCCCTCCTCCTGCTCGTCTCCCGGATGAAGACCAGCCGCGGCTGCGCCAACCTGGCCATCGCCCTGACGGCCTTCGACGTGGCCGGCATCGCCATCATGATCCAGTTCATGGGCGGGTTCACGTCCGCTTACGTCCAGGGCCTCTACCTGATCATCATGGGCATGGTCGTGGTCGTACCCCTGGCCTTCCGCGAGACGGTCGTCCTGTACGCCACCATCTGGGCTTCCTACGCCGTGCCCAGCTTCTTCAACATGGCCCGGACCGGCTTCGACTGGCGGACCGTCTTCGCCAACCTCTACTTCCTGACGGCCATCGTCCTGATCGGCGTCTTCGGCTCCTACATCATGGACGCGATCCGCCGCCGCGAGCTGCGCGGCCGGGTCCAGCTGGAGGAGACCTCGGCCAAGCTCCAGGAGTCCAACCTCAAGCTCATGGCCCTGGACGAGCTGAAGACCCAGTTCTTCGCCAACGTCAACCACGAGCTGCGCACGCCCCTGACCCTGATGCTGGCCCCCCTGGGGCCGATGATCGAGGGCGGCATGGGCCGGCTGACGGCCAAGCAGAAGGACACCCTGCTGACCATCCGCCAGAACGGCCTCAAGCTGCTCAAGCTGATCAACAACCTCCTCGACCTGACCAAGCTCGAGGCGGGCAAGATGCGGCTGAAGATCAAGTCCGTCGAGTTCGTCGACTTCGTCAACAGCCTGCTGGCCTCGGTCAAGCCCCTGGCCGACCGCAAGTCGATCAAGCTCTACTTCCAGCACCCCTCGGTCGACCTGCCCCTGCATATCGACCCGGACCAGTTCGAGAAGATCGTCCTCAACCTGCTCTCCAACGCGGTCAAGTTCACGCCGGAGGGCGGCCGCATCACGGTCTACTTGGACGAGTCCGCCGAGGCCGTCCAGTTCACCGTCGAGGACACCGGCATCGGCATCCCGGCCGCCATGCTGGAGACGATCTTCGACCGCTTCTCCCAGGTCGACGGCTCGCTGTCCCGGGCCCACGAGGGCTCCGGCATCGGGCTGTCGCTGGTCCGCGAGCTGGTCCAGCTGCACGGCGGGCGGGTCCGGGCCGAGAGCGAGATCGGCAAGGGCTCCCGCTTCATCGTCGACATCCTCAAGGGCGACGCCCACTACGGCGAAGAGGTCCTGGACCGGCGGGTCAGCGACCTGCCCGTGGCCCTCAAGAAGAGGTCCAGCGACGCCGGCCAGCCGCGGGTCCAGGACATCGTCACCGACTTCCGCAAGCTCCAGCTGATGGACCTGGAGCGGGAGGAGCTGCGCCCCGGGGAGCAGGCCGCCCCGCGCCGGCACGACAACAACCTGGTCGTGGTCGACGACAATCCCGAAGTCCTCAAGCTGATGAAGCTTCTGCTGGAGGACGAGTTCGACCTTCACCTGGCCGCCTCCGGCGAGGAGGCCCTGGTCCTGATCCGGGACAAGATGCCGGACGTGGTCATCAGCGACGTCATGATGCCGGGCATGGACGGCCACGCCCTGACCCGGCGGATCAAGACCGACGACGCCCTCCGCCACATCCCGGTCATCCTGGTCACGGCCCGCTCGGGGGCCGAGATGCTCAACGAGGGCATCGAGGCGGGGGCCGACGACTACCTGCCCAAGCCCTTCGACTCCGTCGAGCTGAAGGCCCGCATCCGCAGCCTGCTCCGGATGCGGCGGGCCGAGGCCGATCTGGCCCTGGCCAACCGCAATCTCAAGATGCGGACATCCGACCTGGTCGAGCGGCAGAGGGACCTGTTCCTGGCCATGGTCCGCTCGCTCGTCTCGGCCCTGGAGGCCAAGGACAAGTACACCCGCGACCACTCCAGCCGGGTGACGGAGCTGTCGCTGCGCATCGCCCGCTCCATGAAGCTCGACGAGAGGGAGCTGAACGACCTGGAGATGGCGGCCATCCTGCACGACGTCGGCAAGATCGCCATCCCGGAGCGGATCCTGCACAAGAAGTCGCCCCTGACCGAGGAGGAGTTCGCCGTCATCCGCCAGCACCCCGTCATCGGCGAGAACATCCTCAAGCCCGTCGTCGAGCTGCGGCAGATCGCCCGCATCGTCCGCTCCCACCACGAGCGCTACGACGGCCGGGGCTATCCCGACGGGCTGAAAGGCCAGGCCATCCCGGTTGCGGCCCGGATCATGGCCGTGGCCGACTCCTACGACGCCATCACCTCGAGCCGCCCCTACCGCGACTCGGAGTCGCACAACTACGCCCTCAAGGAAGTCATCAAGTGCTCCGGCCTCCAGTTCGATCCGGAGGCCGTGGAGCACTTCATCGAGGCCCTCAAGACCGGCCCCCTGCCGGCCGGCCCGTCCGAGACGGCCCCCTTGTTCGGGAATCTGCCGGACTGATCCGCTCAGTCCCCGTCGCCGAAGGAGATCCCGATGGACCGGGCGGCGGCGATCAGCGGGTGATCGACGGGGACCAGCTTCGGCCCCCCGGCCGGCACGTCCAGCGGCACCGAAGTCAGCTCTCCCCCGTGGACCGCCACCATCCGCCCGAAGCGGCCTTCGGCGGCCAGCCGCACGGCCGCTTCGCCCAGCCGGGTGGCCAGGATGCGATCGGCCGCGGTCGGCGTCCCGCCCCTCTGGACGTGGCCGAGGACGACGGCCCGGGTCTCCGCTCCGGCCGCCTTCTCCAGCTGAGCGGCCAGGACGAAGCCGATGCCGCCCAGACGGACGGGATCGGCGCTGCGGGCGACGACCGAACGGACCACCGCCTTCCCTCCCCGCGGCATGGCCCCCTCGGAGGCGATGACCAGGCTGAAGGCCTTGCCGCGACGCCGCCGGTCGCGGATCTTGGCCGCCACGGCCTCGATCGTGTAGGGAAGCTCGGGGATGAGGATGACGTCGCCGCCGCCGGCCAGTCCGGCGTAGAGGCCGATCCAGCCGGCCCGACGCCCCATGACCTCGACGACCATAATCCGGTGGTGCGAAGCGGCGGTCGTATGGAGCCGATCGATGGCCTCCGTGGCGATGGCCACGGCGGTGTCGAAGCCGAATGTCACATCCGTCCCGCGCAGGTCGTTGTCGATGGTCTTGGGCACGCCCACGACCGGCAGCCCGTCCTCCTGAAGGCGGGCGGCCGAAGCCAGGGTGCCGTCGCCTCCGATCAGGATCAAGCCGTCCAGGCCGGCCTCGCGGGCGTGGCGCAGGACGCGCCGCGAGACATCGCGCCGGACGACCGTCCCGCCCCGGACCTCGGCGTAGTCGTAGGGATTGGCCGTGTTGGACGTGCCCAGGATGGTGCCGCCCAGGGTCAGGAGCCCCGAGACATCGCCCGCCCGCAGGCGGCGCCAGCGGCCGCGGATCAGGCCCTCGTAGCCGTCCTCGATCCCGACCACGCTCCAGCCGTGCTCCCAGATCGCGGCCTTGGCCACGGCCCGGATGACGGCGTTGATGCCGGGGCAGTCGCCTCCGCCGGACAGGATTCCAATGGTCAGGGCGGGCTTTCTCATGAGCCGACTATAGGGAAGGCCGGCCGGGCTGTCAATCGCCCGCGCGGCCGGCTTCCCGAGCGGGGCGGGGTTCTGGTATGATTCCGCCAACGCCAACCTTCTCGGAGGTCCGCCATGATCCATCGCCGCCGCCTGACCGTCCTCCTCCTGGCCGCCGCCCTGGCCGCCCCCGCCCTGGCCGGACAGGGCATGAAGTTCGACAAGTCCGAGTACGCCGCCCGCCGGGCCAAGCTCATGGACAAGATCGCCGACGGCACGGCCGTCCTGTTCGGGGCGACGACGATCGCCAGCTACTATCCCTTCGCCCAGGCCAACGACTTCCTCTACCTGACCGGCGTGGAGATGCCCAACGCCGCCCTGATGATGGACGGCCGATCCCGCACCAGCACCCTGTTCCTGACCACGACCGAGGCCGCCGTCCTGGCCGAGGGCCTCGACCCGGCCCTGGCCAAGGACCCCAAGGCCTTTACCGGGATCGAGCGCGTCCTGCCCGCCGAGAGCCTCTCTCCGATGATCGCCATGGCCGCCGGGCGAAGCCCGATCTACGCCCCCTTCTCGCCGGAGGAGCTCTATCGCGAGGCCAGCCTGGAGAAGCAGTCCGCGTTCCTGCGCAGCGCCACGCTCAACCCCTGGGACGGCCGGCTGACCCGGGAGATGCAGTTCGTCCGGGTGCTGAAAGAGCGCTTCCCCCAAGTCGACGTCCGCAACCTCTCGCCCTTGATCTGGGACTTGAGGACGATCAAGTCGCCGGCCGAGATCGCCCTGCTGCGGAAGGCGGCGGCCATCGGGGTCAAGGCTCACATCGAGATCCTCAAGGCCGCCCGCCCCGGGATGCGGGAGTACGAGCTGTCGGGCGTGCTGAACTATGTCTGCGAGCGGGAAGGGGCCCAGGAGAGCGCCTACGGGGTCATCATCTCCTCGGGACCCAACCACCCCTTCGTCCACTACGCCAAGCATGACCGCCTGCTTCGGGACGGCGATCTGCTGGTCGTGGACGCCGGTCCCGACCTGGACTCCTATGACATCGACATCACCACGACCTTTCCGGCCGGGGCCTCCTTCACCCCCCGCCAGAAGGAGATCTATGAGGCCTGCCTGGCCGTTCACGAGGCCAGCCTGTCGGTCTACCGGCCCGGCCTGACCGCCCTCCAGTGCCGGCAGGAGGTCGACGAGATCCTCAAGAAGAAGGGCTTTGACTTGAGCCGGGACTACTTCCAGCGGATGCGGGGCGGCTTCGGCCACTACGTCGGCATGGCCACCCACGACGTGGGCGGCGGCCCGCAGACGCTCAAGCCCGGCATGGTCTTCGCCAACGAGCCGCTGTTCATCCTGGCGGCCGAGGAGATCGGCGTCCGGGTCGAGGACACCGTCCTGATCACCGAGACCGGCTGCGAGAACCTGACCGCGGGCATCCCCCGCTCGGTGGCGGAGATTGAGGCGGCCAAGAAGTCGGACGGCTTCCCTCAGATCCTCAAGAAGGCCGGCCGCTGAGGCCGGCCCGGCTCAGTCGACGCGGCGGGCGTCCCGGCGGAAGTCCTTCTGCCACAGGACCAGGCTGTCGATCCGCCCGCCGGCCCCGCGGTAGAACTGGATCCGGACGTAGGGATCCGTGGAGTAGAAGAGGGTCTGCCCCTCGGCGTAGAAGCGCGTAGCGGCCTGTCCGGTCGGGGTGATGACCAGATAGTAGTCCTCCGGCCGGACGTCCAGAACGTATCCGGGAACGACCTCGAAGCGGCCGCGGAGCTCCTCGTAGGCTTCCGGCGCCAGCCGCAGGACCGGCTTCTCGACCGGCTTGAAGTCGGCCCATCCATAGGCCTCCGAGAAGGCCGCCAGAACCTCCTCGATGAGGACGTCGCCGTTGTCGCTGTTGGTCATGACCACGCAGCCCTGGCCGGCTCCCGGGTAGACGACCATGGCGCAGGCGAAGCCGCGGGTCGAGCCGGCGGCCCGGAAGTGGAGCGATTCGCCCCGGCCTTCGGCGAAGAAGCCAAGGCCGAAGTTCTGGACCTGAGCCCGCAGGAGCGTCCGGGCCGCTTCGGGATCGAGAAGCCGGGCGGGGCGCCCTTCGGCGGCCGCCAGGAGGTCGATCAGAATCGCCGCATAATCCGAAGGCGTCGTCCAGAGGCCCTTGGCCGCCGACTCCGGGTACCGGGCCGCTCCGCCGGGCACGGCCTGGCCGTCGCGCAGGAAGCCCAGGGCGGCCGTGGAGCGGACGTCTTCCGACAGGTCCACGCCGAAAGACGTCCGTCTCAGCCCGAGCGGTCGGGAGATCCTCTCGTCCGCCAGAGCCGCGAAAGGCCGCCCGGTCAGGTCTTCCAGCAGCGCTTGAGCGACCACATATCCCGCCTCGGAAGGCCAGGCTTCCAGGCGCGCGCTCCGGCGCGGCGGCACCCACAGCGGGCCGTTGTGGGCCGGCTCGAGGCCGGAGAGGACTTCGGCCAGGCTGGGCAAGGGCTCATCCGGCCCGTAACCCGCCAGGACTTGATCCGAAAGCCCCGCCGACTGGGACAGGAGGGCTCTCAGGCTGACGCCGCCCGGCCCGGGCTCGAACTCGGGCGGGAATCTCCACGTCCGGAGCCTGGGCCGGATGTCCTCATCCAGCCCGATGAGGCCGTCGCCACAGGCTTGGAGCGCGAGGACCGACGTCACGAGGGCGCTGAGCCCGCCGGCTTGGAAGGGCGTCTCGGGAGTCACGGGCGACTCGACCCGAAGGTCGCGGGCGCCGCGGGCCCGGGTCCATTCCAAACGCCCCTTATCGAAGGCGGCCAGGCTGAGGCCGGGGACTTTGTAGAAGGCCATGCGGTCTTCCAGGCGAAGCCTCTCCGGCCGCAGTCCCTGCGGATAGACGGCCCGCTGAAGACCCTTCTCGACCTGGTTGGCCCGCCTGCGGGCCAGGCCCGCCCGAGCGTCGCAGGCCGCCAAGCCCGCCAGGACCGCGGCGGCCAAGATCAAGCCGACCGGTCCGACCCGCCCTCCCCGCCCCCTTGTCATCGCTTCGCTCCCGCGCCCGGGGCGTCTTTCACGAAGCCGGCCACGGCCTCGATGACGGCTCCGGACATATGGCCGGGGACCTGGTATTCGGCCGGGGCCGAGGGGCCGGTCCCCTCGAAGAAGAGATGGTTGCAGGCGGGCAGGAGCTTGAACACGGCGTTCTCCCGGCCGGAGAGGGCTTTTCTCCAATTCTCGAAATCCTCGACCGTGACCTGGTAGTCGCGCCCGCCCTGCAGGATGAGAATCGGCTCCGGCGCCGTCCGCATCGCCGCCGCCGGATCGTAGCCGCGCAGGTCCAGCCAGTAGGCGGCGGGGGCGCCCAGGATGACGGCCGTCAAGCCCCTGTCCTTCTCCCCCAGGGCGTTGATAGCGGCCGCCTGGGCCTTCAGGTCCTCGATCGCCTTGCGCTCCCCGGGCTCGATCCGCCCATCCAGGCCGGACAGATACTCCACTTGGCGGATCATCGTCTCCGGCAGCGGGCGCGTGGCCCCGGCCAGGCTGATGAAGCCCGCCGGGCGATCTTGTCCGAGGGCTTCCGAGATGCGCGGCAGGAGCGCGCCGCCCAAGCTGTGTCCGAGGATGAAGACGCGGCCGGGATCGATCTCGGCCCGGCCTTTCAAGAGCCGGACCGCCGCCGCCGCGTCGTCGACGGCCTCCTCGCGGACGGTGAAGCGGCCGAAGTCGGGGCCCGCGGCCAGCCGGGCGCCGAAGACGCGGGTTCGCTTCTCATAGCGGAGGACGGCGATGCCGGCCGAGGCGAGTCCCCAGGCCAGGTCCCGGAACGGCTTGTTGGGACCGATCGTCTCGTCGCGGTCGTTGGGGCCCGAGCCATGGACCAGGACGACGGCCGGGAAGGGCCCCCGGCCGCGCGGCGTCGTCAGGACGGCCGGGAGGGGCCAGGCGGGGCCGCCCACGGTGAGATCGGACTCCTCAAAGCTTTCCGCCCGGACATAGGCCGCCGGGCGGTCGTCCGGCGGCGGGGCGACGGGAATGAACTGGAAGCCGGCGATGCGGCCTTGGGCGTCGAAGACGATCCGGGCGTCCAAGGTCTGTCTCTCGAACTCGCAGGTCACCAGGACGATGTCATAAGCGCCCAGCTTATCGCGGCGCGAAGAGGTCCGGCGCCGGAAGGGGCTGAGCCTCGCCGGAGCCTCCTTCCAGAAAGCGGCCAGCCGGTCCGGTCCCGAGACCCGGAGCATGGTCGCGTCGAAGTCGCGGGCGGCGGCGGCGAAATCGCCGGCCGTCAGGGCGTCGACGAAGGCTTCCGCCTTGAGGACCAGGCCGTCCGGCGGACGGACCTCCTGCATCGGCGCCGGCCCGCCGGACCAAGACGCCAGAAAGACCAGAGCGGCCAACGGAAGGCACATCATTCTGAATCGACTCCTCGGCAGGCCATGGTCAAGCCTCCCGGCGGCGCTGCCGGAGCCAGAAGTCCCCCAGGATATAGACGTTGACCGCGGAGGACGCCGCCAACAGGACATAGATCCCGACATCGACGCGGCCGGCCAGCCCGAAGACGGCGATGAGGGCCATCAGCCAGGCCCGGTTCTCGGCCGTATCCGCCAGCTTGGAGTCGCGGCGCAGGATCTTGACGAGGTAATACAGGCTCAGCTCCAGATTGTAGAGGCCCACCGCCAGCAGGCCCAGTCCCAGCCAGAGGACCCGCCCGGTCTGGGCGTAGAGGCCGGCCGCCGCGCAGGTCAGGAGGGCGAACTCCCCGATCCGATCGAGGATCAGGTCGAGCGCCGCACCGAGCTCGCTCTCCTGGCCGCGGCTGCGGGCCAGCATGCCGTCGGCGCAGTCGATGATCGAGGACATCTGGGCCAGCAGGCCGCCCGCGGCGACCAGCCACCGCTCCCCCGTCAGGAAGAGGCCGGCCCCGGCCAGGCCGACGAGGAATCCGGCCACGGTCACCTGGTTGGGCGTGACCCGGGTCCTGAAGAGCGCCCGGACGATCAGCGAGGCCAGGGGGCGGTTGAGGAAGCGGTTGATCCGGAGGGCTTTCAGGGTCCAGCGGCTCTCCTCCTTGGCCACGGCCAGGCGATAGTCGAACTCAGCCGCGGAGGCGGGGGGCGATGTCTCGTCGGGCATGCTCGTAATCCTCGGGGGTGTCGATCTCGATCCAGGCCCGGCCGGCGGTCGGGACGAGGCCGAAGGCGTGCCGCCCGTCCGTGTCCCCGGCCGCCAGCCGGTCGAATCCGGCCTCGAAGAAGTGGCCCCGCTCGCCGCGGGCCTCGAAGCCCTCATAGATCCGAACCAGCTCGGCGGCCGTCGCTGCGCCGATCCTGTTCAGGCCGATGGCCTCGCCGCGGCAGGCGGCCGGGTCGAGGCCCTTGCCGATGCGCGTCACGCGGCCGTCCCGGACCTCCACCTTGACTTCCTCGACCGCCAGGCGGCCCGTATCGTCCACGGTCACGGCGTTGGGCCCGGGATGCCGGACCAAGTCGCCGGCCAGGCTCGGATCGAAGAGGACATCGCCGTTGAACTGGAGGCAGTCGAGCCCGGGCGAGGCGGCCAGGGCGAGCCGCAAGGAGACCGCGGTGTTGGTCTCGTCGTAGTCGGGATTGGCGACGAACCGGGCTCCTTCGGGCAGGCAGCGCCGGGCCTCCGCCTCGACCATCTCGGCCCGGTAGCCGGTGACGAGGAGAATGTCCCGCAGTCCCTCCCCCCGCAGGGCGGAGAGGCAGCGCTCCAGGATCGTCCGGCCGCCGAGCTCGATCAGGCACTTGGGCCTGTCATCGGTCATGGGGCGGAGGCGCCGGCCGCGGCCGGCGCAGAGGATGATGGCTCTCAAGGCGACGGGCCTCCTCACATCTTCCAGGTTCCGGCCACGACGACGTTCGATCCCGTCACCCGGTCCGCCGCTTCGGAGGCCAGAAAGCGGACCGCCTCTCCCACATCGCGGGGCGCCGCCAGGGGGTGCCGGGCGGTGTCCAATCCCCGCGGACGGAGACCCGTCGTGACCAGTCCGGGCGAGACCATGTTGACCGTGATGCCCCGCGGCGCCTCGGCCGCGGCCGCGGTGCGGGTCAGGAGCAGGAGCGCGGATTTGGCCGCGGCGTAGGGCAGGATGCCGGGGAAAGCCGCGGCCTGCTCCACCCGCCCATAGCCGAAGAAGATGATCCGGCCCCAGCGGCGGCGCCTCATGCCGGGCAGGACGGCCAGGAGGCTGCCATGGGCCGCGACGAGATTGGAGCGGTACGCAGCCTGCCAGTCGGAGGGCGTCAGGCAGTCCCAAGGCTTCCGCAGGAAGGGGCCCATGGCCTGGACGAGGATGTCGATCCGGCCCAGACGGCGCCGGACCCGCTCGACCGCGGCGGCCGGCCCGCCGTCCTTCAGCAGATCCGCCCGGACGGTCCAGGCTTCCGCTCCGGCCGCGCGGACGGACTCCGCGGTCCGGACGGCCGCTTCGCGGCGGCTGTGGTAGTGCACGGCCACGGCCGCGCACTCGGCGCCCAGAGCCTCGGCCGCCGCGGCTCCCAGGGCGGAGGAGGCCCCGATGACGAGGGCGACGCGCCGGCGGCCGGAATCGGTCATGGGCTTTTCCGGCCGTTAGTATCGCCCATCCCGGGTTTGATTTCAAACCGGGGCCATGCTATAAAGGCCGTCTTGCCGGCTACCCCGCAAAATCCTTCTTCGAGGCGACCATGACATCGACCATGACCCGCATCCTCGTCACCGGTGCCTCGGGCCAGATCGGCACCGAGCTTCTCCGAACCCTTCGCCGCCGCCACGGCGACGCCAACGTGCTGGCCACCGACATCCAGCCCCTGGCTGACCCCGAGCTTCGCGGCTCGGGACCCTTCGAGACTCTTGACGTGACCCAAGCGGCCCGGCTCGACGAGCTGATCGCCCGCTACAAGATCGACACCGTCTACCATCTGGCCGCCATCCTCTCGGCCACGGGGGAGAAGAATCCCCACCTGGCCTGGAACGTCAACATGGCCGGCTCCTACAACGTCCTCGAGGCGGCCCGCCGGCTCGGACTGTTGAGGGTCTACATCCCCTCCTCGATCGCCGCTTTCGGCCCCGAGACCCCGCGCGACAGGACGCCCCAGGAGACCGTTCTGCGCCCCAAGACCATGTACGGCCTGACCAAGGTGGCGGGCGAGCTCCTGGCCGACTACTACGTCCGGCGCTTCGGCGTCGACGTCCGCGGCAGCCGCTTCCCCGGCATCATCAGCCACCAGACCCTGCCCGGCGGCGGGACCACCGACTACGCCGTGGCCATCTTCTATGAAGCGGTCAAGAGCGACCGCTACACCTGCTTCCTGGGCCCGGACTCCTGCCTGCCGATGATGTACATGCCCGACTGCCTGAAATCGGTCATCGACCTGATGGAGGCCGACTTCGCCAAGCTCCGCCACCACGCCGACTTCAATCTGGCGGCCATGAGCTTCACCCCGGCCGAGCTAGCGGCCGAGATCCGCCGCCACCGGCCGGACTTCCAGATCGCCTACCAGCCCGACTTCCGGCAGGCCATCGCCGACTCCTGGCCGCGCTCGATCGACGACTCGGCGGCCCGGGAGGAGTGGGGCTGGAAGCCCGACTACGACCTGCCGGCCATGGTCAAGGACATGCTGGACGTCCTCGGCGCCCGGCATGCCGCCGGCCGCCTGGGCCTCTAGCCCGGCTCGAATCCGGGGCGCATTCGCTCAGAAGCGCAGCGAGACGCCGGCCGCGGCGTCGATCCCGCCGAGCAGAATGTCGTCCTTGCGCACGGTCGGCCCGAGCTCGAGCCGGGCGAAGAGCCCGAGCGGCCCGAAGATCGCCACATCGGCCCCGGCCGCGAGAACCGCTCCCCAGACCGCCCTCTCGGCCGACAGGTTCGCGTCCGGCCAGGATTCGCGGCAGACGGTCCAAGCCGCGCCGGCGGCGAAGGAGAATCTCCACCGGCCGGCGGGCACGTCCGCCTGGAAGCCCCCCCGCCAGGAGTCGAGCTCCATGTCGATGCGCCCGGACGGAGCCTCGAAGGCCTCGCCGACGATGAAGGGCGTGCCCTCGGCCCGGTAGGTCCGGTAGCCGGCGAAGACCGACCAGCGGCCGGCGAAGCGATAGGACAGGCGGACCTGGTAGCCGCTCAGAACGCCGCCGTAGATGTCGCGCAGGAGGGCGTCGTCGGCCCGGAAGCCGGCCGCGCCCAGCGTCAGATGGAACCGAGTTCCGGGCGCGGCGGCGGCGGGCGCCGCGCCGAGGAGCGGGAGGACGGCCAGCCACAAGAGAGGCCACGCGATTCTTCGTCTCATGATCAGCTCCACGTTCCGTCCTTGTCGGAGACTTCGATCGAGGGCCGGCTCTCGCGGCCTTGGTCGTCGAGGGCGGTGACGACGTAGAAATAGGTCTTGCCCACATCGAGGCCGCGGTCCGTGTACTCCAAGGCTTCCAGGCCGGCGGGGGTCAGAAGCTCATAAGGGCCGCCCGACTTGACGGCCCGGTAGACGTGGTAGCCGATGACGTCCTCCGCCCCGGCGTTCCAGCGCAGGGCGACGGTCTTGGTCTTCAGGTAGAGGGACCGCACGATCTGGGTTCGGACCGTCAGCCCGGCCGGCGCGGCCGGCGTGCTGACGATCCGGGCCGTATCGACCACGGTGGCCAGGGACGCCTTGACGGCCAGCAGGGCGTAGTCCAGGTTGAGGGTGCTCAGGGTGTCGGAGGTCGTGTGGTAGTTGGGATTCTGGGGGTCCTCGTTCTCGATGACGCAGAGGGCCTCGTAGCCGTGGTCCCAGAATGGCGACTGGTCGCTGTAGGGCCAGGACCCGAAGATCATGGTGTTGACCGTCAGCCCGGCGTACTGGGCCGCGTTGGCCCGGTAGCGGTCGGCCAGGCCGCGGGAGATCTCGTTGCTGATGACGTCAAAGCGCCAGGGATGGCGGTCGGGGTAGGCGATCATGTCCATGTTGATGACGGCCACGATGTCCTGCTGAGCGGCGGCCGCCGCTTCGGCGTAGTGCTTGCTGCCGTAGAGGCCCCACTCCTCGGCCGAGAAGCAGATGAACTTGACCGAGAAGTCGAGGGGGGTGGCGGCCAGGACGCGGGCGATCTCCAGGACCGCGGCCGTGCCGCTGGCGTTGTCGTCGGCCCCCGGGGCCAGGCTCGTCGGCCTGTCACTGGTCGAGTCATAGTGGCCGCAGACGATCACCTGCCGGTCCGGGAAGAGGGTCCCCGGCAGGGTGGCCACGATGTTGCGGCTGCTGCGGGTCCCGGAGAAGACGAAAGGATCATACTCGACGGCCAGGCCCAGCTTGGCCAGCTCGTCGTAGAGGTACCCGCCGGCCGCCTCGCAGCCCGGGGTGATGGCATATCGGGTCCGGAAGCCCTCCAGATCGCTGATGGTCTGGGTCAGCCGGGCCTTCGAGACTTGGCTCACCAAGGCCGCGATCTGGGGATCGTCGCCGGCCTCGTTCCGTCCCGAGCGGGCCGGCTCGACGGCCGGATCCAGGGGCCGGGCGGAGTCCAGGAAGAGGCGGCCGAAGCGCATCCCCGGGGGCAGGATCTCGCGGGCTTCGCGCCCGCCCGACCAGAACAGAGCGGTCTCCTCTTCCAGCCGGACGGACCGGCCGACGCCCTGGAGGGCGGACCAGTCCGCTTGGCCGCGGATGCGGACCAGGAAATAGGCTTGCCCGGCCGTGTCGGCGTCGAGGACCTCGAAGCCGCAGCCGGCCCGGGCCAGGCGTTCGAGGGACGACTCCGGCAGGGCCAGGAGCCAGGACGAACGGAGGGCGGCGACCGCCCTCAGCTCGGCCCGAAGAGACGCCGGCAGACCCGCCGCGGCCGGGCCGTCGATGCGGACCAGGGAGACCCTCTCGCGGGGAGCGGCGGCCGGGCCGGGCGCGGCGAGGAGCAGGCCGGCCAGGACCAAGAGCCAAGCCGGGAGTCGTTGACGCTTCATGGCTGTCCTTTCTTCGGCGAAATCGATATCATCATATAGGATACGAAGGAAGGAGGCAAAATCATGCCCGTGCTCTTGATCCTATCCGCCCTGGCCTGCTTCGCGGCCGTCCCTCCCGACGCCGCCGGACCGGTTCGGCCCGCGCACACCTACTCGATCGTGGCCCGGGACAAGGCGACCGGCGACCTCGGCGTGGCCGTCCAGTCCCACTGGTTCTCCGTCGGGGCCCTGGTCCCCTGGGCCGAGGCCGGGGTGGGGGCGGTGGCGACCCAGTCCTTCGTCGAGGCCTCCTACGGGCCTCTGGGCCTGGAGATGATGCGGGCCGGCCGCACCGCCCCGGAGGCCTTGGCCGGCCTTCTGCGGGCCGATAAGGACGAGGCCGTCCGGCAGGTCGGCATGGTCGATGCCGCCGGCCGGGCCGCTTCCCATACCGGAAGCAAGTGCATCGCCGCGGCCGGGCATTATGTCGGCGACGGCTTCGCCTGCCAGGCCAACATGATGCTCAAGCCGACCGTCTGGAAGGCCATGGCCGAGGCTTTCGAGTCGACTCCCGGCGAGCTGGCCGACAGGCTGTTGGCGGCCCTGGAAGCCGCCCAGCGCGAGGGAGGGGACATTCGCGGCCGCCAGGCCGCCGGGTTGATCGTCGTCCGGGGCAAAGCCAGCGGCGCACCCTGGAAGGACCGCATCTACGATCTCCGTGTCGAGGATCACCCCGACCCGGTGGGAGAGATGCGGCGCCTCCTGCGGACGGCCAAGGCCTACAACCACATGAACGAGGGCGATGCCCTTCTGACGGCCGGCCGGACGGCCGAGGCTCTCAAGGAATACAGCCTGGGGATGGAGATCTATCCCGACAACCCGGAGATGCTCTTCTGGCCGGCGGTGACCATGGCGTCGACGGGGAAGGTCGACGAGAGCCTGCCTCTCTTCCGCAAGGTCTTCGCCCTCGATCCGAACTGGATGGAGCTCCTGCGGCGCCTGCCCGCCGTCGGCCAGTTCCCCGACGATGCGGCCCTTCTTCGACGCATCCTGGCCCTCGGCCCGCCCGGACGCTGAAGGGCCGGCCGTCAGCGCCCCAAGGATTCCCGGAAGAAGGTCGGCAGGGCGAAAGCGGCTTCGTGAATCTCGGCGTTGTAGTGCTTCAGGCCCCGGACCGGCTTCTTGCGCCGGGCCGCCAGCGGCGGCACCTCGTCCGAGAGATAGACGAAGCACCAGGTCCCGCCCGGGTAGGTCGGCACGGGACAGAGGTAGAAGGCGGCGTGCCGGAACATGGTCTTCAGAAAGCGGTACTTGGCCCGGTGCTGCTCCTGGTGGTAGAGCAGAGAGCCGGCTTGGGCGGCGATGATTCCGCCCGGCTTGAGGATGGCCTTCAGGGCGGCGTAGAAGGGCTTGCCGTGCAGCACGGTGGAGGGCCCGACCGGGTCCGAGGAGTCGACCAGGATGACGTCGAAGCGGTCCTTGGTCGAGCGGATGAAGGCGTCGCCGTCGGCCACGACCAGCTCGGCCCTCGGGTCAGCCAGGTCCTTCTTCAGCCAGGGGTAGAAGCGCCGGCAGACGTCGATGACCTGGCCGTCGATCTCGCAGAGCCGGGCCTTGCGGACCGGGTGGCGCAGGACCTCGCGAAGCGCCCCGCCGTCTCCCCCGCCGATGATGAGAACGTCGAGCGGGCGGCGGTGCAGGGACAGCGCCGGATGGACCAGCATCTCGTGGTAGAAGAACTCGTCGGCATCCGTGGTCTGGACCAGGCCGTCCAGGAGCAGGACCCGGCCGAAGGTTCGATTCGAGACCATCTCGATCTTTTGGAAGCGGGAGCGGCCGCGGTAGAGCGTCCGCTCGACCTTGAAGAAGATGCCGTGCCAGGGCGTCTGGCTTTCGCGCGCTTCCTTCATCGGTTCCTCCTCGATCCGCCGGCTCAATAGGCCTTCTGCAGCGATATGCCCCGATAGTACTTTCCCAGAATCTCCTCGTAGGAGGCGCCCTGCTGGGCCATCCGGAAGGAGCCGATCTGGCACAGGCCCACGCCGTGCCCCCAGCCCTTGCCGCTGAAGACGAAGTGGCTGACGGATCCGTCGGGGGCGTACTCGCGGTCGATGACGAACAGGGTGTCCCTCAGATTGAGAACCTGGCGGATCCGCATGCCGCGGACCCGGCTCTGCCCAGCCTGGCCGACGATGTTCAGCTCCACGACCCGCTTGGAGGCGCCCCTCTTGACCGGCAACAGGTCGATCAGGCGGCCGACCGGATAGGACTGGTTGATCCGCTCTTGCAGCTCCTGGCGGGAGACCCGGACCTGCCAGCGGTGGAAGGGCGAGGCCGCGTCGAGAGCATAGGCGGAGCGGGATTGGACGAGGCGCAGGAGGCGGATCTTCCCATCCGCCTCAATCCAGCGGACGGCGTCTCCCGGAAGGAGATCCAGGCTCGAGGCGGCGGCGGGCGCGCCCGAGGCGTCGCGGAAGAGAGCCGCTCCCGGAACGATCTCCAGCGTCCTCTCCCCGTCCTCGGTGTGCAGGACCAGGGCCTCGCGGCGGAGCTCGTGCAGGGTGCCTTGGCGGGCGAAGTCCCGGTAGGTCGAGAGGACCGCATGGAGAGCCGCGGCGGCTTCGGCCCGGCTGACCGGCCGGTCCCGATCGATCCAGCGCTCCGGCGCGGCGGCCAATCCGGACGAGATGAAGTAGGCCAGGACGGCCCGCTCGCGCCCGCTCAGATGGGACGCGTCCCGCAAGATCCGCTCCGCCTCGCCGGGAACGACGAGGTTGCTGACCCGATCGTCCCAATCGAAGGCGGCGACCAGCTGGACGGCCAAGGCCGGATAGCTGAGGGGCGCGTTCTCGGCCGGGGCCCGGCCGGGCTTCTTGCCCAGATAGGCCGCGCCCCGAACCATCCACCCCCAGGCCTCGACCGTCGTCGTCGGGGCGTTCCACCAGGCCGCATCCGTCTCCAGGTCCATGATCCCGAGGGCGGCCAAGGCGCCGGCGGCATAGGCGGCGGGCCGGCCGTCCGCGGTCAGGGGCGGGAAGACGGCGGGCGAGCGGACCGTCCAGCCTTCCTCATGGTCCGGGACGCATTCGGTGCTCTTCAGGTACGGGGCCGGCGCGCCTTCGAAGATCGCTTCGACGTCCTCGGTGACGCCGCCGCAGGTGCTCATGTAGAGGGCGTTGATAAGCTTGCCGCCGTAGACCGCCGCTTCCCGGCGGGTCTCTTCGACGGCCCGCGTGCTCAGGGGGTGCTCGGCGGAGAGGCCGAGGTAGACCTGCGAGACCGGCGTCGCGTGGAGATCGAATCCGAGGCTTTCGAACTGGCCCATGTTCTTGAGGGCGTAGGTCCGGGCGGCCACGGCCTGGGCTTTTTGGGCCTCAATCTCGGTGAAGAAGGACGGCGGCAGCTCGCCGGGCACCACGCCCTTCAGATAGTCTTCCACGTTGAGGGTGTTGATCAGGATCAGGCCCTTGCGGCTTCCGCGCAGGGTCATGATCCCGCGGTAGGTGCGGCCCCGGTACCGAAGATAGCTGTCGCTTGAGGCGGGAATGAAGTAGAGCGACGATTCGGCATTGAGGTTCATCAAATGGCCGTTGACAAGGACCCAGTGGGGGTGGTTTTCCGCCTCGACCACCTCCTCGCGGACGATCCAGGCCTCCGCAAAGCCGAGAAGGCCGGCCTGCCGGATGAAGCCCAAAGCGTCGCCCCGGGTCAGGAAATCCCCGACCCGGACGTAGTAAACGGGATCGCCGGCCGCGTCGGGCTCCTGGGCCACCGAGATCTTGCGGGATATCTTGGCCCGCAGGGCCCGGGCGGCTTCCTCGGCCTCGTCGCGCCGGAGATGCTGCGAGACTTGGACCAGGAACTTCTCGCTCAGCTTGTCCCGCTGCCCCTGGATGCGGGCCTGGGCCGCGTCTTCGGCCAGGAGCTTGTAGGCCCCGTCGACCTGGTAGATCTTCATGCCGGAAGAGGATGTGATGAGGATGTCCTCGACATTGACGCCCAGGGCGATGCGGATGACCGGCTTGGCAATCGGGTAGCCCTGGAAGAAGAGGTTCTCCTCGCCGAACGGAGCCGGCTTCGCGGCGCAGAAATAGAGCAGGGCGAAAGCCAGGAAGACGGCTTTATGGTGATGGGTCAGGATCCTGCGCATAAAACGGCTCACGGCTCTTAGCGCCCCGGGGGCGCTTATTCGCTCCTTGAACGGTCTATATATGCCGCCCGGACGGGCGAGACATACCATATATGGGGGATTGCCGACGATAGCAGGGAGAGTATGCTAACCGATGGAGGAGGCCGTGTCAAGCCCTGCCCCTCTCCCCGCGTCTTTTTGACATTTCTCGTCATTCGGATATAATCTCGTCCTCTTAAACTCAACCTCGAGGGATGGACCATGCCCAACATCGGCGCCTATGACCAAGCGTATGCGGATTTCTCCTGGACGATCGCGGAGAAAGAGCTCGAATACGAGCCCGGCTCGGTTCTCAACATCGGCTGGCACTGCTCCGATCGAATCTGCCTGAAAGGCCAGGGCGGCAAGACCGCTCTTCTCTGGGAGGGCCTGGGAGGAGCCGAGAAGCGATTCACCTACAACGATATCCGGGTGGCCAGCAACACCATCGGCCACTTTCTGCGGGGTCTCGGGATCACGGCCGGCGACAGGGTCTGCCTGTTCATGGACAAGGTGCCGGAGCTCTACCTGGGCGTCCTGGGCATCCTCAAGATCGGGGCCATCGGCCAGCCGCTCTTCTCCGCCTTCGGCGACGAATCGCTGTTCGTCCGCCTGGAAAACGCCGGCACCCGGGCCATCATCACCCAGCGCAAGCATGCCCCCAAGGTCCGCAAGATCCTGGACAAGCTGCCAGCCCTGGAGCACATCATCATCGTCGACCACGACGGCAAGGCGCCTCTGCAAAGGAAGGAGGTCGCCTTCAGCCTGGACAAGGCCGCCCCCGTCGAGTCGATCGATATCCACCCGACCCTGGCCGAGTCCCCCTCCCTGCTCCACTACACCTCCGGGACCACCGGCCTGCCCAAGGGCGTCAAGCACGTCCACTACTCCCTCGTCTCGCAGTACCTGACGGCCAAGTGGGTCCTGGACGTTCGTCCCGACGACATCTATTGGTGCACGGCCGACCCCGGCTGGGTCACCGGCACCTCCTACGGCATCCTCGGGCCCTGGAGCCTGGGCGTCACCCAATGCGTCATGGACACCGGCTTCTCGGCCGAGGCCTGGTACAAGTTCATCGAGAAGCACAAGGTCACGGTCTGGTATTCCGCCCCGACCGCGATCCGCTCCCTGATGAAGGCCGGCGACGAGATCATCAAGAAATACGACCTGTCGAGCCTGCGGCTCCTGGCCAGCGTCGGCGAGCCTCTCAACTCCGAGGCCGTGCTGTGGTCGGAGCGGGTCTTCGGCCGGGCCTTCCTGGACACCTACTTTCAGACCGAGACCGGCTCCATCATGATCACCAACTTCCCGGGCCTGAAGATCAAGCCCGGCTCCATGGGCAAGCCCTTCCCCGGCATCACCGCCACCGTCCTCGACCCCAAGACCTACGAGCCCTACCCCGAGCCCGGCAAGATCGGACTCATCGCCATCCAGCCCGGCTGGCCGGCCATGATGCGGACCTACTGGAACAACGAGGAGACCTACCGCAAGAAGTTCCGGAACGGCTGGTACATGACCGGCGACCGGGCCTCTCTGGATAAAGAAGGCTACTTCTGGTTCATCGGCCGCGACGACGACATCATCAACACCGGCGGCCACCTGGTCAGCCCCTTCGAGGTCGAGTCGGCCCTCATTGAGCACCCGGCCGTGGCCGAGTCGGCCGTGGTCAGCAAGCCCGACCCGATCAACATGGAGGTCGTCAAGGCCTTCGTCACCCTCAAGCCCGGCTTCACCGGCAGCGCCGACCTGGACCTGGAGATCATGAACTTTATCCGCAAGAAGCTGTCGCCGCTGGCCATGCCTCAGGAGATCGAGTTCGCCCCTTCGCTGCCCAAGACCCGCAGCGGCAAGATCATGCGCCGGATCCTGAAGGCCAAGGAGTGGGGCGAGGAGATCGGCGACACGTCCACCCTGGAAGACGATTGAGCGTCCCGAATATCCCCTAAGGAGTCACCCACCATGGCCGACGAGCTGAAGGACATCGTTCTCAAGTACGTCACCGCCGAGTACCTGGAAGAGGGCAGCGATCCCATCACCTACGACACCCCGCTCATCTCGGGCGGCATCGTCGACTCCTTCTCCATGGTCTCGCTGAAGCGGTTCCTGGAGAACAAGTACAAGATCAGCATCCCCGATGACCAGGCCACCCCCGAGGCTTTCGACTCGGTCGACAAGATCGCCGACCTGGTCCGCCGCTTCACCCAGGCTTGAGGCCGCGCCGCGCCGCCGCCGTTCCCCCCGCGCAAGGAGTCTAACCATGTCCTATAACGACACAACCCGGGCCCTCTACCAGAACGTCCTCAAGGGTCTCCAGGAGGCCGGCCTGTTCAAGCAGGAGCGCTTCATCCACTCCGCCCAGGCGGCCGACATCGAAGTCGAGTTCCCCTCCGGCGCCTCGGTCAAGCCGGTCATCAACATGTGCGCCAACAACTACCTCGGCCTGTCGAGCCACCCCCAGGTGGTCCAAGCGGCCCACGAGGGCCTGGACAGCCGCGGCTACGGCATGTCCTCGGTTCGCTTCATCTGCGGCACCCAGGACATCCACCGCGAGCTGGAGCGGGTCACGACCGAGTTCCTGGGCACCGAGGACACCATCCTCTTCCCCTCCTGCATGGACGCCAACGCCGGCGTCTTCGAGGCCATCCTGACCAAGGACGACGTCATGATCTCGGACCGCCTGGTCCACGCCTCGCTCATCGACGGCATCCGCCTCTGCTCGGCCATGCAGGACACCTTCAAGCACGCCGACATGGCCCACCTGGAGCAGAAGCTGGAGATGCACCAGGACCGCCGCCTGCGGCTGGTCATCACTGACGGGGTCTTCTCCATGGATGGCGACACGGCGCCGCTGGACAAGATGGTGGCCCTGTGCGAGAAGTACAATGCCATGCTCCTGGTCGACGACTCCCATTCGACCGGCTTCATCGGCAAGACCGGCCGCGGGACGCACGAGAAGTACGGCGTCCTGGGGAAGATCGACGTCATCACCACGACCTACGGCAAGGGCCTGGGCGGGGCGACCGGGGGCTGCGTCTCCGGCCGCAAGGAGCTGGTCGAGATGTGCCGCCAAAAGGCCCGGCCCTATCTCTTCTCTAATTCCATCGCCCCCATGGTTGTCTCCGGCGTCCTCAAGGTCTTCGAGATCCTCAACGCCTCGACCGAGCGCCGCGACAAGCTGGAATGGAACGCGGCCTATTGGCGCAAGGGCCTGCAAGAGGCCGGCTTCGTCCTCAAGGAAGGCGACACGCCCATCGTCCCGGTCATGCTCTTCAACGCCAAGCTGGCCCAGGACTTCTCCCGCGGCCTCTACGAGGAGGGCATCTACGCGGTCGGCTTCTTCTTCCCGGTCGTGCCCCAGAGCCAGGCCCGCATCCGAACCCAGCTGTCGGCCGGGCACGAGAAGCACCATCTCGACCGGGCCTTGGATGCCTTCATCAAGGTCGGCAAGAAGCTCGACATCCTGGGCAAGACGCGCCAGGAGATCATCGACCGCTTCGGCATGTAGGAGGACCCATGGACGGCAAGCTCGCCAATCCCGCCCCCCTCGGCCTGATGGGCTTCGGCATGACCACGGTCCTGCTGAACATCCACAACGCCGGCTTCTTTCCGGTCAGCGCCATGGTCCTGGCCATGGGCATCTTCTACGGCGGCCTGGCCCAGGTCATCGCCGGGATCATGGAGTACAAGAAGGGCAACACCTTCGGGACGACGGCCTTCACCTCCTACGGGCTGTTCTGGATGACTCTGGTCGCGACCTGGGTCATCCCCGGGACCAACGCGCCCAACGGCGGGGCCACCCCGGCCCCCTACTTGGGCTTCTACCTGGCCCTCTGGGGCGTGTTCACCTTTTTCATGTGGCTGGGGACCTTCAAGAAGAACCGGGCCCTCCAGTTCGTCTTCCTCAGTCTGACCGTGCTCTTCTTCCTCCTGGCCGCCCGCGACTGGCTCGGCTCCCCCGCCATCGGGCGCTTGGCCGGCTTCGAAGGCATCGTCTGCGGCCTGTCGGCGATCTACCTGGCCATGGCCGAGGTTCTCAACGAGGCCAAGGGGCGGACGTTCCTGCCGATCGGCGAGATCAAGAAGGCCTGAGCGGGTCGGGCCGGCGGATCGGACGAAGGCGAGGATCAGAAGAAGTAATAGACGGCGGCGAGCAGCCGCAGGTTCGCAACCCGAGAGTCGCCGCTCACCCGGCCTCCCGCGTCGGTTGGGCCGTAGGCGGCGGAGGTGTATTCAACCTCTCCCGCCAAGCGGACCGGGCCCGCGTTGAGCACGATGCGGGGCGCGACGCGGTAGAGATCCTTAATGTCGAAGCCCCGGCCGTAGACGGGGCCCCCAATCGTTCCGAGAACGCCCAGGTTCCGGCTCCAGCCGAGAAAAAGCCCGGCCTGGATCTTGCGGCCGTTCGTCGCCACATCGGCCCAGCCCGACAGGACTTCCATGGCGGCATAGTCGACCAGGCCGCGCTCCGCGTCCAGGACCGACTGAACCGCGTAGCCTCCCAACATGGTCAGGTGGTAGGGATTCTGTCCGTAGAAAGCCTCCAGCTTGAGAGTCAGGCCTTTGCTCCGGGCCTTGAAGAAGGCCATCCCCGACCAATCGCCGAGGCGCGCCTCGTCCATGTATCCGGACGCCGTCTGCAAGCGCGGCCGCAGCCGCTTATAATCCCCGGCTGCTCCGATCAGGAGCTCGCCGCCGGCCCGCGTCTTCCAAGCCCGCTGGAGCTTCAGGACCAGCTCGGGAAAGGCGGCGTTGCGGGCGTAGGAGGTCCCGCCGCCGTCGGGGCCGGCGGAAGAGAAGTCTCGCTGGGACAGGGCCGCGGCTTGGAGGCTCCAGCGGCCGAAGGACCGGGTCAGCCGGATCTGGGGGGAACGGTTGAAGGGCTGGAACGGGGCGCCCGTGTTGAAGGAGACGACGTCCGGGAAGCTTTCGACCACGAACAGGGGGTGCCAATACTGCCCGACAAGCAGCTCGGTGGCCTTCCACTCCAGCTTGAGGAAGGCGTGGCGGAGGCGGAATCCGTTGATGTCGGCCTCGGACGTCCCGAAGAACTCGGCCTCGATCAAGCCGGACGTCTTGGCTCCGAGGGCATCCGGCCCCGTGATCTTGCCCTGCAACCGGGTCTGCAGGGACAGAATGTGAAAGCTCGAGGCGGCGTTCAGATCCCGCCCCTCCGGGTCCGGGACGACCGGCTTGGGATAGAGAAGGAAATGGCCCTCCCGCAGGCTGACGGTCTGGCGCGAGTCGTAGAGGATGTCGGTCTTCACGAAGCCGGAGAAGGAGATGCCGAAAGCGGGCTTGTCCTGGGCCGCGCCCGGGACGGCCCAGGCGGCCGAGGCAGCCGCCAAGGCCAGGAGAAGCCAAGGCCGGCGGATGGATATCATCGCTCGTCCCTCCTCAGTCCAGATCCTTCTCGGCCTCGACCACCGAGCCGCCGGGATCGGTCGTCAGCCGGAAGCCCCTCTTCTCGAAGACCGCCACCATGCGAGGATTGTCGGAGTTCGTCACCGCGGTGATCCGGCGGACGCCCCAGTCCTTGGCGATGGCCAGACAATGATCGGTCAGCAGGCCGCCCAGGCCCTGGTCCTGCCAGGGATCGCCGACCAGGACGGCGTACTCGGCGGTCTCCCGCATCGGATCGGCGATCAGCCGGCCGACGCCCAGCAGCCGCCGCCGGCCCGCCTCCTCGACCTCGGCGACGATGGCCATCTCCCGGTCGTAGTCGACGTAGCAGTACCGGACGGCCGTGTCGTGGCTGGACCAAGCCGGGAAGCCCCGAAAGCGCATGTAGATCGACTCCCGGGAGCAGAGGCCGAGAAGCTCCAGCCAGAGCGGTTCGTCCTCGGGCTTGATCGGCCGCAGGAGGCACGGCGAACCGTTCGGCAGGGACGTCGCTCGAACCGCGTCCTGGGGATAGGGACGCAGGGCCAGATGGCGATAGGAAGCCCGCTCGGCCCGGCTGAAGCCCACGGCCGCGCGGTCGACCACGATCCGGGCGTCCAAGGCCGTGGCGCCTTCCGGAGTGACCAGGAAGGGATTGATGTCCAGCTCGGCGATCTCGGGGAATTCGGCGGCCAGGTAGGAGAGGCGGATGAGGGCCTCGACCAATCCGGCGACATCCAGGGCCGGCTTGCCCCGATACCCGTTCAGCAGCGGCCAGATCTTGAGCGACTCGAGCATGCGCCGGGCCAGGCGCTCGTTGAGGGGCGGAAAGCCCAGGGCCCGGTCGCCGATCAGCTCCGCCGCCGTGCCGCCCCAGCCGGCCATGAGCACGGTTCCGAAGACGGCGTCCTTCTTGGCCCCCAGGATCAGCTCCAGGCCGTCGCCGTAGCGGATCATCGGCTGGACGGTGACGCCGCGGAGGCGGGCTTGCGGCCGAGCGGCCGCGGCCGCGGCCAGGAGCCGGGCGAAAGATTCCCGGACGGCGGCCGCGTCGGCCAGCCCCAGGGCGACGCCGCCGACGTCGGTCTTATGGGTGATGTCGGGCGAGTCGATCTTGAGGACGACGGGATAGCCCATGGCGGCCGCGGCCGCGACCGCCTCCTCGGCCGTCGAGGCCGCGACCGGGACGGCCACCTTCATACCGCAAGCCCGCAGGAGGGCTTTGGAATCGGCCTCCGAGAGGATCCCTTCCGAGGCGGCGAAGACCGGCCCGAAGCGGGCCCGGAGGGCCTCCCGATCCATGGGGAACTCGACGGGGACGTCCTTGGGCGTCTCGTAGAGGCTGTCAAGGTTCCGGGCGTAGCTGACCAGGGTCATGAAGGCCCGCACCGCCTGCTCCGGAGTCGGGAACGTGGGGATGCCGGCCTCGTTGAGGATGGCCGTCGCCTCGGCCATCGCCAGGCCGCCCATCCAGGCCGCCAGAACGGGCTTGTCCGATTCCGCCGCCGCGGCCGCCGTCTCCTTGGCCATGGCCGTCGGATTGGTCATGGCCTGAGGAGTGACGATCAGAAGCAGGGCGTCCACGTCCGGGTCTTTCAAGAGGATACGGGCGGCCTTGGCCAAGCGCTTGGAGTTCGCGTCGCCCAGGACATCGACGGGATTGCGGCGCGACCAAGCGGGAGGCAGGACCTCGTCCAGGGCGGCCCGGGTCGACTCCCCGAGCCGGGCCGGCCGGCCCTGGGCGGCGACCAGGGCATCGGTGGCCATGACGCCCGGCCCGCCCGCGTTCGTGATGATCGCCAGGCGATCGCCCCGCGGCGATTTGGGTCGGGCCACCAGCTCGGCCGCGTCGAAGATCTCGCCGATGTCGAGGACCCGGACCAGCCCCGCCCGCCGGAACGCCTCCTCGTAGACGGCGTCTTCCGAAGCCAGGGCGCCGGTGTGGGAGAAGGCCGCCTCGGCCGACTCGGGGAACCGGCCCGCCTTGTAGACGATGAGCGGCTTGGTCCGGGCGAAGGCCCGGGCCGCGGTCATGAATCGGCGGGCGTCCTGGACGGACTCGACATAGAGCAGGATGGCCCGGGTCCCCTCGTCCTCGCCGAAGTAGTCGATGAGCTCGGCGAAGCCCACGTCCAGGGCGTTGCCGACCGAGACGAAATGGGAGAAGCCGACCTTCTCCTGCCGAGCCCAGTCCAGGACGGCGGTGCAGAGCGCCCCCGACTGGGAGATGAAGGCCACGTCGCCCGCCTTGGGCATGGCCGCGGCGAAGCTGGCGTTCAAGCGCCGGCCCGGCGAGATGAAGCCGAGGCAGTTGGGACCGAGGATGCGCAGGCCGGGGAACGCGGCGGCCTGGCTCCGGACGGCGGCCTCCAGATCCACTCCTTCGGGGCCTGTCTCGCGGAAGCCGGCCGAGACGATGATCAGGCCTCCGACCCCGGCCCGGCCGCACGCGCCGACCCAGTCCGGGACTTCCGCGGCCGGGGAGCAGATGATGCCCAGGTCCGGGACGGCCGGGAGAGACGTCAAGGAGGGCTGGCAGGGGATGCCGAGGACCGCCTCGTGGGCGGGACTGACCGGATAGACCACGCCCGGGAAGCCGCCCAAGACGAGGTTGGAGAGGATCTTTCCGCCGACGCTCTTGGGATTGGGCGTGACGCCGATGAGAGCGATGCGGCGGGGCTGGAACAGTCGCTCCAGGTTATGGATGTTCATGGAGATCTCCGATCTTCAAGGGGGGCGCCCATTTTCCGTCAAACGAGGGGCGGCGTCAACGGATGCCGGCCAGGATCGCCAGCAATCCGGGCTCGAGCCGTCGCGCGGCTTGGCCGGCCGTCATGTCCGCCTCGACTTCGAGAGCGAGGACGGGGATGCCCTGGGCCCGGTAGTGGGCCTCCAGGGGCAGGGTTCGCTCCTCAAAAAGCCGAAGACGGTCGGCCACGCCCTTGGGGTCGTCGTCCGCCCGGCCGGCCCTGTCCCCTCCCGTGTCGCGCCGGATGCGCTCCAGAAGCACCTCCAGGCTGGCCTTCAGGCGCGCCACGGCCCGGACATCCACCAAAGGGGCGGCATCTCTGGCTTGACCGGCGTGGCGGGGCAGGCCGTTCAAGATCAGGAAGCCGCGAGCTTCCAGCCGCTCCTCTTGGATAAAGGCGGACAGGATGCTCAGGGCGATGGGAAACTGATCGTCCTCCAACAGGGCGCCCGAAGCCAGGACGCGACGGACCGTCTCCCGGTCGGCTGGACTCAGGCACCCCGTCGCCGCCGCGGCCGACCTCAGCCGCTCCCCGAAGTCGAAGTGGCGGCAAGGCCGTCCGCCCAGGCCCTCCCGCTCCCAGAAGCGTCCCAGGGGCGTCTTGCCCGAGCCTGTCGGGCCGAGGAGGAGAACAGCTTCGGGGCGCACGGCCCCGATCATACCACAGCCGGAGCTCGCCGGGACGACTCAGGCCCGCCGACAGCGGGACCGTTCAAGGCTTTGAGCGACGGACCTTCCCGGAAATAGGCTAAGAGCCTTATAATAGGCGCTCACCATGCGCGGCACGAACAGGGCTCTGCGGCTCGCGGTCTACGGGCTGCCGTTCCTCCTTCTGGCCGGCTCCCTGGCCCTGGGGCCGTTCCGCATCCCGTTGGCGGATGTCTTCAAAGCCCTGCTCGCGCCCCTCGTCCCGGCCTGGAAGGCCTCGCTCCCCCCCGACTATATCGGCATCCTCTTCGGCATCCGGCTGCCGCGGATCATCCTGGCCCTGGCCGCGGGCGCGGCCCTGTCCGTCTCGGGCGCTTCGCTGCAAGCCCTGTTCAAGAACCCCCTGGTCAACGAATACATCCTGGGCATCTCCTCCGGGGCCGGATTCGGAGCGGCTCTATCGCTGGTCTTCCTGCCGCATTTCCCTCCCCAGCTCCTGGCCTTCGTCTTCGCCGTGGCCTCCGTCCTCCTGGTCCTGGCCCTGGCTTCCCGCTCGGACACTCCGGCGGTCTCCCTTCTCCTGACCGGAGTCATCGTCTCGGCCTTCTTCACCGCCCTGCTGTCCCTGGTCGAGCTCTTCGCCAGTCCCTACTCCCTGCAAACCCTGTTCTACTGGCTGATGGGCAACCTGTCGCTCCCGGGGTGGAAGCAGCTGCTGCCCTCCCTGCCGATCATCGCCGCCGGGATGCTGGTCCTCCACCGGATGCGCTGGCGACTGAATGTCCTGTCCATGAGCGACGACGAAGCCCGCTCCCTGGGCGCCGACCTGCGCCGGGAGAAGCTCGTCGTCGTCGGGCTGGCGGCTCTGATCACGGCCGCCGCCGTCTCCGTGGCCGGGATCATCGGCTGGATCGGGCTGATCGTCCCTCACCTCGTCCGAATGATGTTCGGGGCCGAGAACCGCCGCGTGCTTCCGTTGTCGGCCGCCCTGGGGGCCAGCTTCCTTCTGGCCGCCGACGACATCGCCCGCGGCCTGGCCTCCTTCGAGATTCCCGTCGGCGTCTTCACCAGCCTGATCGGCATCCCGGTCTTCATCGCCCTGTTGCGGCGGTCGTCCAAGGTGTGGCTGTGACCTTCCGCGTCCGCGGCCTCCGCTTCCGCCGGCCCCGCTTCGAGCTGGACGTGCCGGCCCTGACGATCCCGGCCGGGCGGCTGACCGCCGTCGTCGGCCCCAATGGGGCCGGCAAGACGACCCTGCTCCGCTGCCTGGCCGGCCTGCTGCCCGTGCCGCCCGGAGTCGTGAGCCTGGGCGGCGAGGACCTGGCTGGACTGGCCGCGGGCCCGCGAGCGCGCCGGCTGGCGTTCGTCCCGCAGGAGCATGCCGCGGCCTTCAACTACGCCGTCCGCGACTTCATCCTTATGGGCCGGGCGCCCTATCTGGGGCTCTTCGGCTCGCCCGGCGCCGACGACGAGGTCCGGGCGGCCGAAGCCCTGGCCTTCGTCGGCTTGCCGGGCTACGCCGATCGCCCCTTCCTCGAGATGAGCAGCGGCGAGCGGCGCCTGATCCTCATCGCCAGGGCCTTGGCCCAAGACACACCCGCCCTTCTTCTGGACGAGCCGGCGACCTTCCTGGACCCGCGCCACGAGTCCGAGGTGATGGGCCTTCTTGGCCGCCTGGTGGCGGAGCGGGGCAAGACCGTCCTGGTCACGCTGCACAATCTGGACATGGCGGCCCGCCTGGCCGATGTCTTGGTCGTCCTGCGATCCGGCCGGATCGCCGCCTGCGGCCCGCCCCGCGAGGTCCTCAGCGAGGATCTCCTGGCCCGGGTCTACGAGATCCCGATGCGGATCCTGGACCACGAGGGCCTCACCTTCATCGTCCGCTGAAGCCACGCGGGCCGGAGGGGCTTGTCTTTCCCCCCCGATCGTCTATAATGGTCGCGTTCCGAACAGCGGAACCCCCCCCTCCCGCCAGTGTCCTTCACGGAGTGACGGGTCCGCCGCCGCAAGGAGACCCATGAGATCGAACAGGCTGAAGATACGCTACCTCAACGGCAGCCGGCTCTACCACGCCTTCCTGGCCGGAGGGGACGCGGTCATCAACGATCAAGTCTTCCTCAATCGCATCAACGTCTTCCCTGTTCCCGACGGGGACACGGGGACCAATATGGCTTCCACCTTTCGGGCCATCGCCGAAGGGGCCCGGTCCGGCCGCTCGATCCGGGAGACTCTCCGCTCCATCGCCGACGCCGCCCTGCACGGCGCCCAGGGCAATTCGGGCCTGATCCTGGCCCAGTTCCTCTACGGACTCAGCCGCGAAGTCGGCCACGAATGGAGGCTGACGACCAAGTCTTTCGGCGAGTCCGTACGGAGGGCCGCCCAGCACGCCGCCCGGGCCATCCTCCACCCGGTCGAAGGGACGATGATCACGGTCATCCGCGACTGGGCCGAGTCCGTGTACCAGAAGCGGCTGCACACGGCCGACTTCGAGGAGCTCCTGGCCGAAGCCCTGCCCGCGGCCCGCCGGTCGCTCCGCGAGACGCCCCGCAAGCTGGCCGTCCTGGCCAGGGCCGGCGTCGTGGACGCGGGGGCCAAGGGATTCGTCGACTTCTTGGAAGGCATCCTCCAGTTCATCAAGCGCGGGCGCCTGCGCCGCGATCCCCAGCCCGGACCGGCCTGGACACCGGCCGAGGCCAAGACGCCGGCCCGCGACAAGTCCCTCCACAACCGGTACTGCGCCGAGGCTCTCCTGGCCGGCCAGGATCTGTCGCCCGAGGCCGTCCGGGCCGTCGTCGACCGCTTCGGGGATTCGGCCGTCGTGGCCGGCTCGGAGGACCGCATCCGCGTTCACGTCCACACCAACGAGCCGGACGGGCTCTTCGACCAGCTCAAGGATCTCGGCGCCATCCGCCAGATCAAGGTCGATGACATGCGCAAGCAGCACGAAGCCGCCTGGGCCCCCCGGTCCAGGGTGGCCGTCATCACGGACTCGGCCTGCGACCTGCCGCAGGAGATCATGGACGAGCGGCAGATCCACTTCGTGCCCATGTCGATCCAATGGGGCGAGCAGCTCTTCCTGGACAAGCTGACCATGAAGGCGGACCGGTTCTACGACCGGCTGCAGGCGGAGGACGTCCAGCCGACGTCGGCCGTCCCGGCCCTCAAGTCCTTCCAGAACGCCCTCTCCTACCTGGCCGGCCACTACGACTCGATCATCGCCGTCAGCCTGTCCTCCGGCCTGTCGGGCGTCCATGACGCCTTCCGCAAGGCCGCGGAAAGCCTGCCGGGCCGCAGGATCAGCGTCTTCGACTCGCGCTCCATCTCGGCCGGCGAGGGACTGATCGTGGCGCGGGCCACCGAGATGGCCCTGGCCGGCGAGGGGCACGAGACGATCGCCCGCGGCATCGAGTCCTGGACGGCCAAGACCCACCTGCTCATCGACGTCAGGACGCTCAAGCCTCTCATTCGCGGCGGGCGCGTCAGCCCGGCCAAGGGCTTCCTGGCCAGACTGCTCCACATCCTGCCTCTCCTGTCGCTCGACGGGAGCGGCAAGGCGGCTCCCTTCGGCAAGGCCTTCAGCCGCCGGGGCGCCATGGCCGGCATCCTGGCTCGAGTCGCCGAGCTGACGGGCCGGGACAAGCTGTGGAATTACGCGGTCGTTCACGCCAAGAATCCCGGCCGGGCGAGCGCCTACCGGGACAGGCTGACGGCCTTGCTCGGCCGACCGCCGGCTTACATCATGGATGTCTCCCCCGTCATCGGGGTCCACTGCGGCGTCGGCGCCGTGGCCGTCGCCCTGCTGATGGAATAAGGCTTACTTCAGCTCCGAGGTGCAGTGCGGGCAGCGGACGGCCCGCAGGGGGACGGCCGTCAAGCAGAAGGGGCAGTCCTTGGTCGTGGGAGCGGCCTCAGCCGGCTTCTTCCGGAAGGCGTTGATCCATTTGACCAGCAGGAAGACGGCCAGGGCTACGATCACGAATTCCAGCAGCGTGTTGAGGAAGGCGCCGTAGGCGATAACCGGGGCGCCGGCCGCCTTGGCGGCGGCCAAGCCGTCGTAAGGCTGGCCCGAGAGATTGAGGAACAGGCTTCCGAAGTCGACCTTGCCCAGGAGAAGGCCGATGGGCGGCATCAGGACGTCGTTGATCAGCGAGGTGACGATCTTGCCGAAGGCCGCGCCCATGATGAAGCCGACGGCCATGTCCATGACGTTGCCCTTCTGGATGAACTCCTTGAATTCCTTGATCATGCTCTCCTCCCTCGACGATCGGTCTCGGACCCACTCTAATCCCCGGTTGGACGGCCGTCAAGCCGGCGGATTCGCGTGTCCGCATTTGATTCGGCCCTGAGCCTAGTGTTAAGATTAAGGACATAGGGATCTCCGAGGACCCTCTTGATGGAAGCCAAGGAAAGACTGCTTGTCGCCGGCCGCGATGCGGCGCTCTTCGAGCTATTGGCTTCCACATCCGCCGCCGGTCTCTTCCAGGCCTCGTTCTGCCCCTGGGACGAGGATCTTCCGGCCTTCATCCGCGGCCACGACATACGCTTCGTCCTGCTCGATATCCCGGACGCCTCGGAGGCCGCCGCGGCCCGGCTCGAGGAGATCCGAGGCTCCGATCCCGCCCTGGACGTGCTTGTCGCCGGGCCCCCGCTCCATCCCGAAGAGGCCATGGACTGGATTCGCCGCGGCGCCGTCGACTATCTCCCCAAGCCCGTGGCCGGCGAGGCCCTCCGGGCCGCTCTGCAGAGATCCCTGGACAAGCGGGAGCTGCGGCGGGAGACGTTCCTCCTGGAGCGGAAGCTGGAGAAGAAGTACTATTTCCAGGGCCTCGTCAGCAAGAGCCCCTACATGATGGAGGTCTTCGGCCAGATCGAGGCGATCGCCCGCCACTTCTCCTCCATCCTCATCACCGGCGAGACCGGCACCGGCAAGGAGCTCGTCGCCCGGGCCTTGCACGCCCTGAGCGAGACGGCCAACCGCCGCCTGGTCGTCTGCGACTGCGCCTCCATCCCCGACACCCTCTTCGAGTCCGAGCTCTTCGGCTACGCCCGGGGGGCTTTCACCGGGGCCGACCGCCCTAAGAGAGGCCTGTTCGAGGAGGCCCACGACGGCGTCATCTTCCTGGACGAGATCGGCGAGATCCCGCTGACCGTTCAGGCCAAGCTGCTGCGGGTCCTGGAGAACCGCCAGATCCGGCCGCTCGGCTCCAACGACGTTCGGACGGTCCATGTCCGGGTCGTAGCCGCGACCAACCGCGACCTGGCCGACCTCATCCGCCGCGGCGCCTTCCGGGAGGACCTCTATCACCGCCTCAACCGGGTCGAGATCCACCTGCCGCCTTTGCGCGAGCGGGCCGAGGACCTTCCCCTGCTCGTGCGCCACTTATTGGACGGGATCAACCGGGCCTTCGGCAAGTCGGTCAGGGGCCTCTCGCGCGACGTTCAGAAGGCCTTCCTCAAGCACGACTGGCCGGGCAACGTGCGGGAGCTCGAGAACGTCCTGCAGAGCGCCGTCATGACCACCCGCAGGGACTTCATCGACGTGGCCGACCTGCCCAAGTCGCTCCGCGAGCAGGCGGCCGTCCAGGCCCGGCCCGCCTTCGGCGGGCGGGACAGCCTCTCGACCTTGGAGGATTTGGAGAAGGAGTATATCGCCTATCTCCTGAAGCTGACCGGGTTCAACCTTAAAAGGACCGCCGAGGTCCTCAATATCTCGCGGACGACCCTCTACAACAAGATGGCCCGCTACGGCATCGCCCGCGAGCCGCGGGCGACCGCGTCCCGCCGGCCGGAGCCTCCGCCTTCGGACTAGGCGCAGGCCGGGGGCCCGGGCTCTAGATGGCCTGGACCGTCTCGATCTCCTTCAGCACGTCGTGGGCCAGGCGCAGGGCCTGCAGCCCCTCCTCGCCGCTGACCTTGCCGGGACGACCCTCGGCGATGCAGGTCAGAAAGTTCTGGATCTCCTTCTTCAGCGGCTCCTCCTTGCGGATCTTGAAGGTCTTGATGTCGGTCTGGCGTCCGCTGAGGGGGAAGACTTTGACTTCCTGGTCGATGTAGTCGATGGTGTAGTAAGCCGTCGGCTCGAAGATGCGCAGCTTGCGGACCTTGCCCTGGTGGACCCGGCTGGCGGTCAGGATGGCTACGCAGCCGGACTTGAACTCCAGCCGGGCGTTGGCGATATCGATCTTCTCGGACAGGACGTGGATGCCCGAGGAGCGGATGGCCCCGACCTCGTCATTGATCAGCGAGCGGATGATGTCCAGGTCGTGGATCATGAGGTCCAGGACCACGTCGACGTCCAGGGAGCGGGCCGAGAAGGAGCCCAGCCTCTGGACCTCGATGAACTTGGGCTCGGAGATCATGTCCGCGACCGCTTCCACGGCCGGATTGAAGCGCTCCAGATGGCCGACCTGGAAGATCAGGCCCTGGCGCTTGGCTTCGGCCACCAGCTCCTCGGCCTGGGCCACGGTCTCGGTGATGGGCTTCTCGACCAGGACATGCTTGCCCCTCCGGAGGAGCTCCAGCGAGATGGCATGATGCACCGAGGTCGGGGTGGCCACGATGCCGGCGTCGATCTCCTCGATCATCTCCCGGTAGTCCTGAAAGTACTTGACGCCGTGGCGGTTGCCGATCTCGAAAGCCTTCTTGAAGTCGATGTCGGCGACGGCCTTCAGCTCGCATTCCTCGAGATAGGAGGCGATCCGGGCGTGCTGCATGCCCAGGTACCCGACTCCGATGATTCCGACCTTGACCTTGTCCATGGAGAATCCTTTGCCCCTCGATCAGGAGCGCTTGGCCAGGACGGCCAGCCCGGCCGCGTCGGCCAGGGCGATGGCCTCGTCCCTCTGGAAGAACGGCATGCGGCCGGCCTCGAAGCAGAGGGCCGCCGCCTTGACCTTGACCAGGCGGCGGACGGTGTCCAGGCCGACCGCCGGGATGTCGATGCGCGGGTCCTGCCGGGTCCGGGCCACCTTGATCACGACGAGGCCCGGACCGGCCAGCCGGCCGGCTCTTTCAATCGCCTCGCTGGTGCCTTCCATCCCCTCCACCGCTACCACGGCCCGGTCCTTGACCGCCAGCGTCTGGCCGATCTCCTCGTCGGCCAGGAGGCGGGCCCGCTCCCAGCCGAACTCGATGTCCTCCAGGATGGCCGGCGTGGGCGGGACGGATCCCAGGAGGCCCGGCGGGCAGAGGTAGGGCTGCAGGAGGAAGGAGGGATCGACGACTTCCACGCCCTGGGCGCCGAGATAGTCGATGAGCGTCTGGATCAGCCGGGCCGGGGTCTTGTCCCGGATCTGGGCGATGATCTGGAACAGGGCGTCGTCCATGGTCTCGGGCGGCTGCAGGACGGCCTTCGGATCGATGGCCCCGGCCATGACCGTCCGCCGGACCGACTGGCTCTTGAAGAAGGTGACAAGCTTGTCCAGCTCCGTCAGGCCGATCCACTCGAAGGCCGCAGCTCGGCTTTTGAGGTCGGGCTGAGCCTCGCTCCGGATGCCGGCTACGACGCACTCCAGGCCCAGCCGGGCGGCTTCCTCGAGAGCCAGGAGCGGGGACTCCCCCGCCCCGGCGATCAATCCGATTCGCTCTCCCATGTCTCCGCCGTTTTCTTGACCAAGCCGCGCTTGGAGGCGGCGATGAAGGCCAGCATCTCCTCCCGGTCGGGGCCGGGGACGATCTCGTCCCGGATCGACTGGACCGCCTGGGCGGTATTGAGGCCGGCGTAGAAGAGCCGCTGGAACATCGCCTTGATCGCCGCGATCCGCTCCCGGTCGAAGCCCTTGCGCCTCAGCCCCACGACGTTCAGGCCGAAGACCTTGGCCGGCCGGGCCCCGACGACCCGGCTGAAAGGAACGACGTCCTGGGTGATGACCGAATAGCCGCCGATGAAGGCGAAGCGCCCGATGCGGCTGAACTGGTGGACGCCGCTGAAGGCGCTGATCATGGCCTGGTCGCCGACGTGGACGTGGCCGCCCAGAGTCGCCCCGTTGATCAAGATGACCCGGTCCCCGACCCGGCAGTCGTGGGCCACGTGGACGTTGGCCATGAGGTAGTTGTCGCTGCCGATCGAGGTCAGCCGCTCCTCCTTGGTCGTGGCCCGGTGGACGGTGACGTACTCGCGCAGGATATTGCGGTCGCCCAGGACGACCCGGGTCTCCTCGCCGCGATAGCCGACGTCCTGCGGCGGCGTGCCCAGGACCGAGAACATGCCGATGGAGTTGTCCGCTCCCAGTTCGGTCCAGCCCTCCACGACGACGTGCGACTCCAGGCGGGTCCGGGGGCCGATGGTGACATGCGGACCGACCAGGCAGAAGGGCCCGATGAAGGCCCCCTCCCCGAGACGGGCCCCCGGATCGACGACGGCGGTCGGGTGGATGAAGGCGTCAACGGCCATGGATCTCCTCGCGGTCGATCAGGGAGGCCCACAGCGTCCCTTCCACGGCCAGCTCGCCATCGACGATGGCCCGCCCCTTCAGCTGGTGGAAGCGGCCCTTGATCTTATGCAGCTCGGCTTCCAGCCGGAGCTGGTCCCCGGGGACCACCGGCCGCCGGAACTTGGTGTCCTCGATCTTGCTGAGGAGCATGAACTTGGATTGGGGATTGGGGATGGAATGGTAGACCAGGATCCCGCCCGCTTGGGCCACCGCCTCGACGATGAGGACGCCCGGCATGATCCGGGCCAGGGGAAAGTGGCCCTGGAAGAACTCCTCGTTGAACGTCACGTTCTTCAAGGCCAGGATCGACCGCCCGGCGTCCATGGCCAGAACCCGGTCGACCAGCAGGAACGGGTAGCGGTGCGGCAGGAACTTGAGGATGTCCTCGATGTTCAGGACCGGACCGGAGGTCATTTTGCGGGGACGGCCTTGGCGGCGTCGTAGCGCTTGATGACCTCAGCCGTCATGTCGATGGTCGGGCTGACGTAGGCGGCCCCGCTCTTCTGCAGGTCGAAGATGAGGTCGAAGCCGCGCTCCTTGCCCAGGGCCTCGACGATCGGGATGAGCTCGTCCTGGACCCGCTTGAAGAGGCGGTTGGTCAGCTCCTGCATGCCGGCGTAGGCGTCCTCGGCCATCCGCTTGCGGTCGGTGGTCTTCTTCTCCAGGTCGGCGGTGGCCTGGGCGGCGGCCTCGTCGGTCAGGGTCAGCCGCTGGGTGCTGAGCTTGGTCTGGAGCTGGCGGATGTCGTCGTCGAGCTTGGCGATGCTGGCCTGGTACTGCTTGTCCTTCTCCTGGATGCGGGCGATGACCTTCTTGCCCTCGACCGACTTCTCCAGGACGTCCTGCGAGTTGATGACGCCGATCTTGCCCGTCTGGGCGTACAGCCCGGCGAAGCCGCCGATGACGGCCATCACGATCAATGCGGCGATAAGTCTCTTCATGGTCCGACCTCCTCAGTCGAATGCGGGATGGCGTCCCGCGGCAGGCTCAAAACGTGGTTCCAACGGCGAAGCGGAAGGCGAAGTTGGAATCGGATTCGTAGATCCGGCGGTTATTATACGAAAAAATCAGGCGGAAGGGAACCCGCAGGGCGGGCACGAAGATGCGGGCCTCCAGCCCGGTCGAGGTGTAGAGGTCCTTGATGTCGATGGCCTGGTCGTGGGCCCAGGTGTTGCCCCGGTCGTGGAAGGCGATCAGGTAGAGCGGGCTCTGCGCCCCGCCGACGTGGAGGATGGCCTCGAAGTTCATGACCAGCTGCTTCTCGCCGCCGGTATTGGTCCCGCTCTCCGAGCGCGGCCCGATGGTGTAGATCTCGTAGCCGCGGATGTTCCGCTCGCCGCCCAGGAAGAAGCGCTCCCAGAAGGGCACCTGGGTGTCCCCGATGTGGAGAATGTCGCTGTACTCGATGTGGGCGCCCAGGGACAGCGTGCCGCGCTTGATCGGCTGGTAGTGGGTCAGCTCGATGCGCGGCTTGAACAGGTCGATCTCGCCGCCCAGGAAGGTCCCGGCGTACTTGAAAGATAGGGCCACCATGCTGCCCGAGGTCGGCGTCAGGGGGCTGTCGATGGTGGTGTAGTACAGGGACGGGGTCAGCGAGTTCATATTGTACTTGCCCCAGCCGAACATGCCCTGGTAGTAGGAGTCGATCATGTAGGTCAGGTACTGGGCGTACTCGGCCTTCTCCGCCTCGGTGTCGTACTCGTTGTCGGGCAGGGAGATGTCGATGCTCTGGACGCTGAAGGTCAGGTGGCCCCGCCACATGCCGAACAGCCGGGCCCCGGTGTTCAGGTCGACGCCTTTGGACTTCTGGTTGTAGAGCCAGGGGATGTCCGTCTCCCGGTTATAGATGGTGAAGCCGGCGCTGATCGGCAGGTCGAAGAGGTAGGGCTCGGTGAAGCCGAACGAGGCGTTGCGGACCCGGGCCCCGTACTGGCCGGCGATCTCGAGGTTCTCCCCCGCCCCCAGGAAGTTGACCGTGGTGTAGGAGACGGCGACGAAGGTGCCCTCGTAGCCGCTGTAGCCGGCCGTGAACTGGATGTTGTTGCGCTGCAGCTCCTTGATCGGGACGGTCACGTTGAACTGATTGGGGTTCTCGGGCCGCGGCTGGACGTCGGGGTCCTTCTCCAGGTCGACCAGGCCGAGCTGCTTGACCCGCAGGACGCTGTTCTTGAAGACGGCCAGGCTGAAGATGTCGCCTTCCCGGATGAGCATCTCCCGCCGGATGACCTTGTCCTTGGTGAAGACGTTGCCCTTGAATTCGAGCCGGTGCAGGAAGCACGGCTCGCCCTCGAAGATCTGATAGGTGATGTTGACGATCTTGTTCTTGGGATCGAGGTTCTCGACCGGCATGACCTGGGCGTAGAGGTGGCCGTAGTTGCGGAACAGCTCGCCCAGGTCCTCCACGCTCTTCTCCCGGACCTTGGTGCTGTAGGTCGTCCCGGGCTCGAACTTGATGTTGGACATGATGCCCTTCAAGGTGAAGGCCTTGTGGCCCTCGACCTTGACCTCGCCCACCCGGTAGGGATAGCCGGCCTCGACCGGGACGGTGACCTTCATCATCTTCTGGGGCTTGCTCCAGGGGAAGATCGTCCGCTTGCGGATCTCCTCGATCTTGGGCTGCCCGATGACGGCCTCCATGTAGCCGCGCTCCTGGTAGATCCTCTTCAGCCCGGCGATGTCGTCGGCCAGCTTGCCCGGCTTGAAGACGTCCTTGCCGCTGATCACGCCAAAGAGGCTGTGGGGCTGGTTCTGCTTGAAGGCCCGCCGCAAGAGGCTGGGGGCCAGCTTGAGGCGCCCGGTGAAGGCGACCTCGCCCAGGCGGACCTTGGGGCCCTCGTCGATCTTGAAGACGACGTCGACCTCGTTGCGGCCCTTGCGGTCGGTGACGACCTCGACGGTTCCCGCGCCCAAGCCCTTCTCGGCCAGCAGCTCCATGATCGTCTCGCGGGCCCGCTCCAGCTTGGTCGGGTTGTAGTTGCTGTAGGCCAGGACGTACTCGTCCTTCTCCTTGAGCTTGTTGGTGATGTCCTCTTCCTTAAGCTTGCGGCCGGTCTTGAAGACGACCGACTTGATCAGGGGCGTCTCCTGGACGGTGATGGTCACGATCCGGCCGCGGGGCCCGGCCGCCTGGGTGATCCGGACGTCGGCGAAGAAGCCCGTCGACCAGAGGACCCGGAAGTCCTTGCGCAGCAGCTCCGCGTTGAAGTAGTCCCCCTCCCGCGAGGCCAGATAGTACATGATCGTGTCTTTGGTCACCCGCTCGTTGCCGACCACCTCGATGCGGTCGATCATCTCCTGGGCCGAGGCGGCCAGGGGCGCGAGCGCGAGCAGGAGCCAGAGGAGCGCGGAAAGCTTTCTCATAATCCCATCCTTATAGCATAACGGCCGCCCCGAGGGAAGGCTGGGGGAAGGAGCTCCGGCGGCGCGGACGTCCATGCCCTCAAGAACGCGCCGGAGGGGCAATCCGTTTCAATTCGCCCCGCTCCATCATGAAGGCCCGGCCGCAGTACCGGGCCACGGCTTCGCTGTGGGTCACGATCACCGCCGTCAGTCCCGTCCGGGCCTGCAAGTCCAGCAGCAATTTGAGGATCTGCTCGCCGGTCTTCCAGTCCAGGTTGCCGGTCGGCTCGTCCGCCAGAAGCAGCCGGGGGCGCTTGGCCAAAGCCCGGGCCAGGGCCACCCGCTGCTGCTCTCCGCCCGAGAGCTGGGCCGGACGCCGCCCGGCCTTGTCCGGCAGGCCGACCTCCTCGAGGAGGCTTGAGGCCCGGTCCAGAGCGGCCGCCTTCCCCTCCCCTCCGATCATCAGGGGCAGGGCGATGTTCTCGACGGCTGTGAACTCGGGCAGCAAGTGATAGAACTGGAAGACGAATCCTATCTTGCGGTTGCGGATCCGGGCCAGCTCCCGCCCGTCCTTGCCATAGAGGTCCTCCCCGTCCAAATAGACCCGGCCCTGGCTGGGCCGGTCCAGGGCCCCCAGCAGGTTGAGCAGGGTCGTCTTGCCGACGCCGGAGACGCCCATGACGGCGGCCACATCGCCGCCCTGAAGCTCCAGATCCAAGCCGCTGAAGACCCGCAGCTTCTCTCCCCCCGGCAGGGGGTACTCCTTGCCCAGGCCGATAGCGCGGACGACGGGATCACTCATATTTGAGGGCCGTTACCGGATCGACCTTAGCCGCCCGGCCCGAGGGGAAGAGGGTCGAGAGGAAGCTGATGGCCAAGGACACGCCCAGGATGAGAGCCAGATCGGGGATCCGGATATGGAAGGGGACGAAGGAGATCTGGTAGATGTCGACCGGGACGCGAATCAGCTTGAGGGCATTGGCCAGGACGCACCAGCCCAGGCCGAGTCCGGCCCCCAGGGACGTTCCGGCCAGCCCGATGGTGGCGCCCTGGAGGAAGAAGATGCGCCGGATGTCGGCCGGATTCGCGCCCAGGGACATCAGGATGCCGATGTCCCGGGTCTTCTCCATGACCATCAGGATGAGGGTGGCGATGATGTTGAGCGAAGCCACCAGGACGATCAGGGCGATGGTCAGGAAGATGATGGTCTTCTCCAGCTTGAGGGCCGAGAAGAGGGATTTATTGAGCTCGGCCCAGGTGGTGATGGCCACCAGGGGCGGGAGCTTGGCTTGGAGCCGGGCCTTGAAGTCCGGGGCGGCGAAGACGTCCTTCAGCATGACCTGGAGGTAGCTGACGCCCCCGCCCAGATCGAGCCACTTCTGGGCCGCGGCCAGGGGAATGATGGCCGTTCCGGAGTCGAACTCGTAGAGTCCGGTGGTGAAGATGCCGCTGACCCGGAAGCTCTTCCGCTTGGGGACCGTACCCAGGGGGGACAGGCGGGAGGAGGACGTCAGGACGCTGACGACATCCCCGATCCCGGCGCCCAGGGCGTAGGCCAGATCGTGGCCCAGGAGGATGCCGTCGCGGCCGGCTGCGGCCGGAAGCTCGCCGCTCTCCAGGCGGCCCAGCCAGGGCGATTGGCGGCGCTCCAGCTCCAGGTCCATGCCCTTGAGCATGGCCGGCTGGGCCTTGAGCGGGCCGTGGACCAGGACCATGGACAGGGCCACCGGCGAGACCGAGGCCACGCCTTCCATGGCCCGGACCTGGGCCGCCAAGCCGGCCTGGTCGGGCAGGGAATCGCCGGCCAGGTCCGAGATCATCAGGTGCGAGGTGGCGCTGAGGATCTTGTCCTGGACATCCTCCTGGAAGCCCGTGATCAGGGCCACGGCGATGATCAGGGCGGCCACCCCGATGGTGATGCCCAGGACGGAGATGAAGGTGATGACCGAGACGAAGGCCTGCTTGCGGCGCGCCGTCAGGTAGCGGCGGGCGACGAAGCCTCCGAATCCCATGCCTTCCTCCGTCCTCACTCCCGGGGCCGCAGCAGCGGGAAGAGGATGACCTCGCGGATGTTGCGCCGGTTGCCCAGCAGCATGGCCAGCCGGTCGATGCCGATGCCCTCGCCGCCGGTCGGCGGCAGCCCATACTCCAGGGCTTGGACGTAGTCCAGGTCGATCGGGTGGCTCTCGTCGTCGCCCTTGGCCTTCTCCTCGGCCTGCTGCTCGAAGCGGAGGCGCTGCTCGGCCGGGTCGGTCAGCTCGGAGAAGGCATTGGCCAGCTCCATGCCCGAGACGAACAGCTCGAAGCGGGCGGCTTCGTCGGGAGCCCCCAGGGCCGCCTTGGCCAGGGGCGAGACCTCCTTGGGCGGATTGATGAGGAAGGTCGGCTGGACCAGGTGGTGCTTGACCCGCTTGTCGAAGATGACGTCCAGGGCCCGGCCGTAGGTCAGGGGCTTCTTGTCCGGGGCCAGCGCCTCGCCCATCCGGATGACGGCGGCCCGGTCTTCGAAGGCGGCCGCATCCAGGCCGCCGTAGCGTTCGAGAGCCTCCCGAAACCTTAGCCGCGGCCAGGGCCGCTTCATGGAGATGACCTGGTCGCCGTAGGGGAACTCGTCCTTGCCCAGCAGGTCATGGACCAGGCCGCCGAGCAGATCCTCGGTCAGCTCCATCATGTCGTTGTAGTCGCTATAAGCCTGGTAGAACTCGAGCATGGTGAACTCGGGATTGTGCTCGGCGTCGATGCCCTCGTTGCGGAAGCTGCGGTTGATCTCGTAGACCCGCTCCAAGCCGCCGACCAGGAGCCGCTTGAGGTAGAGCTCGGGGGCGACCCGCAGGTAGAGGTCGATGTCCAGGGCGTTGTGGTGGGTGACGAAGGGCCGGGCCAGGGCCCCGCCCGGCAGGGCCTGCATCATCGGGGTCTCGACTTCGATGTAGCCCCGGGCGTCGAAGTAGCTCCTCAGACGGGCCGTGATGGCGCTGCGGAGGCGGAAGACGTCGGCCGTCTCCGGATTCATGATCAGGTCGAGATAGCGCCGCCGGTAGCGGATCTCCACGTCCTGCAGGCCGTGCCACTTCTCCGGCAGGGGCTTGTGGCACTTGGCCACGAATTGCAGGCCGGAAGCCTGGACGGTCAGCTCGCCGGTCCGGGTCCGGAAGAGGCTCCCTTCGACCGCGACCCAGTCGCCGATGTCGAAGAGGGAGAAGCGCTCGTAGGCGTCCCGGCCCAGGACGTCCTCGCGGATGTAGACCTGCAGGCGGGCTCGCCCGTCCGAGATATGGAAGAACGTGGCCCGGCCCATCTGGCGGACCGACAGGATGCGGCCGGGCACCCGGACCCGGACCGGGGAGGCGTCCAGCTCCTCCTTGGTCCGCGGGCCGTGCTCGGCCAGGATGCCGGAAGCGGAGTGGGTCCGCTCGATCTTATGAGGGAAGGGGTCGACCCCGGCGGCGACGAGCTTCTTAAGCTTTTCGGCCCGGGCCTGCTCCTGGTCGCTTGTCCTTTCCTCGTCCGGCGGGACGGACGGCGGCGGGGCGCTTGCGGATGGGTCGTGGGGGCTCATGGGTGTCGGTTTCCTCGCTCGATTCCTTGCCGGCCAGGCGCCGGCGGACGGCGTCCAGGACGCCGTTGACGAAGACGGCGGACTCCTCGCCGCTGAAGCGCCTGGCGATCTCGATGGCCTCGTTGATGACGATGGCCGGGGCTAAGGTCGAACCCTCGGCCAGGAGCTCCAGGACGGCCAGCCGCAGGACGTTGCGGTCGACCGGGGTCATTCGGGCCACCCGCCAGTGGCGCGACGTGGCTTGGATCAGGGCGTCCAGCTCGTCCCGGCGGGTCGCCACGCCGCGGACCAGCCAGCCGGCGTACTCGGCCGCGTCCTCGGGCGGGGGCCCGGCCGGGCTCGATCCGGACAGCGCGGCCTCCGGGCCCTCGCCGTTGAACTCGATCTCGTAGAGGGCCTGCAGCGCCCGCTCGCGGGCGGTCCGGCGCTTCCCCATCGCGGCCTACAGACCGGCGTCCCGGAAGAGGCTGAGGGTCTCGACCAGGGAGAAGGCCGCGTCCCAGCCCTTGTTGCCGGCTTTGGTCCCGGCCCGGTCGATGCCCTGCTCGACCGAGTCGACGGTCAGGACGCCGTAGGCCACCGGGCGGCCGTGCTGCAGGGCGACCTGGGCCAGGCCCTTGGTCACCTCGGCGCTGAGGTAGTCGAAGTGGGGCGTCTCGCCCCGGATCAGGGCCCCGACACAGAGGATGCCGTCGAAGGCGCCCGAGGCGGCCAGCTTCTCGGCCGCCTGGGGAATCTCGAAGGCCCCGGGGACCTTGTACACGCTCAGATCGGACTCCTCGGCTCCCAGCTTGCGGAGCGCGTCCAGAGCCCCCTCCAGCAGCCGTCCCGAGACGAACTGGTTGAACCGGCTGGCGACGATGGCGATCTTGAAGCCTTGGGCCTGCAGCTTGCCTTCGTGGATTTTCATGGCCGCTCCTCCGTTCGATGGGCGTCGACCTATTCTACAGGGTTGCGGCCGGCTTGTAAATGAGGCGGGGATGTGGTCTACTGGCCCTTCCGGGCGCCTCGCGCCCGTTCCCCTGTGGAGGTTTCACCCATGTCATCCTCGAGCGACGACTCCCGCGTTCCCCTGGACAAGCTCCGCTGGCGCTGCGACCCGGCCGGGCTGCCCTACGAGACGAGCAGCCTCTGCCCGGCCTGCGAGGAGATCATCGGCCAGGACCGGGCCCTGCGGGCCCTGATGACCGGGCTGGACATCAAGAGTCTGGGCTACAACATCTTCATCACCGGGATGGCCGGCACCGGCCGCACGACCACCATCAAGCAGCTGCTGGAGCGGCTGGAGAAGGGCGACCAGCCGCCCGACGACATCCTCTACGTCAACAACTTCAAGTATCCCGACGAGCCGACCCTGCTCTTCCTCCCAGCCGGCCAGGGCAAGCTCTTCGCCGCCGCCATGGCCAACCTGCTGGACAAGCTCAAGGCCGGCATCCCGGTCCTGTTCAAGAGCAGCTTCTATACCGACCGGCGCGACGCCATCGTCGAGGAGCAGCAGGCCAAGCAGAAGGAGATCCTGCAGGGCTTCGAGGCGGAGACGGCCGCGGCCGGCTTCTCCGTCATCCAGGTCCAGATGGGCCTCTTCGTCAAGCCGGACCTCATCCCGGTCATCGACGACCAGCCGACCCCCTTCCCCAAGCTCGAAGCCCTGGTCAAGGAGAAGAAGCTGCCGGCCGAGCGCTTCGAGGCCCTCAAGGCCGCCTACGAGACCCTGTCCCAGAAGATGGAGGGCATCTTCGAGCGCCTTCGCGAGCTGGAGGAGGAGACCCGGACCCGGCTCAAAGCTTGGGACGCCGAGTCGGTCACCCCGACGGTCCAGTCCTCGGTGGCCGAGATCAACGCCCGCTTCCCCCACCCCCGCGTCCCCGAGTACCTGGCCGAGGTCGAGGCCAGCCTGATCGAGAGCATCGACCTGTTCAAGAACCAGAAGAAGGACGAGGACAAGAAGGAGGGGCCGCCGTCCGACCCCCTGATCGAGTACCGGGTCAACCTCCTGGTCGACAACGGCGACCTCAAGCACTCGCCGGTGGTTATGGAGACCAACCCCAACTACCTCAACCTGTTCGGCTCCATCGAGTCGACCATGAACCGCTTCGGCGTCCTGCAGACCGACTTCACCAAGATCAAGGCCGGCTCCTTCCTCAAGGCCAACGGCGGCTACCTGGTGGTCAACGCCCTGGACGCCCTGGTCGAGAACGGGGTCTGGGCCACCCTCAAGCGGACCCTCCGCAACCAGGTCTTCGAGCTGCAGAACTACGCCGGGCTGTTCCTCTTCTCCTCGGCCCGTCTCAAGCCGCAGCCGATCAAGATCAACGTCAAGCTGGTCATGATCGGGGACGAGGAGATCTACTCCCTGCTCTACGCCATGGACGAGGACTTCCGCAAGGTCTTCAAGATCAAGGCCGAGTTCGACTCCGAGATGGCCAAGTCCGAGGCCGCGGTCAAGGACTACATCCGGTTCATCAAGAAGATCGGCGAGGAGGACGGCCTGCGGCCCTTCGACCGGACCGGCATGGCCGCGGTCATCGAGTACGGGACCCGCATCGCCGGACGGCACCAGAAGCTGAGCACCCGCTTCAACGTCATCGCCGACGTCATCCGCGAGTCGAGCTACTGGGCGGTCAAGGACGGCGCAGCGGCCGTGGCCGGGCGGCACGTCGAGCGGGCCGTCCACGAGCGCTTCGAGCGCGTCTCCCTGATCGAGGACAAGATCCAGGAGATGATCGACGACGGCTCCATCCTCATCGACGCCGCCGGCTCGGCCGTCGGGCAGGTCAACGGGCTAGCTGTCTACAACATGGGCCAGTTCTCCTTCGGCAAGCCGGCCCGCATCACGGCCCGCGTCTCTGTCGGACGGTCCGGGATCGTCAACATCGAGCGGGAGGCCGAGATGAGCGGGTCCACCCACAGCAAGGGCGTCCTGATCTTGGGCGGCTTCCTGCGCGGGCTGTTCGCCCGCCGCAAGCCCTTCGCGCTGTCCGCCTCCATCGCCTTCGAGCAGAGCTACTCCGGCATCGACGGCGACAGCGCCTCCTCGACCGAGGCCTATGTCCTGCTCTCGGCCCTGGCCGACCTGCCCCTGCGCCAAGACCTGGCCGTGACCGGGTCCGTGAACCAGAAGGGCGAGATCCAGCCGATCGGCGGGGTCAACGAGAAGATCGAGGGCTTCTTCGACGTCTGCTCGGCCAAGGGCCTGACCGGGACCCAAGGCGTCCTCATCCCGCCCCAGAACGTCCAGAACCTGATGCTGCGCGCCGACGTCGTCCAGGCCGCGGCCGAGGGCCGATTCCACATCCATACCGTGCGGACGATCGACCAGGGCATCGAGATGCTGACCGGCGTTCCGGCCGGGCGGACCTCCGAGGAAGGGGTCTTCCTCCCCGGCTCGGTCTACGACCGGGTGGACAAGGAGCTCGTTCGACTGGCCAAGGCGGCCAAGGATTTCTACGAGGACGAGAAGGCCAAGAAAGACTAGAGGGCATCGGGGTTCGAGGGGCAGGCACGCGCGTTTCCCCACACCGTTTTTATGAAAACGGTGTACGCTCCTCGCTCGCTCTCCCTGCTCCGCAGGGAACCGTGCCCGCTCGCTCGTCCACCCTAAGCTTGCGCTTAGGGCTGCAAAGCCCGCATACCTGCCCCCCCGAATCCCCTCCCCCCTCAGGCCTCCTCAGACCGCGTCTCTCGCCGGGCTGGATCCCGGGCGCCCGTCGCTCATTCCAGGATCAAGAGCCAGCCTCTGCCGGGCTCGAGCGGGATCGGCTCGCCCGGGGCGAAGGAGGCGGCCAGCTGGAAGTCGGGGATCTCCGGGGCTCGCAGGCGGGCCCGCCGGGGATCGAGGCCGAGCGCCTTCCAGTCGATCTTCAAGGCGGTCCGGACCGGCCCCCTTGCCCAGGAGGCCAGGGCGATCAGGCTCCGGCCTTTCCGGCGGTAGACGGTCGCCTTGACCCCCGGGTCCTCCGGTCGGACCGGGCAGCCGTCCGACCACCAGCCGAGCATCTCGGCTTGGGAGATGCCGAAGGCGTCCCAGACCTTCCACAGCCGTGAGGGGTCGGGGCCGGACCAGGGCTTGCGGTTGGTCATGCCGAAGACCATGCCCCGCCAGGGATTGCCGCCGTCCTGGAGCATCTCGCCCATCAGGCCGAAGGGGATGCCCGAGACCTCGACCAGCCAGAAGTCGGCCGGCGAGCCCTCATAGTCGAAGTACTCGCCGAACCACAGCCGGTCGAGATAGGGAAAGTGCTCCAGATACAGGGTGGCGCTGGAGACGAAGCCGTCGCGCGGATTGTACTGGTTGGCCGAGTGCAGGTCGATGAGAGCGGCCGGGCGGTTGCGGTCCAGGACCTTGCGGACCCGCTTCATGGTCGTCCGGTCGAAGGCCACGTCGTCCAGGTAGAGCCCGTCGATTCCGACATGGCGGGCCAGCCAGTCGAGCCCCTCGATGTAGTAGTTGTGCCAGCGCGACATGCCGCTGTTGATGACGGCGGCGTCCCGCAGCTCGGGGACGTACCAGGCCGGGATGTAGTCCGAGCCCAGGTGCTCCTGCAGCCAGGACGACCCTCCCCCGGGGCCGGCGGTGAAGATCTCGTGGCCCAGGCTGCGCAGGGCGAAGATCTCCGGGGCCCGGTTGGAGAGCTCCCGGACGGTGTCATAGATCTTGACCCGGAGGCCGAGGCGATGGGCCTCGTCGATGTAGGCCTTCATCGCCGGAACCCGCAGGAAGGGATAGTTGATGTAGGGATTGACCGCGTTGGCGTGGTGGACGTTGACCACGTTGGCCCCTTCGGCGGCCGCTTCGGACGGCGGCTTGGGAGCATGGAGGAAGCGGGTGGCGAAGTGCCCGGCCGGATCGATGGGCTTAAAAGGGGTCAGGTGGAGGATGAAGTCGAAGTGGAGGTCCCGGCCGGGCTCGAGCCGCCTCTCCCCTCCCGAGGCGGCATAGAGCACGACGCCGGGCCGGGTCCGGCCGACCCGGACGGTCCCCTTGCCGTCATTCCACCAGGAGGGAGGCAGGGCCAGCGGCTTGCTCTGGTAGAAGTTGGTGTTGAGAGGGCGGCTGTAGTTTTCGGCCCGCAGGCCGACCTGCATCCCGGCGTCGACGTCGCCCAGCCAGAGCGAGTCCTGGTTCTTCTTCTGGTCCCAAGACCATTGGAGCTCGGACGGGCGCAATCCGCCCTTGGCGCCGAGGCCCATCATGTACCGGGCCGCGCTCTCGGCCCAAGGGATCTCCAAGCGGATGTCCTTGACCGCCCGGGGCGATTCGGCCGCCAGCCGGACCTTGAACTCCAGGAAGCCGTCCGCCTCCATCGCTCCCCGGCCCTCCAGCCGCAAGCCCGCCTCCGAAGACCGGAAGGTCCATTCGACCCGGCCCGGCGACCGGCGGGTGAAAGCCATGCCCTCCGGCTTCCAAGCCAGCCGCTCGCCCTTCTCGTCCAGGACGACCAGGGCCATGGGCCCGGCCAAGACGTCCTTGGCTTTGCCGCTCAGGCCCGTGACTTCGGGCCGGAAGTAGCTGCGGATCGCCTCCGGCAAGCCGTCCAGCCCCAAGCTCACCTCCCGGCCCAGGCAGCCTACGGTTCGGTCGTTGACGGTCAGGGGCGTGAACGGCTTGACCACCTCGTCATCCATGGCCAGAGTCGAGTCGAGCCAGCGGAGGCGCGACAGCCGCTCCGGCTCCGAGTCGCCGCCGTCGGGCAGGACGGCCGGCGAGACCGTCAGCGCCAAACGAAAGGCCTGTGACGGGGTCCCCTCGGCGCGCACGGACACCTGGCCCTCGTAGCGCCCGGGCGGGAGATCCGCCGGCACCTGGACGCCGCACCAGAGCGCCTGGACCTTGCCGGGCTCCACCGATACGGTCTTGATCAGCCGCGATCCGTCCCAGTCGACGCCGCCCAGGTTGAAGCAGCGCAGGGCCGAGGCGGGAATCTCGCCTCCTTCCGGCGAGCGGAGAGGGGCGAATGTGACGGATACCTTGTCCAGCCGGGAGCCGCAGGCCCAAAGGCCGATCTGGAAGGCGTAGAACTCTCCCTTGGCGGCTTGGCCGGCGAAGACCGCCCGAGGGCCTTCTTCGGTCCAGCGCAGGGGCACGTCGTCGGTCATGCGGATGGAGAGGCTCCGATCCTCCGGAAAGAGGAGGAAGGGGCGGTCGCTCCACCGCTCGCGCAAGGCCTTCGTCTCCTCGGGCGAGGCGATGCGCTCCATCTCGGTGAAGGCGTCAAACGGATCGAACGACTCGATCGGCCCCGCCTCCGCCTCGGGCAAGCCGGCGCCCCCCCCCGCCGCCGTCAAGCCGTGGCGGGCCAGCCAAGCGTCCTCGGCTGTCCGCTCCGGCTCGAGGTAGCGGACCTGGGGGTAGTTGCGGCTCCCGCCTGAGCGGTAGGGCATGTAGTAGAAGTAGTAAGTCCCGGCGCCCGCGGACGGCTGAAAGACGAGCTCCCCCTCCGTCCTCTCGATCCGGACCGGCCAGACGTTGGCCACCCGCCGGCCGGAAGCGTCGGTGACGATAACGGCCTTCTTCTCGGGCGACGGATCGCGCCTCCGCCAGGGGATCTTGACCCGGACGGCATCCGCCGCGGCCGCGACCCGGACCACGGCCCGGTGGCCGCCCAAGAGTCCGGCATCCCAAGCGGGCCCGGCGGCCGCCGGCCCGGACCCCTGGCCGAGCTCCGGGCCGGGCCCGGCGGCCAGCCCGGCCAGGAGAGCGATCACCCCGATCAAGCGTGGGCTCATCATCATGGACCTCGGTTCAAAGCGATGACGTCGCGACCTGCGGACCGCCTAGTCCGAGTACAAGTCGATCTCGGCGACGCTCCAAGGATACCGGCCGGCGTGCGTCTCGGTCAAGACGATCCGGAGATAGCGGGCCGTGCAGGGTACGCGGGAGACGACGCTGCGGTAGGACCTCCAGTCCTCGACGGCAGCCCGGTCCAGGGCGGGAAAGAAGCCCCGCCCCTCATCCAGGAGAGCCCACTCCCGGCCATCGACGGACGCTTCGACCCGGAAGCTCCGCGGGTAAGCCAGCGGCGCCGCCCCCTGCCTCAGCTCGATCCGGCTGAAGCGCTCCTCCCGGCCCAGGTCGATCTCGAGGCTCTCGCCGGGCTCCTGCGGATAGCCGTTGGTCCAGAGCGTGTCGGCCCGGCCGTCAAAGGCCCGGCCGATCGAGTCGGGATTACGGCCGGCCCGGCCGCGCCAGAGGCGCTTGTCCCCCACCCTCCGCGTCGCGGTCTCCGGCTCGAGGTGGGCTTCGGCCCAAGGCAGGATGCGGTAGAGGACCGAGCCGTCCGCCTCGGCCACGGGATCGGCCCGGTGCCGGTGGCGGAGCATGGTCCGCAGGAAATCTTCCCGGGAGGCTTCGGGCATCTTGCCGACGTGGGCCAGGAGATAGCCCACCCCCAGCCGCTCGAGGAGGTCGAAGACGGGCCGGTCGGGCAGCCGGCCCATGGCTTCGCGGACGACCCGGTAGGCCGGCGGCGCGTAGCCGCTGTAGCCGTTGACCAGCTTCCGGCCGTGGAAGGAGGAATAGTAGACCGGCCAAGCTTCCCGAAACTCCTCGCTGTCGGCCGAGGGCATGGGCACTTCGACCAGCGAGGCGCCGGCGGGCAGGGCGGATACGGATTGATAGATCGCCGGAATCTCCCGCGGCCCCGGAATCCGCGACAGAGGCAGAGGCACGGCCCATGACTCGATCAGGATCCAGGCGGCCAGCCCGGCCGTCCATCCGATCCGTCCGCCCCGCCCTTTCGCCTTCCGCAGGCCGTGGGCCGCGGCGTAGGCCGCGAAGACGGCCAGGGTCAGGACGACCAGAATGGAGAACCGGTTGCTGGCCCGCAGGCCCTGGAAGCCCGGCACCCGGTCGTAGAGCCACTCGTAGGGGCCGGTCAGGATCTTTCGGTCGAAGAGCCTGATGGAGGGACCCAGCGAGAGGAGGAAAGCCAGCCCCCCGACGGCCGCGTAGGCGCGGGCCGGACGGGGCGCAGCCCGGACAAGCCGGGCCAGCCGGTCCCGCAGCCGCGGATCCAGGGCCGCCCGAGCGGCCAAGGAGAGGAGGAGAAGGCTCAAAGGGTCCTCGATCCTCCGGCCAACGACCTTGATCCCGGCCAAGGAGGCCGAGAATCCCGGACTGAACGCCAGGAAGACCGTCCATCCGGCCAGGACGATGTTGAAGCCGTCCCACAAGCCGTAGGGGATCCGGGGACCGCCGACCCGATCCGGCAGCGCGACCTGGGAGGCCCGACGCCGCAGCTCGATCCACCCCCAAGCCGTCAGGGCCAAGGCGGCCAAGCCGGGAAAATGCTGCCATTCCACCCCGCCGAGACCGCCGAGAAGCCTTCCCCACAGACGGTTCCAGGGAGGCACGGCCAGGTAGTGCTGGAGCTGGGCCGAGTAGTGCAGGACCTCCCAGCGCGGCCGCAGGAACATCATCCGCTCGTGGATCCTGAGGAAAGGCAGGATGTAGGGCCCCAGGCAGGCCGCCGCCGCGCCGACGATGGCGACGGCCCGGATCCAAAACCGCCCCTGCCGCCAGAGCTTCGTCCGGATCACCTCGGCCAGAGCCAGCAGGGCGGCCGCCACGGTGAAGAAGGCGCCGTAGTAGGCGCAGCAGAGGACCTGCAGGACATAGCTCGCGGCCACGCCCGCCGCATTGGGCCATGTGGGCTTCTCGAAGAAGCGGTCCATGAAGAGCAGGGTGAAGGGGATCCAGGCGAAGAAGAGGATCTCCAGGTGGCTGATGTGGGCGAAGCGATACGGGCAGAAGGCGAAGATGAGGCCGGCCAGGAAGGCGGCCGGGCGGGCGCCCATCAGGCGCTTGGCTAGAGCGTAGGCCCCCGCGGCGCAGAGCCAGAAGGACAGGAGAAAGAGGATGTTGAAGACCAGGACCAGGTTCGAGGTCAGCAGGCGGATCGGAGCCCCGAGCAGAGTCAAGCCCAGAAGCGGATCTCCATAGGCCAGTACGCCCCGGTGGGGGTAGAAGATGCTCGCGTCCCAATAGGCCCCGCCCCCCGCGAGCGCCTTGTAGCTCCAGGACAGCGCGTAGAGGGTATAGAGCGTGTCGTGGGGATCCCCCGGGACCTGGCGGCCCATGTGGGCGGCCAGAGGCCAGGTCATCGCGATCGAGAGGAGGGCGAAGGCCAGGAGGGCGGCGGCGTCCGCACGGCGTCCGCGAAGCGCCCCCAGGGCCATGCCGCTCTCTACTCCAGCCCCGCCAGCCGCCGCAGGGAACGGACCTCGTCGCGCCGCAGCGGACGCCATTGGCCGGCGGGCAGAGAGCCCAGGCGGATGCCCGCGAACTCGACCCGCTTGAGGGACAGGACGCGATGCCCGACTTGATCCATCATCCGGCGGACTTCGCGCTTGCGCCCCTCGTGGATCTCGACCAGGGCCTGGCTGCGCCGCGGGCCGCGGCTTGCGACCCGGACACGGGCCGGGGCCGTCCTCCTTCCGTCCAGGCGAACTCCCCTCTCCAGCCGGGAGGCCTCCTCTTCCGACAGGCTGCCCTCGACCTCGACCGCGTAGAGCTTACGGATCTCGAAGCGCGGGTGGGTCAGCCGGAAGGCCAAGTCGCCGTCATTCGTCAGCAGAAGCAGCCCGCCGGAGTCGAGGTCCAGGCGGCCGACGGGATAGACCGATTCCCGCAGCCGGGGCAGCAGCGACATCACGGTGGGCCGGCCTTCCGGATCATCGCGGGTGACCAGGGTGCCGGGAGGCTTGTTGAGGGCCAGGTAGACGAGCTCCCGGCCCGGCTTGAGCAGCCGACCGTCGACGGCGACCTTGTCGCGGGCCTCGTCCACCTTGGCGCCCAGGTCGGACACGGTCGAGCCGTTGACCTGGACGCGGCCGTCCGCGATCATCCGGTCGGCCTCTCGCCGCGAGGCCACGCCCCGCATGGAGAGGTACCGGTTCAGGCGCAAGGGCATCACAAATGGATCTGGAAGCCGGCCCAGAACGTCCAGTCGCCCAGACTCAGCTGGATGTCCTGGATGCTGACGACGATCTTCTGCCAGCGGCCCTCGGCCGTCAGGCTGAAGCGCTTCCCCAGCCTCAAGTCCAGTCCGGCTCCGATATTGAGCCCGCCGTCGTTGTCCTTGTCGATATTTTGGATGTCCGCCGTGTAATAGCCGTAGCCGGCGGTGACGAACGGCTGCAGCATCAGGATCGGGAAGTAGACTTTGCCGTTGATCCCGATGTAGCTGTAGTCGTTGACCTTCTGGTCCCAATCGGCCAGTCCGGCGCCTCCGACCAGGATGTTGTGGGCGGCTTGAAAGTAGTTCAGCTCGACCCCGAACATCAGGACTCTCAGGCCGGCCCGCAAGCCGTAGACGAAGGTCGTGTCCGTGTCGAACTCGAAGCTCAACGCGCTGGGAGTCTGGACCGACGTCCCGCCGAAGGCGCCCAAGGTGATTCCGATCTGAGAGAAGGCGGGAACCGACAGGACGGCCATCAGGGCGGCCGCGGCCAGGGCGGGCTTGACGTGTCTCATGGCTGCTCTCTCCTCCTTCCCCTTGAATCCGCCCCATTGTCGGCCGGGGATCGGGGATTTGTCAAGGAACGCCTGCGGTTCGGCTCAGGCCTGAAGGCTCGCCCGGAGAGCCTCGGCCGCCCGGGCCAAGGCTCCCTGCGCGTCGGCCTTGGGATCGCCGGCGATCTCGACCAGCGAAGGTCCGCCTCCCCCCTTGCCCGAGACAAGCGGAGCGACCAGGCCCGCCAGCGGCCGCAGATCCGCCTGGAGGCTCTCGGCTCGCGCCAGGACGATCTGCAGCCGGTCCGGAGATCGGGAGGCGAAGAGAGCCGCGAAGGGCCCGCGGCGGACCAGGCCGAGGGCTAAAGCCCTGACGGCCTCCGGGCTGCGATCGTCGAAGACTCGGACCACGATGCGCTCGCCGCCGCCGGCGGCAGCCATCTCCGCGGCTTCCCGCTCGGCCGCCGCCTCTTCCAGGGCCCGCACGGCCTTCTTCAGGGCTTTGGCCTCCTGCGCGACCCTGCCGATATGCGCCGTCAGGTCGGCCGGCGGGACGTTGAAGCGACCGGCCAGATCCCGCACGATTCGGGTCCGGAGCTGGAAAGCGCCCAGGGCCCGGCCGCCGCAGACGAAGGAGAAGCGCAGGTTGCCCCGGATCCTCTCCCAGCCGAGGACCTTGATCAGGCCGATCTGGCCGGTCCGCAAGACGTGAGTCCCGCCGCAGGCCGAGAAGTCGTAGCCGTCCACCTCGACGACGCGGATGGTCCCCGAGACCTTGGGCGGACGCCGCAAGGGCACGTCGCCGATGCGCTCGGGGGGAACGAAGGATGTCCGCACCTCGCGGTCTTCGAAGACGACGGCGTTGGCCCTCCGCTCGACGCGCTCGACAAGGGCCTCGTCGGCGGAAGCCAAGCCGATCTCCAGGGTCGCGACCTCGGGGCCGAGGTGGAAGGACCGGGTCTCGCCGCGGGCCTCCTCGACGAAGGCCTGCGACAGCACGTGCTGGCCCGAATGCTGCTGCATGTGGTCAAAGCGGCGGGGCCAGTCCACCCGGCCCCGCAGGACGCCGACGGGAGCCTCGCGCTCGAGGACGTGGACGACGGCCCCCTCGTCATCGAGGACCTGGACGACGGCGATCCCGTCCAAGCTCCCGAGATCCCAGGGCTGTCCGCCCGACTCGGGATAGAAGCAGGTCCGGTCCAGGACCACGGCCGGCCGGCCGTCCACCGTGCGCCTCTCCAGCACGCGGGCCTCGAACTCCACGAGGGTCGGATCCTGGTAGTCGAGTCTCTCGGTGGCGGGCATGGCGTCATCCTCCCTCTCAGAGCGCTTGGCCGACCAGTAGGACGCCCAGGGCCCCGGCGAAGACGGCCGCGACCGGCCGCGCCAGGAGGCGGTAGACGTCCTTGAGGTCGGCCCTGAAATATTCGGCCGTCAAGGCCAAGCAGAGATGGGCCGGCGAGAGCAGGATGCCGACGAAGCCGCTGACATAGGCGAAGAGCAGAAGGACCATGTCGGGCCGGCCCGTCCCGATGATGGGAGCCAGGAGGGGAAAGGCGATAGCCACGTAGGCCTGGTTGACGCCGGTCAGGAAGCCGACCAAAAAAGGCGCCGCGAAGAGCAGCGCGTACGTGGCCCAGCCCCCGGGGGGAACGGCCCGGACGACGGCCTCCAGGGCGCCGCTGGCTTCCAAAACGCGCTTGAAGACCATGACCGCGCCCGTCAGAAGGACGACGCGCGGGGTCACGGAGCGGCGGACGACTTGGAGCCGGGTCTTCAGCGGCATGCGGGAGAGGACCTGCGAGGCCAGGCAGGCGGCGGCCAGAGCCGGGAGCATGTCCATCCGGGCGATGAAGACCAGGGCGATGGTCAGCGCGATCGGCCAGATCGATCCCACCACCCTCAAATAATCGCCCGCGGTCGCCCGCCGCCTCTCGAGACGCGGCCCGCGCGGCACCTTCCGGAAGAGGGCGACCAGCCCGGCCCCCGCGGCAAGCAGCGTGAACGGCGCCTGGACCAGGCAGATCCGCCCGATCGGAACGTCGAGGATCAGCGAGACCAGAATGAGGTTGGTGTACAGCGGCCAGCAGTACTCCCAGATATGGCGGAACCAGTAGTTGAGGAAGGTCATCCAGGCCGGGCTCAGTCCGTAGGGAGCGGCGGCCTCCTCGACGATCGGGGCCCCCATCATGGCCCCGCCCATCATCGGCAGCAGCCCGATGAAGGCCGAGGGCACGGCCAGGATGAGCCGGGGATCGCGGATGACGGCCCGCAGGGCTTCGACCATACGGCGGAAGCTGTTTGATTCCTGGAGGAAATAGCCGAGATAGAGGACCAGGACGAGAACGCCGAGCAGCGTCAGGGTGTCCCCGGCGATCAGGGCTCGTCCCGATTCCCGCAGGAAAGCTCCGGCCGGCAGGCCGAAGAGCGCGGCCGTCAGGACCGCGTCGGCCAGCAGGGCCAGGCCGAGATCGACCTTGAGGCGCAGCAGGACGAGCAGGAGCAGGATGATCGCGGCGGTCTTGAGCAGGACGGGCATGGCGGATCGGTCCGGCCGCGGATTATATCACAGCCCCGCGAGGACCCGGGCCGTCGTCTTGAAGTGGAGCTTGGCCACCCGGCCGAGGGCCTCCGCCCCGTGCCGCGAGACGAAGGCGGCGGCCGCCGCTTCCACCGGCGGCCCGGCCCCCTTGCGCAGGTCCAAGCCCCACGCGGCCGAAAGAGAGGCCAGACGCCGCAGGAACTCGGCCCGGGCCAGGATGGAAGCCGCCGCCACGGCCGGGTCGGCCTCGCCCCGCGGCCGCTGCTCCAGCTCGATCGTCCGGCCCCGGGTCAGGAGAGCCTGCCGGACGAAGCGCTCGTCGCCGAACTGGTCCGTCACGACGCGGCGCGCGTCGATCCTCTCCAGGACGTTCTCGATGGCCCGGGCATGGCCCCAGGCCAGCAGCTTGTTCAGGTTGCGGAGCTTGCCGTAGAGCTCGTTGTACTTCTCGGGGCCGATGGCCACGACGGAGCAGGGGTAGCCCGCCTTCAAGGTCGCGGCCAGGTCGGAAGCCCTCTTGTCCGAGAGCTGCTTGCTGTCGCGCACGCCCAGCTGGGCCAGAACCGGCTCCTGGCCTTCGGGACAGAAGAAGGCGGCGATGACCAGGGGACCAAAATAGTCGCCCTTGCCGGACTCGTCGGTCCCCAGGTGGCCGGCGGCCGCGGGAAAGAGCTCTCCGCCGCTCACGGCTCGTGCTCCCCGCGCATATAGGCGTCGATGCTCGCCGCCGCCCGGCGGGCGTCGCCCATGGCCAGGATGACCGTGGCCCCGCCCCGGACGATGTCGCCGCCGGCGAAGACGCCGGGGGCTCCGGCGGCGGCCAGGGTCGCCGGGTCCACTTCGATGGTGCCCCAGCGCCCCCGCCGCAGCTCGGGCTGGCAGTCGAACAGCAGAGGGTTGGGGCTCTGGCCGACCGCCACGACCGCCATATCGATCCCGACCTCGCTCTCCGAGCCCTCGATGGGGATCGGCCGTCGGCGGCCGGACGCGTCGGGCTCGCCCAGCGCCATGCGCTGGCAGACCATGGCCCGCAGCCGCCCCCGCTCGTCGCCCAGGTAACGGACCGGAACCGAGAGGAGCTGGATCTCCACGCCCTCCTCCTCGGCGTGCCGGATCTCCTCGATCCGGGCCGGCATCTCCTCGCGCGAGCGGCGATAGATGATCATGGCCCGCTCCGCGCCCAGCCTCTTGGCCGTCCGGACGGCGTCCATGGCCACGTTCCCGCCGCCGATGACGGCCGCGCGCCGGGCCAGGGCCACCGGCGTGTCCACGGCCGGGAAGTCGCGGGCCCCCATCAGGTTGACCCGGGTCAGATACTCGTTGGCCGAGTAGACGCCGACCAAGTTCTCGCCGGGGATGCGCATGAAGTGGGGCAGCCCGGCCCCGGCGCCGATGAAGAAGGCCCGGTAGCCGTCGGCCCGGAGGTCCTCGAGCCGGGCCGTGCGGCCGACGACAAAGCTGAGCCGTATCTCGACGCCGAGAGCCCTCAGATTCTCGATCTCGGCCCGCAGGACGCCCCGGGGCAGGCGGAATTCCGGGATGCCGTAGGCCAGGACTCCCCCGGCCTCGTGCAGCGCTTCGAAGATCGTCACGGCGTAGCCGAGGCGGACCAGCTCGCCGGCGGCGGTCAGCCCGGCCGGGCCGGAGCCGATCACGGCCACCTTGGCCGCGGCCGAAGCCGGCTTGCGGGCGGACGCGGGGCCGCCCGCATCCCGGCCCTGGTCCGCGGCGAAGCGCTCCAGATGGCCGATGGCCACCGGGACTCCGGCCGCACGGCCGAGGTTGCAGACCTGCTCGCACTGGGTCTCCTGGGGGCAGACCCGGCCGCAGACCGCGGGCAGGGAATTCGTCTCCCGCAGGGTCCGCCCGGCCGCGGCGAAGTCGCCGGCCTCGATCCGCTTGATGAAGGTCGGGATGTCGATAGCGACCGGGCAGCCAGCGACACAGCCCGGCGCCGCGCAATCGAGGCAGCGGCGGGCCTCCTGGCGAGCCGCCTCGGGGCTGAAGCCCCGGTTGACCTCGGAAAAATCGCGGCTTCGCTGGAACGCGTCCCGCTCGGGCATGGCCTGGCGCGGGATCAGCGCCCTGTCCTTGGGCGGGATCGCGCGCCTCAGCGCCCGGCGCCAGTCCTTGTCGTACTCGACCCGGATCCGCTCCCGGTCCTGGGGATCGAGGGTCTTGAAGGCTTGGCTCATGGGCCGGGCCTAGGGCAGGCTCTCCTTCTCGTAGCGGCAGAGCGAGCGCACCTCCTCCTCGAGGTAGGCCGCGCGCCGGCGGAAGAGCTCCGCCCAATCGACCTGATGGCCGTCGAAGTCGGGCCCGTCGACGCAGGCGAAACGGGTGCTCCCGCCGACCGAGCAGCGGCAAGCCCCGCACATCCCCGTCCCATCGACCATGATCGGGTTGAGGCTGACCACCGTCGGGAGAGCCAGCGGGCGGGTCGCCTCGGAGACGGCGGCCAGCAGGTACGCGCAGCCGGAGGCCAGAGCCCGGTCCACGGGACCCGACTCGGCGACGACGTCGGCGATGGCGCCCGAGGCATAGGACTGGAAGGCGGCCCCGGGATCGCGCGAAGCCAAGATGATCCGGTCGCAGAGCTCCCGGTAACGGTCCTCCCAGTAAAGAAGGGGCCTCGACTTGACGTCGGCCAGGAGGATCAGACGGTTGCCGGCCGCTCGCAGGGCCCGGGCGGCCGGATAGAGAGCGGCCAGGCCATAGCACCCCGCCACGAGGAGGACGGTCCCGAAAGCCTTGATCTCGCTCGGCCGCCCCAGCGGTCCGGCGCAGGCGTAGACGTGATGGCCGGCCCGAAGCTCGGCCAGCTTGCGGGTCGAGGTCCCGACGATCTGGAAGACAGCCGTGACCGAGCCTTCGCCGGCATCCCAATCGGCGATCGAGAGCGGGATGCGCTCGCTCGAGGCATCGGCCATGACCATCAGGAACTGACCCGGCCGACAGGCCCGGGCGATCTCCGGCGCCCGAAGACGGACGAGATGGATGTTGGGGACCAGGCGGCGCCGCTCCAGGACTTCGGCCATCAGCGTCTCCGCACCGCCCGCAGGCTCTTCAGGGCCGTGGCCGCGGGATAGCCATGGATGTCGTCCGGGTCGGGGAGCGTCTCGCCCCCCCCGGCGCCGGCCGCGGGAACCGGGACAAAGCCGGACAAGCGCTCCTGACGAGCGGCGGACAAGAAAACGGGCGGACCGTCGGGGCGGGCATGACGGGCGCCGGCCCAGCGGGGATTCTCCTTCTCGATCCGGGCCAGGATCTCGTCGGCCGAAAGGAGCCAGGCCAGGGGTCGGCCGGCGGCCCGGGCCAGCTCGGCGGCTATCCTCCAGAGCGGACGGGCCTCCCCCGGCGCCGGGACCACGGGACGGCTTCTCTGGACGCGCCCCTCCCGGTTGACCCAGGTCCCCTCCTGCTCGGCGAAGAGGGTTCGCGGCAGGACCACATCGACGCCTTCCAGGATTCCCGGCGCGTAGGCCGCCGCGGCCACGACGAACGCTCCCTCCCGCCTCGGCGGTCCTCCGCCGTAAGCGGACAGGAAGATCCTTCCGGCCGGAGCGGGAACCGGGCCGCCGGGTCCGGGCCTGTCAAAGAGCTCTGCGGCGCCGCGGGCGTTGGCGCCCCAAGCGATCGGCACCAGAGCGGCTCCCGTCAGGCGGGCCAGGTTCCAAAGCGCGGCCGCGTTGCGAGGCCCGGATCCTCCCGTGACGAAGCCGGGCCCGAAGAGGAAGGCCGCCGGCCGACGCTTCTCCAGCAGGGCCGCGATCCGGGCGGCCTTCTCCTCCACCGCTCTTCGCTCCGCCGCTCCGGCCCGGATGGCGCCGGCGTCCCGCGGGATGCCGGCCAGGGCTTTCTTGTCCCGACCATCCGCGAAGCGGGCCAAGAGGGCCGCGACTTCGATCAAGATCTCCGCGTAGGATTCGGGGCCGACCCGGACATGGATCCTGGCGCAGCGGTCGAGGCAGGATTCCCGGGCGCCGAAGACGGCCAATCGGGCCCCGGCCCTCACGGACTGGAAGACCTCCAGGCCCAAAAGGGGCGCCGTGACGGCCAGGTCCTCGTCGAAGACGAGGAAGGCCTTCATCGCGGCCATCCCGTCGTTGGGGACGTCCGGCCAGCCGTCGCGCCTCTCCAGCCCGGCCGCCGCGCGAAGCGCCTCGAGAGGCGTCGGGAGGCCGGAGAGGGAGAAGCGGTCCGAGCCGAAGGCTTCCCTCCCCAAGGCCTCGATCGCCCGCAGGTCCTCGCACGAATCCTGGTCCGATCCGACGGCGGCGAAGGGCCCTTCAGCCCGGCGCCAGCCTTCCGCCGCCGCGGAGAGGGCCGCTTCCCAGGAGACGCGGACCAGGTTGCCGTTGCCGCGGACGAGAGGATAAGCCAGGCGGTCGGAGGAGGCCAACAGGTCGGGGATGAGGAAGCGGCCCTTGACGCAAGCCTGGCCCCGGTTGGCCGGACCCGCCGCCGGGCGGGCGCTGATCAGGCGGCCCCGCGCCAGGTCCGCTTCGAGGAGGCATCCTTCGCCGCACCAGGCGCAGAGCAGCGGCTTCGATTCGTCGGGGCGGAGATGGCGGACGGCCCGCTCCATCAGGGCGCCGGTGGGGCAGACATCCACGCAGGCGCCGCAGAACCGGCAGCCCGATTCGAGCAGGGAGCCGTCCAGGGCCGCCGCCACCGTCGTCCGGCCGCCGCGACCGGCCATCGTCAGCACCGAGGCCCCCCGCAGGTCGCGGCAGACGCGGACGCAGAGGCCGCATAGGATGCACAGTCCCGGATCGCGGTCGATGAGCGGATCGTCCCGCCGCGGCTCGGCCGTCCGGGGCGCCTCGGGGAAGGCCGTCCGATCCAGCCCGACCTCCTCGACCACGGCCTGCAGCCGGCAGCGGCCGTCGCCGGGACAAAGGACGCAGCCGGTCGGCTCGGCCGTCTTGCGAATGCCCTCCTTGGGCTCCCGACATTCGCGCCGCTCGGCGCAGACGAGGCAGGCCGAAGGGTGCTCGGACAGGATCAGCTCCAGGACCCCGCGGCGCAGACGCCGCAGCTCCGGCGTGTCGGTGCGGATTCGCTGGCCGTCCTCCAGAGCCGTGGCGCAGGCCGGGACGGGCTCCCGGCGGCCCTCCACTTGAACCAGGCAAAGGCGGCAGGCCGCAGCCGGCTCGAGGCGAGGGTGATGGCACAGGGTCGGGATGGGCCGACCCAGCCGCCGAGCCGCCTCGAGGATCGTCACCTTCTCGGCCGACTCGAAGGCCAGGCCGTCGATGAGCGCTTTCATGGCCGTCGGCTCCCCGGCTCAGGATCGCGGGGACCGAAGCCCACGGCCCGGGCCGCCGGCGGACAGACGTCCAAGCACGCCCCGCATCGGACGCAGCGGGCTGGATCGATCGCGTGGGCCGCCTTCGGCCGGCCGGAGATCGCCTCGACCGGGCAGGCCTTGCGGCAGAGGCCGCAGCCCGTGCAACGGGCGGGGTCGATGGCGAACGTCGTCAGGGCCCGGCAGACTCCGGCCGGACAGCGGCGGTCCCGGATGTGGGCCTCGTACTCATCCTTGAAATAGCGCAAGGTCGAGAGGACCGGATGGGCCGCGGTCCGGCCCAGGCCGCAGAGCGAGGCGTCGCGGACCGTCTCGGCCAGGGACTCCAGATGCTCCAGATCGTCCGGACCGCTCTCGCCCCGCACGATGCGGTCGAGGATGTCGCGAAGCCTCCGGGTGCCGATGCGGCAGGGCGAGCACTTGCCGCACGACTCTTCGGCCGCAAAGCCGATGAAGTAGCGGGCCACGTCGACCATGCAGGATCGGTCGTCCAGGACGATCAGGCCGCCGGAGCCCATGATCGAGCCGGCCTGAGCCAGGTCTTCGTAGTCCACCTTGACGTCGAAGCGCGAAGCCGGCAAGCAGCCGCCCGAGGGGCCCCCCGTCTGGACGGCTTTGAGGCGGCGGCCGGGCAGAGGGCCGCCGCCGACGCCTTCGAGGATGTCCCGCAGCGGAGCACCCATGGGCGCCTCGACGAGCCCGGTCCGGCGGATTCGGCCGACCAGGGAGAAGATCTTGGTCCCCCGGCTCTGGCCCGACCCGATCGAGGCGAACCAGGCGGCGCCCCGGTCGATGATCGGAGCCACGTTGGCCCAGGTCTCGACGTTGTTGATGACCGTGGGACGGCCGCCGAGGCCGGCCTGGGACGGATAGGGCGGCCGGGGCCGCGGCTGCGGACGGCGGCCTTCGATCGAGGCGAGAAGCGCCGTCTCCTCGCCGGAGACGAAGGCCCCCGCGCCCTGGACGACCCGGACTTCGAGCCCGAACTCCGAGCCGAGGATGTTGTCCCCCAGAAGGCCGACGGCTTGGGCCTGCTCGACGGCCCGGCGCAGGTGGGCGACGGCCAGCGGGTACTCCGCCCGGACGTAGATCCAGCCCTCGGAAGCGCCGACCGCGTAGGCCCCGATGATCAATCCCTCCAGGATCGAATGCGGGTTGCCCTCCAACAGCCCGCGGTCCATGTAGGCGCCCGGATCGCCCTCATCGCCGTTGGCGACGACGCTCTTGCCTCGCCCGGCGGCGTCCCGGACCATCTGCCATTTGAGGCCGGTCGGGAAGCCGGCCCCTCCCCGCCCGCGCAGCCCCGAGGCCTTGATCTCCTCGATGACCGAAGCCCCGGTCATCTCGAAGAGGGCCTTGGACAAGGCCCCGTACCCGCCCCGGGCCACATAGGCCTCGATCCGCTCCGGATCGAGGGCCAGGTGGGATTCCGTCAAGCGCCGGACCTGCTTGCGGTAGAAGGGCAGATCCTTCAAGAGCGGGGCGGGCTTGCCTCCGGGCCCGGCCGGGTAGGTCAGCCGCTCGATGAGCCGGCCTTGGCGCCCGGTGCGATCGACGATCTCGACCGCGTCCGAGGCTTTGAGGCGGCCGTAGAAGAAGCCCTCGGGCTCCACGACGAGATTGGGCTCCGCCTCGCAATAGCCGTGGCAGCCCGTCACGCGGAGCCCGACCTGCCCGCCCAGCCCGCGGGCCTCGATCTCGGCCCGCAGGGCCTCGATCACGGCCATGGCCCCGGAGGCCCGGCCGCAGGTGCCGGCCGAGACGACCAGGGTCCGCGGCGGCGCCGCGGCTTCGAGCAGCCGGGATCGCCAATCGGCCAGGTGACCGGGATGAGCCAGCCGCATCATGCCTTCCGTCCATCCGCCCGGAGGCTCTCGGCCAGGGAGCGCGCCGAGGACGGCGTCAGCCGGGCCTCGATCCGGCCGTCCACGCGCAGGACCGGGCCGATGGCGCAGCAGCCCAGGCAGGCGACCGTCTTCAGCTCGACGGACCCGTCGGCCGTCACCTGCCCGGGAGAGACGCCCCAAGCCCGGCCGATCTCTTCGGCCACAGACTCTCCGCCGCGGACGTGGCAGGCGGTGCCCAGGCAGACTTCGCACACATGGCGGGCCGGCGGCCGGAGCGAGAAGCGCGGGTAGAAGGACAGGACGCCGAAGACCTCGCCCGGGCTCAGCCGGACATGCTTGGCGATCGCCGTCAGGGCGGGCGGCGGGATATGCCCGAAACGGTCCTGCACGGCCTGCAGGATGCCGATCAGATCGTGCGGCCGGCCACCCGCGGCGCGGAGGATGTCGCGGATGTCGAAGGCCTCGCTCATGGGACTGCGGGGATTAAAATATCAGAATCATCGGGGCCCGGCAAACCGCCTCAGCGCCGGTAAGTCTCCAGGCCGCCGCAGATGGTCCGCAGCACGCGCAGGCTCGCCAGCCGGGCCGGCTCCACGGCCAGCGGATCGCCGTCGAGGACGACCATGTCGGCCAGCCGGCCGGGCGTCAGGGCCCCCTTGCGGGACTCGGCGAACTCGGCGTAGGCGCCGCCCCAGGTGTAGGCCCGCAGGGCTTCCTCGGCCGTGATCTTCTGCTCGGGCACCCAGCCGTCCGGGCGGCTTCCGTCGATGGGCCTCCGGGTGACCGCCGCGGCCAGCCCCAGGACGGGATCCATGGGCGCCACCGGCCAGTCGGAGCCGAAAGCCAGGGAGACGCCGCTGTCAAGGAAGCTGCGGAAAGCGTAGGTCGTGCGGGCCCGGGATGGGCCGATCCGGGCCTCGGCCCAGCGGCCGTCGTCGGCGGCGTGATAGGGCTGGACCGAAGCGATGACTTTCAATCGGGCGAAGCGCTCGAAGTCGGACGGGCGGACGTGCTGGGCGTGCTCGATCCGCCAGCGGCGGTCCCGGGGCGGGTTGGAGGCCGCCGCCGCCTCGTAGGCGGACAGGATGGCGTCGATGGCCCGGTCGCCGATGGCGTGGACGGCGGTCTGCAAGCCGCCGGCGTCCGAGGCCGCGAGACGGCGGGCCATGATCCCCTCGGGAAGCATCTGGCCGTGGAACAGGCCGCGGTTGCCGGGCTCGTCGCTGTAGGGCTCGAAGAAGGCGGCCGTCCCCGAGCCCAGCGATCCGTCAGCGAAGCCCTTCAGCCCGGCGAAGCGCAGGACATCGTCGCCGAAGCCCGTTTGGAAGCCCAGGCCGATGGTCTCCTCGGCCCGATCGATGGGAGTATAGAAGGAGATGCGCAGGGTCAGACGCCCGGCCCGGCGGTATTCCTGGTAGAGGTCCAGACCGGCCTCGCCGGAGACGTCGTGGACGGACGTCACGCCGCGCTCGGCCGCGTAGCGCAGGGCCGCGTCCAGGGCCCGGCGCCGCTGCTCGGCCGAAGGGGCCGGGATGACCCGTTCGACCAGACCCATGGCCGTGTCCTTGAGGATTCCGGTCGGCTCGCCCGTGGCCGGATCGCGGACGATCTCCCCGCCGGGCGGGGCCTCCGTCGTCCGGTCGATGCCGGCCAGGCGCAGGGCCAGGCTGTTGCAGAGGACCATGTGCCCGTCCAGGCGGTTGACGCAGACGGGGTGGGCCGGCGTCGCGGCGTCGATCCAGTCCCGCCGCGGCAGCTCCACCGGCCGGAAGAGCTGGTGATCCCAGTCCCCGTTCAGGATCCATTCGCCTTCCGGCCGGGACCGGGCCGCCTCCGCCAGCCTGGAGGCGAGCTCCTCCCGCGACGAGGCGCCGCGCAGCTGGACGGCCAGGAGGGCCAGGCCACCGTTCATCAAGTGGACGTGGCTGTCGATGAATCCCGGCAGAACGAAGGCGCCTTCCAGGTCGACGATCCGGGTCCCCGGACCGGCCAGCGCCAGAATCTCCCGGCGCGATCCGGTGGCGGCGATGGCGCCGTTCCTCACCGCCAGCGCCTCGACCCGAGGCCGGGCCGGATCCATGGTGATGAACGCGGCGTTGATATAGACGGCGTCGGCGATCATGGGCTCTCCTCGGCGGCATCCGGCCGCCGCCAGGAGCGCAGCCGCCCCAAGGGCGGCCGCGGCGGCGCCGGCCTTTCTCCATCGTCTCATTCCGAGCCTCCCCGGCCGCGCGAAGCCAAAGGCGGCGGCCGCCGCCAACTATAGGGCCCGCGGACGGGCCTGTCAACGCGGCCCGGCCAAGCCCGCCCGGCCCGGGTCACGGGCCCTGTCGCCGCGCCTTGACGGAGGCCCCGGAAAGGTCCATATATAGGGCCATGTCCCCCTCCCCGCTCCGCGTCTCCTCCCCCGGTCGCGTCTGCCTGCTCGGCGAACACCAGGATTACTTCGGTCTGGCCATCCTGGCCGCGGCCATCGACCTGCGGATCACCATCGCCGGGACGCCGCGGGCCGACGGCCGGATCGTCATCGACATGCCCGACATGGGCCAGCGGGAGGAGCTGTCCCCCGAGGCCGAGCTGCCCTACGCCTCCCGGCGCGACTACCTCCGAAGCGCCGTCAACATCCACCGCCGGGCCGGCCTCGGCTTGGGCGGCTGGGATTGCCGCGTCACCAGCACCATCCCGATCAACGCCGGCACGTCCAGCTCCTCGGCCATGGTCGTGGCTTGGAACAAGTTTCTGCTGGAGGCGGCCGGCGACCCCCGGGCCTCGGACCCGCGCGAGCTGGCCGAGCTGGGCTTCGCCACCGAGGTCGCCGAGTTCCAGGAGCCGGGCGGGCGGATGGACCACTACGCCTCCGCCTACGGCGGCGTCGTCTGGATCCGCTTCGATGAGCCGATGCGCTTCGACAGCCTCCGGAACCCGCTGGGAACCTTCGTCCTGGCCAATTCCCTGCAGAAGAAGGACACCACCGGGATGCTGGGCTTCATCAAGAGCCGCGTCCTGGCCGGAGCGGCCTCCGTCGCCGGCCGCATGCCCGGCTTCGATCTCAAGGCGCCCCTGACCGAGGAGGTCCGGGCCGCCATCGCAGGCCTTCCGCCCGACGAGGGCCGCCTCCTGCTGGGGACGCTGCTGACGCGGGACCTGACCCGCGAAGGGGCGGCCCTGTTCCAGGCGCCGTCCTTCGACCACGGCCGCTTCGGGGCCATGCTGACCGCCCAGCACGCCATCCTCCGCGACCACCTCCGCATCTCGACCGACCGCATCGAGGCCCTCATCGCGGCCGCCCTTGACGCCGGGGCGCTGGGTGCTAAAATAAACGGCTCCGGCGGCGGCGGGTGCATGTTCGCCTACGCGCCCGTCCGACCCGATCGCGTCGCCGCGGCGGTGGCCGAGGCCGGGGGGCAGGCCTTCGTCGTCCGCGTGGACGAAGGGGCCCGTCGCGAATCCTGAATCCGGAGTCCCCATGATCGACGCCACCCAGATCCGCAAGAACATGATCCTGAAGATGGACGACGGCCAGCTCTGGCGGGTCGTCGACATGCAGCTCATCACCCCCGGCCGCTGGAAGGCCATGGTCCAGACCAAGCTCCGCAGCCTGCGGGACAACTCCGTCAAGGACCACCGCTTCCGCTCGGTCGACCGGGTCGAGCAGATCCACTTGGACGACGTGGAGATGGAGTTCCTCTACCAGAGCGGCGACGAGTACGTCTTCATGAACCACCAGACCTACGACCAGGTCCAGCTGTCGGCCGAGGCCATCGGCGACTCGGTCAGCTATCTCGTGCCCAACGTCATCTTCACCATCGAGATGTACGAGGGCCGGCCGATCAACGTCATCCCGCCCACCTTCATGGAGATGACCGTCCGGTCGACCGAGCTGTCCATGAAGGGGGCCACGGCGGCCGCGTCCTACAAGCCGGCCGTGATGGAGACGGGGCTGGTGGTCAACGTGCCGCCCTTCGTCAACGAGGGCGACCGCATCCGCATCGACACCCGCGAGGACAAGTATCTCGAGCGGGCCAAGTGAGACGGCTCAGAAAGTCGTCTTGAACGAGGCCGTGTTCCCGGCCGCGTCGCGGACCAGAATCGTCAGAAGGCCGTCGGCTCCGGCCGGAAGCGGGATCTTCAGCCGGAACGTCTCCGAGCGGCCGTCGCAGATGCCGTCCTCCGGGACGACCAGCCGCCAGTCATCCGGGCGCACCAGGAGCCGCACCTCGCGCACGGCCGAGAAGCGATCGACGACCGTGAAAGCCGCCTCCAGCGCCCCGCCCGCCTTCTGGACCTTGAGATCCCGGACCTCGGGCGCGGCGTTGTCGACCAGGAAGGACGGGCTCGTCCTCTCGCCGCTGAGGGCCGAATCGGCCGGGTTGGAGGGCAGGTCCGAGGCCTGGACTTTGAGGCGGTAGATCCCGTCGGGCAGGGCCGTCGTGGCGAAGGCGTAGAGGCTCTCCGTCCAGCGGTCCTCGATCTGCCGCCAGGCCGCGTCCCCCTCGGCCTGGATCCAGACCGAATAGGACAGGGCGTCGGCGTTCTCGTCCTCGGCCTCCCAGACGGCCGTCTGGTAGCCCCGTCTCTCGACCTTCTTAGCCAGGGCGAGCTTCATCTCGTCCCTTCGGCCCGAGGCGGGCTCGGGCGTGCGCCGCTCCAAGCCCCAGATGGCTTCGTCCGTGTCGATGGGCTTGAGATAGACTTGGTGGGCCGGCAGGAGGTCCAGCTTGCGGACGACAGGCGGCGCATTCATCGTCAGGTAGGCCGCGGTCAGGCGGCGCAGGCGCGGGGCGGCGCCGCCGGATCCGGTCTTCAGCAGGGCCCGCAGCTGGAGGTAGCGGCCACGCGGACTGAGCAGGGCCTCGCCCTCGGCCCGGCCGTAGGGCGGAGACCAGTCGGACCAGGAAGCCCCGGGATCGGAGCTGTTGCCGCTGCGACTTTGGATCTGCAGGGCCGCGCCCGGCGGCACGACCGCCTCCCACTCGATCCGGCCCCAGGCCGCCGTCAGGCGGGCGTCGAAGACCGGACCGAGGTACTCCCCTTCCGGACGCGGCTCGGGCGACAGGGCGGAGAGGCGGGGCGGATTGTTGGCCAGGAGATGAATCTTGCCCCCGACCGGGATCAAGCCGTAGATCTGCTCGGAATCCTCCTGGAGGAGGAGCGAGGCCCGATCCTCGCCGTCGAGCTCATAGAGGCGCCCCTTGGGCCCCGTGCCGACGGCCAGCTTGCGCGCCGCCTCGTCCCAGCGCAGGGCATAGACCATCTCGTCGGGCAGGGACAGGATGCGGCGGACCGATCCGTCGGCGGAGATTCGAAACACCGCGCCCGGCTCGCCCGGGGCGGCCGACGCGGGCGACGGCCGCGCCCCCGAGCCCGCGAGGGCCGAGGCGGCGGCGGGGACCGGAGCGGCCGCGGCGGCCGAGACCGTGACGACGACCTCGGCGGCGGCCGCCGCGACAGCGGGCTCGGGCTCGTCCTTGCGGCCCTTCACCGTCCCGCCCGCTCCGGCCAGGATGTCGCCCCGCGAGGTGACGGCCAGAGCCCGGACTTCCTCGAAGGCGGTCTCGTAGAGGATCTGGCCGCGGCCGCCCGAGCCGATGCGGTAGACGGCGCCCGGGCCGCCGCTGCCCGCGATGAGGCCGCCGGCGTTGTCGCGTCCCAAGCAGAGGATATGGTTCTCGGCCGACTTGAAGACCATCCGCCCCTGGCCCTCCGAGGCGATCTCATAGATGCCGCCGGCCTCGCCGACGGCGGCCAGGAGGTTCCCGTTGGCTTCGAAGGCCAGGTCCCAGATGTACTTCTCGGCCGGGTTGAAGAACTCGGCTCCCTTGTCCTTCTCCGTGATCTTGTAGATCTTGCCCTGCGGCGAGGTCCCGGCGAAGAGGACGCCCTTGGGGTCCAGGATCAGGGCCGTGACGTCCATCTCGGCCGTCTGGAAGTAGAGCTCGACCTTGCCGTCCTTGCCGCGGCGGAAGACCTTTCCCCCGTGACCCGTTCCGATGTACGCGGCCCCGTCCGGGGCGGGGCAATAGGCCAGATAGAACTCCTCGGCCGGCCCCTCGATCCGGTCGGCCCGGGGGGCCAGGGTCATCACCCCCTCGCCCGAGAGCGACACGCCGCCGGCCTTGCCGCGCAGCCACTCCTCGTAGCTCCGCAAGGTCCAGCTCTGGGGGGCCACGGCGTAGGCCAAGGCCCAAGCCGCGGCCGCTATCATCGATGCCGCCAGGATCTTCTTCATCGTCATGCTCCTTGCCGGAAGCCGTCCGGCGCCGTCACTTGCGGATCCTGACCGGCACGGAAGCCGATCCGCTGAAGACGAAGGGGACGGGAATCTGGTACTCGGTCAGGGTCGAAAGCGACATCTCGGTCGGCGCCGAGGCCGCCGAGCGGGGCGAGGTGAACATGGCCTTCATCCCGGGCGGCAGGTTCGGCATCTCCTCTCCACGCAGGAAGAGGCCCGGCTTGCCGGTCAGGATCTTGAAGTAGATCCGGTGGCTCT
>CAZKXI010000014.1:0-32906 GCA_964556755.1 uncultured Eubacteriales bacterium
ATCAAGGAGAGGAGGGGTCGTGTACCGTCCCCCTATTTTCGGGAGCGGCGCCAGGCGGCCAGTCCGGCGGCGGTCAGGGCGTTCAAGACGTCGCCTTTTTCCAGCCACCCCCGCCTCGCTTGGCCGATCCCGAAGCGGATCATGGCCGGACCGTCCTCGTCGTGCGTGTCCGTGCCGATGCCGATCCGGACGCCCCTGTCCTTGGCCATCCGCAGGCAGATATCGTCCAGATCGAGCCTGTCGACATGGGAGTTAAGCTCCAGGGCCTTGCCCCTCTCGCGAGCCGCCTCGATGACCTTCTCCAGATCCACTTCGTAGCCTTCGCGGCCGCTCAGCAGCCGGCCCGACGGGTGGCCGATCATGTCCACGGCCGGATGAGCCAGGGCCCTGATCATGCGCGCGGTCACGTCCTTCTTGAAGGCCGAATGGACCGAGGCGACGACGAAATCGAGACCTTCCAAGACCGCGTCGGGAAAGTCGATGCTCCCATCCGGAAGGATGTCGACCTCGGTCCCCTTCAGGACGCGGAAGCCCTTGAGCCTCCGGTTGAGGGCGTCGATCTCGGCGCCCTGAGCCCTCAATCGCTCCGGCGTCAATCCCCCCGCGTAGCGGGCCGATCGCGAGTGGTCACAGACGGCCACGTACGCATAGCCCATCGAGCGGGTCCGCTCGACCAGAGCCTCGAGGGTCAGCCGGCCGTCGCTGGCCCGGGTGTGGCAGTGGAGGTCGCCCTTGAGATCGGCCCTTTCGACGAGAGCCGGGAGGCGGCCCTCGCTCGCCCGCTCGATCTCGCCCCGGTCCTCGCGCAGCTCCGGCGGAATCCAGGGCAGCCCGAGGGCCTTGTAGACGTCCTCTTCCCGGCGGCCGGCGATGAGTCTCTCGCCGCGGAAGACCCCGTACTCATTGACCTTGAGGCCCCGGTCCTTCGCCCGTCCGCGCAGCTTGACGTTGTGGGCCTTGGAGCCGGTGAAGTACTGCAGCGCCGCCCCGAAGGAGCCGGGAGCCACGATGCGGAGGTCGACCTGGCGCTCGCCCTCGTCCGTCCCGATCAGGACCGAGGCCTTGGTCTCGCCGGCCGCCAGGACGCGCCTGACCCGCTTCCAACCCGTCAGGGCGGCGATGGCTCTCCCGCCGTCATCGGCCGCCGCCAGGATGTCGATGTCGCCGACCGTCTCCCGCATCCGGCGCAACGATCCCGCGGCTTCGATCCGCGCCGCGGCGGAGGCAAGCCTCAGCTCCGCCACCGCCTCCTCGGCGATCGCGGCCGCCTCGCTCAGCAGCAGCCGCTCAAGCCCCTTGTCTCGCGTCCCGATCCCCTTGAGGATGTTCTCGACCTTCTTGGGCCCCAAGCCCTTGAGTCCGGCCAGCGATCCGTCGGCGATGACCTTCTTCAAGTCGTCCATCCCCGAGACGCCGAGCTCCCGGAAGGCCAAGCCGACCGTCTTGGCCCCCAATCCGGGCACTTGAAGAAGCTCGAACAAGCCCGGGGGCAGCCCCCGCTCCGCTTCGTCCGCCTTGGCCATGCGGCCCGTGGAGAGATATTCGGTGATCTTCTTGGCCAACCCCTCGCCGATGCCCTGGACGTCGCAGAGGCGGCCCTCTTCCGACAGGATCGCCACATCCTCCCCCAGATCGTCCAGAACCCTGGCTCCGCGGCGGTAGGCCAGAACCTTGAAGGCGGGCTCGCCTTTGATGTCCAGCGCGTCGGCGATCCTCTCGAAGGCCGCCGCGATCTCCCGGTTCTTCACCGGCTCTGCCCCCTAGCCCTTGAAGATCCTCTCGATCTCGGCCAGGGCGTTGCTCAGAGCCGCCTTGACCTGGGGCAGCTTCTCTTGTCCGGCTTGGCGCGACTTCTGCCCGATCATGCGCCCCATCTCGCCCATCAGGCGCATGACCTCCTTCATCTCGTCGCGCATCTCGGCGCTCCAGTCCCCCCACCACCCCTTCGACTGGCGCTTGACCTCCTCGGTCTCCTTCTCCTTCTCCGCCAGGAAGCCGAGCCCGGCCTCGGTGATGGTGTAGGTCTTCTTGCCTTCCTGGGCTTGGACCGTGACGAAGCCCATCTCCTCCAGCCATTGGAGGGTCGGATAGACCGCGCCGGGGCTGGGGGCATAGAAGCCGCCGAACCTCTCTTCGAGCTCGCGGATGATCTCGTAGCCGTGGCGGGGCTTGTCGCGCAGCAGGTCCATGATCAGGTATTTGAAGTCGCCCTTGCGGAAGATCCGCTCTCCCCTCGGCCCGCCCCAGTATCGCGTTCTTTGCATTTTGGCTCCTTGAATCTTAGCGATATAACGGATTGGATGTAATATATATCGTGATACTACTCATGTCAATAAAAACCTGGCCGCCAATTTGAGATTAAAAAGGCGGTGCGCGGGGGCCGTCGAGGGCGGGTGGCTGTCCGAAAGGGCAGCCTTAGAGGGAGGGGAACTCGACCTCGAATCGCGAGCCGAAGCCCTCTTCGATCTTCAGCGCACCCTTCAGCTGATCGACCTGGCTGCGGACGATCTTCAAGCCAAGCCCGTCGCCCGGATGCCCGGCCGCGCTCTTCTCATAGCCGATGCCGTCATCCTTGACGGAGAGGAAGAAGCCTTCGCCCCGCCTCCCGGCCGCCACTTCCACGGTTCCTTTGCGGCCGCCCGGAAAGGCGTGCTTGAGGCAGTTGGAGACAAGCTCGGTCGCGATCAGCCCGCAGGCGATCGAGCTTTTCAGGTCGAGGGGAAAGCTTTCCAGCCGCAGATCGATGCGGATCTGGCCCGGCCGCGGGGAATGGGACTCCCCGACCTGCCTGACCAGCAGCTCGAGATAGGCTTTGGCATCCACGCCGTGGACGTCCTCGGCCCGGTAGAACCGATCGTAGACCAAGGCCAGGCTGCGAACCCGGTTCCTCATCATCCGGGAGATCTCCCGGTCGCGAGGGTCATGGAGGCGCTCGCCTTCCAGGGCCAGCCAGCTGGAGATCACGGCCATGTGGCTCTTGATGCGCTGGCGGATATCCTTGAGGAGCGTCGTCTTCTCCTCCAGGGCCTTGGATGCCGCGGCGGCCGCCGCCTTCCGCTCGCCGACGTCGCGAGCCGAGAGAACGATTCCCGCCTCGCCGCCGTCGGCGCCCTCGCAGCGGGCCAGGCTGATCTCGGCCGCGAAGGAGGCTCCATCCCGGCGCAGGAGGCTTGTCTCTCGGCCGCGGAGAGCCCGCGCCCCGTCGGGCGGCCGGCGTAAGATCCCCTCCGCCTCCAAATCGGCCTCCCGGGCAACCAGGTCGATCAGGGGCCGGCCGGCGATCTCAGCCGGCTCGGAAAATCCCAGCAGCTCGGCGGCGGCGGGATTGGCGAAGCGGATGAGGCCGTCCGGCCCCGCCTGGATGACCGCTTCCGGCAGCTTCTCGGCCAGCCGGCGATAAAACGCCTCCGACCGCTCCAGGTCCTCCTCGCGGCGGCGGGATTCCGTGACATCCAGCCGGATGACGGCGACCCTCCGCGGGCCGGCCGGAGCCGCGGGGACGGGATGGAGGAGGAAGCGGAATCGGCGCCCGGCCGTCTCGACTTCGAAGCCGGAGGACGCGCCCGTGGAGATGACTTCGGCCAGGGAGGCCCGATAGCGGTCCGCCGAAGCCGAGTCGAGGCCGGCCGGAACCTCTCCGTTCCCCTCTTGGATCTGGGCGGAATTGGCGGCCAGAATCCGGCCGTCGGCATCCAGCAGCGCCGCCGGCTCGGGAATGGCTTCCAGAAAATCCTTGAGGATGCCCGTCTCGCGAAAGCCGGCGCGCTCGGCCTCGCGCCGCGCCAGGGCCGCGACGATCGCGGCCACCGCTCTCTTCTCCCAGCCCGCGGCCTTGGCGATCGCTTCGGCGGCGAAGCCGTCCGGCGTCTTGACGGGGGCCTTTCCATCGGCGCCCGGGGCAAGGGCTACGACCGGAATATCCCAGCCCGCCCGGATGCGACGGACGGCTTCCGCGCCCGCCATGCCTCCGGAGCCGAGATCGAGATCGACGAGAGCCGCATCGGGGCGCGATCCGGCTTCCAGGAGGGCCATCGCCTGCTCCCCGGACGCCGCCAGGGAGACGTCCCAACCCTCGGATTTCAGGGCTTCACGGGAGAGGGAGGAGCCGAACAGGTCGTCGTCGACCAGAAGAACGCGTTTCTTGCTCATGGCGAAGCCCATCCTGCGGGCGGGCGTCCATGTTAGTCGATCGCAAGCCGCGACGCAAGAAGCCGGGCCGCGAAGGGAAGCCATGGACGGAGCCCGGACGGCGGGGTAAAATGCGGGCATCCGGTCATGAAAGGCGGAGACATGAGCAAGCGCGCGATCGCATTCCTCCTCCCGGCGGCCGTTCTCGCCATCGCCATCGCCGTCGCCGCGGGATACGCTTCCTGGAAAGAGCCGGCGGCGGAGATCCCGATGACGGAGGCGAAAGCCGCGGCGCCCTTCCCGGCGGGCCAGGCGGCCGACGCGGAGACCGACCCCCTCGTCCTCAAGAGGCTGGACTGGTTTCAGGACCAGAAATTCGGACTGATGATGCACTGGGGCCCCTACAGCCAATGGGGTGTGGTCGAGTCCTGGAGCATCTGCTCCGAGGACGAGCCCTGGTGCCGCCGGTCGATCCCCGACTACGTCGAGTACAAGCGCCGCTACGAGGCCCTGCCCAAGACCTTCAACCCGGTCCGCTTCGATCCAGCCTCCTGGGCCAAGGCGGCCAAGGCGGCCGGCATGCGCTACGTCGTCCACACCACCAAGCACCATGACGGCTTCTGCATGTTCGACACCCGGCAGACGGACTACCGCATCACCGGCCCGGACGTGCCTTTCGCCAAGGACCCGCGGGCCAACATCGTCAAGGAGATCTTCGACGCCTTCCGGGCCGAAGGCCTCGGCATCGGGGCCTACTTCTCCAAGCCCGACTGGCACTCGCCCGACTACTGGGCCCCGGAGTGGGCCACCCCCGACCGCCACGTCAACTACGACACCGACAAGTACCCCGAGCGGTGGAAGAAGTTCAAGGACTTCACCTATGCCCAAATCGAGGAGCTGATGACCGGCTACGGCCCGGTCGACATCCTCTGGCTGGACGGCGGCTGGGTCCAGCCCTATCCGCGCCTGCCCTCCTCCCTCAAGGGCTTGATCAAGCAGCCCTTCAATCAGGACATCGACATGCCCCGCATCGCGGCCATGGCCCGCAGCCATCAGCCGGGCCTGATCGTGGTCGACCGGGCCGTCGGCGGCCGCTACGAGAACTACCGCACGCCGGAGCAGGAGGTTCCCGAGAAGGCCCTCCCCTACGTCTGGGAGACCTGCATGACCATGGGCCAATCCTGGTCCTACGTGCCGGACGACAAGTACAAGCCGGCCGGACGGCTCATCCACCTGCTGGTCGATATCGTCTCCAAGGGCGGCAACTTCCTGCTCAACATCGGCCCCGACGCCCAGGGCCAGCTGCCGCCGGAGTCGCTGCGGCGGCTGGCCGAGATCGGCGCCTGGATGAAGGTCAACGGCGAGGCGATCTACAAGACCCGGCCGGTCGCCCCCTACAAGGAGGCCAAGACCTGCTTCACCCGGCTGGCCGACGGGACGGTCTTCGCCATCTATCTGGCCGACGAGGGCGAGACCCGGCCGCCGGCTTCGCTGATGATCTATGCCCACAAGGCCAAGCCCGGAACCAAGGTCGAGATGCTGGGAGTTCGGGGCACCTTGCTTTGGGAAGCGGTGGGCCAGGGCATGCTCATCCATCTGCCCGCCGCGGCAGTGAAGAATCCGCCCTGCGGGCACGCCTGGGCGTTCAAGATCTCGGTGCCGGCCCGATAGGCGAAGAGGCGAAGCGATGAGATGCCTTCCCGCCTGTATCGCGGCCGCCGGATTCCTGGCTCTGATCGCGCCCTCCGGGGGATCATCCGCCATGCATCCAGGCGTCAAGGGCCAGGAGGGCGGCTGGCTCCGGGGCTATGCCCGGACCATCGCCGGAGAGGTCATGGGCTACCACTCTTCCTACCCGGACGCGACTTCGGCCCTGCTGGTGCGGGCCACCGACGGGACCATGTCCATCGAGTGGGAGACCGAATCCGTTCCGCCCGGCTTCAGCGCGCCCGAGGCGACCTTTATCTGGCTTTGCGGGATGGGCTCGCAGAAGGGCGCCCACCGCTTCGACCTGGCCATCGACGGCCGGCCCGCTTTCTCCTTCCGCTCGGCCAAAGATGCCGGCGACAAGGCCTGGGACCTCGATGGCCGCGGCGGGGCCCGGCTTTCCTTTCGGGCGGCCATGGTCGACCAGTTCGGCGAGCTCTTCGGCTTCATGACGCTTCGGCTCCCCCGGGCCGACGTCCATCCGGGCCGCCCCCTTCGGCTCAAGGTGACCGGCGAGAACGGGGGGAGCCGGGACTGGCATATGGTCTTCCGCTACGAGCTGAAGCCGTTCGTCCAAGCCTCGGCCGTATCCGCCCTGCTGAAGGACGAGTCGGGCGGCGGGACTCGGCAGCTCGTCCGGGTCGCCATCAGCCGGATCGGGCCGCCGGTCCAGGCGGGGATCCGGATCGACGGCGTCCTGGTCAGGACGGTCGGCCTGGAGACCGGCTACAACGCCGTCTACCTGCCGGTCGAGGCCGTGGCCGAGCCGCGCCGGGCGTCCGTCGAAGTCTTGACCGAGGCCGGCCCGCCGGCCCGGCTCGAGGTCGAGCTGAGGCCGGTGACGCCGCGCACGCTCTACATCCTGCCCCATTCCCACACCGACATCGGCTACTCCTCGCATCAGATCAAGGTCGAAGCCGACCACCTCGCCTACATCGATCAGGCCGTCGAGCTGGCCCGCAAGACCGCGTCCTATCCCGAGGGCGCCCGCTTCAAATGGAACACCGAGGTCTTCTGGGCCGTGGAGTCCTATATGCGCCGCGCGTCGGAGGAGCGGAAGGCCGCCTTCCTCCAAGCCGTCCGAAGCGGCGCCATCGAGGTGCAAGCCCTTCTGGCCAACGAGCTGACCGGCGTCTGCCATCCCGAGGAGCTGTTCGAGCTGACCGCCGATGCCCGCCGCTTCGCGGGCCGTTACGGGCTGGCCGTGGAGACCGCCGCCATCACGGACATCCCCAGCTACTCCTGGCCGATCGTGACGGCTTTGGGGCAGGCCGGGGTCAAGTACTTCTCCTCCGGCCCCAACTACATGCCGACCCATCCCGACGGGGGCGACCGCATCGGCGGCGCGTTGAGAGCCTGGGGCGACAAGCCCTTCTACTGGATATCTCCGTCGGGCAGGGAGAAGGTCCTCTTCTGGATGGCCGGCCGGGGGTACTCCTGGTTCCACGGCTTGAACATGGGCCAGCTGACCGAGGAGAAGAGCCAGCGGATCTACGACTACTGCCGCGAGCTGGAGGACCGGGCTTACCCCTACGAGATGGTCCAGGTCCGCTACACGATCGGCGGCGACAACGGCCCTCCGGACCCCGCCCTGCCCGATATCGTCCGGCGGTGGAACGAGCGGCACGTCTCGCCCCAGCTGGCCATCGCCACGGCGGCCGAGATGTTCCGGGCCCTCGAGAAGAGCCATGGCGCGGAATTGCCGCGGGTGCGGGGCGACTTCACCCCCTACTGGGAGGACGGGGCCGGATCGACCGCCCGCGAGACGGCCATGAACCGCCGATCGGTGGTCCGGCTTCTCCAGGCCGAGGCGCTCTGGGCCATGCTCGATCCGGAGGGCTGGCCGGAAGCGGCTTTCCAAGAGGCCTGGCGACAGGCCCTGCTCTGGGACGAGCACACCTGGGGGGCGGCCGACTCGGTCAGCGACCCGGACGGCGAGAACGCCCGCTCGCAGTGGGCCCACAAGCAGGCCTTCGCCCTGGAAGCCGACAAGCGCTCGCGGCAGCTCCTGGCGGGCGCACTGAAGCGGACGGGTGAGGGCGGCGAGAAGACGGGCTCGAACCCCGCGCGACGATTCGGCGTCTTCAACACCCTGTCTTGGGCAAGGTCGGGCGTGGCTGTCGCCCCGGCGGAGATGACCGGGCGCGGCGAACGGGTCGTCGATGCCGCGGGACGGCCCGTTGCCTCGCAGCGGCTCAAGGACGGCTCTCTGGCCGTGCTCGCGTCCGACCTGCCCGCCTTCGGCGCCGGGTCTTACACTGCCGTCGAGGGGACGCCCCAGCCACCCCCGGCGGCGGCCGCCGCGACGGCGGCGCTGGAGCCAGGCGGGGATCGTGTCGGAGCGATCCTCCGCAACGACAAGATCGAGGCCCGGATCGATGCGACGACGGGGGCCATCTCCAGCCTGCGCTGGCTGGAACGCGGCGGCGCAGAGCTTGTCGATGCGACGGCCCGGCCGGGCCTGAACGCCTACCACTATGTCCCCGGCCTCGATCCGGACCGGGCGTTGGGACCCGGACCGGGCCGCATCTCTATCGATGAAGGAGGGCCTCTGGTCGCCGCCGTGGCGGTCGATTCCCCGGCACCCGGGAGCCGCAAGCTGCGGCGGGAATACCGGCTCGCAGCGGGATCGAGCCGGCTGGAGATCATCAACCGCCTGGACAAGGCTCTGGTCAGGGACAAGGAGGCGGTCCACTTCGGCTTCCCCTTCCGCGTCCCCGGAGGGACGCTCCGCTTCGACCTGGGCTGGGGCTGGATCGATCCGGCGGCGGACGTCATCGCCGGCTCGTGCCTCGATTTCTTCTGCCCCCAGAGCGCGGCGGACGTCTCCAACGGCGAATGGGGCGTGGCCTGGGTCACCCTGGACGCTCCGCTGGCCGAGGCGGGGGCGATGACCGATGAGAGCCGGGACGAGCGGGGCGGACGGGTTTGGCGGACATCCCTGGATCCGACCCAGACGGTCTATTCCTACGCCATGAACAACTACTGGCATACGAACTACAAGGCCGACCAGGAGGGATGGGTCGAGCTGCGCTATGCCGTCGAGCCCCACGAGGGAGGCGGCCCCGAGGCCGTCAAACGGATCGGGCTGGAGGCCGAGCAATCCCTCCTGGTCGCGGGGGCGCCGCCGCGTGCGGAAGGCCGCGGCCCGCTCTTTCCCCTGACTCTGCCGGCCGGGGTCGTAGCGACATCGCTTCGTCCCGCGGCCGGGGAGCGGTCCTGGCTCATCCGCGTCTATAACGCCTCGGAGAAGGCCGTCGATGCCGAATGGTCCCTCCCGGACGGGGCTCGCGCCTTTCTCAGCGACCCGGACGGCGCCCGCGGCCGAATCCTTGCCGGCCGCCTCTCCCTGGCTCCCTTCGAAACCGCAAGGATTATGCTGAAAATAATTAGGAATAATTAGGGGACACCATACATAATTCCCGATCCTTTTGTTGACGTCTATGTAAAGTTTTATTTACGAATCTGTGTAAACAATAAGTTCGGGAATTATGTATGGTGTCCCCCAACTTGATCTGAGGGCGGAGGGGCGCTAGAATGCCGACGGGTTGGAATCGCGCGAGAAAGGGAGAAGCCGCATGAAGACAGTCCAGGACCTGCTGACCGAGAAAGGCGCCGCCGTCTGGTCGATCTCCCCCAAGGCCAAGGTCTTCGACGCCCTCAAGCTGATGAGCGAGAAGCAGATCGGAGCCCTCATGGTCATGGACGAGAAGGGCGAGGTGGCCGGCATCATCACCGAGCGCGACTACGCCCGCAAGATCATCCTCCTGGGCAAGACATCCAAGGAGACGGCGGTCGCGGAGATCATGACTCCGGCCGACAAGATGTACTACATCAAGCCGTCCAACTCGGTCGAGGAGTGCATGGTCCTGATGACCGGCAAGCATGTCCGGCACCTGCCGGTCTGCGACGGCGGCAAGTTCGCCGGCCTGGTCTCCATCGGCGACGTGGTCAAGTCGATCATCTCCGAGAAGGAGACCTTGATCAACCAGCTGAGCGACTACATCGGGGGCAAATACCTCTAAGCGAGGCGGCATCCCATGCGAAAAGCGCGGCTGGGGGCCTTCCTTCTCCTCCTGGCGGGAGTCGCGGCCGGAGCTGCCGCCCGGGAGCCGGGCGGAATGCGTCCTCCGGCTCCCCCGGAACGATTCGCCGACGGGACGGCGGCCTCCCAGCTGCCGGCGCCCGTCCTGGAGAAGCCGCATCTCAAAGGCCGCCTCGTCTTCCTCCGCTGGACGGCCTCCGCAGCCGCCGCGTCCTTCCGCTGCCAAGTCGCCACGGACGAAGACTTCCTGGACCTGATCGAGAACTCCCTGACGCCGGAGCGCCGCCTCGAGGTGGCCAAGCCCTTGGACCGCGGTCTCTACCATGTCCGGATCATCGCCCTGGACGGCGAGGGAAGGGAGAGCCCCGCCTCCGATCCCCAGACCTTCCGGATCGGCGGCGGCCTCCTGGCCTGGTGCAAGCCCTGCCTCATCCTTCCGCTGATCCTCCTCCTCATCCTGGTCCTCTGAGCCCGCGCCCTCCGGACCGCATCCCCCCGCCGCGGGCCGGGACACAACGCCTTCCTTGACCCTCGCCGGGAAAAGCACTAAGTTTAGGCCCATCATGCCCCGCTCCGGGAGGATGCCCATGCCCCATGCGCGACGCCGCCTTGCAGCCCTCGTTCTGGCCGTCACGGCCCTCGCCGGCCCGGCCTTTCCCCGGGCCCTTCACCAGGAATACACCCGGCTGATCCGCGAGCTGACCACCGAGAAAGCCTTCCTGACCCCGTGGATCGAGACCCTGCCGGCCGGCCGCGGCGTCCCTTCGCCGCTGGAAGTCCTCGGGCACATCGCCGGCGCGCCCAACGTCCTGTCCTACTCGCACGAGGTCTACAAATACTTCGACGCCCTGGACAGGGCTTCAGCCCGGGTCAAGGTCTTCCGCCTGGACAAGACCGAGGAGGGCCGCGACTGGATCGTGGCCGCCATCGGCTCCGAGGAGGCCATCCGGAACCTGGACCGCTACAAGGCCATGACGGCCCGGCTGGCCGATCCCCGCCGAACGCCCGATGCCGAGGCGGCCGCCCTCATGGCCAAGGCCAAGCCCTTCTACTGGGCCACCGGCGGGATGCACTCCTCGGAGACGGGCTCCGTGGAGATGCTCATGGAGCTGGCCTACCGGCTGGCCGTGGACGAGGGCCCCTTCGTCAAGGCCATCCGCGACAACGCCATCGTCCTGATCACGCCCATCCTGGAAGTCGACGGCCGCGACAAGTACGTCGACATCGCCATGGCCCCCCGCAAGGACCCCAAGACGACGGTCACCAATCGCCTCCTCTACTGGGGCAAGTACGTGGCCCACGACAACAACCGCGACAACATCGGCCAGGCCCTGGTCCTGACCCGCAACATCCTCAAGACGGCCCTGGACTACCACCCCCAGGTGATGCACGACCTGCACGAGTCGGCCGGCCACCTCTACATCTCCACCGGATCCGGCCCCTACAACGCCTGGCTCGATCCCATCGTCATCGACGAGTGGCACCAGATGGCTTACCACGAGATCGACGCCCTGACCCGGGCCGGCGTGCCGGGCGTCTGGAGCCACACCTTCTATGACGGCTGGGCCCCCAACTACGCCTTCTACGCCGCCAACGGCCACAACGCCATCGGCCGCTTCTACGAGACCCAGGGCGCCGGCGACGGCACGACCCGCGTCGTCGTCAACTCGACCGACCGGACCTGGTACAAGCCCAATCCGCCGCTGGCCCAGGCCGTCTGGTCCATCCGCAACAACGTCAACCTCCAGCAGAGCGCCCTCCTGGTGGCCCTCCACAACGTGGCGGTCAACCGGCAGCGCTTCCTGGAGAATTTCTGGCTGAAGGGCAAGCGCTCGGTCGCCAAGGCCCGGGCCGAGGGGCCGGCCGCCTACGTCCTGCCCGCCTCGGATCCCCGGCCCGGACTGCAGGCCCGCCTCCTGGGGCTGCTCCAGGGCCAGGGCATCGAGGTCCACAAGGCCGACCAAGCCTTCAGGATCGGCGAGACCGAGTATCCCGCGGGCTCTTACGTCGTGCGCATGGACCAGCCCTTCTCGCGAATGGCCGACATGCTGCTCGACAAGCAGTTCTTCAACACCAACGACGGCCGGCCTTACGACGACGTCGGCTGGCAGCTGGGCCCGCTGTTCAACGTCCAGACGGTGCGGGTCACGGACGTCGCGGTCCTGGCCGCGCCCATGAGCCTGGCGGCCGGCCCGATCAAGCCCTCGGGCGGCCTCGTCCGCCCGGCCGGCGGGCCTCCGGCGGCGGCCTACCTCGTCCACCACAACGGCGACAACGGCCTGGCCACCTTGCGCTTCAAGCTCAAGGACGTGCGCATGCACGCCGCCGAGAAAGCCTTCCAGGCCGAAGGCCGCTCCTTCGGCGCCGGGAGCTTCATCATCAAGCCGGCCGAGAACCCCAGCGGCCTGGAAGCCGCCCTCGACGCGGCGGCCCGCGACTGCGGCCTGCCGGTCATCGCCGCGACGGCCGTCCCGGCCGTGCCCGCTCACGAGATGGTCCCTCCCCGCATCGCCCTCGTCCATACCTGGCAGAGCACCCAGAGCGAGGGCTGGGTCCGGGCCGCCCTGGACGAGCTGGGCGTCCCCTACGACTACGTCTCCGTCCACGCCGTGCGCGACACCGCCCGGCTCCGGGAGAGGTGGGACGCCATCCTGATCGGGCCGGCCTCGGGCGACGCCATGAGCCTGGTCAACGGCATCACGGGCGACAAGCCGACCGCCTGGAAGAAGACCCCGGCCACGCCCAACATCGGGGTCATCGACGCGACCGACGACCTTCGCGGCGGCCTGGAGCTGGAGGGCGTCCTGCACCTGCGCGACTTCATCCGGGAGGGCGGCCTGCTTGTCACCTTGTCCGGCAGCTCGGTCCTGCCCATCCACTTCGGCTTCGCCCCGGGCATCGCCGTGCGGGTGACGCCCAACCTGATCGCCGGCGGATCGGTCTTCCGGGCTGATGTCGTCGACAAAGCCAGTCCGATCACCTACGGCTACGCCGACTCGGTCGGCGTCTATTTCAGCCAGTCTCCCGTCTTGGGACTCGGCAGCGGCCTGACGCCGGGCGGCCGGCTCTCCTCGCCGGCCGGGCGCCCCTCCGGCCGCGGAAGCCTCCAGGATCCCGACGTTCCGCAGGGGCGGCCGCTGGATCTCGGCCGGCCGGCCGTCGAGGCTTTTCGCAAGGCCCAGCCGTCGCCGGCGATCGACCCCCGCCTGGCGCCCTCCACGGCTCCGCGGCCGCGGACCATCCTCCAGTTCACTCCCTCCACGGCCGAGCTTTTGATCGCCGGAGGCCTGGCCGGCGGCGAAGCGCTGGCCGGGACGCCGGCCCTGGTCGATGCGCCTCTCGGCGCGGGCCACGCCCTGCTCTTCGCCTTCAATCCCATGTGGCGCCATCAGACCCACGGCTCCTTCGCCCTGGTCACCAACGCCCTGCTGAACTGGCGCGATCTGAATCCGCCGCCCGCTCCCCCGGCGGCACCGCCCTCGCCGGGGCCGGACAAGCGGTCCTGAGCGCGGGACAAGGAGATGCCCATGAGCGATCCTCAGCCCAAAGTCTACAGCTACCGCTGGGTGGTTCTGGCGGCCTTCGTCCTCATTGCGGCCATGACCCAAGTCCTCTGGATCAGCTTCGCCCCGGTCACCCGCGAAGCGGCCAAATTCTTCGGCACCTCCGATCTCATGATCGGCATGCTGTCCATGGTCTTCATGATCGTCTATATCCTGATCGTCATCCCCTCGGCCTGGGTCATCGACACCCTGGGCTTCAAGGCCGCGGTCGGCATCGGAGCGGCGCTGACGGGGATCTTCGGGCTGGCTCGTGGGCTGCTGGCTTCGAGCTTCACGGCCGTCTTCCTCTGCCAGATCGGCTTGGCGATAGGCCAGCCCTTCGTCCTGGGAGCCATCACCACTCTGGCCGCCCGCTGGTTCCCGGCCCGGGAGCGGGCCACCGCCTCCGGCTTGGGCACCCTGGCCCTCTATCTCGGCCCGCTGGCCGCCATGCTCCTCTCGCCCCCGCTGATCGTCCGGCTCGGCCTGGCCAAGATGCTGAGGATCTACGGCATCGCCGCCGCGGCCGCCGCTCTGCTCTTTCTGCTCCTGGCCCGCGACCGCCCGCCGACCCCGGCCGGGAGAGACGAGAGGGCCCTGATGTTCGACGGGCTGAAGTCGATGATCCGGCGGCGCGACTTTCTCTTCCTGCTGGCCATCTTCTTCATCGGGCTGGGCCTGTTCAACAGCGTCTCGACCTGGATCGAGGACATCGTCCGCCCGCGGGGCTTCACCATCGTTCAGGCCGGATGGACCGGAGGCCTGATGCTGATCGGGGGGATCATGGGCGCGGTGGCCATCCCCCTGCTGTCCGACAAGCTGCGGCGCCGCAAGCCCTTCATCATCCTGGCCCTGGCCGGCCTCCTTCCCAGCCTGCTCGGCCTGACCTTCGCCGCCGACCCGCGGCTGGCGATGCTGTCGGGATTTCTGCTCGGGTTCTTCCTGCTCAGCGCCGGCCCCATCGGCTTCCAGTACGCCGCGGAGATCACCCAGCCCGCGCCGGAGGGGACGTCCAACAGCCTGCTTCTGGTGGCCGGGCAGGTCTCGGGCATCGTCTTCATCCTGGGCATGGACGCCCTGAAGAGCCAAGCCACCGGATCGATGACGACCTCGCTCCTCATCCTGGCCGGGCTTGTCGCCCTTAGCCTCGTCCTGGCCGTTCGGCTGCGGGAGTCTCCCATCGGCGAGGAGGGTCGCGCCGTCGACACGCTCCATTGACCGTCCCGGCCCGGCTTGTGGTATGATTTTCGCCCGAATCGGAGAAAGGACGTACCGACGTGCATATCGCGGAACGCTTGGCCAAGGAATTCCATCTGGGCGCCGATCAGGTCGCGGCCGCCCTGGCGCTGTTCGACGAGGGAGCGACCGTCCCCTTCATCGCCCGCTATCGCAAGGAGCGGACGGGCGGCCTGGACGAGACCAAGCTCCGCGGCCTCGATCACCGCTACGGCTACTTCAAGGAGCTGGAGGCCCGCAAGGAGACGATCCTGGCCTCCATCCGCGAGCAGGGCAAGCTGACGCCGGAGCTGGAAGCCCTGATCGCCGAGACGTCCGACAAGACCGAGCTGGAAGACCTCTATCTGCCCTATAGGCCCAAGCGGGCGACCCGCGCCTCCAAGGCCCGCGAAGCGGGCCTGGAGCCCCTGGCCCGCTGGCTGGACGGCCTGACCGAGGCCGAGGCCGACCTCAACGCCGAGGCGGAGAGATATCTCAGCCCGGAGAAAGGCATCGAGACGGCCGCGGCCGCCCTGGGCGGAGCCTGCGACATCCTGGCCGAGGAATGGTCCGACGACGCCGAAGCCCGCAAGGGCCTGCGGGCCCTGGCCTTCGAGGAGGGCATTCTCGTCTCCGCCGTCCGCAAAGGCTACGCCGACAAGAAGACCAAGTACGAGATGTACCACGACTACCGGGAGAAGGTCTCGACCCTGGCTTCCCACCGCATCCTGGCCATGCTGAGAGGCGAGCGGGAGAAGGTCCTGGCCGTCAAGCTGGACGTCCCCCAGGAGAAGGCCGTCCGTGGCCTGGTCTACCGCTTCGTCCGCCACCCCCGAAGCGCCGCCGCGCCCCTCCTGGTCGAGACCGTCATCGACGCCCTGGGCCGCCTCCTTTTGCCGGCCATCGAGACCGAGGTCCGCCAGGCCCTGACCGACAAGGCCGAGCGGGAGGCTTTCCAGGTCTTCGGCGCCAACCTCAAGGACCTGCTCCTCTCGCCGCCGGCCGGGCGCCGGCCGGTCCTGGGCGTGGACCCGGGCTTCCGGACCGGGTGCAAGCTGGCCGTGGCCGATGCCACCGGCAAGCTGGTCGAGCACGCCGCGATCTTTCCCAATGAGCCCCGCAACGACACGGACGGGGCCAAGCTGACCTTGCTGAAGATGGTCGCCGAGCACGGCATCGCCTTCATCGCCGTGGGCAACGGCACGGCCGGGCGGGAGACCGTGCAGTTCATCCGCCAGGCCTTGGACGAGCTTCCGGAAGGCCGCCGGCCGGCCGTGGTCGTGGTCAATGAGGCCGGAGCCAGCGTCTATAGCGCCTCCGAGGCCGCGGTCCGCGAGTTCCCCAAGCTCGACATCACCGTGCGGGGGGCCATCTCTATCGCCCGCCGCCTTCAAGACCCCCTGGCCGAGCTGGTCAAGATCGAGCCGCGCTCGATCGGCGTCGGGCAGTACCAGCACGACGTCGACCAGGCCGGACTGAAGACAGCCCTGGACGAGGTGGTCGAAAGCTGCGTCAACGCCGTGGGCGTCGATCTCAACCTAGCCTCCGAGGAGCTGCTGCGCCACGTCTCAGGCTTGAACAAGGCGACAGCCGAGGCCGTCGTCCGGCGCCGCGACGAGAAGGGGCCCTACACCGCCCGGGCCGAGCTGCTGGAGGTCAAGGGCCTGGGCGAGAAGACCTTCGAGCAGGCGGCCGGGTTCCTGCGCATCCCCGGCGCCCCCAATCCCCTGGACGCCTCAGCCGTCCATCCCGAGCGATACGGCCTGGTCGAGCGGATGGCCCAGGACCTCCAGACCACGGTCGCCGACATGGTCGGCAACACCGCCCTCCTGCGCCGGATCGATCCCAAGCCCTTCGTCTCGGGTGAGGCCGGCCTGCCCACGATCATCGACATCCTGCGGGAGATGGAGAAGCCCGGCCGGGACCCGCGGGCGGCTTTCCACTATGCCTCCTTCCCCGAGGGCGTCAAGGACCTCAAGGACCTGACGGCCGGCATGATCCTGGAAGGTGTGGTCTCCAACGTGGCCAACTTCGGGGCCTTCATCGATATCGGCGTCCACCAGGACGGCCTGGTCCACGTCTCCGAGCTGGCCGAGAAGTTCGTCCGCGATCCCCGCCAGGCCGTCAAGGTCGGCCAGGTGGTCAAGGTCAAGGTCCTCTCTGTGGATTCGTCCCTCAAGCGGATCTCGCTCTCGATCAAGCAGGCCCGCTGACCGCCGCCTCAGCGGAAGAGCGCGAGCGCTTTCTCCACGGTCTTCCAGATGCCCCAGGCCAGGGGCAGCCCGATCCCCGTCCATGCCGCGGCGGCCGCGATCCAGGAGGCGCGCGACGGCGGGACGGACTCCAGCGGTGCCGGGGCGGCGCCGCCCGGCGTCTCGGAGCTGATCGCCCTCTCCTTGGCCAACTCCTCGTCGCTCATGAAATGGCGCGCGGCCACGGGCCGGACAAGAAGGTTGGCCAGAAAGCCGAGGGCCAACAGGCCGGCCAGGATCCCCATGGTCAGACGGTAGGAGTCGCCGGGCGCCACGCCGCGGGAGATCTGGGACTCCCGCAGATAGTTGACAAGGACGGGGCCCAGGATGCCGGCCGTGGACCAGGCGGTCAGGAGGCGACCGTGGATCGCGCCCACAAACTGGGTCCCGAAGAGGTCGGCCAGGTAGGCCGGGATCGTGGCGAAGCCGCCGCCGTACATCGTCAGGATGAGGCAGAAGAGGGCCACGAACAAGGCCGGCGAGCCCAGCCGGCCGGCGAAGGGGGCGGCCGCGTAGAGAGCCAAGCCGAGGCCGAAGAAGAGGGCGTAGGTCCTCTTGCGGCCGATGTGGTCGGAGAGCGATGCCCAGAAGATGCGGCCGACGATGTTGAAGAGGCTCAACAGGCCGGCGAAGCCGGCGCCGATCGAGGCGGCCCGCAGCTTGTCGGGCCCGGGCAGGGCGTCCAGCGAGCCGGCCAGGCCGATCAGCCGGCCGCCGAAGATCTCCTGCAGCATGGGCGAGGCCATGCCGATGATGCCGATGCCGGCGCTGACATTGAGGCACAGCACCGCCCAGAGGAGCCAGAATTGCGGGATTCTGTGAACCCCGTTGACATGGACGTGGCCGTGGGTGATCATGGCCGCTTTCCGGGGAGGGGGCGGCGTCCAGCCGTGGGGCGTCCAGCCGGAGGCCGGGATGCGGTAGAGGAAGGCGCCGATCATCATGGCTGTAAAGTAGACGACGCCCAGGGTCAGGAAGGTCTGCCAGACGCCGACCGAGGAGGGGGTGGCGTAGGCTTTCATCAACCGATCGGCCAGCGGGGCTCCGATCATGGCCCCGCCGCCGAAGCCCATGATGGCCATGCCCGTGGCCATCCCCCTCTTGTCGGGAAACCACTTGATGAGCGTCGAGACGGGGGAGATGTAGCCCAGCCCCAGCCCGCAGCCGCCGATGACGCCGGAGCCGATCCAGAGGAGCAGGATCTGGTGCGTCCGCACGCCCAGGGCGGAGATGAAGAAGCCGCCGCCCCAGCAGAGGGCGGCGACGACGCCCGCCTTGCGCGGCCCGTTGCGCTCCAGCCAGCGGCCGAAGACGGCGGCCGAGGAGCCGAGAAAGACGAAGAAGAGGGTGTACATCCAGCCCAAGGTGCTGATCTTCCAGTCGCCGGGCGCCGAGGCCGTCAAGCCGATGGCTCGGCTCAGGGGGAGCCAGAAGACGCTGAAGCCGTAGGCCATGCCGATGGAAAGATGGATGGCCAGGGCGGCCGGGGGAACCAGCCAGCGGTTGAAGCCGGGGCCGGCCACGGTCCTTTGCTTGTCCAAGATACCGCTCATCTCGCTCCTCGACGAAGGCCGCGGGCCGCCTTCCCGTTTTCTGCTCGCGGCGGCCGGCCGTCGGCCGCCGGATTTGGCCGGGACGATAGCACAGGCCGGCCTCGCGCGCAACGGGGGTATGCTAAGATACCGGATCATGTGGGAGAGGCCCGGTGCGCTGCTCGTCGGCTCGTCATCCCGCCGGGCGGGGAAGACCGCTTTCTTGGCCCGCATCATCGCCCGCGAAGCGAGACGGCGGGACGTGACGGCCGTCAAGGTCACTCCCCTGCCCGAGCCCGAGGCTCCTCTCGCCGTGACGGAGGAACGCCTGCCGTCCGGAGCGAACGACACGGGACGCTTCCTCCTGGCCGGGGCGAAACGGGCCCTTTGGATCAGGTCCGGCCGAAGCCGCCTGGACGAGGCGGCCGCCTTGATCGAGAGGGAGGCTTTGCCGGGCTCTTGCCTGGTCGTCGAAGGAGGCTCCCTGCGCCGGGCCCTCAAGCCGGGCCTTTTCCTGATGCTTCGCCGGGAGGGCTGCGCCGATGAGAAGAAATCCTACCGCGACCTCCTCCCCGACGCCGATCGGGCGGTAGCCTTCAACGGACGGGACTGGGACTGCCCGCCCGAGAGCTGCCGCTTCGTTGACGGCGCCTGGATTCTCCGGCCGCCGGCCTCGGCCCTTGTCCTGGCCGGAGGGGAGAGCCGCCGCATGGGCTTGGACAAGGCGCTTCTCGAAGTCGAGGGACGGCCCCTCATCGCCCACATCGTCGAGCGCCTCGAGGACCTCTTCGACGACGTCGTGATCGGAGCCGGGCGGAGCGAAGATTACGGCTTCTTGGGACGGCCCGTCGCGGCCGACCGGGAGCCCGGCCAGGGGCCGCTGATGGGCATCGCCGCCGGCCTGGCCCGGATCGGACACGATCTGGCCTTGGTCATGGCCTGCGACACGCCTTTCCCCGATCTTCGCTTCGCCGCTTCCCTCTTGGACCAAGCCGAGGGGCACGACCTCGTCATCCCCCGGTCAAGGGACGGCGTTTTTGAGCCTCTCTTCGCCGTGTACCGCCGTTCGGCGGCCCCGGCGGCCGAGGCGCTGTTGGCCGCGGGCCGGCGCTCGATCCTCGGACTGCTCGACACGCTCCGCGTCCGCGTCGTCCCCCTGCCCGAGACGGTCCGCCTGGCCAACATCAACACCCTCGACGACTACCTGGCCCTCGGCCGACGGCGAACTTAAAACGGTTCTTCGCCAGTTTCCGGGAAGGGAGGTTCGGCGTATCGACCACGGCTGCTTGGTTGAGCCTGCACCTGTGACCGGATCGGGCCACGAAGTCCTGGCTCGATCTTGTTGGCAACGCTCCATCAAGGGCTTAACAACACGGGCTCAACCGGCGCTTCTCCGCCGTTGGCCGACACCCCGAACCTCTTGACCTTCCCGGAAATCTGCGAAGAACAAAAAACCCCGCCGCGGCCGGCGGCGGAAGCCGTCAGCCGGGGCGGGGCTGGGGGGACGGCGCGGCGAGAGCCTACTTGCCGGCTTTCGCCTCCTTGGCTTGGGCCTCGACGGCCATGATCTTGAGCTGCTCCTGCTTCTCGAGCACCATCTGCAGATTCTTCTTCAGCTCGGCCTTCTTCTCGGCCGAGTCGGTTTTCTCCAGCTCGGCCCGCAGCCCGGCCTCCTTCTGCTTGAGGGATTCGAGCTTGGCCTTGATCTCCTCGATCGGAGGCAGCGCGGTCTTCTTGATCATCATCGGGCCGCCGCCGCCTTGGAGAGCCTTGGCCTTCTCTTCCACCGCCTGCAGCTTCTTCTCCAGCTCGGCTTTGACGGCCGGATCGGAGGTCTTCTCCATCTCCCCCACGATCTTCTCGGCCGTCTGCTTGAGCTTCATCATCTCTTCGGAAGGCGGGGGCAGAACGATGCCCTGGGCCTTCATCTTCTCGATCATCTCGGCGCGCTTCAAGGCCAGCTTCTCCAGCTTGGCCTTGATCTCGGCCCGGGCGGCGTCATCGGGGGCGGCCTTGTAGGCGGCCTTGAGCTCGGCTTCCATCTGGCCCAGCTTGCTCAGCTCCTCGACGGCGTGGTCGACCTTCTCCTGGGAGATCTTGTTCACGGCGGCCGGGCCCGTCTTGTCCTGTCCGGCGGGCACAGCCGAAGCGGCAAACCGGGGCGCGGCGAACAGCAGGGCCAGGGCCAGGACCGCGGGGACGGCCAGCAGGCATTTCCACCGGGAGCCGCCGGTGGACGGGTTCTTGGACATCATCGAGAGTCTCCTTTTGATTTGCGACTGCTTGAAGCTGTTCCCCACTCCAAACAGCCGGGCGCCCACGTGCTGCTCGAAGACGAGCCGCCTGTACCCGGCGCCGCCGAAGCCCTGCGCAATGACGCCGGCGTCGGCCAGGTACTCGTGAGTCTCTTGTAGCGACTTCTTGAAAGCCCCCGCCAGGGGGTTGAACCAGAGGACGATCGCGGCCAGATCCATGGCCAGAAGGTCCAGCGAATGGAGCTGGCGGATGTGGATCCGCTCATGGGCCAGGATCCGGCTCAGGTCGCCGGGCTCCAGGCCTTGCTCGTTGATGAAGACGAAGCCGAGGAAGGAGAACGGGGCGAAGGCCTCCCCCACGCCCACGATCCGGACGCCCCCCCGGCGGCGGACGTCTCCGCGCCGGATGACGCCGGCCAGACGGGCCAGCTGAAGGGCGAAGCGGAGAAGGAAGATCAGCGCCCCCGCCGCATAGACGGCGGCCAGGACATCGAGAAGCCCCGGTCCTTGGACCGGCCGAGGGCCGAAGGCGGGCGAGGCCAGATCCGGCAGGGACGGGACGGTTCTGAAGGGCGAGGCGACCGGGAAGGCGGGGATGAGAAAGGACAGCGCCAGGGCGCCGACGAGGTAAGCCCGGTTGAGGCGGAAGTGCGTCTCATTGCGAAGCCCCAGAGCGTAGACGGCGTAGAACAGGGACAAGCCCAGGGCGGCTTTGACGGCGAAGAGCAGGAGGGCGGTCACCGCCGGCCCCCTTTCTGCCGCTCGATCTCCTCGTCCAGGAGGCGGCGGACGCTTTCCAGCTCCTGCAGGCTCATGTCCCTTCCCCCGGCGAAGAAGGAGACCATCTCGGGGAAGGAGTCGCCGAAGAAGCGCCGGACGAAGGAGCGGACGAACTTCTTCTTATACTCGTCGCGGCCGACCAGGGGAAAGTACTCGTGGGTCTTGCCGTAGGCTTTATGCCCGACGAACTTCTTCTTCTCCAGGATCCGGATGATCGTCGAGACGGTGTTGTAAGCGGGCTTGGGCTCGGGCAGCCTCTCGATGACATCCTTGACGAAGCCCTTCTCCAGTCCCCAGAGGACCTGCATGATCTGCTCTTCGGCCTTGGTCAGCTCTTTCATGGCGCTCCCAATATAAACCTAAGCATTTAGTTTGTCAACTATTATTTTCGTTGTATAACTAATCACACTGGTTATACGTTTCGCCGCGGGGTTGCGTTGCAGGGCCCGACAAATTCCGGGATGGCGCGCCGCGCCCCGACCGGCCTCTCTCCCCCCGGGAGGGGGGCGCCCGGACGGCTCCCCCCGACCGGGGAGCCCGCTATGGCGATCCGCGCCTGCCGGGAGTCGGATCAGCGAGGAAGGTAGTACCGAACGGCATACTCTTGGACCATGCGCCGGGTGTCATAGCGGGGCACGAGGCCCGATATGGCCCTGCGGATCATGGTCAGCCAGCGCCGCGGCAGGCCCGAGGCGTCCCGCTCGTAGAAGGACGGCACCACATCCTCGGAGAGAATCCGGAAGAGGTTGTCGGCGTCCACCCGGTCCTGCTCCTCGACGTCGGCCGGATGGGAGTCCGGTCCTATGGCGAAGCCGTTATTCCCGTCGAAGGCCTCCCGCCACCAGCCGTCCAGTATGCTAAGGTTGAGGCATCCGTGCACGCCGCACTTCTGGCCGGACGTTCCGGACGCCTCCAACGGCCGCCGGGGATTGTTGAGCCAGACGTCGCAGCCCGAGACCATGCGCCGGGCGACCTGGATGTCATAGTCCTCGATGAAGATCAGCGAGCCCTTGAGCGGCGTATGCTCGCTGAGGTGGATGATGTGCTGGATCAGGCGCTTGCCCTCGTCGTCGCGCGGATGGGCCTTGCCGGCGAAGACGAACTGGACCGGCCTCTGGGCGTCCTTGGCCAGGGCCACCATGGCCTCGAAGTTGCGAAAGACCAGCGAGGCCCTCTTGTAGGTGGCGAAGCGGCGGGCGAATCCGACGGTCAAGGCGTCCGGGCTGAGGAGGGGCTCGGCGGCCGGGAAGTCCCTGGAGCCGCGACCGCGGCCCTGGTCGAGCATGCGCTTGCGGCAGAACTCGATCAGCTTGCGCCGCAGCTCGTAGCGGAAGGCCCACAGCTCCTCGTCCGAGACGAAGGCGGGGTCCTCGACCCCGGCCCAGAAGGCCGGGTCCTCGACCTTGGCCGCCCAGTCGCCGCCGGCCCGGCGCGACCAGAAGCGATAGGTCGTCCCGTTCAGCCAGGAGGCGGCGTGAACGCCGTTGGTGATATGGCCGATCGGCACGTCGGCCTCGGCCCGGTCCGGCCACAGCCCCCGCCACATGGCCCGGCTGACCCGTCCGTGGAGCTCGGAGACCCCATTGGCCGCCCGCGAGCCCTTGAGGGCCAGGACGGTCATGCAGAACGGCTCGCGGCCCTCCTCGGGCCGGACGCGGCCGAGGCCCAGGACCCGCTCCCGCCCGCCGGGGATCGACTTGATGAAGCGCGAGGCGGCGTACTCCAGGAGGTCGGGGCTGAAGCGGTCGTGGCCGGCCTCGACCGGCGTATGGGTGGTGAAGACGCATTCGGCCCGGACGGCCTCCCAGGCCTGGTCGAAAGGCAGGCCGGCGGCCGTCTTCTCGCGCAGCAGCTCCAGGGTCAGGAAGGCGGCATGGCCCTCGTTCATGTGGAAGACCGAGGGATCCAAGCCCAGGGCCCGCAGCAGCCTCACGCCCCCGATGCCGAGCAGGAGCTCCTGCATGATCCTCGTCGTCGCGTCCCCGCCGTAGAGCCGCCGGGTCAGATCCCGGTACAGGGGCTCGTTCTCGGGCAGGTCCGTGTCGAGAAGATAGACGCTGATCCGGCCCACGGCCGCCCGCCAGGCCCGGAAGCTGACCTTGGCTTCGGCGATGGGCAGGTGGCAGACCACCGGCTCGCCCTGCTCGTCCAGCACCGCCTCCAAGGGGAGGTGGCGCGGCAGGAGCGGCGTGTAGGTCTCGACCTGCCAGTTCGCCGGATCGACCGTCTGGGTGAAGTAGCCCTCCCGATAGAACAGCCCGACGCCGACGAAGCCCAAGCCCAGGTCGCTGGCGGACTTGGCATGGTCGGCCGACAGGATGCCCAGGCCGCCGGCTCCGATCGGCAGGGACTCGTGAAAGCCGAACTCGGCGCTGAAGTAGGCCGCCGGCCGCTCCAGGAGCTCGCGCGCCTGGGCCCGGCCCCAGGTCGCCTCGCTCTTGAGGTAGGCTTCGAATTCGGCCAGGACGGCCTTGACCTTGGCCGCGAACAACGGATCGAGCAGGCGGACGCGGAGCTCCGCCGCCGAGACCTCGTGCAGCACCGCCACCGGGTTGTGGCGGAAGCTCTCCCAGCAACGCGGCGCGAGCTCTTGGAACAGAGACTGGGCGGGCGGGTTCCAGGACCACCAGAGATTGCGGGCCAGCCGGTTCAGCCCGGCCGCCAGGGCCGGGATGTGAGCGAATCCGTTCACAGGCGTCACGTCCACCTCGCTTCTCGCGGACCGGGCCGCGCATAATCCGGGCCATGATAGCCCCTTCTCCGGCCCCGATCAATAGGATTCCCGATTCGTCCCCGGGCGCGGCCTAAAAAGAAGGTCTGGCGCCGGGCAACAATTTGGGTATGATAACCGTATTTATCGGCAGGAGTTTTATAGCTCATGAGATACCCTCTCCCGATCGCCGCCGCCCTCCTGCTGGCCCTCTCTCCCGCTCTCCCCTCCCCGGCCCGGGGGGAAGAGACGCCGGCGCGTCCCCCCGTCCCCGAAAGAGTCCTGCTCAAGCCGCTCAAGACCGATAAGCCGCCGGTCATCGACGCCCGCCTGGACGACCCGGTCTGGGCGGCCGCGCCCTCGGTCACCGACTTCGAGACCTTCATCCCCGAGTTCGGCAAGAAGCAGCCGGAGAAGACCATCGCCTATTTCGCCTATGACCGGGAGAACCTCTATTTCGCCTTCCGCTGCTTCGACGACCAGCCCGACAAGATCAAGGCCGCCGTCTCCCGCCGCGACGACGTCTTCAGTGACGATTTCGTCTGCATCAACCTGGACTCCTTCAACGACCAGCAATCGCTGTACGCCTTCTACGTCAATCCCCTGGGCATCCAGGGCGACAGCCGCTACGCCAGCAATAAGGAGGACTTCAGCGTCGACATGGTCTGGTGGAGCGCCGGCCGCATCGACGAGCAGGGGTACACGGTCGAGATCGCCATCCCGCTCAAGAGCATCCGCTTCGCCCAGGGCGAGCGGACGGAGATGTCGATCATCTTCGAGCGGACCATCAACCGCCGCCAGGAGCACGGCTCCTACCCGGCCCTCGATCCCAAGCGGGGCTACGCCTTCCTGCCCCAGATGGCGCCCATGGAGTTCTTCGGCCTCAAGCGCTACATCCTTCTGGAGGTCCTACCCGCCTTCACCTACGGCCGCGGCTATGTCCATGACGCCGGCGCCCTGAGCAAGAGCCAGGACTCCGGAGAGCTCAGCCTGACCGGGAAGCTGGGCCTGACCCCCAGCCTGATCCTGGATGCCGCGATCAACCCCGACTTCAGCCAGGTCGAAGCCGACGCCGGGCAGGTCGACGCCAATCTCCGCTACGGCCTCTTCTACCCTGAAAAGCGTCCCTTCTTCCTGGAAGGCAGCGAAGCCTTCAACGTCGGCGCCGTTGTGACCAGCCCCCTGCAGGCGGTGGTCCACACCCGGACCATCGTCGATCCCAAGGCCGGCTTCAAGCTGAGCGGCAAGATAGGGCGCAACGACACCATCGCCTCGATCTTCGCGCTCGACGGCTCCGCCGCCGAGGTCTCAGGCGACCCGGACGCTCCCGACGCCCGCTTCTCCATCTTCCGCTACCGCCGGACGACCAGCCAGGACGGCTATCTGGGGCTCTTCTTCACCGAGCGGAGCCAGGGCGGCCGCATCAACCGGGTGGCCGGGCCGGACGGACAGATCCGGCTGAGCCGGGCCTCCATGCTCAGCTTCCACGCCCTCGGCTCGTTCACCCGGCCTGAGGAGCCGGCGGGTTGGAGCCGGGGCCGGGCCATCAGCGTGGAGTACGCTTACGACTCCAGCAAGCTGGGCTTGGACGCCTCGTTCCACGACATGTCCTCGGGCTTCGAGGCCGACGCCGGCTACCTGACCCGGACCGGACTGACCAGCTTTGTGGCCAATATCGTTCCCCGCTTCTACACCCGGTCGCCCTGGTTCCGGCGGATCTCCCCGGTGGCGGGCCTGGCCGTCCTGCGCGACCATGACAGCGGCCTGACCGAGACCCAGGCCGGCCTCGGCTTCATGGTCGTGCTCAAGGGCAACTCCACCCTCACGGCCTTGTACAGCGAGGCCAGCGAGATCTTCCTCGGCCGCCGCTTCGACGTCAGCGGGTTCAGCCTGACCGGCCGCTCCCAGCTGACCAAGAAGATCAGGATCCAAGCCAATCTGCGGACCGGCCAAGCCATCCGCTACGTGGCCGATCCCTTCCAAGGCTACGGCAAGAGAGCCACCCTGACCGGCGTCTACCAGCCCACCGAGAACCTCAACCTGACCCTGGCCTGGTCCTACTCCGACCTGTTCAAGGACGCGACCAAGGAGAAGGTCTACGACTACAACATCTACCGGGCCCGCCTGACCTATCAGGTCAACAAGTATCTCTTCTTCCGGGCCATCGTCGAGTCCAACACCTTCCACAAGACCCTGCTGACCGACTTCCTGGCCTCCTTCACCTACATTCCCGGCACGGTCATCCACCTCGGCTACGGCTCGTTCTACGAGAGGCTGGAGTGGATGGAGGGCGAATACCGTCCGGCGGATCGATTCCTGGAGACCAAGCGGGGCTTCTTCTTCAAGGCCTCCTATCTCTGGCGGCTCTAGCGGGATTTGTCTCCCGGCCGGGGGATGTGATAGGTTGACTCCGGCTATTCCACCCTTAGTCGGGAGCTCGTCATGACCATGCCGTCCCCCCTCTCGCGCCGCCGGTTCATCCGCGCCGCGGCTCTGACCGCGCCGGCCCTGATGGCCCATCCGCTGCGGGCTTTCTCCCCCGCGGCCGGGCCGGCCATCGTCCCCTCCCGGGTCGTCTCGGGGCGCTGCCGCCCCGGCGACACGCTGACCTTCGGCTGCATCGGCGTCGGCCGCCAGGGGACCGGCGACATGAAGGAGCTCATCTACCGCGGCCTGGAAGCCGGGGCCCGCGTGGTGGCCGTCTGCGACGTCGACGCGCACCGCCGGGACAACGCCCAATGGGAGGCGGAGAGAATCTACGCCGCCGAGCTGAAGCAGGAGCGGTACGACGGCATCGCCGCGTACGCCGATTTTCGCGAGCTGCTGGCCCGGACCGACATCGACGGCGTCCTGATCGTCTCGCCAGACCACTGGCACGCCGGGCACGCCATCGCCGCGGCCACGGCCGGCAAGGATATTTATCTGGAAAAGCCCCTGACCTACACCATCGCCGAGGGCCGCAAGCTGGTGGAGGCCGTCCGCAAGAACAAGCGGGTCCTTCAGGTCGGCTCCCAGCAGCGCTCGTCCGTCTACTTCCGCATCGCGGCCGAGGCCGTTCGCAACGGCCGCATCGGCAAGCTGCGGACGATCAGGGTCCTCCTGCCCACCGACCAGGGCGCGGGCGACCCCGCGCCCGCTCCCGTCCCCCGCTTCCTGGACTACGACGCCTGGCAGGGACCGGCCGCGGAGATGCCCTATGCTGTCGACCGGGTCCATCCGGTCGGCAGCCTGGAGCGGCCCGGTTGGCTGCAGATCGAGCGCACCAGCCGGGGCATGATCACCGGCTGGGGCTCGCATATGATCGACAGCGCTCAATGGGGCCACGGCACGGACGAGACCGGGCCGGTCGAGATCGAGGCCAGAGGCGAGTTCCCCGAGCGGGGCCTTTTCGACGTCCACACCGGCTTCAAGGGCGAAGCGGTCTTCGCCGACGGCGTCCGGATGATCATGGAGAGCGGAGAAGCCGGCGTCCGCTTCGAGGGAGACGCGGGCTGGGTCTACGCCGACCGCGGCAAGGTCCAGGCCTCCGATCCGGAGATGCTCAAAGCCCAGCCCGGGACCGATCAAGTCCGCCTGCCGGTCAGCGGCAACCACATGAAAGACTTCCTGGAGGCCGTGCGCGGCCGCAAGGATCCCATCGCCCCGGTCGAGGTCGGACACCGCTCCAACACCATTTGCGTCCTGACCCACATCGCCATGAAGCTGGGGCGCAAGCTCGGCTGGCACCCGGGCACGGAGAGGTTCGTCAACGACGCCGAGGCCGACAAGTGGCTCGACGTTCCGCGCCGCGCCCCCTGGGCGCTCTAGGCGGTTCGCCATGAGCCGTCGGCAGCTCGCCGTCATCGCAGCCTGGATCCTGGCCGCGGTTTTCGGCCCGTCTGAGCCGCCGGCGGCCGGCTCGCCCCTCCTCCCGGAGTCTGAAGGACTTCGGGCCTCCCCCGTCGCCGCGACGACGGAAGCGCCGCCCGCCCCCCGCTTCTCCGCGGACCGTATCCGCCTGGAGAACGACGAGAAGGCCGGCCGCTTGCGGGTCCTGATCGGCGGCAGGGAGGCCTTCGTCTACCAATACGGCGCCGATCTCGATCTGCCTCATTACTGGCCCTTGGCCACCCCGGGCGGGCGCAACCTCCTCGTGCAGCGGACCGAGCCCTATCCCCATCACCGGTCCTTCTGGTTCGCCGACACCGTCCGCAGGCCCGGCGGCCGCGAAGCCAGCTTCTACAACGCCTATTATTCGGGGGTCGAGCAGCCGACCGAGCCCAAGACCTACAAGCCTCCCTTCCGCGACCGCATCCGGCACGTCCGCTTCACCCGGCTGGATGCCGCCGGGAGCCGGGCCGAAATCGAGGCCGAGCTTCTCTGGGAGATGGACGGAGAGACGGCCCTGCTTCGGGAGATCCGGCGGCTTGTCGTCTTGGCTCTGGGCGGAGGCGAATACCTCATGGACATGGAATTCATCCTCACCCCGGTCGACGGCGAGGTCGAGTTCCGCAGCGATGAGGTCCATTACGCCTGGCCCTACCTCCGCCTGCAAACCCGCTGGAGCGGGGAGAGCGGCGGCCGGATCGTCTCGGACGGCGGCGCGGCGGGCCAGGAAGCCACGAATCTCCAGGCGGCCCGTTGGATCGACTACTCCCATGCCGTGGAGGGCGAGACGGCCGGCGTCGCGATCTTCCAGTACCCCGACGGCTTCGACCACCGCTGGCTGACCCGCGAATACGGCTGCTTCGGGCCGCGGCGGCCCGACGCCCTCAGCGGCAAGCCTTTCACCCTGGCCCCCGGCATGGCGCTCCGCCAACGGGTCGGAGTCCTGGTCCACTCCGGCGACGTCAAGACGGGCCGGGTGGCGGAGCGCTACGCGGCTTTTAGAGCCGGCGCGGGGCGGTGATGGACCGGCGCGCGTTCCTCAGGGGGAGCCTGGCCGGGGCCGCGGCCGGCGTCGCCGCTTCGGCCGCCGATGGGGCGGAGCTGGAGGCTATCTGGGAATCCTGCGCGCCCCATCGGCTGTCCTGGCCGCTCATCAGCCGGCGCCGGCAGACCATCCGCCCGGCGCGCATCGCCCGCATCGATCTCTTCCCGGTCCTTTACCCCGTGGCCGGGTACTTCAAGTTCTTCCGGGGGCCGGGAGGCCGTTCGGGCCGTCCGGCCGTGATCATCAAGATGACCGCCGATGACGGCGCGGCCGGCTGGGGACAATCCGTGCCGCTCTCGACTTGGAGCGACGAGACCTGGGAGGGCGCCGTCTCCGCCCTGCGCGTCTACTTCGCCCCCGCTCTGATCGGGCTCGACGCCGACGACATCGCCGCGGCTCACGCCGCTCTCGACAAGGCCGTGGCGGGAGGGTTCTCGACGGGAATGCCCATCACCAGGGCCGGGCTGGACATCGCCATGCATGACCTGGCGGGGAGGCGGCGCGGCCTCCCGCTGGCCCGCCTCTGGGGCCTGCCGGAAGGCGGCCTCCTGACGCTATCCTGGACGATCAACGTCAAGGCCGTCGGCGAGGCCGAGGCCCTCATCGAAGAGGGCCGTCGGCGCGGTTACGCCCATTTCAACATCAAGGTCGGTCCGGACCCCCGCTTGGACGTCGAGCTCGCCAAGGCGGTCCGAAAGGCCGCCCCGGAGGGATTCCTCTGGGCCGATGCCAACGGAGGCTACGATCCCGGAACGGCGCTGCAGGCCGCTCCCCGTCTGGCCGAGGCCGGCGTGGATGTCCTGGAATCGCCCCTCAAGCCGAACCGCATCGCCGGCTACCAGGCCCTGAAAAAACAGGCCGCCCTGCCCATTCTCATGGATGAGGGGATCGTCTCTCCCGCCGACCTGGAGGAGTTCATCCGGCTGGGCATGCTGGACGGTATCGCGGCCAAGCCGGCCCGCTGCGGAGGCCTTCTCTCCAACAAGCGCCAGATCGAGATGTGCCGCGAGCGCGGTCTGATGTGGCTGGGCAGCGGCCTGACGGACCCCGACATCTCCCTGGCCGCCTCGCTGGCCCTCTACGGCGCCTTCGACCTGCGGAAGCCGGCCGCTCTCAATGGACCGCAGTTTCTGGCTGCGGACGTGCTGAGGACGCCGCTTCGGATCGAAAACGGTTCGGCCCGCGTGCCGACGGGTCCAGGCCTGGGCATCGAGGTCGACGAGGACAGGGTTGTCGAGCTCATGAAGCGCAGCGGCGGCGAAAAAATAGGGGTACAGTATACGTAAATCCCTATTTCGAGTGCCCGACTCTCCCCGAGGGGGTGAACGGGGCTTTCTCCGGAGTCTATCCCCTGCTCGAAAGCCAGAAACGGTGTCTTCGCTCCCGCACCTCGCCTTTTCGACCGGACACATCAAGGAAAAATAGGGAATTACGTATACTGTACCCCTATTTCACAATCAGCTCGACGCTCCCGGAATGGCTGGCGAACTCGGGCGCGTACATGCATTCGATGTGGGCCATGCCGTTCTGGTACGTGCCGCGGTGGGACACCCTCAGCGGGTACTCGAAGACGTAGGTCCCCTTGGGCAGGTAGTCGATGAAGAAGTGGCTGGCCGCGTCCTTGGTCGCCTCGTAATAGGCCAGTCCATCCTGGTACCTGTACCCCGAGAGGACGTTGATGGGCTCCAGCCCGCTGCCCCGGTGGTCCTTCATGTGGACGTATTCCAAGTCCCTGTCGGTCCGCAGCTCGATCCGGACCACGACCGCATCGCCCACCGCCAGAGCCCCTCTCACCGGCTCGATGACCGGCCCCCGGGCCGTGGCCCGCTTGACGAACAGGGCTTTCTTGAGAGTCAACGGATTCTGGGCCTGCGGGGTGATCTTGGAGATATCCTCCAGATACTGCCAATGGACGCCGCCCCAGGCGATCCCGGCATCGGTCTTGCGGACGGCGATCCGGCCCATGGCCGGCTTGATCTCTCCCGGCGCGAAGCGCTTTTCGTAGAATCCGGTGCCGGCTTCCACGGCCTCGGGCGCCACCGCTTCCCCGCCCAGCCGGACTTCCACCAGGGCGTCGGAGGTCAGCAGCGAAGCGCCCCTCAGGAGGAGGGCGTAGATCGCGTCAGCCGTGGCCTTGGTCGTCTTCCAATCCTGGGTCTGCTTCTGCTTCAGCAGCCAGATCTTGCACTCCTCGACCGCTTGGGCGTCGCCCGCGACTTCGTCGAATGCCTCGATCATCATGGCCTGGGTCTCGATCGGGGCCCGGTGCCACCACCAAGCTCCCTCGCTCTCCGCCCAGTAGCGGCCCAGCTCGGGGTCCAGCTTGCTGCGCTCCTTCATCGAGCGCATGATCTTGGCCGGCGTCTCGGCGTCGCCGAAGCGCTTGAGCCCGACGGCCAGGTGAGCCTGGCTCTGGCGGCTGCCTAGCTGAAGCCAATGTTGGGCCCCCTGGGCCAGGAAATACTTCACCGCCTTGTCCGAGCCTTCCGGGATCGGCTTGTCGCCGAGGAAGAAGCTGCGGCCGTAGAGGTACATCGCCACGGCCGGGCTGAGGTTGTCCTTGTCTTGGACCTTGTCCTTGAGGATCTCCCTGTAGACATCGTCGATCCAGGAGTCCAGATGGTCGACGGCTTGGAGGGCTAAAGTCTGAGAGACATCCGTCACCCCCAGCTTGCGAAGGCGGCCGAAGCCGGTCGTCAGGTAGAGAGTGATGAAGCTGTCGCCGCGCCCTCCCGGAAACCAAGGCCAGGAGCCGTCCCGCAGCTGCATGGCCTCCAGCTTGGCGTAGGCCGAGCGCAGGCCGGCGGCCAGCGTGTTCTCCTCGAAGAGGATCCCGATGGCCCGCTTGGCCTGGGTCTCGCTCCCGGCCTCCGCGATCCAGGGCGACTCCTGAAGCAGGACGCTCTTCAGGTCCTGGTTCTTCTCCAGCGGCGACGTCAAGGCCGCCGTGCCCTTCCAGCGATCGAAGACCTTGCGGATCCTGGGGTCCGAGGCGGCGATGTGGGCCGCCAGGCTGTTGGCGTAGAGCCGGTTGAAGACCTGCTCGGAGCACTCGTAGGGGAACTCCATGAGATAGGGCAAGGCCTGGACGGCGTACCAGGCCGGATGAGAGGCCATCTGGACGGTCAGCCCCAGATGGCGCAGGCTGTCGGAGGCCCCCGAGGCGGCCAGCTTGTCGAAGGTGAAGGCCTTCTCGCCCGGCGCCGAGATCCACAGCGGCAGGGATTCGCGGACCATCAGCCGCCGGCTGAGGACGGGCAGGACGCCTTCCTCGCCGTCCGAAAACTCGCCCGACGAGGCCACGGCCCTGTAGCCGACCGTCTCCAGTCCGTCGGAGACCTTGATCGGCCAGGCGAAGGAGCGGGACTGCTTGGCCGGGATGGCGAAAGCCTGCCGCCGGACGGCGTTGGACAGATCCGCGTCCAGGGAGGCCTCGGTCAGCGGATGGAAGAACTGAAGCTCCACCGCTCCCGACTGCTCCTTCTCGGTCATGTTGGTGACCTTGACCGTGAATTCGAGCCCGTCGCCCTCCCGGAGGAAGCGCGGCGGGTGGGGCTGGACCATGACCTCCTTCTGGGTCACGGCCTCGGCTTCGATAGCCCCGCTGCGCAGGCTCTTGTCATGGGCGAAGCCCAGCAGCTTCCAGCGGGTCAGGGCTTCGGGCATCTTGAACGCGACGGTCACGACGCCCTTCTTGTCGGCCAGCAGATGGGGATAGAAGAAAGCCGTCTCGGACAGGTTGGCCCGGGCTTTGACCTGGGACAGGTCAACCTTGGCCGGGCTCGCGGCGGAAGGCTCGCCGGAGGCGATTCCGCCCACGACGCCGCC
>CAZKXI010000014.1:33006-75367 GCA_964556755.1 uncultured Eubacteriales bacterium
TGGCCGGGCTCGCGGCGGAAGGCTCGCCGGAGGCGATTCCGCCCACGACGCCGCCGGCCATGGACGGCGCGGCCTGCGGCGACGGCGCCGCCTCCATCGCCACCATGGCCTCCATGGGCGCCTCGACGGCCATCGACTTCCTCATGGTCCGAAAGTCATAGCCGTACAGCTCCTCCGTGACGTCCTCGGGGAACCGGACGTAGACCGGGCTCCATCCGGACGGGAGCTTGTTCAAGCTGTCGAGAGCGTCGCGCAGGTCCAGGCGACGGTTGCTGTATCCCGACCGCAGGCGGGTCGAGTCTCGGCGGAAGATGCCGCCGAGGGACGGGAAGCCGTGCCCGACGAAGACGTCCAGCGAGGCGTCGTAGAGCGAGGCGACCATCTCGGCGGCCGCGGCCTCGGCCCGCGGCCCTTTGATCTCGAGCGACCAGGTCTCGTCCTGGCCGGGCCGCAGCTTGGAGCGGAAGGTCTTCCAGCTGAGGCTGAGGCGCTTGTCCGACCAGGGCACGTGGACCGCCTTGACGACCCGGTACAGGCGATTGTCCCTGACCATGGTCAGCGCCACGGTGAAGCCGCCCCGATGGGCTTCGGCCACCCTCACCCGGAAGACGCCCTGGGTCCGCTCGGCCGGCTGCCAGCTCCGTTCGAGGCGGCGGCCGTTTTGGTAGACATCGATCAGGACCGGGCCCTTCTCGTAGCCCGTCCCCCAATGGAGGGCGTACTCCCGGCCTACCTCGACCACGTCGGACGGGGAGGCGGCGTGGAACGGGATCTTGACCGGGAAGGCCGGCCCCGTCGGATCCAGGACCAGGAAGGCGAAGCGGGTCTCGACCGGCGCCCCGTCCTTGTCCGCCGTCTTCAGCCGGGCCTGGTACGCTCCCGGCGGGAGGTCGAAGGAGATCTCGGCCGCCCGGTCCTCGCCGGCTTCGGTCCGGAACTCCTGGCGCGCCGCCAGCCGGCCGGACGGCCACTTGCGCCACTCCGCGGTCCGGACGAGGCCGGAGTCCGGTCCCTTGGCACCCGCCTCGGCTTCCAGGACCTCATTCTCCCCGATCAGGTCCTGCGGCTCGGGCCGCTCGGGACCGACTAGCGGGTAGACTTCGACGGTCCCCTGGGCCGCGGCGCTCCGACCGTTGAGGGTCGCGACCGACGCCTTCAGAACGACGGGCCGGCCCTTCTCCTGCCAATCGGCCCCGCTGAGGGATGCTTCCAGCGAGGCATACCCCACCCGGATCCGGCCCTCGTCGCCGCGCGTCTCGCCGGCCCCGTCGGTGACGTCGACGCTGACGGCGAACGTGAAGACCGTCCCCGGGTCCTTGGGGACCGAAGCGTCCGGCGCAGCCGGGAAGCGGACGACGAACCGGCCTTCGACGTCCGAGGCGAGAGATCCGTGGGCGATCTCCTGCGACTCCCCCGCTCCCCCGCCCCAGCGATACCACCACCAGGGGTAGCGGACCTCGCGGACGACCCTGTACTTGACCGTGGCCCCGTCCACCGGAGCCCCGGCGAAGCTCATGGCGGTGCCGGGGAGCTCGACGACCTCGCCCAGCTTGAACTCCCGCTCGGGGACGGCCAGCTTGACCTCGAACTGGGGCCGCTTGTATTCCTCGACTCGGATCTCCGCCTGCCCGGCCGGATCCACGGCTTGGATCGTCATGGCCCCGGTCAGCCGGTCGGCGGGCGCGGCGAAGGTCCCGCTGATCGAGCCGAATCCGTTGCTGACCAGGCTCAAGGCCGCGGCTTCCTCTTGGTTGGCGTCGCGCAGGATCACCCGCACCGCTTGTCCGGGCAGGATGCGATAGTCGCCGGCGGCTTGGTCGATCGACAGGCAAAGGCCCTTGAAGTGGATCGTCTGGCCGGGCCGGTAGATGGCCCGGTCGGTGAAGAAGACCGTCCGGGTGGACGGCCGCTCGCCGGACTCGCGTCCCCGCTCCATCTGGGTCTCGGCCAGCTCGGCGCCGTCCGGAGCCTGGACGTGGTAGACGCGGCTGCGGTAGGAATCGGCGATATTCAGAGCTACGGCGCCCTGGGCGTCGGAGCGGGCGGCGGCGGTCCGCAAGAGCGCGCTCTTGTTGTAGTCCCACTCGTAGACGGTCACTTCGGCTCCGGCCACGGGCTGGCCCGAGTCGGCCTTGACGATCAGGCCTTCGGGGGACGCTCCGGCCGATCCCTCGACGACGCCCAGAGCGGATACCCAGAAGGCCGACGCCTGGATCTTGTTCCCCTTCTGGGCGAATCCGGGATCATAGCTGGCCAAAAGCCGGTAGTAGCCCGGCTTGAGAGCGGGCAGCTCGATCAGGGCCCGGCGGGTCTTGTAGTCTACGGTCGGCTTCAGGTCGGCCGCCCAGGCCGCTTCGGGCTTGCGCTTCAGTATCTCGGCCACGGGGGCGCTGCCCGGCCAAAGCAGCTCCTCGGCACTCTTGCCTTTCAGGAGCGAGGCGAAATCCTCGCGCACGGCGCGGAAATGGAGCCGGGACACATTGCGGTATTCGGCGACCAGAGAGGCCGGCTTTCCCGGGAGGACGGCCGCCTCGGCCCGGACGTCGAATTCGCGGGCAGTGATGCGGGCGATCAGCACCCGGCAGTTGGCCGCGCCTCCGGACTTGGGGTGAGCCTCGGCCCCCTGCCTGGCCAGGGCCAGCGCCCGGACGGAGTCGCCCCCCGCCTCCACCTCACCGGCCCAGCGGGCCAGGACGGCGGACTGCAGCTCCGAAGACCGGTGGGCCTCGGACAGCTCGCTCAGGCGCTCGATGTAGGGCCCGCGGGCGGCGTCGCCGGCCGCCGCGCGGACGTAGTCCAGCCGGTGCAGGTCGATGTCCAGAGACACGTCGCCGTCAGCGTCGTCGCGGTGGAAGGCCAGCAGGTCCTGATACAGGCGCAGGGCCCGCAGAGCCGGCGCCTCCGCGTCCGCCGTCTCGGGCTTGTACTTGAGGAACGCGGCGGCCGGGGCCAAGGCATCGGAGTCGGCGGTGATCTGGAAGGCGTCCTCGGGCCGGGCCGCGGCTTGTTCGCCCGAAGCATAGAAGCTCAACGCCTCGAAGGCGGCGAAGTCGAAGAGCGTCGGCCGAAGATGGGGCGTCTGCTGGCCGGGCTCCAAGAAGCCGTCAAAGGCGGAGATCGGCGTCCTCTTGAGTCGGTCGGCCTCCTTGAGGATATCCTGGTAAAGGCTATCGACGGCCCTCAAAAGACGGGCCAGGTCCCAGGTGGTGAAGTCCTTGTCGTCCACCCCATCGGTGGCCTCCCGGCTCATGAAGCGCCAGCGGTTGCGGGAGAAGTAGCTCCAGTACCAGCGGGCCTGGACGAGCTGGAGCATCGGCCGCAGGGCGGCGGGAGCCTGGTCGATCTCCTGCCCCAAGCGGGCCAGGCGAGGTCCGGGCTGGTTGCCTTCGATGGTCCCTTCCAGGATGAGCTGGCGGGTCAGGGCCCGCAGGGCCTCGGCCGGCTTATTCTCCGAGGCGGCCGAGAGGTAGATGCGCCGCAGCAGGCTGATGGCCGTCTGGGGCAGGCCGTCGGCCTCGGCTTTGGCCGTCTGGGCCCATAGGGCGGGCCGGTCTTCCTTGGCTTGGTCGGGCATGACTTTCCCCCGGATGGACGCGGTCACGACGGCGGCCAGGATGACCAGGACGGCGAGAAGGACATGGATGCGGACGGACTTCTTGCTCATAGGTCCTCCAGGCGCCGCTCGACCGGCGGCGCGGACATGCGGCCCCGGTCCCAAGTCCAGGGCGCTGGCGCCATTGTAGCACCGCCGGCCTGCCGCGGGAATGCTTGACCCGAGCTTCGGGCGGAGGCTATAGTGGGGCCCCCGGGAGGTACCCATGAGCGAACGCGCGGCGGCGGCCCCCATCCTGACGGGAGACGACCTGATCGGGCTGATCCGGTCGGTCTTCCCGCCCTTCTCCGGCGACCGGAGGCTGGCCATGCTGGTCGACATCCCCCGCGATCCGGCCGCGGACAATCCGCCCTGGCGGGATCGCCGGGAGATGGCCTCCGGCTGGGCCCTGGCCCTGAAGGCCGGCGCGGCCGAGCTGGGCCTGGACGGAGTCGACCTCGTCGCCTACCCCGACGTCGGCTCCAACAACGCCGATCTTCCGGCGCATGCGGTTCTGGTCGAAGGGCCGCTCCCCGAGACGGCGGCCGGCCTGTCCGGCGCGGGAACGGCCGCGGCCTTCGAGGACGTCTTCGCCTCCCATCAGCTCTACCTGGCCCCCACGGAGTACTCCACCACGGCCCCGCTCAAGAACGCGGCCAAGCGCTTCGGCTTCCGGGCCGCCACCATGCCCGGCTTCGCCTCATCCATGGTCCCGGCGCTGCGCATCGACTACGGCCTGGTGGCGGAGAGGGTCGGGGCCCTGAAGCGTCGCCTGGACAGCGCCACCGGCGCCGAGATCGTCCTGGACGCGGACGACCGGCCCCACATCCTGGCGCTCGACCTTCGGCACCGGCCTTGCCATGCCTCGACCGGGCGCTTCCCGGAGGCCGGCACGGCCGGCAACCTGCCCTCAGGGGAAGCCTACATCGTCCCCTTCGAAGGCGGACCGCAGGATCCCAGCCGCAGCTTCGGCAGCCTGCCCGTGGATACGGGCCGCGGTCTGGTCGTCTTCACCATCGTGGCCAACCGGGCCGTGGCCGCGGCCGGCGAGGAGCCGGCCGCCTCCGAGGAGGCCGCCCGCCTGCGACGCGAGCCGGCCTATGGCAATCTGGCCGAGCTGGGCTTCGGCGTCCTGGCCGACTTCGGCCTGGAGCCGGTCGGCGAGATCCTCCTGGACGAGAAGCTCGGCCTGCACATCGCCTTCGGCCGCAGCGACCATTTCGGCGGCGCGGTCGGACCCAAGGACTTCTCCTCCCCGGCCGAGGTCATCCACCTCGACCGCATCTACATCCCGCAAAGCCAGCCCCGCGTCGCCGTCCGGTCCGTGGTCCTCCTCTACCCCGACGGGGCGCGGGAAGAGATCATGCGGGACGGAGCCTACCGGATCTTCTGAGCCGCCATGAGCCGACGCGCCGCGATCGCCGGATTGGCCGCCGGGCTGGCCCTGGCCGGATGGGCCGCGGACCGCGGGCTTCCGCCGTCAAGCGCCGGCGCGGCCGACCGCCGGGCCATGGAGACGGGCTTTCGGCGGCCTCCCGACGAGGCCCGGCCCTGGGTCTATTGGTTCATCATGGACGGCAACTCCAGCCGCGAGGGCATGACCGCCGACCTGGAGGCCATGAAGCGGGCCGGGATCGGGGGCGTGGTGCTCCTGGAAGTCGACGTCGGCATCCCGCGGGGGCCGGTCGAGTTCATGAGCCCGGCCTGGCGGGCCTTGTTCAAGCACGCCGTCGAGGAGGCCGAGCGCCTCGGCTTGGAGATCACCCTCAATGCCGGCCCCGGCTGGACCGGCAGCGGCGGGCCCTGGGTTTCGCCCGCCCAATCCATGCAGCACCTGGTCGCTTCCGCTACCGAAGTCGACGGACCCGGCCGGATCGAGACCCTGTTGGCGCGACCCAAGCCGAGGCCGCGCTATTTCGGCGGCGACGTGCCCCAAGCGCTGGACGAGGCGAGAGAAGGCTTCTACGAGGACGTCGCCGTCCTGGCGGTGCCGCGGGTGCCGGAGAAGGCCCGCATCGCCGACATCGACGAGAAAGCCCTCTATCTGCGCCACCCCTACTCCTCCGTGGCCCAGGTCAGGCCGTTCTTGCCCGCGCCGGCCGGCTATCCGGCCGCGGAGGGCTCCGAGATCATCCCCCGGGACCGGATCGTCGATCTGGCCGGGCGGATGGACGCGGCGGGCCGTCTGACCTGGGAGGCTCCCGCGGGGCCGTGGACCGTCCTGCGCTTCGGGCGCGTCAGCACCGGGGCCAACACTCGCCCGGCCCCGCTTCCCGGCCTGGGCCTCGAGTGCGATAAATTCGATCCCTCGGCCCTGGACGCCCACTACAAGGCCTTCATCGGCTCCCTCTTGGCCGAGATAGGGCCGCGTCCCGCCGGCCGCCGCTCCGGCTGGACCATGCTCCATATCGACAGCTGGGAGATGGGCGCCCAGAACTGGACCGGCGGATTCCGCGGGGAGTTCACGCGGCGGCGCGGCTACGATCCCCTGCCCTTCCTGCCGGCCTGGACCGGGCGCATCGTGGACAGCCCGGAGATCACCGAGCGCTTCCTCTGGGACCTGCGCCTGACGGCCCAGGAGCTGGTCCTGGAGAGACACGTGCTCCGGCTCAAGGCGCTCGGCCGGGCCGACGGCTTCGGCCTCTCGGTCGAGCCCTATGACATGAATCCCTGCGCCGATCTGACCCTGGGCGGTCCGGCCGACGTGCCCATGGGCGAATTCTGGGCCCGCGGCTACGGCTATGACACATCCTACAGCGTCTACGAGGCGGTCTCCATCGCCCACACCGGTGGCCGCCGGATCGTCGGCGCCGAGTCCTTCACCGCGGACGACCGGGAGGCCTGGCGGCTCTACCCGGGGGCCATGAAGGACCAGGCCGATTGGGCCTTGGCCGCCGGCATCAACCGCTTCGTCTTCCACCGCTACGCCCACCAGCCCCGCCTCGACCAGGCGCCGGGCATGACCATGGGCCCCTACGGGGCGCATTACGAACGGACCCAGACCTGGTGGAACATGGTCCCCGACTGGAACCTCTACCTGGCCCGCTGCCAGTTCTTGCTGCGCCGCGGCCTCCCGGTCGCCGACATCCTCTACCTGGCGCCGGAGGGCGCGCCGCAGGTCTTCGTCCCTCCGCCCTCGGCCCTGCGCGGGCCGAAGCCGGTTCAAGACCGCCGGGGATACCAATTCGACGGCTGCGCCCCGGAGGCCCTGCGCGAGAGGGCCTCGGTTCAGGATGGACGCATCGTGTTTCCGGACGGCGCCGCCTACGCCGCCCTCGTCCTGCCGGAGCGGGAGACGATGACCCCGGGCCTGTTGCGGAAGATCAAGGAGCTGGCCGCGGCGGGCGCGGTCGTCATCGGGCCCCGCCCGCGGGCGGGACTGGGCCTGCAAGGGTATCCGGCCACCGACGACGACGTGCGCCGCCTGGCGGCTGAGCTGTGGGGCCCGGGCTCCGAGAGCGGCATCTCGACGCCGGAAGGCCGGGCATTCGGCCGGGGTCGGGTGTTCGAGACGCCGAGGCCCGTTCCCAATCCCGCCTCCGACCCGGCCATCCCCCAGTACTCCGACTATGCCCTGGCGGCCGGCCTCCTGGCCGGACGGGGGCTGCCGCCGGATTTCGACTCGGATTCGGACCTTCGCTTCATCCACCGGCGGGATGGGTCGACCGATCTCTACTTTCTCTCCAACCCGGCCGATGTCGCGGTCGAGACGACCGGCGTCTTCCGGGTCGCCGGCAAGACGCCCTCCTTCTGGGATCCGGCCTCGGGGAGGATTCGCAAAGCCCCGCCCTCCGAGCCCACGGACGAGGGCCGGACGCGCCTCCGCCTCGCGCTCGAGGCCCACGGGTCTGTCTTCGTCATCTTCCAGCCGGCGGATGACGCCTCGCCGGCCGAGGAGCCGGGGCCGGAGCCCGACCGGGCCTTGGAGCTTCGGGGGCCGTGGCGGATTCGCTTCGCCGCCGGACCGGGCACTCCGGCCGGCCTTGTCCTGCCCGCCCTGACGGATCTCTCGGAATGGGCTGAGGGCGACATCCGGCACTACAGCGGCACGATCACCTACGCCGCGGAGCTCGACGCCCCGGCCGGGGTCAAGCGGGCCATCCTGGACTTGGGGCGGGTGGAGGTCATGGCCCGCGTGCGCCTGAACGGCAAGGACGTCGGCGTCTCCTGGCGCGCCCCGCATCGGATCGACCTGGGCGGCGGCCTGAAGCCGGGCCGGAACGCGCTGGAGATCGACGTCGCCAACCTCTGGCTCAACCGCCTGATCGGCGACGCCGCCCGGCCCGCGGACAAGCGGGTCGCCGCCGCGGCCTGGAATCCGTTCAAGCCCGACTCCCCGCTCCCCCCCTCGGGACTGCTGGGCCCGGTGCGGCTTCTGATCGCAAGAGACTAGCCGGACATTCCCGGCTTCGCCCCTTCACTCCAGCCGCTTGCGGAAGCGGGCGATGCTCAAGGCCAAGATGGCCGTCCCGAAGGCGGCCATGGCCGCCGCCTCGTCCCATAGCTCGGCCCAACCGGAGCCTTTCAGGAAGACCCCTCTCACGACGGAGAAGAAATACTTGATGGGGACGGCCGCGGTCACGGCTCGGAAGAAGGGCGGCATAGTCTCGATCGGGAAGACGAAATTGGACAGCAGGATCATCGGGACCATGAAGAAGACGGCCGTCAGCATGGCCTGCTGCTGATTGCGGGAGATCGTCGAGATGAACAGGCCCAGTCCCAGGGTGGTGAGCATGAAGATCAGGCTCTGGGCGCCGAGCAGGAGGGCGCCGCCGCGGAAGGGCACCTGGAAGACGAGGGCCACCAGGGCCGTGATCAAGACGACATCGACGACGCCGATGGCCAGGAAGGGAAGGAGCTTGCCCAGGACAAGCTGGCCGGGCCGGATGGGCGTCACGATGAGCTGCTCCATGGTGCCGGTCTCCTTCTCCCGGACGATGCCCATCGAAGCCAGCATCATGGTCATGACCATCAGGACGAGGCCGAGGACGCCGGGCACGAGGAAGTTGCGGCTCTTCAGGTCGGGATTGTAGAAGACCCGGACCTGGGGCTCGATCGGGACCGGCCGCAATCCGATCTCGCGCAAGCGAACGAAGGTCTCCGCCAGAAGCCTCTGGGAGAACCGCGCCGTGACCATGGCCGCATAGTTGAGGCCGGTCGTGGCCGACTGGCTCTCGGTCCCGTCGGCGATGACCTGGGCGGAGGCCGGACGCCCGGCCAGGATTCGCTCTCCGAAGCCCGGCGCCAGGACGATAGCCATCGACGCCTCGCCCCGGTCGATGAGAGCATCGACCTCGTCGGAGCGGCCGACGTCCCCCAGCCGGGAGAAATACCCCGACCGGAAGAAGGCGTCCAGGTAGGCCCGGCTCTGCGGACTCCGGTCCTGGTCGCAGACGGCCGTGGGGATGTCGCGGACGTCCATGTTGACCGCGTAGCCGAGCAGGAGCAGCTGGAAGATCGGGGACAGGAGCAGGATCGGCGCCATCCGCCTGTCGCGCCGGATATGGATGAATTCCTTCCGCAGAACGGCCAGGATCGCCTTCATCGCCGCTTCCTCCCCTCCCCCTCCGCGGCCGAAGTCCGGCGCAGGCGGACCGCGCTCGCGGCCACGGTCAGGGCGGCGAAAAGGGCCAGGAAGAGGGCCTGGTCCCAGAACGCCGGCAGCCCGACGCCCTTGATCATGATGTCGCGCAGGGCGACCAGGAAGTAGCGGGCCGGCACGAGCCGGCTAATGGCCTGGATGACGCCGGGCATGTTCCGGATCGGAAAGACGAAGCCGGACAGGATGAAGGTCGGCAGGAAGGTGCTCAAGATCGAGATCATGAAAGCGACCTGCTGAGTCCGGGTCAGAGTCGAGATGAGGATGCCCTGGCCGAGGCCGCCCAACAAGAACAAGCCCATGAGCAGGAGGAGCTCCAGATAGCTTCCCCGGATGGGGACACCGAAGAGGACGAATCCCAAGGCCAGGACCAGATGGGCCGAGACGAGGGAGATGAGAGCGTAGGGAACCGTCTTGCCCACGATCAGGGCCAGGGGGCTCATTGGGGAGACGAGGAGCTGCTCCATGGTGCCGCGCTCCTTCTCCCGGACGACGGCAAAGGCGGTCGAGATGACCACGATGATCATAAGGATGAAGGCCATCAGGCCGGGGACCAGGAAGCGCGAGCTGCGAAGCTCCGGGTTGTACCAGACCCGGACTTCCGTCTCGACCGGGACGGTCAGGCCGCGGAAGCCGCGCGCGTCGAGGGCCTGGGTCGTCATGCGGATCGAGGCGCTTTGGACGATCGAGGCCATGTACCCGGCCGCGGTGCCGGCGCTCGTGGCGTTGCTGCCGTCCAGCAGGACTTGGATGTCCGCTCCGCGGCCGGCCAGGAGGCCGTCGGCGAATCCGCGCGGGATGACGACCGCGGCCCGGGCCAGGTCGCGCCCGAACAGTCCGTCGACGGAACGCGGATCGTCCAGCCGGAAGCGGATGTCGAAGTATTCCGTCGCCGCCAGCTTGTCCAGCAAAGCCCGGCTCAAGGCCGTTCGGTCCTGGTCGCAGACGGCCATGGGGATGTGCTTGAAGTCGAAGTTCAGGGCATAGCCGTACATAAGGAGGAGAAAGCCGGGCAGGGCCAGGAGGAAGATGAGCGTCCGGGGATCGCGGCGAATCTGGCGGAATTCCTTGCGGATGATCGGCCGCACGCCCCGCAGAGCAGACCGGGCAGCGCTCATCGCGGGCCCGCCCCCGACGCTTCCTCGATGCGGCGCAGGAAGACGTCCTCCAGCGAGGGGACGATCCGGTCGATCCGCCGGAGCGCAAGGCCCGCCGAGGCCAGCCGGGCGGCCAGCCGCCGCCGCCCCTCGGCCTCGTCGCCGACGCCGACATGGAGGCTGAGGCCGAAGATGGAGATGTCGAGGACCCAAGGCTCGCGGCGGAGGACCTCCAGCGCTTCGACGGCCCGCTCGCACTCGACCTCCAGGACGGGGTGCCGGATGGTCGCCGCTTTCAGGGCCGAAGGACTCCCCGCGCCGACGATGCGGCCGGCGTGGATGAGGCGGATATCGTTGCACGACTCGGCCTCGTCCAGGTAGTGAGTGGTTACAAAGACGGTCACGCCGCCGTCCGAGAGGCGGTTGATGAGATCCCAGAAAGCCCGCCGGGAGACGGGATCGACGCCGCCGGTCGGCTCGTCCAGGAAGACGATGCCGGGCTCGTGCAGCACGGCGCAGCCAAGGGCCAGGCGCTGCCGCCAGCCCTGCGACAAGGTCCGGGTCAGGCTCCCCTCCCGGCCCTTCAGGCCGGCCATCTCCAGGACCCAGCCCAGCCGGGAGCGGAGGGCGGTCGGGGATAGGCCGTAGACGCCGCCGAAGAAGAGGATATTCTCGGCGACGGTCAGGTCTTCGTAGAGCGAGAAGCGCTGGGACATGTATCCGATCGAGCGTTTGACCCTCTCCGGCGAGCGGGCGACGTCGTAGCCCGCCACCAGGGCCGTCCCCGAGGTCGGCCGCAGAAGCCCGCAGAGCATCCGGATGGTCGTCGACTTGCCGGCCCCGTTGGCGCCCAGGAAGCCGAAGATGTCGCCGCGCCGGACGTCGAAGCTGATCCCGTCGACGGCGGAGAAGGAGCCGAATCGCTTGCTCAGGCCGCGGACGTCGATCGATCGGGCGGGCGGCGGCGTCCCGGTCATCGGGCGGCCTCCGCGCGGCCGTCCCGGCCGGCGCCCCCGGTCACGGCGATGAAGACGTTCTCCAAGCTGGGCGGGATGACCCGCCAGCCGCCGATCTCGATGCCGGCCGAGGCCAGGACTCCGGCCACGGCCAGCCGGGCCTTCTCGGCCGAGGCGGCCACGATGTGGAGCCGATCGCCGAAGATCTGGACGCCCTCCAGCTCGGGCCGCCCCTTCAACAGGAAGTAGGCCCGCCTCGGCTCGCCGCAGACAAGCTCGGCGACTTGGCCGGCCATGAGTCCTTTGACGGCCCGCGGCGTGTCCGCGGCCACGAGGCGGCCATGGTCCAGGAGCCCGACCCGCGAGGACCTCTCGGCTTCGTCCAGATAGGGAGTCGTCATCAGAATGGTGATGCCCGAGCGGAGGAGCTGCGAGAGGATGGTCCAGAACTCCCGGCGCGAGACGGGATCGACGCCGGTCGTGGGCTCGTCGAGGAGCAGGAGCCGCGGCTGATGGATCAAGGTGCAGGCCAAGGCCAGCTTCTGCCTCATCCCTCCCGACAGGCGCTCGGCCAGGCGGTCCCGGAAGGGGGTCAGGCGGGTGAAGTCCAACAGCTCGTCCCGGCGCGGGCGGAAGTCCCTCTGGCCGTGGATCTCGGCGAAGAACTCGATGTTCTCGTCCACGGACAGATCGCCGTAAAGGCTGAAGCGCTGGGACAGGTAGCCGATCCGGCTCAGGGCGGCTCCCCCGGCGCCCGTGATGTCGCCGCCCAGGATGAGGGCCCGTCCCGACGCCGGCCGCAGGATGCCGCAGAGCATGCGGATCAGGGTCGTCTTGCCGGCGCCGTCGGGACCGACCAGGCTGAAGAGCTCGCCCTCGGCGATCCGGAGGCTGACCCCGCGGACCGCCTCGATATCGCCGAACGACTTCGACAAGCCCTCGGTCTCGACCGCCCAATGGCTCAACGCGCCTCCGCTCAGAGCCGCCCCGCGGCGAGGGCCGCGTCCGCCGGCAGTCCCGGCTTAAGGGCGCCGTCGCGGTTCTCGATCTCGATCTTGACCCCGAAGACCAGCTTGACCCGATCCTCCCGGGTTTGGACGTTCTTGGGCGTAAACTCGGCTTCGGGGGAGATGTAGGTGACGGTCCCGGGGAATGTCCGCCCCGGCGCGCCGTCGATCGACACCTCGGCTCGGCCGCCCAGCCGGACGCGGGCCAGCTCCGCTTCGGTGACATAGATCATGACGTGGACGCGGTCGAGGTCCGAGACCACGGCCAGCGTGGCTCCGGCGGCGACCAGCTCCCCGGCCTCGACCGGGACCTGGGTGACGACTCCGGCGACGGGAGAGACGAGATCGCAGTCGGCGATCGACCGGCGCAGGAGGTCCTCCGCCGAGCGGGCCTGCTCCAGCCGGGCCCGGGCCGCCCGGACTTCCTCCGGGCGGGCCAGGGCCCGGACCTTCTTGAGGCCTTCGGCCGCGGCGGCGGCCTGGGCCCGAGCCATGGTCAAGCGGGCTTCGGCGTCCTCGGCTTGCTTGGCCGTCACGCTTCCCTGGACGGCCAGGCCGCGCATCCGGTGGGCGTCCGCCTCTGCCGTCTTGAAGGCCGTGTCCGCTTGCCGAACCGCCTCCTCCGCTTGCCGGACGTCCTCGACCCGGGCTCCGGACTGGAGAAGATCGAGCTGCGCCTGGGCCAGGGCCGTGCCTGCCGCGGCCTGCCGGAGCTGGATATCGAGCGTGGCATGGTCGATCGAGGCGATCGGGTCCCCCGCCCCGATCCGATCGCCTTCCCGGACCGGAATTTGCAGGATCTGGCCGGGTGTCTTCGCCGAAAGGCGGACCTGGCGGGCCTCGATGGTCCCCGAGGCGCGCAGGGCGCCGTCGGCCGGTCCGCGGGCGCAGGCCGAGGCCAGGACCATCAGGCCGAGAGCGGAGAGGGTGCGGTGGACGTTCATGCGGAGTCTCCCTTGACGGGGGGGATGCGGAGATCGAGCCGTTCCGGAAGCTCCGAACGGCCCCGTTCGGTCAGCAAACCCTGGAAGAGGATTCCGACGAGGGCCGAGAAGGTCTCGGAAGCCGAGCGGCCGCCGCGGAGGATGGCATCCGGATTCAGGTGGCGCTCGATCAGGCCGATAAAGACATCCATGACGAAAGCGGCGTCGAGGTCCGGCCGGAAGACGCCGGCCTCTATGCCCCCCCGCAGGAGGCCCTCGAGGTTCTTCATCATGATCTCGTGCCGGACGGCGTCGATGGCCTCCCAGACGGGAGGGGCCTGGCGGCGAAGATCCTCGAGCAGGTGGGGGCTGATGGAGGCAAAGAGCGAGCCGACAGTCCGGAGCAAGGAGGAGACACGCTCGACGAATCCCGCATTCGGATCGGCCAGGACGGCCTCGATGCGGCGGACGGTTCCGAACATCATCCGCCGCACGACGGCCAGGAGCAGCTCTTCCTTGCCGGAGAAAGCCTTGTAGAGGGTGGCCTTGCCGACCCCGAGCCGGGCGGCCAGGTCGTCCATGGTCACCCGGCTGAAGCCGGATCGGAAGAACATCTCCCGGGCCGCGTCGATGCAGCGGTCGCGGAAGGGATCGGCCGGCCCCGGCGGCTCCGGCCTGAGAACTAACGAAACTTTTCTGGTTTTCACGGTTTTATCATAGTCCGATTTCCAGGCCTGTCAAGGCGGTCGCGCGGGGTCCGGCCAGGGGACGGAGGGCGGGCGGATCGGGCTCCTGGGAAGGGCTTCGCGGCGGGGCCGGAGCCGCTCAGGCCGGCTCGGCGGCCCGGCCGGCCGCTCGGAGCAGAGCCTCGACGTGGTCGGCCGCATCATCCAGCCCGGCGGCGACGAAGTCGGCCGGGCCGAAGTCGTGGCCGCGGGTGAGCTCGTTCGGCACGGCGATGACGTAGCAGCCCGCCGCCCGGCCCGCCGCCACGCCGTTCTGGGAATCCTCCAGCACGACGCAGGCGTCGGGCGCGAGGTCGAGCCTTCGGCAGGCGGAGAGAAAGATGGCCGGGTCGGGCTTGCCCTCGACGACGCCGTCGGAGTCCTGGAGGACGTCGAAGACGCCCTCCAACCCCAGCCCGGCGATGACGAGGCGCAGGAACTCCGACTGGGCCCCCGTGGCGACGGCCAGCTTGAGCCGGCCTCGGAAGCGGGCCAGGATGCGGTCCAGGCCGGGCATGGCCCGCAGGTCGTCGCGCAGCTTGCGCCTCATGATCCGGCTGCGGCGGGCGAAGGCCTCCTCGGCCGTGAGGGGCAGGCCCGCTTCCGCGACGTAGATGCGCAGGCTCTCGACCGGCTTGCGGCCCATCATCCGGCCCAGCGTCGCCTCGCTGACCGTCCGCCCGAAGGAGGCCGCGATCTCCCGCTCGGCCTCGACGTAGAGGCGCTCGGAGTCGATCATCAGACCGTCCATGTCGAAGACGAGGGCGCGCGGGGATGCCATGGAGCGGCATTGTATCAGGTCGCCGGCGGCTTGCACATCCCCGGCCGATCCGATATGATGAGGCCAATGCTGAAAGAGCTGGAGGGCAGCCGATGAAATCCCTTCGCGTGGCCCTCATCTACAACGCCTACTCCGACGCCCCCGCCCCCGCCGCTGAGTCGGTCGACACCAGCGGCGAGGATTACCTGCGCCAAATGATCCGCGGCATGGCCCGGGCCATCCGCCGGCTGGGCCACCATGTGGTCATCGTCCCCCTCTCCGTCGACCTGGCCGCGCTGCCTCGCAAGCTGCGCCGCATCCGGCCCGACGTCGTCTTCAACCAGTACGACGACGTCGTCCACGGCGCCCTCTACGAGATGCGGGTGGCCGCCTTCATCCGCATGCTCGGCTTTCCCATCACCGGCTCCCCCGCCCTCAGCCTGGGTCTGAGCCGCGACAAGTTCATGGCCCTCAGCCTGCTGAAGGGGGCCGAGATCCCCATCCCGCCCGACACCGCGCTCATCGAGCGGACCAGCCAGATCGAAGGCCGCGACTGGAAGTTCCCCCTGATCATCCATCCCGGCCAGGAGCACGCCGGCATCGGCCTCGACCGCCAATCGGTCGTCGAGACCAAGAAGGCCTTGCGGGAGAAGGTCCGCGAGGTCATCCGCCAGTACCGCCAGCCCGTTCTCATCCAGCGCTTCCTGCCCGGCCGCGAGTTCAACGTCGGGATCGTCGGCGGGCGCCGCCTGCGGGTCATGCCTCTGGCCGAGGTGGACTACTCGGGCCTGCCGGAGAGCATCCCGCCCATCATGTCCTACGCCGCCAAGTGGATCTCGACTTCGGTCGAGTACAAGAAGACGCGGGTCGTCTGCCCGGCCAAGGTCGAGCCGGGACTCGCCGCCAGGATCGGGGAGACCGCGGCCAAGGCCTTCCGGACGATCGGCGGCTGGGGCTACGGCCGCGTCGACATGCGCTTGGACGAGGACGGCGAGCCGCGGGTCCTCGAAGTCAACTGCAATCCCTGCCTGGACAACGACATGGGCCTGGCCCGCTCGGCCAAGCGGGCCGGCATCACCTACCCGCAGCTGCTGGGCCTGGTCATCAAGGCCGCCTTCGAGGGACCGCCCTTCGACCTCAGCCTGCCGATCTTCAACCTCAAGCCGAAGCCCGCTTCGCGCGGGAAATAGGGCCTATCCCGTCAGACGGCCGGTGTAGGCGTAGTCCATGGCCAGGGCCGTGGCCAGGGAGACGATGTCGAGCAGCTTCTCCTCGGCCCGCCCGGGGCGAAAGACCAGACCCAGCGTTCGGGAGCGGCTCTCCAGCTTGCGCAGGATGGTCTCGGACGAGGCCTCGGACAGGTTGGACCAGCGGGCCACCCGCGAGACCAGCTTGTCCCGGTACTGGCGGAACAGGCCGCAGGCGGGCCGCAGGACGTCGCCGCGGACGGGCGGGAAGACCTCCCGCAGCCGGTCGTCGACATATCCCCGGGCGGCCCGGCGCAGGCGCTCGGCCTTCTTGCCGTAGTGGTCGGCCAGCGGATAGGCCATCCGCTCCACAGGCATGGACATCCGCCCGCGTCCCGCGGACGGCGATTCTCCCCGGATAGAGCGTATCAGCCCGTCGACATATTCCAGCTTGCGCAGGGCGGGCCAGTAGCGGTAGCGCCGCCTCCATTCGCCGCGGGGCGTCAGCCAGACGGCGAACGTCTCGGCGAAGTCCTCGTCCGGATGCTTCTGGGCGTAGGTCCGGCCGTAGGGATAGGCGTCGATGTGCCGGACGAACTCCCGGCTGGTCCGGTCCGGCCGGAAGATGTCGCGATAAGGCCGGCTGAAGGCGCCGAAGGTCTCCACCCAGCCCGGGCGCTTCCACAGCCGGAAGGCGTAGTTGACGGCGTGGCCGGCCTCGTGGCGGAGAAACATCATGATCCCCGCCTCGTCCTCGATCTCCCCCGTCTGCTCCTCCTCCAGGCGGGCCAGGCGCGGGTCGGCCAGGTAGAAGGGAGCTCCGATCACGGGCGACCGGTCCGGGCAGCCCCAGCCGTCCGTCAGGTAGACGGGCGGCTGGAAAGAGATCTTCTTGGCTTCCAGCTCCCGGTAGAGGCGCTGCACAGGGCCCTCGACGGGCGATCCCTCGACCTTGAGGCCCAGATCGCAGATCCTGGTATTGAGCAGCTCGTAGCGGACGGTCTCCCATCCCTGGACGAGCTTGAGAACCGTCTTGTCGGTCAAGGGCTCATTTCCTCGCGCGGCCGTTGAAACGCCCTATTATAGGGCAAGCGGGCCGGGCTGTCATCTCCTCCTCCGAGCGGCTTGTCAGGGAGCCTCCCCTGTGCTACTTATGGGGCTTCGGAAGGAGGAATCCCCATGACCAGCCTCAACCGCCGAGAGTTCCTGACCCATATGGCCGTCGGAGCGGCCGCCGTCTCCTCGTCCGGCCGACGGGCGGCCTCCCGGACGCCGGCCCCCTCCGCCGCCCGCGGCGAGCTTGCCGAGCCCAAGCTGCGGCCCCTGCCCCTGGGATCCATCCGCCCCCTCGGCTGGCTGGAGCGCCAGCTTCGCATCCAGGCCGACGGGCTCAGCGGCCACTTGGACGAGTTCTGGCCCGATGTCGGACAAAGCAAATGGTTCGGCGGCGGCGCCGAGGGCTGGGAACGGGCCCCCTACTGGCTCGACGGATTCATTCCCCTGGCCTGGAGCCTGGACGACCCGGCCCTCAAGGCCAAAGCCGCCCGCCTGGTCGGCCTGATGGTCGAAGGGCAGCGGGCCGACGGCTGGTTCGCGCCCTACCCCCAGGACGCGGCCACCAGCCGATACGATCTCTGGGCCATCCTCCTGGCCGACAAGGTCTTGGCCCAATACCACGACGCGACCGGAGACGAGAAAGTCCTGCAGGCCCTCCAGCGCAGCCTGCGAGCCCTGCAGGCCGGGCTGGACCGCACCCCGCTCTATGACTGGGGCCGCTACCGTTGGTTCGAAGGACTGGTCTCGATCTTCCATGTCTACGAGAAGACCCGGGAGCCCTGGCTGCTCGACCTGGGGCGCAAGCTTCGGGCTCAGGGCTTCGACTACGAGGCTTACTACCGGGGCGAGGACGTGACGGTCCCGACTCCGCGCCGCGGCCTCTGGAAATGGGCCAAGCATGTGGTCAACACGGGCATGGCCCCCAAGGCCTCGGCCCTGGCCTGGCGCCTCGGAGGGAAGCTGGGCGATCCGGGCTTCCCGGCCCGGATGATGGCCCTCCTCGACCGCTATCACGGCCAGGTCAACGGCATGTTCAGCGGAGACGAGTGCCTGGCCGGCAAGAACCCCGTCCAGGGGACCGAGCTCTGCGCCGTGGTCGAGCTGATGTACTCGCTGGAGATTCTCCTCTCGGTTCTGGGCGACCCCGCCTTCGGGGACCGGCTGGAGAGGATCGCCTTCAACGCCCTGCCGGCCACCTTCAGCCCCGACATGTGGGCCCACCAGTACGACCAGCAGGTCAACCAGGTCCAGGCCACGGTCAACCCCGACCATCTCTGGACCACCAACGGGCCGGAATCGAACATCTACGGCCTGGAGCCCAATTTCGGCTGCTGCACGGCCAATATGCACCAAGGCTGGCCCAAGCTGGCCGCCCACTTGTGGATGAGAACGCCGGAGGAGGGTCTGGCCGCCGCGGCTTACGCCCCGAGCCGGGTCCGCTTCACGTCGCATGGCGTGCCCGCGACCGCGGAGCTGCGCACGGACTACCCCTTCCGCGAGACTCTGAGAGTCTCGCTGTCCGTGGAGAAGCCGGTCCGCTTCCCGCTCCTCCTGAGAGTCCCGGCCTGGGCCGATCGTCCCGTGCTGCGCGGGCCCGGAGGCGGCGAGGAGGCCCTCCAGCCGGGGACCTTCCACCGTCTGGAGCGGGAATGGTCCGGGACGACGGAGCTGGAGCTTCGCTTCCCCATGCGGCCCGTGGTCGGCCATCGCTATAACGGCGCCCTGGCCGTCGAGCGGGGACCATTGGTCTACTCCCTGAAGCTGGGCGAGGAATGGACGCGGGTCAACGCCGACAAGCCGCACCGCGAGCTGCCGCACGGCGACTTCGAGGTCCGGCCGACGACGCCTTGGAATTATGGCCTGCCGGCGCCTGAGGGGTCGGACCCCGCCGCCGGGCTGGTCTTCGAGGAGCGGCCGGTCGGCGACAAGCCCTTCTCGCCCGAGGGAGCGGGGATGACCGCCCGGGTCAAGGGGCGCCGGCTCAAGACATGGCGCCTGGCCCATGGCTGGGCGGCCGAGGCGCCGGAAGGGCCCCAAACATCGGCGGAGCCGCTGGAAGAGCTGACCCTCATCCCCTATGGCTGCACCAACATCCGGATCACGGAGTTCCCCCGGCTGAAGGACTAGGCTCGAGCCGGCCGGAGGACGCGGCCTCCGGAAGAGGGCCGCGGCGGACGCCCCTAGAGGCGGATGGACAGCCCGGCCGAGAGCTGGAAGCCGGACAGGTCGACCGAAGCCACCGTCGTGCCGACGTGCTGCCGCCCCCCCATCGGATTGTAGCTCGTCGTCAGGATCGGGGCCGAGAAGGTCCCCCAGGGAGTGGTGACCTTCTCCCAGCTGACGCCCCAGGTCCCCTTGGCCTCCCAGACCGACTCGGTGGACTCGGGCAGGTCGGTCGCGGTCCGGATGGTGTCGAGCCCCGAGATCTGAGTCAGCTGCCGGAAGGCGTAGCCGGCTTGGCCGATGACCTCGAGGAACGAGAAGATCCGGACCCGCAGCTGGGCTCCGGCTTCAACGGCCAGACTGGCCGAGTGTCCCGTCATCTCCATGGTCCGGCTCCCGGAGGAGACGGGACCGGCGTCCGTGATCACGCTCTCGAAGCGCTGGTTCCAGACCCTCAGGTCGCCCAGGATCGGCCCGCCCATGATGAAGATCTCCGTCCGCAGGGCCTTGAAGAGATCCCAGCCGAAGTTGGCCCGCAGGAAGGGCATCCAGGATTCCACCGACATCGTCAGGTCGCCATTCTCATAGCGGACCGTCGAGGCGCCGGGGAGGGCCGATCCGGAGCGGTCGTCCTCGACGAGGACATCCAAGCCGACAGCCGAAGACTGGCTGCCCTTGATATACTGGACGCCCAACGAAAGCCCGAACGTCGGGCTGGCCTGGTAGCGGAGGGAGATCGAAAGGGGGGCGATCCGACGCAGAGGACGGAACTCCTGGTCCCCGGAGTAGGCCAGCCGGGCCGTGTAAGCGTCGCCGTAGAGCTCGTCCAGGAAGGCGTACTGCTTGACGTAGTAATGCTCCAGGTAGGCGTTCTCGTAGTCCACGACCCGGTTGAGGGAATCGGGCGCGACGTCGAGCCAAGCGCCGGCGAGCTCGATCCGGAAGTTGGACCAGCGGAAGGGATAGCCCTCTTCCTGGGCGGTCAGGGCGGAGGGCAGGCCGAGGAAAACCATAGCGGCCAGGGCCGCGGCGGCTGAGCTTCGCTTGAGCACGGTGGGCTCCTTGGGACCCGGGTCGATGGAAGGCGGGGACGCCGGACCGAAAATCGAAGCGGGATTGTATCCTTTTCGGGGAAAGCCGGTCAAATGCGTCCGGGACGGCGCTCAGAGCCGGATGGAAAGGCCGGCCTGCAGCTGCAGGCCGGACAGGCTGACCTCGGCGGGAGCGGTGCCGAAGGCCGTGGTCGAATTCTTCCAGAAAAAAGTCCCGAATTCGGTCGTCAAGATCGGAGCCTCGAACCGGCCCCAGGGGGTCTCGACCTCTTCGCGGTTCACGCCCCAGGGCCCCTGCAGGGCATATCGCTCCTCTGAAGCCGTCGGAAATTCGCTGGTCTGGAGAATCGAGTTGAGGCCATGGAGGCTGTTGAAGGCCCGGAACGCATAGCCGGCTTGGCCGTAGAGGTGGAGGAAGCTGAAGAGCCGGACGTCCAGCCGCCCGCCCAGCTCGATCGCCATGCTGGTCTGGCTTCCGGTCAGCTCGACGGTCCGGGTTTCGGCGGCAAGGGTCTCCCCGGCCGCGCCGAGAGTCTCGCGAGAGGAGTTCCAAACCCGGAGCTCCCCGAAGATCGGCCCGCCCTGGATGAAGATCTCGCCCCGCAGGGGCTTCAGCAGATCCCAGCCGAAATGGGCCGCCAGGAAGGGCATCCAGGAATCCACCGTCAGGCTCAGCCCGTCGTTGACGTAGCTGGCCGTCGAGGCGCCGGGCAGCGGCGACTCGGCCCGGTCATCCGTGATGGCGACGTCCAAGCCGACTCCGGACGTCTGGCGACCGCGGAGGAGCTGCACGCCGAGCGACAGCCCCAGGGTCGGACTGGCCTGATAGCGGATCGCCGCCGTCAACGGCGTCCCCGACCTCAGGGGCAGAAACTCCTGGCCGCCCCTGAAGGACGGTGTGGCGGTGTAGGCGTCGCCGTAGAGAAGGTCATAGAAGGCGTAGCGGTCGAGGAAGTAGTGGCTGACGTAGGCGTTCTCGTATTCGACGGCCTTGTCCAGGTCGCGGGGCTCGAGCCCGATCCACCCCCCCGACAATTCGATCCGGAAATTGGACCAGCGAAAAGGATAGCCCTGCTCCTGGGCTTGAAGGGCGGCCGGAAGCAGCAGGGCGACGAGAAAGACGAATGCAAGGATGCGTCGGGTCATGCTCATTCCCTCTCGCTCGATTATACGCGCCAGCCGCCCAAAACGCTATTTTCTCCGGGGCGGGATCAGCGTCTCCCTCTCTTCGGGGTCCAGGAACGGCTCGGAGCCGCCGCCCTCCCGGGAGGCCGGAGCGAGCCGCCTCTGAAGCTCAGGAGCCGGAGGCTTCCGCGACGGGCAGGGCGACGAAGAAGGCGACCCAGGCGCCCGGCTCGCTCTCGGCCCAGATGCGGCCTCTGTGCTTCTCGACGATGGTCCGGCAGATGTACAGCCCCAGCCCCGAGCCTTTGACGCCCTCGGTGCCCTTCTGCTTCAGCCGCTCGAAGCGCTTGAAGAGCCGGGTCCGGATGTCCTCGGCCGAGATGCCCACGCCCTCGTTGCGGACCGAGAGGACGGCTTCGCCGCCCCGCCGCTCCAGCCGGACCCGGATGGGCGTCCCCTCGCGGCCGTACTTGACGGCGTTGTTGAGAAGATTGCGGACGACGATCTTCAGCAGCTGGGGATCGCCGAGAAGGGGGGGATCGTCGGCGATCTCCACCTGGACGGGCATCTTCCTCGAGTTGTCGCGGACCTCGGGCACGGCGGCCTCCCCGGCCACGATGTCGGCTCCCAAGCGGAGATCCCTCTGGAACGACTCCAGCCCGTCGATCTCCATCTTGGACAGGTCGATGTAGGAGCGGATGACGTCTTCCAGGTAGGCGCAGTTGCGGAGGATCGTCTCGACGATCTTCTGCTGGCCCGGCTCGAGCTTGCCGAAGTAGCCCCGGTAGAGGGTGTCGGCCGTGGTCTGGACGGTGGCCAGGGGGCTCTTCAGCTCGTGCGAGACGATGGCCATCAGGTCCAGCATGCGGGCCGGGCCGCGCTCGCGCCGGGCCCGCACGGCGTTGCGGACGACGTCCTTGATCTCCTCCGGGGTGAAGGGCTTGGGCACGTAGTCGAAGGCCCCGTTCTTGAGCGCCTCCCGGGCCGTGTCGACGTTGGCGTAGCCGGTGAAGACGACGACCACCGTCTCCGGCCGCTCCCGGCGCAGGGTCTTGAGGACCTCGATGCCGCCCAGGCCCGGCATCTTCAGGTCGGTGACCACCACGTCGTAGGCCTTGCGGCGGGCCTTGTCCAACCCCTCCTCGCCCGAGACGGCGGTATCGATCTCCATCCCCTCGCGGGCGAAGATGCGGCGGCAGGAGCGCAGGACGATGTCCTCGTCGTCGATGAACAGGATGGTGTCGGGCATGAGGATCCTTCCCTTTCCCCTCAGGAGAGCGGCAGCCGGATGGTGAACGTCGTCCCCTCCCCCACCCGGCTGCGGACGTCGATGGCCCCGTGGTGGCGCTCGACGACGCCGTAGACGGCCGGCAGGCCCAGGCCCGTCCCCTTGCCCTGCTCCTTGGTGGTGAAGAAGGGCTCGAAGAGGCGGGCCATATTCTCGGGCGGGATGCCGACGCCGGTGTCGCTGACCCGGATGACGGCCCGCGGCGGATCGGCCTCCCGGGCGGTGCCGATGCGCAGGCGGCCGCCCTCGGGCATGGCATCCGCGGCGTTGACCGCCAGGTTGCCGATGACCTGCTTGATCTGGCTGGAGTCGACCGGGACCGGGGGCAGGTCGGGGTCGAACTCGCGGATGATCTCGACGTTCTGGAAGTGGACGTTCTTCTCCAGGATGCGCAGGGTCTCGTCGATGACCGCGTTCAGGTCGGTCGGCTCCTTGAGCGGCTCGTTCTCCCGGGCGAAGTCGAGGATGCCGCGGACGATCCTCCGGCAGCGCAGGGTCTCGTCCCGGATGACCCTCAGGTCCTCCTCGGCCGGCGTGCCCTTGAGATCCTCCATCAGCAGGCTGCTGTAGGTCAGGACGCCGGTCAGGGGATTGTTGATCTCGTGGGCGATGCCGGAGGCCAGCCGCCCCAGCGAGGCCAGCTTCTCGGACTTCAGGATGGTCCGCTCGGCCAGCTCCTGGAGCTTGCCGTCCCGCTCCTCGATGGCCCCGACCATGCGGTTGAAGCCCTCGGCGATGGCCTGGCTGTCGCTGTCGGCCTGGGCGTCGACCCCGATCCGGTGGTAGCTGCCGCGGGCCACGTCGGCCGTGGCCGCCAGGATGCGCCGGACCGGCTTGGTCGAGTTGTTGATCAGGTAGACCGCCAGCCCCAGGGCGATGAGCAGGGTCAGGCCGATGACCGAGAGGAACAGGAGCGTCGTCTTGCGGATGGCCAGGTCGAACTTGTCCTTGAGGACGCCGACATAGAGCATGCCCAGGATCCGGCCGTCGATCTCCCGCAGCGGGCTGTACCCTGAGACGTACCACTTGTCCACGACGAAGGCCTGGCCGGTCCAGGTCTGGCCTTCCTCGTAGACCTTGCGGTAGACCTCTTCCGAGACCTGAGTCCCGATGGCCCGCCGCCCGGACCGGTCGGCGACGTTGGTCGTCACCCGGATGTCGCCCAGGAAGATGGTCGCCGCCCCGACCTCGCGGCCGTCGATGCGCTCCTCCTTGAAGACCAGGCGCTTGAAACGGTCGATGAAGCGGTCGTTGTTGTTCAGCAGGACGGCGGCGTAGAGGACGCCGACCATGCGGCCTTCGGCGAAGATGGGCGCGGCCGCCTTCATGACCAGGGCCCGGTCCTCGGTCTGGGAGTCGCGCGTGCGGGCCAGGGGCGTCGGGACGACCTGGATGATGGTCCGCTCGGCCAGGTCGGCGCCCTCCCGGCGGATGTTCTCGTAGCCCAGGATGCCAGTCCCCGCGGCCGGCCGGCGGTTGCGCAGGATCCACTGGATGTAGCGGTAGCTGGCCACGCTGTCGCCCCAGGCGTCGAAGTTGTTGGCCCGGACCAGGATGGTGCCGTCGGGATTGACCACGTTGACGATGTCGAAGCCGAACTCGGCCTTGATCTGGGCCAGCTTGTCGTAAAGGTAGCGGCGGTCGCGGTCGGCCGCCGCCCTGACGATCTCGGCCGTCTTGGCCAGGTACTCGACGATCTGGAGGCGCTTCTGGACCTCCTCCTCGTACAGCTCCGTCGTGGCCGCCAGGGCGTTGCGGACGGTATCGCCGCCCTCGCGGACCACGTTGGTGTTGATGACGTTGAGACCGATGATCAGGGACAGCGTCCCCAGCAGGGCCACGATCGCGACCAGGCTGACGACCAGCTTGACCCGAATATTGGCCCGGCGGAAGGGTCGGATCATGGCAGCAGGCGCCGGATGACGGCCAGCAGCTCATCGATGTCCACCGGCTTGGTCAGGAAGGCTTCCACGCCCGGCAGGAAGTTATCCCCCGGGTCGAGGCTGAAGCGCGAGTTGGTGACCTGGCCGATGGCCGTCAGGATGACCAGGGGCACGCCGCGAACCTCGGCGTAGCGCGAGCCGGGCCGGGAGCTGCGAATCTGGTCCGCCACCTCGAAGCCGGCCGTGTCGGTCTCCATCATCACATCCAGGATGACCAGGTCGGGCCGCTCGGCCAGGACGGCCTTGAGGCCCTCGGAGCCGCGGTAGGCCGCCGCCGTCCGGTAGCCCTGGCTCTGCAGGACCTGGGACAGGGTCTCGACCAGGTCGCGGTCGTCGTCGACGATGAGAATGGTCTTGGCCATGTCCGCACCTCAGTCCTTGAGAAGCTCGTAGATGGCGTTGCGGTCCTGCCAGGCCTTAGTCCGCAGCGAGGCGTCCAGGGGGAACTCGACCTGCTTCAGCTCGACCGGGGCCGACTTCTGGTCGACCAGGCCCAGGGCCAGGGCGACGCCGAAGAGGATGGCCTCGGGCCGGGGCGGGCAGCCCGGGATATAGTAGTCCACCGGGACCGCCGTGGCCCCGCCGCCGGTGACGTGGTAGGTGTCGAACCAGCAGCCGCCGCCGACGGCGCAGGAGCCGACGCCGAAGACCCGCTTGGGCGCGGGAATGGCCTCGTAGGCCCGTCGGACCAGAGGCAGCGTCGGGCGGGTCACCGCCCCCGACAGCAGCATGGCGTCGGCGTGGCGGGGCGAGCCGACCAGCTTGATGCCGAACCGCTCGACGTCGTAGAAGGGGGTCAGGATGTTGAGGATCTCGATGTCGCAGCCGTTGCAGGCCCCGCTGTTGCAGTGATAGACCCAGAGGGACTTGGGGAAGGCCTTGCGGGCGAGTCGGGTCAGCATGGTCATCCCTCCATCCGGCCGGGCCGCTCGAAGGTCTCGGTCGCGGCCAGGGCCTCCGGTTCGAAGCGCTCGCTCGTCCGGCGCAGGACGGTCCGCGCCTCGAGGCTGTCGTAGCGCCAGCCGCGCAGACCGAGGCGATCGACGGGGTTGCGGTTCTCCATGTCGTAGCAGCGGCCGCAGCGGCTGCAGGTCAGCATGAACAGCTCCAGGCTCTGGCTGACGTCGCGGCGGTCGCCGGTGGCCAGCTCGAACTCCGGCGACATCGTGATGGCCTTCTCCGGGCAGAGATCGGCGCAGCGGCCGCAGTAGGTGCAGCGCGAGCCGTCGTAGAGAAGAATCCGGATCTCCGGGCAGACGTCGCGCAGGAGAATGGTCCGGGCCGGGCAGTGGTCGGCGCAGCCGCCGCAGCCGACGCACTGGGTGTGGTCCCAGACCGGCCGGCCGCGGAAGTCCTTGGGCGCCGGCCGAGGCTGCCGGGGATAGGCCAGCGTCACCCGGCCGGGCCGCAGGGCCAGGACGATCTGCTTGAGCTTGCTTGAGATCCACATCGGGGTGTACTCCCTACCATCCCTTGGCCGCCAGGCCGACGGCGGCCAGGGACCAGACGATGAGGATGGCGTAGTAGCGGACCGCCTGGTCGATCCGCAGGCGGGGGTTGGTGGCCCCGACCAAGCCGATCAGCCCGAAGACGACGGCCATGGCCAGGAGCTGCAGGAGCAGGTCGAGCGGATAGACCCCGGTCCGCAGGAAGGGCAGGAAGACCGAGACGAAGAGCCAGGCGTAGAACATCCGCTTCATCATGGCCGACCACTTGAAGAGGGCCAGGTCGGGCCCGCTGTACTCGATCATCGGGCCGTCCAGCAGCTCGATCTCGGCCTCGGCGATGTCGAAAGGCTGGCGGCCGGCGAAGGCCTGCAGGGCCAGCAGATAGACGGCCAGCATCAGGACGGTCGAGACGCCGTAGCCGGCCCCCTCGATGTGAGGCATGGCCGCCGCCAGGGTCAGGGTCTTCAGCTTGACCGCGCCCAGGATGAGGGTCATGGCCAGCACCGGCTCGACCATGATCATGGTCACCATCTCGCGGCTGGCCCCGATCAGGCCGAAGGTGTTGCGGCCGGCCAGGGCCCCCAGCAGGACGGCCACCCCGCCCAGGGTCAGCAGGTAGACGACGAGCACGCCGTCCAGCCCCCCGGCCAAGGCGTTGGCCCGGAAGCCGAACGGGACGGCGGCGGCCACCGCCAGGATGGAGGCGAAGGCCAGCAGCGGGGCGAAGCGGAAGGGCCAGGTGTCGGACGAGACGAGGCGCTGCTTGCCCAGCAGCTTGAGCAGGTCGTAGTAGGGCTGGACGAGCGGCGGGCCCTGCCGGGACTGGATGCGGGCGGTCAGCTTCCGCAGGAGGCCCTCGAACAGGGGGGCCAGCAGAAGGAAGAGGAGCAGGTTGATCAGGGGTTGGATCAAGCGCATGGCCGGCACCTCATCTCCTTCCGGCCCGCGACAGGGCGGTCAGGTCGGCTCGATTCAGGATCCGGGTTCGGCCCGTGCCGCGGTCGGTGACCACGGCCCGGTCGGTGCAGGAGAAGCAGGGATCGATGCTGCCGACGATGATCGGAAAGTCGGCGAACTGGTTGTTCAGGACCATCCGCGGCACGGCCTGCAGATTGGTGTAGGTGGGGGCCCTCACCCGCCAGCGGTCGGGCCGGTTCTCCTCACCCGTGACGACGTAGTGGACCGACTCGCCGCGCGGGGCTTCGACCAGCGACAGGCCGTGGCGGTAGGCCGGCAGGGCCTCCCCCGGCACGGCCAGGATCGGGCCGGCCGGCATCTTGTCCAGGGCCTGACGCATGATCTTGATCGACTCGAAGACCTCCAGCAGCCGGACCAGGACCGTGCCCCAGACGTCGCCGGAGTCGGCGGTCGGGACGTCGAAGGCCAGCTCGTCGTAGGCGGCGTAGGGGTGGTCGCGCCGGGCGTCCATGTCGATGCCGCGGGCCCGGGCCACCGGCCCCAACAGGCTCCACAGCTCGGCCTCGGCCCGGGGCATGTGCCCGACGCCCTTGGTCCGGCGGTGGATGGAGGAGTCCTTGAGGATGGCCGCCTTCAGGCCCAGGACCTCGGTCTCGACCTTGGCCAGCACGGCCCGCATGTCCTCGGCCGTCTCGGGCGCGATGTCCCGCCGGACGCCGCCCAGGACCACCATGCCGTAGGTCTTGCGGTTCCCGGTGATCCGCTCGGACAGCCACATGACCGGCTCGCGGACCCGCCAGGCGTGCATGAAGACGGTGTCGAAGCCGATCAGGTGGCCGGCCACGCCGAGCCAGAGGAGATGGGAGTGGATGCGCTCCAGCTCCAGCATCAGGACCCGGATGAAGCGGGCCCGGCGCGGCACGTCCAGCCCGGCGGCGGCCTCCACGGCCTGGGCGTAGGCGGTGGCATGGACCGAGCCGCAGATGCCGCAGATCCGCTCGGCCACGAAGGGCACCTCGTTGTAGCTGACCTGGGTCTGGCAGAGCTTCTCGATGCCGCGATGGACCATGAAGCCGCGGTAATCGCAGCCCTTGATGGTCTCCCCGTCGACGAAGACGGCGAAGTGCTCCGGCTCGTGCAGGCTGGTGTGGAACGGCCCGACCGGGATCGTGGTCGTCCCCGGGGGGGCCTCGTCCAGCTGGTAGGCCACGTCCTCGGCCGCGGGCGGCATCAAGTTGTAGGGGACTTCGCGGCGCAAGGGGTAGATGCCGTCCGGCCAATCGTCGGCCAGGACGAGCTTCTTGGGCTTGGGGTGGCCCGGGAAGGAGAAGCCGAGCAGGTCGCGGGCCTCGCGCTCGCTCCAGCCCGCGGCCGGGATGTCGGGCGTGATGGACGGAAACTCGGGCGATTCGGCCGGCGCGCAAGCCCGGATCTGGACGGTCCAGCCGTCCCGGTCGAAGGCGAACAAGTGGATCAGGCCGAAGCCGAGCCCTCGGGACCGGTCGTCGGTCCCGACGCTGACCTGGTAGCGGGCGCCCAGCCCGGCCAGGCGGCGGGCGATCTCGGGCAGGCGGGCTCTCGGGACGTCCAGGAGCATCCGCCCGGGAGCGGCCGGATCGGGACCGGCCAGGTCCGGTCCGAGCTCGGTCCTCAGGGTGGCCAGAAGAGTCTCGGAAGTCATGGGCTTATTCCTTGGGCGAGGTCCGGCCGCCGGTCCAGCGGAAGAGGTCCTTGAGCGCGGCGAACATGCCCCGATCGGTGAAGCGGGTCCGCTCGTCCAGGTCCCGGTAGCCGCACAGCCAAGTCGGGACGGCCTGTTCCTTGGACCCCGCCGAGCGGCGGATCCAGGCGCCCAGGATCAGGGCCAGGGCGAGCAGGGCCAAGACAAGGAGCGGCGAGACAGCGGCGCCGGCGGCCGGCCCGAGAAGGCTCTCGATCCGCAGGCCGGAGGCCGAGGCGCCGAAGGCCCGGCTCCAGGCGCCCGTCTCGAAGAACCCGCCCAGGATGAATCCCGCGGAGTGGCCGAGCGCGGCGGCGATGAAGCGCACGAAAAGGAACGGCAGGAGCCCCTGGGCCAGGCAGAGGACCGCCAGCCCGATCTTGGCCGCCAGCATCGAGGCCGGGACCTCGCGAAGGGGCCGGGCGGCCGAAGCCTCGGCGCCGGAAGCGGTGAAGGCCAGGCCGAAGAACTTGACGTAGCAGGCCAGGGTCACGGCGCTGGTGAAGAGGGCGACGATCCCGAACGGGACCAGCATGACCCAGCCGTCGCCGGCCAAGAGGGTCGAGGAGATGACGGCCCACTTGCTGGCGAAGCCGCTGCCCGGTGGCATGCCGGCCACGGCCAGGGACGCCAGCGCGGCCAGGGCGGCGCTGACGGGCATCCACCGGACCAGCCCGCCCAGCCGGTTGAGGTCCCGGGTTCCCGCGGCGTACTCCAGGCTGCCGCCGGTCAGGAAGAGAAGGCCTTTGAAGATGGCGTGGTTGAGGGCGTGGAGGAGAGCGCCCAGGACGGCCGCCACGGCCAGCCCGACCAGGGCCGGCTCGTCGGAGTCGGCCAAGAACAGGGCCGCCCCCAAGCCCAGGACGATATAGCCGATCTGGCCGATGGAGCTGTAGGCCAGCAGCCGCTTGGCGTCGCTTTGCTTGACGGATTGGAGCGTCCCGATAAAGAGCGTCGCCGTGCCGAACGCGGCCAGCAGCCCGCCCCAGAGGCGCGGGTCGAAGCCCGCCCCCGCGGCCGGAGCCAGGAAGAAGAAGATCCGGACCAGGCCGAAGATGCCGGTCTTGGCCATGGCCCCGCTGAAGAGGGCGGAGACGGGCGACGGCGCGGCGGTGTAAGCGTCTGGAAGCCATAGCTGTCCGAGCGGGAAGACGCCGGCCTTGAGGCCGAAGCCCAAGGCCAGCAGGCCCAAGGCCGCGACGAGGGCGGCCGGGCTGAGGCCGGCCGCCTTGAGGCCGAGAGCGTGGAGCGAGTCGCCGGCGCGGCCGCCCAGAAGGAATCCGGCCCCGACGATCAGGGCCCAGGCCGCTTCCATCAGGAGCAGGTAGCGGACGGAGGCCCGCAGGCAGGACCTGTCCCGGCGCTCGAAGCGGATCAGGAGAAAGGAGGCGATAGCCATGATCTGCCAGGCCAGGCTGAAGCCGATGGACAGGTCGTCGATGGTCGTCAGGGCGGCCAGGCCGAGGACGAAGAGAGGCAGGCGGAAGTAGTAGCCCCGTACGCTCAGCCCCGGGTGGAGGTCCATGTACCGGATGGAGTAGAGGGCCGAGGCCGCGGTCAGGACCGCGATCATGAGCAGGAAGAGGCCGGACAGTCCGTCGATCAGAAAGGGAACCGCGAAGGGGCCGATCCGGACCAGGACGGCCTCCTCCATGCCGCGGCCGGTCGCCGCTCGCAGGCCGGTCCAGGCCAAGAAGCCGGCCGCCTCGGCCGCCAGGGCGAAGTGGAGCCAGCCGGCGAAGCGGCGGGACTTGGCCGTCAGGGAGGCCAGGACGGCGGCCGCGACCAGGAGGAGGAAGGACAGGAAGAGCGGGGTCAGGAGTCTCATCAGATCTGCTCCCCGAGGGTCTTGATCTGCTTGTAGGTGAAGACCGGGCCGTCGGTGCAGACCAGGGTCCGGCCGATGGCGCAGTGCTGGCACTTGCCGATGCCGCACTTCATGTGGCGCTCGAGCGTCGAGATGATGGCCTCGTCGCGGAGGCCCCGGGCGGCGAGCTCCTTGATGACCGCGTTGAACATGATCGGGGGGCCGCAGACGAAGGCCACGGTGTCCTGCACCGGGACCTTGGCCTTCTCGATCAGGGTGTGGACGAAGCCCGTCTCCCCCGTCCAGCCGGGCTGGGGGCGGTCGATGGTGATGAAGGTCTCGAAGCCGTCGGTGGCTTGCCAGGCGGCGATGGTCTCCCGGTACATCAGGTCCTGCGGCCCCTTGGCGCCGTAGAGCAGGATGAGGCGGCCGAACTCCGGCCGGTGCAGGAGGACGTGGACGATGGACGAGCGGAGCGGGATGATGCCGATCCCGCCGGCGACGTAGATGACGTTCTTGCCCTTGATGGCCTCGAAGGGGAAGCCGTTGCCGAAGGGCCCGCGGAGGCCGATCTTGTCGCCAGGGGCCAGGCGGGACAGGGCCCCGGTGACCTTGCCGGCCGACCGCACGGACAGGTGCCGGCGGTCGCCCTCGGGCGAGAACGGCAGCGAGACGGCGAACTCGCCGGCCCCGAAGACCGTGCACATGACGAACTGGCCGGAGCGGACGGCGAAGGACCGCTCCAGCTCCGGGTCCTCGAAGCGGAAGAAGTAGGTCCGGACGTCCTCGATCTCCGGCCGGATCTCCTCGATCACGGCCACGGCCGGGACGGTGATGGCGGCGGCGTTGCGTTCGCTCATGGCTTGGCTTCCGTGGTCTCGCGGCGGATGGCGGTGACGACATTGGGCAGGCCGATGTCGCCGGGGCAGACCCGGGCGCAGCGCCCGCAGCCGACGCAGCCCGGCCGGAGGTACTTGCGGGATTGGGAGTAGGACAGCTTGCAGAAGAAGCGCTTGTTGCGGCGGTCCTCGACCGGCCGCCGGGGATTGTGCTCGCCGGCCATCCGGGAGTAGCCCTCGAAGGAGCAGGAGTCCCAGGTCCGGAGTCGCTCGACCGATCCGTCCTGGCGGGCGGCGTCCTCGATGTTGAAGCAGGAGCAGGAGGGGCAGACGAAGGAGCAGGCTCCGCACTCGAAGCACTGGTGGCCGATGTACTCCCAGGTCTCGGGCTTGACGAACCCCGTCGTCAGGCGGTTGACGGCCCGCGAGATCCAGGCCTTGTTCTCGACCGCCTGGCCGTCGAAGAGGCCGATGGAGCGGTCGACCGCGGCGTCCCGGTCCCGCCCGGCTTGCTCGCCCGCCTCGACCAGCCCCAGCTCGGCGGCCAGCTCGCGGCCTTTGTCGCTTCCGGTCTCGAAGAGGTAGTCCGACCCCAGATCGGTCAGGTTCACGTCGTAGCCTTCGCGGGCGTAGGGCCCGCTGTCCGTGCAGACGCAGAAGCACTGGGCGAAAGGCCGGACGCAGGTGTGGGCCACGATCAGCATCCGGCGGCGGTGGTCGCGGTAGACCTCGTCGACGAACTCCTGGCCCAGGAAGAAGCGGTCGAAGCAGAGCAGGCCGGTCAGGTCGCAGGAGCGGACGCCGACCAGGGCCTTGGCCTTGACCAGATCCTCGCGGGCCATGTCCAGCCGCTTGCTGTCCGGATCGTAGCGGTAGGACAGGATCCGCTCGAAGTGCGGGAAGACCGCGTATTTGGGGGCGTTGACCGGGATGGGCGCGTCCAGCCGCAGGTCGGCGGGATTCTCGACGCGGTCGAAGAGCGTCTCGCCCGAGACCGGGTGGACCACGGGCCCGTGCAGCTCCCAGCGGGCGGCGATCGCCCGCAGAAGCCGCGGCACGTCGGACTTGGGCAGGATATGCATCATCACACCTTCTCCAGCCGGACGGGGATGACCGAGTCTTCGCCCCGCTCGACGGCTTCGAACTCGGGCTTGAGGAAGGCCTCGACCATCGGCCCGATGAAGTAGGGCGCGTAGACCATGCCGGGCAAGACATCGCCGGTGACCCGGGCCTGGACGGTCATGGCCCCCCGGCTCGAGACCACCCGGACCGGCCGCTTGTCGCGCAGACCGAGGGCGGCGGCATCGTCGGGATGGACGTCCACCAGGCCCTGCGGATAGAGCAGGAGGAGGGCGTTGTATTCCCGCCGCGGGATGAACGACTTCTTCATGATGTTGTTCTGGTGCCAGTAGAAGTAGGACTTGCCGGCCATGAGCCGAAAGGGATACTCGCCGGAGACGCCGGACGGCGCGGCGACCGGGGCCTCCAGGGGCACGGCCCGGGGGGCCGGGTCGGGGCCGGACGGGGCGACGGGCCAGACCAGGCCGCCGAGTCGCGATTCCAGCCCGGCGTAGGTCGCGCCCGCGTAGTAAGGGACCATGTGGGCGATGTCGGCGAAGACCGACTCGGCCGAATCCCAGCCCCAGGGAGATCCGAGCCGGGCCGCCAGATCGGCCGCGATCCGCCAGGCCGGCCGGGCTTCAAAGCGCGGCTCGACCTTGCCGCGATTGAGCTGGATGCGCCGCTCGGTATTGGTGGCGGTGCCGTCGCCTTCGGCGTAGGTCGTCGTCGGCAGGACGATGTGGGCCAGCCCGCTGAAGGGATTGACGAAGGCGCCCAGGTAGACGACGAGCTCCAAGCCGCGAATCTCATCGGCCAGGAGGTTGATCTCCTCGTCATGGTCCATGACGAGGAGGGCTTTCAGGGGCTTGGCCGGATCCCGCAGAAGGTCGACGATCGGCCGGCCGGCCGAGGCGTTCGCCTGTTCGCCCCAGGCCGCGCACAGCCAGGAGCGGGCCTCCGAATCGCCGGCCGGACGCCAGCCCGGCAGGCGGCCGGGGTTCGCGCCCATGTCGTTGGATCCGGCCAGGTTGCTGATGCCGACGACCGGCACGATGCCGCAGCCCGGGCGGCCGATCTTCCCCGCGGCCAGGAAGAGGTTGTAGACGAGGGCCGCGGTGTCGCGGCCGATCCCGGTGGCGCCGGAAGAGAAGAAGGCCATGGCCCGGCCGGACCCGGCCAGGCGGCGGGCCAGGCCGCGAAGGCTCTCGAGCGGCAGGCCCGAGGCCTTTTCCAGGCCGGCCAGGTCGACGTCCCTCAGGCGGCCAAGGATCTCCGGCGAGCCCTCGACGCGCCCGGCGGCGAAGTCGGGATCGGCCAGGCCTTCCTCGACCAGGATCTTGAGCATGGCCGCCAGGACCGCCTTCTTGGTCCCGGGGGCCGGACGCAGGTGAGTCCGGCTGAGGCGGGCCAGCTGGGTGGTCCGGCTGCTGATGGACACGAGCTCCGCTCCGGCCCGGGCCGCGAAGTGCAGCTCGCTGGCGATGATCGGGTTCTGGCGGGCCAGGTCGGTGCCCACCACGAGCAGAAAGTCGGCCTGCCTGACGTCGGTCAGGGAGCCGCAAGCACCCGGCCGGCCCGTGCCCCATCGAAGCGCCTCGGCGGTGGCGGAATACCAGACGTCCGAGAGGAGATCGATGTGGGGCGTGCCCAGAGCGGCTCGAGCCAGGCGGACCAGGGCGAAGACGGCTTCGTTGGAGGCCCGGGGCGATGCCCAGACGCCGATCTCGCCGGGCCGAAACCGCCGCAGACCGGCGGCCGCCCGGTCGAGGGCCTCGTCCCAGGATGCGGCTTCCAGCCCGGCCGGCCCCCTCAACAGGGGTCGGGGGATGCGCTCCTCCGAGGCCAGAAGCTCATGGATGTGCCAGCCCCGGACGCAGAGGCGGCCGCGGCTCACCGGGTGGCCGGGCGACGGATAGACGCCGCGGACGGCCCCGGATTCGACCCGCAGCAGATGGCCACAACCCGTCCCGCAGAAGTTGCAGACGCCCGAATGGTAGCTCATTCCGACCGCTCCTCGGTTCCCCGGACAGGGAGAGCTTCCCCCCTCGCCTCACCGGGAGAGAAGACTCCGCTCGACCGCCGAGGCGGCTTTCCGGAGGGAGGGAACCGTCCGGAGCGGCAGAGGTATCACTGGGTGCGGGAGAGGATGGAAACTAGAGCAGATTCTAGCATCCGGAGAGAAAAAATGCAAAGCCTAATCGGCGATCCAGGCGCGCCCGGCGGCCAAAGCGAAGATGCGCTCCGGCGTCGTGTCGGCGGCCTTGGCCAGCTCGGCCAGGCGGGCCTCCGGATCGACCGCGGAGATCCCGGCCGCGGTCAGCCGGCGGACCGCTTCCTCCAAGGGGATGGAGGCCAGGGCGCAGACGGAGCGAAGCGACAGGCTGTCCGCATCGGCCGCCGGCGGCTGGACCTGGACCGTGGCGCGTCCCGACTTGATGCCCGACCGCAGGGACATCAGCTCCCGCGCCGGCGGCCAATGGAAGAGGGCCGCGGCCAGGCAGGCAGCCAGCAGGAGAAAAGCCGCGCCCAGCTCGGCCCAAGCCCGCCGCGGGCGAGCCGTCCGGGCCTTCAGGTAGGCAACCAGGGCCTTGCGGTTGAGGACGATATGGACGGCGGCCAGGGCCATGAGGAGGACGACAAAGAGCGTGTGGACGCTCTCCCAGCTCCTCTTATCCAGGCCGAGGAAGCGCCAGCCGGACCAGGTCGCCAAGCTCCCCTCCGGCCTCAGGTAGAGCGCGACGCCGGCCAGGGCGGCGCCCAGAAAGGCGCCCAGGAGGCTGAAAGAGATCCAGACGCGAAGCCTGAAGCGGGGCATCGTCAGCCGCCGGCCTCGGGGGAGGTGAGCCGCCTCAGCCAGGTCCGCACGAGATAGAGCCCGTTGGTGAGCAGGCTGATGCCGCCCACGAATCGCTCCTTGATCATGCCCTTGGGGATGAGCTCGATCTCGGCCCTGATGGCGTCCAGGGCGGCCCCCACGGCCTCCAGCTCGGCCCGCAGGCGAGCGGAGGGCGGCTCCCCCGCCGCCGCGACGTCGAGGCGGGCCGCGATCAGCTCACGGATGCGGGCCGGCTGCCCCAGAGCGGCGCGGTAGAACGCCCGGCCTTCCGGCTCGAGGCCCGCGATCATGCGCTCGACGGCGCAAGCCCGGACGAGAGCGTAGCCGATCTGGACCGCCTGGAGGTCCCGGTCCGCGGAGGCGTCGGGGTGGAATTCGAAGTAGGCCCGGCCCAGCTCGACCATGGCCGCGGCGTCGAAGGCGAAATCGCCCTCCCGTTCGCGGACGGCGCGGGCGAAGTCGCGCGGATCCGGGAAGGAGCGGAAGAGGTCCGCCGGGCTCGGCCTCATGACGGGGGAAGGGCGGCGGCGATCAGGACTTGCCCAGGCGGCGCATCACGGCCAGAAGCATGTCGAAGTTGACCGGCTTCTGGAACACGCCGCTGAAGCCGAGGGCCCCGAAGCCGATGGTGTCGGCCGTGGCGTCGCCGATGGAGCTGAGCAGGAAGATAGGCACGTCCTGCCGCTCGCGGCGCATGGTGGCGGCCGCCTTGGCCCCGGCGTCGAGATCCTCCATCATCATGTCGCAGAGGACGATATCGGGCTTCCAGGCCCGGAAGACCGTGACGCCGTCCTGGCCGCTGAGAGCGGCCGCGGTCTGGAAGCCCTCGGCCTCCAGGATGGCCTGGACGGACTCGCAGATGGCCGGATCGTCGTCTATGATGAGGACTTTCTTGGCGGACATCTCAACCTCCGGAAGGGGGGATGCGGAAGGGGCATTATATCCGAGACGGACGGCTTCCGCCAGCGCCGGGCGGGGTTTGCCGCCTCCCGGCCGCTGTGCTAGGATGAGGCCCATCCCGCAAGTGGAGGCAGCCATGGCTCAAGACCTCGAGGGCAAAGTCGTCGTCATCACCGGCGCCGCCGGCGGCATCGGCTCGGCCACGGCCCGGCTGCTGGCCGGGCAAGGCGCCGTCCTCATGCTGACCGATATCAAGAAGGACGCCCTGGAGGCCCTGGCCGCCGAGCTGGCCGCCGCGGGCGCCCAAGCCTCGATCCACGTCCACGACGTCCGCGATCCGGCCTCATGGCAGGCCCTGACGGACCGGGTCCAGGCCGAGCTCGGCGGGATCGACGTCCTGATCAACAACGCCGGCGTCGTCCACCCGGGCCCGGCCGAGGAGCTGGCCCCGGAGAAGCTCCAGCAGCAGATTCAGGTCAACCTGCTCGGGACGATCAACGGCTGCCGGGCCGCCTTGCGGGTCATGAAGCCGCAGGGCCGGGGCAAGATCGTCAACGTCGCCTCGCTGGGCGGCATCGTGCCGATGTCGGGCGAGGCGATCTACAGCGCCACCAAGGCGGGCATCCGCTATTACACCTTGTCGCTGGCCGCGGAGCTCCACGACTCGCCGGTCCAAGCGGCCGTCGTCTGCCCCGACTCGGTCGAGACGCCGCAGCTTCTCTATGAGATGCAGCACGACGAGGCCGTCCTGTCCTTCGTCGGGACGGCCATGAAGCCGGAGAAGGTGGCCCAGGGCATCCTCAAGGCCATCCGCAAGAGGAAGGCCGAGATCCTCGTCCCCGGGGCCTTCGGCTCGCTGGCCCGGCTGGGCATGGCCTTCCCCCGCCTCTACTTCGCCATCTACCCCAGCCTGCGCAAGTCGGGAAGCAAGAACATCCTCAAGCGCCGGCGGAAGGCGGAGACGAAGGGCTGAGGGCCGGCATGGCCGGGAGCCGCGGGATCCGGATCGTCCCCCGCTTCATCGACCGGGGCGCCGCCTTCCTCGTCGACCGTCTGACGGGCGCCTTCATCAAGCTGGGCCTGTCGCCCAACGCGGTCTCCCTGCTCGGCTTCGCGGTCTCCTGGGCCGGGGCGTATTTCCTCTGGCACGGCGATCCGCTGCCCGCTTTCCTGGCGGGCGCCGCCTGCGGCGGCCTGGACATGCTGGACGGCCGGATCGCCGTCCGGACCGGGCGCAAGACGCGCTTCGGGGCGCTGCTCGACTCCAGCCTGGACCGCTATTCCGAGTTCGCCTTCTACCTGGCCCTGGCCCTGCGCTTCCAAAGCCGCTGGCCGATGTGGGCCGCTTTCGCCGCCTTTCTGGGCTCGACCATGGTCAGCTACGTCCGGGCCCGGGCCGAGGGCTTGGGCTTCGAATGCCGGGGCGGGGTCATGCAGCGGGCCGACCGCTTCCTCGTCCTGGGGCTGGCTTGCCTGGCGGCGATCGCCTTCCCGGTCTACGACCAAGCCATGGCCGCGGCCCTCGTCCTCATCGCCGCCGTCTCGAACCTGACCGCCGTCCAGCGCCTCCTCCACGTCCGCAGGCTCGATCAGTCAAAGACGCCGCGGGCATAGGGAACCCAGGCCGGGTAGCCGATCGCCAGGGTGGCCAGGATGCGCCGCCATGGGAGACGGGACGGGCCAAGTCCCAGGCGCTCGTCCCGCCGGGCATGGGCGCGCAGGGCCGAGGGAAGCTCGATCAGGTGGACAGCTTCGACGGCCCCGAAGACGGCCAGCCAGATCGACGCTCCCCATCCGGCGCGGACCCCCGCCGCGCCAAGCGCGGCCAGGACAAGCGGCGTCAGTGTCACGGCCAGGCCGGCAGCGGCTTGGATACGCCACCCGATGCGGTCTTTGATCCGCCTCACCAGAACGCCCCGCAGGGAGCCGAATACGGCGTCGTCCTCGAAGTCCCGCAGGGCTTTCTTCTCCCGTCGGCTCGTCAAGAGCGGCTGGGGCCAGGCGATCCAGTCGGCTTCCTTCTCCTCCGCGGACAGCGGCCGCGGCTCGACGAGCCCCGGTCCGTCCGGAAAGGCCACATCCAAGCGCTCGCCTCGCTTAATCCAACGGCGGCGGATCCGCCGGGACCGGATAGTGGACGCCAAGACGGCCAGAAGGCTCTTGTTCTTCAGGGTCAACACCCGGCAGACCGTTCCGGTCAGGGAATGCAGGACGGCGTGAGGGGCGTTGGCCAGGGGCATGCATCCCGCGGCGTGGTAGTCGGCGGCGCCGGCCAGCCCGACGCCGCAGGAGCCGATGACCGCCTTCTTGCCGGGCAGGCTGCGGATCGCAGCCTCGTCGTAGGCGCGCCCGCCGCTGTCATACCAGACGGGGACCCCGTCCCGCGGCAAACCTTGGCCGATGATCACGGTCCCCCGGGCCCGGACCGGCCCGACCCCTTCCTCCTTGAGCATGGCCAGCCCGAAGCGGACCGAGGCGACACAGCCGCCCAAGCAGGCCGCTTCCAAGCGGCGGGCGATATCCGGTCCGGCTGCCGGGTCCGCTCCCGGCCGCGTGACGCCGAAGAGGAACCGAAGATGGGGGAATTCCCTCTTGACCTGATCCGAGAGAAGCGACCGGTCGGCCGGGCGAAAGGGCACCGGGCTGAGATCCCCCAGGACGCGCGTCCCCCCCGGATCGCCGAAGCCGAGCTCGTCGGCCACCTGGATGAGCCTGATCGCGGCCGGGTCGAAGCCCATCAGCCGGACGGCCGCCCGGTCGGTCTCCACGACATGGTCCCCGGCCACGATCAGACGGCTATCCACAGGGTCGACGGGCGCCGGGCACTCCCCTTCCCCGCCGACCACACCATCGATGACGGTCAGCGCCGGCCGGAAGAGATAGAGCATCTCGACCAGCTTGCGGTCGATGGCATAGTGGTGGTTGCGCTGGCGAAGGTTGTAGGGGATGACCCCCATGGCGTTCTTGAAGCCGAGAGTGACGCCGGTGTAGAGGTTGGTCTTGAGCTTGGGCACCGAGACATAGGCCGCCTCGCCGCGCACGACCGGCGAGAAGACCCGCGGAACGAGGATCTCCTTTTGAACGCCGGCCTTGGGCAGGATGTAGCGGTCCACGGGCTGCTCCTCCAGGGCCAGGAGGGCGCAGCCGCGGTGACGGGCCAGGCGGTCGATGCCGGCGGACCGGAACGAGGCCCAGGTGGGAAAGCCGCGGCCGGAGGATTCCACGATCGTGATCGAAGCGGCCCGACCGCGCTCCGCGAGCCAGACGACGACGGCATCGAGCACGCGCGGGTCGGTCGATTCGGCGGATGTCGGGCGGAGGGTACCCAGGCGGTTGAAGACGATGACCAGGTTGGGCTTGACTAGGACCGGACGGCCGGCGAAACGGGCCGTGAGCGCGCTCTCCCTATCCAGCCGGTCCAGCGCGGAGAAGACCGCCGACCGGATGGCGGCCGTCTCCGGCCGGCTTTCCCAGGCCGGCGTGGCGTAGTCCCTGGCCAGAGCGACGCACTCGTCCTGGTAGCGGCCTCCGGGCAATCGCTCCACGACGACGGCGGGCAAATCAGCCCCTCTCCACCAGCACGATGCAGTCCAGCGGGCAGGCCTGGACGCATAGTCCGCACCCGGTGCACGTTTCGGGCCGGGCCAGCTCGGGAATGGTCTTGCCGTAGCGGCCGCGCCCGTCGGCCGACATGTTGAGAGAGCTGAACGGGCAGGCCGTCACGCAGACGACGCAGGACAAGCAGACGTCATAGTCTATGGCGGGGATCTTCCGGCTCATGGCCGAGCGCCCCCCTCCGCCCCGAGCCCGAGAGTTGCCAGCGTCTCCGGTGCGGGAGCCCCGGTTTTCGCGTCCCAACCCATGGCTTTCCAGTAGTTGCTGATCATGGCCCTCAGCGGAACCGTCCGGCCGGCCAGGGGCCCTCGGGTCAGGGGCGGCTCTCCCCGCATCCGCCCCGGCGAGACGAAGCTCCGCGGGTCGAGGCCGTGTTTGATGTTGAAGAGCTGGCGCAGCGTCTGGATGCGGCGGCCGGTCTCCATATACTCCACGGGCGGCCGCTCCCAGCCGGTGGCCAGGTTCAGCCAGTCGAAGAGCCGCCAGTGCTGGAGGCCGTTGACCATGGCGAACAGGCATCCGCCCGCGGCGTCGGTCAGCTGCTTGAAGCAGACATAGGCCGCCGACTTGAGCGCCTCCTCCTCGCTGGCCCAGTACTCTCTGGATTTCGGGTAAGGCTTGACGACACGGGGGGCCCAAGGGACGAATTCCCAGAGGTGGGAAGGGTAGTAATAGGAGCTGGAGGCGATGGTGTGGCGGCCGGGGGTGGGGTCGGTCCCGTAGGAGACGGCCATCATCGGGTCCAAGCGCGAGTCGTGCATGGCCGGCTCCTGACCGCCGACATGGATGGCGTACTTCTCGGCCCCGCGGCCGATGCGCTCGGCCGCCCGCCGGACGCCGTCGGCCAGGACGTCGCCGATCCCCTCCCGGGCGGCCATCATCTTCAGGAGGCTGAGGATGGCCCGCGAATCGCCCCAGGCGAGCTCGAGCCCGCCCGTATCGGCCTTGGTCAGGACGCCGTTCTCGAAGCACTCGATGGCGAAGGCGATCGTGGCCCCGGCCGAGATCGTGTCCAAGCCGCTGCGGTTGCAGATGTCGTTGCAGATATAGATCGCCTCCAGGCTGTCGTGTCCCAGCAGCCCGCCGAAGGCGGCCACGGTCTCGTACTCGGGCTTGTGGGAATGGCCGTCCACGTCCGCCCCGCCCATACGGCTGATGCCGCCGCAGCCGACGACGCAGGAATAGCAGTGGTACTTGCGGATCTCCCGTTTCAGCATCCGGTCGGGATTGAGCTTCCGCCAATGCCGGCGCCCGAAGTCGGCCAAGCTGCCGCGCCAGTTGATGAGCGGCGAGTCGCCGTTGACCGCGCCGGCCGTGTTGTTGTAGTTCGTTCCCCATTTCTTGAGAATGGCGGCCAGGATGAGGCCGTCGACGGGAACGACAACCCGAAAGCCCAGGACGCGGCCGAACGTCGGCAGGATGCGGCCGCTGAGCCTCGGGGGAAGATGGAGGCGCCTGACCTTGTCGGAGTAATGCTTGGAGACGGCCTTGACTCGGACGGGATCCGCGCAGGGGATCAGCCTGGCCCCGGACAACATCACGGCCTTCAGGCGCTTGGAGCCCATGACCGCGCCGACCCCGGAGCGGGCGGCATAGCGCCCGCCGTCGTTGGAGATGCCGGAGATGAGCGACAGCTTCTCGGCCGCCGGGCCGATCGCGGCCACCGCCGGGCGCTTTTTCCCCTCGTAGCCCATCTTGAGCATCTCCTCCGTCTCGACCGCATCGCGGCCCCAGAGAGCGGAGGCGTCCAGGAGACGCGGCCCCTTGACGTCGAGGACGAAGACGACGGGACGGGGCGCGATGCCCTTGAAGAAGATGCCGTCATAGCCTGTCTGCTTGATGGTCGGCGACAGGCTGCCGCCGCAGTTGGCATCGCCCCAGCCTCCGGTCAGGGGGGACTTGCAGACCGCCATCCAGCGGCCGGTCATGACCGAGCCGGTGCCCGTCAGAAGGCCGCTCATGAAGCCCAGCACATTCTCTGGTCCGAGGGGATCGGCCCCGGCCGGGATCTCGTCATAGAGGATGCGGACCGCCAATCCGACGCCGCCGAGATAGCGCTCATAGATGTCATCGGGGATCCGGCGTTCCGCGAAGGCCGCCGCCGCGAGGTCGACGAACAGAACCTTGCCCATACAGGCCTTCATGCCGACCTCATCCTCCCGCCAGAAGGGCGATGAAGCCCACGATGTCGCCGTCTTGGAGCCTCCGGGATAGGGGCACGCGCTCATAGTTGACCAGGCAGAAAAGCGCCGCCGCGAAGCGCAGGGGGACCCGGAGCCGCTTGAGCAGATCGTCGAGAGTGGCGCCTTCGGGCATCGTCATGATGCCGTCGTCGTCGACCTTGGAAAGATCGGCGAAACGGGGGGCGTAAACGCGGATGCGCATGGTGAGCCGACATCATAGCGTCGATCGGTGACTCATTCAAGGCGGACCGGGTGGCCCCGGGCGGGCCGGAAGCCTGCCAACTGGGGAAGGAAGGCCTTGTAGAAAATGCCACACCGCCATCGTATACTCAATGCTTGGACCAGCCCGAACGCCTCGAATCCCGGAGAAACATGGCCATGAAACCGGAAAAGATGACGCTCGCCAGAGCGGCCATTGTTTGCAGCCTGGCCGTCTTGGCCGGGCGGACTTGGGGAACCGGCCTCCGCCTCGTTCCGCTGGATGGACAGGAAAAGACCTATACCCTGCCGGAATTGAGCGAGCCGAGCTTCGTCCGAGCCTGGGCCGGCCGCTTGTTCAT
>CAZKXI010000015.1:0-5796 GCA_964556755.1 uncultured Eubacteriales bacterium
CTTGGGCGCCGCGGCCGGGCCGTTCAGGATGGCCGCCCGGGCCGCCGCCAGCCGGGCGATGGGCACCCGGAAGGGCGAGCAGCTGACGTAGTTCAGCCCGATCAGGTGGCAGAACTCCACGCTGGACGGCTCGCCGCCGTGCTCGCCGCAGATGCCCAGCTTGATGTTGGGCCGGGTCGAGCGACCCTTGGCCACGGCGATCTTCATCAGCTGGCCGACCCCGTCGCGGTCCAGGACCTCGAAGGGGTCCTTGGCGTAGATCTCCATGCCCACGTAGGGGGTCAGGAACCGGCCGGCGTCGTCGCGGCTGACGCCCAGGGTCGTCTGGGTCAGGTCGTTGGTGCCGAAGCTGAAGAACTCGGCCACCGCGGCGATCTCGTCGGCGGTCAGGGCGCCGCGCGGGATCTCGATCATCGTCCCGACCAGGTACTTGAACTTGATCCCGGTCTCCTTCATGACCGCCTCGGCCTGGGCCCGGACGATCTTTTCCTGGTGGGCCAGCTCGGCCACCTTGCCGACCAGCGGGATCATGACCTCGGGCTCGACGCCGATGCCCTTCTTCTTGGTCTGGGCGGCGGCCTCGAAGACGGCCCGGGCCTGCATCTCGGTGATCTCGGGGTAGATGATGCCCAGCCGGCAGCCGCGGAAGCCGAGCATGGGGTTGAACTCGTGCAGGGACTCGACGCGGGCCTTGACCTTCTCGTAGGTCAGGCCCATCTGGGCGGCCAGCTCCCGCTGCTCGGCCTCGGTGTGGGGCAGGAACTCGTGCAGCGGCGGATCGATCGTCCGGATGGTCACCGGACGGCCGGCCATGACCTCGAAGATGCCGGCGAAGTCGGCCCGCTGCAGGGGCAGCAGCTTGGCCAGGGCGGCCTTGCGCTGCTCCAGGGTGTCGGCCAGGATCATCTCCCGCATGGGCCCGATCTTGCCCTCGCCGAAGAACATGTGCTCGGTCCGGCAGAGGCCGATGCCCTCGGCCCCGAAGGCGACCGCGTTGGCCGATTGGTCGGGCTGATCGGCGTTGGTCCGGATCTTGAGGGTCCGATACTTGTCGGCCCAGCTCATGACCTTGGCGAAGGTCTGGTAGACGGGGGCCTTGGCCGGATCGAGGGTCTTGGAGATCAGGACCTGGAGCACCTCGGAGGGCACGGTCTTGACCCGGCCTTCGATGACCTCGCCAGTGGTGCCGTCGATGGAGATCCAGTCGCCCTCCTTGACGGTCCGGCCTTTGACCGCCATTGTGTGCTTGGCGTAGTCGATGTCCAGCTCGCCGCAGCCGGCCACACAGACCCGGCCCATCTGGCGGGCCACCAGGGCCGCGTGCGAGGTCATGCCGCCGCGGGCGGTCAGGATGCCCTCGGCCGCGTCCATGCCCTTGATGTCCTCGGGCGAGGTCTCGATGCGGGTCAGGATGACCTTCTCGCCCTTCTCCTTCCAGGCCTCGGCGTCGACGGCGTTGAAGACGACGCGGCCGGAGGCGGCCCCGGGGCCGGCGTTCAGGCCCTTGGCCATCAGCCGTCCGGACTTGATCGCGGCCGCCTTCTCGGCCGGATCGAAGATCGGCCGCAGCAGCTGGTTCAGCTGGTCGGGCTCGATGCGCCGAAGGGCCTCCCTCTCGTCGATCAGCTTCTGGCCGACCATGTCGACGGCGATCTGGATGGCGGCGAAGGCCGTCCGCTTGCCGACCCGGCACTGGAGCATGTAGAGCTTGCCTTGCTGGATGGTGAACTCGATGTCCATCATGTCCTTGTAGTGGGACTCGAGGGTCTTGCGGATGCCCTCCAGCTGGCCGTAGAGGACGGGATTCTCGTCCTTGAGGCGGGCGATCGGCAGCGGCGTCCGGGTGCCGGCCACGACGTCCTCGCCCTGGGCGTTCATCAGGAACTCGCCGTAGAAGAGGTTGGCCCCCGTGGCCGCGTCGCGGGTGAAGGCGACGCCGGTGCCGGAGTCGTCGCCCATGTTGCCGAAGACCATGGACTGGATGTTGACCGCGGTGCCCCAGGCGGCCGGGATGTCGTACATCTTGCGGTAGGCGATGGCCCGCTCGTTCATCCACGATCCAAAGACGGCCCCGACCGCGCCCCAGAGCTGCTTCATGGGGTCTTCGGGGAACTCGTGGCCGGTCTTCTCCAGGATGGCTTTCTTGAACTCGGCCACCAGGGCCTTAAGATCATCGGCCGTCAGCTCGGTGTCGAGCTTGACGCCCCGGGCGTGCTTGCGGGCCTCCAGGATGGCCTCGAAGGGGTCGATGTCGTCCTTGCTGACCGGCTTGAGCCCGAGAACGACGTCGCCGTACATAGCCACGAAGCGCCGGTAGCAGTCGTAGGCGAAGCGCGGGTTGCCGGTCTTGGCGATGAGGCCCTCGACGGTGCGGTCGTTGAGGCCCAGGTTCAGGATGGTGTCCATCATGCCCGGCATGGAGGCCCGGGCGCCGGAGCGGACCGATACGAGAAGGGGGTTCCTGGCGTCGCCGAAGGCGGCGCCCATGGCCTTCTCGACCTTGGCCAGGGCCGCCTTGACCTCGGCCGCCAGGGACTTGGGATAGGTCTTGCGGTTGTCGTAGTAGTAGGTGCAGACCTCGGTGGAGATGGTGAAGCCGGGGGGCACGGGCAGGCCGATGTTGACCATCTCGGCCAGGTTGGCGCCCTTGCCGCCAAGCAGGTTCTTCATCGCGGCCTTGCCTTCGGCCTTGCGGCCGCCGAAGTAATAGACATATTTCATAGTCGGACTCCTTTTTCGCGGGACGAGGCCATAAAACGCTGAATGATAACGCGGACGGGGGGGCGAATTCAAGCGCCGATAGAAAAAGGACGTTCGGAGCGGAAGAGCCCCGGGAAAGAGACAAACGGCCTCCCGGAACCGCGGGCCCGCCCTCCCGCGACGGGAACCGGAGGGGGCCTTCTTCCGTATTAGACAGGCGAGGGCCGTCGCGCCCGGCCGCGGCTTCCCCCCGTCCGCAAGGAGAGAACCATGTCCCAGCGCCGTTCGCGTCCGACCGTTCCCGTCCTCCTGGCCGCCCTGGTCATCCCCCTGGCGGCCCAGGAGGCGTCTTCTCCGGCCGCATCGATCACCGCGTCCGAAATCCGCCGCCATGTCTACTTCCTGGCTTCGGACGCCTTGGAGGGCCGCTTCATGGCCTCCAAGGGATACGAGATCGCCGCCCGCTACGGCGAGAGCCAGTTCAAGGCCGCCGGGCTCAAGCCCCCCGCCCAGGCCGACGGCAAGCCCGGCTACCTCCAGCCCGTGCCCGTCCAGCGGCGGACCTGCACCAAGGAGCCCGTCCTGACGATCGCGACGCCCAAGGGCCCGATCCGGCTGGAGCAGCCCAAGGACTTCAAATGGCTCGACGGAGACATCCTGCCCTGCCAGGACCGGACGCTGGAAGTCGTCTTCGCCGGCTTCGGCATCCGCGAGCCGGCTTCCGGCTGGGACGACTTCAAGGGGCTGGACACGAAGGGCAAGCTCGTCGTCATCTGGCCCAACGCGCCCCTGCGCCGGGGCAAGCCCGTCCTGCCCGAAGCCATCCATAAGACCTACCTCCAGGCCGGCGGCTTCCAGAAGAAGCTCATGTCCCTGCTGTCGCTCCAGGCGGCCGGCGTCCTGATCGTCACGGATCCGGCTCTGGCGGCCATGATCGACAGGTCCAAGCCCAAGAGTGCCTCTCCCCAGATCGTCTACGCCAACCCCAAGGCTCCCGCCTTCATTCCCTGGATCGTCACCCTCAAGCCCGAGACCGCCCTGTCGCTCCTGGCCGGCCAAGCCGGAGCCCCCAAGAAGGCGGGCGAAGCCGAAGCGGCCAAGGTTCGGCCGGCGGCGCTGAAGGGCGTCACGGCGACAGTCGAAGCCGCCTTCGACGCCGAGCCCCTCCCGTCCTGGAACGTGGTCGGGATCATCGAAGGCTCCGATCCCGTCCTCAAGAGCGAGTACGTGGCCGTGACCGCGCACCTCGACCATCTCAGCCCCGACTCGAAGGGCGATATCCGCAACGGGGCCGACGACAACGCCAGCGGCAGCGCCGCGGTCATGGAGATCGCCGAGGCCGTGGCCCGCCGCCCGTTCAAGCGCTCGGTCGTCTTCGTCCTCTTCTCCGGCGAGGAGAGCGGCCTCCTCGGCTCGCGGCACTTCCTGGCCGAATGCCCCGTGCCGCGGGAGAAGATCGTGGCCGACCTGACCCTGGACATGATCGCCCGCACCGACAAGGCCTCGGAGGCCGACCGGGCCCACTACGCCCTGGACACCGACACGGTCACGCCGGAGTTCAAGAAGCTGCTGATCGCGGTCAACGAGCGGACGGTCCGCTGGCCCCTCAAGTTCGAGCGGATCGGCGGCGCCGGCAGCGACAATATGTCTTTCACCCCCTTCGGCATCCCCGGCGTCTTCTTCTTCTCGGGCTCGCACATCGACTACCACCGGGCGACGGACGACGCCGACAAGCTGGACTACGGGAAGGCCGAGGCCCTGGCCCGGCTGACCTACGAGCTGGCCGCCGAGCTGGGCGACAAGCCCCTGCCCTGGCGGAAGTGAAGGCTACTTCTCGACGGCCTGGAAGGCCTCCAAGCCGGCTTTGAGGATGACCAGGGCCTGACGGATGTCCTCTTCCTTGAGGACGTAGGCGATGCGGACCTCGTTGAGGCCCTTGCCCGGCGTGGCGTAGAAGCCCGCCTCGGGGGCGACCATGACCGTGGCGCCGCCCAGACGGAAGTCGTTGAGCATGAAGAGGACGAACTTCTCGGAGTCCTTGACCGGCAGCCGGACGCTCATGTAGAAGGCCCCCTGCGGCTTGCGGACCGTGACGCCGGGGATGGCGGCCAGGCCCTCGTAGAGCGCGTTGCGGCGCCGCTCGTACTCCTGCCTGACCGGCTCGAAGTAGCCGATGCCCATCTTGTAGGCGGCGATGGCCGCCTTCTGCTCGATCGAGGCCGGACAGAGGCGGGCCTGGGCGAAGCGGAGCATGGCCGCGTAGACGGCCTCGTTGCGGGTGATCGCCGCGCCGATCCGCGCCCCGCAGCAGGAGAAGCGCTTGGAGATCGAGTCGACCACGATGACCCGGTCCCGGACCTGGGGGAACTCCAGCAGGCTGATGTGCTTGAGCCCGTCGTAGACGAACTCCTTGTAGACCTCGTCGCCGATGAGAAAGAGGTTGTGCTCGACGGCCAGGTCGGCGACCCGCCGCAGCTCCTCCGCGCTGTAGACCGTGCCGGTGGGGTTGTTGGGCGAGCAGAGGACGATGGCCCGGGTGCGCGGCGTGATCTTGGCCTCGAAGTCCGCCGCCGCGGGCAGGCGGTAGCCGTCCTCGACCTTCAGGGTCAGAGGCACGACCTTGAGGTTGGCCAGCGAGGCGTAGCCGTTGTAGTTGGTGTAGAACGGCTCCGGGATGATGATCTCGTCGCCGGGATCGGCCACCGTGGCGAAGGCCAGCAGGATCGCCTCGGACCCGCCGTTGGTGATGATGACGTTGTCGGCCGTCAGGTCGATGCCGTAGCCGGCGAAGTAGCCGGCGATCCCCTGCCGCAGCTCCAGAAAGCCCTGGGCCGGGCCGTAGCTGAGGATGGGATCGTCGAAGGCCCGGACCGCGTCCAGGATCGGCTTGGGCGTGGGAATGTCGGGATCGCCGATATTCAGGAAGTAGATCTTGACGCCGGCTTTCGCGGCGGCATCGGCATAGGGCTTGAACTTGCGGATGGGCGAGGCTTGAACGGTCTGTCCCCGGTGAGAGATCTCCATCGGAAGGCTCCTTGCGGAATTCGATCGGATTGAGGCTCATTATGTCTTAAAACCGCCGGACGTGTCAAAACG